>CAWATS010000019.1:0-25980 GCA_963785005.1 uncultured Actinomycetota bacterium
GCCGCCGACCGCGTGAGGCCGACGCTCGCGGGCTCCCCGATGTGACGCTGCGTGACAGCACGAGCCCGGCCCGGCGGGGATGTCCGGCTGGGACGCAGGCGCCACGGCGTGCGCTTCGCCAGAGCGCAGGGCGACGCCGAAGACACACAGGAACACTGCAACGCGACACTAGGGTCGGCGGGTGCCGACGAGAGCGGAGCTGCAGGCGGCGTACGGGCGGACCGTGCCGGACCTGCTGGGTCCGGACCTGCGGGTGCTGCTGGTCGGCATCAACCCGTCGCTGTGGTCCGGCTGGTCCGGCCGGCACTTCGGCCGCCCGTCCAACCGGCTGTGGCCGACCCTGCACGAGGCCGGCTTCACCGCCCGCCGGCTGCCGCCGGAGGAGACCGGCGAGCTGCTCTCCGCCGGCATCGGCATCACCAACCTGGTCAACCGGGCCACCGCCCGGGCCGACGAGCTCACCGACGACGAGATCCGGGCCGGGGTGCCGCGGCTGGAGAAGCTGGTCGCCGAGTGGCGACCACGCTCGGTCGCGATTCTCGGCGTCAGCGCGTACCGGACCGCCTTCGGCCGACCCCGGGCCAAGGTCGGCCGCCAGGAGGAGACCCTCGACGGCATCCCGTTGTGGGTGCTGCCCAACCCCAGCGGGCTCAACGCCCACTACCAGCAGCCCGCGCTGACCGCCGTCTATCGCGAGCTGCGCCTGGCCCTCGCCGGGAGGTAGAACCCCGAGGGCCAGTCCGCGAGCCGACTCGGCGCGGGCTCAGTCGGCGCGGTGGCGGCCGGTGTGCTCGACCTGCCCGCCGGCGTCGATCGGCTCGTCCAGCAGCGGCTCCGCGGTCATCCCGCCGCGCCGCCGGCGGGAGCGCAGCAGCTCCACCGCCGCGGGGATCAGCGACAGCAGCACGACGCCGATGATGATCGGCTCGATCAGCGGCTCGACGGTGGTGCGGACGAACTCGATCTGCCCGAGCCAGTAGCCCGCCGCGATGACGCCAGCGCCCCAGAGCACGCCGCCGATCACCGAGTACAGCGCGTACGTCGCGAAGCGCATCCGGCTGGCGCCGGCCATCACGGTGGCGAAGGTCCGCACGATCGGCACGAAGCGGGCCAGCACGATCGTGCGCGCACCGTACTTCTCGAAGAAGTCGTGCGACCTGTCGACGTACTCCTGCTGGAAGAGCCGGGAGTCCGGCTTGTTGAAGACGGCCGGGCCGGCCTTGTAGCCGATCCAGTAGCCGACCAGGTTGCCGGCGATCGCGGCCAGCGGCACCAGCGTCAGCAGGACCCAGAGTGGGATGGTCAGGGTGCCGGTCGCGGTGAGCAGGCCGGCGCTGAACAGCAGCGGTGTCGCCCGGCAGGAAGAAGCCGACCAGCAGACCGCACTCGGCGAAGACGATGATCAGCAGGCCGAGCAGGCCGAACGAGCTGAGCAGGTGGTCCGGGTCGATGGCGTCCGGCATCAGGGCGAGGCTCTGCACCCGGTCGAGGTTACCGGCCTTCGAGTTGCGGCCTCGGAGCGCGTCCGGACCGCCACCATCGGTAGCCGCCGACGGCCGTGGTCACGATGACCGCCACGACGGCGACCAGCACGCCGGCGTGCTCGACCCACGGCACCGACGCGGCCAGGTAGCCGGCGATCAGCAGTGTCGGCGCCCAGCACAGCGCGCCGACGACGTTGGCCAGCAGGAAGCGCGGCCAGGCCATCCCGGTCGCGCCGGCCAGCAGCGGCGCGAAGGTGCGCACCCAGGGGATCCAGCGCGCCGAGATGATGGCGAGCACCCCGTACCGGGCGGTGAATCGCTCGGCCCGCGCCACCCGCTCCGGGGTGAGCACCCGGCCCTGCCGGCGGCGCAGCAGCGGCAGTCCCATCCGGGCGCCGATCAGGTAGCCGACGCACTCCCCGACGATCGCGGCGACCAGTACGCCGGCGAGCAGCCAGCCCAGGTGGACACCGCGGGCGGCGTCCGCGGCGACCAGGCCGCCGGCGAACAGCAGCGTGTCGCCGGGCAGGAAGAAGCCCAGCAGCAGCGCGCACTCGACGAAGACGAAGCCGATGACCACCACGTAGACCGCCGCGGTGCCCAGCGCGTCGAGGTCGGCGAGGTCCGGCATCCCCGCCAGCGTAGGCGGGGATCCGACCGGGCGCGGGGCTACGGTGAGCGCGTCCTCGCGGCCGGCTGAGCCTGTGGACAGCGCCAGCGGCGGTCGCGCCGACCCTGCCACTCTTGGTTCTCGTGACCGGGAGGAGAGACCATGACCGCTGTGATCGATATGCCGAGAAGCCGCCCGCTGACCGTGGCCGACCTGGCGGACCGGCCCGATGACGGCCACCGGTACGAGTTGCTGGACGGGGTGCTGATCGTGACCCCCGCCCCGTCGATGCGCCACCAGGACGCCGCCTTCGGCCTGGCCCGCGCTGCTGCACGCCGCCTGTCCGCCCGAGCTGAAAGTGCTGATGGCTGCGTTCGACGTCACGTTGGCAGACGACACCGTGCTCCAGCCGGACGTGCTGGTATTCGATCGCAAGCAGGTCACCGCCCGCGACCTGCCCGGGGCACCGCTGCTCGCGGTCGAGGTGCTGTCGCCCAGCACCCGGCGCTTCGACCTGCACACCAAGCGCGCGCGGTACGAGGCGGCCGGCACCACGTCCTACTGGGTGGTCGACCCCGGCGAGCCGCCGTCGGTGATTGCATGGGAGCTGCGTGGCGGTGCGTACGTCGAAGTGGCCTCGGTGACCGGGCGGGAAAAGTTCGCCGCCGAGCTGCCGTTCCCGGTGACCGTGGTGCCGGACGAGCTGGTCGACCAGGACTTCGGGCGGTGAGCCGGGAGCGGCTCGTCGTCGTCGGGGCGGACGCCGGCGGGATGACCGCTGCGTCGCAGGCGCGCCGCCGGCGCAAGCCCGACGACCTGGAGATCGTCGCGGTCGACCGCGGCCGGCACGCGTCGTACTCGGCCTGCGGCATCCCGTACTGGATCGGCGGCACGGTCGAAGTCCGTGGACGCGCTGGTCACCCGGACCGTCGAGGCGTTCGGCAAGCAGGACATCGAGGTCCGGCTCCGGCACGAGGCGGTCGGGCTCGACCTGGCCGCGGGCGAGGTCGTCGTCCGCGACCTGGACGGCGGCGGCCAGGAGCGGCTCGGCTTCGACCAGCTGGTGATCGGCACCGGCGCGGTGCCGGTCCGGCCGGACATCGCCGGGCGTGGACGCACCGGGCGTCTTCGGCGTGCAGACGCTCGACGACGGCGAGGCGGTCCGGGCGGCGGTGACCGCCGGGGCGCAGCGGGCGGTCGTGGTCGGCGGCGGCTACATCGGGCTGGAGATGGCCGAGGCCTTCGTCCAGCGCGGGCTCGCCGTGACCGTGGTGGAGGCGACGGTGCAGCCGCTGTCCACCACCCTCGACCCGGACATGGGCGTGCTGGTCGCGGACGCCGTCTCCGGGCTCGGCATCGAGCTGCTCCGCGGCGAGCCGGTGACCGCGATCGCGACCGGGCCGGACGGCCGGGTCCGCGCGGTCGTCACCGCCGAGCGGGAGATCCCGGCGGACGTCGTGGTGCTCGGTCTCGGCGTCCGCCCGAACACCGAGCTCGCCCGCGCGGCCGGTGTGAAGGTCGGCGATGACCGGCGGCATCGTCACGGACGCGCGGATGCGGACGGTCTCGCACGAGCGGGTCTGGGCGGCCGGGGACTGCGTGCGAGACCGTCCACCGGGTCTCCCACGCTCCGGTCTCGGTCCCGCTCGGCACCCACGCCAACAAGCAGGGCCGGATCGCCGGCATCAACCTCGGCGGCGGGTACGCGACCTTCCCCGGCATCGTCGGCACGGCGGTGACCAAGGTCTGCGACCTGGAGGTGGCGCGGACCGGGCTGCGGGAGGCGGACGCCGAGCGAGGCCGGCTTCCGCTTCGTCACCGCCGACGGTCGAGTCGACCACCCGCGCGGGCTACTACCCGGACGCGAAGCCGATCACCACCAAGCTGATCGCGGAACGGCGGTCCGGCCGGCTGCTCGGCGCGCAGATCGTCGGCCGCGAGGGCGCCGCGAAGCGGATCGACGTGCTGGCCACCGCGCTCTGGAACGAGATGACCGTCGAGGAGATCGCCGGCCTCGACCTGTCGTACGCGCCGCCCTTCGCCCCGGTCTGGGACCCGGTGCTCATCGCCGCGCGCAAGGCGTGGGACGCGGTCGAGGTCGACATCGCCGACTGGTACCGCTCGCATCCACGGTGAGCCGACCGGCCCGGGGCTCAGCGGCCGGGCCAGGCGGCGAGCAGCTCGGCCTCCCGCTCCGGGGTCATCCCGGCCGGCGCGATCCGGGTGCCTCCATCGGGGCCGGGTCGCCACCCGCGCGCAGCCAGCCGAGCGTGTCCGCCGCGGTCTGGCCGGACCGGGCGGCAGCGCAGCCCGGCCGCTTCGGCCTCGGCGGTGTCCTGGTCCCACACGCCGGCTCCGCCCGCGACCGGGATCCACAGCGGCAGCTCCGACCACGGCTGGACGCCGTGCTCGACCAGGAAGTCGTCCGCCACCCAGGTCAACCTGGTGTCCGGGCCGGCCTCCATCCCGGCCAGCAGCTCGCCGAAGGTGGTCTGTCCGGCCGGACCGGTCGCCGGGAAGGCGCCGGTCACCTTGTGCCGGGCGCAGTCGACCGCGAAGGCGCCGAGGTCGCGGGCGTCCACCACCCGCAGCTCGCGGCCCGGGTCGCCCGGGGCGAGCACCTCGCCGCCGCGGTCCATCCTGCGCACCCAGTACGGGAAGCGGCCGCTCGGGTCGTGCGGTCCGACGATCAACCCGGACCGCAGGTGCACGGACCGGCCGGCGAAGTGCCGGTCGACCGCCCGTTCCGACCCCACCTTGTACGGCCCGTACTGCTCGATGTCGAAGGTGCCGTCCTCGCTGCCGGCGTCCGGCCCGCAGTCGTGCACCGGGGTGTCGGCGCGGACCGGCTCCTCCGGCCAGCTCGGGTACGCGTTGATGCTCGACACGAAGACGTAGTGGCCGACGCTTCCGGCGAGCAGCTCGGCGCCGCGGCCGACCACGACTGGCACGTAGCCGGAGGTGTCCACGACGGCGTCCCACTCCCGGCCGCGGAGCACGTCCATGCCGTCCGGGCGGTTGCGGTCACCATGCAGCGCCTCGACCCCCGGCGGAGGCTCGCCGGAGGTGCCCCGGGTGAAGGTCGTGACCCGGTCGCCGGCCGCCAGCGCGGCGTCGACGATGCCACGGCCGAGGAAGCGGGTGCCGCCGAGCACGAGCAGTCGCATGCCGGCCACCCTGCCGGCCGGCCGCGCGGGCTGACCAGCCGTTCCGCGCTCGGCGGAACGGCTCAGGCGGTGACCTCGACCCCGCGCCAGAAGGCGACCCGGTCGGTGATCTGCTTGGCCGCGTCCTTCGGCTCCGGGTAGAACCAGGCCGCGTCCGGGTTGGTCGCCCCGTCCACCTCCAGGCTGTAGTAGCTCGCGGTGCCCTTCCACGGGCACACCGTGTGGGTGTCGGAGTCGCGCAGGTAGTCGGCGCGGACGGAGTCCCGCGGGAAGTAGTGGTTGCCCTCCACCACCACCGTGTCATCGCTCTCCGCGATCACCGCGCCGTTCCAGGTCGCCTTCGCCACCGCTGCCTCCTCGCCTCGGGTCGGACGCGCACAGCGTGCCCGTCCACGAGGACGAACCTCCGGTCGGTGCCCGGATATTTCGCCGGGCACCGACCGGAGGAGGTGCGGCGGGCTGCCCTCCCCCCTGCCCGGGCAGTCCGTCGCGGCACGGTCAGCCGGTCGGCCGGCGGCGAGCTGCCGCCACCGGAGTCGAGCCGGTGACCAGGGTCAGGCCGGTGGCCGGCAACGGCCACCGGTCCACGCCGGGGTACGGAAGGGAGCCGCCGCCGGCCGGTCGAGGGGCGGAGTCCGACGGGACGGTTCCGGTGACCGCCGCGTGTGGGCGGTGGCGCCGGGGCCGCGCGCGACGCTGCGCGGGACCGGGGCGGAGGCCGGGGCGGTCGGGGTCCTGGCCCGCACGGTGGACGTCCCGGACCCGCCGGGCGCCGCCGTGGTAGCCGACCCGACCGCGCGCCGCCCGGCGATCATGGCGGCACCGGCCTCCGCGGCCGACCCCGGCGCGAACCCACCGGGCAGCGCCGGCGGAGCGCCGCGTGCGGCGCCGGGACGACCGGTTCACGATCCCTGCCCCCGCCGCCGCGGAGGCCAGTGGATCCCCTACCGGGAGACCGCACCCGACGGTTGCCGAGCGGCCGGGTCGGCAGCCGGCGCACGGGCGGCGTCAGCCACCGTGCCGCCCGTACCGTCGCCTCGGACCACCGTCTACCCCCGTGCGGTCACTCTAAGCTTCAGCTCACTATACGCAGAGTAATCAACCCCGTGCACCCCCAACCCCTGGAGGAGCGTGCGGGATACTTCGCGGTGACCCGAGATCGATGTCACCGGAGGCCGCAATGCCGATCGCCACCCCCGAGGTGTACGCCCAGATGCTCGACCGGGCGAAGGCCGAGCGGCTTCGCCTATCCGGCGATCAACATCACCTCGTCCGAGACCGTGAACGCGGCGATCAAGGGCTTCGCGGACGCCGGCAGCGACGGCATCATCCAGGTGTCCACCGGGGGTGCCGAGTTCGCCTCCGGCACCAGGGTCAAGGACATGGTCACCGGCGCGGTGCGCGCTCGCCGAGTTCGCCCATGTGGTCGCGGCGCAGGTACCCGGTGAACATCGCGCTGCACACCGACCACTGCCCGAAGAACAAGCTCGACTCCTACGTCCGGCCGTTGCTCGCGGTGTCCCAGGAGCGGGTCGACGGCGGCGCCCCGCCGCTGTTCCAGTCCCACATGTGGGACGGCTCGGCGGTCGAGCTCGAGGAGAACCTGCAGATCGCCGCCGAGCTGCTGGAGCGCAGCGCCGCCGCGAAGATCGTGCTGGAGATCGAGATCGGGGTGGTCGGCGGCGAGGAGGACGGCGTCGTCGGCGAGATGAACGAGAAGCTCTACAGCACGCCGGGCGACGCGATGCTGACGGTCGAGGCGCTCGGCACCGGCGAGCGGGGCCGATACCTGCTGGCCGCCACCTTCGGCAACGTGCACGGCGTCTACAAGCCGGGCAACGTCAAGCTCCGCCCGGAGATCCTCAAGGAGATCCAGGACACCGTCGGGCCGAAGGTCGGCCAGGACAAGCCGTTCGACCTGGTCTTCCACGGCGGCTCCGGCTCCGAGCTGGCGGAGATCCGCGAGGCGGTCTCGACTACGGCGTGGTGAAGATGAACGTCGACACCGACACGCAGTACGCGTTCACCCGGCCGATCGCCGACCACATGTTCGACGAACTACGACGGCGTGCTCAAGGTGGACGGCGAGGTCGGCAACAAGAAGGCGTACGACCCGCGCAGCTACCTCAAGGCGGCCGAGACCGGGATGGCCGAGCGGGTCGGCGCCGCCTGCGAGGCGCTGGCAGTCGGCCGGCCGGTCCGTCTCCGGCTAGGGCAGGTCCACACGCGACGGTCCACTTCGGAGGCCGCGGCCGCGCGCCGGGAAACCGGACGTCACCGGACCCACGCCTGGACAACAGAGCGTGACACGCCGAGCACGGCTTGTAGTCTCGGCCGAACAGTGCTTACGTTCCCGCCGGCCGATCCCGGGCCGTCACTCCCGGGGCCGGCGCGGCGACCGGTCAACGCCGAACCCTGCCCGGCCGGGCGTCGCCCCCTCATCGACACGAGTCGTTCGACGGGCAGGAACGGGGGACCCACCGGGTCCGCATCGGCCGGCGAGAGCCGACCAGCGGACCCTGGCCGTCACGGCGGCCTCGGCTGAAGCCGGAGCGATCCGGCCGGGCGACTTCTCCCCGCCCGAACCCGACAGCTCACCTCGAAGGCGTGGGGACGAAAGGGACAGTCGTTGTCCGCTGTCGCCCGTACCGGGATGGCCCGGTACGCCTATCAAGGCCGCCATCGCACTCCCGAACCGCCCGGCTCCGCCTTCCGCTCCGCCGCGCTCAGCGCCGGCGTGGCGGTCGCGGTCATGGTCGGCACGGCCGTGCCCGCGACCGCAGCACCGAGCTCCGACCGTGGTACCGGCTGCGCATGTGCGAGTCCGGCAACAACTACAGGATCAACACCGGTAACGGGTACTACGGGGCCTACCAGTTCAACGCCGGCACCTGGCGCGCGTACGGCGGGGAGGGTCTGCCGCATCAGGCCTCCCCGGCCGAGCAGGACTACCGGGCCAAGCTGCTCTACCGGGCCCGCGGCTGGTCACCCTGGCCGGCCTGCTCCGCAAGCTGGGGCTGCGCGAGGACCCGGCGTACGGCCGGACCACCGCACCGCCGGCGGCGAAGCCGTACCCGGTCACCATCGCCGGGCCGGCCACCGCCGGGCTGAAGGCGAAGTACCGGATCGGCGGCCAGGGCCGGCCCAACTCCACGGTGATCGTCAAGGTCCGGGCGTACAGGTCCGAGGTCTGGTCCACGTACCCGAAGCGGGTCAACAGCAAGGGCCGCTGGTCGATGCCGTGGCGGGCGCGGACCGACTATCGCTACTACGCGGTGGGCGAGAAGCGCAGCGCTACCGGCCTCACCCAGGTCGGCACCACCGCGGCGGCGACCCCGGCCGCGACCTCCCGGCTGATCGGGAACGGCGGGCCGATGGTCACCGTCGCCGGCACCGCCCGGCCGAAGGCCGGCATGGTCCTCTACGTCCGGAGGCCGGGCGGCAAGTGGCGGACCTGGCAGCGGTTCGCCGCCGGGAGCACCGGCCGGTGGACGCTGACGCTGGAGGCGCCGGACTCGACGGTCCTGCACTGACTACGCCGCGTGCGGCGAACGGCGTCCGGTCCGCGGTCCGCACGATCACGCTCTAGGCCCCCCTCCCCCCTGACGCGGCCCGGGTCCCTGAGCGGACCCGGGCCGCGTTGCCGCCAGGACCCGCCGATCCGGCACCGTGGCAGGATGCCGGCGTGCACTCCGACCTGCTTGCCCAGCCGCCGGGCACCGAGTTGCCGCCGGACCCCGGCGCCGCCGCGCTCGCCGCCGGCGACGACCCGACGGACGTCGCCGCCCGCGTCCCGACCTCCTCCGCGGCCTGGGCGGCGCTGGCCGACCGCGCCTTCGCGGCCGGCAGCCTGGTCGAGTCGTACGCCTACGCCCGGGTCGGCTACCACCGCGGCCTGGACGCGCTGCGCCGGGCCGGCTGGCGCGGCTCCGGGTCGGTGCCGTGGGCGCACGAACCCAACCGCGGCTTCCTCCGCTCGCTGCACGCGCTCGGCCGGGCGGCCGGCGCGATCGGCGAGCAGGACGAGGCCCGCCGGTGCGCCGACTTCCTCACCGACAGCGACCCCGCCGCCGCGGCCGCGCTGGCCGGCTGATCCGGACCAGGTCGGCCGTACGGCTGACGAGTTGCCGCCGCGAGTGACGGATCAGCTCTCGAGTGACGTCACGTACGCCGTCACTCGGGCGGCCACGCCGTCAGTCGTCGGGTGACGGCAGGATGACCGGCGGTGTGACCGGCGGGGTGACCGGCGGCCCGTCCGGCCGGCGCCGGCCGCCACTGAGCAGTGACCGGGCCGAGAAGCGGTCGAACACGTCGGTGGTGCCGCGCAGCGCCGCCACCAGCGGCAGGACGTCCTCCCGCAGCTTCCGTACGGTGTCCGGGATCTCGCTGACCACCGGGTCGTCGAGCATCTTGCCGACGCGGCGCAGGCCGGGTGCGAGGTCCTTCACCGGCTCCTCGACCTCGTCCAGGATCGACTCCAGCCGGGAGCCGAGCCGTTGCAGCTGCGCCACCGTGTCCCGGGCCTCCCGGATCGTGCCGTCCAGGCTGCTCACCGCCCGGGTCAGCGACAGCAGCGCGGCCGGCAGCGCGGCCATGGCCTCGGCCTGCTCGCGGGCGAGCCGGAGCAGCCGCGCCGGAGACGGGATCGAGGGCACGGATCCCACAGTACGTGCGCGTTACCCTCGTGCCGCTTCGTCTCCGCCGCCGGCACAGTCAGGAGAGGCAGATGCCCGCCATCGTGCTCGTCGGCGCCCAGTGGGGCGACGAGGGCAAGGGCAAGGCCACCGACCTGCTCGGCGAGCGGGTCGACTTCGTGGTGCGCTACCAGGGCGGCAACAACGCCGGCCACACCGTGGTCACCCCGGACGGCGAGCACTACGCGCTGCACCTGCTCCCGTCCGGCATCCTCACCCCCGGCGTGCAGCTGCGTCATCGGCAACGGGGTGGTGATCGACCCGGCGGTGCTGATCGAGGAGCTGGACGCGCTGGAGGCCCGCGGCGTCGACACCACCCGGCTGGTCATCTCGGCCGACGCGCACCTGATCATGCCGTACCACCGGGCGCTGGACCGGGTCAGCGAGCGCTTCCTCGGCAAGTCCAAGATCGGCACCACCGGGCGCGGCATCGGCCCGGCGTACGGCGACAAGGTGGCCCGGATGGGGATCCGGGTCCAGGACCTGCTCGACCCCGGCATCTTCCGCGCCAAGCTGGAGATCGCGCTGCGGGAACGGAACCAGCTGCTGGTCAAGGTCTACAACCGGCGGGCGCTGGAGCCGGACGCGATCGTGACCGAATACCTCGGGTACGCCGAGCGCCTCGCGCCGCGGATCGCCGACACCCGGCTGCTGCTCGACCGCGCGCTGGCCCGAGGCGCGACCGTGCTGCTCGAGGGGTCGCAGGGCACCCTGCTCGACGTCGACCACGGCACCTATCCCTTCGTCACCTCCTCCTCGCCGACCGCCGGCGGCGCCGCGGCCGGCTCCGGGATCGGCCCCACCCGGATCACCAGGGTGATCGGCATCCTCAAGGCGTACACCACCCGGGTCGGGGAGGGTCCGTTCCCGACCGAGCTGCACGACGAGTACGGGGAGTACCTGCGCAAGGCCGGCGGCGAGATCGGGGTGACCACCGGGCGGCTGCGCCGCTGCGGCTGGTTCGACGCGGTCATCGCCCGGTACGCGACCCGGGTCAACGGGCTGACCGACCTCTTCCTCACCAAGCTCGACGTGCTGTCCAGCCTGGACCGGGTCCCGGTGTGCGTGGCGTACGAGATCGACGGCGAGCGGGTCGACGAGATGCCGATGACGCAGACCGCGCTGCACCACGCGACACCGGTGTACGAGTACCTGGACGGCTGGTTCGAGCCGCTGGAGGAGGCGAAGGTCTTCGCCGACCTGCCGGCCGCGGCCCAGGCGTACGTCCGGCGGGTCGAGGAGCTCTCCGGCACCCCGGTGTCGGCGATCGGTGTCGGCCCCGGCCGGGAGCAGACCCTCGTCCTCCGGGACCTGGTATGACCGCCGCACCGGGGGACCCGTACGAGGTCGACTGGAGCGAGCACGCCGGTCATCTGCGCGACGCGGCCGGCCAGGAGCAGGAGTGGTACGCGGCGCTCGCCGCCGCGCTGCTGCGTCCCGGCGACCGCGTCGCGATGGACGTCGGCTGCGGCGGCGCCGGGATGGCGGCCGCGCTCGCCGGCGTGCTCGGCGAGGCCGGGACGGTGGTGGCCGTGGACGGCTCCCCGGACCTGCTCGGGGTGGCCGGCGACCGGCTGGCCGGCGTCCCCGCTCAGGTCGAGCTGGTGCTCGCCGACCTCGGCGAGGGGGTGGAGCCGCTGCGGGCGCACGCGCCGGCCGACCTGATCTGGGCCTCCGCGGCGCTGCACCACGTCGGCGACCAGCAGGCTGCGGTCACCGGGCTGGCCGGGCTGCTCGGTCCGGGCGGCCAGCTGGCGCTGGCCGAGGGCGGGCTGCCGCCGCGCCGGCTGCCCTGGGACGTCGGGGTCGGCGAGCCCGGGCTGGAGGTGCGGCTGGAGGCGGCGCAGGACCGGTGGTTCGCCCGGATGCGGGCCGGGTTGCCGGGCAGCGTGCCGATGCCGTACGGCTGGGCCGAGGCGCTGCGCCGCGCCGGGCTGGCCGCGGTGACCAGCCGCACCACGCTCCTGGAGCGGCCGGTGCCGCTGTCCGCCGAGGACGTCGAGCAGGTGGGGGCCAAGCTCACCCACCGGGTGGACTGGCTCCGCCCGGCCGGCCTGCTGTCCGACGCCGACCTCGCCGCCTGGGACCAGCTGCTCGATCCGGCCGACGCGGCTTACCTCGGCCGCCGCACCGACCTGGCCTGGGTGGAGGCCCGCACGGTCCACACCGGCCGGCGACCCTGACGCGGAGCTGAGGGCTCAGCGGACGGCGCCGACGACCAGCCAGCGGTCGCCGTGGACGCGGGCGGCCAGCGCCACCAACCGGGCCAGCATCAGCCCGAAGATCGCGGTCCACAGCCAGCCGAGCCCGGCACCCGTCGCGAGCAGCACCGCGGCGGCGACCAGGAAGAGCGCCGCCGCGGCGACCATGGACACCGCGAGGAAGCGCATGTCCCCGGCGCCCATCAGCACTCCGTCGAGCACGAAGACCACCCCGTTCACCGGCTGCATGGCACCGACGAACAGCAGCACGAAGGCGGTCAGCGCCAGCACCGCCGGGTCGTCGGAGAAGGCCGTCGGCAGCAACTGGCGGGTGGCGAGGATCAGCAGCCCCACCAGCACGCCGAACGCGGCCCCGATCTCGACCATCCGGCGGGTCGCCGCCCGCGTCGCGGCCACGTCGCCGGCGCCGAGCAGCCGGCCGACCAGCGCCTGCCCGGCGATCGCGATCGCGTCCAGCGCCAGGGCCAGCGCGTTCCACACCTCGAAGGCGATCTGGTGGGCACCCACCTCGGCGGTGCCGAGCCGGGCCGCCACCACGGTCGCCGACATGAAGGCGAGCCGCAGCGCGACGGTCCGGACCATCAGTGCGACCCCGACCCGGGCGAGCCGGCCGACCGAGCGCGGCGACAGCCCGAGCGGCACGCCCAGCTCGACCGTGCGCCGGCCGACGCCGAGCAGGTAGACCGCCGCCGCCCCCCACTGCACCAGCACGGTGGACGCGGCCGATGCGCCGACGCCGTACCCCAGCCCGAGGATCAGCACGACCTCGAGCACGAGGTTGGCCACCGCCGAGACCACGGCGACGACCAGTGGCGTGCGGGTGTCCTGGCGGCCGCGCAGGTAGCCGATCGCCGCGTACGTCACCAGCATCGCCGGCACGCCGAGCAGGCTGATTGACAGGTAGGTCTGCGCGTAGCCGGCGGCGTCGCCGGTCGCGCCGAAGGCGCGCACCAGCGGGTCGGACAGGACCAGCCCGACCGGGACGACCACCGCGGAGATCGCCAGCGCCAGCCAGACGCTCTGCACCGCCTGGTGCGCGGCCTCCCGCTCGTCGCCGGCACCGATCAGCCGCGCGACGGCGGCCGTCGTGCCGTACGCGAGGAAGATGAAGATCGAGTAGCCGGTGACGAGGATCGCCGCGGCCACCGCGAGCCCGGCCAGCTGCGGCGTGCCGAGGTGGCCGACGATGGCGGTGTCCGTCAGCACGTACGCCGGCTCGGCGACCAGCGCGCCGAAGGCCGGCACCGCCAGCCGGGCGATCTCCCGGTCCCACTCCGAGCGCAGCCTCACGCCCCCGGGTCGCCCAGGTCGAGCCGGTAGACCGGGCGGGTGCCGCGGCGGTCGATCTCCGTGAAGCCGGCCCGGGCGAACATCGACGCCACCCCGACATACGCCTCCATCGCGTGCACCGCTCGGCGGGCGTCGTCGATCGGGTGCCCCTCGACGGCCTGTGCCCCCCGCGCCCGGGCGAAGTCGACCGCGGCGGCCAGCAGCGCGCCGGCGATGCCCTGCCGCCGGTGCCCCGGCTTGACCACGAAGCAAAGCACCGACCAGACGCCCTCGCCGGGCGCCGGCCGCAGCGTCCGGGTCCGCTCGAGGTGGGGCAGGAAGTGCTCCCGCGGCGCGACCGACACCCAGCCGACCGGCTCGTCCCCCACGTACGCCAGCAGGCCCGGCTCCGGACCGGCGGCGGCCACCACTCCGGAGAAGAGCTCGCGCCGCTCGGCCGCCGGCGTCGCCGACCAGGCCGGCTTGGGCATCCGGAAGAACATGCACCAGCACCGGCTGGCCTCGCCTCGCTCACCGAAGACGGCGACCAGGTCCGGCCACCGCTCGCGGGTCAGCGGCTCGATGGTGAGGTTCACGGTGCCGGTCTACCAGCCGGCACCGACCGTTGCGCCCCCTAGGGTCGGCTCATGGTGCAGGTGGAGCTCGACCCCGCGGAGGTCGGCTTCGACCCGGCGCGGCTGGCCACGCTGGACGCGCATTTCGGCCGGTATGTCGACGAGGGCCGGCTGGCCGGCTGGCAGCTCGTGGTCGCCCGGCACGGCGAGGTGGCGCACGCCTCGACCTACGGGCAGCGCGACCGGGAGGCGGGCCTGCCGGTCGCGCCGGACACGCTCTGGCGGATCTACTCGATGACCAAGCCGATCACCTCGGTGGCGGCGATGATGCTGTGGGAGGAGGGCCGGTTCGAGCTGCACCGACGAGATCGCGCCGCTGGCTGCCCGAGTTCGCCGACATGCGGGTGTACGACAAGGGCGGCCGCGCTGGCAGCCGGTGACCGTGCCGGCCATCGAGCCGATCCGGGTCTGGCACCTGCTCACCCACACCTCCGGCCTCACCTACGGCTTCCTGCACGGCACCTCGGTGGTCGACGCGCTGCTACCGCGCCGCCGGGTATCGACCTGGTCCCGGCGCCGCGGGCATCGACCTGGCCACCGCCGTGCGACACGTGGGCCGCGCTGCCGCTGCTGTTCCAGCCGGGCACGGCCTGGGGCTACTCGGTCGCCACCGACGTGCTCGGCCGGCTGGTCGAGGTGGTGTCCGGGCAGACGCCTGGACGAGTTCTTCGCCGAGCGGATCCTCGGCCCGCTCGGCATGACCGACACCCGGTGGTGGGTCGACGACGCGACGCGCCACCGGCTGGCCGCGCTCTACGTCGCCGGATCCGCGCACCGGCGGCGCCGGTGCGCTACGACCTGCTCGGCGACGCGGACGCGCGCAGAGGCCGGACCTGCTGTCCGGCGGCGGCGGGCTGGTCTCCACCGCCGCCGACTACCACCGCTTCAGCCGAGCTGCTGCTGCGGCAGGGGCGAGCTCGACGGGGTCCGGCTGCTCGGCAGCCGCGCACGGTGCGACTTCATGACCCGCAACCACCTGCCCGGCGGCGTGGACCTCGACCGCCCTCAGCCGCGGCGGGTTCGCCGAGACCGACGTTCGAGGGCGTCGGCTTCGGACTCGGCTTCGCCGTCGTGCGTCGACCCGGTGCCGGGCGGAGAACCTGGCCTCCGCCGGGGAGTACTACTGGGGTGGGCTGGCCAGCACCGCCTTCTGGGTCGACCCGGTCGAGCGGGTCACGGTGCTCTTCTTCACCCAGCTGGTGCCGTCCAGCACCTATCCGTTCCGCCGCAGCTGCGAGCCCTGGTCTACTCCGCCCTGATCGACTGAGTCATTTTTTTGGGGCGGCCCCGGCCCGGGCGCTCCGCCTGATCAGCCCATGGTCTTCTGACCGTCGAGCGCCTCGCGGATGATGTCCGCGTGCCCGGCGTGCTGGGCGGTCTCGGCGATGATGTGCAGGACCGTGCGCCGCGCGCTCCAGGCCTTCCCGGGCTCGAACCACGGCGCCTCCGGCAGCGGCTGGGCGGCGTCGAGGTCGGGCAGCGAGCGCGACCAGCTCGTCGGTGCGGACGGCGACCTCCGCGTACCGGGCGAGGAGGTCCTCGAGCGTCTCCGCCTCGGTCATCCGGTGGCCGTCGGCCCAGGCGGCGACCTCCGGCGGCGGGTTGCTCCAGTCCACGCTCGCCCAGTCGACGTCGGGGGCCGGCGCCGGACCGTCGACGATGAAGTCGGCCCAGGACCGCTCGGTGTCGGCGACGTGCTTGATCAGCCCACCGAGGGTCAGCTCGCTCACCGTCGTGCGCCGGCGGGCCTGCTCGTCGGTGATGCCCTGCACGGTGAAGCGGAGGAAGTCCCGGTGCCGGCGCAGGCTCTCGATGAGGTCGGCGCGCTCGCCGGTGACGGTGCCGGTCCCGGGCCGCTCGGAGTTCGTCATGCGGTCAGGCTAGCGGCTGCCTCCGGTCAGATCCTGACCGGAGTGGTCGATCGGTGGGGCGGCTCCCGACGCGGGAGCCGCCCCAGCGCCGGCGTCAGCCGGCGGCCCGCTCGCCCGGCGGCCGCGGACGAACTCGTCCCGGCCTCCCGGGCGGTGTCGGGGTTGTCGCTGAAGAGCCCGTCCACGCCGAGGGAGAAGAACAGCTCGTACTCGGCGAACGCGTCCCCGTACTGCGCCGGGTCGGTGCCGCGGCGGAAGTCCAGCGGGAGGAACGAGTTCTCGTTGCGGAAGGTGTACGGCACGACGTCCAGCCCGGCCCGGTGCGCGTCCCGGACCAGCGTGGTCGGCGCCAGCAGCGCGCCGGTGGCGTCCCGCGGCACGATCTGGTCCTTCGCCGGGCCGAGCACGTCGGCGTACCGGGAGACCTGTCGCAGCCCGGCCGGGGTGATCAGGTCCGCGTACGTCGCGCGGGTCACCGGCGACGACGAAGTCGTACGGCGCGCCGGTCGCGAGGTCAGCTGCACGAGGTTGACCCGGAGCACCTGGTCGAGCGCCATCAGGTTGCTGACCTCGAAGGACTGCACGTAGACCATCGAGTCCCGCCGGTTGAGCCCGTTGCGGTTCAGCGTGCGCGACCAGCGCCGGCTCCAGCGGCCAGGCCCATCGCTGCGGAAGTACGTCGGGTGCTTGGTCTCCGGCGCGATGCCGATCGTCCGGCCGTACTCGCCGGGACTCCCTCTTGGCCAGGTCGACGACCTCCTGCAGGGTGGGCACCGGGTAGCGGCCGTCGTAGAGCGTGTTGCGCGGCCGGATCTGCGGGATCCGCTCCTTCGCCCGCAGCGTCCGCAGCTCGCGCAGCGTGAAGTCCTCGGTGAACCAGCCGGTCGTCGGCACCCCGTCGAGGTTCTTGGTGGTGCGGCGGGCGGCGAACTCCGGGTGGCTCGGCGACGTCGGTGGTGGTCGGAGATCTCCGGCTCGTGCCGGGCCACCAGCACGCCGTCCCTCGTGGTGACCAGGTCCGGCTCGATCACGTCGGCACCGAGCCGGATGGCCAGCTCGTACGAGGCGAGCGTGTGCTCGGGCCGGTAGCCGGAGGCGCCGCGGTGGCCGAAGACCAGCGGACCGCGGTCGGCGAGACGACGGCGGCGGTCACCGGAGCGGTCCGGTCGTCCGTCGGCGGGCCGGCGGACGCGGACGCGGTGAGCGCGCCGAGGGCGACCGCCGAGGTGGCAGCGAGCGCGGCGAGCCGGCGTGGTCGCCGCCCGCCGGGGGTGCGGAACACGGACACGGGGGTCTCCTCGTCGTCGGGGAGGGGGATGCCTCGGAGCGTCGGGTGCCCACGCGTCGATCTCAAGGGGTGCACGCGACACCCACCCGAACGGCGGATGAGCGTCGGCCGAACGCTGCACCGACCGTTCACCTGTGGACGACGACCGGGCCGGCGCTGCCGGGCCCGGTAGTCTCGCGCCATGACGGCCCAGCCGGTGGAGGACGGCGTGGACAGCGACCACGAAGCGATCCTCGACGGCCGAGGGCCGGCTGACCCTCCCCGACCAGGCGCTTGCGGAGGCCAACCTCGCAGGCGGCGACAAGCTCGCCGTGGAGGTCGTCGCCGACGGTGTGCTCCATCTGGTGCGCCGGCGGCATCCGCTGCTCGACCTGGCGGGTGCGTTCCCTGGGATCAGCGCCGCCACTGACCTGGAGGGACTGCGGGACGAATGGAGAGGAGTCCTCGACTCCTCCGTCGTTCTCGCGCTGTTCGACCCGGCCGACGCCCATCACGAGCGGTGGGTGGCCGTGGACTCCCGCATCGAGGTGGTGGGCGGGTGAGGGTGCTCGTCGTCGGCGGCGGCGCCCGGGAGCACGCTCTCGCCGCGAGCCTCGCCGCCGACCCGGCCGTCACCGCGCTGGTCTGCGCGCCCGGCAACGCCGGGATCGCCAGCGTGCGCCTGCGCGGCGGCGCACCGGGGCGCTCGCCGCCGGTCGACCCGGCCGACGGGGCCGCCGCCGCTCTCGCCGTCGAGCAACGCGCCGACCTCGTCGTCGTGGGCCCCGAGGTCGCCGCTCGTCGCCGGACTGGCCGACGCTGGTCCGGGCCAAGGGCATCGCGTGCTTCGGCCCGTCGCTGGCGCGCGGCGGCCATCGAGGGATCGAAGGCCTTCGCGAAGGACGTGATGAGCGCCGCCGGCGTGCCGACCGCCCGTGCGCGCGCTCTGCGATTCACCCGACCGGGTGAGCGCCGCCCTCGACGAGTTCGGTCCCCCGTACGTGGTGAAGGACGACGGCCTGGCCGCCGGCAAGGGCGTGGTCGTCACCGACGACCGGGAGCGGGCGATCGCGCACGCGGCCGCCTGCGGGCCGGTGGTCGTGGAGGAGTACCTGCCCGGCCCCGAGGTGTCCCTGTTCGTGGTGACCGACGGCACGGCGGTGCGCCCGCTCGCTGCCGGCACAGGACTTCAAGCGGATCGGCTCCGGCGACACCGGCCCGAACACCGGCGGCATGGGCGCCTACGCCCCGCTCCCCTGGGCCCCGCCGGCGCTCGTCGACGACGTGCTCGCCGCGGTGTCATCCCGACCCTGACCGAGATGCGCCGGCGCGGCACCCCGTTCGCCGGCCTGCTGTACGTCGGGTTGGCGCTCACCCCGTCCGGACCGCGGGTGATCGAGTTCAACTGCCGGTTCGGCGATCCCGAGACCCAGGTCGTCCTCGCGTTGCTGGACACGCCGCTGGCCGGCCTGCTGCACGCGGCCGCGACCGGGACGCTGGCCGCGCACCCGCCGCTCGTCTGGCGGCCCGGGTCGGCGGTCACGGTCGTGGTGGCCGCCGCCGGATACCCCGACGAGCCGCGCAAGGGCGACCCGATCCTCGGCGCCGACCGGGTGCCGGGCGTGCTGCACGCCGGTACCCGCGCCGCCCGGAGGACGGCGCGGTCGTCGCCAACGGCGGCCGGGTCGTCTCCGTCGTCGGCACCGGCGAGACCCTCGACGCCGCGCGGGAGGCCGCGTACGACCGGCTGGCCGGCGTGCACCTCGACGGCGGGCACTTCCGCTCGGACATCGCGCTCGCCGCGGTCGAGGGCACCATCGAGATCCCGGGAACGCGAGCCGCCGCCCGCTCCGTGTAGAGAGCGTGACCGACTCCTGGGAGCGGGACTTCGCGGCGTACGTGGACGGGCGGGGCGCCGCCCTGCGCGCCACCGCGTACCTGCTCTGCGGCAACTGGCACGCCGCGGACGATCTGACCCAGGCGGCGCTGACCAAGCTCTACCTGGCCTGGCGGCGGATCGACCGGACCGGCAGCGTGGACGCGTACGCCCGGCAGGTGCTGCTGCGTGCCTTCCTGGACGAGCGCCGCCGGCCCTGGCGGCGGGAGCACCCGGCTTCTGACCCGCCGGACCGGGCCGCGCCGGGGGACGGGCCGGCGGGGTGGACGAGCGGCTGGCGCTGAAGGCCGCGCTGCGCCGGCTGCCCCGGACCCAGCGGGCCGCGGTCGTCCTGCGCTACTGGTGCGACCTGGACATCAAGGACACGGCGGCGGCGCTCGGGATCAGCGAAGGCACCGTGAAGAGCGCCTCGGCCCGGGGGCTGGCGGCACTGCGCGAGGTCCTGCAGGGCTCGCGACCGCAGCCCCTGCCCAGCACTCGAGAGGTGACCCCGTGAACGACGTCGACCGGGACCTGCACGACGCCTTCGGCCGGCTGGTCCACCCGCAGCCCCCGCCGCTGCGGACCGAGGACGTGCTGGCGGCCGGCCGGCGCGCCCGCCGGCGCCGGTCGCTGCTGGCCGGGGGCGGCACCGCGGCCGCCGTGGTCGCGGTGGTCGCCGCCGCCGCCCTGGTGCGGCCGGCACCGCCCGGCGCGACCCGGCAGGTGCCGGCCGCGTCCAGCCCGGCGCCGCCGACCGCCACCTCGCCGGCCGGCACCACCTGGCCGCAGCCCGAGGTGCCCGGGGTGTCCGCGGAGGAGGTCCGGCTGATCGCCCGCGGCTGCGCGCAGTCCTTCGGCGGGGCGGACGGCCGGATCGGCACCGCCACCCCCTCGCCGCCGGACCCCAGCGTCGCCCCGCGGCCGCAGGCGACCCTGGTGAACGACCCGGATGCACCGCTGCTGGCCGACGTCGTGCGGGTGCACGCCGTGGTCCGGGACGCGGCGGGCCGTGGCCCTCCTCTACGGCCCCGGGGTGGTCCTGGACTGCTCGATCGGCGACCCGCGGATCCCGTACAACGCCGGCGGCGGCATCGGCGACGTCGAGCAGACGGCCTGGCTGCCCGGTGCGGTCGCCGTCGACGTCCGGGCGTCCGGCGCCGGCTCGGCCGGTCGGCCGGGCTGGGACGTGGTCGCCGGCCGGGTGGCCGGCCCGGTGGCCCGGGTGACGGTCGAGTTCGGGTCGGCCACCGCCACCGTGCCCGCGGTGAACGGCACCTACCTGGTCCGCTTCCTGCACGGGGTCGGTGCGCCGCTCCCCGACCGGCGACCGCGGCCTGACCGTCCGGGCGTACGACGCCGGCGGCCGGCTGGTCGGCGAGACCGGCGGCACCTCGTTGGCGGACTGCTACGTCACCCCGGACGACCGAAGATCAGCGGGAACCGGACGGACGCCGACCAGCCGTGCCAGCCGGCGGTGCGCTGGCGCTGAGCGGGCCGGCCGGCGGCGTCAGGTGGGGACGGCGCGACGCCGGTCGCCGGCTCGGCCGGCGTGTCCTCGTTCGGCGACAGGTAGGACCTGATCGTGTTGGCGACCGCCCCACGATCGGCACCGCGACCAGCGCGCCGATGATGCCGGCGAGCAGCACGCCGGTGGCGATAGCGAGCACGACCGCGAGCGGATGCACCTTGACCGCGCGGCCGAGCAGCAGCGGCTGCAGGACGTGTCCCTCCAGCTGCTGCACCAGGAGCACGACGCCGAGCAGCAAGAGGCGCGGTGCCCGGGCCCTTGGCCACCAGGGCGACCAGCACGGCCACCAGGCCGGACACGGTCGCGCCGACGATCGGGATGAACGAGCCGAGGAAGACCAGCACGGCCAGGGGGAGCGCGAGCGGCACCCCGAGCACCGCCGCGCCGACGCCGATGCCCACCGCGTCCACGAAGGCGACCGCGAGGGTCGCCCGGATGTAGCTGATCAGCGTGTGCCAGGCGCGGTGGCCGGCGCCGTTCGCCCGGGCGCGCACGTCCCGCGGGAACAGCCGCACCACCCAGGCCCAGATCTGAGCCCCGTCCTTGAGCAGGAAGAAGGTGGCGAACAGGGCGATGAGCAGCCCGGTCAGCACGTGCCCGGCGGTGGTCGCCGCCCCGACCGCGCCGCTGGTGAGCGACTCCCGGTTCTCCGACAGCGAGTTGCGCGCGCTCTCGAACGCGTTGTCGATCTGGGTCTGGGAGAGTCCGAGCGGGCCGTTGATCAGCCACTCCTGGATCTCGTCGATGCCGCCCTCGACCTGGCTGGTGAGGTCGCTCAGCCCGTTGCGGAACTGGTCCACCACGAGCCACACCAGCAGCGCGATCCCGGCGATCCCGCTGAGCAGGACCAGCGCGGCCGCGAGCGCCCGTGGCATCCCCCGCTTGACCAGCGCCGCGGCCAGCGGCTGCAGCAGCGCCGCCAGCAGCAGCGCGACCAGGACGGGCACCAGCACCAGCTGGGTGCCGCCGATGATCTGCAGCAGCACCCAGCCGGCGGCGGCGCAGCGGCGCGACCACCCGCCCGCCACGCCCACGCCGCCGCGACCTGCAGCCCGCGCGGGATCGCGTTGTTGCCCATCGGGTCGTGTTGGCGGGTGGGGACCAGCTCCCCGGTGCACCGCCTGGTCCTGCGCCACCGCCTGCGCTCGTCGTCCGAGCGCGGGTCCGGCGCGCCGGTGAGGCCGGTGCGGTCCTCCTCCGGGTGATCGACCGCGTCCGGACTGGCCGGCTCGATCACGGAGTCGCTGGAACCGCCCGCGTCGACCGCCGTCGCGCCGGGATCGGTCCGGGTCGGTGCCGGACGGCCGGCTCAGCCTGCTCACACGGTCCTCCTGGTCGCCACGAACCGGCCGCGCCGGCGTCCCGCGGCTGGCCTACCCGCTCGTCGGCAGCGTACGCGGGGGCGGGGGCTGGAAGGATGGCCCGGTGATCGAGCGGTACACCCTGCCCGAGATCGGCCGGGTCTGGAGCGAGGCCCACAAGTACGAGCTGTGGTGCCAGGTGGAGACGCTGGTGCTGGAGGCGCACGCCGCCGCCGGCGTCGTCCCGGCCGACGCCGTCGAGCCGGTTCGCGCCGCGCCGCCGCCGACGCCCGCAGGCCGTCGCCGACGATCGAGGCGGTCACCCAGCACGACGTCATCGCGTTCCTGACGGCCTGGGCGGACAACACGACCCCGCGCGAGGCCGCCGCGTACGTCCACTTCGGGATGACCTCGTCCGACCTGCTCGACACCGCGCTGGCGCTGCAGCTGGTCGAGGCGACCGACATCCTGCTCGGCCAAGGCGGACGCGCTCGTCGCCGCGCTGCGCGAGCTCGGCGCTGGCGCACCGGGACACGCTGCGGGTCGGCCGCACCCACGGCATCCACGCCGAGCCCGACGTCTTCGGCCACCGCGTCGCCGACTTCGCCTTCGGCGATGGCCCGCTCGCCGCGACCGGCTGCGCCGGGCGCGCGGGCCGCCGTCGCCGTCGCGAAGATCTCCGGCGCCGTCGGCACGTACTCCAACATCGACCCGTCGGTCGAGGCCGCACGTCGCCGGCCGCGCTCGGGCTCACGCCCGGCGACGTCGCGACCCAGGTGGTGCTGCGGGACGGGATCAGCGAGTGGGTCGTCGCGCGCTGGCCGATCTGGCGACGGTCTGCGAGGCGGTCGCGCTGGAGGTCCGGCACGGGCAGCGCACCGAGGTGCGCGAGCTGTCGGAGCCGTTCGGCACGGGCCAGAAGGGCTCCAGCGGCGATGCCGCACAAGAAGAACCCGATCCTGTCCGAGCGGATCTGCCGGCCTGGCCCGGATCGTGCGGGCGCAGGTACGTGCCGGTGCTCGAGGGCATCCCGCTCTGGCACGAGCGCGACATCTCGCACTCGTCGGTGGAGCGGGTCGCGCTGCCGGACGCGTCGATCGCCACCGACTACCTGCTGCACCTGACCATCCGGCTGGTCGACCGGCCTGGTCGTCGACGCCGACCGGATGCGGGCCAACCTCGACTCCACCGGCGGGCTGATCTACACCTCGAGCCGTCCTGCTCGAGCTGGTCGAGCGCCGGACTGTCCCGCGAGGACGCCTACGCGCTGGTGCAGGCCGCGGCGATGGAGACCTGGGCGGACGGGCGTGCCGTTCCGCGAGACGCTGCGGACGCACGCGGACAGGGCCGGGGCCAGGCTGCTCGACGAGGCCCGGCTCGACGAGGTCTGCCGGCCGGAGCGGTACGTCGCTCGGCTCGGCCCGGTCTTCGACCGCCTCGCCGCGCTCAGCTGACCGGCACCGCGTAGACGACGACGTTGTCGCGGTAGCGCCCGGCATCCTCGTCGAACAGGACCGCCGCAGGTGACCAGCACCAGCCGAGCCGCGCCCTCGACCCGGGAAGACGTCGTCCGGCAGGGCATACTTGGGTACGTGCGGCGGGCGACGACCCGGTACGGGTGCCGCCCGCGGAAGGCGTCGGTGAGGTCGACCCGGACGCCGACGGCGACATCCCGGAGCGCGGCGAAAGCGCCGACGCCCTCGCGGGCCGAGTCGACGTGTCCGGTGAGGAACAGCGGTGCCGCGCGGTGCGCCGGCCGGCGCGCTGCCCACCCACCAGCCGACCACCCGCGGCGACTCCGGGTACCGGCAGCCCCCCGTCGGGGCGTACGCCGACCGGGGTGACGGGGGCGGTCACCTTCCGGCCGGGCAGCCGGAAGGTGCTGGCGGTGCCGGCGCGAGCCGGGTCGGTGTGCTAGCGCGGGGCCGCGCCGCCGGCTTCGGGACCCGCCGGGCCGGCGGCGGCGTCGGTCCCGCGGTCGTCGCCGGCACCGCGACCGGCACCGTGCCGACGTCCGCGGCGACGACCGCGGGCTCCTGCCGTACCAGCTGGCCACCGGCCAGCACGCTGCCCACGGGGCCAGCGCCGCCAGGACGACGGCGGCGGCGAACCGCCCTCGCCGTCCCGGCGCGCGCCGGTGCCTCATCCGGTGGTCAGCCGCCGGGGCCGCAGCACGGTGAGCATGCCGGCCGCGGCCAGGATGCCGATCCCGATCAGCATCCACCCGGTACGCATCCCGCCCGGGTGGTGGCCGCCTGCCCGCCGGTGCCGGCGTCCGCCCCGGACGGCGCGGTCCCGGTCGCCTCCTCGAGCATCGACAGGTGCATCTGGATCACCGGCGCCGCCGCCTTGGCGAGGGCGAGCACCGACGCGTCGCTGCCCGCCGACAGCTCCTTCTGGCCGAGGGCCTTGGCCGCCCGGTGACCGGCGAGCTGGCTGGTCAGCCAGGCCTGGTCGAAGGCCGCGCCGGACTTCGCCGAGACGGACGCCAGCGTCGCCTGCTGCTGCGCGTTCGGCTCGCCGGGCAGGTCGACGTTCAGCTGCTGCGCGACCTGGCGCAGGCTCGCGTCCAGCCGGGCGTGGTCCCGGATGAAGATCTGGCCGTGCTGGCGGACCACGTCAGTCGTCGCCTTCTGCTGCGCCGCTCGCCCGGCGGCTATCTCGGTCAGGTTGCTCTGGTGGGCCGCCACCAGGAACGCGCGGTCCTGCGCGTTCGGCACCGCGGTGCTCGTCGACGCACCTGCGGCGCCGACAGCGGTGACGGCCGAGTCCGACGCCCGCGGTGGCGATCACCGCGAGCCGGCGGAACGATGTCCTCATGAGACCTCCTCAGGGCTGAGGACACCGCATCTATCCGCCTCGGCGGAGTTGAACCATCTTCGGCGCGATTGTTTGGAGCGCCCGGCGGCGTCAGGCGCCCCGGCCGGTGGTCTGCTGAAGCCGGTCGATCAGCTCCTTGACGCCTGCGCCTTGGTCAGCTCCTCGGCACCTCCTCGTTCGCCTCCCGGGCGAGCGTGTGCAGGTAGGAGCGCTGCGGCCGGTCATCGGCTCGTCGCCGGTGGTCCAGTCGGCGGGGTCCTTCTCCGCGTCGGCGCTGAGGTCGCTCTGGTCAGCCATGCGGGGTCACCTACCCCGGTCGGGGTCTGACACACTGCCCCGGTGACCGGTCTAGTCCACCTTGCCGCCGGCAAGGTCCGGGACATGTACGCGGCGGGCGACGACCTGCTCGCTGGTCGTCGCGAGCGACCGGGTCTCCGCGTACGACGTGGTGCTGCCGACGCCGATCCCGGACAAGGGCCGGGTGCTGACCGCGCTGTCGGTCTGGTGGTTCGAGCGGCTGGCCGACCTGGTGCCGCACCACCTGGTGTCCGCCGACGACCCGGCCATCCCGGCGCGCCTGGCGCGGCCGGGCGGTGCTGGTGCGGCGGCTGGCGATGGTGCCGGTCGAGTGCGTCGCGCGGGGCTACCTGACCGCTCCGGAGTGGCGTCCTATCGCGCACACCGGCACGGTCTGCGGGGTGCCGCTGCCGCCGGGGCTCGTCGATGGCTCGCGGCTGCCGGCGCCGATCTTCACCCCGACCACGAAGGCGCCGGTCGGCTCGCACGACGAGGCGATGACGTATGAGGCGGTGGCGGCGCTCGTCGGCCCCTCGCGCGCGGCGGAGCTGCGGGACCGGACGCTCGCGGTCTACCGGCGGGAGCCGAGCTCGCCGAGGCGCGGCGGGATCCTGCTCGCCGACACCAAGCTGGAGTTCGGCCTCGACGCCGCCGGGGGCTGACGCTCGCCGACGAGGTGCTCACCCCGGACTCGTCCCGCTGGTGGCCGGCCGACCGGTGGGCGCCGGGCGGGCCGCAGCCGTCGTACGACAAGCAGTTCGTCCGGGACTGGCTGGCGTCCAGCTGGACCGCCGCGGCGAGCCGCCGCCGATCCCGCCGAAGATCGTCGAGCAGACCCGCTCCCGGTACGTGGAGGCGTACGAGCGCATCACCGGACTGACGTTCGCGTCCTGGCCCGGCGGTGCGGCGTGAAGTCCTTCGGCAGCGACAACCACG
>CAWATS010000020.1:0-62769 GCA_963785005.1 uncultured Actinomycetota bacterium
GGGTGCGCCGCTTGGAGCCGAGCCCGACCAGGTCGATCGTCTCGTCCGGAGCGCGCGGGTCCGGGAAGTAGGCGGCCGTCGAGCCGACCCACTCCCGTACGGTCAGCCGACTGGGCGAGGTCGTCCACCCGCTGCAGCACGATGCCGATGCGCGCCTTCCACGCGGCGGTGGCGCCGGCCGGGTCGACGCCGAGCACGGTGACCTCGCCGCCGTCGCGGCGGCGGTAGCCCTCGAGGATCTCGACCGTGGTGGTCTTGCCGGCGCCGTTCGGGCCGAGCAGGGAGAAGACCTCGCCCCGGTGCACGTGTAGGTCGATGCCGTCGACGGCCGCGTGGCCCTTGTACGACTTGCGCAGTCCGCTCACCTGGATGGCGTAATCGGTCATGGTGGCCAGCCTGACGCGTGAACGTCTGTCGCGCTACGCCCGGTCGACCGGTCCTGGGCTCCACCGGTCGACTGACCCGCCGTGGTTCGGCTGCTCCGGCTCGCGGCAGCGCTCGACGTGCCGCTGCACGAGCTGGTGAAGCAGCCTTGACTCAAGCGTCGCGGTGGGCGGCCTCGGGGGCGAAGGCGGGGACGCAGACGGCGATGTAGTCGGCGCCGTCCGGCTCGGGGGTGCTGTAGCGGACCCGCTCGCCGGCCCGGGTCAGGACGGCCTCGCCGGCGCGGACGTCGAGCACGCCGCCGTCGTGCGCGACCCGGACGGTGCCGCGCAGCACCAGCGTCACCTCGTCGAAGTCGGGCGCCTGCGCTGGCTCCTCCCAGCCGCCCGGGGCGCTCATCCGGGCCACCGAGACGCCGCGCGTGCCGGAGTTGACCCGGCCGACGTACTCGTCGATCCGCTTGCCGCCGGGCACCGGGACGGTGGTCGGTGCCGGGATGTGCTGTGGCACTGCTCAGCCCTCCGCGATCCGGTCGAGGACGAGCCGGGTGCCACCGGGTCGGGCGGCGCCGACCTCGACGGCCCCGTCCAGCGCGGCGACCGCGCGCTCGATCCGGGCCGGCTCGTCGGTGTGCAGCTCCAGCAGCGGCTCGCCGGCGGTCACCGGGTCGCCGGGCTTCGCGTGCAGGACGACGCCGGCGGCCGGCGAGACCGGGTCCTCCTTGCGGGCCCGGCCGGCGCCGAGCCGCCAGGCCGCCACCCCCACCGCGTACGCGTCCAGCCGGGTGAGCACGCCGGTCGCCGGCACGGCCACGACGTGCGTCTCCCGAGCGGTCGGCAGCGGCGCGTCCGGGTCGCCGTCCTGGGCGGCGATCATCCGGCGCCACACGTCCATCGCCCGCCCGTCCGCGAGCGCCGCCGCGGGGTCCACGTCGGACAGCCCGGCCGCCGCCAGCATCTCGCCGGCGAGCGCCACGGTGAGCTCGACGACGTCCGGCGGCCCACCGCCGGCCAGCACCTCGACGGACTCGGCCACCTCCAGGGCGTTGCCGGCGGTGCGACCCAGCGGGGTGTCCATGTCGGTCAGCAGCGCGACCGTGCGGACGCCGTGCGCGGCGCCGAGCTCGACCATCGTGGCGGCCAGCTCGCGGGCCGAGCCGAGATCCTTCATGAACGCGCCGGAGCCGACCTTCACGTCCAGCACCAGCGCGCCGGTGCCCTCGGCGATCTTCTTCGACATGATCGACGAGGCGATCAGCGGGATCGACTCGACGGTGCCGGTCACGTCGCGCAGCGCGTACAGCTTCCGGTCGGCCGGGACCAGCGACGCACCCGCCGCGCAGATCACCGCGCCGACCTCGCGCAGCTGGCTGCGGAACTCCGCGGCCGACAGCGTCGCCCGCCAGCCCGGGATCGACTCGAGCTTGTCCAGGGTGCCGCCGGTGTGGCCGAGGCCGCGACCGGACAGCTGCGGCACCGCGACCCCGCACGCGGCGACCAGCGGCGCCAGCGGCAGCGTGATCTTGTCACCGACGCCGCCGGTGGAGTGCTTGTCGACGGTGGGACGGTCCACTCCGGACAGGTCCAGCCGCTCGCCGGAGGCGATCATCGCCCCGGTCCAGCGGGCGATCTCGTCCGGCTGGAGGCCGCGCAGCAGGATCGCCATCAGCAGCGCCGACATCTGCTCGTCGGCGACCGCGCCCCGGGTGTACGCGTCGATGACCCAGTCGATCTGGGCGTCGGTGAGCCGGCCGCCGTCCCGCTTGACGCCGATGACGTCGACCGCGTCGAACGCCTCGGTCATCGTCCGCTCGCGCTGCGGGCACCCGCGGTCACGGGGCGACCCGGTCCAGGTCCTCGCGCCCGAAGGCGCGGGGCAGCAGCCCGCTCATCGGCACCGGCCCGTCGGAGGTGTCGATCAGCAGCTCCGGGCCGCCGTGCTCCCAGAGCAGCTGGCGGCAGCGTCCGCACGGCAGCAGCGGCCCGCCCTGGCCGTCCACGCAGGCCAGCGCGACCAGCCGGCCGCCGCCGGACGCGTGCAGCGCGGAGACCAGGCCGCACTCGGCGCACAGGCCGAGTCCGTACGAGGCGTTCTCGACGTTGCAGCCGACGACCACCCGGCCGTCGTCGACGAGGGCGGCCGCGCCGACCGGGAAGGCCGAGTACGGCGCGTACGCCCGGCGCATCGCCGCGCGCGCGGCCTCCCGCAGCGCGGCCCAGTCCGGCTCGCTCATGCCCGCTCCTCGCTCACCGGTCCTCGCCGCGCCGGTACGGCTTGCCGTCCGCGGCGGGCGGTCGCAGCCGCTGCGCCGCGAGGGAGAGCACGAGCAGCGTGGTCAGGTGCGGGGCGAAGCCGACGAACTCGCCCGGCACCGTGTCCGTGACCAGATACCACACCAGCACCATCGCGGCCACCCCGAGCGTGATGAGGCCGATGAGCCGACGGCCGCGATACAGGCTCCACAGCCCGAGGCCGGCGAGCGCGACGGCCAGCAGGAGCAGCAGCGCGTGCACCGACTCGCCACCGCTGCGCAGTTGCAGGGCGTCGGTGTAGCCGAACAGGCCGGCGCCGGCGGCGAGCCCGCCGGGCCGCCAGTTGCCGAAGATCATCGCGGCCAGGCCGATGTAGCCGCGGCCGTCGGTCTGGCCCTCCCGGTAGATGCTCGACGCGACCTCGGCGAGGAACGCGCCGCCGAGCCCGGCGAACCCGCCGGAGACGATCACCGCGACGTACTTCACCGGTAGACGTTCACGCCCAGCGACTCCGCGGCGGACGGCGCCTCGCCGCAGGAGCGCAGCCGCAGGCCGAACGCCGTCCGCCAGAGCAGCAGGTACGAGATCGGCACCAGCGCGATCGCGACCAGGGTGAGCAGCGAGACCTGGGTGACCAGCCCGCCGAGCAGGCCGGCCACGTCGGAGACCAGGAACCAGCCGTTGTCCTCCAGGTCCCGCAGCGCGCCGGAGCCCGGCAGCGTGACGGTCTGGATCGACGGCAGCGACGGCGACTGGGTCACGCCGCCACCCGGGGTGTCGACGAACACCAGCGCGGACAGGAAGCGGGTGACCCCGGCGCCGAGGATGTTGATCGCGACACCGGAGACGATGTGGTCGACGCCGAAGGTGACGGTGGCCACCGCGTGCAGCAGCCCGCCGAGCGCACCGCCGACGATGCCGGCCAGCACGCCCCCACCAGGCCCCGAACTCGAAGGCCGCCCCAGGCGCCGAACCAGGTGCCGAGGATCATCATGCCCTCGAGGCCGATGTTGACCACGCCGGCGCGCTCGGACCACAGGCCGCCGAGGCCGGCCAGCCCGATCGGCACGGCCAGCCGCAGCGCGGCGCCGGTGGTGCCGCTGGAGGTGATGTCGTCGGCACCGGTGATCAGCCGGACGATCGAGACCAGCGCCAGCAGCCCGGCGATGCCGAGCAGGACCCACGGCAGCGTCAGCCGCCGGCCCCGACCGATCGCCTGCGGGGCGACCGTCTGGTCGATCAGACCCGGCGCTCACGGGGCGACCTCCTCGGCCGCGCGGGCCGCGGCTCGCAGCTCCGCGCCGACCCGGCGCTGCTGCTGCGCCAGCGCGAAGCGGCGGACCAGCTCGTAGGCGATGACGACCGAGAGCACGGTGACGCCCTGCATGATCGTGACGATCTCCTTCGGGATGCCTTCCAGATCGAGGATCTGGGACGACTGCTCCAGGAACGCCCACAGCAGCGCGCCGAGCGCGATGCCGACCGGGTGGTTGCGGCCGAGCAGCGCGATGGCGATGCCGGTGAAGCCGAGGCCGGCCGGGAAGTCCTGCCCGTACGAGTGGCTCTCGCCCAGCAGCAGCGGCAGGCCGACCAGGCCGGCGACCGCGCCGGAGAGCAGCATCGTGGCGAGGACCATCCGCTTGACGTCGACGCCGCTGGCGACGGCGGCGGTCTCGGACAGGCCGGTCGCCCGCAGGTCGAAGCCGAACCGGGTGCGGCCGAGCAGCAGCCAGTAGCCGACGCCGACAGGCCACCGCGACGACGACGAAGCCGTAGATCTTGCCGTCGCCGAACGGGATGCCGGGCAGGTAGGCGCTCTCCGGCATGGGCTCGGTGCTGACCTGCTGGCTGCCGATCAGCACGCCGAGCCGGCCCGGGTCGAGCAGGTAGGCGACCAGGCCGGCGGCGATGACGTTCAGCATGATCGTCGAGATGACCTCGCTGACGCCGCGGGTCACCTTGAGCACGCCCGGCGATCCCGGCCCACAGCGCGCCGGCGGCGACCGCGACGAGGACGGTGACGACGATCTGCAGCGGCCCCGGCAGCGTGAGCCAGCCGCCGACGACGGCCGCGAAGAACGCGGCGATGCGGTACTGGCCGTCGACGCCGATGTTGAACAGGTTCATCCGGAAGCCGATGGCGACCGCGAGCGCGGCGAGGTAGTACGTCGTCGCCTTGTTGAGGATCTGGACCATGGCTGTCGGGCTCGATGCCGAAGTCGATCATCGCGCTCGAACGGCGTCAGCAGCGGGTCTTGCCGGCGATCAGCAGCACCACCGAGGAGATCAGGACGGCGACGACGATCGCCAGCGTCGGCGCGGCGAGCCAGGCCGGCGCGCCAGCGATGCGCCGCAGGCTCCGCCTGCTCCTTCGTCGAGGCCGTCGACCGTCCGGTGGTCCGGTGCCGACCTCGGCCGGCGGTCGCGGCTCGTCGGGCTCGTCGGGCTCGTCGTGCTCGCGGTGCCCGGCGGCGGCGCCGGTCATCGCCGAGCCCAGCTCCTCGGGGGTGACGGTCGCCGGGTCGGCGTCGGCGACCAGCCGGCCGCGGTAGATGACCCGGAGCGTGTCGGACAGGCCGATCAGCTCGTCCAGGTCGGCGGAGATGAGCAGCACGGCCAGGCCCTCCGCGCCGGGCCGTCGCGGATGTGGTCCCAGATCGCGGCCTGCGCGCCGACGTCGACGCCGCGGGTCGGGTGGGCGGCGATGCAGCAGCTTCGGCTGGTGGCTCATCTCGCGGCCGACGATCAGCTTCTGCTGGTTGCCGCCGGACAGCGCGGCCGCGGTGACGTCGATGCCCGGCGTGCGCACGTCGTACTCCCCGACGATCCGCTCGGTGTCCGCGCGGGCGCCGTCGCGGTTGATCCAGCACGCCGGACACGTTCGGCGGCTCGGTCTGGTGGCCGAGGATGCGGTTCTCCCACAGCGGCGCCTCGAGCAGCAGCCCGTGCCGGTGCCGGTCCTCCGGGATGTAGCCGATGCCGGCCTCGCGGCGCTGCCGGGTGTCCAGTGCGGTGATGTCGGCGTCGCCGAGCACGATCCGGCCGGCGGCGGCCGGCCGCATGCCCATGATCGCCTCGACCAGCTCGGCCTGGCCGTTGCCCTCGACGCCGGCGATGCCGAGGACCTCGCCCGGTGGATGGTGAAGCGTGACGTCGTCGAGCACCGCCCGGCCGTCGGGCGAGCGGACGGTCAGCCCCTCGCACCGCGAGCACGACCTCGTCGCGTGACGGTCGACTCGCGGGTCTCCGGGGACGGGCAGCTCGCTGCCGACCATCAGCTCGGCGAGCTGGCGGGCGGTGACCTCGCCCGGGTCGACCGTCGCGACGGTGGTGCCGCGCCGGATCACGGTGATCTCGTCGGCGACGGAGAGCACCTCGTCGAGCTTGTGCGAGATGAAGAGACGGTGAGGCCCTCGGACTTGAGCTCGCGCAGGTTCGCGAACAGCTCGTCGACCTCCTGCGGGACCAGCACCGCGGTCGGCTCGTCGAGGATGAGGATGCGGGCGCCCCGGTAGAGCACCTTGAGGATCTCGACGCGCTGCCGGTCGCCGACACCGAGCTCCTCGACCAGCGCGTCGGGCTGCGACGCCCAGCCCGTACGCGTCGGAGATCTCCTTGATCCTGCGGCGGCGGCGCCGGTGTCGAGCCGATGCCGACGGTGCTCGGCTCCGCGCCGAGCACGACGTTCTCCAGGACGGTGAGGTTGTCGGCCAGCATGAAGTGCTGGTGCACCATGCCGATGCCGGCGGCGATCGCGTCGGCCGGGGAGTGGAAGCTGACCTGCTCGCCCGTCGACGGCGATGGTGCCCTCGTCCGGCTTCTGCATGCCGTAGAGGATCTTCATCAGGGTCGACTTGCCGGCGCCGTTCTCCCCGACGATGGCGTGGACCGTGCCGCGCCCGCACGGCGATGTCGACGTCGGGTTGGCCACCACGCCGGGGAAGCGCTTGGTGATGCCGCGCAGCTCGACGGCCGCTGCGCCGGTCGAGGCCGCGGGTTGCCCGGCGGTCGCTGCGGACACCACCGGTCCTCCTTCCGGGACGGACGGACCCGGGGGGACGCTACCGCGTCGCCCCCGGGTCCGGGCCGGGTCCCCCGACGCGTCAGGAGACTGCCGGTCGGCACCTTGATGTTGCCGTCGACGATCTGCTTCTTGCAGGTCGTCGAGCTGGGTCTTGATGTCGTCGACCTTGCCGCCGGAGGTCGCGTAGTCCACGCCGTCGGCCGTCGAGGTCGAAGCGCTCCTCGCCGGCCTTGAGCGCCTTGTCCTGAGCGTCCTGGAGGAAGTCGTACGACCGCCACGTCGACGCGCTTGAGCATCGAGGTGATGATCACGTCGCTGGACGTCGGCGTCGGCCGACGTGGTACTGGTCGGAGTCGACGCCGATCGCCAGCGCGTTCGCCGCCTTCGCGGCCTGGAAGACGCCGGTGCCCGAGCCGCCGGCCGCGGCGAAGATCACGTCGGCGCCGCCGTCGTACATGCCCTTGGCGGCCTCGGCGCCCTCGGCCGGGTCGTTGAACCCGGTGCAGCCCTGCTGCGGGGTGGACAGGTACTTCGAGACGACCTTGGTGCCCGCCTTGGCCTTCTCCGCGCCGGCCTTGTAGCCGGCCTCGAACTTGGCGATCAGCGGCACCGAGCAGCCGCCGATGAAGCCGACCTGCCCGGTCTTGCTCTTCAGCGCCGCGGCCGCGCCGACCAGGAAGGAGCCCTGCTCCTCGGCGAAGACCAGGTTGGTGATGTTGGCGCCCTTCACGTCGAACGTGGTGGCGTCGACGATGCGCGAACTTGACGTCCGGGTACTTCGGGGCGACCTGGCCTGAGCGCCTTGGCGTAGGCGAAGCCGACCGCGATGATCGGGTTGAACCCGCCCTTGGCGAGCAGCTCGAGCCGCTGCGCCCGGTCGGCGTCGGTCTCGTTGGCGCGGGCGGACAGCTCCCGCACGTTCTCCGGCTTGATCCCGAGGTCGGTCTTGGCCTTGTCCAGGCCCACCGCGGCCGAGTCGTTGAACGACTTGTCGCCCCGCCCGCCGATGTCGTACGCGAGGCCGACCTTCATGTCACTGCTCGCACCGGAGCCGCCGCCGCCGGTGCCGCTGTCGCTGTCGTCGCCGCAGGCCGTCAGCGACAGGGCGCCGACCAGCGCCGCCGCCACCAGCCCCATCCCACGCACTCGGCGCAAGACGATCTCCTCTCGTGGTCCGGGTATCCATCGCCCGGTATCGGCCGCCACGGTAAACCGTGGGTGACCATGCCGGGCGGCGGGGTCGCCCTCTCGTCACCGCATCGTTGTACGCCGGATCACACTGCTGGCGCGGGCGCGACCGGGTCAACACCGGTCCGCCGATCTGTGGACGACGGATCCGGCTGTGGACAGCCGCCGACACGGTCGGCCGGAACGGGCCACAGTGGGACGTCCGATGCCGATCGGCCCAGGAGGTTCCCATGGCAGCCCGTCCGCAGCCGCGATCCGGACCGGTCCGGCCGGTGCCGCTCCGCCGGATGGCAGGCGCGCCGGCGCACCAGTCCACGGCGACCGGCCGGGCCGGCGGCCACCGCGTCGAGCTGGTGGACGGGATCCCTCTCGTCGGGCCCACCCTCGCGGCGCCGCACCAGCGGGCGGTGCGGCGGCTCGCGCGGGCGTTCGAGGCGGTGTGCCGGCCGCCGCTGGAGGTGTTCTCGCCGTTCACGCTCCGGGTCGCGCCGGACACGGAGGTGGTGCCGGACGTGGCCGTGGTCGCGGTGGACGAGCCGCTGCCGCGCTATCCACGGGACGCCCGGGTGGTGGCGGAGGTGCTCTCGCCACGCAGCCGCCGCGCCGACGTCGTGCTCAAGGGAAGGGTGTACGCGGACGCCGGGGTGCCGGTCCTGCTGGTGGTCGATCCGGACGCGGTCACCCTCGCGGTGCACGTGCTGCGCGGGGCCGCGTACGTGGAGGTCGCCCGGGCGGCGCGCGCGGGCTCTGCCCGGCTGCCCGGCCCGGTCCCGGTCCGGCTCAGTCCGGCGGACCTGATGCGGCCGTGGGCGTCCGCGGGCGAGCCGGGCCCGGCGCGGCGCGGACCGGTGGGCGGCCCGGGTCCGGCGGCCGGCGGCTAGCCTTCGCGGGTGAGGCAGTCACGGGTCGCCGCCGGGCTCGCGGCGGCGCTGGTCACGGCGCTGGTCTTCGTCGCTGGTGCTGGGCGGGCTGGGCGCGGCGTCCCCGGCCGCCGCCGCTCCAGCCCCCCGCCCGACCGCCACCCCGACCCCCGAACCGCCGCTGCCCGGGCAGGGGCCCGCCGGTGCGGTGGTCGGCGGCCCCCGGCTCGGCAGCCGCGGCCTCGTCCTGACCCGCGGCACACCCCGGCTGCCGAAGGAGATCACCGCCCGCGGCTGGCTGCTCGCCGACCTCGACAGCGGCGAGGTGCTCGCCGCCCGCGACCCGCACGGACGCTACCCGCCGGCCAGCACGATGAAGGTGCTGACGGCGTTGACGCTGCTGCCGAAGCTGACCGACCGGCGGCGCCTGGTGACCTGCACCGACGCCGACGTGACCGTCGACGGCACCCGGGTGGGGCTGGTCGCCAGGGCCCGCTACACGGTGGACCTGCTGTTCCAGTCGATGCTGATGGTCTCCGCCAACGACGCGGCGAACGCGCTGGCCCGGGCGGCCGGCGGGGTGCCGGCGACGCTCGCCGCGATGAACGCGCAGGCAGCGCGGATCCAGGCCTTCGACACGCACGCCGCGACACCGTCCGGTTTGGACGGTCCGGGACAGCTGACCTCGGCCTACGACCTCGCACTGATCGCCCGGGCGGCGCTGGCCAGGCCCGACTTCCGGCGCTACATCACCCAGCTGCGCGGCCGGGTCCCGCCGCAGAAACCCAGCTACCCCGCATTCGAGATCGCCAACGGCAACAAGCTGCTCTACGACTACCCGGGCGCCTTCGGGGTGAAGAACGGCTTCACCGACGCGGCCAGGCACACCTACGTCGGCGCGGCCCGGCGGAAGGGACGCCGGCTGGTCGTGACGCTGATGTTCGGCGAGCAGTCCCCGGTGCGGATGACCGTCCAGGCGGCGCGGCTGCTCGACTGGGGCTTCGCGCTGCCGAGTCCGCTGCCCGCGGTCGGGACCCTGGTGGGGCCGGCCGACCCGGCCGCCGCGACACCCACGCCGACCCCGGGCGGCACGACCGGTCCGCCACTGCCGGCGCCGGCCGCCGCGGACTCGCAGCGATCGCCGGCCGGTCCGCCGCTGCTGCCGATCGTCGGTGCGCTCGGTGCGGTGATCGCGGCCGCCGGCGCGGCGACCGTCGCGGGCCGACGCCGCCGCCACAACCGGCTCGGCTGATCACGGCCGACTACCGCAGTACTGACCCGACCGCAGCCGACCTGAGCGTCGCAACCCCGCGATCTCGGGCCTCGACCGCGGTCGACGGACCGCGGTCACGGCCCGAGTGACGGAACCGGCACGGTCCCGACCGTGCAGTCGGCCAGGCCCGCACCGCAGCCGAGCGACGGCAGTAGCACCGTCACTCGGGACGGGGCGGCGTCACCTGCGGCGCGGCGCCGTCACCGGAGCGCGGCGGTCGACCCGGTCCTTGACCGCCCCGAGCCCGCCGGCCACGTCAGTCCCCCCGCAGCGCGAAGTCCCGCCGCGGTAGCCATACCCCCGCCTCTCCCTGCTCGAAAACGGTGAAGCCGGGCACCCGGAAGCGGGCGTCGAACTCGGCGAGCCCGGCGTACGCCGCGTCCAGACCGGCGGCCGGGATGTCGTGCGCCACGGTCACGTGCGGGTGGTAGGGGAATCTGGTCTGGCGCGCCAGCGGGCCGGAACGCACCCGCCGCTCCAACTGCTCGCACTGCGCGATCCCGGCCGCGACGACGACGAAGACCACGTCCGAGACCGGGCGGAAGGTGCCGCTCCCGGACAGGTGCATCTCGAACGGCCCGGACGCCTCGGCCGCCACCGCCAGGTGCCGCTCGATCTCCGGCATCAGCTCCCGCTCGACCAACGTCGGCGGCAGCAGCGTCACGTGCGGCGGCACCCGGCGGCTCTGCGGGTCGCCGACCCGCTCCCGCCACGCCGAGAGCTGGGCCGCCCACGGCGGCGGTATCGGGATCAGGACGCCCAGGTTGACCCGGGCCACTAGGAGGACACGTCCCGTCAGCCCTTGCGGGACGGCAGGAAGCCGACCCGCTCGTACGCGGTGGCGAGAGTGGCGGCCGCCACCGACTCGGCCCGCTCGGCGCCGATGGCGAGCACCCGGTCCAGCTCGGCCGGGTCGCCGAGGATCTCCGCCGCGCGCCGCTGGATGGGCCGGAGGAACTCGACCACCAGGTCGGCCACCTCGGCCTTGAGGTCGCCGTAGCCGCGGCCGGAGAACGCACGCTCCAGCTCCGGCACCGGTCGGCCGGACAGCGCCGCGGCGATCGTGAGCAGGTTGCTGACCCCGGGCTTGCGCTCGGGGTCGAAGCGGATCTCCCGCTCGGTGTCGGTCAGCGCCGAGCGGATCTTCCGGCGCACCGACGGCTCCGGCTCCAGCAGGTCGATCAGCCCGGCACCGGGCAGCGACTTGCTCATCTTCGCGGTCGGGTCCTGCAGGTCGGCGATCTTCGCCGTCTCCCGGACGATGTGCGCCGCCGGAACGGTGAAGGTCGCGCCGAACCGCGCGTTGAACCGCTCGGCCAGGTCCCGGGTCAGCTCCAGGTGCTGCCGCTGGTCCTCGCCGACCGGGACCTCGTCGGCGTGGTAGAGCAGGATGTCGGCGGCCTGCAGCACCGGATAGGTGAACAGGCCGACGCTCACCCACTCCGAGCGGCCGGACTTGTCCTTGAACTGGATCATCCGGCTCGCCTGGCCGAAGCCGGTCAGGCATCCGAGCACCCAGGCGAGCTGGGGGTGCTGCGGGACGTGGCTCTGCACGAACAGGGTGCACCGCTCCGGGTCGAGGCCGGCAGCGATCATCTGCGCGGCGGCGATCCGGCTCCGCTGCGCGAGCGTGGCCGGGTCGAACTCGACGGTGAGCGCGTGCAGGTCGACCACGCAGTAGAACGCGTCGTGCGTCTCCTGCAGCGAGACCCAGTGCCGCACCGCCCCGAGGTAGTTGCCGAGGTGGAACGACTCACCCGTCGGCTGGATGCCGGACAGGACCCGCGGTCGCGCGGCGCTGCGCTGGTCGGTGGGCACGGCGTCGATTGTGTCAGGAGCGAGCCGGCCGGCGCGCGGCCGAGCCGGCCGGGCGGTGGACTCCGCCGGTCAGCGGCCGGCCGCACTCGACCCGGCGCGGCGGCCAGGGCGGGCCGGCCGCCCGGGCTCGGGCGCCTCCGCGGGGATGGCCGGGTCGACCGGGTCCACCGGGTCGACCGGGCGCCGGCGGCCGGGCTGCTCGACCGGGCTGGCCGGGGCGACCGGACCGTCCGGACCGTCCGGACCGCCGGAACGGCCTCGGCGTGCCCGCGCCCGTCCGCCGGGTGGCCCTGCCCGTCCGCCGGGTGCGCCCGCGCCCGTCCGCCGGGTGGCCCCGCCCGTCCGCCGGGTGCCCGTGACCGACCGGCGGCGCGGGGCTATCCGGTGTGGCCGGGTCTGGCTCCCGGTGGCCGCCGGGCCCGTCGGACCGCGCGAGCTGGGCGGGCGGCGACCCGGCCGGCACCGGCGACCCCTCCGGCGCCGGGGGCGGCAGCACCCGCAGCCGGGAGGCCCGCCGGCCGTCCAGGTCGACCACCTCGACCGTCCACGCCTGCTCGGCGATCAGGTCGCCCCGCCCGGGCAGCCGGCCCAGCTTCCACATCGCCCAGCCGGCCGCGGTCTCGTACGGGCCGTCCGGCAGCCGCAGCCCGGTCTGCTCGGCGAAGTCGTCGAGGTTGAGCAGCCCGTCCACCTCGGCCGGCCCGCCCGGCAGGGCCGGGGCCGCGCCCGCCTGGTCGTACTCGTCGCGGATCTCGCCGATGACCTCCTCGATGAGGTCCTCCAGCGTGACGATCCCGTCGGTGCCGCCGTACTCGTCCTCGACGATGGCCAGGTGGTGGCCCTCCCGGCGCATCTCGGACAGCGCGGCCAGCACCCCCTTGGTGCCCGGCAGCCGCTCGATCTCCCGGGCCAGGTCGCCGACCGTGGCCGCCCGGCCGCCCCGCGGGTCCGGCGCCAGCAGGTCGCGGATGTGCACGAAGCCGACCACGTCGTCGGAGTCGCGGCGGACCACCGGGTAGCGCGAGTGCGGTCGCTCCATCGCGAGCCGGGCCGCCCGGCTGACCGTCGTGCCGGCCTCCAGGAAGTCCACCTCGGTCCGCGGCAGCATCACCTCGCGGACCTGCCGCTCCCTGGCCGCGAAGACCTCGTCGATGAGCTTGCGCTCCTCGCCGGTCAGCGACTCGTGCGCGGCGACCAGCCCGCGCAGCTCCTCCTCGGTGATGGCCTGCCGGTTGGCCCGCGGGTCGCCGCCGAGCAGCCGGACGACCAGGTCGGTGGTCCGGGACAGCAACCAGATCAGCGGGCGGAAGGCGGTGGCGATCCGGTCCAGCGGGCCGGCCGCGTGCAGCGCCACCGACTCGGCCCGCTGCAGGCCCAGCCGCTTCGGCGCCAGCTCACCGAGCACCAGCGAGGCGTACGCGATCAGCACGGTGATGGCGACGAAGGCGACCGTGCGCGCGATCCGGTCCGAGACGCCCCAGCGGACCAGCAGGTCGGCCGCCGGACCGGTGAGCGTGGCCGCGCCGAAGGCGGCGGAGAAGAAGCCGGCCAGCGTGACACCGACCTGCACGGCCGCCAGGAAGCGGTTCGGGTCGCCGACCAGCCTGGCCAGCCGCTCCCCGCGCCGGCCGTGCTCGCGCAGCGCCCTGACCTGGCCCTCCCGCAGCGAGACCAGCGCGATCTCGGCCGCCGCGAAGGCGCCGCCGAGCAGCACGAAGCCCAGCACGAGCAGGGCGTTGACCAGCGTGCCGCTCATCCGGGCCAGTGTACGGTCGCCTCGAAGCCGCCTCCCGCGCCGATCTTGGCCAGGTCAACGCCAGGGGAGGACGCGACGCGTTGACTCGACCAAGATCGGCGGAGGAGGGGGACCGTGCGGCTGCTCGTCACCGGTGGCGCCGGCTACATCGGCAGCGTCGTCACCCTGCACCTGCTCGGTGCCGGGCACGAGGTGACCGTGCTCGACGACCTGTCCACCGGGCACGCGGACGCGGTGCCGGACGGCGCCCGGCTGGTCGACGGCGACGTCGCCGACACCGCGGCGGCGGTGCTCGCGGACGGCCCCGGGTACGACGGCGTGCTGCACTTCGCCGCCCGGGCGCTGGTGGCCGAGTCGGTCGAGCACCCGGAGCGGTACTGGCACACCAACGTGGCCGGGACCCTGGCGCTGCTGGACGCGATGCGCGCGAACGCGGTCGGCCGGCTGGTCTTCTCCTCCACGGCGGCGACCTACGGCGAGCCGGCCGAGGTGCCGATCACGGAGACCGCCCCGACCCGGCCGACGAACCCCTACGGGGCGTCCAAGCTGGCCGTCGACATGATGATCACGTCCGAGGCGCGGGCGCACGGGCTCGGCGCGGTGAGCCTGCGCTACTTCAACGTCGCCGGCGCGAGCGACGGCTGCGGCGAGCGGCACGACCAGGAGACCCACATCGTCCCGATCGCGCTGCAGGTCGTCCGCGGGCAGCGCGAGGCATTCACGGTGTTCGGCACCGACTACCCCACGCCCGACGGCACCTGCATCCGCGACTACGTCCACGTCGACGACCTGGCCGACGCGCACCTGCTGGCGCTGGACGCCGCCCGGCCGGGCGAGCACCGGATCTACAACCTCGGCAACGGCGCCGGCTTCTCCGTGCTGGACGTCCTCGAGGCGGTCCGGCGGGTGACCGGCCACCCGATGCCGGTGACGACCTCGCCGCGGCGGGCCGGCGACCCGGCGGTGCTGGTCGCCTCCAGCGCGCGGATCCGGGAGGACCTCGGCTGGCGCCCGCGCAAGCCGACCGTGGACGAGATGGTCGCCGACGCCTGGGCGTTCGAGCAGACGCTGCGCGCCCGGCGATGAGCGGGCGCGAGCGGGCGCCGGCGGCCCGCTGGGCCGCCCCCGGCCGGGTCAACCTGATCGGCGAGCACACCGACTACAACGACGGCTTCGTGCTCCCGCTGGCGCTGCCGTACACGACCTCGGCGACGGTCTCGCGCCGGGACGACGGCCGGTTGCGGGTCCGCTCCGCGCAACGGGCGGCCGGCGACGAGCAGGCGGCCGTCGCCGACCTCGCGCCGGGCTCGGTGCGGGGCTGGGCGGCGTACGCGGCCGGGGTGGTCTGGGCGTTGCGGGAGGCCGGGCACGACGTCGGTGCCGGCCTCGACGTCGCGATCGACAGCGACGTCCCCGAGGGCGCCGGACTGTCGTCGTCCGCGGCGCTGGAGTGCGCCGTGGCCGCCGCCGTCGCCGACCTGCTCGGCCTCGGCCTGTCCCGGCCCGAGCTGGCCCGGCTGGCGCAGCGCGCCGAGAACGGCTTCGTCGGCGTCCCGACCGGCGCCATGGACCAGGTGGCCGCCATGCTGTGTACCAGCGGGCACGCGCTGTTCCTGGACTGCCGCAGCCTGCACACCGAGCAGGTGCCCCTGGACCTCGCCCCGGCCGGCCTGGCGATCCTCGTCGTCGACACCCGGACGCCGCACCAGCTCGCCGACGGCGCGTACGCCCGGCGCCGGCGGGCCTGCGAGCAGGCGGCCCGGGTCCTCGGCGTGGCCGCACTCCGCGACATCCCCGGCGACGGCCTGCCCGACGCGCTGGCCCGGCTGGACGACGACGAGCTGCGCCGCCGGGTCCGGCACGTGGTGACCGAGAACGACCGGGTGCTGCGGGCGGTGGGCTCGCTGCACGCCGCGGACCCGCGCGCGCTGGGCCCGCTGCTGTCCGCCTCGCACGCGTCGCTGCGGGACGACTACGAGGTGACGGTGCCGCAGCTGGACGTCGCGGCCGAGGCGGCCGAGGCGGCCGGCGCGCTGGGTGCCCGGATGACCGGCGGCGGCTTCGGCGGCTGCGTGCTGGCGCTGGTCGCCGCCGGCGCCGAGCCGGCGGTCCGGGAGGCGGTGCTCCGGGCGTACGCCGGCGCCGGTTTCGGCGAGCCGGGCTTCTTCACGGCGGTGCCGTCGGCGGGCGCGCACCGGCGCTGAGCGGGGCCCCGGAATTGGATGACGGGGGCGGGCCCGGCACTGGGAAGCCGCCCCCGTCGTGCGGGGAAGTCGCATTCAGATGGTCGTCCGGGGCTCGCTGCGCTGCCCCTCGTGCGACGCAGAGCCTGCCCCGCAAACGCCGGAAAGTAAAGACTTGACTACTGCCTGTTCCGAGGCGTACAACCCGACTTTCCCGGAGCGTCACTCCGACAGCCGCGGCCTCGGCATCGTGGAGGTCGGCTCGGAGATCTCGTCCAGGATCGCCGCGGAGTACTGCACGAAGCGCTCGCCGGCGTCCCGCAGCAGCGGCGCCGGCCCCCCGTCCGCCTCCTCGAAGGCGCCCAGCTCGCGGCGGGCCCGGCGCACCGCCTCGTCGACCGGCCCGCCGCCGGCCGCCATCGCGTGCTCGACCGAGCGGACCACCTCGATGGCGGCCTGCACCGCCTGCGCCTTGACCATCTTCGACCACGAGCCGTCGACGCCGCCCGGCCGCGCCGCGCCGGTGAACAGCCCGCCGAGCGCGAGCAGCACCCGCCCGCGCAGGTCGCCGAGGCGCTCCATGACCGGCTCGGGCAGGTCCCGCCCGTCGGACGAGGACAGCAGCCGGTCCACCCACCGGTCCACCGCCGCCGCCGCCGCGCCGAGGCAGGTCGCCGCCACCAGCGGCCGGTACTCGGCGAAGTGCCGGCGGAACACCGCGACCCCGCCGACCGACGCGCCGAGCACGGAGCTCGCCGGCACCTGCACCCGCTCCAGCAGCAGCTCGCCCCAGGACCAGCCGGTCGTGCCGGAGCCGTTCGCCGCGGCGGCGGACAGGCCGGGCGAGCCGGCCGGCAGGTAGAACGCGCCGAGGTGCTCCGGGCTGCGGGCGAACACGACGAACGCGTCCGCCTCCAGCACCCGGGAGACCCAGGCCTTGCGACCGGTGATCTCCCAGCCGCCGGCCGTCCGGACCGCACGGGTGGAGACCGCGGCCACGTCCGGCTCCCCGGCCGGCTCGGTCGCGGCGAGGCCGACCAGCGAGCCCCGGATCACCGCGGTCAGCTCCGGCCGGCCGTGCCACTCCGGGTCGTGGCAGAGCACCGCGCCGTGCCCGACGTGCGCGGCGTCGCGCAGGTTCAGGTCGCGGTAGCCGGCCATGAACTGGATCGCCACCTGCACGACGAACCGGTGCCCGCCACCGCCCACCGAGGCCGGCGCGGTCGCCGCGCCGACGCCGGCCGCATGCAGCCGGCGCTTGGCCTCCAGCAGCGCCGGGCCGCCCACCCCGGCGGCCGGGGCCGCGTCCGCGAGCAGCGAGTCGGCCTGGCCCAGCAGGTCGAGCTCGCGAGCGCGGTAGACCCACAGGCCCGGCTCCAGCCAGGACCACGGACCGGTTCCCGGCAGGGTGCTCTGCGACATGAGTCCCCTCAGCTCGACTGGGCCCGCCGCCCCCCGCGTGGCCCCGGAGGAGGGTAGTCGGCGCCGGGCTGCCGCCGGAAACCGCCCGGCCCGGGTAGGGTCGGCAACCTGGCGGGCCCGCCCTGCGTCATCAGGACCGGCGGGGACCATCCCCGGTAGGGGCGGGCTCGACCCCGACCGCGTCCGGCACCGCAGGGCGACCGAACGGAGAGACACACCGCGATGACCGTCGACGACACGCTGCACATCACCGGTGGCGTCCCGCTGTACGGGACCGTGCCGGTGCGCGGCTCCAAGAACGCGGTCCCGAAGCTGATGGTCGCCGCGCTGCTCACCGAGCAGCCGGTCACCATCCGCAACGTGTCGTTCGTCCGCGACATCGGCATCGTGGCCGACCTGGTCGAGGCGCTCGGTTCCACCACTACCACCGACCCGGCCGGCGGCGTCGTCACGATCACCGCCCGCGACGTGCACGCGGCCAGCCAGGGCGAGCTCGCCGTCTTCCACGAGCGCAGCCGGATCCCGGTGCTGACCTGCGCCCCGCTGCTGCACCGGACCGGCCAGGCGGAGATCTGGCGGCCGGGCGGCTGCAGCATCGGCGAGCGGCCGGTCGGCTACCACCTCGACGTGCTGCGCGCCTTCGGTGCCACCGCCGAGCGCACCGACACCGGCTACAAGCTGGCCGCGCCCGGCGGGCTGCGCGGCGCCGTCATCGACCTGCCGTTCCCCAGCGTCGGCGCCACCGAGCAGTACCTGCTCGCCGCGGTCCTCGCGGCCGGCGACTCGCAGCTGCGCAACGCGGCGATCGAGCCGGAGATCATGGACCTGATCGGGATGCTGCAGCGGATGGGCGCCCTGATCACGGTGCGGCCGGGTCGGACCCTGCAGGTGCACGGCGTGCACAACCTGCGCGGAGTCGACTACACGGCGGTGCCGGACCGGCTGGAGGCCGCCTCCTGGGCCGGGCTGGCGCTGGCCACCGACGGGCGGATCACCGTGTCCGGAGTAAGCCAGGGCGACCTGTCCACGTACCTGAACGTCTACCGGCGGGCGGGCGGTGACTTCGAGTTCGCCTCGGACGGCGGCGAGGTCACCTTCTGGCGGGAGCGGCCGATGCCGCGGCCGCTGGTGATCGAGACCGACGTGCACCCGGGCTTCATGACCGACTGGCAGCCGCCGCTGGTCACCGCGCTCACCCAGGCCGACGGGGTGACCGTCCTGCACGAGACCGTGTACGAGGACCGGCTGGGCTACACCGAGGCGCTGCGGGCGCTCGGCGCCCAGATCCAGGTCTTCACCGAGTGCCTCGGCTCGACCCCGTGCCGGTTCGGCTCCCGCAACCACCGGCACTCCGCGGTGATCGTCGGCCCGGCCAAGCTGCAGGGCACCGACCTGCACGTGCCGGACCTGCGCGCGGGCTTCTCGTACGTGCTGGCGGCGCTGTCCGCACAGGGCACCTCGACGATCAGCGGCGCGTCCCTGCTGGACCGCGGCTACGAGAACTTCCGGTCCAAGCTGCTCGCCGTCGGCGCCAAGCTGCACTGACTCGCGGTAGGACGACCCCCGCCGATCACGTTTGCCAACCCGGCGACCGTGATCGGCCCCGGATCCTGGTCCTGCCGTTGGCAAACGTGATCGATGCGAGCGCGGCGGGGGTCAGAGCCCGGCGACGTCGGCCTGCTTGGCGCGGACGGCCTCGGCGGCCTCGCGCAGTGCGGCGAGCTCGGAGTCGGTCAGCTCGCGCGGCACGACCCGCCTGACGCCGCCCGCGCCGATCTCGGCCTCGACGCCCAGGTACACGCCGGAGATGCCGTACTCCCCGTCGACCCAGGCGCAGACCGGCAGCACCGCGCCCGAGTCCTCGGCCACCGCGCGGGCCATCCGCGCCGCCGCCGCCGACGGCGCGTAGTACGCCGAGCCGGTCTTGAGCAGCGCCACCACCTCCGCACCGCCGTTGCGGGTCCGGGTGACCAGCTCGTCGATCTTCCCCGCCGGCAGCAGATCAGACAGCGGCTTGACCGTGCCGTCCCCGGTGACAACCGAGCAGGCGGACGGGACCGGCACCATGGTCTCGCCGTGCGAGCCGAGCGTGAGGGTGCGCACCGAGCCCACCGGCACGCCGAGCTCCTCGGCCACGAAGTGGCTGAAGCGGGCCGTGTCGAGCATGCCGGCCTGCCCCATCACCCGGCTCCTCGGCAGCCCGGAGACGGCCGAGGCCAGCGCCGTCATCTCGTCCAGCGGGTTCGACACCACGATGAGCACGGCGTCCGGGGACCCCGCGACCACCCGCTCGGTGACCTCCCGGACGATGCCCGCGTTCTTCTCCAGCAGGTCCATCCGGCTCATCCCCGGCTTGCGCGGCAGGCCGGCCGTGATCACGACGATGTCCGAGCCGGCGGTCACGTCGTAGTCGTTCGAGCCGAGCAGCTTCGTCTCGAAGCCCTCGATCGGGCGGGACTGGTTGATGTCGAGCGCGACGCCCTGCGGCTTGCCCTCGATGATGTCGACGAGCGCGACGGACTCGAACAGGTCGTACTCGGCGAGCCGCTGCGCGGTCGTCGAGCCGTAGAACCCGGCGCCGACGACGCTGACCTTCACTTGCCGGCCTCCAGCCGCTCGATGATCGCGTCGGCGTACTCGCTGGTGCCGACGGCGCTCGGGTCGTCCCGGCGGGGCTTCATGTCGTAGGTGACCGACTTGCCCTCGGCGATCACGGCCGCGACCGCGGCCTCCAGCCGGCTCGCCGCCTCCTCCTCGCCGAGGTGGGCGAGCATGAGCTTGCCGGACAGGATCATCGCGGTCGGGTTGACCTTGTTCTGGCCCTTGTACTTGGGGGCCGAGCCGTGCGTCGCCTCGAAGACGGCGGTGTCGGTGCCGATGTTGGCGCCGGGCGCCACCCCGAGGCCGCCGACCATGCCGGCGGTGAGGTCGGAGAGGATGTCGCCGTAGAGGTTGGGCAGGACCAGCACGTCCCACTCCTCCGGCCGCTGCACCAGGCCCATGCAGGTCGCGTCGACCAGGTTCTCCCACGGCTCGATCTCCGGGAAGTCCTTGGCCACCTCGCGGAAGACCGACAGGAACAGCCCGTCGGTGAACTTCATGATGTTGGACTTCTGGATGCAGTGCACCCGCTTGCGGCCGCTGTCCTTCGCGTACTGGAACGCGTACCGGATGATCCGCTCCGAGCCGAACTCGCTGATCGGCTTGATCGAGATCCCGGAGTGCGGCCGGATCTGCTTGCGCTGCAGGCCGTTGAGGAACTCGATCGCGCGGTCCGCCTCGGCGGTGTCGCGCTCGTACTCGATGCCGGCGTAGAGGTCCTCGGTGTTCTCCCGGACGATGACCACGTCCACCGCGTCGTAGCGGGACCGCACGCCCGGGTACGTCTTGCACGGGCGGAGGCAGGCGTAGAGCTCCAGCTCCCCGCGCAGCGCCACGTTCACCGAGCGGAAGCCGGTGCCGATCGGGGTGGTGATCGGGCCCTTGATCGCGACCTTCGTGCTTCTGATCGACTCGAGCGTCTCCGGCGGCAACGGCGTGCCCGCCGACTCCATGACGTCGACGCCGGCCTGCCGGACGTCCCAGTCGAACGCCGACCCGCTGGTCGCGGCCGCCGCCTCCAGCACCCGGCGGGTCGCCTCGGTCAGCTCCGGTCCGGTGCCGTCCCCCGGGATGAGTGTGACGCGATGGGTGGTCATGGGCCGGAGGTTACCCGGCTGTTTCCGACCGCCGCTCAGGCGGGCAGGGCCAGCCCGAGCACCACGATCGCGACCGCCAGACCGGCGTAGCAGAGCACGTCGACGAGCCGCCCGCGGACCGCGAGCAGCCCGGCCTGCCGGGCGGGCAGCAGCAGCCGGAACAGGCCGGCCAGCCCGCAGGCGCCGGCGAGCAGCAGCACGCCGCGCAGCCAGTGCTGCGGGACCGCGGCGGCGTACGCGATGCCGGTCGCGCCGAGCGCGAGCACCACCACCATCGGCAGGTTGCGCAGGTCGGTGGTACGCAGGCCGCCGGGTCCGCCCCGCTGCGGTGCGGCGTGGCTCATGCCCGCTCGCTCGCTCAGCCCGCTCCTCGGGCTCGCTCGATGCCCGACCGCTCACGGGTTGATCACGTCGGTCCGGAGGTCGGGGGCCGGACCGCCGCGGAGCACCGCGAGCGCTACCTCGGCCTGCGCGGCGCGGACCAGCACGTGGTCGGTGGTGAAGCCGGAGACCGAGGTGAACGGGATCCGGGCCGCCGCCAGCCGGGCGGCCACGTCGGCGAGGAACCCGATCAGCTCCCACGGCAGCGGGCCGGTGAAGGTGATCCGCTGCCAGCCGCGCTCGACCGACTCCGGCGCGGGCAGCGTGGTGAGCATGTCCTCCGGCAGCACGACGGTCGTCTCGCCGGGCTCCGCGACCGCGGCCAGGAACGGGCCGTCGGCGGTCGGCGGCCACCAGCCGGCCGGGTAGCGTGCCACCGCCAGCAGCACCGGGTCCAGGACCGGAACCAGGTCCGCCCGCGCGGCGCCGGACCCACCCTCCCGCGCCGCGTCCGTCACGGCGACGAGCGTAGCGGCCGGGCCGGCCCGCACCCCGAGCGCCGGCCCCCTCCGGCTCCCGCTCGGGCCCCGGCCCCGGCCCCTCGGCCCCGGCCCCTCGGCCTCCGCGAGTGACGCGTTCCGTCCACGAGTGACGGCCCGTACGGCGTCACTCGCGGGCCGACGGCGTCACTCGCGGGCCGACGGCGTCACTCGCGGGCCGACGGCGTCACTCGCGGGCGTACGGCGTCACTCGCGGGCGACGGCGTCACCCGACGAGCTGGGCCTCGGCGGCCTCGACCACGTTGGTCAGCAGCATCGCGCGGGTCATCGGGCCGATGCCGCCGGGCACCGGCGCGAGCCAGCCGGCGACGTCCCGGACGCCGGCGTCGACGTCGCCGACGAGGCCCGCCTCGGTCCGGGTGATGCCCACGTCGAGCACGGCCGCGCCCGGGCGGACGTGCTCGGCCCGGACCAGTCCCGGCGACCCGGCGGCGGCGACGACGATGTCCGCCCGGCGCAGCAGTGCGGGCAGGTCCACCGTTCCGGTGTGCGTGACGGTGACCGTCGCGTTCTCCGACCGCCGGGTCAGCAGCAGCGGCAGCGCCCGGGCCGCGGTGATCCCGCGGCCGATCACGACCACATGCGCACCGGCGATCGGCACCCCGTAACGCCGCAGCAGCTCGACGGTCCCCCGCGGCGTGCACGGCAGCGGGGCCGGCCGGTTGAGCGCCAGCCAGCCGAGGTTCGTCGGGTGCAGCCCGTCGGCGTCCTTGGCCGGGTCGACCCGGGCCAGCACCGGGTTGGGGTCGAGGCCGGCCGGCAGCGGGAGCTGGACCAGGTACGCCGTGCAGGCCGGGTCGGCGTTCAGCTCGTCGACGGCGGCCTCGACCTCGACCTGGGTGGCCGTCGCCGGCAGCTCGACGCCGATGCTGCGGATGCCGACCTCGGCGCAGTCGCGGTGCTTGCCCCGGACGTACGCGTGGCTGCCGGGGTCGTCGCCGACCAGCACCGTGCCGAGGCCGGGCTCCACCCCGCGCTCGCGCAGTGCTTCGATGCGCTGCTTGAGCTCACCGCGGATGGCCGCCGCGGTCGCCTTGCCGTCCAGGAGGGTCGCCGTCACGACGCCATCGTCCCAGGCCCAACCCTCGCGGTTCCTGCCGCCAGCGTCGGCGGCCCTGAACATCCGGACCATCTCCAGCCGGACCCGGCGTACGAAACCAGATTCGGAGCGTCGAACTGGCGCCGATCGGCTCATACTGGCAGTGGACCGGAAGGTGGTGCGGCCCAGTGATCGAGTCCCTGACGGACGAGCAGCGCGCCACCTTCGCGCCCTACGCGGCGCGGTGGGTGCGCGAGGAGTTCGCCGGTGGCCGCCTCGATCGGCGGGGCCGGGACGAGATCGTGGCCGGCCTGCGCCGGTGCTACGCGGCGGCGGGTCTGCCGTGGCCGGACCGGGTCGTGTGGGTGTCGTCGCCGCGCATCGGTGCGATGGCCGCCAGGGCCGCCGCGGCGACCGTGGTGGCGCGGCGCGAGACAGCGGCGGAACGGGCGCGTCCGGCCGTGCTCCGGTGGTGGGGCCGGGCCCGGATCCACTGCGGCCGAGCTGTGCGTACAACGCTGTCCACACTCGCGCTGGCCCTCTTCCTTGCCGCAGTCGTCGGGGTCGTGGGTGGCAGTGTCGTCGCTTCCGTCGCGGAGGCCTTCCGCGAGGGGGACGTGACCCTGGTCCTCGGCGAGGGGGACCTGAGCCTGGCCGCCTGGTGGAGGTACGGGGTCGCCTGCGGGTGCCTCGGTGCGCTGGCGGGTGTCGCGTGTGGCTCGTCGCTCTGGCGCTCCGTCAAGGAGGACGATGCGAAGGCGGCCGAGGTCCGCCTGCTCGACGCCGGGTCGGCCGAGATCAACGCGACCGGCGAGCGGCTCCGGGCGGCCACCGTCGACGCGGTCGACGTGGCCATCGCTGCCGCGGCGTCGCCGGAAGTCGTGGACGCGGTGCGCGGCGGGGTGCAGCGGCCGGTCGCGGACGCGGTGACGCCGGTCTGGACGGTGATCCAGGACGGCGCGGCCGATCGGAGAAAGCCGATCCGCCGCGCCGAGAGCGCGGTCCGCGCGGCGGTCGGACCCGACGAGCCGCTCGTCCAGATCTGGAACCCGCCGCCGTTCGGCGGGCTGCCCGAGACACAGCCGGTTGTCGCGCAGCACCGCGACGAGCGAGTGGCGGAGCTGTTGTGGTGGCGCAGACACGGCGGGCTCGCCCTCGATGGCGACCTGTGGGCGCGGCTGCAGGGGTACACCGACGCCGGCCGGGTCCGCTGGTGGCCGCACCCGGACTTCGTCATGGTGGCCGAGCCGCCGATCGAGCTCCACGTCGAGCGGGCCGCGTCCGGGGCGTACCAGGTGCACCGCGCCGACGGGCCGGCGGTGCGCTGGCGGGACGGTTCCACGTTCTGTTTCTGGCGCGGCATGCACGTTCCCGCGGACCTGATCGCGGGCAAGTGGGGCGTGGCGGCCATCCACAGGCACCACAACAGCGAGTTGCGGCGGGCGGCCATCGAGCGGATGGGCTGGCTGGCCTACATCGAGCGGGCCGACCTGCGGCTGGTGGCGTCCGCGCCCGACCCGGGCAACGCTCCGCACGACCTGCTGCTCTACGAGGACCCGGGAAGCCGGTTGGGTGGCGCCCGGATCCTGGTGATGACCAACGGCAGCCCGGACCGCTCCGGCGCGGCGCGCCGGTACGCCGAAGCCGTGCCCGGCCACCTCGACGACCCGGTGGCCGCCGCCGCGTGGCAGTACGACTGCCCCGTCGAGACCTACCGACTGCTGCAACGCCGCACCTGAGCCGCCGAGGAGAGACACCATGCACACGTACGCGACCGCGCTGGCGCTGTCGGGCGCCACTGTCCCGGCCCACCTATTGGCCGACGCCGAGGTGCCCATCCTGTGCGGCCCGCAGAGCCAGGGCGACCTGCTGGTCGTGCCGGTGGACCGGCCGCGCGGCGTGACCTGGTTCCCGGTCCCCAGCGCCGGTGTCCAGGTGATCCGGGGCGAGGCGACGGGCAACACCCACTGGCTGCACAGGGGGTTCGAGTCCTCGGGCGTTCGCTGGGCACCCGACGCCGGCGGCGTGCGGATCGGCTACCTCCGCGTGCCGATCGGTAGCGAGTGCCCTGCTGACGTCGCACACCGACGAGCACGGCGCCAACGGCATCGGCCCGGGCACCTATGCCATCCACCGCAAGCGGGCCCACGGACAGCTGCGTCGCCGTTGGGCGGACCGGCGAGCGCGGCCACGCCGACCGGAACCCGGACATGCAAGGCGACTACGCCAAGGACTGCGCCGGAAGACGGTCCGTCAGTGGGCGAAGTGGCGGGTGCCGGTGAGGTAGAGCGGGATCCCCGCGGCCTGCGCCGCGGCCACCACGTCGGCGTCCCGCACCGAGCCGCCCGGCTGCACCACCGCGCGGACCCCGGCGTCCACCAGCACCTGCAGGCCGTCCGGGAACGGGAAGAAGGCGTCGCTCGCCGCCACCGCCCCCGCGGCCCGGTCGCCGGCCCGCGCCACCGCGAGCCGGGCCGAGTCGACCCGGTTGACCTGGCCCATGCCGACGCCCACCGTCGCCCGGTCGGTGGCCAGCAGGATCGCGTTGGACCGCACCGACCGGACCGCCCGCCAGGCGAAGAGCAGGTCGCCGAGGGTCCGGTCGTCCACCGGTGCGCCGGCGACCAGCCGCCAGGACGCCGCATCGTCGCCCGGCTCGTCCAGCCGGTCGGCCGTCTGCGCGAGCACGCCGCCGCTGACCTCCCGGAACTCCACCCCGGACGGCCGGGCGCCGGCCACCACCAGCAGCCGCAGCGACGGCTTCGCGGTCAGCACGTCCAGGCTTCCCTCCAGGAAGCCGGGCGCGAGCACCACCTCGGTGAACACCTCCGCGACCTGCTCGGCCATCTCCCGGCTGACCGGGCGGTTCGCCGCGATCACGCCGCCGAAGGCGGACACCGGGTCGCCCGCGTGGGCGCCGCGATGGGCGGCGGCCACGTCGTCCGCGACCGCGATCCCGCACGGGTTGGCGTGCTTGACGATGGCCACCGCCGGGTCGACGAAGTCGGACACCGTCCGGTAGGCGGCGTCGGCGTCCACGTAGTTGTTGAAGGACATCTGCTTGCCGTGCAGCTGCCGGGCGGCGGCCAGCCCGCCGGGCGCCGACGGGTCCAGGTACAGGGCGGCGCGCTGGTGCGGGTTCTCCCCGTAGCGCAGCACCGCGGCCCGCTCCAGCGCCAGCCCGGCGTACCGCGGCCACCAGTCCGGCTCCGGCGCCAGCTCCTGGCCCATCCAGGTCGCGATCGCCGTGTCGTACGCGGCCGTGTGCGCGAAGGCGGCGGCGGCCAGCCGGCGGCGCTCGGCCAGGTCGAACCCACCGGCCCGGACGGCGGCCAGCACCTCGGCGTACCGGCTCGGGTCGACGACGACGGCGACGCCGGCGTGGTTCTTGGCGGCGGCCCGGACCATGGCGGGCCCGCCGACGTCGATCTGCTCGATCAGCTCGTCGCCGCGGGCGCCGGTGGCGAGCGCCTGCCGGAACGGGTACAGGTTGGCGACCACCAGCTGGAACGGCTCGATGCCGGCCCGGCGCAGGGTGGCGGTGTGCGTCTCGTCGCGCGGGTCGGCGAGCAGGCCGGCGTGCACCGCCGGGTGCAGCGTCTTGACCCGGCCGCCGAGCACCTCGGGGAAGCCGGTCAGCTGCTCCACCGAGGTCACCGGGACTCCGGTCTCCGCGATCCGGGCGGCGGTCGAGCCGGTGGACACCAGCGCCACGCCCGCCTCGTGCAGGCCCCGGGCCAGCTCGGCCAGGCCGGTCTTGTCCGAGACACTGACCAGGGCGCGGGTGACCGGGATTCGGGACGCGGCGGCCGCTGTCACGGGGTGAGCTCCTTCACCAGCCGGCGGATCGTGTCGACGTACAGCGGCTTCTCCACCGCCTGGATACGGGCCCGCAGGCTGTCCTCGTCGTCGTCCGGGCGGACGTCCACCACGGCCTGGGCGAGCACCGGACCGGTGTCGACGCCGTCGTCGACGCGGTGGATGGTGACGCCGGTCACCGGCACGCCCGCGGCGAGCGCGTCGCGGACCGCGTGCGCGCCGGGGAAGGCGGGCAGCAGCGACGGGTGGGTGTTGACGATGCGGAAGCGGCGGACGGTGGCCGGGGCGAGCACGCGCATGAAACCGGCGCAGACGACCAGGTCCGGCCGGTGCGCGGCGGTGGCGTCCGCGAACGCGGCGTTCCAGGCGTCCCGGTCGGGGAAGTCGGCGAGGGCGCGGGCGAACGTCGGCACGCCGGCCGCCTCGGCCCGGGCCAGCGCCCGGCAGCCCGGCCGGTCGGTCCCGACCGCGACCACGTCGGCGCCGAAGCCGGGATCCGCGCTCGCGTCCAGCACGGCCTGCAGGGTGCTCCCGGCGCCGGAGGCGAGCACGACGAGGCGGGCGACCACGCCGCGCAGCCTAGGCGGTGTCCGCTGCAGTGGTCGGCCCGCCCAGTGAGACGTTGGCTCACCGAGTGAGGAGTTGGATCACCGAGTGAGAGGCTGTTTCTTCTCACTGAGTGATCCAACTCGTCACTCGGCGGCAGGCTGGGGATCGGCGGGTGGCGCGGTCGGGTCCGGGGCGGGGAGCAGCGCCGCGGTGAGGGCGGCGGGTACGGCGATCTCGGCGGCGAGGGCGAGCGCGACCTGCCACGGGGAGGGGCCGACGGTCGCCAGGTAGCCGGCGCCGAGCGGGCCGCCGGACAGCGCGGCGAGGGCCGTGAGGGCGGCCGCGGCGGCGAGGCCGGCGGCCAGGGCCCAGCCGGCGGCCCGGCCGGCCCGGCCCACCAGGCCCCGGCCCGCGCCGTCCGCGCCGTCCGCGCCGTCCGCGCCGTCCGCGCCGGACCGATCGGAGTCGCCGGACCCGCCGGACCCGTCCGTGCCGCGGGCGGATGCGGGAGCGGCGGCGGGCGCGGCGGCGGGGAGGCGGCGGGCCAGCACGACGCCGACCACGACGCCGGCGAGCACCGGGAGCAGGAGCACCGCCCGGACCATCGCCGGCGGCGACCCGGCCGCCGGCAGCGCGGCGAGCAGGGGCAGCGCCGGCACCGGCCCGAGCGTCGCGCCGAACGGCGAGACGACCGTGCCGGTGCCGACCGCGAAGCCCGGCCCGGCGGCGTACGCCACCGCCCACACCGCGGCGTTCGGCAGCAGCAGCAGGCAGCCGAGCACGAGCACCGCCCCACCCACGAGGCCCGGGTCGAGGGCACCGGTGAGCTCGGCGAACCGGGCGGCGTGCAACCCGAGGCCGAGCAGGACCAGCGCGGCGCCCGCGCCGAGCAGGGCGACGACGCCGGTCGCCGCGGCCCGGGCGACCGCCGGGACCGGCGCCGGCAGCGCGGCGCCGAGCGCCGCGGTCAGACCGGCGCCGCGGACGACACCGGAGCCGCCGGCGGTCGCGGCGAGCAGGGCGGCGCCGGCTCCGGCGGCCAGCGCGGACGCGGCGACGGCCGGGGTGGCGGCGAGCCGGGCCACGGTCGCGGTGACCAGGGCGTACGCGGCGGTCAGCGCGAGGGTGGCGCCGGCGGCCGAGCGCAGGTCGGTCAGCTCGACCGCCCGCGCCAGCGACGTACCGGCCCGGTGCAGGACCACGGCCACCAGCAGCGTCAGGCCGAGCGGCACGGCGCCGACCGAGCCCGCCGGAAGTCGCAGGCCGGAGCGGTGCGCGAGCAGCCACGCGTCCGCGGCGGCCCGGACCGCGTCCCCTCCCGACGCGCCGGCCCGGGCGTCGGCCACCCAGGCGACGAGCACCACGGCGGCGATCACGGCCAGCCCGGACAGTGCCGCCACCAGCGCGGCGACCGTCGCGTGCAGGACCAGGGACGGCCGCGCCGCCGGCGCCCCGGCCGGCCCGGCCTCGTCCGCTGCGCCGGCGCGGTCGCGTCCCCGGCGCAGCTCCGTCACGACGTCACACTCACTGCCCGCTCCTCGGCCGGCCCGCCAGATCGCAGCGCCCGCCAGGCCGCCCTGCTCGCTCCCCGCTCGCGCTGCGAGCCCTCGCGCTCACTCAATGCCCGCTCCTCGGCCGGCCCGCCAGACGCTGCGCCCGCCGGATCGCCCTGCTCGCTCCCCGCTCGCGCTGCGAGCCGTCGCGCTCACTCTGGCAGGGTCTCGCCGGCCGCCGGCTCAGCCACGCCGAGCCACCGCTGCGGGCCGGCGGGCGCGCCGGCCGGTGCGCTCAGCCCTGCGGGTAGCCCTGGCCCTGGGACGGGTAGCCGCTCGGCGGGTACTGCTCCTGCCCGTACGGCCGGTCCTGCGCGGGCTGGCCGCCGGTCGGCGGGCCCTGTGGCGGCTGCCCGTAACCCGGCTGCTGACCGTAGCCGGGCTGCGGCTGCTGCCCGTACGGCTGCCCGGGGACACCGGGCGCCTGACCCGGGTAGCCGGCCGGCGGCTGCTGGCCGTAGCCGGGTTGCGGCTGGGCCCAGCCGGGCTGCGCCTGCCCGCCCCACTGACCGGCCGGCGCGGCGGGCGCGCGCTTGCGCAGCCGGCCGGTGCGCTGCAGCCAGGACAGCACCAGCACCGCCGCGGCGCCGAGGCCGAGCAGCAGCCCCAGCCAGACCCCGATCCCGCGCTCGAACTCGACGCCGAGGATCTCGGCGCCGAACACCGCGTGCACCAGGAAGAGCACCGCGGCCAGCACCGCGAGCAGCGCCGGCAGCGGCGACGCGCCGTCGTGGGCTCCGCCGGCCGCGTCGCCGTCGGCGTCCGCGGCGCCGCCGGCCAGCAGCGGTGCGACCAGCAGCAGGGCCGCGACGAGCAGCACGACCGTGGCCGCCGTCGGCAGCGGCAGGTCCCAGCCCTGCAGCGTCACGCCGACCACCTGCGGCCGCCGCTCGCGCCCACGGCAGGAAGGCGATGACGAAGGCCAGGCCGGCCAGCCCCAGCCCGACCAGCTCGAGGACCGGCAACGCCGGACCCTGCCGGGCCGACCGGCGCGCTCCCGGCTGCGACCCCGGGGGCACTGCGTACCCGCTCATGGACGTCCTCTCCGAAGGTGGCGAATCGGGCGTCACCCTACCCGCCGGTCACGATCTGGCGGACCAGCCGGGCGGTCTCGCTCGGCGTCCGCCCGACCCGCACCCCGGCCGCCTCCAGCGCCTCCTGCTTCGCCTGTGCCGTCCCGGACGAGCCGGACACGATCGCGCCGGCATGACCCATCGTCTTGCCTTCCGGCGCGGTGAAGCCGGCGACGTACCCGACCACCGGCTTGCTGACGTTGGCGGCGACGAACTCGGCCGCCCGCTCCTCGGCGTCGCCGCCGATCTCGCCGATCATCACGACGACGTCGGTCTCCGGGTCGTCCTGGAAGGCGGCCAGGCAGTCGATGTGGGTGGTGCCGATCACCGGGTCGCCGCCGATCCCGACCGCGGTGGAGAAGCCGATGTCGCGCAGCTCGTACATCATCTGGTACGTCAGCGTGCCCGACTTCGAGACCAGGCCGATCCGGCCGGCCTGGGTGATGTCCGCCGGGATGATGCCGGCGTTGGACCGGTCCGGCGTGATGAGGCCGGGGCAGTTCGGCCCGATCAGCCGGGTGGTGCCGGCGCGCCGGGCGCGGGCGAAGAAGGCTGCGGTGTCGTGCACCGGGATGCCCTCGGTGATCACGACCACCAGCGGCACCGCGGCGTCGACCGCCTCCTCGACCGCGTCGCGGGCGAACCGCGGCGGCACGAAGACCACCGAGACGTCCGCGCCGGTCTTGTCGACGGCGTCGGCCACCGAGCCGAAGACCGGGATGCCGTCGACCTGCTCGCCGGCCTTGCGCGGGTTGACCCCGCCGACGACGTCGGTGCCGGAGGCGACCATCCGGCGGGTGTGCTTGAGGCCCTCCGACCCCGTCATGCCCTGCACGATGACCTTGGACGAGCCGGTCAGGAAGATGGACACCGCAGATCGCCTCCTCAGCCCCGGCCGGCCAGCTCGGCGACGCGCTCGGCGGCATCGTCCATCGTGTCCAGCTGCTCGACCCCGGCCAGCGCTGGCCTCGGTGAGGATCCGCCGGCCGTCCTCGGCGTTGTTGCCGTCCAGCCGGACGACCAGCGGCAGCGTCACGGCCTCGCCCCGGGAGTCGAGCAGCTCGAAGGCCTGCACGATCCCGTTCGCCACCTCGTCGCAGGCGGTGATGCCGCCGAAGACGTTCACGAACACCGACCGGACGGACGGGTCGGCCAGGATGATCTCCAGCCCGTTCGCCATCACCTCGGCCGAGGCGCCGCCGCCGATGTCGAGGAAGTTGGCCGGGCGGACGCCGCCGTGCCGCTCCCCCGCGTACGCGACCACGTCGAGGGTGGACATCACCAGGCCGGCGCCGTTGCCGATGATGCCGACCTCGCCGTCGAGCTTGACGTAGTTGAGGTCCTTCTCCTTGGCCTGCTGCTCGAGCGGGTCGGCCGCGGTCGGGTCGGCGAAGGCGGCGACCGTGTCCGGGTGCCGGAAGTCCGCGTTCGCGTCCAGCGTCACCTTGCCGTCGAGCGCCACCACCCGGCCGTCCGGCGTGCGGACCAGCGGGTTGACCTCGACCAGGGTGGCGTCCTCGGCGGTGAAGACCTCCCACAGCCGCACCAGCACGTCGACCACCTGGTCGCGCACCTCGGCCGGGAAGCCCGCGGTGTCGGCGATGCGCTCGGCGGCGGCCCGGTCGACCCCGTCCAGCGGGTCGACCGGGACGCGGGCCAGCGCCTCCGGCCGCTCGACGGCGAGCTGCTCGATCTCCATCCCGCCCTCGACCGAGGCCATCGCCAGGAAGGTCCGGTTGGCGCGGTCGAGCAGGTACGAGACGTAGTACTCCTCGGCGATGTCGCTCGCCTCGGTGACCAGCACCCGGTGCACGACGTGGCCCTTGATGTCCAGGCCGAGGATGCCGGCGGCCGTGCTGGCCGCCTCGTCCGGCGACCGGGCCAGCTTGACCCCGCCGGCCTTGCCCCGGCCGCCGGTCTTCACCTGCGCCTTGACGACGACCGGACCGCCGAGCCTGGCCGCGGCGTCGCGCGCCTGCTCCGGGACGTCGGCCACCTCCCCGGCCAGCACCGGCACACCGTGCGCCGCGAACAGCTCCTTCGCCTGGTACTCGTACAGGTCCACCGAACCATCCCTCCACGCCGAGGGGGCACCGCCGAGGACCGCGACCCCGCCGGGAGGGTATCGACCGGGCCGGCCGGCGCCCGCGCCGGCTCCGGCGGCGCCGGCCGCCGCGGCCGGGCCGGACCGGGCCCGGGGCGCGGCTACCCTCCGCCCGTGGGGACCGACCTGTCCGGGGCCGACGCCCGGCCGACCGCCGGCGTGCCGGTGCCGGGCGTGGTCGCGACCGCGGCGGCGCGGCGCCGGGTGGAGCCGGGCGCCGTGCTGGCCTGGGCGTCGGTCGCCCCGGCCGTCGTCGTCATCGGCTGGCTGCTGGTGGCGTTCCCGCTCGGGCTGGCCGGCCGGGCGACCCCGCTGCTGGCCGTCCCGGCGGCGATCCCGGCGATCGGGCTGCTGCTGCTCGCCGCCCGCCGGCTCCCGCCGGTCCCGGCCACCACCTGGGGCCCGGTGATCGGCTCGCTCGGCGTGGCGGCGGGATTCACCGCGCTGTCGGCGGCCTTCGCCGGCGGGCACGTCGTGCTCCGCCGCGACTCGGCCGTTTACGCGCTGGTCACCCGTTGGGTCGCGGACACCGGCACGCTGGTGGCGCCGGCGCAGGTGGACCTCATCGGCCGGCCCGACCCGGTGGTCGGGGTCGCCGCGCCCGGGCTCTACGAGGCCGGTGAGTCGCTGACGATGCAGTTCATGCCGGGCACGGCGCTGACGCTGGCGCCGGCCGGATGGGCCGGGGGTTGGGGCGCGATCCTCACCGGGCCGGCCGTCCTCGGCGGGCTCGCGCTGCTCGCGGTCGCCGGGCTCGCCGCCCGGCTGCTCGGCCCGCGCTGGGCCCCGGCGGCCGCGCTCGCGGTCGGGCTGGCCCAGCCGGTGCTGCTGACCGCCCGCTCGACGTACAGCGAGCCGCTCGCCCAGCTGCTGCTCTTCGCCGCCCTGTGCCTGCTGCTGGACGCGGTCGCCGGCCGGGACCGCGGGCTGGCCGCGCTGGCCGGGCTCGGCTTCGGGCTCGGGCTGCTGGTCCGCATCGACGCGCTGCGCGACCTGGTGCTGCTCATCCCGGTGGTGGCGTGGCTGGCGGCGCGGCGGCACCCGGGCTGGCTGCCGCTGGCGGCCGGCACCCTGCTCGGCACCGCGTACGGGGTCCTCGGCGCCCTCGTCGTCACCCGGGCGTACGTGTCCGACCTCTGGCCCTCGGTCCGGCCCGCCTTCGCCGGCGCGGTGGCGCTGACGGCGCTGGCCGCCGTCGCCGTCCCGCTGGCCCGCCGGGGGACCCCCTGGCTGCTCACCCGGCCGTGGTGGCCGCGCGCCCGCGACACCGCGGCGGCGGCCGCCGCCCTCGGCATGGCCGGCGTCCTCGGCTGGCTGGCGCTCCGGCCGCTGGTCTGGGCCGGGCACGGGACGGTGCAGGCCGGGCCGTTCATCGAGTCGCTGCAGCGCAACGAGGGCCTGCCGGCCGACGGGAGCCGCAACTACGCCGAGCAGTCGGTGCGCTGGGCCTCCTGGTACGTCGGCTGGCCGGCGCTCGCGCTGGCCGCGTCGGCCGCGGTGCTGCTCACCTGGCGGGCGGTCCGCGGCGACCGGGACGCCGGCCGGTGGGCGCTCGGCCTCGGCGTGCCGCTGGTGTCCGCGCTGACCGTGCTCGAGCACCCCGCCATCACCCCGGACCACCCGTGGGCGGACCGGCGGCTGGTGCCCACCGTGCTGCCGGTGGTCGCGCTGCTGGCGCTGTGGTCGGTCGCCGCGCTGGCCCGGACCGCCGCCCGGCGGGTTCCGGCCCGGTGGGCCGGGCGGGCGGCGGCGGCGGTCGTCGCGGCCGGGCTGGTCGCGGTGCTGCTGCCGGCGGAGGCCGGCTCCCGGTCGCTGCGCGGGGCCAGGACGGAGCGGGGCGAGCCCGCGGCGCTCCAGGCCGCCTGCGCCGCGTTCGGCCCGGACGACGTGGCCGTGCTGGTCGACGCCAGGAGCCGGCAGGAGTGGACGGCGCCGCTGCGGCTCGGCTGCGGGATCCCGGCGTTCGCCGTGCCGGGCACCGAGACCGACCGGACCGCGACCTCCGCCGAGGTGGCCGACGTGACGGGCCGGATCCGGGCGGCCGGCCGCCGGCCGGTGCTGGTCGCCCAGTCGAGCCAGCCGCTGCCCGGGCTGACCACGGCACCCCAGCGGCAGGTCGTCGACCTCGACACCTGGGAGCACCAGCGGCTGATCACCCGGCCGCCGCGCGGGCTCGACCCGCTCTCGGTCGAGCTCTGGATCGCCGACCCGGGTTGACCCGAGCCATCCGGGGCGGCCCCGGACCGTGGTCACCCCGGCGGCGAGGTCACCCGGGACGACTCAGACCGGCTGGCCGGCCACGTGGTCGCGGACCCAGTCCACGATCGACGCGGTCGTCGCACCCGGGGTGAAGATCTTCGCCACGCCCAGCTCCTGCAGCGTGCCGATGTCGTCCTCCGGGATGATGCCGCCACCGAAGACGACCACGTCGTCGGCGCCCCGCTCGTGCAGCAGCTCCAGCACCCGGCGGAAGAGCGTCATGTGCGCCCCGGACAGCACCGACAGCCCGACCGCGTCGGCGTCCTCCTGGATCGTCGTCTCGACCACCTGCTCGGGCGTCTGGTGCAGCCCGGTGTAGATGACCTCCATGCCGGCGTCGCGGAGCGCGCGCGCGACGACCTTGGCGCCCCGGTCGTGGCCGTCGAGCCCCGGCTTGGCGACGACCACCCGGATCCTTCCGCTCACGATCCGGAGCGTACTCAGGAAGGCCGGCGTGGCAGCCCCCGGATGGGGCCGGCCCACCAGGCGAGCGCGCCGAAGGCCAGCCCGGCCAGCAGGGTGCCGACGCCGCCCGCGCTGGGATCGAGCGCCGGCGACCGGGCCACCAGCAGCAGGATGCCGAGCCCCTCGGTCAGCAGGACGGCGGCCAGCCCGGCGTAGGCGCCGACGACGGCGAGGCGGGGTCGCAGGGTCGCGGCGAGCACCGCCCAGGCGGCGGCGCCGAGCGCGAGCACCAGGCCGGCCAGCAGGTCCAGGCCGGCCCGCTCCGGCACGGTCGGGGGTGCCAGCACGGCGGTCGAGGAGTACGGCGCCATCCCGAGGACCAGCGCGGTGAGCACCCCGACGGCCAGGCCCCAGGCCGCCAGCCGGGGACGGCGCGGATCGAGCTCGCCGCTGTCCTCCATGACGGTGCGCGACCAGGCGGCCGCGGCGAGCACCGCGGCGGCGACCAGCAGGCCGTACGCCAGGGCGAGTAGGACCAGGCCGGTGCCCACCTCGTAGCGGGCGCTGGTGCCGATGCCGAGCGGCAGGTCCACGGTGCTCCGGGCGCCGGTGTCCAGCAGCGCCAGCGTGCGCAGGAGCAGGCCCGCGGCCAGCGTGCCGGCGGACAGCAGCACGGCCAGGCCCAGCCGGGGCAGCCGGCCGCGCAGGCAGAGCAGGCCGGCCGCGGCGGCGGCGGCGGCCAGCGGCAGCGGCGGGACGGCGTCGAACAGGGTGCCGGCGCCGCCGAGGTCCCGGCCGCCGGAGCGGGCCAACGGGAAGGCCGGCGCGACCAGCCGGAGCACGGCGGCGACGAGGGCCACCCCGCCGGCGACCCGGGCCAGCACCGGCACCGGGCCGATCACCAGCCCCGGACCCGGCGGCGGCGGCGCGGGCCGACCCTTCGCTGCCGGGCCGCCGCCGCCCTTGCCGCCGCCCTTGCCGCCGCCCTTGCCGCCGGCGGTCCGCTGTCCGGTGCCGCCGCCGGTCCGCTGTCCGGTGCCGCCGCCGGTCCGCTGTCCGGTGCCGCCGCCGGTCCGCTGCCGGGTGCTGCCACCCCTGCCCGCGCCGGCCGGGCGGCCATCCGGCTGGGCCGGGGCCGCCGGACCCGCGGGACCGACCTCGCCCGGGCCGAGCTCGGCGGGGACGGGCCGGGCATCGCCGCCCGCGGCCGGCGCCGGCGCCGGTGTGCCGGTCTGGCGGGCGGGACGGGGCGGGCGGGGCCGCGCCTTGGGCGTGCTCACGGCCGCCGACGGTAGCAAGCGCCCGCGTGCCCCCCGCCGGCAACGGTTCCGACACGGTCCGGTATCAGCCGCCCGCCGCGGTCGCTCGTCAGCGGTGGCACGGGTCACAGTGGGATGACGGTGCCCGTCCCCAGGGGTAGGGACTGCGGCCCGGGCGGACGACAGGGAGGGCCGGCGCGATGGCGGCGATCGAGCGGGCGGGCCGGGCCGGCGCCGCGGCCGGCCGCGGGCTGCGCTCGCTCGCCTCGCCCGCCGGCCTGCGCGGCTGCGGCACCGAGCTCGCCTGGATCGCCGCGCACGCCGCGCTCTACCCGCTCGGCGTGCTGGCCGAGAAGACCGGCCAGGACACCGGCGTGCACCGGCTCGACCGCCTCTCGCCGCTGCGCCGCGGCCTGCTGATCGCCGACGTCGAGGCGGCCGGCACGCCGATCCTGCTGGTGCACGGGCTGGCCGACAACCGGTCGGTCTTCACCGTGCTGCGCCGCTCGCTGCGCCGCCGCGGCTTCGGCCGCGTGCACACCGTCAACTACAGCCCGCTCACGCGCGACGTGCGGGCCGCGGCCCGCTCGCTGGGCCGGGCGGTCGAGTCGCTGTGCGAGCAGACGGGGTACGAGCGGGTGCACGTGATCGCGCACTCGCTCGGCGGGGTGATCGCCCGCTACCACGTGCAGCGGCTCGGCGGAGACGCCCGGGTGCACACCCTGGTCACGCTCGGTGCCCCGCACGCGGGCACCCAGAGCGCCCGGCTGCTGCCGGTCCGGCTCTGCCGGCAGCTGCGGCCGGGCTCGGACCTGCTCACCGAGCTGGCCGGCCCGGCGGCCGGCTGCCGGACCCGGTTCGTCGCCGTCTGGAGCGACCTGGACCAGGTCGTCTATCCCAAGGGCAACGCCCGGATCGACCACCCGGACCTGGACGCCCGGAATGTCCTGCTGCGCGGGGTCGGCCACACCTCGCTGCCGGTCGACGGCCGGGTCGCCCGGGAGGTCAGCCGTACGCTGGCCCACCTCGACCAGGACGGCGCGGCGGTCGGCACCCCGGACCCGGCGGACGCGGACGTGCTGACACTCCGCGCACCCGGTCGAGCACGGAAGGGCAGTGGCATAGCGCCGTTCGGGTGACAACCCTTACGGATGTTTGCCTTCCCGCCGGCTCCCGATTACGGTCCGGTCTCGGCGTCGGGTCGAGGGTTCGTAAGGGTCACCCGGCGTCACCGATCGTGTCATCGATGAAGGGCTCGCCCGTTGTCGCGTCACCGCCGGCCCGAGGGCCGACACCGCGCGTACAAGCCGCCCTCCAACAAGGCTCCCGCCATCCTCGCCTCCGCCGTCGTCGGCGCCACCGCGGCCGCCCTGTCCACCGCCGCCGCCTCCGGCGACGGCATCGGGGCGATGGCCGCCAGCGTGACCGCCCTGCAGGCCCCGGTCCCGGACAGCGCCCTCGGCATGGGCGGACCCGAGCCGCTGCCCCGCGGCGTCGCGGCCGAGGTGCCGATGAACGGCCGGACGATGCTCTCGGCCACCGCCGCCCGCAACCGGGTCGCCACCATCCAGGCGACCCGGGCGGCCCGGGCCCGGCAGGTCGCGCTGGTCGAGGCGGCCCGGCCGAAATGGCTGGCACCGCTGCCGAAGGGCACCTTCACGGTCTCGTCGTGCTTCGCGCCGCGGTGGGGCACCTTCCACTACGGCCTGGACCTGGCCGCCGCCCCGGGCAGCCCGTTCTACGCCGCCGGGGACGGCATCGTCGTCGAGGCCGGCCCGATGAGCGGCTACGGCAACGTGATCATGATCGAGCACGCCGACGGCACCATCACCGTGTACGGCCACGAGCAGCGCCTGTTCGTGGAGACGGGGGAGAAGGTCAAGGCCGGCCAGCTGCTCGGCCAGGTCGGCAACCTGGGTCAGAGCACCGGCTACCACCTGCACTTCGAGGTGCGGATCGGCGACCAGAACGGTGAGAAGCAGGATCCCGTCGACTGGCTGGCCGAGCGCGGGATAGCGCTGGCCGGCTGCGGCTCGGCCACGCCGTAGCCCGCCCGGCGGCGCGGCGGCCCCGCCCGCCCGGCAGGATGGTGGACGTGGACTCCTCGGCGCGCGTGCAGCCCCCCGCGGCCGAAGCGTCCGGTCCGGCCCCGCTCCCGCGCGGCTGGATCGTCCGGCGGTGGCTCGCCTCCCGGGTGCTCACGATGCTGATCCTGATCCCCGAGAATCTCATCCTCGGCGACGTGCGCTACTACGGCCGGCAGCTGGAGGCACTGTTCGGCGCGACGCCGGTCACCGAGGTGCTGCGCGAGTACCCGGCGCCGGCGCTGGCCGTCTTCGTGCCGCCCTGGTGGGCGGCGCTGGGCAGCACCGCGGCGTACCTGGTCACGTTCGTGCTGCTGATGATCGCCATCGACGCGGTCTTCACGGCCGCGCTGTGGCGGGCGGGTGGCCGGCGGCCCACGCCGGGGATCCGGGTCTGGCTGCTGCTCGTGCCCTGCCTCGGCCCGCTCACCTTCACCCGGTTCGACCTGGTCTCCGCCACGCTGGCCGGCGCCGCGCTGCTCGCGCTGGCCGCCCGCCGGCCGCTGTGGTCCGGCCTGCTCGCCGCCGCCGGTGCGGCGGTGAAGCTGTGGCCGGCCGCGCTGCTGCCCGGACTGCTGCTGGCACGCGACCGGCCGCGCCGGGTCGTCGCCGGCTTCGCCGGCCTCGGCGCGGTCGCGGTGGCGGCCACCGTGGCCGGCGGCGGGACCACCCGGCTGCTGTCGCCGCTGAGCTGGCAGGGCGAGCGCGGGCTGCAGATCGAGACGGTCTGGGCGGTGCCGCTGCTGTGGGGGCGGACGGTCAGCCCGCAGACCTGGTCCACGCCGTACACCCGGTTCTTCGCCTTCCAGCTGGAGGGACCGGGGGTCGCCGCGCTGAGCGCCCTGTCCACGGTGGCGACGGTGGCCGCACTGGCGCTGCTCGGCTGGCTGTGGTGGCGGGGGTGGCGGGCGACCGGTCCCGACCGGCCGGCCGGGCTGCCACTGGTGGGGATGCTCGCCCTCGCCGCCGCCTGCCTGCTGATCGTGCCGAACAAGACGCTGAGCCCGCAGTACCTGCTCTGGATCGGCGGCCTGCTCGCGGCGCTCGGCGCGGTCGCACCCGACGAGCGCTCGCTCGGCCGGCTGAACCTGCTCACCGTCGTCGCCTGCGTGCTGACGCAGGTCATCTACCCGTTGAAGTACGAGATGCTCATCGGCCCGCACTCGCTGAACGGCCTCGGCGCCGCCCTGCTGACGGTCCGCAACGGCCTGCTGCTGGCGATCACCGTCCTCGCGGTCGGCCGGGTGGTGCAGCTGACCCGCCGTCCGGCGGCGGCCGGGTGAGCGCCGGCACCCGCGGCCCGACCGGCGCCGGTGGCCGCGCGGGCGCGCCCGCCGGCGCGGCGCGAGAACCGGACGGTCTCCGCGCGACCTGGACCCGCGCGACCTGGACCCGCGCGACCTGGACCCGCGAGACCTGGACCCGCGGGTCCCGGGCCGCCGACGTCGCGCTGCTGGTGGCCGTCCTCGTCTCCGGCTCGGTCAGCCGGCACGCGGTCTACACCGGCTACGGCGTGACGATCCTGCTCGTCTCGGTCGGCGCGCTGGCCGTCGCGGTGTCCCGGGGCGCCGGCCGCGGCCTGCCGTCCCGGCTCGGCGTCCTGCTCGCCCTCGGCGGCACGCTCGTGGCGCAGGTGATCAAGCCGCCGTACATGAACGTCGACGGGCGCACCTGGGCGCTTCGGGCCGGTGTGCTGGTGTGCATGGCGGCCACGGTGCTCGCGGCCGGGCTGCTGGTGGGCTCCGCCGAGGGCGGTCGCCGGCGGCGGGCCGCGCTCGCCTGGGCGGCGGTCGGCGGCAGCGGGCTCGCGTACCTGCTCATGATCCCGGGCGGCCGGCCGCTGATCGACGTGTGGCCGATCCTGCAGGGCGCGTCCCTCGGGGTGGTGCAGGGGCGCAACCCGTACGAGATGACGTTCGCCGGGGTGCCGCCGGGGCAGGTGGCCGACTGCTTCAACTACCTGCCCGCGACGTTCCTGGTGCCACTGCCGGGGCGGCTGCTCGGGGACGTCCGGTACGCCGAGGCCGCGGTGCTGCTGGCCGGGGTGGGCTCGCTCGTCTGGCTGGCACTGCGGTCGCTGCACGCCCGCCGCGGTGCCGCGGTCGCGGTGCCACTGGCGGTGCTGCCCGGCGTGCTGCCCGGCGCGCTCTACGACGTGCAGCAGGCCTGGAACGAGACGATCGTGTTCGGTGCGCTGGCCGCCGCCGGGGTGCTGCTCGCGGTGCGGCGGCCGTGGTGGGCGGCGGCGGCCCTCGCGGTGGCGCTGGGCACCAAGCAGCACGTGGTGCTGCTGCTGCCGCTGTGGGCGCTGTGGCCGTCCTTCGGGCCGCGCCGGGCGCTCGCGGCCGCCGGCGGGGCCGCAGCCATCACGCTGCCGTGGTTGCTCGCCGACCCCGGCCGGTTCTGGCACTGCGTGGTCGACTTCTTCCTCGACCTGCCGGCCCGGGCGGACTCGCTGTCGGTCTGGCAGCTGCTGCCCGGTCCACTTCGGACGGTCACGGTGCTGCTGCTGGTCGCGGCGGCGTACGCGGTGGTGCTGCGGGCGGTCCCCCGCACCCCGGGCGGGCTGCTGCTCGGCTGCGGCCTGGTGCTGGCCGCCTTCGCGCTGGCGAACAAGCAGAGCTTCCTCAACCAGTGGCTGCTGGCCGCGCAGCTCGTCGTCGCCGGCCTCGCCCTCGTCGCCGCCCGCACCCGTCCCACCCGGGACGTATCGCTCCCGGCGGCTTGACGCCTCAGCCCACCGCCCTGGCGCCGCGACGGCGTCACGGGGCGCCGAGCAGACCGCCGCCGCGGCCGCGGGTCACAGCTTCTCGAGCGGGGCGTAGCGCAGCAGCAGCCACTTCAGGCCGACGTCGCCGCCGAAGTCGATCTGGGCCTGCGCCTTCTCGGCCTCGCCCCGGGCGGCCACGACGGTGCCGAGCCCGAACGTGTCGTGCGTGACCTTGTCGCCGACGTCCAGCGCGGGGATCGGCCGGTTGCCGGCGCCGCCGCGCAGCGTCCCCTTGGCGAGGCCCGCCGCCGCCACCCTGGCCTGGGCGGGCGGCTGCCGCCGCGGCTCGGACCGCTCCCAGTCGACCAGCTCGTCCGGCACCTCGTCGAGGAAGCGGGACGCGGGGTTGTACGACGGCTGCCCCCACGCCGAGCGGGTCACCGCCCGGGACACGAACAGCCGCCGGCGGGCCCGGGTGATCCCCACGTACGCCAGCCGCCGCTCCTCCTCCAGCTCGACCGGGTCACCCAGCGTCCGCAGGTGCGGGAAGACGCCGTCCTCCATCCCGGTCAGGAACACCACCGGGAACTCCAGCCCCTTCGCGGTGTGCAGCGTCATCAGCGTCACCACACCGCCGCCGCCGTCCGCGTCCGGGATGGAGTCGGCGTCCGCGACCAGTGCCACCTGCTCCAGGAAGTCGGCCAGCGTGACGCCCGCGGCGGTGTCGCCAGCCCGGGTCTGCTCGTACTCCCGGGCCACCGAGACCAGCTCGCGGACGTTGTCGACCCTGGACTCGTCCTGCGGGTCGTCGCTGGCCTCCAGCTCGCGCAGGTAGCCGGTCTTGTCGATGACCGCCTCCAGCACCGCGGCCGGCCCGTTGCCCTCGCCCGCCTCGACCGCGCGCAGCCCGGTCATCAGCACGACGAACTCGGCGATGGCGGCCGCCGAGCGCGGCGCGATCCCGGGCGCCTCCCCGGCCCGCTCCAGCGCCTCGCCGAAGGCGATCCGCTCGCGCGACGCCAGCGCCTCCACGCAGGCCACCGCCCGGTCGCCGATCCCCCGCCGCGGCGTGTTGAGGATCCGGCGCAGGCTCACCACGTCGGTCGTGTTCGCGATCAGCCGCAGGTACGCCAGCATGTCCCGGACCTCGCGCCGCTCGTAGAAGCGCACCCCGCCGACCACCTTGTACGGCAGGCCGACCCGGATGAAGACCTCCTCGAAGACCCGGGACTGCGCGTTGGTCCGGTAGAAGACGGCCACGTCGGTGGGGCTGACGTCCTCGGTGTCGGACAGCCGGTCGATCTCGCCGGCCACCCAGGCGGCCTCGTCGTGCTCGTTGTCCGCGACGTACCCGGTGATCCGGTGGCCGGCGCCCGCCTCGGACCAGAGGTTCTTCGGCTTGCGGTTGGGGTTGCGGGCGATCACCGCGTTCGCCGCGGACAGGATCGTCTGGGTGGAGCGGTAGTTCTGCTCCAGCAGGATCGTGGTGGCATCCGGGTAGTCGCGCTCGAACTCCAGGATGTTGCGGATCGTGGCGCCGCGGAAGGCGTAGATCGACTGGTCGGCGTCGCCGACCACCGCCAGCTCCGCGGGAGGGAGGGCCGGCGGCTGCGTCTGCGGCCCGACCAGCTCCCGGACCAGCGCGTACTGCGCGTGGTTGGTGTCCTGGTACTCGTCGACCAGCACGTGCCGGAAGCGCCGCCGCCAGTGCTCCGCCGCGGCCGGGAAGGCCTGCAGCAGGCCGACCGTGGTCATGATCAGGTCGTCGAAGTCGAGGGCGTGCGCCTGCCGCAGCCGGGTCTGGTACGCCGAGTAGGCCTCCGCGAGCACCTTCTCGATCCCGCTGCCCGCCCGTGCGGCCCACGCGTCCGGGTCGACCAGCTCGTTCTTCAGGTTGCTGACCTGGGCGAGCATCGCGCGCGACGGGTAGCGCTTCGGGTCCAGGTCGAGATCGCGGCACACCATCGTCATCAGCCGCTGCGAGTCGGCCTGGTCGTAGATCGAGAACGTCGACTTCAGGCCCAGCGTCTTGGCCTCGGCGCGGAGGATCCGCACGCACATCGAGTGGAAGGTCGACACCCACATCGCCCGCGCCCGCGGGCCGACCAGGGCGGCGACCCGCTCCTTCATCTCGCCGGCGGCCTTGTTGGTGAAGGTGATCGCCAGGATCTCGCCCGGCTGCGCGCCGCGGTGCGCCAGCAGGTGGGCGATCCGGTACGTCAGCACGCGGGTCTTGCCGGACCCGGCGCCGGCGACGATCAGCAGCGGGGAGCCGGCGTGCTCGACCGCGGCCCGCTGCGGCGGGTTGAGGTCGTCGAGCAGCGTGTCGGCGTCGACGGCCAGCCGGACCGGGCGCCGCGGCCGCCGCTCCGGCTCCGGCTCTGGCTCCGGCTCCGGGGGGCGTCGGACCGGACCGGCGGGGCCGGCGGGGTCGGCACCTCGATCGGGCTGCTGCTCATGATGCGAACAAGCGTACGAGAGGGTCCGACACTTTGGCCGTCCGCTACCGGCGCGGCGCCGGCTGCTGCTAGAGTTCCGCTCGTGCAGACGGCGTACGAGTTTTTCTACGGATACCGCAGTCCGGTATCCGTCGCCGTCTGACCGCAGACACCACCGACGCCCCGGGCTCGACGCCCGGGGTTTCGCGTTCCCGGGCACCGGGTCTGGACCGAGGGACTCCAGGAGCCCACAGTGACCAGCATGCTGACCCCGCCGGCGCCGAACACCGAGGCGGACCTGATCCCGCTGCTGCGCACCCAGATCGACGCGATCGACGCCGGCATCGCCCGGCTCGTCGCCGAGCGCGCGCGGCTGTCGGCGCGGGTGCAGACCGCACGCATCGCCGCCGGCGGCGTGCGGGTCGAGCTCGGTCGGGAGCGGCGGGTGCTGGAGGGCTACCGGGACGCCCTGGGCGACGACGGGGTACCGCTCGGCAACGCGGTGCTCCGGCTCTGCCGCGGGGCGCTGTGAGCGCACCGCCCGGGCGCTCCCCTCGCCCCGGGATGATCTTGCAGCTGTCGGCGAGAGAAAGGGACAAAGCGGGCCAGAGACTGCGGTGAAGTGCAAGATCACCGCATCCGGCGAGTACCGTCGGGTCATGAGCGGCGAGCGGGACGACGACCTGCTGCGGCGGCGGCGGGAGATCTACGAGCGGATGCGGCAGCGCGGCGAGCGGCGCGGCCCGCTGCGGCGGTGGCGGGTGCGGCGGAACCTGCGGCGGCTGGTGTCGGCCCCGCCGTACGGCCCGCCCGGCGGCTGGGGCGGCGACCCGGGCGACAGCGGCGGGGCCGGCGTCCGGGAGCCGCGCCGGCCGCTGCCGAAGGCCCCCGAGGGCGCCGCGGAGATCCCCCGCGACTGACCCCACCCGTCCGGCCCCGCGCCACCGCCGCCGATCGGCGTGATCTTGCACTTATCCGGCCGCGAAACGGACACTGGTCCCACTGGTTGCCGGGAAGTGCAAGATCACGGGAGCGGGCGGCGTCCGGGGCGGCGTCGGCGGGCGGGGCGGGCGGCGTGCCGGGGCGGGCGGCGGCGCCGGGGCGGGCGGCGTCAGGCGGGCTCGGGCGGGCGCAGCCGGGCCGGCCCGACCCCGCGGGCGGCCGGCTCCTCGCCGGACCCGACCGACGGGTCCGGGCCAGGCGTGGCGGGCGCGGCCCGCACCACCGCTTCCCCCGCCCCTGCTGCCGCCTCCGCCGGGCGAGCGGGCAGCTCGCCCACCGGGTCGAGAGCGCGCAGCCGCGCCCGCCCGACCCCGCGGGCCGGCCCGCGCAGCATCGCCTCCAGGTCGCCGGGGTCCAGCGCGGGAGCGAACAGGTAGCCCTGCGCGGTGACGCAGCCGAGCGCCCGCAGCAGCGCCCGCTGCGACTCGGTCTCCACCCCCTCGGCGACCGTACGCAGGCCGAAGGTCTCGGCCAGCCCGAGGATCACCCGGACCAGCGCGGTCGACTCGGCGTTCGTCCCCAGCCCGGCCACGAACGAGCGGTCGATCTTGAGCACGCTGGCGGGCAGCCGGTGCAGGTAGGCCAGCGACGAGTAGCCGGTGCCGAAGTCGTCGATCGCCACCTGGACCCCCAGCGCGCTCAGGGCGCTGAGCCGGCCGATGGTCGCCTCCGCGTCCGCGACCAGCGCGGTCTCGGTCAGCTCCAGCGTCAGGCAGTCCGGCGCCAGCCCGGTCTCGGCCAGCGCGTCGGCCACCGCGCCGACCAGGTCGGTGTTGGCGAACCGGTCCGCGGCCACGTTCACGCTCACCGTCACCCCGGGGCGCAGCTCCTGCCAGCCGGCGGCGGCACGGCACGCCTCGCCGAGCACCCAGCCGTCCAGCTCGGCGATCAGCCCGGTCTCCTCGGCCAGCGGGACGAACGTCGCCGGCGGCAGCAGCCCGCGCCGCGGGTGCCGCCAGCGCACCAGCGCCTCCGCGCCGCGGACCTCGCGGCTGTCCAGGTCGACGACCGGCTGGTATTGCAGGACGAACTGGCCCCGGTCCAGCGCGTGCCGCAGGTCCGCCTCCAGCTCGGCCCTCGCCACCACCGCGCGGCGCATCGCCGGCTCGAACTCCCGGACGCAGGCCTTGCCGGCGCTCTTCGCCGCGTACATCGCCACGTCCGCGTCCCGCAGCACGTCCTCGATGCCCTGCCCGGCCTGCTCGACCACGCCGATGCTCGCCGTCACCCGGACCACCCGGCCCTCGAACGGCACCGGCGCGGCCAGCGCCTCCAGCACCAGCCGCGCGGTGCGCAGCCCGGCGCCCGGACCGGCCGCCTCGACCAGCACGGCGAACTCGTCCCCGCCGAGCCTGGCCACCATGTCGCTCGGCGCCACCGCGGCGCGCAGCCGCTCGGCCAGCTGCCGCAGCAGCCGGTCGCCGGCGGCGTGCCCGAGCGAGTCGTTGACCGCCTTGAAGCCGTCCAGGTCGAGCAGCAGCACGGCCAGCCGGCCGCCGCCGCGGACCCGGCGCTGCGCCTCGGTCACCTTCTCCGCGAACAGCGCCCGGTTGGCCAGCCCGGTCAGCGGGTCGGTGTAGGCGAGCCGGGACAGGTCCGCGGACAGCCCCGCGTTGTCCACCGCGCTGAGCGCCTGCCGGGCGAGCAGGAGCAGGACGACCGCGACCCCGCCGGCCGCCAGGCCCGGGACCCGGGTGCCGGGACCAGCCACCGCCGGCGCGACCAGCGCCACCGTGACCGGCAGGTACGGCAGCAGCGTGCGTGCCCGCGGCGCCCGGCTGGTCAGCCGCAGGGCCGGGTCGGCGGCGGCCGGCGACGCCACCGCGGCCACCGCGGCCAGCAGGAAGCCGACCACCCAGCCGAGATCCGGCAGGCCGCCGGGCAGGTAGCTGTCCCGCAGCACCAGCGCCACGTACCCGATGTCCGCGAGCACCCGCACCGTCAGCCCGGCGGCGACCAGCAGCAGCGGGAGCAGCCAGCGGCCGCCGGCCCGGGCGGCGACCAGCACCACCACGGTCAGCGCGGCGACGTCGGCGATCGGCAGGGCCAGCCCGTACTCGCGCACCAGCCGGTCGCCGTCGGGCGAGGACAGGACCGGGTCGATGACCACGGCCCAGGTGGCGACGCCGAGCGCGGTCGCCACCATCAGGCCGTCCAGCAGCAGCCGGGCCTGCGTCGTCCGGGTGACCTGCGCCGACGGCAGCACCACCAGGCCCACCACCGCCAGCGGCACCGACAGCAGGAACAGCCCGCTGGTCAGCAGGTCGTTCGGCAGCTCGACCCCGCCCGCGAGCCGCTCGACCGTCCGGGCGGCCTGACCCAGCGCCCACGTCCCGCTGCTCAGCGCGAGCAGCGCCCAGCCGTTGCGGGCCGCCCCGGTGCCGCGGTGGGCGGCCAGCGCGGCCGCGCCGGCGGCCGCCACGGCCGCGAGCAGCACCGCGACGTCGCTGACCACCGCGGAGCCGGGCAGCCGGGCGCCGAGCCAGACCGCGACGACCAGCACCAGGGCGCCGGCAACCCCGCCGATCGCGGCGGAGCGCGGCGGCACCCGCGGCACCCGGGATGTCGGCACGGTTACGTGATAGCGGACCGGAGCCCCCGCGCACCACTCCATCGCCCGCTTCCACCCGGCCGGGTCACCTACCTGCCAGTACGATCGACTCTCGTGACCCGTCCCGGTACCGGAGCCGCCACGGACGTCGAGCGTGTCCTGGTCGTCGTCGCGCACCCGGACGACACCGACTTCGGCGCCGCGGGCGCGGTGGCCGCCTGGACCGAGGCCGGGGTCGAGGTCGCGTACTGCGTCGTCACCTATGGCGACGCGGGCGGCTTCGACGAGACGCCGCGCGAGCGGATGCCGCTGCTGCGCGAGGCCGAGCAGCGGGCGGCGGCCAAGGTGCTCGGCGTCACCGACGTGACGTTCCTCGGCCACCCGGACGGCCGGGTGTACGTGACGCACGAGCTGCGCCGGGACATCGCCCGGCAGATCCGGCGCGTCCGCCCGCAGCTGGTGTTGACCCAGTCGCCGCAGCGCAACTGGCAGCGGATCGCGCCGTCGCACCCGGACCACCTCGCCGTCGGGGAGGCCACGCTGAGCGCGGTCTACCCGGATGCCCGCAACCGGTTCGCCCACCCGGAGCTGCTCGCGGACGAGGGCCTGGACGCCTGGGTGGTGCCGGAGGTCTGGCTGATGGGCGGCCCGCAGCCGGACCACTTCGTCGACGTCACCGACACCTTCGGCCGCAAGATCGAGGCGCTGCAGGCACACGCCAGCCAGACCTCGCACCTCGACCTCGACACCATGCTGCGGACGTGGCACGCCGCGAACGCCCTCACCGGCGGGCTGCCCGACGGCCGCCTCGCCGAGGCCTACCAGGTCGTCGTCACCCGCTGACCGGCGCGCCCGCCGCCGGCCGGGGTCGGGACGGCGCGGCACCGGGTCGGACCCGCCTTGATGGTCTGGCACTCGACGGTCTAGAGTGCCAACCGAGAGCCGCGCCGCCGGCCCGGCACCCGCGACGACGGGTCGGGGGCCGTGCTCCCACCGACAGCATCCACTCGACCCCAGCTCAGGAGGGGGACTCAGCTCGTGACGACCGCCACCAAGGTCACCATCAAGCCGCTCGAGGACCGCATCGTGGTCCAGGCGAACGAGGCGGAGACCACCACCGCATCCGGGATCGTCATCCCGGACACCGCCAAGGAGAAGCCGCAGGAGGGCACCGTCATCGCGGTCGGCCCCGGCCGGTGGGACGAGGACGGCGAGAAGCGCATCCCGCTCGACGTCGCGGTAGGCGACACCGTTCTCTACTCCAAGTACGGCGGCACCGAGGTCAGGTACTCCGGAGAGGACTACCTGATCCTCTCCGCGCGCGACGTCCTCGCCGTCGTCGAGCGCTAGTCCGCCCTCAGCACCGCCCGACCCGACCTACCCTCCGCCCCGGGGACCGATCACTCGGCCCCGGGGCGGAGTGGGAAAAGGACTGCCATGGCCAAGATCCTCTCCTTCTCCGACGACACCCGCCGCGCGCTCGAGGCCGGCATCGACCGGCTCGCCGACACCGTCAAGATCACCCTCGGCCCGCGCGGGCGCAACGTGGTGCTGGACAAGAAGTTCGGCGCACCGGTCATCACCAACGACGGCGTCACCATCGCCCGTGAGGTCGAGCTGAGCGACCCGTACGAGAACCTCGGCGCGCAGCTGGCGAAGAGCGTCGCCACCAAGACCAACGACGTGGCCGGCGACGGCACCACCACGGCGACCGTGCTCGCCCAGGCGCTGGTGCGCGAGGGCCTGCGCAACGTCGCGGCCGGCGCCAACCCGGCCGCGCTCAAGCGGGGCATCGACGCCGCGGTCGAGGCGATCACCCAGCGGCTCGACTCGATCGCCACCGAGCTCGACACCGAGGACGACATCGCGCACGTCGCCGCGGTCTCCGGCCAGGACCCGGAGATCGGCAAGCTCATCGGCGAGGCGATGAGCAAGGTGGGCAAGGACGGCGTGATCACCGTCGAAGAGTCGAACACGATGGCCACCGAGCTCGAGTTCACCGAGGGCATGCAGTTCGACAAGGGCTACATCTCGCCGTACTTCGTGACCGACGCCGAGGCGATGGAGGCGGTGCACGACGACGCGTACATCCTGCTGACCTCCCAGAAGATCAGCAGTGTCGCCGACCTGCTCCCGCTGCTGGAGAAGGTCGTGCAGGCGGCCAAGCCGCTGCTGGTGATCGCCGAGGACGTCGAGGGCGAGGCGCTGTCCACCCTGGTGGTCAACGCGATCCGCAAGACGTTCCCGGCGGTCGCGGTGAAGGCGCCGTTCTTCGGCGACCGGCGCAAGGCGTTCCTGGACGACCTCGCGATCGTCACCGGCGGGCAGGTCGTCGCGCCGGAGGTGGGGCTCAAGCTCGACCAGGTCGGGCTGGAGGTCCTCGGCCGGGCGCGCCGGGTGACCGTCGGCAAGGACGACACGACGATCGTCGACGGCGGCGGCGACCAGGCCGCGATCGAGGGTCGGATCGGCCAGCTCCGCCGGGAGATCGAGGAGACCGACTCCGACTGGGACCGGGAGAAGCTGCAGGAGCGGCTGGCCAAGCTGGCCGGCGGCGTCGGCGTCATCCGGGTCGGCGCGGCCACCGAGGTCGAGCTCAAGGAGCGCAAGCACCGGATCGAGGACGCCATCTCGGCCACCCGTGCGGCGGTCGAGGAGGGCATCGTCCCCGGCGGCGGCGCCAGCCTGGTGCACGCGGTGACCGCCCTTGACGGCCTCGGGCTGACCGGCGACGAGGCGACCGGCGTGGCGATCGTCCGGCGCGCGCTGGACGAGCCGATGCGGCAGATCGCCGCGAACGCCGGCTTCGAGGGACCGGTCGTGGTGGCCGAGGTCCGCGAGCGGGGTGCGGGGCACGGCTTCGACGCGGAGGCCGGGGAGTACGCCGACCTGGCCGCGCGCGGGATCGTCGACCCGGTCAAGGTGACCAAGTCCGCGCTGGTCAACGCCGCCTCGATCGCGACCATGGTGCTCAGCACCGAGAGCGCGGTGGTGGAGCGCCCGGCGGACGAGGACGAGGACCACTCGCACGGCCACGGGCACTCGCACGGGCACTCGCACGGCCACCGGCACTGACGCCGGGGAACGACAGCGACGGCCGCCCTCCCCCGCAGGGCGGCCGTCGCTTCGTCGGCTCAGCCGGCGTGCGGGGCGAGCGGGCGGCGGGCGCCGATCGCCTCGTCCCGCTCCGACTCGGACATGCCACCCCACACCCCGTACGGCTCGCGGGTAGCGAGCGCGTGCCTGCGGCACTGCTCGATCACCGGGCACCGGGCGCAGACCGACTTGGCGGCCGCCTCCCGGCCGGCCCGGGCCGGGCCGCGCTCACCCTCCGGGTGGAAGAACAGCCCGCCGTCCTCGCCGCGGCACGCCCCGTTCAGCTGCCACTCCCACAGGTCCGCGTTGGGACCCGGGAGTCTCCGGATGTCCGCCATGCGTCTCGTCCCTCCGGGGGCGGGGTGGGTGGTGCGCCGCGTGCTTGACCGTACAACCGCGCCACAAGTTGTTCAAGATGTGGCGAGCAAACGATCACTCCGGTTGCCGGGTTCCCCCTGGGCCGCTGATGATGAGCCCGTGTCGGGCGACGCCGTACCGGTCGGCGCCGCCTCCGGCCCGCCGGAGCCGCGGCTCACCGTGGCAGCGGTGGCGCGGCGGTTGGGGATCGCGCCGGCGACACTGCGGACCTGGGACCGGCGCTACGGGCTGGGCCCGACACTGCACGCCGCCGGCGCGCACCGTCGCTACTCGCGCTCGGACGTCGCCCGGCTGGAGCGGATGCGCCGGCTCGTCCTGGACGGGGTGCCGCCGGCCGACGCCGCCCGGATCGCCGTCACCCAGCCGTCCGCCCCGGCCGGCACCGCCCCGGCCGGCACCGCCCCGGCCGGCACCGCCCCGGCCGGCACCGTCCCGGCCGGCACCGTGCCGGACCTGCCGCCGCCCGGACCGTCCGGCGGGCTGCCCGCCTGGCGCGGCGTCGACCCGGCGGCCGACGCGCCCGCCCCTGCCGACCAGCCGCACGACGGCACGGCCGGTTCGACCCCGCTGGGGGGTGGTGGCCGGGTGCTCGCGCTGCCCGGCGCCTCCCCGGAGGTGCGCGGGCTGGCCCGGGCCGCGATGGCGCTCGACTCCGGCGCGCTGCGGGCGGCGCTGGAGCGGGCCGTGCGGGACCACGGGGTCGTGACCACCTGGGACGACGTACTGCGCCCGGTGCTGGTCGCGGTCGGCGTGCGGTTCGCCGCGACCGGCGAGGGCGTCGAGGTCGAGCACCTGCTCGCCGAGACCGCCACCGGCGTGCTGCGCGCCACCGTGGACGCGCCGGAGCCGCGCAACGGCCGGCCGGTGCTGCTCACCTGCGCGCCGGACGAGCTGCACAGCCTGCCGCTGTCGGCGCTGGCGGCGGCGCTGTCCGAGCGGGGGATCGGGGTCCGGCTGCTCGGTGGCGCGCTGCCGGCGGACGCGCTCGCCGCGGCGGTGCGCCGGACCGGTCCGGCCGCGCTGCTGGTGTGGGCCCAGCTGCCGCAGTACGCGGACGTGGACGTGTTCGAGCGGCTGCCGATGCTGCGGCCCCCGGTCGCCGTGCTCGCCGGCGGGGCCGGCTGGCAGGAGCGCGCGCTGCCGGAGCGGATCACCTACGTGGCCGACCTGACCACCGCGGTGGCCGTGGTCCGCCGGGTGGTCGGTGTCTGATGGCGCCGGGCCGAGCCGGCCCGCCGCGGCCCGGCGCCGGGGTCGAGGCAGGCCTGGCAGCGGCGGCGTTCCGTGGTTCGCCGCGCGACGCGGTCCCGCTGCTGGCCGGCCTGGACCCGGCCGGTCCGGTGCCGGCGCGGACCCGGTGGCTCGCCGGGGTCTGCCTCGGGGCCCTCGGCCGGTACCCGACCGCCGCCCGCTTCCTGCTCCCCGCCGGCCCGGCCGGCGCGGGATCGCTCGCGCTGAGCTGCCGGGCCAGCCACCTGCGCCAGCTCGGCCGGCACGTCGAGGCCGAGCCACTGGACCAGGCCGCGCTCGCCGCCGCCGCCGACGCCGAGGCGCGGGCGGACGCGCTGGCCGGCCTGGTCGCCGACGCGGTCGGCCGGCTCGACCTCGCCGATGCCCGCGCCCGGCTCGCCCGGGCCGACGCGGACCGGGACGCCGGTCACTACGCGTGGCGGGCGTCGGTCCGGCTGGACTGGGTCCGGGCGGAGGTGGCCCTCCTGGGTGACGACCCGTCGGCCGCGGTGGACGCGGCCCGTGGCGCCCTTCGCTTATCACACACAGTTGCAGCATATCGACACATCGTGAAATCTCAGCTGATTCTCGGCGCCGCGCTGGATGCCGCGGGGCATCCCCGGCCGGCCGCCCGCGTACTCCGTGGAGCGGCAGCCGAAGCCGTCCAGCTGGGCCTGCCCACACTCGTCTGGCCTGCGCGAACGCTGCGAGTCGCGAATCCTGCAGGCACGCGCGCCGCGGACCGCGGCGCGCGAACGGCGGCGGGCCCGTACGGCGCAAAGCATCATCGAGGGCGCCTCCGACGGCACCACTACCCGCTAGGCTGCACGCCGGACAGTCCGTTGGTCCTCCGCCCCGGGGCCGCGGTGCCGTTTCGGCCGACCCCTTTCCGTCAGGTCACCCGGACGGTCTACAGTCACCAGGGCGTTGCACATCACGGGGGGTGATAGACGACCGACGCGGCCTGCGCTGAGGAGGATTCCGGATGACCAGCGTGCTCATCTGCGACGAGCGACGAGGGGTCCGAGACGGTCTGGCTCAGTTCATGTCGGTCGTGCCGGGGGTCGACCGGGTCGACACGGTGGCGATCGGCGACGACCTGCTGGAGCGCTTCCCGCGGGAGCGCCCGGACGTGGTCCTGGTCGGCACCCAGCGGGCCGTCGACACCGGGATCGTGCTCACCCGCCGGCTGGTCTCCCGGCACCCGCGCGCCTGCGTGCTGGTCTTCGGCGCCGCCGACGACACCGCCAACATCGTCGCCGCCGTCGCCTGCGGCGCCCGCGGCTACCTGCGGTGGGACGCCTCGCACGCGGAGGTGTGCGCCGCGCTCGCGCACGCGCTGGCCGGCGTCGAGCTGGCCGGACCGCGACCGCTCGGCCAGGAGGCCGACGTCCGGCTGACCACTCGCGAGCTGCAGGTGCTGGTCGGGATGACCGAGGGCAAGAGCAACGGCGAGATCGGCCGGGAGCTCTTCCTGTCCGAGGACACGGTGAAGACGCACGCGCGCCGGCTGTTCCGCAAGCTCGGCGTCAACGACCGGGCCCAGGCCGTCGCGCACGGCTTCCGCCGCGGCCTCGTGAGCTGAGCCCACCCGGGGGACGGCCCCCGGACCCCCGGGCGAGCGCCCCTGCTGCTGGTCGCTTTGATCACCGGGCTCGGCCACCGAGCCCCGCCGGGGGCGGGGACCCCGGCAGCCTGGCATAGCGAGCCGCGTCCCGGACACGGCCGGGCGCGACCCGGGGTCTAGGAGTCGGCCTCGGCTTCGGCGGCGGCGAAGGCGCCGTCGGCGAAGCCGCGGGCGTACTCCCAGCTCACGTACCGCGCCGGGTCCGGCCCGAAGGCCGGCTCGTGCACCCGGGTACGCCCGGCGTCCAGCAGGTGGCGCAGGTTGCTGCGCATCAGGTCCCAGCCGAAGTAGTGGGACTCGCCGCAGTCCGAGCACTCGACCACGATCCCGCGCACCCCGCGGTGGGAGAGCAGGGCCTGGAACACGTCCAGGTCCTCGATGTCGGCCAGCACGTCCTCACGCTCGGCCGGCGTGAGGGGCGTGTCGACCTCCTCGGAGTCGTCCAGGGCGTCCAGGGCGGCGGCCGGGTCGGCCGGGTCGCCGAGGAACGGGTCCAGTGGCGAGTCATACGTCACCTGGCTCACGGTAGCCGCTCCGCGAACCGGTGCGGTAACCGCTCACCCGTCCGCCGGTACGATGGGTCACCGCCCGCCGAGAAGGAGAGGTGCCGTGGACGTCCCCTTCCCGGACAAGTTCGCCCCGTTGGGCCTGACGTTCGACGACGTGCTGCTGCTGCCCGCCGAGTCGGACGTCATGCCGGGAGAGGCGGACACCGGCGCCCGGCTGACCAGGCGGCTGTCGGTCCGGATCCCGCTGGTCTCGTCCGCGATGGACACCGTGACCGAGGCCCGGATGGCGATCGCGATGGCCCGCCAGGGCGGCGTCGGCGTGCTGCACCGCAACGTCTCGATCGAGGACCAGGCGTCCATGGTCGACCTGGTGAAGCGGTCCGAGGCCGGCATGGTGAGCAACCCGGTGACCTGTCGCCCGGATGCCACCCTGGCCGAGGTCGACGCGCTGTGCGCGCGCTACCGGATCTCCGGCGTGCCGGTCATCGACACCGTGACCGGCACCGACGGCGTGCTGGTCGGCATCGTGACCAACCGCGACATCCGGTTCGAGACCGACCACTCCCAGCTCGTCCGGACGGTGATGACGCCGATGCCGCTGGTCACCGCGCCGGTCGGCGTCTCGGCATCCGACGCGCTGGGGCTGCTGCGGCAGCACAAGGTGGAGAAGCTGCCGCTCGTCGACGGGCGCGGCCGGCTGCGCGGCTCGGTACCGCGAATCAGGACGTAGCGCCCTTCACCCTGATCGCGCGCGATGGACGCGCCGGGGATCCGCGAGATCGCTTCAGCCGCATTCGGGTCTGGAAAGCTGCCGATCTGATCCGCCGCCACGACGTTGGTGATATTCAGGGCAGTGCGCTGCTGATTGAGCGCCTGTGCCTGGCCTTCGGCGATGGCCCCGGCCGGTGCGGCGGTCACGACGACTGTTTCCGCGAACGACGTGCGCGCCAGCTGCACGTCCAGCACCTGCACGCGATCGGTCGCCACGTCGACCGAGGCACGCTCGTCGCGATGACCGAGATAGCTGACGATGACCTGGCGCGGGCCCGCGGGCACGCCCATCAGCGTGAAGCGTCCCGCGCGATCGGTCGCCGCCAGCAGTGCGGTCCCGTCGACGATGACGTTGGCCCCGGCAAGCGGCGCCTGTGTCGTCGAATCAGTGACGATCCCCGAGATCGCTCCGGTCTGCGCGTGGGAGCTGAGCGGGAACAGTACGACGAACGTGCCGGCACACACCAATCGCGCCAGTCTGAGCAGCATGGAATGTATCCTCCGATGCTGTTCACCGTAGCGAGGCGATTCGGTTGCTGGCGTGACAACGACATGACTGTGACGTAAAAGAATACGCGCCGCCTCGAACAACGTTGTTACATCGCTGCCGTACGATGACACCGCATGGTGCGACACGCAGTGTTGCTTCTCGTTCTGGCCTCGACCGCGTGTGGGTCGAACATGGCGGCCGGATCGGCCGCACTCGCGCCGGTCACCCAGACCGCACCGGTCGCCAACGACCCCGACGATCCGGCAGTCTGGATCGATCCACGCGACGCGTCGCGAAGCGTGGTGCTCGGCACGAACAAGGTGGCCGCACCCGACGGCGCGCTCTACGTCTTTGGACTCGATGGATCGGTGCGGCAGACCATTGCGCCGCTGGATCGGCCGAACAACGTCGACGTCGAATACGGCCTCGCCGGATCTGCAGGCGCTGTCGATGTCGCCGTCGTCACCGAACGACTCCGGCATCGCCTGCGCGTATTCACGATCAGCAATGGGCGGCTCGCGTCACTCGATGGCGACCGTGGCATTCCCGTGCTCGAGGGGCAGCAGGGTGACGCCAGCGAGCCCATGGGCGTCGCGCTCTACAAGCGGCCGCACGACGGTGCACTCTTTGCCATCGTCGCGCCCAAGACCGGCGGCACCACGAACTACCTGTGGCAGTACCGCATCGACATCGATCCGGCCAACGGCCAGGCGCGTGGAACGCTGGTGCGCCGATTCGGTGATTACAGCGGAACATCAGAAATCGAGGCGGTCGCCGTGGACGATGCGCTTGGGTTCGTCTACTACTCGGATGAGGAGTTCGCGATCCGCAAGTGGCACGCGGATCCAGATCATCCAGGTGCCGCGGCTGAACTGGCCACGTTTGGCCGCACGGGATTCAAGCGGCAGCGCGAAGGCATCGGTATCCTCCCGAGGCCCGACGGCACCGGCTTTATCGTCGTCAGCGATCAGATTCCGAACGGGACGCAGCTGCGGATCTATCCTCGTGAAGGCCGGGCCGGCAAAGCGCATGAGCACGAGCCGCCTGTCGGCATCGTCGCGACGCCTGCCGACAGCACGGATGGCCTGGAGGTCGTATCGTCGGCGCTCGACGGTCGATTCGGCGGGGGTGCGCTGGTCATGATGAACAGCACGGCTCGTAACTTCCTGATGTTCAAATGGGATGATGTCACAGCACGGATGGCCGCGCCGCGCTGAACGTCACAGGAACGACTCAGCGGCCTGCTAGGTTCGGCGATATGCGTAAGCTTCTGTCCTCGTTGATCACGATATCGTGCGTGGTGATGTCAGCCCCTCACGCCGGCACTGCAACGGGCAAGACACTCGTCGCTCATCGCGGCGCCTCGGCCTACGCACCCGAGCACACGCTGGCTTCGTACCGTCTGGCCTTACAGCAGAAGGCTGACTACGTCGAGCAGGATCTCGCCGTCACCAAGGACCTCGTGCTGATCTGTCTGCACGACGAGTCTCTCGAGCGCACCACCAACGTCGAAGAGCTGTTCCCGGATCGAGCCGTCATCGATCCGGCGACGGGCCGGAAACAGTGGCTCGCCGTCGATTTCACCCTTGCCGAGATCAAACAGCTCGATGCCGGTACCTGGTTCGACGCCCGCTTCGCGGGCGAACGCATCCCGACGTGGGAGGAAGCGGTGGCCGTCGTCGGTACGGCTGCAGGACTTTATCCTGAGCTGAAGACACCGGCGCTCTATCGCGCGCGCGGCATCGATCAGACCGCGCTGTTCGTGGACTCGATCACGCGGCTCAACTTGCACCGCCGTCCGGCCGGTTCGCTCATCGTGCAGTCGTTCGACGCACAACCGCTGAGGGATCTCGCAGGTCTGCTGCCCGCACTGCCGCGCACGTTCCTGATCGACAACCGCGATGGCCAGCGGTGGCTCAACGACGCCGGACTCGCCGAGATCGCCACGTTTGCCACCGGCATCGGACCGGCGAAGACGTTGCTGGACGGCCATCCTGAGATCGTGCGATCCGCGCACGCGCGGAGTCTCACGGTTACGCCGTACACGTTCACGACGCGATCTGCCGCTGGCTCCGGCCGCTTCCCGTCGATCAGCGATGAGATGCGCTATTACCTTACGGAACTGGACGTGGACGCACTGTTCACCGACAACCCGGATCGTTTCCCCCGATAGACACGGTTTTACCTGTCGTTTGCCCTATCGTCTTCGCAGGTACACACCAGACCAGCATCGTGTGGTGAATGAGAGTTGCGACCCTTACGCTTGGGTTGCTCGTTGCCCTCGCCGGATTCCCACGCGGACAGACAGCCGACGCTGACCGCTCGCCGCTGCCGCCGTCGATCACTCACTTCCTCAACAACCGCTCAGAGTCGCCAACCGATTCGATACGAGATGGCGAACGGCGGGCCTGTGCTGCACGAGGAGACTACCGGTGACTGATGCACTGCTCAACCCCTGGATGGCCGGCGCGTTTGTCGGCTTCTTCGTTGTCGCCACGCTCACCATGCGGTGGCTGATCACGGCGGTGATGACGTTCCGCGCGATGGCCTGGGTCCCCCTCGTGTCCCGCCGGCTGTCGTCCTGGGTGAGCGCCCATCACTACAGCGGAGAGGCGTTCTTTACCGCAGACGACGCGCCCGCCGACCTTGTCCGTCGCCGCATGCGAGCGCTCGATCGCCTCTCGGTTTCGCTCGGCGCGCGCTTCCGGCGCTGCACTGAGTGGGGCGATGGCATCCGAGAAGGCTTTTCCGACCTGCGCTTTGCCGACGCCAATCGCGTGCCCTTTCCCTTCGCACCGATGATGCGCGAGAAGTTCAATTTGACGACGGTCGTCACGGCGTCCGATGGGCCTCGACTGCGCGATATCGACGGCGGATGGAGTCTCGACGTGAGCGGATCGTACGGGCTCAACGTCGCCGGCTTCGACTGCTACAAGACGTGGATGCAGAACGGATGGGATCGGGTCAAAGATCTCGGGCCCGTGCTCGGCCCGGTGCATCCCATCGTGGCCGACAACATCCGCATGCTCCGCCAGGTGTCAGGACTCGACGATATCTCGTTCCACATGAGCGGCACCGAGGCGGTGATGGCTGCTGTTCGACTGGCGCGGTTTAACACCCGGCGCAGGCTGATCGTCTGCTTTTCCGGCGCGTATCACGGCTGGTGGGATGGCGTCATTCCCGGGTTGGGCAGCGAGCGCGCGCTGGATGACTGTCTCACCCTGAAGGACTTGAGCCCAGCGTCACTCCGCCTGATCGAGAGGCGGGCGCACGAGATCGCCGCCGTGCTCGTCAATCCCGTGCAGTCATTCCACCCCAACACGCCGCCGCCGAACGATGCGGTGCTGTTGATGAGCGAGGTGCGCAAGACGGAAGACGCACGCGAGCGCTACGCGTCGTGGCTCGAGCGGCTCCGTCTCACGTGCACAACGGCCAACGTGCCGCTGATCTTCGACGAGGTCTACACCGGGTTCAGGCTGGCGCCCGGGGGCGCGCAGGAGTTCTTCGCCGTCCAGGCCGACATGGTTGTTTATGGCAAGACAGTGGCCGGCGGTCTCCCGATCGGCGTCGTCTGCGGCCGGCGCGATCTCATGCAACGCTTCGATCACGAGCGGCCGATGCGCTTGGCCTACGTCGTCGGCACGTTCTCCGCTCACCCAGCGGTGATGGGCGCGATGTACGAGTTCCTGACGTGGGCCACCGACGCCGAGGCACGCTACGAGGAGATGAACCAGCGCTGCGCCGCATGGCTGCTCTCGACCAACCGGCGGCTGGCTGAAGACGCGCTGCCGATTCGCGTGGTCGCGCTCGGGACGATCTGGACGGTGCTGTTCAAGCAACCGGGTCGCTACAACTGGCTGCTCCAGTACTACCTGCGGGATGAAGGCATCACCTTGAGCTGGGTCGGCACTGGCCGGTGCCTGGCCAGCATGGACTTCACGAGTGCCGACTACGCGACCCTGGAACGGGCGATCGTGAGGGCGGCGCGACAGATGATGCACGACGGATGGTGGCTGACTGCGGACATGAATCCGCGAATGGAGACGCGTATGCGGATGCGCCTGCTGCGAGAGATGCTGGAAAGTCTGATTCCGGCGCCGGCAAAGTCGTTCTATACCGAAGTCATGCTGCGGAAGAAGGACGACCATCATGCGTCGCACAACGACGTCGGCAACCAGATGCTGCATCTCGTCAGCTCGAGCGTGTTTCTCTATTGCTACGCCATTCTGCCCTTCGATCTGACAACCGCCGTTTGCCTCGGCCTCGCCGCGCTGTTCGTGAGGCAGTTCGGACACGCCGTGCTCGAACCCGATGCGCACGAGAAGGAGATGAGCCTGCTCGGATTCAATACCCGCAACAAGACGCTCATCGTTGTCGGCTATCTCCTAATCCCGATCGCACACATGGTGCAGGCACAGTCGCTGCAGTACCCGATCCTCTTCGCACGCCTGCCGGCGATTGCCGAGCACTGGTGGTTCTGGACGCTCACCGTGATTCTGGGCCGAGTCGCGTATCTGATTTGGAAGTTCAGCTTCCGGACGTCGATGGTGTGGTACGTCAAGCTGGTCACGGATCCGCTGACCGACGTCATCGCCTACTTCCCACGCCGTCAACGTGCCTGACTTGGGCGCCGGAGCGCTAGGCGCGAAGGCGGCCGGGCTCGTGTGGGTGGCGGCGCTCCTCAGCCTGGAGCGCCTCACCTACGCTGCGATATGGCGGGCGCCGAATGCGTTCCGCCGCTGGTCCGATCGTCATGCGCGGCATCGCAGCGCGAGCGACACACTCGCGCTGCTTTTTGTCGGATTTAAGATACTGCAGACTGGCGTCTTCGCAGGCTGGTGTCTGATTCAGAGCGGCGGCAGCCTGATGCCGTACTCATCAGATCCGCGCGTGCTGTTCGCGGGGGCGCTGCTGGTCGCCGCCGGTCAGGCGCTCAACCTCAGTGTGTTTCGCGCGCTGGGAAAGGTCGGGGTCTTCTACGGGAATCGGCTCGGCCACCACGTGCCCTGGCATCGCACATTTCCCTTCACCTGGTTCGATCACCCGCAGTATGTGGGCACCGTGCTCACAATCTGGGGGTTCTTCGTGCTGATGCGGTTTCCGGCCCCCGACTGGCTGTTGGTGCCCGTGCTCGAAATGATCTACTACGCCGTCGGCGCCTGGTTCGAGCGCGACAGTATTCCCACCGACGATCGCTACGCTCGCGCGAAAGAGTGATTCCTCGTTTCGACGAGGAACCGCTGCTCCACCAGCCGCGAGAGCACCGCCGTGCACAGCGCGGAGTCGAAGTGCCAGAGCCGCGCCGCCTGGGGCACGGTGAGCTTCAGCCCTGGCATCTCGAGAAACTCCGCCTGCGCGCGGCGCAGCGCATTGGAGAAGTGTCGCCTGCCGTTGTTCGTCTGTCATGGTCGTGCCCTAGAAGAGGACCTTCAACGCCCAGCTGCGCCTGCCGCGGATCGTAGGTGTGCGTGATCGTCCCGAACGCCGCCGCGCTGCGATTGCCATTGGGCGCGCGGAAGTTGGTGCGGTTCAGCAGATTGAAGAACTCGGCGCGCAGCTCCACCGCGCCCGCCGGCCACGGCATCGGAATCCGCCGCGACAGCGCGAGATCAATCTGCCAGAACACCGGGCCCGCGCACGCTGTTCCGCTCCGCATTGCCGAACGGCTGGCTCGGATCGGTCGGCACGACGACGTTGTTGCGATTGAACCAGTTCTGCACCGTGCGCTCGCCCTCGGGCGCGTACGGGATCGCCGATCGACGTTCGGGCGATAGTTGTTCGCGCCGCGGAAGTCCTGCTCGATGCCCGACACCTGGACGGCCGGAAGCGGCGTGTAGACGAACGTCACCGGCTCGCCCGAGTAGACGCTGTTGATCGCCGCGATCTGCCAGTCCACGCAGGAAGGCGCTCTGAAACGGCGTCGTCCAGATGAGGCTGGTCGTGCTGTTGTACGGCTGGTGATAGGCCGACAGGCGAAGTCGCCATCCAGGTTCGTTGAAGTCCTGCGGCGCCGGGAAGTTTCCGTTGGGATTCTCGAGCGAGCCGGCACCGTTGTCCTTCGTCTGCGACAAGGGTCAGCGAGCTGAGGATCGAGAAGCCGCTTCGGACGCGCCAGTCGAGTTTCGCCTGCACCGCGTGATAGCGCGACTTCCCGCCATTGAAGGCGTAGGTGATGTCGGCGAACTCGGGAATCGGCCGGCGCGCCTGGAGTGGGATCGTGCCGGCGGCATTGTTCGGCGCCGCCTGATTGAGGTTGGCAAACAGCAGGAGGTCGTCGCCGCGATTCCCGACGTAGGCGAGGTCGACGATCATCCGCGGCCCGAGCTCGCGCTGCACCGACGCGAACCAGCTCTGGACCTGGCTCGCGTGGTAGTCTCTCGGCATGTAGGTGATGTTCGCCGCGAGCGGGTTGAACCGCGACGGATCGGTGAGGCCCACGTCGTACCCCTGTTCGGTTCGGCGAAACGACGGATCGAGCGGGTTGCTCTGCACGACGACGGCGTTGATGACCTGCGGGCCGTTGATGGGCAGCACGTTGGCGCCACCGGCGCGATGGAAGTGGACGTAGCTGACGCCGTAGCCGCCACGCGAGTACGGTGCGATTGCTGCAGCGTGTAGGCCAAGCCCAGTCTCGGACCGAAGTTGTTGCGATCGGGCTTCACCAGGTGCGCGATCCTCGAGCGATCCGTCACGGGCCAGGACCATCTGCCTGGTCGCCGGGTTGAAGTTCGAGCAGGATGTTGTCCTTCTCGACCCATGGCGTCGCGTACTCGTAGCGCACGACCGAGGTTCAGCGTCAGACTGCTCGTTGACGCGGAAGTCGTCCTGCAGATAGAGGAAGTGCATGTTCTGTCGGAGATTGGCGACCAGGATGTTGCTGAGCGCGTACTGGCTGCGCAGGCCGAGCATGAAGTCGGACAGGTTGTAGATCGTTGTTGGTACCAGCGCCCGCGGGGCGCGTGAGCTGACCGTCGTAGGTGATCGCGTCCATACAGCGGGTTGACGTCCTGCACTTCGGTCTGAATGTGCTGGAACTCGTAGCCGCTCTTGAGCGAGTGCCGGCCGACCATCCACGTGTAGTTGACCTTCGGGTTGTAGACGGTTGGATACTGCCATTGCGGATTGGTGGCCTGGCGCCCGAGGTCGCTGACAGGCCGCCGATGCGCTGGTTGGGAAGGCCGCCCGAACGCGGGGATCCGTCGGCAGACCGGTGATGCCGTAGGCGTCGAGTGCCGACGTCGAGCCGAGCGCCGGCGGGTTCTTCCCCGCTTGCGTCTGCGACCAGCCGAATCGCGCTTCGAACAGCGACGTCGTCGACGGGATGTAGGTGACGCCGGTGGCCAGCTGCTTGTTCGTGACGTAGGTCTGACCGTTGCCGCCGCCGCCTGACGGCAGCGGGATGGGCGGCTGGTCGTCGATGTCGACGTCGCGATACCCGAACCGCCGAAGGCGGTCATGCCGGGTTCAGATTGACGTCGACCTTGCCGCCGAACTTGTCGGTTACGTTGTTGAACTGCTGCAGCAGGACGTAGTTGTTCGAGCTCCGGCTGTTGGTGGGAGCGGGCAGGTCGGACAACACCTTGCGTGCGAACGCCGTCATCGGGATTGGCGTCCCGGCCGGGTAGATCTCACCGGTAACGGGTTCTGGACGCGACATTCAGGATGCCCTGCCGCTGGGCCAGTCGGTGGCGATCGTCGAGCTGGACGGTACGCCACGCGTCTGGCGGAACGCTTCGTAGTCGGCAAAGAAGAACGCGCGATTGCGCACGACCGGTCCGCCGATCGTGCCGCCGAACTGATTCCGCTCGAGCGGCGGCTTCTCGCCGTTGGCCGGCTTGAAGAACCCGGTCGCGTTCAGCGAGGTGTCGCGCAGGAATTCCCAGGCGCTGCCGCGGAACGCGATTGGTCCCGCTGGCATAGGCCACATTGATGGTCGCGCCGGCCGAGCGGCCGTACTCGGCGCTCATGTTGTTGGTGACGACCTTGAACTCGCCGACCGCGTCCGGCGGCGGCTGCATGACCTGGTTGGAGAAGCCCTGGTTGCTGGTGCCGTAGGCGTTGTTGTCCACGCCGTCGATCAGGAA
>CAWATS010000021.1:0-21021 GCA_963785005.1 uncultured Actinomycetota bacterium
CGGCTCCTGCTGGGCGCGCAGCAGCGAGACGAAGGCGGGATCGGGGCTCGTGCGCACGGTGCGAAGCTCAGCCCTCGGCGGCGCTGTCCGCCTCGTCCAGGCTGAGCACCCGGACGTGCAGGCTGTTGCGCTGCTGCAGCGCCGCCCGCAGCGCCCGGTGCAGCCCGTCCTCCAGGTAGAGGTCGCCCTCCCACTGCACCGCGTGCGGGAAGAGGTCGCCGTAGAAGGTGGAGTCCTCGTCCAGCAGCCGTCCAGCTCCAGCTCCCGCTTGGTGGTGATCAGCTCGTCGAGCCGGACCTGGCGGGGCGGCAGCTTTGCCCAGTCGCGGGTGGACAGGCCGTGCTCCGGGTAGGGCCGGCCGTCCCGCACCGCCTTGAAGATCACGTCACTCCCTCGTCCGCCACGGTCAGCCCGGTACGCCTGAACCGACAGAGCGTAACGGCATCCTCGGGTCGCGGGTCACGACCGGGACACGATCGCCGGAGGCGCGCCGCCGCAGCCGGTACGCTGGCACTTGACGGCACCGAGTGCCAACGCCCGGCGGTGGCGCGGGACCGGCGAGGAGGTGGACGTGACCCTCGAGGAGCGCAAGCTCGAGGTGCTGCGCGCCATCGTCGAGGACTACATCTCGACCGAGGAGCCGGTCGGCAGCAAGGCCCTCGCCGAGCGCCACCAGCTCGGCGTCTCGCCGGCGACGATCCGCAACGACATGGCGCTGCTGGAGGAGGAGGGCTACATCGCCCAGCCGCACACCAGCGCCGGGCGGGTGCCGACCGACAAGGGCTACCGGCTCTTCGTCGACCGGCTGGCCTCGATGAAGCCGCTGTCCGGGGCCGAGCGGCGGGCGATCGCGAGCTTCCTGGAGGGCGCGGTCGACCTCGACGACGTCCTGCACCGGACCGTGCGGCTGCTCGCCCAGCTGACCCGGCAGGTGGCGGTGGTCCAGTACCCGTCGCTCGCCCGCTCCACGGTCCGGCACCTGGAGGTCGTCCACCTCGCCCCGACCCGACTGATGCTGGTGCTGATCACCGACACCGGCCGGGTCGAACAGCGGGTCGTCGAGCTGCCCGCGGTGGTGTCCGACGGCCTGGTCGCCCAGCTGCGCGCCACCCTCAACTCGACGCTGCGGGAGCGCCGGCTGGCCGACGCCCCGGAGATCGTGACCTCGCTGCCGGAGGCGGCCGGCCCGCAGCTGCGGCCGGTGCTCACGACGCTGACCAGCGTGCTGCTGGAGACCCTGGTCGAGCGGCCGGAGGAACGGGTGGTGCTCGGCGGCACCGCGAACCTCACCCGCAGCGCGCTGGACTTCCCGGGCACGATCCGTCCGGTGCTGGAGGCGCTGGAGGAGCAGGTCGTGCTGCTCCGGCTGATCGGCGAGGTGCAGAGCCCGAGCCGGGTGCTGGTCCGCATCGGCGAGGAGAACCCGTACGAGGGGCTCCGGTCGACGTCGGTCGTGTCGGTCGGCTACGGCCACGGCGAGCAGGTGCTCGGCGGCCTCGGCGTGCTCGGCCCGACCCGGATGGACTACGCCGGGACCATGTCCTCGGTCGCCGCGGTCGCCCGCTACATCGGGCAGATCCTCGGCACCAGCAACTGACCGGGACCGTCCGGCGTCAGCGGCCCGGGGCCGCCCGCCGGCGCGTCCGGTCCGGGTCCAGGCCGTCGAGGACGGCCGCGCAGATCGCGCCGAGCTGCTCGACCTGCTCCGGATCCAGCCGGTCGAACAGGTGCTCCCGCACCGCGCCGACGTGACCGGGAGCGGTCCGGACCAGCACGTCCCAGCCGGCGTCGGTGAGCACGGCCACGGTGCCCCGGCCGTCCCGCGAGTCGCGCTCGCGCCGCACCCAGCCGCGATCCTCCAGCCGGGCCACCGCATGCGAGAGCCGGCTCGGGGAGGAGTTGGCGCGGACGGCCAGCTCGCTCATCCGCAGCGACCGGCCCGGTGCCTCGGAGAGCATGGCGAGCACCACGTACGACGCGTGCGTCATCCCGGCGTCGCGCTGCAGCTGCCGGTCCAGCGCGCCGTAGAGCAACTCGGAGGTGGCGAGGAAGGCCCGCCAGGTCCGCTGCTCGGCCTCGTCCAGCCACCGCGTCACCAGGCAACTGTACTTGAGTTCTCAACGAAAAGCGCGGTACACTGTGTTGAGACTTCAAGCAACCAGGAGACCGCCGTGCCCGTCCAGCGACTCAACCACGCCGTCCTCTACGTCCGCGACGTCGAGCGCAGCGTCGCCTTCTACGCCGAGGTCCTGGGCTTCCGGGTCGTGCTGGGCCTGCCGGGGGCGGCGTTCCTGCAGGCCGAGGCCAGCACCAACGACCACGACCTCGGCCTGTTCGGAGTGGGCGCCGAGGCGGGCGACTCACCCGCCGGCCGCACCACGGTCGGGCTCTACCACCTGGCCTGGGAGGTCGACACCCTGGACGAGCTCGAGCGGGTGCAGCGGCGGCTGGCCGAGCGGGGCGCCCTGGTCGGGGCCTCCGACCACGCGACCACCAAGGCCCTGTACGCCCGGGACCCGGACGGCATCGAGTTCGAGGTGTCCTGGCTGCTGCCGGCCGACCTGATCACCGAGGAGGTGCGGGCCGGCAGGACGCGCATCGGGCGGCTCGACCTCGCCGCCGAGAAGGCCCGCTACGGCGGGCAGACCCGCGGCGGCCTGGGCGTCTCCGTCCCCGCCGGCACCTGAGTCGGCAGGGCGCCCGCGGGCACCCGTAGACTGGCAGTCTGGACGGGCGAGTGCCAGGAAGCTGGGGTGTGGTGGCGACGGACTACTACGGCGTGCTCGGGGTGCGCCGGGACGCCTCGACCGAGCAGATCAAGCGGGCATACCGGAAGCTGGCCCGCGACCTGCACCCCGACGTCAACCCGGACCCGGCAGCGCAGGAGCGGTTCAAGGAGGTCACCGCCGCGTACGAGGTCCTGTCCGACCCGCAGAAGCGCGAGATCGTCGACCTCGGCGGCGACCCGTTGGCACCCGGCGGCGGGGTCGGCCCGGCCGGCGGGCCGTTCGGCGGCTTCGGCGGCCTGGGCGACATCATGGACGCGTTCTTCGGCGCGTCCACCGCGCGCGGACCGCGCAGCCGGGTCCGGCAGGGCGCGGACGCGCTGATCCGGCTCGATCTCGAGCTCGCGGAGACCGCCTTCGGCAGCACCCGGGACCTGACCGTCGACACCGCGGTCGTCTGCGGCACCTGCGCCGGCGCCGGCACCGCGCCGGGCACCCACCCGGCCAGCTGCGACACCTGCGGCGGCCGGGGTGAGGTGCAGAGCGTCCAGCGCTCGTTCCTCGGCCAGGTGATGACCAGCCGGCCCTGCCCGACCTGCTCCGGCACCGGCACCGTGATCCCGCAGCCGTGCCCGAGCTGCGCCGGCGACGGCCGGGTGCGCGCCCGCCGGACGGTCTCGGTGAAGATCCCGGCCGGCGTCGAGGACGGCATGCGGATCCGGCTCTCCGGCCAGGGCGAGGTGGGCCCGGGCGGCGGCCCGGCCGGGGACCTCTACGTCGAGGTGCGCGAGCAGCCGCACGACATCTTCACCCGGCAGGGCGACGACCTGCACTGCAACGTGACGCTGCCGATGACCGCGGCCGCGCTGGGCACGTCGCTCACGCTGGCCACCCTCGACGGCGACGAGCAGATCGACATCCCGCCCGGCACCCAGCCGGACCGGGTCATCCCGCTGCGCGCCCGGGGCGTGCCGCACCTGCGCGGGGTCGGCCGGGGCGACCTGCACATCCATGTCGCGGTGCGGACGCCGACCCGGCTGGACGACGAGCAGGAGCGGCTGCTGCGGGAGCTGGCCCGGCTGCGCGGCGAGGACCTGCCCGCATCCACCCGCGGGCACGGCGGCGGCCTGTTCTCCAAGGTGCGGGACGCCTTCAACGGCCGATGAGCGGGCGCGAGCGGGCATGAGCGAGCGCGAGGGCTGCGCAGCGCGAGCGGGCACTGAGCACTCCGCCGCTGTTCCTCGTCGACTCGCTTCCCGACGGCGGCGAGGTCCGGCTCGGCGGCGCCGAGGGCCACCACGCCGCGTCCGTACGGCGGCTGCGGCCGGGCGAGCAGGTCCGGCTGGCGGACGGCACCGGCGGACTGGCCGAGTGCACGGTCGCGTCGGTGGAGCCGGGTGGGCTGCTGCTCGCGGTGCGGCGGGTGCGCCGGCTGGACCCGCCGCGGCCGCGCTTCGTGCTGGTCCAGGCGCTGGCGAAGGGTGACCGGGGCGAGCTGGCCGTGCAGCTGGCCACCGAGCTCGGGGTGGACGAGGTGGTGCCGTGGGCGGCGGCGCGCTCGGTCGCCCGGTGGGAGGGCGCGCGCGGGGAGCGGGCGCTGGCCCGGTGGCGGTCGACGGTCCGGGAGGCGGCGAAGCAGTCCCGCCGGGCCTGGGTGCCGCCGGTCGCCGGGTCGCACAGCACCCGCGAGGTGGCCGCCCGGCTCGCCGCCTCGGCCGCGGCGCTGGTGCTGGACGAGGGCGCCGGCACGGCGCTGACCGGTGCCGCACTGCCCGCCGACGGCGACCTCGTCCTCGTGGTCGGTCCGGAGGGGGGACTGGACGAGGCCGAGCTGGCCGCCTTCGCCGCCGCCGGGGCGCTCCCGGTCCACCTCGGCGAGGCCGTCCTGCGTACCTCCACCGCCGGCGCCGCGGCGCTCGCCGTGCTGTCCGCCCGCACCGGCCGCTGGTGAGTACGACGCTGCCCGCGGGCCGGGCTCAGCGGGCGGTCGGGGCGGCGACGAACTCCAGCACGCTGCCGTCGGCGTCCACCGTCCAGGCCGCGACGGCCGCCGTGGCCCCCTCCGGCGCCGCCGACGGCACCAGCCGGGCCGACCAGCCGCGCACCGGCCCCGAGCCGACGACGGTCCCCGCCTCCCGGGCGAGCGGCTCGCCGCGGCCCGGCTGCCGCAGCTCGACGGTCAGCGCGGGGACGGGCTCGCCCTCGTCCCGGCGCACCGTGCCGCGGACGACGACCCCGCCCGTCCCGGCGACCCGCGGCGGCGCGGACAGCGTCAGGCTCGGGTCCAGGTCGGAGCGGCTCGCGTTGACGACCACGTACGGGGCGTCGTTGCCCACCCGGACCCGGACCAGGTAGACGAGGCTCACCGAGGTCTCGCCGCGCTTGACCTCCATCCGCAGGCCGGCGAGGTGGCGGCCCGCGGACGTCGCGGTCAGCCGCTGGCCCGGCCCGAGGACGGACTCGACGAAGGCGACGGCGGTGTCCTCCGGCCGGCTGAGGTCGCCGTACGTTCCGGCGGCGATGTCGCCGGCCGCCTTCTCGAAGCCCTCGCGCCGGGTCGGGTACGGCCAGACGGTGGCCATGTCGACCACCCCGGCACCCGGGATCGTCGCCTGCGCGGCCGGCGGCGACGTCGATGCGGTGGCCGGCGCCGAGGGCTGGGCGCCGGGCGGCAGCGACGGCCCGTCGCCCAGCGGCAGCACCGAGGGCAGCACGGCGATCCCGACGATCACCGCGGCGGCACCGGCGAGCGCCAGCGCCGGGACCGACCAGCGCGACCACAGGCCGCGCCGCCGCCGGGTCCGGGCCCGGATCCGGCTCAGCCCGTCGCCGGCCGGCTCGACCCGCCCGGCCTGCTCGGCGAGCGTCCGCCGCAGCAGCGCCTCCAGCTCCCGGTCATCCGTCACGGCGTCGCCTCCAGCGCGGCGCGCAGGGCGGCCATGCCGCGCGAGGCGTGGCTCTTGACCGCTCCGGTGCTGATCCCCATCGCCTCCGCGATCTGCAGCTCGGACAGGTCGCCGTAGTAGCGCAGCACCAGGCACTGGCGCTGCCGGGCGGGCAGCCGGCGCAGGGCCAGCACCAGCCGGTCCCGCTCGAGCCGCTCCATCGCCCCGTGCTCGGCCGACGCCGCGTCCGGCATCGGTTTCGGCGCGTGCTTCTGCGCCACCAGCCGGCGCCGCATCCGGGACCTCGCCAGGTTGACCACGGTGGTCCGGAGGTAGCCCACCGCCGCCTCCGGGTCGCGGATCCGTCCCCACGCCCCGTGCATCTTCACGTACGCGTCCTGGACGACCTCCTCGCTGGTGCCGACGTCGTCGAGCAGCAGCGCCGCGAGCCGGACGAGCGGCCGGTAGTGCGCGGTGTAGAGAGCGGTCAGCGCGCTGTCCGCGTCCAGCCGGCCCGCCTCCCGGGTCACGGCCGGCACCGTACCGGTGTCGATCATCGTCCCCCGCAGCGCGACCGAGCCCGTCACATGCCTCAAGACGCCCGCCGCCGCCTCCCGGTTTACCCGCCGGGCGACGTCGCTACGATCCGGCGCGTGGCCGACTGCCTGTTCTGCCGGATCGTGGCCGGCGAGATCCCGGCGACCGTGGTCCGCGACGACGAGCTGACGCTCGCCTTCCGTGACGTCAACCCGCAGGCGCCGACGCACGTGCTGGTGATCCCGAAGGCGCACCACCCGGACGTGGCGGCGCTGGCCGCGGCGGATCCGGAGGCGCTGACCGCGGTGCACCGGACGGCCGCGGCGGTGGCCGAGCAGGAGGGGGTCACCGGCGGCGGCTGGCGGCTGGTCTTCAACACCGGCGCGGACGCCGGCCAGACGGTCCCGCACGTCCACGGTCACGTGCTCGGCGGCCGGCAATTCGCGTGGCCGCCCGGGTAGACTGTCCGGGTCACGTACCCGTGCAGAGGAAGCAGGGCCGCTGCCACCCGTGCCCACCACACCGACCCGAGAGGGCGCCGCCGGCGAGGCCGGCACCACCCAGACGAAGATCGTCGTCCCCGGCTCGCAGGCGATGGTGAGCCTGCTCGGCTCCCGCGACGAGCTGCTGCGGATCGTCGAGGAGGCGCTCGCGAGCGACATCCACGTCCGCGGCAACGAGATCACGATCAGCGGCGACCCGGCCGACAACGCGCTCGCGGTCCGCCTGTTCGAGGAGCTGCTCGAGCTGGTCGCCACCGGTCAGACGCTCACCACCGACTCGGTCACGCATGCGCTCGGCATGCTCCGGGCCGGCGAGTCGGAGCGGCCGGCGGATGTGCTGAGCCTCAACATCCTGTCCCGCCGCGGCCGCACCATCCGGCCGAAGACGCTGAACCAGAAGCGGTACGTCGACGCGATCGACCGGCACACGATCGTCTTCAGCATCGGCCCGGCCGGCACCGGCAAGACCTACCTCGCGGTCGCCAAGGCGGTGCAGGCGCTGCAGTCCAAGCAGGTCAACCGGATCATCCTCACCCGGCCCGCGGTCGAGGCGGGGGAGCGGCTCGGCTACCTGCCGGGCACCCTCTACGACAAGATCGACCCGTACCTGCGGCCGCTGCTGGACGCGCTGCACGACATGGTCGACCCGGAGTCGATCCCGCGGCTCACCCAGGCCGGCACGATCGAGATAGCCCCGCTGGCGTACATGCGGGGCCGCACCCTCAACGACGCGTTCATCATCCTGGACGAGGCGCAGAACACGACGCCCGAGCAGATGAAGATGTTCCTGACCCGGCTGGGCTTCGGGTCCCGGATCGTGGTCACCGGCGACGTCACCCAGGTGGATCTCCCGGCCGGGCAGCGCAGCGGGCTGCGGGTGGTCCGGGACATCCTCGACGGCGTCGAGGACGTCCACTTCTCCGAGCTGACCAGCACCGACGTCGTACGGCACCGGCTGGTCGGCGACATCGTCGACGCCTACGCCCGCTACGACGCCGAGGTCCAGGCGCCGGCGGCCCGCACGGCGGCCGGAGGCGGCGGCCGGGACCGCGCCGCCAGGCGGCGGCGTTGACCGAGGCCGCGGAGCGGGCAGTGAGCGAGCGCGAGGGCTCGCAGCAGGAGCCGGCCGGGGAGCGGGAGTGAGCGTCGAGGTCGCGAACGAGTCGGGTCTCGAGGTCGACGAGGCGTCGCTCGCCTCGGTCGCCCGGCACACGCTGGAGCGGCTCGGCGTCAACCCGCTCGCCGAGCTGTCCGTGATCGTCGTCGACATCGGCACGATGTCCGCGCTGCACGAGCGCTGGATGGGCGAGCCGGGTGCGACCGACGTGCTCGCCTTCCCGATGGACGAGCTCGACACCGCCCGCTCCCCGGACGAGGAGGAGCCCGGCCCGGCGCTGCTCGGCGACGTCGTGCTCTGCCCGGAGTACGCGCGGCGCGGCGCCCGGGCCGCCGGCCACTCGCTCTCGGACGAGCTGCACCTGCTGACCGCCCACGGCGTCCTGCACCTGCTGGGCTACGACCACGCCGATCCGGGGGAGGAGCGGGAGATGTTCGGGCTGCAGGCCGAGCTGCTGGAGTCCTGGCGGTCCGGCCAGCGGGGGAGCGCGCCGACGCGATGACCAGGCCGGACGTGGTGCTGCTCGTCATCGCCGCGCTGCTGGTGCCGCTGGCCGGGGTGCTGGCCTGCATCGACGCGGCGCTGGTCGGGGTCTCCGCGGCCCGGGTCGAGGAGATGGAGCGGGAGGGCGTGCGCAACGGGCGCCGGCTCGCCGAGGTGATCGCCGACCGGCCCCGGCACACCAACCTGCTGCTGCTGCTCCGGCTGACCTGCGAGCTGCTGGCGACCGTCCTGGTCACCAGGGTCGTCTTCGCCTGGCTCGGCGGCACCGTCGCGGCGATCGCCGTCACCACCGGGGTGATGGTGGTGGTGAGCTACGTGCTGGTCGGGGTGGGGCCGCGCACGATCGGCCGGCAGCACCCGTACCGGGTGGCGCTGGCGGCGGCCGGCCTGGTCCGCCTGCTGGCCCGGGTGCTCGGGCCGCTGGCGTCGCTGCTGATCCTCGTCGGCAACGCGATCACGCCCGGGCGCGGCTTCCGGGAGGGTCCGTTCGCCACCGAGGTGGAGCTGCGCGAGCTGGTCGACCTCGCCGAGCAGCGCGGGGTGGTCGAGCACGGCGAGCGGGACATGATCCACTCGGTCTTCGAGCTCGGCGACACGATCGCCCGCGAGGTGATGGTGCCGCGCACCGAGGTGGTCTGGATCGAGCGCGACAAGAGCGTCCGGCAGGCGCTGGCGCTGGCCCTGCGCTCCGGCTTCTCCCGCATCCCGGTGATCGGCGGGAACGTCGACGACGTGATCGGCATCGCGTACCTGAAGGACCTGGCCGCCCGCGCGCAGGACCCGCGCGGTGGCGCCGCCCGGGTCGAGGAGGTCATGCGCACACCGACCTTCGTGCCGGAGTCGAAGCCGGTGGACGAGCTGCTGCGTGAGATGCAGGCGAAGCGCACCCACATGGCGGTCGTGATCGACGAGTACGGCGGGACCGCCGGCCTGGTCACCATCGAGGACGTCCTCGAGGAGATCGTCGGCGAGATCGCCGACGAGTACGACATCGAGCGGCCCGCGGTGGAGTGGGTCGACGCGGACACCGCGCGGGTGGCGTCCCGGATGGCGGTCGAGGACCTCGGCGAGCTGTTCGGCACCGAGGTGCCCGATCTCGGGGACGTGGAGACGGTCGGCGGCCTGCTGGCGCGGGAGCTCGGCCGGGTGCCCATCCCCGGCGCGTCCGTGTCGGTGGACGGGCTCACGCTGACCGCGGAGAGTGCCGGCGGGCGGCGCAACCGGATCGACACCGTGCTGGTGCGCCGGGAGGCCGCGACGGGGCCGCACCCCGCGGCCGACCGGCGCCGTGCCCGGCAGCCGGCCGACCAGTCCGCCGACTCCTGACCGCCGCCCCAGCCGGACCCGCCCGACCCGGGCCGCCCGGGCAGGGCGGCTGAGAGGATGGGCGGGTGAGCGAGCCGGACCCGGAGGACGCGAAGATCGTCGCGCTGGCGCGGGCGGCCCGGGCGCGGACCGGGGCCGCCGAGGGGGCCGCCGTCCGGGACACCGACGGGCGGACGTACGTCGGCACCACGGTCGCGCTGCCCGCGCTGAGCCTGACCGCGCTGCAGGCGGCGGTCGCCGCGGCGGTGTCCAGCGGCGCGACCGGCCTGGAGGCCGCCGCGCTGGTCACCGCCGGCGACGGAGTCGACCCGGCGGGGGTGGCCGCGGTCCGCGACCTGACGCCGAGCGCACCCGTGTTGCTCGCCGGTCCCGACGGCACGCCGCACCGCTGACCGCCCGGCCCCGGCGGCGCCACCCCACCTTGCCCTCGGGGTATCAACGGTCGTCCGCCTGCGCTCTTGCCGGGTAAGGGGGTGGGTGGGATGACCGGAAACACCGCGGAGGCGCAGCTGGTCGAGTTGCTGCACCTCCCGCCCGGCCGGCAGCGGCCGGAGCCGGCCGACCCGGACCAGCAGGGTGGGCCGCTGCTCGCCGTCGTCGGTGCCGTGTTCGCCCTGATCGGCGTCCTGCTCTGGGTGCTCCGGCCGGACCCGACCCTGACCTGGACCGCCGTCGGCCTCGTCGGTCTCGGCGCCGCGCAGCTCACCGCGGGCGTCCTGCTCGCCGCGCACCGCCGGCGGCACGGCTCCTGACGCGCCGAGGGGACGGCTCCCGATCAGGAGCCGTCCCCTCGAACGTCGGCACCGGCCCGGCTGGTCGCCTCTCGGCGAGTGGTCGCTCGAAGCGACGGAGAATGGAGCCCGGGGACACAGGTCCAGGTCGGTACGTGCTGTCCAACGGCCGTGCTCGCCCGGGAATTCCCACCATCCCGGATCCTCGGAACGAGCGCGACCGGTCCGCACCGCCGGGAGCCGACCGCCCCGCAGGAGCCTGACAGGATGGTCCGGTGACGACCACCCGCTCCGGCTTCGCCAGCCTCGTCGGCCGGCCGAACGCGGGCAAGTCCACCCTCACCAACGCGCTGGTCGGCGCGAAGGTGGCCATCACCAGCAGCCGGCCGCAGACCACCCGGCACGCCCTGCGCGGCATTCTCACCAGGCCGGACGCCCAGCTGATCCTGGTCGACACGCCCGGCCTGCACCGGCCCCGGACGCTGCTCGGCGAGCGGCTGAACGCCGTGGTCCGCCAGACCTGGTCCGAGGTCGACGTGATCGCGCTGCTGCTGGCCGCCGACGCCGAGATCGGGCCGGGGGACCGCCTCATCGCCGGCGAGCTGGCCGGGCTGCCGGACACCCCGGTGCTGGCGGTGCTGACCAAGACCGACCTGGTGGCTCCCGACCGGGTCGCCGCCCAGCTGGTGTCGGCGCAGCGGCTGGGCGAGCGGGTCGGGCTGGAGTTCGCCGACATCGTGCCGGTCTCGGCGGTCTCCGGATTCCAGGTCGGCCTGCTCGCCGACCTGCTGGTGGCCCGGCTGCCGGCCGGCCCGCCGCTCTATCCGGACGCCGAGCCGACCGACTCGCCGATCGAGACCCGGATCGCCGAGCTGATCCGGGAGGCGGCCCTGGAGGGCGTCCGGGACGAGCTGCCGCACTCGCTGGCGGTCTCGATCGACGAGATCAGCCGGCCCGCCGGCCGGGACCTGACGCTGGTGCACGCGACCGTGCACGTCGAGCGGGACAGCCAGAAGCCGATCGTCCTCGGGACCGGGGGTGCCCGGCTGCGGGACGTCGGCACCGCCGCCCGCCGGCAGGTCGAGGCGTTGCTCGGCGGTCGCGTCTACCTGGACCTGCACGTGAACGTGCTCAAGGACTGGCAGCGCGACCCGCGCCAGCTCCGCCGGCTCGGCTTCTGATGCTGCTCGGTCCGTACCGCCGGGTGCTCAGCGTGCCGGGCGGTGCGGCGTTCTCGGCGGCCGGTTTCGTGGCGCGGCTGCCGATCTCCATGCAGACCCTCGGCACGGTGCTGCTGGTCGCCGCCACCAGCGGGTCGTACGCGCTGGCCGGTGCCGTCTCGGCGACGTTCGCCCTCGCCCAGGCGGTGTTCTCGCCGGTGCTGGGCCGGCTGGTCGACCGGCTCGGGCAGGCGCGGGTGCTGATCGTCTCGCTGGCGGTGCACACCGTCGGGGCCGGCGCGCTCGTCGGGCTGGCGGTGGCGGAGGCCCCGGCCTGGACGCTCTTCGCGGCGGCCGCCGTCTACGGCGGCAGCTACCCGCAGCCCGGCTCGCTGGTCCGGGCCCGCTGGTCGCACGTGCTGGCGGACACGGCGCTGCTGCCGACCGCGCTGTCCTGGGAGTCGGTGATCGACGAGGTCATCTTCGTCGTCGGGCCGGTGCTGGTGACCGTGCTGGCGACCGGCGTCGCCCCGGCGGCCGGGCTGCTGGCCGCCTACGGCTTCACGCTGGTCGGGAGCATCGCGCTGGCGCTGCAGCGTCGCACCCAGCCGCCGACGCACCCGGCGGCCGACGGGCGCCGGCGCCGTTCGGTGCTCACGCTGCCGGGCGTGCCGGTGCTCGTGCTGGTGGTCGTCGCGCTCGGCTCTGTCTTCGGCTCGGTCGAGGTCGCCACCGTGGCCTTCACGGCCGAGCGCGGCCACCCCGCCGCCGCCGGCATCGTGCTCGCCCTGCTCGCCGGTGGCAGCCTGGTCGCCGGCCTCTGGTACGGCGCGGTGCGCTGGCGGGCGGCAGTGCACCGCCGCTTCGTGCTGGGCGTGCTGCTGCTCGCCGCCGCCACCGTGCCGTTGCCCTTCGCGCCCGGCGTGGTCGCGCTCGCCGTGCTCGCGTTCGTCGGTGGGTTCGCCATCTCGCCCGCGCTGATCGCCGGCTTCGCGCTGCTCGACCGGCTGGTGCCGGCCCGGTCCCGGACCGAGGGGCTGGCCTGGTTCAGCACCGGCGTCGGGATCGGCCTGGCGCTCTCGTCGTCGGTGACCGGTCAGGTGGTGGATGCCGCCGGCGGGCGGGCCGGGCTCGGCGTGACCGTCGCGAGTGGACTGCTCGCCGCCACTCTCGTGCTGGCCGGCGCCCGCCGGCTCCGGCCGCCGGTCGACGACCGGGACGGGAGCGGGCGCGGCTGACCGGGTGCACCGGGTGTCCGTACGCTCGGCGCCGCGATCGTCCGCTCCGGCCACCCCTCGCCGCCGGCAGCACTCGGATCGTTGAACCTACCGCTGCTGGTCACCGGCCACTGTGGACGGTCTCGCCACCCGCTCCCGGAGCCGGGTCGCGAGCTCGTCCACCCGGGCCTGCCGCTCGGTGGTCGTGGCGTACGTGCGGAAGCCGAGCCGCTCGTTGATCCGCCACATGTGCTCGTTGGTCTCGCCGTTGCGGGTGACCACGTCGACGGTCTGCGGGTGCGCCGCCCGCAGCCGCAGCAGCAGCTCGGCCTTGACCCACAGGCCGAGCCCGTTGCCGCGATGGGCCGGCACCACGGCGGTGTCCTCCTGGAACGCGCGGCGCGGTGACCACCGGGACACGGCGATCTCGGTGAACCCGGCGATCTCGCCGGTCGGCTCGTGCACGGCCGCGACCACCAGGAAGTCCTGGCCGAGGGTCCGCGCATGCTCCTCGTCCAGCCGCATCCGTTCGGCCGTGTAGGTCAGCGCGTTCCAGTCCATGGAGCCGAGCGGCGCGTCGTTCATCGCCGACTTCGCCCGCGCGTACGACCCGACGAGCCCGTCCGGGCAGTGTCCGGACCAGCCGACGATCCGGTAGCCGGGGTGGCCGGCCGCCGCCAGCCGGTCGACGTCGGCGACGTCCACGTCGGCGAGCCGCAGGACGGAGGAGCGGTCGGACTCCGCCACCTCGAAGCCGAACGTGTCGCAGAACGCCGCGCCCGGCGAGCCGGTGAAGGCCTCGATGAGCAACGAGCGGCGGCCCTCGGCGGCGAGCAGCTCCACCGCCGTGCGCAGCAACGCGGTGCCGACGCCCCGGCGGCGCCGGTCGGGCAGCACGGCGACGTGCACGAACGCGGTGTGCTGGTTGTCGGCGAGCGGCATCGTGGCCCGGCCGAAGCCGACCGGCTCGCCGCCGTCGAGCGCGAGCCACCGGTGCACGCGCTGGTCCGGGCGCCGGACCCGCAGCTGGGCGGCGATGTCCTCCGGCGCGGGCGGCGGCCAGTCCGGCTCGTCCACCGCCAGCACGGCGACCTCGATCCGGTGCAGCGCGGCGACCTGCCCGGCGGTGGCGGCGTCCTGCTCGACCGCGACGATGTCCACGCCCTGTGGGTACGCCCGCGTGGCGCGGGCCGCGACCGATTTTTCGTCGGTCTCGGGTGCGAGACTGGGTTCCGTGAGCCTCTACCGGGACGAGGCGGTCGTGCTCCGGGTGCAGAAGCTCGGTGAGGCCGACCGCATCGTCACGCTGCTCACCCGCCGCAACGGCCGGGTCCGCGCCGTCGGCAAGGGAGTGCGCCGCACCACCTCCCGCTTCGGTGCCCGGCTGGAGCCGTTCAGTCACGTCGACCTGCAGCTCTACACCGGGCGCTCGCTGGACATCGTCACCCAGGCGGAGACGCTGGGGGCGTACGGGCGGGACATCGTCGGCGACTACGGCCGCTACACGGCCGGCACCGCGGTGCTGGAGACGGCGGAGCGGCTCACCGACCAGGAGCGGGAGCCGGCGCTGCGGCTGCACCTGCTGGTGGTCGGCGCGCTGCGGGCGCTGGCGGCCGGGGCGCACGAGCCGTCGCTGGTGCTGGACGCCTTCCTGGTCCGGGCGATGTCGGTGGCGGGCTGGGAGCCGGCCCTGGCCGAGTGCGCCCGGTGCGGGCGGGCCGGGCCGCACCGGGCGTTCTCGGTGCCGGCCGGGGGAGCGGTGTGCGCGGACTGCCGGCCGGCCGGGTCGGCCACCCCGGCGGAGGAGTCGGTCGCGCTGGTGGTGGCGCTGCTGTCCGGCGACTGGGTGCGCGCGGAGGCCAGCGACCCGGCGGCCCGCCGGGAGGCCAGCGGTCTGGTCGCCGCGCACCTGCAGTGGCACCTGGAGCGCGGCCTGCGCTCGCTGCCGCTGGTCGAGCGATGATGCAGTCCTAATCCATCTGTGCTATCGTGTGCGACATGCCTACCGTGACTGCCATGGACGACGTCGGAGTCCGCGAGCTGCGGCAGAATCTCAGCGTCTACCTGCGGCGCATCGCCCAGGGCGAGACGCTCCGGGTGACCGACCACGGCCACCCGGTCGCCCTCCTCACCCCCCTCCGGGACACCGGAGAGCCGGTCCTCGACCGGCTGGAGGCCGAGGGCCGACTGGACCAGCGGGCCCCGCGCCGGACCGGGCTGCTGCCCAAGCCGGCTGCTCGCACCCCCGGAGCGCGGCCGCTCAGCGAGATCCTGCTGGAGGAGCGCGAGGGGGACTGGCGCTGAGATGGCTCTCTACCTCGATACCTCCGCCCTGGTGAAGCTCGTCCTCCGGGAGTCGGAGTCCGATGAGCTGCGCACATTCGTCGGCGCTCGGGAGATGGCGTCCAGCCAGCTCGCGCGCACCGAGCTGATCCGGGCGATCGCCCGCGAGCAGCCCGAGTCGGTGCCCGAGGCCGAGGACCTCGTGTCCGAGATGACCTTGATCGCGCTGAGTCGGCTGCTCACCGCGCAGGCCGCCTGGGTGAAACCGCCTGTCCTGCGCAGCCTCGACGCGCTCCACGTCGTCACCGCGGCCTCGTTGGCGGGAGACCTGGAGGTGCTGGTGACGTACGACCGGCGGATGGTCGAGGCCGGGCAGATGGCGGGGTTGCCGGTGGCGTCGCCGGGGGCATCGGCGGCGTGAGCCGACTCCGGCGGATGACGGCACCGCCGGCGGGGGAGGTGGCGGCGCCGCCACCGCACCCGTCCGGGGCCAGGCCGCCGCCGATTCCGGCCGAGCTGGTGCCCCGGCACGTCGCGCTGGTGATGGACGGCAACGGGCGGTGGGCCAACCAGCGCGGCCTGCCCCGGACCCGTGGCCACGAGGCCGGCGAGGCGGCACTGCTCGACGTGATCCACGGTGCGATCGAGCTCGGCGTCGGCACCCTGTCGGCGTACGCGTTCTCCACCGAGAACTGGCGCCGCTCACCGGACGAGGTCCGCTTCCTGATGGGCTTCAACCGGCAGGTCATCCGCCGCCGCCGCGACGAGCTGCACGCCATGGGGGTGCGGGTCCGCTGGGCCGGCCGCCGGCCGCGGCTGTGGCGCAGCGTGATCGCCGAGCTCGAGGACGCCGAGCGGATGACCGCCGGAAACCGGGTGCTCACCCTGCAGTTCTGCGTGAACTACGGCGGCCGGGCGGAGATCGCCGACGCCGCCCGCGCGATCGCCCGCGAGGTGGCGGCCGGCCGGCTCGACCCGGACCGGGTGGACGAGCGGACGGTGGCCAGGTACCTCGACGAGCCGGACCTGCCGGACGTGGACCTGTTCGTCCGCTCGTCCGGCGAGCAGCGGACCAGCAACTTCCTGCTCTGGCAGTCGGCGTACGCGGAGCTGGTCTTCCTCGACACCCTGTGGCCCGACTTCGACCGGCGGCACCTGTGGCGCGCCTGCCAGCTCTACGCCTCCCGCGACCGCCGGTTCGGCGGCGCGCTCGACCCGGTCGGCGACGAACCGTCCTGAGCCGCCGCCGGGGCGCCGTGCCGAGGACCACGGGCCGACGCCGGGGCGTTGCGCGGCCGCCCGGGTGACGGGACGGGACGGACATCCGGGTCTGGCAGCATGACCGGGGTGTCAGCGCAGCCGACGACTCCTGCGGGACCGCCGCCGACCGCGCCCCGGCAGCGCCGCCGGGTCTCCTCGACCGACGTGCTCACCGGGATCCTCCTGCTGGTGCTGCTCGGGCGGCCGCTGCTGACCGACCTGTTCGACTCGCCGGCGATGCGGACCTGGGCGACCGTCTTCGTCGCCATCTGCGTGCAGGCGCTGCCGTTCCTCGTCCTCGGGGTGCTGCTCAGCGCCGTGATCACGGTGTTCGTGCCGGCCTCGGTCTTCACCCGGGTGCTGCCGCGGCGCCCGGCCGCCGCGGTGCCGGTCGCCGGTGCGGCCGGCCTGGTGCTGCCCGGCTGCGAGTGCTCGTCGGTGCCGGTCGCCCGCGGCCTGATCGCCCGCGGCGTCGCGCCGGCCGCGGCGCTGACCTTCCTGCTGTCCGCGCCGGCGATCAACCCGGTGGTGCTGGTGGCCACGTCGGTCGCGTTCCCCGGCCGGCCGGAGATGGTGGCCGCCCGCTTCGTCGCCTCGCTCGCGGCCGCGATGATCGTCGGCTGGATCTGGACCCGGTTCGGCCGGGCGGAGTGGATCGTCCGCTCCCGCCGGCCGCCGACGGGCGGGCTGCCGCGGTGGGAGGCGTTCCGGCTCAACGCCCGGCACGACTTCGTCCACGCCGGCGGGTTCCTCGTCGTCGGCGGGTTGACGGCCGCGACGCTGAACGTGGTGGTGCCGCGGGAGGTGCTGGACGCCGTCGCCGCCCGGCCGTGGCTGTCGGTGCTCGCACTGGCCGGGCTGGCCGTCGTGCTGGCCATCTGCTCGGAGGCGGACGCCTTCGTCGCCGCCAGCCTGACCCAGTTCTCGCTCACGTCCCGGCTGGCGTTCCTCGTCGTCGGGCCGATGGTCGACGTGAAGCTGATCGCGCTGCAGGCGGGGACCTTCGGGCGCCGGTTCGCGGCCCGCTTCGCGCCGCTGACCTTCGTCGTCGCCGTCGGCTGCGCCGTCGCGGTGGGAGAGGTCCTGCTGTGAACCGGGACGCCCAGAGCGTGCTGCTGCTGCTCGTCGGTGGCGCGGTGGTGCGGATCTCCGCCGACGAGACCTTCCTGCGGTACGTGAAGGACTGGATGCGGCCGGGGCTGCTGGCCGCTGGCGCGGTCCTGATGATCCTCGGTCTGGTGTCGCTGTGGCGGGAGCACCTGGTCCGCCGGCCGGCCGTCCCGCCCGACGGGCCGGAGCCGGTCAGCGCCGTAGCCGGAGTCGACGAGCACGGGCACGACGACGACCACGGTCCGCGGATCGCCTGGCTGCTGCTGCTGCCGGTGCTCGCGATCTTCCTGGTCGCGCCGCCGGCCCTCGGGTCGTACACGGCATCGCGCTCCGCGGCGGCCACCGCCCCGGCCGAGCCGGACAGCGAGTTCGCGCCGCTGCCGGCCGGGGACCCGGTGACCGTCACGCTGACCGACTACGCGACCCGGGCGGTCTGGGACGCCGGCCGCTCGCTGGAGGGCCGCCGGATCAGGATGGTCGGCTTCGTCACCCCGCGGGCCGGCGGCGGCTTCTACCTGACCCGCATCACGATCACCTGCTGCGCCGCCGACGCCCGGCCGATCCGGATCGCCGTCCAGAACACCGACCGGACCTTCCCGGCGGACACCTGGGTCGCGGTGACCGGCACGTACGGCGGCCGGGACGAGGCGGCGAGGACCGTCGACCAGGTGCCGGTGCTCCGGGTGACCTCCGTCGAGCCGGTCAGCGCGCCTTCGGAGCCGTACGAGACCTGATCCGGGCGGCGGGTCGCGGAACGGCGGTCGCCATGCCGCGGCGACGGGAGACGGACGAGGACACCGGACATGTGACAGCACTTACTTAAGTGCTGTTACGATAATGGACATGCGACCCAGCGGCCAGGAGCCGGACCCGACCGAGGAGAGCCGCTGGCGGCCGTTGCGGGTGCTGCTGGACGCGATGGACGGCGACATCGCCCGGCTCTACGACGAGCGCGGGGTGGCCGGCATCCGGCCCCGGTTCGCGATGCCGCTGATCCGGCTCGGCCGCCGGGGTCCGATGACCATCCGGGAGCTTGCCGGGGCCATGGGCGTCACCCACTCGGCGATGAGCCAGACGGTGAGCGCCCTGCGCCGCGGCGGCCTGGTGCTGAGCGCCGCGGGTGGCGACGCGCGGACCCGCGAGGTGGTCCTGACCGACCGGGCCCGCGCCGTCGTCCCCTTCCTGGAGGCGGAGTGGCGGGCGACCGAGCAAGCGGTCGGGGAGCTGGAGGCCGAGATCCCGTACCCGCTCAGCCAGGTGGTCCGGGACCTGGAGGCGGCGCTGGCGCGGCGGTCGTTCCACGATCGGATCGCCGGGATCCTGGCCGGGCGGCCGGATCCGCTCCGGTGACCGGGCCGGGCCGGCGGCTGCTCGTCGACGTCGGCCCGTTGCGGGAGTCCGTCGCCTTCCGGCGGCTGTGGGTCGGGTCGACGCTGTCGGCCGTCGGCGCGCAGATGACCACCTTCGCGGTGGCGTTGCAGGTGTACCTGCTCACCCACTCCTCGGCGGCGGTCGGCATCATCGGGTTGGCCGCGGCGCTCCCCTCGATCTGCCTCGGACTCCTCGGCGGCGCGGTCATCGACGCGGTGGACCGGCGGCGGCTGGTCCTGCTCACCTCCGGCCTGCTCGCGGCGGTGTCGACGGCGTTCGCGGCGCAGGCCTTCGCCGGGCTCGACCAGCTCTGGCTGCTCTACTGCCTGGTCGCCGTCCAGTCGCTGCTCGCCGCGGTGAACCTGCCGGCGCGGCGCACCTTCCTGCCGCGGCTGCTGGCCGCCGAGCAGGTCCCGGCCGGTGTCGCCCTGACGATGCTCACGATGCACCTGAGCCTGCTGCTCGGGCCGGTGCTGGCCGGCTCGCTCGCCGCTGCCGGTGGAGTGCAGCTGTGCTATCTCGTCGATGCGGCAAGCTTCCTCGGCGCCCTCTACGGGGTCGCACGACTGCCGGCGATGCCTCCGCAGGGTCGGCCGGGCCGCCCCGGCGTCCGGGCCGTGCTGGACGGGCTGCACTTCCTGCGTCGCAGTCGGGTGCTGGCCGGTGCCCTGCTGGCCGACGTCAGCGCGACCGTTCTCGCCATGCCGATCGCCCTGTTCCCGGCGATCAACGCCGAGCGCTTCGGCGGCTCACCGCGCACGCTCGGTCTGTTCACCGCCGCGCTCGCCGCCGGCGGCCTGCTCGGCTCCGGACTGTCCGGCCCGGTGAGCCGGGTCGCGCGGCAGGGTCGGGCGATGCTGGCCGCCGGGGCGGTCTGGGGCCTCGCGCTCGCCGTGTTCGGCATCGTCGACGGACTGGTGCCCACGCTGGCGTGCCTCGTCATCGCGGGCGCCGCGGACGTGAGCAGCGTGGTGCTGCGCTCGACCATCGTCCAGCTCGAGACCCCGGACGAGCTGCGCGGCCGGATGAGCGCGACCGAGTATGTCGTCGGTGCCTCGATGCCGCAGGTCGGCAACGCCCGGGCAGGAGTCGTCGGGTCCCTCACGACGCCCGGCATCAGCGCGCTGTCCGGCGGCCTGGCGGCCGTCGCCGGCGCCGCCGTGGTGGCGCTCGCGTTCCCGGCGCTCGTTCGGCACCGGCCGGCCAGGTCGGGACGAACCGGCGACTCCTGCAGCTCGCTCGCCTAGGACTCGAAGGCCCGGGCCACGGCGGCGACGACGACGAGGGCGAGCACGGCCACCCTGGCGAGCCGGCTGCCGGCGGGGAGCTGCGGCCAGGCCAGGTAGGTCAGCCAGCCGAGCAGCAGGCCGAGCACCAGCATCAGCACCGCGCCGGCCACCGGCGGCGCGAAGAGCCCGCCGAGCAGCAGCGCGAGCACGACCAGGAACGGCAGCCAGCGCGGCCGGGTGGCGAGCCAGGCGAGCGGAGCCGCGCTGCGCAGCTCCACGGCTCGGCGCAGCGGGGACGTCAAGGCCGCTCGCTCCCCTTCGGTACGGTTCTCGGCGCGGGTCCCGCCGGGACCCGGGTCCGATCCTCCCAGGCGTCCGCTCCTGGGTTGCGCGCCGGGGGTGCTGGTGCTGGTGGTGTCCCGCTTCGCGGTGCCGGAGGACGACGCGGCGGGCTTCACCGCCCGGTCCCGGGTGGCGCTGGAGGCCCTCGCCGCCCGGCCCGGCTTCCGGCGCGGGCGGGTCGCCCGGGCGGTGGACGATCCGGTCGAGTGGGTGCTGGTCACCGAGTGGGACGGCGTGGGGGCGTACCGGCGGGCGCTGTCGGCGTACGAGGTGAAGGTGGACGCGGCGCCGCTGCTCGGCGAGGCCCGCGCCGAGCCCGGCGCGTTCGAGGTGCTGGTCGCGGTGGACGGCGAGGGTCCGGTGGTGACGAGCGGGAGTGATCGCGCGGCGGATGCGGGGACCGTCGCACCCGGTGCGGGCCTCCGACCCGACGGTTCCCGACGGGAGGACCGGTGAGCACACCGCCCGGCTGGACGCCCGACCCGGTCGGCGACATCTCCGAAGTGACCTAGGCGGGCCCGTGTCAGCGCACCAGCTCGGCGGCTGCCCGGAGCAGGGCGGCGAGGTCGGGGTCACTCACCTCGCCCGCGCCCCGGCGCAGCGCGTCCGGGGACAGCAACCCGGCCAGGACCCGCGCTCCGGCCGCCGGGTCGGCGCCGGCCGAGGTGGCCAGCTGACCGGTGTGCAGCGTCGGGCGGGACTGCCGCACCTGTTCGAGCG
>CAWATS010000022.1:0-13997 GCA_963785005.1 uncultured Actinomycetota bacterium
GACTCCCCCGAGGTGCCGCGGCTGCTCAAGCAGCGCTGGCGGCACGGGCCGGGCGACCACGGCGCGGATGTCGCCTTCCAGTGCCGCGGCCAGGACTCCGCGCTGGCCACCGCGCTGGCCGCTGTCCGTCCACAGGGGACGGTGGTGGACCTGGGCGTTCTACCAGGGCGGGACGGTCGGTCCGGTCGGCGAGGAGTTCCACCACAACGGGCTGTCGCTGCGGTGCGCGCAGGTCTCCCGGGTGCCGAGGGGCAGGCGCACCGGTGGGACCGGGCCAGGCTGTCCGCCGAGACGGTCGAGCTGCTGCGCGCCCACGGGGACGCCGTCCGCAAGCACCTTGTCACCGACGTGCTGCCGCTGGCCGAGGCGCCCCAGCTGCTGGCCGACCTCGCCGCGCGGCGGCGGCACGTCCTGCAGGCGGTGTTCGCCGCCTAGCCCTCCACCCCGGTGGCGCCGTGCGCGGCGCCGACCGGCTTGGACTCGGGGGACCCGCGCTGACGCAGGTAGATCGGAACAGCACCATCGAGGCCACGGCCAGGAACTCGGACTGCCAGTTCTGCAGGGTGCGGTTCCAGAAGTCGGCCGACGCGACGTAGCCGGCCCAGCGTCACCGGGTCCTGCAGCTCGGCCGAGCTGCTCGTCGTTGTAGGCGGCCCGCCCGGCGATCGACTGCGCCAGCCAGGACAGCAGGAAGATCGCCGCCCATCACCAGGCCGAGCGAGCGGGAGTAGACCGCGGTGCCGCCAGTCCGCCGGCCCGCGCCCACCGCGGCGAGTCGTCGCTGGCGTACCGGCCGACCTGCTGCTCCTCGTCCGACTCCGGGCCGACCTCGTCGAGCTGCTTGGACTCCGGCGAGCCGCGCTGCACCAGCCAGACGGTGGCGAAGATGTAGAGGAAGAACTGCAGGTACTCCGACTGCCAGTTCTCCGCGACGTCGACGGCGAAGTCGGAGGAGGTGACGTAGCGACCGTAGGAGACCGGGCTCGGCGCCGTGCGGCCAGCAGCTGGTTGTTGAAGTCGGCCAGCCCGGCGACCGACTGCCCGACGCAGGGCGAGCAGGAAGATCGCGCCGAAGAACAGGCTCAGCCCGTTGTCCCGCAGCCACCGTCGCACCCGCCCGCCTCCCGTCACCGGTGCAGCAGGCCGAGGACGACGAAGTACGCCAGGCCGGCCACGACCAGGACCAGCAGGCCGGCGAAGAGCGCCTTCATCACCCCACCTCGCAGTCGTACGGCCGGCGGTCCCGGGGTGTGCAGCCGGCCGCGGCGACCTTCCAGCCGGCGCCGAGGTCGGACAGGAAGAGCGTGTCGACGCCGGTGCGGACCCGTGCCTCGGTGCTCCACACCTCGGACGCGCGGACCGACCCACCGCGCGGCAGGTCGAGCTCGCCGAGCGCGTCGGCGCAGGTCCGGTCGGCCGAGCCGAGTGAGCCGGCGGCGTCCGGGGTCAGCAGCGAGCAGGCGGCCGCCGCGTCGCCGCGCTCGATCGCCGCCAGGAAGCGCCCCGCGACCTGTTCGACCGACCGCGTGGTGGACTCCGGCGCCCCGCATCCGCCGGCCGCGAGCAGCAGCGCCACGCCGACCGCGGCCATGCCCGCCCTCCGCACGGCCGGTCACGCTACCCGCCCCGCGGCTGGCAGTGCCGGGCCGTCCGTCCCGGACCCGCGCCGCAGCCTCAGCCGGTGGCGCGGTCGAGGGCGAGCACGCGCGGCTTCCGGACGTGCTCCCGGCCGGCGAGGGCGAGCACCCGGCGGTAGAACGTCTCGTACCGGGCCGCCATCGCCGCCGGCGAGAAGCGCCGCCTGGCCACCTCCCGGCAGGCGGGCCGGCTCAGCTCGTCCACCCGGGACAGGTAGCCGACGAACTCGTCCTCGTCCCCGGCCAGCCACCCGGTGACCCCGTGCTCGACCAGCTCCGGCAGCACGCCGCGCCGCATCGCGACCACCGGTACGCCGGCGGCCAGCGCCTCCACCACCGCGGTGCCGCCCGGCTCGTCCCAGCGCAGCGGGAACAGCACCGCGCGGGCGCTCCGGAGCAGCTCCGCCTTCGCCGCGCCGCCCACCGAGCCGACCCACCGCACCGTCGAGCCGTCCAGGTGCGGCTCGACCTCGGTCTGGAAGTAGCGCACGTCGCCCAGGCCGCGTGCCGGGTCGCCCGGGTCGGCCAGCGCGCCGGCCAGCGCGGCCGCGTCCGGGTAGCCGGCGACCGGGCCGGCCAGCACCAGCTCGGTGCCGAGCCGGCGGGCCGCCCGGGCGGCCAGGTCGTACCCCTTCACCGGGGTGAGCCGGCCCAGCGTGAGCAGGTGCCCGGCCGGCTCGACCGGCGGGTGCTCGGGCAGCGGCGTCGCCAGCGGGATCGCGCCGAGGGCCTGCCGGCGCAGCGTCGGGTGCGCCCGGGCGAGCTGCGAGTCGGAGACCCCGGCGAAGAAGATCCGCCCGCGGCCGTCGAAGCCGCCGTAGAAGTCGGGGTGCTTGGCCAGGTCCCAGTGCAGGGTCTGCAGCACCGGCGGCACGGCGGGACCGGCGGCGGCGTAGACCGCCGGGCCGACCACCTCGAGATGGTCGTGCACCAGGTCGACGTCGCCCTCGGCGAGCCGGTCGAGCACTCCCCGCATGTGCGCGTGCGCGATGCCCATCATCTGGTTGTACGGACCGGTGATGTGGCCGAACTGGCCGGTCGGGAAGACGGTCAGGTGCTCGTCGGCCGGCAGCTCGCTGTCCCCGACGGTGGCCAGGAGCACCCGGTGGCCGCGGGCGCGCAGCTCCGGGACGAGGGTGGCGACGACGTTCTCGATGCCTCCGTAGTCGGGAGGCGGCACCGGGAGCCAGGGCCCGGCGTTGACGAGCACGGTCAGCGCTGGTGGCACCGGCCGGTACCCCTTTCGTGTGACCCCCGTACGGACCCTGCTACCCACGTGGCCGCCGTCGAATCCCGGGCCGGTGCGGCGTTGCGATGGTACGGCCGGTTCGTCCGCCTGCGCAGAGTGCTGGCGGGCAACGGCGGGTAGGGGGCCGGCATGCGGGTCGTGGTGGTGGGAGCCAGCGGCAACGTCGGCACCGCGGTGCTGCGCCGGCTGGCGGCCGAGCCGGCGGTGACGTCCATGGTCGGGGTCGCGCGGCGGCCGGCGGACGGAGCGGGGCCGCCGTACGACGCGGCCTCCTGGCAGCGGGTGGACGTCGCCGCGCCGGACGCCGCCGACCGGCTGCGGACCGTCTTCGCCGGGGCCGACTCCGTGGTGCACCTGGCCTGGCGGCTGCAGCCGAGCTGGGACCGGGACGCGCTGGAGCGGATCAACGTCGGCGGCAGCCGCGCCGTGCTGGCCGCCGCACTCGCCGCCGGCGTGCCGCACCTCGCCTACTCCTCCTCGATCGGCGCGTACGCGGCGTCGCCGGGCGACGAGCCGCGGGACGAGTCCTGGCCGACGACCGGCATCCCGGGCTCGACCTACTCGCGGCAGAAGGCGGCGGTGGAGCAGATCCTGGCCGGGGCCGACCCCGACCGGCTGGCGGTGCTCCGGTTCCGGCCGGGCATCGTGCTGCAGCCGGAGGCCGCCGCCGAGATCGCCCGCCTCTTCCTCGGCCCGCTGGTGCCGACCTCGCTGCTGCGGCCGTCGCTGGTGCCGGTGCTGCCGTGGCCGCGCGGGCTGCGGATCCCGGTCGTGCACGCCGACGACCTCGCGGACGCGGTCGTGCGGGCGCTGGTCGCCGGCATGACCGGCGGGCTGAACGTCGCGGCCGAGCCGCCGCTGACCCGGGACCTGGTCGCCCGGCTGCTCACCGCCCGGCCGGTCGACGTGCCGGTGGGCGTCGTACGCGGGCTGGCGGCCGTCACCTGGCGGGCGCACCTGCAGCCGACCGAGCCGGGCTGGCTGAACATGGCGCGGGGGGTGCCGGTCATGGACACCGGCCGGGCCCGGACCGAGCTCGGCTGGTCCCCGCGGCACTCCGCGGGCGACGCGCTGCGGGACTTCCTCGCCGCGCTGGCGGCCGGCCGCGGCTCCGGCAGCGCGGCGCTGGCGCCGCGGAGGGCGATGCCCTGGCGGCGGCGGGCGGGTGGGTGACCGCTACAGGTCGTAGACCGCGTACGCGCGGCGCAGCACCGGCTGGGCGACGTTGCGCACCCGGGTGCCGCCGGCGGTGACGCCCTTCTCGGTGCCGGCGTGCGCGTGCCCGTGCACGGCGAGGTCCACCCGGTGCTCGTCGATCGCCTCGGCCAGCAGGTAGTTGCCGAGGAAGGCGTAGATCTCCGGCGGCTCGCCGACGAGCGTGTCGGCGACCGGCGAGTAGTGGGTCAGCGCCACCACCCGGTCGGCCCCGGCGGCCAGCCCGTCCAGCGCGCCGGCCAGCCGGGCGGCCACCTGCTTGCCGTGCCCGGCGAAGGCCTTGCTCTCCGGCTCGCCGAAGTCGCTGCAGCTGCGGCCGGCGAAGCCGAGGCCGAAGCCCTTCACCCCGGCCACCGCCAGCCGCCGCTCCCCCACCGGGACGACCGTCGAGTCGCCCTCCAGCACGGTCAGCCCGGCGCCGGTGAGCAGCTCGGTGATCTCCTGCTGGCGGTCGGAGTGGTAGTCGTGGTTGCCGAGCACGGCGACCACCGGCACCCCGAGGTCGCGGAACTCCGCGGCGACGCACTCCGCCTCGTCCACCGTGCCGTGCCGGGTGAGGTCGCCGGCGAGCAGCAGGACGTCCGCGACCGCCGGGAGCTCCTCGAGGGCGGGCCGCAGGTGCCCGCGGGCGTCCCCGCCGAGGTGCACGTCCCCGACCGCCGCCACCCGGATCACCGCAGCTCCTCGACGGACGTCGGGGCGTCGACGGCGGTGACGGCGAGGTCGTCGTGCACGGCCAGCCCACCGGCCTCCTCGGTCGCCGCGGCGACCACCTGCCGCCGGCGCTGCTCGGAGGCGACGTCGCCGGACAGGAACACCCCGTCGCCGTGCACGGCCACCCGCACCCCCAGCTCGGCGGTCAGCGGGTCCTCGGCCAGCCGGCGTTCGATCCGGCCCTGCAGGTAGTACGCGTCGTCCGGCACGTGCCTCAGCTCCCGTCGGTCAGCTCCAGTCGGTCGGCCAGCAGCAGGAACGCCTCCGCGAACGGCGAGTGCGCCGTCCGCTGCCGGACGGCCGGCCAGTCCACCTGCTCGCGCAGCGCCCGCACCATCGGCAGCGAGGTGGCGAAGTCGCAGTAGTGGTCGCGGTAGGTCAGCAGCTTGGTCACCACCAGGTCGGTGGCACTCAGCACCGGCATCAGCACCGAGCCGACCTCGAGCTGCTCGACCCGGGCGAAGGTGTCCGCGGTGACCGGCTCTCCGGACAGCCGGAAGATCAGGTCGACCAGGTTGCCCCGGTCCCAGACCTTGGCCAGCCAGTCCTCCGGCGCGTCGCCGACCTCGAACCCGACCGCCTGCAGCACGTCCAGCGCCCGCGGCACGTCCTGCTCCGCCAGCGCGAAGTCGGCGTCGTGCTCCGAGCGCGGCCCGCCGCGGGCGTACACGGCCCAGCCGCCGCACAGCGCGAACGGGATGTCGGCCCGCTTCAGCTCCACCGCCGCCCGCTTCACGGTCTCCAGCAGGTCGGCGTCCTCCGGCGAGACGGCCGGGGTGGCCTCGGCGTCCGGGGTGGTGGAGGTCGTGCTCACAGCCCGGAGCGGTACCCCGGACCGCCCGCCCGCACACCGGCTCCTGGCGCGCGCCGCCGCAGGCCGCCGGACGTCCATCGTGGCGTAGGTTGTCCGACCGCGTTTGGCCCGAGCACGGGCGGGGAGGGGACGAGTCGGACGAGGACGAGGACGAGGACGAGGAGGATCGATGAGCACGGTCGAGAAGTCGATCGACGTGGACGTGCCCGTGAGCACCGCCTACAACCAGTGGACGCAGTTCGAGTCGTTCCCGCAGTTCATGGAGGGCGTCGACCGGATCGACCAGACGTCGGACCGGATGACCCACTGGGTGACCTCGATCGGCGGGGTGACCCGGGAGTTCGACGCGCAGATCACCGAGCAGCACCCCGACGAGCGGATCGCCTGGACGTCGGTGGACGGGGCGAAGAACGCCGGCGTGGTGACCTTCCACCGGCTCGACGAGAGCAAGACCCGGGTGATGCTGCAGATGGACTACCTGCCCGAGGGTGTGGTCGAGAACGTGGGCGACAAGCTGGGCATCGTGGGCCGCCGGGCCGAGGGTGACCTCAAGCGCTTCAAGGAGTTCATCGAGAGCCGCGGCGCCGAGAGCGGCGGCTGGCGTGGTGAGGTCGAGCGTCCGACCCCGTGACCCACACCGGGACGCGGACGAGGCCCGGGCGGGTGCCGCCCGGGCCTCGTCGGGTGCCCGGCTCGGGCGCCGTCGCGGCCGCGCGCCGGGTGCTGAGCCTGGGCGCGCGACCCGCCGGTCCGCTTCCGGGGCGGCGCTCCCGCACGGCCGTCTCCGGCCGTCCCGGTCACGTCGCCGGCGGTGCCGGCGGGGAGTCCGGCGCGTCCGGCGCGTCCGCCGCGTCCGGGCCGTCGGCGAGCAGCCGGTAGGCCTTGCGCCGCGCCTCGGCGAGCGCGGCGAGCACCTCGGCCCGCTGCTCGTCGGTGCCGACCCGGGCGACCTGCCAGACCGCCATCGCGAGCTGGCCGAGCTCGTCGCGGAAGCGCTGCGCCGCGGTCCACGACTCGTCCGGCTCCTGCTGCCACGGCGGCGCGTCCTGGCGCCGGTCCGCCTCGGCCCGGCCGGTGTCGGTCAGCGTGAACAGCCGCCGCCCGCCCGACTCGTCGCCGGTGATCAGGCCCTCGTCGGAGAGCAGCTGCAGGGTCGGGTAGACCGAGCCGGGGCTCGGCCGCCACCGGCCGCCGGAGCGCTCCTCGATCTGCTGGATGATCTCGTAGCCGTGCATGGGCCGCTCGGCGAGCAGCGCCAGGACGGCCGCCCGCACGTCGCCGCGGCGGGTGCCGCGACCGCGGTGCCGGCCCGGGCCGCCGCCGCGGGGGCCGAAGCCGCCCGGGCCGAAGCCGGGACCGAAGCCGCCGGGACCGCCTGGGCCGCCGAACTCACCGGGACCGCCGAAGGACGGTCGCCGGCCTGGGTGCCGGTGCGGGACTCGCCCGCGCCGGCTGGTGTCTGTCGGGTGCATCGTGCACTCCTCTCGTGGTTGGACGAGACTGACGATATATCGTGAGCGTCGACAATGCAACAAGTAGCATCGTGATTCTGACGGGTGCGCCGTCATGGGGCCTGGATGTTTCGCGGCGGCCGTTCTGGTCACGACCAATGCATGCGTTCCCTGCCGGCCGCCGAGGCGGCCGTAGACCGGGTCGAGCAGACCGCCGCGCTCGATCCCGCTGTCACCGCCGTGAAGAAGGCAGTCGATGCCGCGCTGCCCGCCCCCGGGGCGCGCGACGCGCTGCACGGAGTCTGGCTCGGCCACCCGCTGCACCCGGCGCTGGTCGCGCTGCCACTGGGCAGCTGGGTCTCCGCCACCGTGCTCGACCTCCTGCCCGGCAGCCGCCGCGCCGCTCAGACGCTGGTCGGGCTGGGCATCGTGACCGCGGTCCCGACCGCGGCGGCCGGCGCCGCCGACTGGTCTGACCTGCATCCGCAACAGCAGCGCACCGGCCTGGTGCACGCGCTGGCGAACGCGGTCACCCTGGGCCTGCAGATCGCCTCCTGGCGCGCCCGGCGCCGCGGCCGGCACGCCCGCGGGGTGGCCCTCAGCCTGGCCGCGGTGAGCGCCGGCGGCCTGGGCGCCTATCTCGGGGGTCACCTCGCGTACCGGCAGGCGGCGGGGGCCAACCACGCCGAGGCAGCACCCTACGTCCTGCCGGAGGACTTCACCCGGCTCTGCTCGCTGGACGACCTGCCCGACGGCCGGCCGGTGCGGATGGTGCTGAGCAGCCAGCCGGTCTTCGTGCTGCGGCGCGGCGGCCAGGTCGACGTGCTCTACGACCTGTGCTCGCACCTGGCCGGCCCGCTCTCGGACGGCGAGCTGTCCGGCTCCGGCGACGAGCTGTGCGTCCGCTGCCCCTGGCACGGAAGCGTCTTCCGGGTCCGTGACGGGCAGGTCCAGCGCGGACCGACCACCCATCCCCAGCCGGTCCTTCAGGTCACGGTCGATTTGGACGGTACGGTGCGGGCCCGAGTCCCGGAGGACGGTTGAGCATGGAACGCGGCAGCGACAAGCACTCTCCCCGCGTCGACGAGCAGCTCGAGCACGAGGTCGAGGGCATGATGCGGGCCGAGCGGCCGACCCGGGCCCAGGAGTGGAGGGAGGCCGAGCCGGCCGGCGAGGACCAACCGGACCCGGGCGCGCTCGGCGAGCCGGAGGACCGGCGGCCGGCGGCGCCGCCCGGGATGACCCCGGACGAGGTGGTCCTGCGGTCCGACCTCGCCACCTACCTGACCCGCGCCGCCTTCCCCGACGATGCGGCCGGGCTGCTCGGCCACCTGGTCGACGCCGACGCGCCGGAGCGGTTGCGGGACCTGGTCCGCAGGCTGCCCGCCGGGCCGGTCTTCGACAATGTCGGCGCGGTCTTCCAGGCGCTGGGCTACCACGAGGAGGACCACCGCTTCTGATCCACCGGGGCCGCGCCGGGCAGGTTACGTCCAGGTAGCCTGCTGCTGAACGGTGGGCGGTGGCGGGTTGGGAGTGGTCCGGATGGCACTGGAGATCGAGCGCAAGTACGACGTACCGGTTGGCTTCGGGATCGCCGACGGCGCCTCCCCGGACGGCGCCACCGTCGGCCAGCCGAGCCGGCACCGGCTGATCGCCGTCTACTACGACACCCCCGACCTGCGGCTGGCCCGCGACCGGGTGGCGCTGCGCCGGCGCACCGGAGGGACCGATGCGGGCTGGCACGTCAAGCGCTACCGCGGCGGCGACGAGCGCGACGAGCTGCAGCTCCCGCTGGGCCGCGCCGGCGCGGTGCCCGCCCGCGTCGCGGCCGAGGTCCGCGCGCTCAGCCGCGGCACCCCGCTGCGGCCGGTGCTCAAGCTGACCACCCGCCGCACGGAGTGGCCGCTCCTCGACGGCGACGGGCGGGTCCTCGCGCTGGTGGCCGACGACCTGGTCACCGCGCAGACGCTGGGCGAGCAGACCACCGCGAAGCAGTGGCGCGAGCTCGAGGTCGAGCTGGCCGGCGGCGACCGGGCGCTGCTGGCGGCGGTGGACGCGCGGCTGCGGGCGGCCGGCGCGACACCCGCGGCGGCCGTGTCGAAGCTGGCCCGGGCGCTGGACGGCCGGTGGCCGGTCGACGCCGGGACCGCCCCCGCCGGACGGGACCGCGGCGGCCGCGGTGGGGGCGTACGTGCGGGCACAGCGGGACGTGCTGGTCGACTACGACCCTCGGGTGCGGCGCGACGAGCGGGACGCGGTGCACAAGATGCGGGTGGGGACCCGGCGGCTGCGCAGCACCCTGAAGACGTTCCGGCCGCTGTACGACCGGGACACGACCGACCGGCTGCGTGCCGAGCTGCGGTGGCTGGCCGAGTCGCTCGGGCACGTCCGGGACGCCGAGGTGCTCGCGGCCAGGCTCGGTCGGGCGCTCGACGCCGAGCCGGACGAGCTCGTCCTCGGCCCGGTCCGCTCCCGGCTGATCGACGGCCTGCGCGCCGACACCGTCCGGCACCGGCGGGCGCTGATCGCCGTGCTCGACGGCGCGCGGTACGCACGGCTGCTCGACGACCTCGACGAGCTGATCGCGGCGCCGCCGACCGAGCGCGGCGCCCGGCCGGCGGCCCGCGAGCTGCGCTCGCGGGTGCGCAAGACGGTCGGCGAAGTCGAGGAGCTGCTGGACGAGGCCGACCGGGCCGCCGGGCGGGAGCCCGGGCAGCCGCCGCTGGCGGGCGTCCTCGATCGGGACACCGCGCTGCACGAGGCTCGCAAGTCCGCCAAGCGGGCCCGGTACGCCGGCGAGGCGGCAGCTCCGGTCGTCGGCGGGCCGGCCGAGCGGCTCGCCGCCGCGATGGAGGGCATCCAGGAGCTGCTCGGCGACCACCACGACTCGGTGGTGACCCGGGACCTGCTGCGCAGCAGCGGCCTCGCCGCGTACGCCGCCGGGGAGAACGCCTTCACCTACGGGCTGCTGCACGCCCGGCAGGCCACCGACGCCAGCCGGCTGGAGGCGGACCTGCCGGCGGCCCGCAAGAAGGTGACGGGCAAGAAGATCCGCCGCTGGCTGGGCTGAGGTTCCCGGTCAGCTCTCGACGGAGCCCCCCGTCGCCTCCCCCGGCGCGCCGGCACGACCGCCGGCTGCCCCGGGATCAGGACCCGGTGGAGTCCCGGCTGCGCACGAGCGCCTCGACACCGTCGAGGATCCGGCCCAGCCCGAACTCGAGTGCGTGCTGCGGGCTGCCGGCCCCGCCGTACGCCTCGCCCGCGGCGGTCCCGACCCGCGCGGCCGTCGGGAACTGCCCGGCGTCGAGGACCTTGTCCAGCGCCGGCGCCGCCGCCTCCCACCACTGCTCGTCGGTCAGCCCGGTCCGCCGCACCACCTGGGCCGCATCCACCGAGCGGCGGGCCACCCCCTCCACGTGCCCGAGCACGAGGCTGAGCACGGCGTCCATCTCCACGTCGGACAGCCCGATCCCGTCCAGGGCGCTCAGCTCGTAGTCGTACTTGCCGGTGACACCCGGTCCGAGCGGCGGCCGGCTGACCGCCACCTGCAGCACCCACGGGTGCCGGTGGTAGAGCGCCCAGTTCTCCCTGGCCACCTGCTCCAGCCGGCCGCGCCAGCCACCGGGCACCTCCGCCGGCCGGGCGGTCTCGGCGGTGACCCGGTCGATCATCACGTCGAGCAGCTCCGCCTTGCCCGGGACGTAGGTGTACAGCGACATCGCGGTGACGCCGGCCTGCTCGGCCACCCGGCGCATGGACAGCGCCGGCAGCCCCTCCGCGTCGGCCACCTCGATCGCGGCCCGGACGATCGCGTCGAGGGTCAGCCTCGGCTTCGGACCGCGCCGGGGCGGCTCCCGGGTCCCCCACAGCAGCTCGATGCTGCGCCGCGGGTCGCCACCGCCGCTGTAGTCCGTCGCCACCGCCACATCATTCCCGGTTGCAATTCTGTACGTCGTACGGTATATGCTTGGGCCGTCCTCGTACAACGTACAGAATTGAGGTGGCCATGCCCGGAGCCGAACCCGCCGTCGTAGTCGAGGGGCTGCGCAAGCGGTACGGACGGACGGCGGCGCTCGACGGCGTCGAGTTCGCCGTGCCGGCCGGCACCGTCTGCGCCCTGCTCGGTCCCAACGGCGCCGGGAAGACCACCGCCGTGCGCATCCTCGCCACGCTGCTGCGCGCCGACTCGGGTCGCGCCGAGGTGGCCGGCGTCGACGTCGTGGCGAGGCCGGCGCAGGTACGGGCGCGGATCGGGCTGGTCGGCCAGCACGCCGCGGTCGACGAGGTGCTCAGCGGGCGGCAGAACCTGGTGCTGTTCGGCCGGCTGTTCCACCTCGGGAAGGCGGCGGCCGGCCGGCGTGCCGACGAGCTGCTGGATCTGTTCGGGCTGGCCGACACCGGGGCGAAGCCGGTCTCGGCGTACTCCGGCGGGATGCGGCGGCGGCTGGACCTCGCGGCCGGGCTGATCCTCACCCCGGCCGTGCTCTTCCTCGACGAGCCGACCACCGGGCTGGACCCGCGCGGCCGGGCCGAGGTCTGGGCGGCGGTCCGCTCGCTGGTCGCCGGCGGCACCACCGTGCTGATGACCACCCAGCACCTGGACGAGGCGGACCAGCTGGCCGACCGGATCGTGGTGCTGGACGCCGGGAAGGTCGTCGCCGACGGCACCGCGTCCGAGCTGAAGTCGGCGCTCGGCGGCGACCGGATCGACGTGGTGGTGCGCGACACGGCCGACCTGGCTGCGGCGACGGTGATCGTCGAGCGGGTGGCGGGGACCCTGGCGGCCGTCGACACCGACCGCCGCCAGGTCAGCGCCCCGGTCCGGGACCGGGTCGCCGCGCTGACCGGCGTGGTGCGCGAGCTCGCCGACGTCGGCGTCGGCGCCGAGGACATCGCGCTGCGCCGACCGACGCTCGACGAGGTCTTCCTGTCCCTGACCACCCCGACCGTGCGCGCCGGCGAGGAGGTGCCGGCATGACGAGCCTGCGCTGGGCCGCGGCCGACTCGTGGACGGTCGCCGGTCGGGACGTCGCCCACTGGGTCCGCCAGCCGGCGGTGCTCGCCTTCGCCCTCGCCTTCCCGGTCCTGATGCTGCTGATGTTCGGCTACCTGTTCGGCGGCGGCTTCCTGGTCCCGGCGGGCGCCGACTACCGGGAACTGCTGCTGCCCGGCATCGTCGGGCTGACCATGGTCTTCGGGGTGGAGGCCACGATGGTCGCGGTCAACGCGGACGCGGCGAAGGGGATCACCGACCGGTTCCGGTCGATGCCGATGGCGCCGTCCGCGGTGGTGGCCGGCCGGAGCATGGCCGACCTGCTCAACTCCGCCCTGACGCTCGTGCTGCTGCTCGGCTGCGGGCTGCTGGTGGGCTGGCGGGCGCACAACGGCGTCGGTGACGCGCTGCTCGCGGTGGCGCTGCTTCTCCTGCTGCGCTTCGCGCTGCTCTGGGTGGGCATCTGGCTGGGTCTGCTCGCCGGCAGTCCGGAGGCGGTGGTCGCCGTGCAGGTGCTGGTCTGGCCGATCGCCTTCGCCTCCAACGCCTTCGTGGCGCCGCAGAGCATGCCCGGGTGGCTCGGCGCCATCGCGGAGTGGAACCCGCTGTCCGCCACCGTGGCCGCGGTCCGCGAGCTGTTCGGCAACCCCGGCTGGGGCGGCGACTCGTGGGCCGCGCAGCACGCGCTGGTCCTGGCCGTCGGCTGGCCGGTGCTCATCGTGGCCGTCTTCGCCCCGCTCGCCGCCCGCCGCTACCGCCACCTCAGCACCTGATCTGGGACGTCATGATTCCAGCCCGCCCGGGCGAGATCCTGCCGGAGGCCGGGCTGGACTACGAGGCGGTGATCGCGGAGGCGGCGGACGCGGTGCTGGAGTTCCTGGACAGGGTGCTCTAGTCGGGGTCGGTGCGCAGCAGGTCGAGGACCTCCTGCTCCAGCGCGCTGCGCAGCGCGTCCTCGGAACGCTTGCGGGGCGGCACGGCGATGGTGGTCCCGCCGTGGAAGAGGTCCACCACGCGCGGGTCCACATAGGACGACCTGACCACCGCGGGGGTGTTGCCGAGGGCCTCGCTGACCTCGACGTAGCCGGCGCGGACGGCCCGGTCCCTGGCCCGTCGTGACGGCGGGACCGGCGGCCGGGCGAGCACCGTCGCCATCAGCACGGTGGCGTGCCAGGTGCGGAAGTCCTTCGCGGACATGTCCAGGCCGGACACCTCCCGCAGGTACTCGTTCACCGTGCTGCTCTTCACGTCCGACCAGCCGCCGCCGGAGCGGAAGGCGAACAGCTCCGGGTTCGGGTCGTCCCGCCGCCGGCGCAGCGCGTCGACCACCTCGACCACCGTCGGGTCGCCGACCGTCTCGATCCGGCGCAGCCCCGCCTTGGCGGTGTAGTCGAAGACCAGCCGGCCCTGCCGGACCCGGACGTGCTCCCGGCGCAGCGTGGCCAGCCCGTAGGTGTTGTGCTCCTCGGCGTACTCCTCCCCGCCGACCCGGAACAGGCCGAGGTCGAGCAGCCGGGCTGCGGCGGCGAGCACCCGGTCGCGGTCGAGGCCGGACCGGTTCAGGTCGCGCCGCCACCGCCGGCGCAGCATCGGGAGCCGCTCCCCCACCTGCAGGACCCGCAGGTGCTTGGCCCGGTCCCGGCGCTGCCGCCACAGGTCGTGGTAGCGGTACTGCCGGCGACCGGCGGCGTCGGTCCCGACCGCCTGGATGTGCCCGTACGGGTCGGGCGAGATCCATACGTCCCGCCAGGCCGGCGGGATGACGAGCGACCGGACCCGGCCGAGGACGTCCGGGTCGGTGACCCTCCGGCCGGCCGCATCGAGGACGACCCAGCCGCGGCCGGCGCGGCGGCGGGTGAGCCCCGGCCTGGTCGGGTCGCTACGACGCAGCCGCGGCGGCACCGCTCACCTCCGGGTCCGACCG
>CAWATS010000023.1:0-360745 GCA_963785005.1 uncultured Actinomycetota bacterium
CACCAGCCGGACGATCTCGTCGTAGCGCTTCGGGTAGAGGGTGGCGAACGCGAGGTCCTCCAGCTCCCACTTCACCGTGTTCATGCCGAGCCGGTGGGCGAGCGGGGCGAGCACCTCCAGCGTCTGGCGGGCGATCCGCTCCTGCTTGTGCGGCGGGAGGAAGCGCAGGGTGCGCATGTTGTGCAGCCGGTCGGCGAGCTTGATGACCAGCACCCGCGGGTCGCGGGCCATCGCGACGATCATCTTGCGGATCGTCTCGGCCTCGGCGGCGTCGCCGTACTTGACCTTGTCCAGCTTCGTGACGCCGTCGACGAGGTGCGAGACCTCGGCGTCGAAGGCGTCCTTGAGGTCGTCCAGCGTGTAGCGGGTGTCCTCGACGGTGTCGTGCAGCAGCGCCGAGACCAGCGTGGTGGTGTCCATGCCGAGCTCGGCCAGGATGGTGGCCACCGCGAGCGGGTGGGTGATGTACGGGTCGCCGCTCTTGCGCAGCTGGCCGCGGTGGTGCTCCTCGGCGATGTCGTACGCCCGCTGGAGGATCTTCAGGTCCGCCTTCGGATGCGCGGCCCGGTGGGTGGCGACCAGCGGCTCGAGGACGGCCTGGATCCCGGACGGGCGCTGGCCGCCGGAGGCCAGCCGGCGGGCGAGCCGGGCCCGGACCCGCCGCCGGTACGTCGTCGGGTCGACCTCGTCCGGCTTGACCCCGATCCCGGCATCGGCGCCGTCCTCGTCGTCCAGGACGAGCGGGAGGCCCGGCAGCGGCTGGGTCGGGTACGGGTCGTCGTCCAGCGACAGGCGGGCCTCGACCGGCGGCGCAGCCGGTGCGGACCCGTTCGCGCCCGGCGGGTCGGGCGGCCGGGCGGGTCGGGCGGCGCGGAGGCCGGACGCGCCGATGTCCCGGCCGGCGCGGTGGCCTCGGCCGGCGCCGGCTGGGTGGCCGGTGGGACGACGTCCTGGCTCAGGGCCCGCTCCCTCTGCTCGGCGGGTCGATCTCACTCAGTGTACGGGCGTCACCCGAAAGCCGGCGGTTGCCGGCCCGACGTCCCCCGAACAGAGCAGTGCCGGCAGCGGCCGCCTACCCGGTGAGCACGGTGTGCACGTCCAGTGCGCCGAGCCGGTCCCGGCCGCCGAGCGCGGCCAGCTCCAGCACCACCGACACCCCGACGAGCTCGCCGCCGGCACCGCCGACCAGGTCAGCCGCGGCGGCCAGGGTGCCACCGGTGGCCAGCACGTCGTCGACCAGCAGCACCCGCCGGTGCTCGGCGAAGGCGTCCGCGTGCACCTCGATCGTCGCCTCGCCGTACTCCAGCGTGTACGAGCGGGCCACCGTCCGCCACGGCAGCTTCCCGGCCTTGCGGACCGGCACCACCCCGGTGCCGGCGGCGAGCGCGACCGCCGCCGCGACCAGGAAACCGCGTGCCTCCACCCCGGCGACGACGTCGAAGCCGGCACCGGCGTGCTCGGCCGCGATGGCCCGGCCCAGGTCGGCGAACAGCGGCCCGTCGGCGAGCAGCGGCGTCAGGTCCTTGAACAGCACGCCCGGCAGCGGGAAGTCGGGCACCTCGCGGATCCGGGCCGCGACCCGCCGTGCCAGCTCCCCGCCCTCCGCCCGTGCCAGCTCCCCGCCGCCCGCCCGTGCCAGCTCCCCGCCCGTCCCGCCTGCCCCCGCGGTCGGCGAGCCGGCCGGGCTCACCGGCGCTTCTTGGCCGACGGCCGCCCACCACCGCCGCGGCGCTGCTGGGGCCGCTTCGGCCGGGCGCCAGGGCGGGGCGAGCCGCCCCGGGCGGCGCCGGCGCCCGCCGTCCGGCGCTCGGCGACCGCCGCTCCGGCTCCGGCTCGTCGGCGCCGCGGCCGAGGTCGCCCTCGGCCGGCGCGACCGGCTCGACCGGGTCCGGCTCGGCCGGCGTCGCCGCGGCCCGGTTGCCCCGGGCCCGGCCGGCCGGCCGGGCGGCGGTGCCCTCGCCGGCCGCCGCCTTCCGCGCCGCCACCCGCTTGCGCAGCGCGGCGTACTTCGGCTCCCGCTCCTTGAGGTCGCACACGATCGGTGTCGCCAGGAAGATCGACGAGTACGCCCCCGCGGCGAGGCCGACGAACAGCACCAGCGCGAGGTCCTTGATGGTGCCGACCCCGAGCAGGCCGGCGCCGACGAACAGCAGCCCGGCGACCGGCAGCAGCGCGATCAGCGACGTGTTGATCGAGCGCATCAGCGTCTGGTTGACCGCCAGGTTCGCCGCCCCCGAGTAGGTGATGCGGGAGCCGCCGAGGATGCCCTTGGCGTTCTCGTCCACCTTGTCGAACACGACGACGGTGTCGTACAGCGAGAAGCCGAGGATGGTCAGCAGGCCGACGATCGTCGACGGGGTGACCTCGAAGCCGACGAGCGAGTAGACCCCCGCGGTCAGCAGCAGGTCGTGGAAGAGCGCGGCGATCGCCCCGACCGCCATCTTCCACTCGAACCGGATCGCGATGAAGATGCAGACGGCGACCAGGAAGAGGATCAGGCCGCGGAGGGCGGCGTTGGTGATGTCGCCGCCCCACGACGAGCTGACCGCCTGGACGGTCACCTCCTGGCCGAAGCGGGACTGCAGCGCGTCCTTGACGGCCGTCTGCTCGGCCGGCGGCAGCTCGCCGGTCTTGAGCAGGATCGAGCGGGTGCCGCCGCTGCCGACGACCTGGGGCGGGGTCGCCACCTCGGCGCCGGCCTGCTCGGCCACCTCCTGCACCTGCGCCGGCTGCGCGGCCGCCGCCCGGAACTGGAACGAGGTGCCGCCGGAGAACTCGATGCCGAAGTTGAAGCCGCGGAAGATGAAGCTGCCGACGCAGATCAGCAGCAGCCCGACCGACACCCAGTACCACCGCTTGCGGGAGCCGATGAAGTCGAAGACGGCCTCGCCCGCGTTCAGCCGGCGGAAGAGCGTGAGCATGGGTCAGGACTCCTTCGCCGGGACGCGGCCGCGGCGGGCGGTGGGCCGGGCGGAGGCGGGCGGGCCGGCCGCCGCGGCTGCCGCGGCCCGCTGGGCCGCGACCCGCTGCACCGAGCCGAGGCCCGAGATCCCCGGCGACATGAAGGTCTTGCTCCGGGCGGCCAGCGCGAGGACGGGATGGGTGAACAGGAAGACGATCACCAGGTCGAGGACGGTGGACATGCCCAGGGTGAAGGCGAAGCCCTTCACCGACCCGGCGGCGAGGTAGTAGAGGATCGCCGCGGCGAGGAACGAGACGGCGTCCGCGGACAGGATCGTCCGCCGCGCCCGGACCCAGGCCCGGGGCACCGCCGAGCGCGGCGACCTGCCGTCCCGTATCTCGTCCTTCAACCGTTCGAACAGCACCACGAACGAGTCCGCGGTGATGCCGATGGCGACGATGAACCCGGTGACGCCGGCGAGCGTGAGGGTGAAGCCGATCTGCCGGCCGAGGATGACCAGCACCGCGTACACCAGGGCACCGGACAGGATCAGGCTGGCGATCATGATCAGGCCGAGGGCCCGGTAGTAGAGCAGGCTGTAGGCGAAGACGAGCACCACGCCGATGCCGCCGGCGAGCAGGCCGGCCTTGAGCTGGTCGGTGCCCAGCGTCGGGGAGACGGTCAGCGCCTCCTGCTGCTCGAAGGTCAGCGGCAGCGCGCCGTACTTGAGCACGTTCGCCAGCTCCGTCGCCGACTCCTGGGTGAACTGGCCGGTGACCTCGGTCGAGCCGTTGATGGTGCCCTGGATCTCCGGCGCCGAGATGACCCGGGCGTCCAGCGCGAAGGCCACCCGGTTCGCCGGGTCGTTCGGGGTCACCGTGACGTTGTGCTTGGCCGTGTACTCCGCCCAGGTGGCCTGGCCGGCGCCCTTGAAGTCGAGCGAGACCCGCCACTGCGCGTTGTTCTGGTCCGGCGCGACCACCGAGGCGCCGGCGATCTGGGTGCCCTCGATGATCGCCTTGTCCAGCAGCCACTTCTGGGTGCCGTCCTGGTCGCAGGCGGCGATCACCTGGTCGGACCGGTCGGTGGCGGCGCCGGCCTGCTGCTCCGAGCAGCTCAGCGCGGCCAGCAGCTTGGCCTCCGCCGGGCTGGCACCGGGGTACTGCGCCGGGTCGACCGGCGCGGCCGAGCCGGACGGGGTGGCGGCCGGGCTGCTCGGCGCCGGGGCGGCCGCGGCCGGGCGGCCCGCCCAGCCGGCCGGCGAGGGGCTGGTGGTGGCGCTCGCCTTCGGTGTGGCCGGGGTCGCGCTCGGCCGCGCGGTGCCGGACGCGGAGCCGGACGGCGTGGGGGTCGCGGTGCCGGTCGAGGTCGGCGTGGCCGGGAACGGCCCGGCCTTCACCGGCCGGAACCGCAGCTGCGCGGTCTGGCCGAGCTGCTTGGCCTGGTCGCCGTCCTGCCCCGGCACCGAGATGACGATCCGGTCGCCGCCCTGGGTGACCACCTCGGCCTCGGCGACGCCGATCCCGTCGACCCGGCGCTGGATGATCTGCCGGGCCTGGTCGAGGGCCTCGCGGCTGGGCGGGCGCCCGTCCTCGGTGCGTGCCTGCAGGGTGACGGTGGTGCCGCCCTGCAGGTCGAGACCCAGCTTGGGGGTCGCCGAGTCGCCGGTGAAGAACACCAGCGCGTAGAGGACCACGAACAGGCCGGCGAGGGCGCCGAGGTAGCGGCCGACAGGCAGCTGTCCGGACGGTGCGGCCACGGGTCTTCTCTCCTCGGTGCGGGTCCCGCCGCGGCGGGGAACGTTCCTGGCCAGTATGAACCGGCCGGCCGGAGGGCCCGGCCGGGCGGTCAGGCGGTGCCGGCCTCGCCGTCGGTGCGGCTCGGCTCGGCGCTCGGCGGCTCGTCGGGGGCGGCCGGCCCGGCGGTGCGGATCTCCGCGACGGCTGCCTTGGCCCACCGGACCACGACGCCGGGCGCGATCTCCAGCTCGACCGTGTCGTCGCCGACGGTGGTCACCCGGCCGAGCAGCCCGGACGTCATCATCACCTCGACGCCCGGCGACAGACCCGCCTGCATCTGCCGGGTCTGCTGCAGCGCGCGGTTGCGCGACCGCATCGGCAGCACGATGAGCACGACGAACGCAAGCCCGAGCAGCAGCAGGGGCAGCAGTGCCCCGGCGGTGTCACCCATGATGCTCCGGTCTCCTCCTGATCGCACCCGCACGTCCGCTTCGGGCCCCACTGGCCAATCGGCGCAGTGTACACAGCGGCGCGGGTGTCTCCCCGGGCAACGAGCCTGCGGCGGGGACGGTTCCGGCTGGCCGCCCCGGGCTCAGTCGAACAGCGCCGGCGGGCCGGTGGGGGGCGCCGGCACCGCGAGGCCGAGGTGGGTCCAGGCGGCCGGCGTCGCCACCCGCCCGCGCGGCGTGCGGGCCAGCAGGCCGGCGCGGACCAGGTACGGCTCGGCGACCTCCTCGACGGTCTGCGCCTCCTCCCCCACCGCGACCGCGATGGTGGAGATCCCGACCGGCCCGCCCCCGAACCGCCGGACCAGCGCGTCGAGCACCGCCCGGTCGAGCCGGTCCAGGCCGAGGTCGTCGACGTCGTAGACCCGCAGTGCGGCCTGGGCCACCTGCCGGGTGACCACGCCGTCCGCCCGGACCTCGGCGAAGTCGCGGACCCGGCGCAGCAGCCGGTTCGCGATCCGCGGGGTGCCGCGGGAGCGGCCGGCGATCTCCTCGGCGCCGTCCGGCCGCAGCCGCACCCCGAGCAGGCCGGCCGAGCGGACCAGCACCTGCTCCAGCTCGGCCGGCTCGTAGAACTCCATGTGCCCGACGAAGCCGAAGCGGTCCCGCAGCGGCCCGGTCAGCAGCCCGGCCCGGGTGGTCGCACCGACCAGGGTGAACGGCGCGACCTCGAGCGGGATCGCGGTGGCGCCCGGTCCCTTTCCGACCACGACGTCGACCCGGTAGTCCTCCATCGCGACGTACAGCAGCTCCTCGGCGGGCCGGGCGATCCGGTGGATCTCGTCGATGAACAGCACGTCGCCCTCGCCGAGCGCGGTGAGCACCGCGGCCAGGTCGCCGGCCCGCTCGATGGCCGGCCCGCTGGTCACCCGGATCCCGGCGCCGAGCTCGGCCGCGATGATCAACGCCAGGCTGGTCTTGCCCAGGCCGGGAGCGCCGGACAGCAGCACGTGGTCGGGCGGGCGGCCGCGGCGCAGCGCGGACTCCAGGACCAGGCCGAGCTGCTCGCGGACCCTGGGCTGCCCGACGAAGTCGGCCAACCGGCGCGGGCGGAGCGCGGCCTCGACCTCCCGCTCGTCGCCCTCCGCGTACGGCGAGGCGACGTCCACGTCGGTCATCGGCCACCTCCAGGTGCGTCACCGCACACCCGTGCACACCATGGTGTCCAGCTCACCGCGGGCTCAGCACCCGGAGCGCGGCCCGCAGCAGCGTCGGAACGTCCGGCGTACGGTCCCCGTCGCGCCTCGGCCGGGTCCGGGGCGACGGCCGCGACCGCGTCCTCGGCCTCCCGGGCCGACCAGCCGAGCCCGACCAGCGCGTGCCGCACCTGCTCGCGCCAGGGCGAGACCGGGGTGCGGGCAGCCGAGTCCGCCGGTGTGGTCGGCTCGGCCGGGCCGAGCCGGTCGCGCAGCTCGAGCACCAGCCGCTCGGCGCCCTTCCGGCCGATGCCGGGCACCCGGGTGAGCGCCGGAACGTCGGCGGTCGCGACGGCGCGGCGGACCTCGGCCGGCGGGTGCACGGCGAGCACGGCCTGGGCCAGCCGCGGACCGACCCCGCTGGCCGTCTGGAGCAGCTCGAACAGCGACCGCTCGTCGTCGTCGACGAAACCGTAGAGGGTGAGCGAGTCCTCCCGGACCACCAGGCTGGTGGCGAGCCGGGCCGGCTGGCCGACCCGGAGCCGGGCCAGCGTGCCGGGCGTGCAGGACACCGCGAGCCCGACCCCGCCGATCTCCACCACCACGCCGTCCGGCCCCAGCGCCGCCACCTGCCCGCGCACGCTCGCGATCACCGGGGCAGCCTCGCATCGTGGGCGGCGAGGGCGGCGGCGAGGCGGGTCTGGGCGGTGCCGCGCCAGAGCTGGCAGATCGCCAGCGCGAGCGCGTCGGCGGCGTCCGCCGGGCGGGGTCGCTCCGGCAGCGTGAGCAGCCTGGTGACCATCGAGGCCACCTGGGCCTTGTCGGCCCGCCCGGAGCCGGTCACCGCGGCCTTCACCTCGCTCGGCGTGTGCAGCGCGACCGGCACGCCGGCCCGCGCCGCGGCCAGGATCGCGACCGCGGCCGCCTGGGCGGTGCCCATCACCGTCCGCACGTTGTGCTGGCTGAACACCCGCTCGACCGCCACCACGTCCGGGGCGTGCGCGGCGACCGCCGCCTCCAGCGCGGCCGCCAGGGCGAGCAGCCGCCCGCCGATGTCGGCCTCCGGCGGGGTGCGCACCACCTCGACGGCGACCAGCCGCAGCGGCCGGCCGGGGGCACCCTCGACCACGCCGACACCGCAGCGGGTCAACCCGGGGTCGACGCCGAGCACCCGCACGCCGCCCTCCTCCGCCGGTGCGAAACTCTCGCTCGACGACGCTACCGAGCGGGCCGAGCCCGCCGCCGCCGACACCCCGGCAAGCAAGGCACGTGTCCACACCCAATCTGCAGGTACGGTGGGCCCCGGTGAGCAGGACGATCCAGATCCGCGGCGCCTGATCCGATGGAACCGGAGCGCAGCGCGCCGCTCGATCTGGCCGCGCTGGCAGTGGTGCTGCGGCCGGTGGCCGACGCGCGCACGCTGCCCGGCGCGGCGTACGCCAGCGCCGAGGTCTTCGACTGGGAGCGGCGGCACTTCCTGGACGGCTCGTGGGTCTGCGTCGGCCGGGCCGCGGATCTCGCGGCGCCGGGGCAGCAGCGGGCGGTGCCGGTCGGTACCACGAGCGTGCTGCTGGTCCGGGACGGCGCCGGCGTGCTGCGCGGGTTCTTCAACGCCTGCCGGCACCGCGGCCACGAGCTGCTGCCGCCCGGGTCCGCCCGGCGGGCCCGGGGCATCAGGTGCCCGTACCACGACTGGGTCTACCGGCTGTCCGGCGAGTGCCGGGCCACCCCGCGCTTCGGCAAGTCGAGCGGGGCCGGGATCGACAGGGACGAGTTCGGCCTCGTCGAGGCGCGGGTCGCCGACTGGCACGGCTGGCTGTTCGCGAACGTCTCCGGCGACGCACCGCCGCTCGCCGAGCACCTCGGCAACGCGGACGTCGTGGTGACCGACCACCGGCCGGAGCGTCTCGTGCTCGGCGCCCGGCACGACTACCAGGTCGCCGCGAACTGGAAGATCGTGGTGGAGAACTACCTCGAGTGCTACCACTGCGCGAGCATCCACCCGGAGCTGTGCGAGGTGACGCCCCCGGACTCCGGCCGCGGCTACCCGGTCGAGCCGGCCGGCGCCTGGGTCGGCGGGCCGCTGCGGCTGGCGGCGCACGCGGAGACGATGTCGATGACCGGACGCAGCAGCGGCGTCCCGATCCCGGGCCTGCCCCCGGCGCGGCGGCGGGAGGTCGGCTACGCCGCGCTGCTGCCCAGCCTGCTGGTCAGCCCGCACCCGGACTACCTGATGACGCACCGGCTGGAGCCGCTCGCCGCGGACCGGACCCGGGTCGAGTGCTCCTGGTACTTCCCGCCCGAGGCGGCCGGGCTGCCCGGCTTCGACCCGGCGTACGCGACCGACTTCTGGGACCTGGTGAACCGGCAGGACTGGGCGGCCTGCGAGTCGGTGCAGCGCAACGCCGGCTCGCCGGGCTGGCGGCAGGGCCCGTTCTCCCCGTGGGAGACCGACGTGCACGCGGTGATGGCCGCGGTCGCGCGCGGCTACACCACCGGCCGCCTGGGCCCCGTCAGCTGAACCGACCGGCCCATCCGGAAGGCCGGCGCCCGACAGCGACTCAGTCGACCAGCGCGAGCACGTCGTCGGAGACGTCGAAGTTCGCGTAGACGTCCTGGACGTCGTCGAGGTCCTCGAGTGCCTCGATCAGCCGGAAGACCCGCCGCGCGGTGTCCTCCGCCAGCGGCACCGTCACGCTGGGCACGAACTGCGCCTCGGCCGACTCGTAGTCGATCCCGGCGGCCTGCAGCGCGGTGCGCACCGCGACCAGGTCGCCCGGCTCGCTGAGCACCTCCAACGCCTCGTCCAGGTCGTTGACCTCCTCGGCGCCGGCCTCCAGCACCGCGGCCAGCACGTCGTCCTCGCTGGTGCCGGCCTTCGGCACGATCACCACGCCCTTGCGGGCGAACAGGTACGCCACCGAGCCCGGGTCGGCCATCGAGCCGCCGTTGCGGGTCATCGCGGTCCGCACGTCGGACGCCGCCCGGTTGCGGTTGTCGGTCAGGCACTCGACCAGCACGGCCACGCCGCCCGGCGCGTACCCCTCGTAGGTGATCGTCTGGTAGTCGGCGCCGCCCGCCTCGGCGCCGGAGCCGCGCTTGACCGCCCGGTCGATGTTGTCGTTCGGGACCGAGCTCTTCTTCGCCTTCTGGATCGCGTCGTACAGGGTCGGGTTGCCGGTCGGGTCGCCGCCGCCGACCCGCGCCGCGACCTCCACGTTCTTGATCAGCTTCGCGAACAGCTTCCCGCGCCGCGCGTCGACCACGGCCTTCTTGTGCTTGGTGGTCGCCCACTTCGAGTGGCCGCTCATGCCGTCTCCCGCTCGCGCTCGCTCATGTCTGCCTCACCATCCGCACGAACAGCGCGTGCACGCGCGCGTCGCCCGCCAGCTCGGGGTGGAAGGACGTGGCGAGCAGGGCACCCTGCCGCACCGCGACGATCCTACCGGCGGCGGGTCCGGCCACTGGGTCACGGCCGGTCCGCCGGCGGTCCACGGCGGCTCCGCGGCGGTACACCGAGCACCTCGACGTCCGGACCGACGGACTCCACCCACGGCGCCCGGATGAAGACGGCGTGGAACGGCCCGCCGGGGATGCCGGCCACCGCGATCGGCTCCTCGAACGAGTCGACCTGCCGGCCGAACGCGTTGCGGCGGACCGTCACGTCCAGCCCGCCCAGCGTCTCCTGCCCGGCGACGCCGTCCAGCACCCGCTCGGCGAGCAGGATCATCCCGGCACACGACCCGTACGCCGGCAGGCCCGCGCCGATCCGCTTGCGCAGCGGCTCGGTCAGCTCGAACGCCGCGGCCAGCTTGGCGATCGTGGTGGACTCGCCGCCGGGGATCACCAGCCCGTCGACGGCGTCCAGCTCGGTCGGCCGGCGGACGGCGACCGCGGCGGCGCCGGAGGTCTCCAGCGCGCGCAGGTGCTCGCGGACGTCGCCCTGCAGCGCGAGGACCCCGATGGTCGGGCGGCCGCTCACGGTGCCGATCGTTCGTCGCCGGGGCCGCCGCCCTCCTCGGGCCTGCCCGGGGCCTCGCGCAGCTGGCGGCCCCGTCGCCTCACCACCCCCGGCCCGCGTACCGCTGCTCGGCCGGGAGCTCGCCGGCGCCGATGCCGACCATCGGCTCGCCCAGGCCGCGGGACACCTTCGCGATCACGTCCGGGTCGTCGTGGAAGGTGGTCGCCTTCACGATCGCCTCGGCGCGCCGGGCCGGGTCGCCGGACTTGAAGATGCCGGAGCCCACGAAGACGCCCTCGGCGCCGAGCTGCATCATCATCGCCGCGTCCGCCGGGGTGGCGATGCCGCCGGCGGTGAACAGCACGACCGGCAGCTTCCCGAGCGCGGCGACCTCGGCGACGAGCTCGTACGGCGCGCGCAGCTCCTTGGCCGCGGCATAGAGCTCCTCCGGCGCGAGCGTGGTCAGCCGGCCGATGCCGGCGCGGATGGACCGCATGTGCCGGGTGGCCTCGACCACGTTGCCGGTGCCGGCCTCGCCCTTCGACCGGATCATCGCCGCACCCTCGGAGATCCGCCGCAGCGCCTCGCCCAGGTCGGTGGCGCCGCAGACGAACGGGACCGTGAACGCCCACTTGTCGATGTGGTGCGCCTCGTCGGCCGGGGTCAGCACCTCGGACTCGTCGACGTAGTCGACGCCCAGCGACTGCAGCACCCGCGCCTCGACGAAGTGGCCGATCCGGGCCTTCGCCATCACCGGGACGGAGACCGCGTCGACGATGCCGGAGACCATGTCCGGGTCGGACATCCGGGCCACGCCGCCCTGGGCGCGGATGTCGGCGGGCACCCGCTCGAGCGCCATCACGGCGACGGCACCCGCGTCCTCGGCGATCTTGGCCTGCTCGGGGGTGACCACGTCCATGATCACGCCGCCCTTGAGCATCTCGGCCATGCCGCGCTTCACCCGGGCGGTGCCGGTCTGCGGGGCGGCGGCGGTCACGGAGGCGTCGTGGGAGGACTCGGACATGCCGCGATTCTACGTCGCGCCGGTGACCTCCTGACCGGTCAGCGGGCGTCGACCGGCGCCCCGACGGCGGCGAGCAGCACCCAGGCACCGCCGAGCTGCAGCGTGAGCGGCTTGCGCCGGCCGTCCAGGTAGTCCATCCGGTGGTACGGGTGCCGCCGCACCCAGGTGCCCACCAGCACCCGCCCGTCCCGGAAGACCAACGCCCGGCCGGTGCCGACGGTCGAGGTGTAGACCGACGGCGTGCCGAGCACGTCGACGTTCGACCGGTCGAGCCGCGCCCGGCAGAACGGGACGACCACGTTCGGGGTCGCGATCGGGCGGCCGGAGGCGGTGCGGCGCAGCGAGCCGTCGCGGTTGAGCAGCTGCCAGCGGCGGCTGCGCGGCTCCCAGCGGAAGGTCTCCCGGGTCTGCCCGACCAGGACGCTGACCCGGGACACCTTGCGGGCGCGGGTCAGCCGCTGGTCGGTGCGGGCCCACCGGAAGCCGACGCCGACCGGCCGGGAGACCCCGCGGACCGTGCGGGCCAGGCCAGCGAGGTCGACGACCAGGTTGTACGGGGCCGGCCTGCTGCCGAGCCGGCGGTAGAGGCCGCCGCGGGTGGGCGCGCCGGCGTCGACGATCCGGGAGCGGCGCAGCCGGGCGACCGGCACGCCGGCGCCGCCGGAGTAGGCCAGCGCCGGCCGGCCGTACGAGGCGAGCAGCTCGGGGTCGCTGTTGCGGACGCTGCGGACCGGTCCGACCGTGCCCGGGTGCCGGCCGGCGAAGACCGCGACCAGCCGGGTGGCGCCCGCCTCGACCTGCTCGACGTACACCACGTCGGCGGCGTCCAGGCCGATCTGCGGCCGGCCGCCGGCGGTGTCGTCGATCTTGACCGCGATCACCGGCCCGCGGGGGACGCCCGGCAGGCCGGTCAGCGGGTTGACCGGCCGCGGCGCCGGTCGCGGCACGGGCTTCGGGGTCGCGGTCGCGGTCGGGGTCGGGCTGGCCGTCGGCGGCGCGACCGCGGCCGGCGGCTCGTCCGAGCAGGCCGCGAGCCCGCCGAGCAGCCCGAGGATGGCCAGCCGCGCCCGGACGTTGCGTCGCACGCCATTCCTCTCCGCGCGGTCGGCCCTCCGGCCGCGGCCCGGCACCCTACCCGCGCCCGGCCGCCGCCCGCCCCGCACCCATCCTGCCGCGCTCGCCCCCGCGGTCGGCTGGTCGACCACGTTCACCAACCGGGAGACCACCGAACGGCCCGGCGGCGGTCGCCAGGTTGGTCAACGCGATCGACCGGCCGCGCTCACCGGGACCGCCGGGACCCGCCGGGCTGACCGGGACGGCCGGCCGACGCGGACGGCCGGGGTCGGCGCGGTCAGCCGGGAGGGTGGGCGGTGCCGGTGTGCGCCGGCGGGCGCACCGCGGGCACCGTGTCGTCGATCTCGAAGAACGCCGGCAGCGGCCGGCGACCGGCGAGCCGGAACAGCCGCGGCAGCCGGCCCCGGCGCAGCGACACGGTGTCCCGGACGGCGTCGTTGTAGAAGCGACGGGCGAACGCCACCCGCCGCGCGGCGTCGGCGAGGTCGCCGAGCAGCGCCGGGTCCGCGTCGCCCGGGATGTCGCGCAGCGCGCGGGACAGGTCGTTCTCCGCCGCCTCGCGGGTGCTCGCGTCGGCGTCCAGCGAGGCCGAGGCGAGGGCGCGCAGCCGGGCCGCGCGGGCCGTGCCGAGCTCGGCCCCGGACCGGTCGACCAGTGCCTGCAGCGCGGCCGCCCGGCGGACCAGCTGGGCGTCCAGCGACGAGCGCGCGGCGGCGGTCCGGTCGTGCAGCCGCCGCAACCGGGTGCCGGTCCAGCCGACCCAGGTGGCGAGCAGCACCGCGAGCGCGGCGAGGGTGAGCATCACTCCCACGGGTGATGAGGGTAGGCCGTTCGACCACTCACCGACGACGGGGGCGGGACCGGGTCCGGTGTCACCGCCACCGGCACGGCGGCGATCACCGTCTCGTAGACGTCGAGCACCTGGCGGGCGACGACCGGCCAGTCGTACCCGGCCACCACCTCGGACCCGACCCTGGCCAGCGTCCGGCGCCGGTCCGGGTCGTCGAGCAGGCCGGCGAGCCGGGCGGCCAGCGAGCGGGGGTCGCCGGTCGGGAAGAGCGTGCCGGCGCGGCCGTCGTCGAGCACCCGGCGGAAGGCGTCCAGGTCGCTGGCGAGGATCGGCGTCCCGGCCGCCATCGCCTCCAGCAGGATGATGCCGAAGCTCTCGCCGCCGAGGTTCGGAGCGCAGTAGACGTCCACCGACCGCAGCATCCGCGCCTTGTCCGCCTCGCTGACCTGGCCGAGCAGCTCGACCCGGCCGGCGAGCGCCGGCGGCAGGTCGCGCCGGAAGTCCTCGGCGTCACCGCGACCGGCCACCACCAGCCGCAGCCCCGGGCGGTGCGGGGCGAGCGTCGCCAGCGCCGCGAGCAGCACCGGCATGCCCTTGCGCGGCTCGTCGTAGCGGCCGATGAAACCGACCGTGCCGCCGGCCCGCGGGTAGCCCGGCAGCGGCCCCGCGGCGGTGTAGTGGGCGACCGCCACCCCGTTCGGGATCTCCACCGCGTCGCCGCCGAGGTGCTCCACCTGCACCTGCCGGGCCGCCGCGGAGACCGCGATCCGGCCGCGGATCTTCTCCAGGAACGGCTGCAGCACGTTCTGGGCCGCCGACAGCGACCGGGAGCGGGTGTTGGACGTGTGGAAGGTGGCGACGATCGGGCCGCGGGCGAGCATCAGCGCCAGCAGCGACAGGCTCGGCGCGACCGGCTCGTGCACGTGCAGCACGTCGAACTCGCCGTCGCGCAGCCAGCGGCGCACCCGCGCCGCCGACACCGGCCCGAGCTGGACCCGCGCGACCGATCCGTTGTAGCGGACCGGCACCGCCCGCCCGGCGCCGACCACGTACGGCGGGAGCGGCGTGTCGTCGTCCGCCGGCGCCAGCACCGACACCCGGTGCCCGAGGGCGATCAGCGCCTCGGCCAGGTCCCGGACGTGGGCCTGCACGCCTCCCGGGATGTCCCACGAGTAGGGGCAGACCAGACCGACGCGCACCGGCTCAGCCCCCCGCCCCGGCCGGCTCGCCGACGGGCGCCGGCGGCGCCCCCCGTGACCGGGTCGGGAGGTCGGCGAGCCAGAGCCGCTGCAGCATGTGCCAGTCCGCCGGGTGCTCCGCGACCTCCGCGGCGTAGACGTCGGCGAGCGACTGGGTGGCGGCGGTGACCCGGTGCCGCAGCCGGCCGTCCGGCGCCACCGGGACGGCCGGGTGCACCCGCACCGCCCAGCCGCTTTCGGTGAACCACAGGCCGCACGGGTGCAGCGCGGCCCCGGTGGTGGCGGCGAGCAGCGCCGGTCCGGCGGGCATCCGGGCGGCCTCGCCGAAGAACCGGACGTCGATGCCGCGCCGGGTCAGGTCGCGGTCGCCGAGCAGGCACACCATCCCGCCGGCGCGCAGCCGCTCGGTGAGCACGTCCGACGGCGGCCGGTCGCCGCCGGTGAGCGGCACCACCTCCATCCCGAGCTCCTCGCGGTAGGCGAGGAAGCGCCGGTAGAGCGACTCCGGCTCCAGCCGCTCGGCGACCGTGGTGAACGGGATGCCGTGGTCGACCAGCCAGGCCCCGGCGGCATCCCAGTTGCCCATGTGCGGCAGCGCGCAGATCGCGCCGCGGCCGGCGGCGATGGACGCGTCGAGCAGGTCCGCGCCGCGGAAGTCGGTCCGCTCCCGGATCGCGTCCGGCCCGATCACCGGCAGCCGGAAGACCTCCCGCCAGTACCGGGCGTACGAGCGCAGCCCGCGGTGCACGAGGGCGTCCAGCTCGGCCTCGGGGACGGCCGGACCCACCACCCGACGCAGGTTCGCCCGCAGCCGGCGGCTGCCCTTGCCGTCCCGGCGGGCCGCCACGTCCGCCGCGACCCGGAAGGCGGCCGCCGCCACCGGGTGCGGCACCGCCTTGACCGCCGCCCAGCCGGCCGCGTACCCCGCCTCGACGATCCGCGGCGCCCACTCGCGCGGCCGGCCGGCCGCTCCCGCGCTCCCGCTCGCGCCGCGGGCCCTCGCGCTCGGAGGGGTCACGGGGTTACCTGGTCCGCCCCGGCCTGCCGGCGCACCTCGACCAGCCGCTGCACCACCGTGATCGCGGACAGCGCCACCAGCGCCCAGAGCGCGACGGCCTGGACGTACGGCACGCCCAGGCCGTCCAGCCCGGTGCCGGCCAGGGCGATGGTCAGCCGCTGCGGCCGCTCCACCAGGCCCACGTCGCAGCGGAGCCCGGCGCCCTCGGCGCGCGCCTTCACGTAGGAGACGAGGGCGCCGAGGATCAGGCAGAGCAGGCAGGCCAGCACCAGCGAGCGGGACTGTCCCGGCCCGGCGAACCACCACAGCAGGGCGCCGAACACGGCCGCGTCGGCGACCCGGTCGAGGCTGGAGTCGAGCACCGCGCCGAAGCGGCTGGAGCCGCCGCGGGCCCGGGCCACCGCGCCGTCGACCATGTCCAGCATCGCGAAGAACCAGATCACCAGGGCGCCGACGAAGAACTCGCCGCGGGCGAGGAAGGCGAGCGCGCCGCCGACCGCGCCGAGCGTGCCCACGACGGTGACGGCGTCGGCGGTCACCCCGCGCCGGGCGAGTGCCTCGCCGAGCGGGGTGATCACGCGCGCCCACCCGGCCCGCGAGAAGACGTTGAACATGGTGCGACTCACCATAGTGGCGCCGCACCCGGGGCCGGCCGGGGTTCCCGGGAGGCCACGCGACCGGCAGATGGCGCCGATCGGTCGCCCCGGAGTCTTGTCGGTGACGCAACCGAGGGTGTCGAATCGTCAGGTCGTGTCTCCCAGCGGCTCGGCGGCCCACGCCGCCCGGGCTGGGGGACACGATCTACGGCGCGGATGCGCAGGGGCGCGGGAGTGGAGGCGGTCATGGCGTCGAAAGGGGCCACCAAGGGAGCTGACCGGGGGGCGGTCGCTGCTGTGGCCGCGGTCGACCGCCCGGAACGCATCCGCAACGTCGCGGTCGTCGGCCACTCCGGCTCCGGGAAGACGACCCTGGTCGAGGCGTTGTTGCACGCCACCGGGACGATCCCCCGTGCCGGTTCGGTCACCGAGGGCACCACGGTGAGCGACTCCGACCCCGCCGAGGTGCGCCAGCAGCGGTCGGTGTCGCTGTCGGTCGCCCCGTTCGAGCACGACGGCGTCAAGGTCGACCTGCTCGACACCCCCGGCTACGCGGACTTCATCGGTGAGCTCCGCGCGGGCTTGCGCGCCGCCGACGCCGCGCTGTTCGTGGTCTCCGCGGTGGACGGGGTGGACGCGAGCACGATCACGCTGTGGGAGGAGTGCGCGGCGGTGGGGATGCCGCGTGCCGTCGTGGTGACCCGGCTGGACCACCAGCGGGCCGACTTCGACGAGACGGTGGCGGTCTGCCGCCGGGTCTTCGGCGACAACGTGCTGCCGCTCTACCTGCCGGTGCACGCGGACGACGGCACCGTCGCGGGGGTGATCGGGCTGCTGTCCCGCAAGATCCAGGACTACACCGGCGGCTACCCGCCGAAGGAGCGCGACCCGGACCCGGAGCACGTCGACCTGATCGACACCGCGCGCGACGCGCTGATCGAGGGGATCATCGCCGAGAGCGAGGACGAGACCCTCATGGACCGCTACCTCGGCGGCGAGGACATCGACATGGACATCCTCGTCGACGACCTGGAGACCGCCGTGGCCCGCGGCGCCTTCCACCCGGTGCTGGCCGCCTGCGGGCCGACCGGGCTCGGCTCGGCGGAGCTGCTGGAGGTGCTGACCAGCGCCTTCCCGTCGCCGCTGGAGCACGACGTGCCGCCGGTCACCGGCATCGACGGCAGCCCTCGGGAGCCGCTGACCTGCGACCCGGCCGGCCCGCTGGTCGCCGAGGTGGTCAAGACGACCGTCGACCCGTACGTCGGGCGGGTGTCGCTGGTCCGCGTCTTCTCCGGCACCCTGCGGGCGGACCTGCCGATCCACGTGTCCGGGCACCCGTCCGAGACGGAACGCGGCCGCGGTGACACCACCGGGGACCACGACACGGACGAGCGGCTCGGTCACCTCTTCTCACCGCTCGGCGCCACCCTGCGCCCGGTCGAGTCCGCGGTCGCCGGTGACGTGGTCGCGGTGACCAAGCTGACCAGCGCCGAGACCGGGGACACCATCTCGGCCAAGGACGCGCCGCTGCTGGTCGCGCCGTGGGAGATGCCGGAGCCGCTGCTGCCGGTGGCGGTCCGGGCGAAGACCCGCAGCGACGAGGACGCCATGGCCAAGGGTCTGGCCAAGCTCACCGCCGGCGACCCGACGCTGCGGCTGGAGCGCAACCCGGAGACCCACCAGCTGGTGCTGTGGTGCATGGGCGAGGCGCACGCGGACGTGCTGCTCGACCGGCTGCGGGAGCAGGGCGTGGAGCTGGAGACGGTCCCGGTCGTGGTGCCGCTGCGGGAGACCTTCGCCGGCAAGGCGGCGGCGAAGGGCCGGCACGTGAAGCAGTCCGGCGGCCACGGGCAGTACGCGGTGTGCGACATCGAGGTCGAGCCGCTCGACCGCGGCACCGGCTTCGAGTTCGCCGTGAAGGTGGTCGGCGGGTCGGTGCCGTCGCAGTTCATCCCGTCCGTGGAGAAGGGCGTCCGCGCCCAGATGGAGCGCGGCGTCGCGGCCGGCTTCCCGCTGGTCGACTTCAAGGTCACCCTCGTCGACGGCAAGGCGCACAGCGTCGACTCCTCGGACGCCGCGTTCCAGACCGCCGGCGCCCTGGCGCTGCGGGAGGCGGCGAAGGCGACCCGGATCTCGCTGCTCGAGCCGGTGCACGCGGTCTCGGTGACGGTGCCGGACGAGTACGTCGGCGCGGTGATGAGCGACCTGTCCGGGCGCCGCGGCCGGGTGACCGGCACCGAGTCGGTCGGCGGCGAGCGCAGCGTGGTCAGCGCCGAGGTCCCGGAGGTGGAGCTGGTGCGGTACGCGGTCGACCTGCGCTCGCTGACCGCCGGCACCGGCCGCTTCACCCGCCGCTACCTGCGGCACGACCCGATGCCGGAGCAGGAGGCACAGAAGGCGATCGCGGCGGCGGCCGCCCGTACCTAGCCTGTTTCGCTTCCGTTGTCAACGGGAGCGGGCGGAGCCGCGTCTTCGGTGCATCCGGCGGTACGAGATCGCCGGAGCCCGAGGGGGTCCACGATGTCCGTCATCTCGTCCCGCGGTCGCAGGCTCGCCCTGCTCGGCGCGGCCGCTGCCCTGCTCGCCGCCGGCGCCACGCTCGCCGGCGCGTCTCCGGCCGCCGCCGGGGACGACAGCTTCGGCACCGCGCCGGTGACCGAGGCAGCCGCCCGCGCCGGAGACGCCGGTGGCGATCACGTCGATCGATACCGGCCGGCACGATGGCTTCGACCGGGTGGTCTTCCGGCTCAGCGGGCCCACGCTCGGCTACGAGGTGCGCTACGGCACCCAGCTCGTCGAGGATCCGACGGGGCGAACGCTGCCGATCGCCGGGTCCGCCGTGCTGGCCATCTCGATGCGGCAGACCGACTGGATCGACCGGCCGTCGCCGCGGACGAACGCGACGCCGCGCTTCCCCGCGCTGCGCCAGGTGCGCTCCGCCGGGGAGTTCGAGGCGGTCGTCTCGTACGGGATCGGGCAGGCGACGAAGGCCGGCTTCCGGGTCTACCGGCTGACCGGGCCGGACCGGCTCGTCGTGGACGTCAAGCACCCGCCGGTGGCCGCGGCGGCCCGGCCGGGCGCGGATGGCTCCGCCGGCACCGGGGCGGGCTCCGCTGCCGGCGGCTCGGCCGCAGACGGCGCGTCCGACGGCAGCCCCTCCGACGGCGGCTCCTCCGCCGGTGACGCCCTGGCCGAGACGGACGCCTCCGGCGAGCCGCTGCCGGTCGCTCTGGTCGGCGGCCTGTTGCTGCTCGGCGGTCTGGCGGCAGGCGCGATCGGCGTGCACGTCTCCCGCCGGAACGCCTGAGCACCGTCGCCGACGGGCGTACCGCGCGAGTGACGGCGGACAGGTCCGAGTGACGGATTCTGGCGCCAGTGACGGCGCGATCCCGCGAGTGACGGCGCAATCCCGCGAGTGACGGATCCTGCCGCGAGTGACGGCGCGAGCGCCGTCACTCGCGGGACGGTGGCGTCACTCGCGGCGGGCGTCACTGCGGGGTGCGGTGCGGGGATGCGGGGCGGCTCAGCCGGCGGGCCAGGCCTCGGCGAGCAGCGCGCGGGTGTCGGCGAGCAGCTGCGGCAGCACCTTGGTGTGCCCGACGACCGGCATGAAGTTCGTGTCGCCGCCCCACCTCGGCACCAGGTGCTGGTGCAGGTGCGCGGCGATGCCGGCGCCGGCGACCGACCCCTGGTTCATCCCGATGTTGAAGCCCTGCGCGCCGCTGACCGCCCGCACGGTCGCCATCGCCCGCTGGGTGAAGGCGGCCAGCTCACCGCACTCCGCGGCGGTCAGCTCGGTGAAGTCGGCGACGTGCCGGAACGGCACCACCATCAGGTGGCCGGAGTTGTACGGGTAGAGGTTCAGCACGGCGTACACCCGCTCGCCCCTGGCCAGCACCAGACCGTCCTCGTCGGACAGCCGCGGCGCCCGGCAGAACGGGCAGTCGGCCGCGTCCGCCGGCTTGCCCTCGCCCTTGATGTACGCCATCCGGTGCGGGGTCCAGAGCCGGACGAAGGCGTCCGGCTCCCCCGCGCCGTCCTGCTCGGTCACCAGCGGGGACGAGCCCTGGCCGCCCGCGTCCTCGGTCACCGGGCTCACCTCCCGGCGAAGGACGCCTCGGACGGCCCGGCGTTCTCCCGCCGCCGGACGAAGTCGACGACCTCCTCGACCGCCCGGTCGAGCGGCACGCCGTTGCGCTGGGAGCCGTCCCGGTAGCGGAAGGACACGGTCCCGCCCGCGACGTCGTCGTCCCCGGCGATGAGCAGGAACGGCACCTTCTGCTTGGTCCAGGTGCGGATCTTCTTCTGCATCCGGTCGTCGGAGGAGTCGACCTCGACCCGGATGTCGTGCTCCCGCAGCCGGTCGGCGAAGGCGGCGAGGTAGGGCACGTGCGCGTCGGTCACCGGGATGCCGACCGCCTGCACCGGCGCCAGCCAGGCCGGGAACGCGCCGGCGTAGTGCTCGGTCAGGATGCCGAAGAAGCGTTCGATCGAGCCGAACAGGGCGCGGTGGATCATCACCGGGCGCTGCCGGGATCCGTCGTCGGACTGGTACTCCAGCCCGAACCGCTGCGGCAGCTGGACGTCGACCTGGATGGTGGACATCTGCCAGGCCCGGCCGATCGCGTCCCGTGCCTGCACCGAGATCTTCGGGCCGTAGAACGCGGCCCCACCCGGATCGGCGACCAGCTCCAGCCCGGACTTGCCGGCGGCGGTCGCCAGCGCGGCGGTCGCCTCCTCCCAGTCCTTCGGATCGCCGATGAACTTCGGCGAGTCGCCCCGGGTGGACAGCTCCAGGTAGAAGTCGTCGAGCCCGTAGTCGCGCAGCAGGTCGAGCACGAAGGCCAGCAGCGACCCCAGCTCGTCGGGCACCTGCTCCCTGGTGCAGAAGATGTGCGAGTCGTCCATGGTCAGCCCGCGCACCCGGGTCAGGCCGTGCACGACGCCGGACTTCTCGTAGCGGTAGACGGTGCCGAACTCGAACAGCCGCAGCGGCAGCTCCCGGTAGGACCGCCCGCGGGAGGCGTAGATCAGGATGTGGAACGGGCAGTTCATCGGCTTGAGGTAGTAGTCCGCGCCCTCGAAGGTGATCGGCGGGAACATGGTGTCGGCGTAGCTCGGCAGGTGCCCGGAGGTGAGGAAGAGGTCTTCCTTGGTGATGTGCGGGGTGTTGACGAACTCGTAGCCGCCGCGCTCGTGCCGGTGCCGCGAGTAGTTCTCCAGCTCGCGCCGGATGATCCCGCCGTTGGGGTGGAAGACCGGGAGCCCGGAGCCGATCTCCGGCGGGAACGAGAACAGGTCCAGCTCGGCGCCGAGCCGGCGGTGGTCGCGCTTCTCCGCCTCGGCGAGCAGCCGCAGGTGCTCGGCGAGGGCGTCCTTCGACTCCCAGGCGGTGCCGTAGATCCGCTGCAGCTGCGGGTTGCGCTCGCTGCCCCGCCAGTACGCCGCCGCCGAGTGGGTGAGCTTGACGGCCGGGATCCGGCGGGTGCTCGGCAGGTGCGGGCCGCGGCACAGGTCGGTCCAGACCCGCTCGCCGGAGCGCCGGTCCAGGTTGTCGTACATGGTGAGCTGGCCGGAGCCGACCTCGGCCGAGGCGCCCTCCGCCGCGTCGCCGGCAGCCCCCTTCAGGTCGATCAGCTCCAGCTTGAACGGCTCGTGCGCCAGCTCGGCACGGGCCTCGTCGTCGCCGACCGGTCGCCGGGAGAACCGCTGGGCCGCCTTGACGATCTCCTGCATCCGCTTCTCCAGCCGGGACAGGTCCTCCGGGGTGAACGGGCGCTCGGGCAGGAAGTCGTAGTAGAAGCCGTTCTCGATCGGCGGGCCGATGCCCAGCCGGGTGCCCGGGAAGAGGTCCTGGACGGCCTGCGCGAGCACGTGCGCCGCGGAGTGCCGCAGCACGGCACGGCCGGCGTCCGAGTCCAGCGCGACCGGCTCGACCTCGACGTCGGCCTCCGGCGCCCAGCCGAGGTCACGCAGCTCGCCGGTCGCCCGCTCGCGCACCACGACGGCACCGGACGGACCGTCGAGCCCGACGCCGGCCGCCTCCAGCGCGCCGGCCGCCGTGGTCCCGGCCGGCACCGCCACGGCGGCGGGGACGGCGGGCGGGAACGGCTGCGACACGGGATCCTCCTGGCTCGACGCTGACCCGTCGATGCTATCGACCGGGCCGCGAACATCCTTGCCATATACCCAGCGCAACCGCCGTGCGCCGGCTGCGTCAGACAGGCCCGACAACCCCATCAGTCGAGCCCGGTGGCCAGCCGGTAGGCGTCCCGGCGCGGCACGCCCAGGGCGGTGAGCAGCTCGGCGGCCGACCGGCCGGACAGCCCGGCGGCGCGGAGCCTGCCGGCCAGCGCCGCCGGGTCGACGGCGAGCGGCGGCTCCCGCCCGGCCGGGGGGACGAGCGCGAGGGTCGGAGCGTGCCGCAGCCCGCGCAGCAGCGCCGGGTCGAGCGGGTCCCCGGGTGGCACCGCCACGGCCCGGACGCCCCAGCCGACAGCCGGGTCCGGCAGCAGGAGGGTGTGGGCCGGCAGCCGCTCCCGCACCCGCGCGAGCGCGGCCGGATCGGCGCCGGCCGGGTCGACGGACACCGCCACCGGCGCGGGCAGGGCGCCGGCCAGGATCGCCAGCGTGCGGGCCGCGGCGGCGGTCGCCGGGAGCGGGCCGGCGTGCAGCAGCGGGTGGGCCCGGACGCCGCCGGCGAGCACCAGGTCGGCGCCGGGCATGGGCGGCCACCCGACGACCCGAGCACCGGGCCGGACGGTCGGCAGCGCCGGCTCGGCGAGGTCGCGGACCACCACCACGACGGTGCGCGCGCCGGCCAGGTCCGCCGGCACCCGGTGGTGCCGCCGGCCCGGCAGCTGGACCGGCGGTGCGGGCGACCCCGGCCCGGTCAGGTCGAGGACCGTGTCCGCCTGCGCTACCAGCGTCGCGACCCACGGCGGCACCGGGCCGGGGTCGGCGCGCAGGACGAGCAGGACCGGGTCGGGCTCGCCGAGCTCGGTCGCGGTGACCTGCAGCCGGGTGGCCGGGTCCCGCAGCGCCGCGAGCAGGCCAGGGGCCAGGTCTGCGGCCGCCGCGGACGCGTTGACCAGGAAGGTGTCCCGGTCCAGCGCGTCGCTGCGGCGGACGACGAGCCGCTCGGCGGCGGCGTAGTGCGGGTTCACCTGGCCCTCGACGGTCGAGGTCTCGCCGCCGGCGGTGAGCTCGAGCCGCACCCGGCCCCGCAGCCGCGGCAGGTCGCCCGGCAGCGGTCCGGCGGCGACGCCCAGCACGCAGGTGGCGCGCGCCGTGATGTCCGCACCGGCGGTCAGCTCCAGCGTCTTGCCGTGCCGCCCGGTCACCGCCGGGTGCCCCGCGGCGGTGATCCGCACCGACGGCTCGCCGCTCACGCCGGACCGGCCGTGGCGTGCAGCCGGAGCAGGCGGCTGGCCCGGGCGGAGACGACCCGGGACGCCCAGCTCGACCCGAGGGCGCGGGCCTCCCGGTCGCCCAGCCAGGCCGGTGGGTCGAGCCGCCAGCCGAGCCCGGCGTACCGCGCGGCCAGCGCCTGCAGGTGGCCGGCCGTCGGCTCCGGCGTCGCCGCCAGCTTGCGGTCCACTGAGGACGGTGCGTCCCAGGGCCGGACGTTGACGACCGCGTCGAGGACAGCGCCGGGCGACCCGAGCGCCAGGACGCCGCCGAGCACCCGCACGTCGCCGCCGAGCACCCCGTCCAGCAGCGAGCCCCACGGCATGATCACCGCGATCTCGTCGGCCCGCCCGAGCAGCGCCGGCGGCGGGTCCGCCGCGGCGGCGGTGACGAACAGCACCCGGTGCAGCCGCCGGCGGCGGGCGGTGCTCAGCGCGCGGTCCAGCCGGGTGGTCTCCGCGTCCAGCCCGACGACCAGCGCCCCCGGCTCGCGCTCGGCCCAGCGCACCGTGTGCCGGCCGTCGCCGCACCCGACGTCCACCAGGACCCGCCCGGCGGCGAGCACCGCCTCGGTCAGGCGGGAGTCGCCGACGGCCAGCAGCGCCGGCCCGTCCATCCCGCCTCCCACCGCCCCATGATCCCGCAGCACCCGCGCGGCGGTCACCCGCCCGGTCGGGCGGCAGGGTCGCGGGCGTCGGCCGGCCGGGTGGTGGCGTACAGGCCGCGGGTGAGGATGAGCAGCGCGACCGGGATGGCGCCCGTGACGACCAGGGTGATCGTCTGCGACACCGCGTCCGCGGTCGGGAAGTGCCCCTGCGAGCTCATCGCCGCCTCCCCCGGTAGGACAGGCTGGCACGGTTCGGATGGCCGGCGAGGTACTCCTCGAACGTGATCCGGCCGCTGTCGCCGTCGTGAACCAGGTGGCCGCCCCGCCGGTACGCGGCGGCGGTGGCGCCCGGTATCCGCACCGGCTGCACCCGGCGGCTGCGTCCGGTCGCCCGCAGGTAGGCCCGGGCCAGCTCGTCGATTCCGCGCACCTGCGGTCCCCCGAGGTCGGCCGCGCGGCCGGCGGGTGGCCCGCCGGCCAGCTCGACCAGCCGGTCGGCCACGTCCCGGACGTCGACCGGCTGGACGCTCCAGCCCGCGGGCACCGGCAGCACCGGCAGCCGGGCCACGGCCGCGAGCAGGACGCGGAGCAGGTCATGGAACTGGGTCGCCCGCAGCACGGTCCACGGCAGCCCGGACTCCTCGATCGTCCGCTCCGCGGCCAGCTTGCGGCGGTAGAAGCCGAGCGGCACCCGGTCGACGCCCACGATCGAGACGTAGACCAGGTGCGGCGAGCCGGCCGCGGCCGCGGCCGGGACCAGCCGCCGGTCCACCACCCCACGGAGGTCGCCCGCGCAGTGCACGATCGCGTCCACGCCGCCGACGGCCGCGCCCAGGCCGTCCCCGCTGCGGTAGTCGACCGTCGCCCAGGCGTACGGCCGGGCGCCGCCGGTCGGCGCGGGCCGGCGGCTCGCGACCCGCACCTCGTGGCCGGCGTCGAGCAGCCGGTCCACCACCACCCGGCCGAGGGTGCCGGTGCCGCCGGTGACCAGGATCGAGCCCATCACGGGTCCATTCGTCCGGGGCGACGGCCCGGGCGCTCGGCCCCGCCCGCCGCGATCGAGGGGTTCGGTCACCTACCAGGACCGGACCGGCCGCCGGAACGTGACAGGCCGCCGGCCTGCCGGGACAGGAAATCCAGCTTGTCCGGGTTCGCCACCACGTGCAGCGCGGCGATGCGCCCGTCGACGACCTCCACCGCGAGCACCGCGGTCAGCTCGTCGCCGGCCCGGACCAGCACCGCCGGCTGGCCGTTGACCTCGGCAGCGTCGAGCCGCAGGCCGGCGGCGTAGCGAGCCGAGCAGTCGATACGCCAGCCCGAACAGCCGGACCCGCTGCGCCTCGAACTCGATCACCGCGTCCGGCGCCGCCGTCACGGCGCCGATCGTATGACCGTCGCTCGTGCCCGGCCCGGCCGGCCGCCCGGATCCTCGCACCGGGCGTACGGCGGCCCGTGCAGGTGGGTACGTCGCCCGGCTCGGCTGCACTCAGCGTGGACGCTGACCCGCTGCCAGCAGCCGCTGCCCGAGGACGCGCGCGGCGTCCTGGAGCTCGGGGCACCGCACGATCCGGTACGGCGCCGGCAGCACCACGAGCTGCTCGGCGTACCAGACCGGGTTGCTGGTGCTGCCGACCAGCCGGCAGGCCCCGGCGCCGAGCGGTTCGAGCAGCCCCATGGCGCCGGACAGGCACCGCGACACGGTCTCGGCGGGCGCGTCGACGAGGACCTCGACGTCGTACTCCCATCCGACGGCGAGATGCTCCTCGAGCAGGGCGACCGGGTCGATGTCGGCGGGTGGGCTGAAGGTGTCGTCGAGCACCTGCACCGCGCGGACCCGGTCGATCCGGTAGGCCCGCCGGGCGTCGGCGCGGTGGGACCGGCACAGCAGGTACCACCGGCCGTGCCGGACGACGACCGCCCACGGGTCGACCTCGATGTCCCACTGCGACCCGGCCTCGGACCGGTAGCCGAGCCGGACCTGCCGGTGCTCCGCGCAGGCCTGCACGAGGGCCGTCGTGGTCCCGGGGTCGGGCCGGGCGGCGGCGCGGTCGGGGGCGGGCGCCGTGGTCCGACGGACCACCTCGGCCTGCGCGGCCACCGGCTCCGGCAGTGCCCGCACGATCTTGCCGAGCGCGCCGCCGACCGGGTCGGTGGGATCGCTCGCGTCGTGGTGGCCGTCGAGCACGGCCATGACCAGGCTGAGGGCCTCGGCGGCGCTGAACATCAGCGGCGGGAACCGCAGCCCGCGGCCGACGCGGTAGCCGCCGTACGGCCCGCGTACCGACTCGATCGGGATGCCGGCCTCGCGCAGGATGCCGATGTAGCGGCGGGCGGCCCGCTCGGAGACGCCGAGCTTGTCGCCGAGCCGGTCCGCGGTGATCCCCGGACTGCCCTGGACCAGCTCGAAGGCCAGCAGCGCTCGCGCCGTCGGGCTCGTGTCGGGCTTCATCGCACGCCTCCGCGCATTCCGGAAGCAGATCGTCCGGAACAGAGCCTACGGTGCCGCGCATGACCGAGGACACCGTCCTGGACACCAGGATCGACGAACCATCCATGACGGCCGGCGAGGTCGAGATGCTGCTGTTCGCGCTGGAGCGTTCCCGCGCGCAGTTCGCCTGGAAGGTCGGCGGGCTGGACGCGGCAGCCCTGAGCCGGCCGCAGCCGCCGTCGACGATGACGCTCGGCGGCCTGCTCAAGCACCTCGCCCTGTGCGAGGACACGAAGGTCGCCGAGTTCCTCACCGGCAAGCCGATCGGCGCGCCCTGGGACGCGGTCGAGGACCCCTGGGAGTGGGGGTGGCGGTCGGCGGCCGACGACTCGCCCGAGGAGCTCTACGCGCTGTGGCGCGACGCGGTCGAGCGGTCCCGCGCCGCCTGGGCGGCGAAGATCGCCGACGGCGGGCTGGACCAACCATCGGCATTCACCACCAGCACCGGCAAGTCGCCCAACCTCCGGCGTCCGCTGGTCGACCTGCACGACGAGTACGCCCGGCACGTCGGCCACGCGGACCTCTTCCGCGAGGCCGTCGACGGTCTGGTCGGAGAGGACCCGCCGCAGCCGTCATGACGGCTGCGGGCTCGTCGCCGACGTCGACGACGAGCCGGCGGGCTGGGTCGCGGTCGAGCCGCGCACCGCCGTCCGGCGGGTGATCATGCGGATCGACTTCCGAGACCGCTGGCCGCCGCCCTGAGCCGAGCCGGGACCGCCCCCGCCCGGTGACGGGTCAGAGCCTGGCCGGGAGCCGGTCCTCGGCCGGGTCGACGGCGGCGAACAGGGCGCCCTGGGCCCGCTCGCAGCCGGCCCGGGCGGCCACCCGGGCGAGCTGCGGGGAGTCCACGCCGAGCGCGGTGACGCACAGCCCGAGCGAGCGCCCGAGCTGCACCGCGGAGCCCAGCACGGCGGCGTCCCGGTCGGAGTCCGCGGCCCGGGCGACCAGCGACGCGTCCAGCTTCAGCTCGTCGACCGGAAGGCGGCGCAGGTACGCCAGCGACGAGCGGCCGCCGCCGTAGCCGTCCACGGCCACCGGAGCCCCCAGCCGGCGCAGCCGCTCCAGCGACCGCAGCGCCCGGGCCTCGTCGGTGGCCAGCACGTCCTCGGCGACCTCGAACGCCAGCGCGCCGGCGGAGGCGTGGTTGTCGGCCAGCGCGCGCGCCACGTCGTACGGCAGCCGGATGTCCAGCAGGTCGGGGACGCCCAGGTTCACCGCGAAGGGCACCTCGACCCCGCGGGCCAGCCACCGCCGGCGCTCGTCGAGCGCGACGGCGAGCACCCGGGCGGTGAGCCGGCGGGCCAGGCCGGCCTGCTCCACGAACGGCAGGAACTGCGCGGCCGGCAGCAACCCCCGCTGCGGGTGCCGCCACTGGACGACGACCTCGACCGCGCGGGTGGCGCCGCTGCTCAGCTCGACGACCGGCTGGTAGGCCAGCACGAAGTCGTCCCGGTCCAGGGCGCCGGCAACGTGCTCGGCCAGCGCGAGCGCCTCCCGGCGCTCCGCGGACGACTCGGCCGAGACGGTCTCCACCGTGGTGTGCGCCGCCTTCGCCTCGGCCAGCGCGGTGTCGGCGCCGAGGAGCAGGCCGCGGACGTCGGCCGCGTGCTCGGGCGCCAGCGCGATACCGATGCTCGCGTCCACCCGCAGGCCGGCCCCGTCGACGACGTGCTCGCGGTCGACCGCGTCGAGCAGCCGCCGGGCGAGCGCCTCCGCGCCGGCGGCCGTCGTCCGGCTCACCACCGCGAACTCGTCGCCCTCGACCCGGGCGACCAGCGCCTCCGGGCCGGCGGCCGCGGCCAGCCGGGAGCCGACCTGGCGCAGCAGCTCGTCGCCGACCCCGTGCCCGAGCGAGTCGTTGACCTGCTTGAACCGGTCCAGCCCGACGAGCAGCAGCGCGGTGGAGGCATCGGGTCGCTCCTCCAGCAGCTCCCCGAGCCGGGTCTCCAGCCGGCGCCGGTTGGGCAGCCCGGTGAGGTGGTCGGTGAGCGCCTCCCGCCGGCTGGTGCCCACGGACTCCCGGTAGGTCAGGACCGTCCGGATGCCGGCGACGAGCAGGCAGAGCCCGGCCAGCACGACCGCGACCGTGCCGACCGGGCGCCAGTTGCCGTACAGGACGATCGCCAGCGCGCAGGCGGCGAGCAGGGTCGGGATGGTCGCGCCGGCCAGGCCCTGCGGCCGGATCCGGCCCGGCCGCTCGGCCTGCCAGCCGGCGAAGGCGACCGCGGCGACGGCGACCAGCCAGCCGGCGTCGACCAGCGACCCCTCGACGTAGGTGCCGCGGGCGGCCTGGAAGAGGAAGGCCGTGTCGGCGAGCGAGAAGGCGACGAAGCCGGCGCCCAGCAGCCACCAGGTCGGGTCGGTGCCGCCGCGCAGCAGGGCGAGGGCGCCGATCACCAGGGCGAGCAGCAGCAGGTCGCCGACCGGGTAGGCGAGGTTGGTGGCCACGGTGGCCAGCGGCCCGCCGGTGCTCTCGACGATGGTGTCGAACGCCAGCGCCGCGGACACGGCCGCCGCGGCCAGGCCGGCGACGGCGCCGTCGAGCCAGCTCCCGGCCGGGACGCCGCGGATCCGGCTGCGCACGAGCAGGACGACGCCGATGTACGCGCACGGGTAGAACAGGACGTAGCCGGCGTCGGCGAACGACGGGTACGGCGGCTCCTCCAGGTTGGCGAGCACCGCGGTGAAGTAGAGGTCGCCCGCGGTCCACAGCGAGACGCCGACGGCGAGCCAGGTCCAGGCCGCCCGGTCCCGCTCGACGAGCACCGGCCGGGCGATGCACAGGACGGCCGCCGACACCAGGGCGATGCTGTAGAGCCACGGGTCCAGGACGGGCTCGCGCGGCACGTCGGGCAGCAGCGTGGAGACGGTGTAGACCCCGACCATGGCGAGGATCGCGACCTGCAGGGCGCGCAGGCCCAGCGGCGGGCGCGCGATCGCCCGGTGCCGCTCGCTCCGGACCGCCGTTGCCATCGACGGGCAGTAGAGCACTTACCGCCGGTCCCTGCGAGCATTCGCCATGATCCGTTCCCGGGCGGCACAGCGAACTGCGACCGCGATCGCGACGGCGAGCCGACCGACGGCACCGGCGAACAAGGCCGACTCCCGGACGACCTGGCCACTTCGGGGGGTTCCGGGGGGTCGTCCCCCCGGCCAGCATGACGCGATGTCCCGGCTCGCGCTGTCCCGCTCAGGCGCCCTTCCGGGGGTCCGGGGGCCGCCCCGGAATGAATGACGGACGGTCTCACCGGCGAGCAGGGGAGACAACATCGTCCGTGGGCGATACTGGGATCGAACCAGTGACTTCCTCGGTGTGAACGAGGCGCTCTCCCGCTGAGCTAATCGCCCGGGCGCTGCGAGGATACCGGATCAGTCGCCGACGAACGGCACGCCGGTGCCGGACAGGTAGAGCGTCAGCAGCACCACCCCGGCCACGAAGGCGAGCGTCGCGATCGAGATCAGCACGCGCACCAGGATGTGCTGCCGGCCCACCCAGCCGAGCCAGGCGCGGAACTTCGCCCGGCCGTAGTCGAGCAGTCGCTCCGCCCAGGCGAACTCGGTGGCGAGGATGCCGAGGCCGAGGAAGACGATGAGCCAGCCGGGCCCGGGGAACGGCACCAGCACCAGCCCGAGCAGCACGATCGCGGTGCCGAGCACGCCGACGGCGATGCGGTACGCGACGGCGAGGGTCGGGTGCTTCTTCAGCCGGTCGCGGAAGCCGAGCCGGTCGGCGACCTCGTCGAGGAGGCCCGGCTCGTCGTCGCGCTGGTCGGTGCTCAGAGCTCCTCCGAAGATCGGCTACTTCGCCGCGCCGACCGCGACGACGTCGCGCGGCGTGGTCGGCCGGGCGGGCCCGAGCTCCTCGCTGATCGCGAAGCACGGCGTCCCGGCGGCGTCGGCGTCCGATCCTATGCTCTGCACGGTGAACCGGGAGCCGTGATCTTGAAGCCCTGCACCGGCTTGAGATCGGTGACGTCGCACTTGAGCGTCCAGAGCCAGTAGGTGAACTGGTCGGAGGCGTTGAGACCCTCGGTGATGATCTCGATGCGGTTGCCGCGCACCACGACGGTCGCCCGGCGGGCCGGGCTGGGCTTGCCGTCGGCGGTCAGCGCGGCGACCCGCGCCGGGCCGTCCCGGGTCAGCTGCTCGATGGCGGCGTTGCGCTGGGCGACGACCTGGCGCAGGTCGTCCTGCCCGGCGCGCAGGTCGGCCTGCTCGGAGCGCAGTCGCAGGTTCCAGCCGCCGAGCCCGGCGATCAGGACGACGGCCGCGGCGACCGCGACCCAGCTCGTCCACCGCCGCCGGCGCGACTGCAGCGGGACGACGTTCGGCGGCAGGTCGTCCGGTGACCCGGCCTCGTCCTCCGTCGCCGCGTGCCGGCCCCACCCGTACGCCCCGTCGGCAGCCGGATCGGGTCGAGCCGGCCGCGGGTCGGACCCGTCCAGGCCGGGCGCGGCGCCCGCACCGGCGGCGGACCCGCCCGCCCAGCCGGTCGCGTCGTCGCCAGGCGGCGCGGGGCGCTCCGGCCGGCCGGTGGGCTCCTGCATCCGGCCGGTCTCGTCGTCGGCGGGCAGCCACGGCTCGGCGGCGGGGTCGGCGGTGAGGTCGGCACCGGGGTCGACACCGGCCTGCGGGCGGGCGAACCAGTCGGCGGCGTCGGAGTCGGGCTCCGGCTCGGCGAGCCGGCTCCCGAGCGGCCACTCCCCCTCGTCCGGTCCCGCCGCGATCTCGACGTCGAGCTGACCGGGCGGCGGCGTCCGGCGCCGCGGCTCGGCCGCGGCCGCCTGCATGATGCGCTGCTTCAGCGACGCCGGCGGCGCCTCGTCCGGCACCGCGAACGCCAGGTCGGCCACCGTCCGCAGCGACTCGCGGACCGTCTCGGTGCACCGGTCGCATTCCGGCAGGTGCACGGCGAAGCGCGCCTCGTCGTCCGGCTCGAGCGCGGACAGCGCCCAGCCGACGGCGAGGGCGTCCCACTCGCCGTGGTCGCCGGCGTGCTCGTCGCCGAGGTCCCGGCGCGGCTCGGTCGGGCCGCTCACAGCCGCGCCCCTTCCGCGTCGGCGACCCCACCGAGCAGGTCGCGCAGCCGGCGCATCCCGGCCAGCATCCGGGTCTTCACGGTGCCCAGCGGGGTGTTCGTCCGCTCGGCGATCTCCCGCTGGGTGTAGCCGGCGTAGTACGCCAGCACCAGGGCCTCGCGCTGCACCGCCGGCAGCGAGCCGAGCGCCTGCCGGACCCGCTCGCCGCGCAGCCCGGCCCACGCCGCGTCCTCGACCGGCGGCAGGTCGGACGCGGCGGAGGTGTACCGGTCGGCGTCCTCGGCCAGCGCCACCCGCCGGCGCCGGACCGCCTCCTCCCGGCGCACCGCGTCGACGGCCTTGTGGTGGGTGGTCGCGAGCAGCCAGCTCGGGAAGCCGCCGCGCGCCGGGTCGTACTTCGCCGGGTCCCGCCACAGCGCCAGGAAGACCTCCTGGACGACCTCCTCGGCGAACACGACCTCGCCGGTGATCCGCCGTGCCAGCGCGAACGCCGGCCGCGCATACCGGTCGTAGAGCGCCTCCAGCGCCCGGTCGTCCCCGTCGACCACCCGGCGCACCAGCACGCCGTCCGAGGCGTCCGCCTCGGGCCGGGGCGCCGGCGGCATCGTCACGGTGGCCGTCCTCACGAGAGACCTTCGACAGGCGAGGACGGCCGGTTCGCTGATCTCCATCCCCGTCGCGACACAGTACCCATCCGGACCGGCGCTCCGCTGCGAAAGAAGTCACGCGTGGTACGAACCGCGCGCACGGGGGGATCAGATGACCGGTCGAGCAGCCGAGGTCCGTACGGCCGTCACGTTGCGTCTGGTGGTGCCGCGAGCGGAGGTCCTGCTGGACGCCTCGCTGCGCTACGACGGCGACGACCCGTACGCCGTCCGCCTGTCCTTCCCCGCCTCGCCGGGCCGGGACCCGATCGAGTGGATCTTCGCCCGGTCGCTCCTCGCGGACGGGCTGCACGCGCCGAGCGGGGAGGGCGACGTGCGGGTCTGGCCGGCGCCGCAGGAGCTGGGCGGCCCGGTGTACGTGGAGCTGGGCTCGCCGTCGGGGTGGGCCCTGTTCGCCGCGCCGCGGCCGGTGCTCGCCGAGTTCGTGCACCGCTGCCACGCGCTGGTGCCGCCCGGCTCGGAGGCGGGCCACCTCGACCTCGACGCCGAGCTGGACCTGCTGCTGCACGGCGAGGTGAGCTAGCCGGCGCCGCGCCGGCGGTCAGCGCAGCTGGCGCAGCCCCGCGACCGGCACGCCGCCGATGACGGTGGTGCCGACCGCCGGAGCCCCGAGATGCGCGAGCAGGTCGGCCTCGTGCGCCGCGGCCAGCACCAGCAGGTCGCCGGCGGCACCGGCCCGCAGTACGCCGACGTCGTCCCGGCGCAGCGCGGCGGCCCCGCCGGCGGTGGCCGCGCGCACCGCCTCGTCGACCCGCAGGCCGAGCAGCGGACCGGCCAGCTGCAACGCGTACGGCACCGACTCGCACCACGACGTGCCCGGGTTGCAGTCGGTGCCCAGCGCGAGCGTCACCCCCGCCTCGCGCAGCACCCGCGCCGTGTCCCACGGGCCGCCGGTGGTGAGCGTGGCGGTCGGCAGCAGCACACCGACGACGCCGGCCGCGGCCATCGCCCGCGCGCCGGCGGCGTCCACGTGCTCGAGGTGGTCGGCGGAGGCGCACCCGCAGTCCGCGGCGAGCCCGGCCGCGCCGGTCCGGCTCAGCTGCTCGGCATGCAGCCGCCCGCCGAGGCCGGCCGCGGCGCCGGCCCGCAGCAGCGCCGCCGCCTCCGGCAGCGTGTACGCCCCGCGGTCGCAGAAGACGTCGACCCAGCGGGCCCCGAGCCGGGCCGCCTCCGGCAGGACGGCGACCAGCGCCCGCACGTGCTCCGCCCGATCCACGCCGGCCGGCACGACGTGGGCCAGCAGGGTCGGCTCGACCCGCAGCGGCACCCGGTCGGCGACCCGGCCGACCAGCCGCAGCAGCCGCAGCTCGGCCGCCGGCCGCAGGCCGTAGCCGGTCTTCAGCTCGACCGTGGTGGTGCCGTTGGCCGCCATCGCCAGCAGCCGCCCGGCGGCGAGGTCCACCAGCTCGTCGTCGGTGGCGCCGGCGGTGGCGGCGACCGTGCCGGCGATGCCGCCGCCGTCGTAGCGGGTGCCGTCCAGCCGGGCGACGAACTCCTCGCGCCGCGACCCGGCCCACACCGCGTGGGTGTGCGGGTCGACGAAGCCCGGGATCACGCAGGCGCCGGCGGCGTCCAGCTCCGGCGCGTCGGTGAGCGCCCGCGGCACCGTCGCGTCCGGGCCGACCCAGGCGAGGACGCCGCCCCGGATGCCGACGGCCACCGGGCCGGCGATCGGCGGGCCGGCGTTCGTGACCACCCGCCCGGCCCGGCGCACCAGCAGGTCCCCCGCCGGCACCGCCGTCACGGCCGGCGCCGGGGAACGGGCGGGCTCATGCCTGCCAGGCGGGCGGGTGCGTGCCCGGCTCCAGCGGGATCCGGATGCCGACGCTCCGCGCGGTGTCCAGGGCGATGTCGTAGCCCGCGTCGGCGTGCCGCAGCACGCCGCTGCCCGGGTCGTTGGTCAGCACCCGCTCGACCCGCTCCCGCGACTCCGGTGTCCCCTCGGCGACCACGACCAGCCCGGCGTGGATCGACCTGCCGATGCCCACCCCGCCGCCGTGGTGCACCGAGACCCAGGAGGCGCCCGACGCGGTGGACAGCAACGCGTTGAGGACCGGCCAGTCGGCGATGGCGTCCGACCCGTCCCGCATCCCCTCGGTCTCCCGCTCGGGGCTGGCCACCGAGCCCGAGTCGAGGTGGTCGCGCCCGATCGCGACCGGCGCGGTGAGCACCCCGCGGGCCACCAGGTCGTCGAACGCGGTGCCGGCGACGTGCCGCTCGCCGTACCCCAGCCAGCAGATCCGGGCCGGCAGCCCCTGCCCCTTGACCCGCTCCCGGGCGAACCGGATCCACCGGTGCAGGCCGTCGTCGTCCGGGAAGGCGGCGAGCACGGCGTCGTCGGTGGCGGCCAGGTCCGCCGGGTCGCCGGACAGGCACGCCCACCGGAACGGGCCGGAGCCGCGGGCGAACAGCGGCCGCACGTACGCCAGCACGAAGCCCGGGTACCCGAACGCGTCCGCCACCCCGGCGTCCTTCGCCTGGCCGCGCAGCCCGTTGCCGTAGTCGAACACGACCGACCCGGCACGGCCGAAGGCGAGCATCGCCTCGCAGTGCGCGGCCATCGACGCCCGGGCGCGGTCGACGTACTCGGCCGGCTTGGCCCGGCGCAGCTCGACCGCCTCGTCGACGCCGACCCCGACCGGGACGTAGCCGTGCAGCGCGTCGTGCGCCGAGGTCTGGTCGGTGACCACGTCCGGCGCCCAGCCGCGGCCGACCAGCTCGGCGTGGGTCTCGGCGGCGTTGCCGATCACCGCGACGGAGAGCGCCCGGCGCTCCCGCCGGGCCGCGTCGACCCGGGCGACGCCGTCGTCGAGGGAGTCGGCGATCTCGTCCAGGTAGCCGCCGTCCAGCCGCCGCCGGGCCCGCGCCTCGTCGACCTCCACGCAGAGCGCGGCGCCGCCGTTGCCGGTCACGGCGAGCGGCTGCGCGCCGCCCATCCCGCCGAGCCCGGCGGTCAGCGTCACCGTGCCGGCCAGGGTGCCGCCGAAGTGCCGGGCCGCCACCTCGGCGAAGGTCGCGTACGTCCCCTGCAGGATGCCCTGGGTGCCGATGTAGATCCACGAGCCGGCCGTCATCTGCCCGTACATGGTCAGGCCGGCGTCCTCCAGCTCCCGGAAGTGCTCCGGGGTGGCCCACTTGGGGACCAGCAGCGAGTTGGCGATCAGGACCCGCGGGGACCCCTCGGTGGTGCGGACCACGCCGACCGGCTTGCCGGACTGGACCAGCAGCGTGTCGTCCGGCGCCATCGTCCGCAGCGTCTCGGTGATCGCGTCGAAGCACCGCCAGTCCCGGGCGGCCCGGCCGGAGCCGCCGTACACGACCAGGTCGTCGGGCCGCTCCGCCACCTCGGGATCGAGGTTGTTGTGCAGCATCCGCAGCGCGCCCTCCGCGCCCCAGGAGCGCGCGGAGCGCTCCGGACCGCGGGGCGCCCGGACCACCCTCGCTCCGTGCATGCCCGCACGGTATCCCCACCCTCCCCGCCCCACACCCCGCGTGATCTTGCACGTGCCGGCAACGGGTGTCAGGCGAGGGGGCCGGTGACCGCCTCGGCCGCGGCGACGAGGGAGGGCAGCAGCGCCTGCACCCGTTCGATCTGGTCGGTCACCTCCCGGTCGACGTGCATCGCCGGGACGACCTCCCGGACCACCGCGTGCACGGCCGCGCCAGCCGGTCCGGGAGCGGCCAGCTCGGCCCGCAGGTCGATCGCCTGCGCGGCGCAGAGCACCTCCACGGCGAGCACGGTCGCGACGTTGTCCAGCACCTCGCCGGCCTTGCGGGCGGCGTGCCAGCCCATCGAGACGTGGTCCTCCTGGTTTCCGCTGGTCGGGATGGTGTCCACCCCGGCCGGGTGGCACAGCACCTTGTCCTCGGCGACCAGCGACGCGGCCGTGTACTGGGCGAGCATGAAGCCGGAGTTGGTGCCGGCCGCCCGGGCGAGGAAGGGCGGCAGGCCGCGGGAGGTGGCCGGGTCCAGCAGCCGGTAGACCCGCCGCTCGCTGATGCTGCCCAGCTCGGCGACCGCCATCGCCAGCATGTCGCCGGCGAACGCCAGCGGCTGGCCGTGGAAGTTCCCGGTCGACATCACCTCGTAGCCGTCGCCGTCGCCGGAACCGGCCGGGACCACCACCGGGTTGTCCACGATGGAGGCCAGCTCGACCTCGAGGACCCGCCGGCAGTGCGCCAGCACGTCCCGGCTCGCGCCGTGGACCTGGGGTGCGCAGCGCAGCGAGTACGGGTCCTGGACGGCGTGGGTCGAGTGCCGGTGGCTGGCGAGCAGCGGCGAGCCGGCCAGCAGCCGGCGCAGGTTCGCGGCCGAGGCCAGCTGGCCGGGGTGCGGGCGGATCGAGACCACCCGCTCGTCGTACGCGCGGTCGGTGCCGAGCAGCGCCTCGACCGACAGCGCGCAGGCGAGGTCGGCGGCCTTGGCGAGCAGCTCGGCGTCGGCGAGCGCGAGGGTGAGCAGCGCCTGCATCGGCTCGGTGCCGTTGATGAGGGTCAGTCCCTCCTTCGGCGCCAGGGTCAGCGGGGCGAGCCCGGCCTCGGCGAGCAGCTCGGCGGCCGGGCGCCCGCGCGGGTCGTCTCCGGGGCGGCGCAGCCGGCCCTCCCCGACCAGCGGCAGCGCGACCGCGGCGAGCTGGGCGAGGTCGCCGGACGCCCCGACCGAGCCCTTGGCCGGGACGACCGGCAGCAGGTCGCGGGCGAGCAGCTCGAGCAGGCGGTCCGGCAGCTCGGGTCGGCAGCCGGACGCGCCGGCGGCCATCGTGCGGGCACGCAGCAGCAGCAGCGCGCGGACGGCGTCGTCCGGCAGCGGCGGGCCGACACCGGCGGCGTGGCTGCGGATGAGCGCGAGCTGCATCCGGGCGAGGTCGTCGTGGGCGATGGAGACGTCGGCGAGCGCACCGAAGCCGGTGGTGACGCCGTAGACGACGGCGCCGCGCTCGACGGCGTCGGACACCACGGCCCGGGCGGGCGACATCCGGTCGGCGACTGTCGGGGCGAGCACGGCGCGGGCGCGACCGCGGGCGACGTCGACGACGTCGGCGAGCGGGAGACCGTCGCCGTTGACGGTGACCGTGCGCATCTCGCGACCGTACTGCCCGTTCCGTCCGCCGCCTGCGGTGCGTGGCGCGGCGGTAGGGTGCCCGCCGTGTACGGGACGGGCGGCCAACCCCGCAGCCGGGGGTCGCGGCTGCTCAGCGCGGTGGTGGCGGCCGGCGCGCTCGCTCTGGTCGTGCTCGGCGTGCTCACCGCGGTCCGCTCCATCCAGCCGGCGGCCCGGCCCAGCTTCGACGCCGGACCTGCCGGCGGCCGGACCGTCGCCGGCCCCGGCACCCCGACCGCCGCGCCGCGCCCGCAGCCGGCCGCCGAGATCACCCTCGCCTTCGCCGGCGACGTCCACTTCGAGGGCCGCGTCTCCACCCGGCTGGAGACCGACCCGGCCACCGCCCTGGGCCCGGTCGCGACGGAGCTGAGCAGGGCCGACCTGGCGATGGTCAACCTGGAGACCGCCATCGCCGACGGCGGCACCCCGGAGCCGAAGGAGTTCTACTTCCGGGCACCCGCCACCGCGTTCACCGCCCTGCGGGCGGCCGGCGTGGACGTGACGACGATGGCCAACAACCACGGCGCCGACTTCGGCCGGCCCGGACTGCAGAGCTCTCTCGCCGCCATCGCCGCCAGCCGCTTCCCCACCGTCGGCATCGGGGCGGACGCGGCCCGGGCGTACGCGCCGCACTACACCGAGGTCCGCGGGCACCGGGTCGCGGTGCTCGGCGCCAGCCAGATCCGGGACCGGACGCTGTCCGCGTGGACCGCCGGGGAGGACAGCCCGGGCATCGCGTCCGCGTACTCCGACCGGCTGCTGAGCGCGGTCCGCGAGGCCCGCCGGCGGGCCGAGATCGTCGTGGTCTACCTGCACTGGGGGGTCGAGGGCAGCAGCTGCCCGAGCGGCGAGCAGCGCGCGGTGGCCGCGCGGCTGGCGGAGGCCGGCGCGGACGCGGTGGTCGGCACCCACGCCCACCTGCTGCTCGGCGGCGGCTGGCTCGGCTCCACCTACGTCGGCTACGGGCTGGGCAACTTCCTGTGGTGGCGGGACGGGGCCTTCTCCAACGACACCGGGGTGCTGCGGCTCACCTTCCGCGGCCGCCGGGTGGCCGCGGCCACCCTCGCGCCCGCCCGGATCGACGAGCGCGGCGTGCCGGTGCCCGCCGCCGGCGGGACCGCCGCCCGCATCGCCGCCAAGTTCGACGACCTGCGCCGCTGCACCGGCCTGTCCGCCACCCCGGCCGGCTGACTCACCGGGCCAGCCGCTCGGCCAGGAACCGCATCGCCAGCGGGTAGCGGTACTCGATCTGCCCGTGCGCGGCGTCGAAGAGCTCGAACCTCGGCGTGACGCCGATCCTGCCGAGCTCGGCGACGAAGGCCTGCGCGCCGACGTCGAGGTAGTACTCGTCCCGCCGGCCGGCGTCCACCCACAGCGCCCGCAGCGAGCGCAGCGCCTCGGCGTGCCGCGGCACCATCCGCACCGGGTCCCAGTCCAGCCAGCGCTGCCACACCGGCTCGACCAGCTGCCCGGTCGCCGGGTCGAACGGCAGCCGCACCGTCCCGTCCGGGTCGGCGGAGAAGCAGGCGGCCACGCCGTACAGGCCGACCAGCACGGCGTCGCCCGGCCTGGTGAAGGCCACCCGGGAGCGGAAGTCGGCCCAGAAGGCCTCGTACGAGCCGGCGTAGGAGTCCCGCAGCAGCCGGGCCGCCTCCCCGAAGTCCCTGAGGTAGCACTGCTCGTAGAGGGTGTCGCCGGCGTGGCTGGCCAGCGCGCCGAACAGGTCCGGGCGCAGCATCGGCGTGATCATCGCGCCGAAGCCGCCGCTGGACTTGCCGGTGATCGCCCGGGACTCCCGGTCGGCCAGGGTGCGCCAGCGGGCGTCGACGAACGGCACCACCTCCTCGCAGAGGTAGGTGTGGTAGCGGCCGGTGCCGGGCGAGTCGACGAACTGGCTGCCGCCGTACGCGGTCCAGGCGTCGACGCCGACGACCAGCGCGGGCGGCGCCGGCGGCCGGTCGCGGCCGGCGAACTCGTCGTCGATGAGCTCCAGCACGGTCGGCCGGAACGCCGTCCGGTTCGCCCACATCCCGAGCGTGCCGGTGTAGCCCTGGATCAGGTAGATCACCGGGTACCGGAGCGTCGGGTCGGTGTCGTAGCCGGGCGGGAGGTAGACCCACAGCGGCCGCTCGGCCGGGTCGCCGAGCGGGTTGTCCCGCAGCACCGCCGAGACGATGGTCGTCTGCTCGAAGCGGCCGGCGTGCTCGGAGCTGAACGGGCGCGGCACTCAGTCCTCCTCGGGGATTCGCCCGCCGTCGCCCGGCGCGGCGGCGCGGATCGGGCGGGCGGGCGGTGCGAGGTCGGGAGGGCGGCTGGCGAGGCCGGCGGCGAGCTCGAGCACGGCCAGCGCGACCAGCCGGACGGTCCGCCCGTCCGGGGTGTCCCTGGTGGCGTCGACCTCGGTCAGGTCGACGGAGGAGACCCGCGGGTCGGCGCCGGCGAGCCGGGCCGCGGCGAGCAGCTCGGCGGCGGACAGGCCGCCCGGGCGGCTGGCCGGGCAGGCCGGGGCGACGGCCCGGTCGCAGACGTCCACGTCGAGGTCGACGTGGATCGGGCCGGCGCCGCGCGCCGCGACGTGCAGCGCCGCCCGCATGCACTCCCCGATCCCCCGCTCGGCCACCTCCGCCCGGGTCGCCACGGTGATGCCGGCGGCCCGGGCGTCCGCGGCGTAGCCGGCCGAGTTGGCCCAGTCCGCGATGCCGACCTGGGCGACGGCGCGCCCGTCGAGCCCGGCGTCGAGCAGCCGCCGCACCGGCGAGCCGTTGCTGCGGCCGTCCCGCAGGTCGTGGTGTGCGTCGAGGGTCACCAGACCGGCCGCACGCGCGCCGCGCACGGCCGGAACGGTCGCGGCGTTGTCGCCGCCGAGCACCACGGTCAGCCGGGCGCGTGCGGTCGCCGCGGCGACGGCACCGGCGGCGGCCTCCTCGTCGGCGTCCGGATCCTCGACGTCGCCGAGGTCGGCTGCCCGCAGCCGCCCGGCCAGGTCGAGGCCGAGCGAGGCCGCGTACGTCGAGAAGCGGGCGAGAGCGGCCCGGACGGCGGCCGGAGTGGCGTGCGCGCCGGTCTCCGACAGCGACGTCCGCCACGTCGGTACGCCCAGCACCACCAGGTCTGCCGGCGCCGCCGGCGGACCGGCGGCGAGCCAGGCGGCCGCGGTCGGCCAGCGGGGATCGGTCACGCCCGTCATCCTGCCCGGCCCGGCCGGGTGCGCCGACCCGTTTGAAGGCGTGCTCGGCGATCGGATACAGTCGCAAACGCGCTGCGGACGTGGCTCAGCTGGTAGAGCATCACCTTGCCAAGGTGAGGGTCGCGGGTTCGAATCCCGTCGTCCGCTCGGAGACGCCCTCGGGCGTCCGGCGGCCCGGTCGTCACCCGGGGTTCGTCCGGCGGAGTGGCCGAGTGGCATAGGCAAGGGCCTGCAAAGCCCTGTACGCGGGTTCGATTCCCGCCTCCGCCTCGGGCGCTTAGCTCAGTGGGAGAGCGCTTCCCTGACACGGAAGAGGCCACTGGTTCAATCCCAGTAGCGCCCACCCCGATGATCGGTGATCCCTGTCCGCGGACCGCGCGGACAGGGATCATCGTCATGCTGGCCGGGGGGACGACCCCCCGGGACCCCCCGGCGCCCAGGTAGGCGGGCGCGCAGACCTTGGTGCGGCTCGACGGTTCGCCGCGGGGACAGGATCGTCGCTCTGGCGGCGGGGAGGACCGGTCGGTGGCCGAGAGGTGGGCGGGCGGGGACGGGGTTGAGGTGGCGTTGCCGAAGGGGGACGTCACCGACGGGGTGGTGCGGGTCGGCGCGACCGTGCGCCGGCCGCGGCAGCCGCAGTCCGACTTCGTGGCCGCGTACCTGGCACATCTCGCCGCGGCCGGGTTCGACGGGGCGCCGCGCTGGCTGGGAACCGACGACCGGGGCCGGGACGTCCTCGACTACCTCGACGGCGAGGTGCCGGGCGCTCCCCCCGAGGCGTGGGCCTGCACCGACGAGGTGGTCGCCGGCGTGGCCCGGCTGGTCCGCCGGCTGCACGACGCGTCCGCCGGCTTCGTGCCGCCGCCCGGACTGCGGTGGTTCGGCCAGGACCTCGCCGTGGAGCTGCCGCCGGACCTCGCCGACCTGGTCGCCGTCCCCGACGTCGTCGCGCACTGCGACGTGACCCCGCAGAACGTCGTCTTCCGCGCCGGCCGACCGGTCGCGCTGGTCGACTTCGACCTCGCCCGGCCCACCCGGCGGGTGCTGGACGTGCTCAACACCGCCATGTGGTGGGTCCCGCTGCAGCACCCCGGGGACCGGGCGCCCGCCCAGGCCGGCGTCGACGTCCCGGCCCGGCTCCGGCTGCTGCTCGACGAGTACGGCCTGCCCGCGGCCGACCGGCCAGGGCTGCTGGCGCTCGCCGACCGCCAGTGGCGCCGCAGCTGGCTGCTGATGCGCGCGAACGCCGAGCAGCGCGGCGGCGGCTGGGCCCGGATGTGGGCCGAGGGCGTCGGCGACGTGATCCAGCGCCGGCGGTCGTGGTTCGCCGCGGAGCGGGACACCCTCGCCGCCGCGGTCGGCCGACCGACCGACCCCTAGCATCCGCTCATGACCGAGCCGTCCGCGGAGGGCGACGAGCTGCTGCCCGAGCTGGCGGTGCCCGCCGGCGGCGACCCGCCGCCCGACGAGGCCGCGCGGGCGGCCCGCTGGCTGGCGCTCAACCAGCGCGCGCAGCTGTCCGTGCACGAGGGCACCGACGCCAGCTACTCCGTCTACGCCGACCACCCGCTGGTCCGGGCCGAGCTGGCGGTGCTCGCCGCCGCCGAGGCCGCCGCGCATCCCGAGCTGGAGGTGGCGGCACTGGTCGGCGACGGTCACCTCCTGCTGGCCGTACGGCCCCGCCCGGCCGCCGCCGAGCCGCTCCCCGGCGATAGCTACGTCTCTGCTCCGCGTTGCGGAACAGATAGAGCCCCGCGCCCGACGAGCCGGTCCGACCCGGCCCGGCGCGGCCCGGCGTAGGCGACGTCTCTGCCCCACGTCGCGGAGCAGAGACAACCCCGCGCCCGGCGAGCCGGACCGGACCGGACCGGACCGGACCGGCGAAGGCTACGTCTCTGCCCCACGTCGCGGAGCAGAGACGTAGCGTTTCAGGACCTACCCTCCCGCCGCCGTCCGCTCCCAGCCTGCCGACGCGGCACCGGGCGGATCCAGGCCAAGCCTCAGTCCCGCGGCCGGCGAGGGACGACGTGGTCGGCCCAGACCCGGTCGACCGCGGCGCGGAGGGCGTCCAGGTCGCCGGCATTGGACAGCACCACGTCGGCGACCGCCCGGCGCTCGGCGTCCGACGCCTGCGCCGCCATCCGGGCCCGCACCTCGCCGGCGTCCATCCCGCGGTCCCGGACGAGCCGACCGACCCGGACCTCCGCGGGCGCCTCGACCACGACGACCAGGTCGTACCCGCCGGCAGCGCCCGTCTCGACCAGCAGCGGCACGTCCTGGACGACCACCGCGTCCGGCGGGGCGGCGGCGATCAACTCGGCGGCGCGGCGGCGGACCAGCGGGTGCACGATCGCGTTCAGCCGGGACCGCGCGGCGTCGTCGTCGAAGACGATCCTCGCCAGTGCCGGCCGGTCCAGCGCGCCGTCCGCGCCGAGCACCCCGGCACCGAACTCGGCGACCACCGCGGCCAGCCCGGCGGTGCCGGGCTCCACCACCTCACGGGCCAGCAGGTCGGCGTCCACCAGCAGGGCGCCGAGCTCGACGAAGCGCCGCGCGACGGCCGTCTTGCCCGCGCCGATCCCGCCGGTCAGCCCGACCTGAACCACCACGCCGCAGACCCTACGGCGGCGAGTCGACATGCTGACGATCACTCCGGCGCGCCGCGCCGGACCGCGCCCCCCGGCGCCGTACGCTGCCGGCCTGCGACGGCTGCCCAGCCTGTGAAAGGTGGTCGCACATGGCCAAGCACCGGCGCCCACCCATGGTGGGACGCCACCGGTACGGCACGCCCCGGCTCGTGCACTGCCGGCGCCACCTCGCCGTGCAGAGCCGGCTGCACGAGACCCGGCCGCCCTGGTACAGCGCCTTCCGGCTGCGCGGGCGGCACACCGTGATCGCCCTGACTCGCAGCGGAGCGCGGCCGCGCCCGGCCTTCGCGCTGATCGCGTCGCTCTGACGCTCACTGCTCGAGGTTCGCCAGCACCTTCTCGGTCACCGCCACCGCGGGCTGGCCCACGACGCCGCGCAGGGACCGCTGCACCGTCACCGCGACGGTCCGGCTGCCCTGGGCGAGCACGACGAGCACCGCCGTCCGGCCGCCGAGGACGGTGGCCGGCGTCCCGGCGATCGTCACCTCGCTCTGGGTGGCGCCCTGCCCGCGCTGGTCGGAGACCGTCGCCTGCACCCGCTCGGCGGCCGACTCGACATCCTTGTAGGTCGACACGCCGACCTCGACCGGCGCCGTTCCGCGCCCGCCGCGGGCCAGCCCGTACCGGCAGGTCACCCTGCCGGTGCGCCCGATGGACGGCTGGGCGACGCCCTTGACGAAGGCGGACTCCCCGAACAGCGGCCGGCCGAGCGCCCGGTCCAGGTCGGTGAACGGCAGCAGGATGTCGCAGCCCGCCGGCAACGCCGCGGTCGGCGACGCGGTGGGGACGCCCGGCTCGACCGAGCCGCTCGCCGTCGTCGCCGGTGCCGGGGGCGCGGCGGAGGGCGGGGCGTCGTCGGACGTGCAGCCGGCGGCGGCGACGCCCACCGCTGCGACGAGCACCAGCGGGACCGCCAGCCGCAGCCTCATGCGGTCACCGTATCCCCCGGGCCCCGCCCGGCCCCGGCAACCGCGCCGGGGCCAACCGGAGGAGGCCCCCACCCGGTGGGTGGGGGCCTCCCTCAGGACGTCAAGACCGGCTCAGGTGCGTCCGCCGGCCAGCTTCTCCCGCAGCGCGGCGAGCGCCTCGTCCGAGGCGAGCGTGCCGGCGGTGTCCTCGGTGTCGGACGTGTACGACGTCTCGCCGGTCGCCTCGGCCTCCGCGGCCTGCGCCTGCTGGACCTGGCGTACGTGCGCCTCGTACCGCGACTGGGCGTCGGCGTACTGCCGCTCCCACTCCTCGCGCTGCTTCTCGTAGCCCGGCAGCCACTCGCCGGACTCCTGGTCGAAGCCGTCCGGGTAGATGTAGTTGCCGTGCTCGTCGTACTGGGCCTCCATGCCGTACTGCGCGGGGTCGAACTCGCCGGTCTCGCCGCCGCCGGTCGCACCCGCGCCCTCGTTGGCCTGCTTGAGCGACAGGCTGATCCGGCGCCGGTCGAGGTCGATGTCGATCACCTTGACGATGATCTCCTGGCCGACCTGCACGACCTGCTCGGGGATCTCGACGTGCCGCTCGGCCAGCTCGGAGATGTGCACCAGGCCCTCGATGCCCTCCTCGACGCGGACGAACGCGCCGAACGGCACCAGCTTGGTCACCCGGCCCGGGACGACCTGCCCGATCTGGTGGGTCCGGGCGAACTGCCGCCACGGGTCCTCCTGGGTCGCCTTGAGCGACAGCGAGACCCGCTCGCGCTCCAGGTCGACGTCGAGGACCTCGACGGTGACCTCCTGGCCGACCTCGACCACCTCGGACGGGTGGTCGATGTGCTTCCAGGACAGCTCGGAGACGTGCACCAGGCCGTCCACGCCGCCGAGGTCCACGAAGGCGCCGAAGTTGACGATCGAGGACACCACGCCGGTGCGGACCTGGCCCTTGGCCAGCTTGTTGAGGAACTCGGTGCGCACCTCGGACTGGGTCTGCTCCAGCCAGGCGCGGCGGGACAGCACCACGTTGTTGCGGTTCTTGTCCAGCTCGATGATCTTCGCCTCGAGCTGGCGGCCGACGTAGGGCTGCAGGTCGCGGACCCGGCGCATCTCGACCAGCGACGCCGGCAGGAAGCCGCGCAGGCCGATGTCGAGGATCAGGCCGCCCTTGACGACCTCGATGACGGTGCCCTCGACGACCTCGTCGTTCTCCTTCTTCTGCTCGATCGTGCCCCAGGCGCGCTCGTACTGGGCGCGCTTCTTGGACAGGATCAGCCGGCCCTCCTTGTCCTCCTTCTGCAGGACCAGGGCCTCGACATGGTCACCGAGGCTGACCACCTCGTTGGGGTCGACGTCGTGCTTGATGGACAGCTCGCGGGAGGGGATGACGCCCTCGGTCTTGTAGCCGATGTCCAGCAGGACCTCGTCCCGGTCGACCTTGACGATCGTGCCCTCGACGATGTCTCCGTCGTTGAAGTACTTGATCGTCAGGTCGACGGCGGCGGCGAAGTCCTCCGCCGTACCGATGTCGTTGACGGCGACCTGCGGGGTCGTGGAGGTGGCTGGGGTCGCCGCCGGCTCGGGACGGGTCTCGGTGGTGGACGTCATGTGGTGGGGCACTCCGGTCGCGGGCTTGGGGTTCGAGTGGCACGCGGAGGGCCCGTGGTCGCCGGTGACGGGATCCTGCACGCCGGAGCGTGCGTGATGACGTGCATGACGAGCGCGGCCTGCTCCCTGTCGAGGCGCGCAGACCCACAGCGCGATGTCAAGGATACTTAGCGGTGTTTGCCGGGGTCAACGAGGGAGGGTCCGACCTGTCCGCTGTTGCCGAACCGAGACCTGACCGACCGGCCGGCGTCGCGTCCGGGCCGGTGTCCGCGCAGGCCAGCGTACGGGCGAACCGGTCCTGGTGGGACGCGGACGCCGATACCTACCTGGCCGAGCACGGCGACTTCCTCGGTGAGCTGGACTTCGTCTGGTGCCCGGAGGGGCTGCGGGAGGCCGACGCGCAGCTGCTGGGGCCGGTGGCCGGCCGGCGGGTGCTGGAGGTCGGCTGCGGAGCCGCCATGTGCGCGCGCTGGCTGCGGACCCGGGGCGCGGAGCCGGTCGCGGTCGACCTGTCCGGGCGGATGCTGCGGCACGCGGCCGACGCCGCCGCCCGGACCGGGGTGTCCGTGCCGCTGGTGCAGGCGGACGCGCAGCACCTCCCGTTCGCCTCCGGGTCGTTCGACGACGCCTGTACGGCCTTCGGCGCGGTGCCCTTCGTGGCCGACTCCGCGGCGGTGATGCGGGAGGTGGCGCGGGTGCTGCGGCCGGGCGGGCGCTGGGTCTTCGCCACCACCCACCCGTTGCGTTGGGTCTTCCCGGACGACCCTGGTCCGGCCGGCCTCGTCGCGCGCACGCCGTACTTCGACCGCAGCCCGTACGTGGAGGTGGACGAGGCCGGCGAGCCGACCTACGTCGAGCACCACCGCACCCTCGGCGACCGGGTCCGCGAGCTGGTCGCCGCCGGCCTGCAGCTGGTCGACCTCATCGAGCCGGCGTGGCCGGCCGGGCACACCCGCGAGTGGGGCCAGTGGTCCCCGCTGCGCGGAGCCCTCGTCCCCGGCACCGCGATCTACGTCGCGGTCAAGCCCTAGCCCGCCGGCGCCGGCCGGCCACTACCACCGTGGCGCCGGCCAGCAGCGCCGGCGCGACCACCAGCCGCAGCGGCACCCGATGGTCCACGACGGCGACCGTCTCCCCGGCCGGGCCGAGGTAGCGGCACCGGACGCCCAGCGGCGGCAGCGGGTCGGACTCGATGCCGCTGACACTCAGCAGTTCGGCCGGCTGTAACAGGCACTCATCCCGTGCCGGCGCCGCGAGCAGCAGGAGCACGAGGCTGAGCCCGGTGGCCCCGACGAGCGCCCACAGCGTGACCCGCCCACCGGTCCGGTTCACCGCGCCTTGGCCGGTGACTTGTTCGCCACCCTGCGCCCCGCGAACCCGCCTAGCCGACCGGCACCTGCGGGTCGTCCTGGCGGGCTGGCGCCTGATGGCGACCCTGCCCGGCCCGGAGCAGGATGCCGCCGAGGGCGATGAAGATCAGCCCGAGCAGCAGGCCGATCAGCGGCAGCCAGACGGTGACAAGCCGGATCTCCGAGATGCCGTCCTTCGCGAGGTCGGCCTGCTGGCGCTGCGTCGGCTCGTCGAAGGTCACGTCGAACTGGACCACCGTGACCTGGTCCTGGCCTTGCGAGTCGCGCAGCGTGGTCTTGTTCTGCTCGTTGCCCTTGACGATGACCCCGGTCTGCGGCTCCACCCAGACCGTCCGGACGTTCTCGTACCAGACGGGCGCCTCGAACGACGTCCCGGGCTCCCCGACCAGCGCGGCGGGTACCTCCTGCTTGCGCAGCTCCTGGCCCGGGATCTGCTGGACGAACTTGTAGACGGTCAGGCCCTGCACCTCCTCTTCGGAGACGTACCGGGCCGGGTACGCCTGGCGGGAGTTGACGTCCCAGAACTGGTACTCCCGCTGCTCGGTGTCGAAGGGGAACTTGTAGCTGACTCCCTCGTGCCGGGTGGGAGTGCCGTCGACGGCCTCACCGCAGCAGTTCACCGCCTCCGCGGTCTTCCGGTCGACGGCGACCCGGTCCTGCGTGGCGCGGACGAACGTGCCGTCGCCGGTCTCCAGCACCGCCAGCACGTCCCAGACCGCGGTGTCGGCGCTGCTCGCCGCAACGTCGCCCTTCAGGGTCCGCTGCGCGACGAGGTCACCGGACTTCTCGGTCTGTGTCTCCACGTCGAGATAGGTGCCCGGGCCCGGCGCGACGGTCTGCGCGTACTGGTCGATCGGCGTCACCACCAGCCGACCGGGGAGGTAGAACCTCGACATGGCGGCGCTGCCGAGCAGGAACGCGCCCACCAGGACCAGCGCCAGACCTGCGAATCGACGCATGGTGCCCCTCCGATGATCTTCCGACGGCGGCGAACGGTACCTCATCCGACGAGCCGGATGTTACCGACACGTAGCGCGAGAACAACCTCCAAGTAAGGTCGTCGCCGTGGCGGTGACGGCAGGCGAGGTCGCACCTGACGGGGCGCCCAGCCCGCACGGCAGCGCACACCTCGTCACCGGTCCGCGGGTAGCCGCGGCGATCGTCGCCGGGCAGGCACTCGTCTACGGCTCGCTCGCCTGGCGCGGCTACTTCTACGTCGACGACCTCGACAACATGGCGGCGGCCGCCCGCACGGGGCTGAGCTGGGACTATCTGACGCTGCCGCTCAACGACCACTTCACGCCCGGCCTGCGGCTCGGGTACTGGCTGCTCGCGCACCTGGCGCCGTACCAGCACGGCCTGTCGGTGCTGGTCCGGGTCGCGGTGCAGGCCGTCGCCACCGTGCTGTTCTACCGACTGCTGCTGCTGCTGTTCCGACCCCGCCCAGCGGTATTGGCCGCGCTGGCCGGCTACGCGTTCTGCCCGCTGATGTTGCCCTCCTTCCTATCCCTGTCGAGTGCGGTGAACCTGCTGCCCGCGCAAGTCGGCCTGATCCTGCTGCTGGACTCCCACGTGCGCTTCGCCGCCACCGGACGGCTCCGCTACGCCGTGGCCGGCGCGCTCGCTCTCCTCGGCGCAATGCTGTTCTGGGAGAAGGCCGCGCTGGGAGTGGTGTTGCCGCCGCTGCTCACCGCCTTCGTACTGGTCCAAGGTGGGTGGCGGCCGAGGGCGGCCGCCGTGCTGCAGCAGTGGCGCGGCCTCGTGCTGTACGTCCTTCCGGTCGTGCTGTTCGCGGGTTACTACGTCGGGGCCGGCTACCCGGGGTCGGGCCGCCCCACCAGCGTCGGTACCGTCCTCGACCTCGCCGGTACGAGCTGGCTGCGGGCGGTCGGAGCGGCCGCGGTCGGCGGTCCGTGGTCCTGGTACTGGACGGAGTCGGTGTACTTCGGCATCGGCGACCCGCCATTGGCCGCGGTCCTGCTCGGTCAGCTCATCCTGGTCGGGCTGGCCGTCCTCGGCGTCCGCCGCCGCGGTCCGGTCTCGCTGCTCTGCTGGACGATGCCGGCGCTGTACCTGCTCGGCGGGTCGGTGATTCTCGCGGTCGGACGCTACCCGTATTTCGGCGGTCTGGTGGCCACCAACTTCCACTACCTGTCCGACCTGACGGTGCCGTTGGTGCTTGCCGCCGCCGCGGCCGTGCTCCCGGTCGACCCGGCCGGGCTGGCCCGCCGCGCGAGCGCCTCCCTGCCGGACCTGCTCCGGCCCGACGGCGCGGTGCCGGCCGCGCCGACGTCGTCGGCGGGGCGGACCCGGGTCGCGGGTGCGGTGGTCCTGGTGGCCGCGGTCAGCCTCGCGGTCACCGCGACGTCGTTCCAGCGTCGGTGGACGGCGAACCCGACCCGGGACTATCTGGGCACGCTGGTCGCCGAGCTGCGCGCCCACCCCGGGACCAACCTGTACGACACGCCGTTGTCCAGCCGGGTGCTGCCGGTCACCTCCGCCAACCGGCGTCCCTCGCAGGTGCTGGCCCCGCTGGACGTGCCGGTCACCTATGACGACCCGGCCGCGCCGTTGAAGACGATCGACGACCGCGGGCGGGTCGTCGACGCCGTCTTCGTCCCGGCCGCCGCCAGCCGGGAGGACTTGCGGGTGTTCTGCTCGCATCTCGTCCGGGGAGACACGCCGGTGACCGTTCGGCTGGCCGGCACCGTCCCGGCCGGCGACCACGTGGTGCAGGTGGACTACCTGATGGCGCGCGGCGCCTCCGTGCGGTTCCGGGCCGGCGATGGGTCACGGCTCGTCGATCCCGTCGGTGGCGGCATCCGGCAGCTGCGCGCCGGCTTGCACCGGGTCATCCTGCATGTCAGTGATGTGGCGGTGGACCGGGTCGAGGTCTACGGAGCCGATCCGGACCTCAATCTCTGCGTGGCTCACGTGGACGTGGGCTCGCCGAGGCCGGCAGGCGGCGGATGAGGGACCAGGCGCCGGAGCCGGTGCGGGCGCACGCCTTCCCGCACCTGGACGGGCTGCGGGCGCTGGCGGCGCTCTCGGTCGTCGCCACCCATGTGGGCTTCCAGACCGGACGCGCGCTGGACGACGGACCATTCGCGCCCTTCCTGGCCCGGATGGACTTCGGCGTGACGATCTTCTTCCTGCTCTCCGGCTTCCTGCTCTACCGGCCGTTCGTCGCCGCCGCGTTCGCCGGCCGACCGGGTCCCAGCCTGCTTCCGTTCTACCTGCGCCGCGCGACCCGCATCTTCCCCGCCTACTGGGTGGCCGTGACCGTCACGCTGCTGACCGTGGCCGTACAGGCACCCTCGCCAGCCGACTGGCTGGCGTACTTGACCCTGACCCACCCCTATGTCGGCACGACCGTCGACCCGGCGCTCTCGCAGATGTGGACGCTCACGGTCGAGTTGTCCTTCTACGCACTGCTCCCGCTGATGGCCGCCGCGTCGCTGCGCCGGGGCGGTGGTCTGACCGCTCAGCTGCGCCGCCAGTCGATCCTGCTCGGCGGGCTGGTCGCGGTGGAGCTCGGCTACGTCGGGGTGGTGAAGGGCGGCGGGCTGACCGTCGCCGACCGCGGGCTGCTGTGGCTGCCCGCCCATCTCGACTGGTTCGCGATAGGCATGGGCCTCGCGGTCGCGTCCTGCGCCATCCACCACCCGGACCTCTCACCGCGCAGCCGCCTCAGAGGGCTGAACGTGGTCGCGGACGACTCGGCCACGTGCTGGGTGCTGGCCGGTCTGGTCTTCTGGATCGCGACCCTGCCCGTCGCCGGGCCCCGCACGCTCAGCTTCTTCGACACCTGGGAGTGGTACCTCAAGCATTGGTCGTACGGGATCGCGGCGGCGTTCCTGCTGCTCCCGGCCGTGTTCGGCGACCGGGACCGGGGGCTCATCCGCGGCGCGCTGGCGAGCCGGCCGGCGCGCTGGCTGGGCGAGGTGTCGTACGGCGTCTTCCTCTGGCACCTGACCTTGATGACCGCGCTGGTCGGCGCCCTCGGGCTCGCCATCTTCCAGGGCGGCTTCGCCGTCCTGTTCCCGCTGACCGTCGCGGCCGCCGTCGCCGTCGCGTACGTCAGCTACCGGGTCGTGGAGCGTCCGCTGCTCGGCCGCGTCCGCTCCGCGGGGCGGAGCGCGTCGAGCAGGGCCGGCGCCGCGACTCCCGCCAGTGCGACCAGGCAGCCCAGCTGAGCGACCCAGCCGCCGGCGAGCGGCTGCGGTTCCCCGGCCGGCCCGATCAGTCCCCAGCACGACGGCGACGCCGCCGCCCGCGAGGACCAGCGACGCGGGTATCCATCGGGCGGCGAGCGGCCGCCGCCGGTCGAGCACCACGATCAGGCCGGCCGCGGCCAGCGCGACCGCGGGCAGTATCCAGCCCGTGGACAGGACCACCGCAACAGTCACGACCGCGAGTGGCAGCCGGCGGCCCACCCAGCGGCCACGCCGGCGCGGCGCTTGCTCCTCGACGCGCCGCTCGGCCAGAGCCGCTCCCGGCGCGGGAAGCGCTGCCCAGCCGACCGTGCGGTGGCCGCCGCCGGTTCGGCGGTGCGCGGAGCTGGACCAGCGGCCCGGGAACAGTGCGAGGGCGACCATCGCGACGGCGGCCAGCGCGCCGAGCAGCAGACCGGTCCGGTACGCGGCGTCCGGGGTGTAGACGAGCTCCACGGCTCCCCCGACGCCGGCGGGCACCAGCCAGCCCTGCTGCCAGCCGTCCAGTCGGACCGGCCGCAGCACGGAGCCGTCGAGGGTCGCGCGCCAGCCGGCGTTCGCGTTCTCCCGGACGACGAGGTAGGTGGCCGCCGCGGCGGGGTCGACCGCGACCGTGCGGCTGGTGGCGTCCCACCGGCCGATGCGCGCGGGGGGGCCGGTCGGCCCCGGGTCCGGTAACCCGCCGGCTGGCACCATCGTCAGCTCCTGCGGGCGGGTGGCGTCGGTCGCGGCGACCCGGAGCCGGTGCTCCCCGGCCCGCAGCCGGACCTCCGCTGCGCCACACGGTCTCGCCGGGAGGCTTCGTCCGGACGCCCACGCCTGTCGGGTGCCAGTCACCGCGGTCTCGATGCGGCGCCCGTCGATCTCGACCACCGGTCCTCGACCGCAGGGCAGCAGGATCTGGTCGGCACCGGCGACGCCGGCCGATGCCGACCCGCCCGGCCCGAACACGCTCACCTCGGCCACGGCAACCGGGCCGGGGTTCGCGGCGCCGTCCGCGCGGGCCCTGGTCTGGTCGATCCGCACCACCAGCTCGTCGCCGACCACCGGCGCGAAGCGGACGACTCCCCTGCTGTCGGCGGCGGCCCGGCGGGTCCCGGTGTCCCGGGCGCCGACCCGGGCGCTGACGGTCACCCGGTCGGCCGCCCCGACCGGACCGGCGCGCAGCGGGGCGAGCCGCAACCCGTGCACCGGTCGGGCTCCTGTCCAGCGCACCCGCAGGACGGGGGCTTGCTGACCGGGTGCCGCCACCCAGCCGGTGTCCGGGTCGCCGTCGACGGAGGCACCGGGGCCGACCCTGGGATCGGTGCCGAGCCGCGTCGTCGCGGTGGCGCGAAGGCTTCCGCCCGGCGGGGCGAGCAGCGCGTCCAGGGCGGCGCCGGGGCGTGGTCGGACCGTGAGAGCGAGCCGGAGGTCGTCGGTGCCGTCCGTGCTGAAGCTCCGGTCGAGGGCGACATCCTCCTCCCCCGCCCGTTCGGCGGACGGCGCGCAGGCCGGGACGCCGCCGGTGCCGACGCAGGACTGGTGCGCGCCGTCGGCGACGCCGAACGCCACCAGCGGCGGCTCACTGCTGGTCGGCGGCGGGACCACCAGTGTCCTGGTCGGGAACAGCTGCGGCACGACGAGGGTGGCGAGACCGGTGGCGAAGCCGCTGCCGCCACCCTCGACGGCCGCGACGGTGATCCGCAGCCTGGCGGTCGCGCCGCTCGCAGTGGCGACCCGCTGCACGAGCGGGTCCGGGCTCACCGTCTCCTCGCGGCGGCCGGCGTCCGTCTCCAGCACGAGCCTGGTCGGCAGCGGTCCGACGAACTGCTCCGCGGTGAAGGCGAGCTCGACCGCGGACAAAGACACCGGGCTGGTGAAGCGCACATCCAGCCACTGCCCGACGGCGCCCGTGAACGAGCCGGACACCCAGCTGGTCGACGGGTCGCCGTCCAGGGCGGCGAACGGCTGGTGGTCCGGACCGCGTGCCAACAGCGCGTCGACGTCGGAGCCCGACGAGGAGGCGGTGACGGCGCTGAGACCGCCATGCAGGCGGGCTGCGCTCGGCGGTCCCAGGCCACCCGGGAGGTAGTCGTGTACCGGCCGGTCGAGCCGGTAGGCCTCATCGGAGGTCAGACTCGCCGACGTGCCGGCGCGCACCGCGCTGAAGCCCACCTCGCGACGGCGGTACGTGTCACTGACGACCGGAGTGGCGACCGCGGCCGCGTCGCCCGCGTCGTCGCCGGCCAGCAGCAGCGCCCGGCCGTCGAGCAGGCCACGGTCGGCGAGGGTGAGCACGTCCTCGGGCCCTCCGGTGGTCCGTAGCGCACCGGCGACCGGCAACCTGGTCACCGCTGCGGCCGGCTCGAGGCCGACGAGGTAGACCTCCACCGCCGGGTACGCGGTGCCGCTCGGCTGTCGCAGGTCAGGCCCGAAGGACGCGACCTGCGACAGCCCGGGCGAGGAGCTGAGCGCCTCGTGCACGAGATCCGGCGGAGTGGAGCCCGCCCGCAGCGGGTCGAGATCGTTGCGCACCACCACCGCACCGACCCCGGACCGGGCCAGGGCCGCGGCCAGGCCAGGGCTGCCGCGTCCAGCGTCGAGTCGTGCGCCGATCGCGTCCAGCAGTCGGATGTTGCCGGCCGAGCTGAGGGGCACCGCGTCCCGAACCGCCCAGGGCGAGGAAGCCAGCGGCTGCATTACGTCGTCCGAGGTGCGGCCCCAGACGTAGGTCGCGAACGGAGCTCCCGGTACGACCAGCGCCCGGCCGGTCTCGGGCCGGGCGGACAGCCACGCGGCGGCCTCGCGCCAGTACGCCGCGTCGGTCACCGATCGGGGGCTCGGTACGAGGCGCCCGGCGAGGGCCGGAGCGGCGATGACTGCGAGCAGCGCGACAGCGACGGCCGGGACGAATGCCTTCGTCGCGGTCGGAAGCGGGACCCGCCGCAACCGGAGCGGCCGGCCGGCGGTCAACAGGTGGGCGACGCCCAGGACCATCGGCAGCCGCAACACGGGGTCGAACTTGTGCACGTTGCGGAACGCCGCGAGCGCGCCGTCCAGGAGCTCGCGGATCCAGCCAGAGCCGGCCCCGTCGCCCGGGCCGACATGCCCGGCGGTGACCAGCGCGACGCCGAGCAGCAGCGCGCCGACGAGGAAGCCGCGGTGCGGCAGGCGCGGCGAGCAGAGCCCGAGCAGGCCGAGCAGGGCGAAAGTGCCGGTGGCGAGGACTGCGGCCGGCTCGGTGGTCAGCACGAACCCGGCCGGCCACTCCGGGCCGCCGGCGCCGGACACCCGCGTCACCCAGTGGGACGTCCCGCGCAGCACGTCCAGCAGGTCGGTCACCGACGTCGTCACCGACGCGGACTCGATCCAGTCCAGGAAGGGCGGGCTGAACCGGCCGAGCACGAGTAGCGGCAGCGCCCACCAGGCGCAGGCCGCCGCGACCGCCGCCACCCACCACCCGGCCAGGCGCCGGCGGGCGGCTCCGGCTGGCCGGGTGAGCAGCCACCAGGCGGCCAGCGGCAGGATGGCGACCGTGGCCGCGGCATTGACCCCGCCCGCGAACAGCAGTGCGACACCCGAGCGGGCGGCGGCCCGGCGCGGGAATGCGAGGGCGGCATGACCGACGAGCGGCAGCAGCACCCAGGGTGCCACTGCCACCGGCAGCACCTCGGACGAGATCGACCCCAGCTCTGAGAGCACCCGGGGCGCCAGCACGTAGGCGAGGCCGGCGACGACGCGCGTCCACGGCGACCCGACCGTCAGCCGGCCGCCGAGCCGGACGACGCCGAGGAAGCCGACGACGAGCAGGACGGCATGCCAGAGCCGCTGGACCACCCAGGGCGGCAGCGCCAGCCAGTCCCCGACCAGGAAGAACGGGCCCATCGGGAACAGGTATCCGTAGCCCTGGTTCTGCAGCTGCCCGAACGCGCCCAGCGGGTCCCACAGGTGCAGCGACCGTCCGAGCAGCCGAGCAGGGTCGACCACCAGGTCCAGCTTGGTGTCCGCAGCGATACCGCCGGCGTCCTGGGCGAGCGCGAGCAGCACCAACCCGACGCAGACCGCGGCCAGGCGGAGACGCCACACCGAGCGGGACGGATGGCTGTCCGGCGGGGCGGGTGGTGCGGAGTCGGAGGTCGTCGGCTCATCCGGGACGGTGGGCTCGGCTGGCGCGGTGGTCGTCGTCATAGCCGACGAAGGACCAGCATCAGGTTCCACAGAGCGACCTCGCGCACCGCGGGAACCCGGACGAGCCAGTGCGCCCAGCTCGGGTGGTAGCGCGGCAAGGCCGCCACCAGGTGAGCATCCGAACGGGTCCGCACCCACCGCAGCATCTGGGCGGCGGACAGCGGGAACAGGGTGTCCCCGTACCGGTTCTTGGGCTGCTTGCCGTGCCGCCGGCGGTAGCGCCGCGCCGCGTACCCGCCGCCCAGGTAGTGCCAGGGCGCTGTCTCGTGGCCGCCCCAGGGTGACAGCCAGGTCGTGTACGACAACACCACGGTGCCGCCCGGCCGGGTCACTCGCAGCATCTCCGCGGCCATCCGCTCCGGCTCCGGCACGTGCTCGAGGACGTTGCTGGAGTAGCACACGTCGACCGCGGCGGACCGGATCGGCAGGGCCATGCCGCTGCCGAGGACAGTCCGCGGCCCAGGTGCGCCGCGCGCCGCCAGCTCGCCTACATCGCTGTCCACCGCGAGGTAGCCCGCGCCCGCCCGGGCGAACTCGGCCGCAAAGTAGCCCGGGCCGCCGCCCACGTCCAGTACGGTCCGGCCGGTCAGCGTGACGTAGTCGCCGACCTGCCGGACGGAGTCCCGCGCGAGCAGCCCGTAGAAGTGGTCCGGATCGGTCTGCTCGAGACGGAACGCGCGCAACAGCGCGACCGACCGACGCAGGGTGCCCGGCCGGGCCTCCCCGCCGACCACATCCGCCGCGCTGCGCACTGCGACAGGATACGGATGGCGGGGCCGACCGTGCGGGACGTCCCGCAGCCGCGGCCGTGCAGTACGGTCTCGGCTACCCGTGAGTAGAACCGCCGGGTAGGAAGGGAGGCCGAACGGATGGGCGAGCCGGCCGTGGGCGGCCGACGAGGCGCCCGGCGGGTGCTCTTCCTGTCCTGGCGGGATCTGGGCAACCCGCTCGGGGGCGGCGCAGAGCGGTACCTGCATCGGCTGGCGACCGGCCTCGCAGCGAGGGGTGACGTGGTCAGCGTCCGGACAGCGCGCTATCCCGGCGCGGCGGCCCGCGAGCTCGTCGACGGCGTCCGCTACCTGCGGTGCGGCAACGCCGACACCGTCTTCCCGACAACCCTCAGAGATCTCGCCACCGGTCGGCTGGGCCGGCCCGACGTGGTGGTGGACTGCCAGAACGGGATCCCGTTCTTCAGCCGCGCGGTCACCCGATCCCCGGTGGTAGTGCTCGTCCACCACGTCCACCGCGAGCAGTGGCGGGTAGCGGTCGGACCGGTGGCGGCCCGTGTCGGGTGGTGGTTGGAGTCCAGCGTCGCGCCGCCCTTCTACCGCGGCTGCCGGTACGTGGCGGTCTCGCCGACCACCCGGCGGGAGCTCGTCGGGCTCGGCGTGCCGGCGGACCGGATCACCGTCGTGCACAACGGCGTCGACGAGCCGCCACCGCAACGAGCGGGACGTTCGGACACGCCGTCGCTGGTCGTGCTCAGCCGGCTGGTCCCGCACAAGCAGGTGGAACACGCGCTCGAGGTGCTCGCCCGGCTGGTCGCGACCTGGCCGGCGTTGACGCTCACCGTGGTCGGCGACGGCTACTGGGCCGAGCAGGTGCGGATGCGCGCGGACCAGCTGAAGGTGGCCGACCGGGTCCGGCTCGTCGGACACGTGGACGACGCGACGAAGCACCGGGTCCTCGCGTCCGCCTGGGTGCACCTGAGCGCCTCGATCAAGGAAGGCTGGGGTCTGGCGATCATGGAGGCCGCCCGGCACGGTGTGCCGACAGTCGCCTATGCCACTGCCGGCGGCACGGCGGACTCGGTGCTCGCCGACCGTACCGGTCTGCTGGTCCACGATCTCGACGGCATGACGCGCGCGACGGCGGGACTGCTGTCCGATCCGGTGCGCCGACGGCAGCTCGGGGACGCCGCGCGGGAACGCGCGGCCGCATTCACCTGGAACGGGACCGTGACCGCGTTCAGCGAGCTCGTGGATGAGGTGCTCGGCCGGCCGGCTGCGTCCGAGCCGCTGCCGGAGCCGGAGCCGAGGCTTCCCGGAAACGCCGCCCGAGCCGCGGCGGCGCGGTGATCAGCGGGTGCCGTACTGCACCAGCGGCTGGTCTACCGGAGCCGTGTTGGACGGCGTCTGCGTGGCGATCTGGACGACGCCCAGCGCGGCCCCACCGGCGACGGCAAGACCCAGGACGAACGCCAGGGCGATCCCGACCAGAGTACTCATCGATGCTCCTACCTCCCGGCGCACCCGACGCCCTCGTGCCGCGAAACCTTACCAGCCAGTAGCACCCGGCGGGGCGACGCTGTCGCGGGACTCGCGGCGACGCCTCGCCCACCCCAGCGCCCCCGAGCCGACCGCGCCGATGAGCACCGCGACCGCGGCGAGGTCCGCCCCGACCACCGCCGCCCGAGGGGGCAGCGTCGTCGGGACTGGGACATGGCCGGCAACACGGTAGAGCTCGAGATCCGGCCCGGCGTACCGGCGTTGCGCGCCGACAAGAGCGTCGGGCGGCACCTGGCCCGGCGTCCCCCGCTCGACGAGGACCCAGCCGACACCGAGCCGGCCGAGCGGCTCCCCCGCCGCGAGGGCCGCTCGCACCGCTGCCGCCCGGCGGTCCTCGCCGGCGACCACCGTGCCGTCGACGACCAGGGTGTCGTCGACGACGACCGTACGCGGCAGTGCCCGGGGTGCCGGATCGAGCAGAGTGCGGCCGCCGTTCCAGGCGAAGGCCCGGAATGCGCCGAACGGCAGGCTCACCACGTCGCCGGGCTCCCGGCTTCGCCCCAGCAGGTCGCGGACGGCCGCCCAGTCGGGCGGGTAGCGGACCGCCTGCAGCCGGCCGCCAGCTCCCCACGCCAGGTCCGGCGTGGTGACGACCGGCAGCATGAGCACCGCGGCGGCGGCGAGGCCCGCCACCGCTGGCCGGTGCCGCAGGCGGTCGAGCAACACCTCGGCGCCGAGGCCGGCACCCACGGCCACCAGCAGCGCGAGGCGGCGCCAGAAACTTCTGGCCGTCCCGCAGGAGTCCGGCCCCGGAGACCTGCTCCATCAGGGGGCGGAGGACGGCACGGCCCACCCGGCCGGTGCCGACGAGTGCCAGCACCAGCCCTCCGGCGGCGGTCGCGGCGAGGGCGGAGGTGACGGGCCGGTCCCAGCCGCGTCGCAACCGCGGCCAGCCCGCCCCGGCGAGAAGCAGCAGCAACGCCGTCAGCACCGGCGCCACCGCCGTCTGCCGGCTCGGAGGAACGACCTCGGCGTTCCAGATACCGCCGAGGCCGAGCAGGCTGCCTACCGTGCCGGACCAGTTCTCCGCGCGGGCTGCGAACGCGTCGACGCCGGCCGGGTCTGAGCCTGCTCCGCCGGGACGAAGCAGGCCCGGCACCAGCCACGGCGCGTTCAGCACCAGGGACAGGGCCAGGTAGCCCGCCAGGTTCCGTCCGCTCCGGCCGGCTCCGGGCCAGGCCAGGACGGCCGCCGCCAGCCCGGCCGTCAGCAGGCCTCCGGTGGGCGACACCGCGCCGACGGCGGTCGCGACCGTGAGCCTGGCCGCGGCGCCACGCGCTCCCCGGCGCAGGTCGGCAGCGGCCCGCAGCGCCCAGGGCAGCGCGGCGTAGCCGGCCAGCAGCGCCCACTGTCCCTGCACCAACCGCTCCGCCACATACGGGTTCCATCCGTACGCGATCGCCGCGACACACCGGGCGACGGGGCTGTCGGACGGCACCGCCCGGCCCGCGCCGAGGCAGGCGAACGCGAGCACGGCGAGCAGGATCACCTGCTGCACGACATCGCCGGGCAGCACGGAGGTGGCCAACGACACCAGCGCGTCCGAGGGGACGGCCCGCGGCAGCGCCGAGCCGAGGCCGAGATCGTCCGGGGCGACGTCCTGGCGTGGTACGAACACCATGTCGTAGCTGAGGACGAACCCTCGGCCCAGCAACGGCGCCAGGACGGCGAGCGGCACGAGCGCGCTGACGACTCCGAGCGCCCACCGTCCTCTCACGGCGGCTATTCAACCGCTACCGAGGAGGAGTGCTGACGACGTCCGTGTCCCGCCTGGCGGCCGACCGGCCGCTGGTCGCCAGCGGCGCGGCCGCGGCGGTCGGCAGCACCGTCGCCAACCTGCTGGCGTACGCGCTGAGCCTGGCCGGCGCGCGGCTGCTGGTGCCGGCCGAGTACGGGCTGCTGGTCGCCCTGCTGGCGGTCGCGATCGTGGCGGCGGTGCCGGCGCTGGCGCTGCAGGCGGTGGTCGCGGTGCGGGTGGTCCGCGCGCCGGCCGGCAGCGGGTCGCGGGTCGCGGCCGAGTCGCTCGGCCTGGGGCTGGCGGTCGGCGGGGTGCTGGTGGCCGCGGGCCTGGCGGCCGCGCCGGTGCTGGAGCGCTTCCTGCGGCTGGACGGTCCCGGCGCCGCGGTCTGGCTCGCCCTCTCGATCGGCCCGGTCACCGTCCTCGGCGTCCTGCAGGGCATCGCGCAGGGCCGGCACGACTTCCGCCGGCTGGCCGCGATCCTCGTCGCCTGGTCCGCCGGGCGGCTGGCCGGCGGGCTCGCCGGCCTGCTCCTGACCCGGGACACCACCGGCGCCCTGGCCGGCGTCGCGCTCGGCACCCTCGCCGCCGCGGTGCTGAGCTGGGCGCTCACGGGTCGGGTCCGACCGGCGCGGGGGTCGTGGCCGGTGCGGGAGCTGGTGGTCGCGTGCCAGGCGCTGGCCGGCCTCTACCTGCTCACCAACCTCGACCCGGTGCTCGCCCGGCACTACCTGCCCGCCGAGCAGGCCGGCCTGTACGGCGCCGGCGCGGTGCTGGCCAAGGCGGCGTTCTTCCTCCCGCAGGCCGTGGTGCTGGTGGTCTTCCCGCGGCTGGCGTCGGCGCCGCGGCCGGGGCGCACCCTGTGGGCGGCGCTCGCCGCGCTCGCCGGCCTGGGCCTGCTGCTCACCGCGGCGAGCCGGCTGGCCGGCGGGCTCGCGGTGATCGCGGTCGGCGGCGACGCGTACGCGGGGCTCGCCCCGCACGCCTGGCTCTTCGTCGCCGTCGGCTCCACCTTCGTGATCGTCCAGCTGCTGCTCTACGCGCAGCTCACCACCGCCCGGCAGCGGGTCACGGTGGCCGTCTGGGCGGTCGTGGCCGCGGAGGCCACGATCATCGCCACCGTCGCGCACGGCAGCCTCACCGCGGTGGTCACCGCGGCCCTCGGCACCGGCCTCGCCGCCGCCGCCCTCGGCACCGTGTGGTCCGTCGCCACCGCCCGCCCGAAGCCGGCCTCCCGGCGGGATGTCGAGAACGACGCGACCGCTCCGACCCAGGGATGAGCGCGCCCGCCCGGGGCGCCGGATCGAGGGAGTGACCCGTGAAGTACATGATCATGATGTTCGGCGACCAGGCCACCATGATGGACACCCGCTCGACGGACTGGATCAGGGAGATGATCCAGTTCATGCACACGGTCGACTCCGACCTCAGGAAGGCGGGCGAGCTCGTGGCCAGCGAGGGTCTCGTCGACCCGGCGCAGGCCAAGACCGTCCGGGTCCGCGACGGGGTGCCGGTGCCGACGGACGGGCCGTTCGCCGAGGCCAAGGAGTCGCTGGCCGGCTACTGGATCGTCGACGTCGAGAACGAGGCGCGGGCGCTCGAGATCGCCTCGCGGGTGGTCGCGTTCATCCAGGAGCCGATCGAGGTGCGCCAGGTCGGCGACGCACCACCGGAGGTGTGACGACGGACCGCCGGATCGAGGACCTGCTGCGCGGGCTCGCGCCGCAGGTCCTCGGCATGCTGGTACGCCGGCACGGGCAGTTCGACGCGTGCGAGGACGCGGTGCAGGAGGCACTGCTCACCGCGGCGCTGCGGTGGGCGGACGAGGGCGTGCCGGACAACCCGCGCTCGTGGCTGCTGACCGTCGCCGAGCGGCGACTGGTCGACGAGTGGCGCAGCGAGAGCGCGCGGCGGCGCCGGGAGGAGACCGTCACCACGCTGGAGCCGCCGGGCCGGGCACAGCCGCCGGCGGAGGACGACACGCTCACGCTGCTGTTCCTGTGCTGCCACCCGTCGCTCTCGGCCCCGTCGCAGCTGGCTCTCACGCTGCGTGCGGTCGGCGGGCTGACGACGGCGGAGATCGCGGCCGCCTTCCTGGTCCCCGAGGCCACGATGGCGCAGCGGATCAGCCGCGCCAAGCAGCGCATCCGCGGTGCCGGCGCCCGGTTCGACCTCCCGCCGGAGCCGGAACGGGCCGACCGCCTGCGGGTGGTCCTGCACGTGCTCTACCTCGTGTTCAACGAGGGTTACACGACCAGCTCGGGCCCCGCGCTGCAGCGGGCCGACCTCACCGCCGAGGCCATCCGGCTGACCCGGCTGCTGCACCAGCTCGTGCCGGCCGAGGCGGAGGTCATCGGCCTGCTCGCGCTGATGCTGCTGACCGACGCCCGCCGGGCCGCCCGGACCGACCCGGACGGCTCCCTCGTCCCGCTCGCCGAGCAGCGCCGCGAGCTCTGGAACGCGGTCCAGATCGAGGAGGGAGTGGCACTGGTCACCCGCACCCTCGGCACGGCGCCGATCGGCCCGTACCAGCTGCAGGCGGCGATCGCCGCGGTGCACGACGAGGCGGCGAGCGCCGCGGCGACGGACTGGCCGCAGATCCTGGCGCTCTACGGCGTGCTGGAGCAGGTGTCGCCGGGGCCGGTCGTCACCCTCAACCGCGCGGTGGCCGTCGCAATGGTCGACGGTCCGCGGGCCGGCCTCGCCGTGCTCGGAACCCTCGAGACCGACGACCGGATGAGCCACACGCACCGCCTCGAGGCGGTGCGCGGGCACCTGCTCGAGCTCGCCGGGGACGCGCCCGGCGCCCGCGAGTCCTACCGGCGGGCGGCGCGGCTGACCGCGAGCGTGCCCGAGCAGCGCTACCTGGCCCTGCGCGCCGCCAGGCTCGGCTGAGCTCGCCCGCCGGCGCGGGCGAGCCGGGTCAGCCGCCGGGGCCGGCGGGCCACGGGCCGGGGCGGTAGCCGGGACTCAGCCCGGTGTCGGTGCCGAACGCGGCGGTGATCGCCGGGCCGGCCGGGTAGCTGCCGCGGCGGACCCAGTCGTCGAGCAGCCGCACCACGCCGAGCCGCTCGGCGGTGGTGAAGTTGCAGTGCCCCGCCCCGTACGGCGCCGGCTTCGGGTACGTCGCCGGCGCCGCGGTGTAGAGCTGGACCAGGTCGGCCTTGCGGGTCCTCGACGCGTGCACCGCCGCGCCGAAGACGGTCTCGTTCTGCACCAGCACCAGCGGGTCCGCCCGGGTGTGCAGGGTCACCGTCGGCACCTGCAGGTCGCCGGTCGGGGTGCCGAGCCCGTCGAAGGCGGTGCGGGCCGCGCCGTCCGGGCGGGTCCGCGGCGCCCGGGCCAGCAGCGCCAGGTTGCGGTCGGTCGACCCGGCGGCGAGTGTCTCGATCAGCCGGCGCTCCGCCGCCGAGACCCGGGAGCGGTAGTCGGCGCCGGCGTTGCCGGACGGGTTGCCGCCGACCCGCCGCTCGATCTCCCACCGGACGACGGTGCCGAAGACCAGACCGGTGACCAGAGCCTCGACGAGGGCGGCCGCCTGGGACTGCAGCGTCGAGCCGTCGTACGACGCGGTCTGGGTCGGCGCGTCGACCAGCGCCGCGGCCAGCAGCAGCTTGGGCCCGCCGACCGCGAGGTCGCGGGTGGCGGCCAGCACGGCGTCGTACGCGCCGCGGAAGCTGGCGACGGCCTCGTCGTACGAGGCGTAGCCGGTCAGCTTGAGCGGGGGGTGCACCAGCGTCTTGATCGCGAAGGCGAGGTCGAGCGCGAGGTCGAAGTTCCGGTTCGCGCCGCCGAGCACGCCGCACAGCGGCGCGGCGCCGCTCACCCAGTCCGGGTGCTTCTCGGCCAGCAGCTCGGTGATCAGGCCGCCGAGCGAGTCGCCCCACAGGTAGGTGCGGTCCGGCCTGCCGACCTCCCGCACGAAGAACTCGTGCAGCTGCTCGCCGGCTGCGATGCCCTCGGCGACGGCCCAGCCGTTGGTCCGGTACGCCGAGCCGGCCAGCGCGTAGCCCTGCTCAAGCAGGCCGGCGGCGACCTGCGGGGTCGGTGCGGAGACCGGCTCGGTGTCGACCGGGGCGAACTCCGGCGGGGCCGGCCTGGCCTGCCGGTAGCCGTGCGAGTAGAGCAGCAAGGTGCCGTTCCAGGTCGTCGGCAGCTGGATCTGGTACGCCGCGCCGCCGAGCTCGCCGGTGCAGGCGACCTTGTCGCAGCCGGTGAACGCGACGTCGGTCGAGGTGGGTCGCTCCGCTGACGACGCCGCGTCCGGGGCGGCGGTGCAGGCGGCGAGCAGCAGCGGCACGGCCGCCGCCGCCAGTCGGGCGGACCTGCGCCGCCGCGGCGGTGTGGCGGGAGTCGGCACGACCGCAGTCTCGCAGAGCGGGCCAGCGGCCCAGCGCGCCGAGGCAGCCCGAACGGCCCTCCGGGTCCGCGGGGCCGCGCCCGGGATGAGTGCCGCGCAGGATCGACGGCGCGGCACACCGACCCAAGCCGCGCGCCCTCTCAGTGGCCGGCGGCGTCCCAGGTGCGGCCGACGCCGACCGACACGTCCAGCGGCACGGCCAGCCCGTACGCACCGCCCATCTCCCGGCGGAGCAGCTCCTCGACCGGCTCGCGCTCTCCCGGCGCGATCTCCAGCACCAGCTCGTCGTGCACCTGCAGCAGCAGCCGGGACCGCAGCCGCAGCTCGGCCAGCGCGCGGTCCACGCCGAGCATCGCGACCTTGATGATGTCCGCCGCCGAGCCCTGGATGGGCGCGTTGAGCGCCATCCGCTCGGCCATCTCGCGGCGCTGCCGGTTGTCGCTGGTCAGGTCCGGCAGGTAGCGGCGGCGACCCATGATCGTCTCGGTGTACCCGTCCCGGCGGGCCTGCTCGACGATGTGCCGCAGGTAGACCCGCACCCCGCCGAAACGCTGGAAGTACGCATCCATCTGCTCGCGTGCCTCGTCGGGGTGGATCCGCAGCTGCTGGGCCAGCCCGTACGCCGACAGCCCGTATGCCAGCCCGTACGACATCGCCTTGATCCGCCGGCGCAGCTCCGGGTCGACCGCCGCCGGCGGCAGGTTGTGAGCGCGCGACGCGACGAAGGTGTGCAGGTCCTCCCCGGACTCGAAGGCCTCGATCAGCCCGGCGTCCTCGGACAGCGTCGCCATGATCCGCATCTCGATCTGGCTGTAGTCCGCGGTCATCAGCGACTCGTAGCCGTCGCCGACCACGAAGGCGCGCCGGATCCGGCGGCCCTCGGCGGTGCGGATCGGGATGTTCTGCAGGTTGGGGTCCTGTGAGGACAGTCGCCCGGTCGCCGCGATCACCTGGTTGAAGGTGGTGTGGATGCGGCCGTGGTCGTCGACCATCGGGATGAGCGAGTCGACCACCGTCTTGAGCCGGGAGACGTCCCGGTGCCGCAGCAGCGCACCGAGCAGCGGCACGTCCGGCGCCTGCTCGGCCAGCCACACCAGCGCGTCCGCGTCCGTGGTGTAGCCGCTCTTGATCCGCTTCGTCTTCGGCAGCCGCAGCTCGTCGAAGAGGATCTGCTGCAGCTGCTTCGGCGAGCCGAGGTTGAACTCCCGGCCGACGCTCGCGTACGCCTCCTGCTCGACCGCCTTGACCTGCGCGGCGAACTCGGCCTGCAGCCCGACCAGGTAGTCGAGGTCGGCACCGATGCCGGTGCGCTCCATGCCGGCGATCACGGTGGTCAGCGGCAGCTCCAGCTCGCGCAGCAGCCGGGTCGCGCCGCGCTGGTCCAGGTCGTCGTCCAGCGCCCGGGCGAGGTCCGCGATCGCCCGGGCCCGGACCGCCTGGTCGCGGCCGATGCCGGCGTCCGCCTCCTCCGCGCCGCCGTCGAGGGTGAGCTGGCCGGTGTCCGGCTCGCCGTCGGCGCGCAGGTTGCGCCGCAGGTAGCGCAGGACCAGGTCGGCGAGGTCGAAGGTGCGCTGGCCGGGCAGCGCCAGGTAGGCCGCCAGGGCGGTGTCGCTGGTGACCCCCGCGATGTCCCAGCCGCGGGCGTGCAGGGCCAGCAGCATGCCCTTCAGGTCGTGCGCGGCCTTCGGCACGGCAGGGTCGGTCAGCCAGTCGAGCAGCGCCCGCTCGTCCACGTCGGTGAGCGCCTCTGCGTCCACGTACGCCGCGTCGTCCGGCTCGCCGGCCTCGACCGCCAGGCCGACTCCGGTGACCACTCCGGTCCCCCGGCCCCACGTCCCGCGCAGGCTCACGCCGACCCGGCGGCCGGAGCGGGCGTGCTCGGCCAGCCAGGCCGGCACGTCGTCCGGGCCGAGCACCGCGCCGGTCACGTCGAAGCCCTCGTCGGCCTCCGGCTCGGCCGCGGTGAGCGTGGCGAACAGCCGCTCCCGCAGCACCCGGAACTGCAGGTTGTCGAAGAGCTTGTGCACCTCGTCGCGGTCCCACTGGCCGAGCCGCAGGTCGTCCGGGGCGAGCGGGACGGGCACGTCGCGGACCAGCTCGGTGAGCTGCCGGTTGCGCAGGACGCTGGCCAGGTGCGCCCGCAGCGTGTCGCCGGCCTTGCCCTTCACCTCGTCCACCCGCTCGACCAGCTGGCCCAGGGAGCCGAACTCGCGGATCCACTTCGCCGCGGTCTTCTCCCCGACGCCGGGCATGCTCGGCAGGTTGTCGCTCGGGTCGCCCCGCAGCGCGGCGAAGTCCGGATACTGCGCCGGGGTCAGGCCGTAGCGCTCCTGGACCTCCTCGGGAGTGAAGCGCACCAGCTCGGAGACGCCGCGCCGCGGGTAGAGCACCGTCACCAGCTGGTTGACCAGCTGGATCGCATCCCGGTCGCCGGTGCCGATCAGCACCCGCATGCCCTGCGCCTGGGCCTGGGTGGCGAGCGTGGCGATGACGTCGTCCGCCTCGAAACCCTCCACCCCGACGGTCGGGATGCGCAGTGCCGCGAGCACCTCCTGGATCAGGCTGACCTGACCCTTGAAGTCCGCCGGCGACTCGGACCGGCCGGCCTTGTACTCCGCGTAGGTCTCGTTGCGGAAGGTCCGCCGGGAGACGTCGAACGCGACGCCGACGTGGGTCGGCTGCTCGTCCCGCAGCTGGTTGATCAGCATCGAGGTGAACCCGTACACCGCGTTGGTCGGGATCCCCATCGTGGTCTGGAAGTTCTCCACCGGCAGGGCGAAGAACGCCCGGTACGCCAGCGAGTGGCCGTCGAGCAGCAGCAGCCGGGGAGCCTCCGTCACGTCCGGCAGTGTAGGACCGGGCCACGACAGTTCCGGCCGCCGGACCGGCCCCGGTCCCGGCCGCCGGACCGCCGCGTCCCGGTGAGACCTCGGCCGCGAGTGACGCCTCGGCCCGAGTGACGACCTCGGGCCGCGAGTGACGAGTTCGGGCCCGAGTGACGACCTCGGGCCGCGAGTGACGAGTTCGGGACCCGAGTGACGAGCGCGTCACGACGTGACGACTCGGCCTCAGTGACGAGCTCGTCACTCGGGCCTCGGGACTCGTCACTGCGGCGCGTACGGCGTCACTCGGCCTCAGAACTCGTCACCCGGCCTCCGGACTCGTCACTCGGGTGCGAGCCGGCGCCGCCCGCCGCCGCACCGGGGTCGGGGTGGGCGGGTCAGCCGGTGCGCCGGACCCGGGGCAGCGCGCGGACCAGGCCGGCGCGGGCGCGGATCCCGTCCCGCCGGGCGACGTGCCCGCGCAGGTCGGCGCCCGGGTCCGGCTGGCCGAGCGTCCGGCGCAGCGCGGCGACCGGCGCGATCCGGCGGATCACCAGCGGCGCGAACCCGAGCCGGGCGAAGAACCGGTTGGCGTCCCGGCCGGTCGGCGACACCCCGACCACCACGGACTCGACGCCGAGCTCCTCGGCGTACCCGGCGGCGGCCGCGACCAGTGCCCGCCCGGCCCCGCGCTTGCGGTGCTCGGGCGCGACGAGCAGGTGGCTGACGTAGACCGACGGCGGGTCGAGCAGGCCGGTGACCGTGTCGGCGCCGAGGACCGCGGCACCCATGACCTCGCCGGTGAGGTGATCGACCGCGAGCACCAGCCGGTGCGTCGGGTCCCGCAGGAGCCGTGCGCACCGCTCGCGCACCCCGTCCGGTCCCCGGCGCCCGGGGACCCGGCCGCGGACCGGGCCCACCTCCCGGACGTTGCCGGCGAGAGCGATCACCACGTCCAGATCGTCGGGAGTCGCCGCCCGTACGTGCACACCGCTCCGGGACACTCCGCCTCCAGCCAAGGATCACCGCGTGCCGGGCTCCGCCGAGGGGGCGGCCGGGACCGGCGGCAGGCCGCACCCTACCCGCGCCGAACCGCCGCGCGGCAGAGGCCGAACGGGGCAGCCGTCGCCCGGTCCGGCGCGCTCCGCAGCGGCCCGGGCACGGCGAGTGGAGGACCTCCCGACGCGGGTCCCGGCCCGCTCGCCGTACGGGGGCACCTGACTGTCCCGCGACGCCACCGGCAGCGCGCAGTGGATCGGGCGGTCGCTCAGGCCACGCCGAGGTAGGCGTCCTTGACCGACGGGTCGGAACGAGGACACGCGCAAGGTGATCACCGGGGCGCCATCGACCCGGTGATCCGCGCGGTCCGGCGTCAGGCCACCCCGCCGCCGAGGTAGGCGGCCTTCACCTGCGGGTCGTCGAGCAGGTCGTGCGCCGCCGCGCTCTTGACGATCTCGCCGGTCTCCAGCACGTACGCCCGGTGGGCGATCTGCAGCGCCTGCTGCGCGTTCTGCTCGACCAGCAGGACCGTGGTGCCGCGCCGGTTGATCTCCACGATGATCGAGAAGATCTGCTGCACCAGCATCGGCGCCAGTCCCATCGACGGCTCGTCCAGCAGCAGCACCTTGGGCTTGGCCATCAGCGCCCGCCCGATGGCGAGCATCTGCTGCTCGCCGCCGGACATCGTCCCACCGAACTGCTTCTTGCGCTCCGCCAGCCGCGGGAAGAGCTCGTAGACCTCGGCGATCTCCTTCGACAGGTCGCCCTTGCGCGCGTACGCGCCCATGTAGATGTTGTCCTCGACGGTCATCCCGGGGAAGACGCCGCGGCCCTCCGGCGCCTGCCCGATGCCGGCCAGCACCCGCTTGTACCCGGCCAGCTTGGTGATGTCCTCGCCGGCGAAGCGGACCGCCCCGCGGGACACCGGCCGCAGCCCGGAGATGGTCTTCAGTGTGGTGCTCTTGCCGGCGCCGTTGGCGCCGATGAGGGTGACGATCTCGCCCTCGTCGACGTCGACGGTGATGCCGCGCAGCGCGGCGATCTTGCCGTAGTAGACGTGGATGTCGTCCAGCTCAAGAAGCATCGGCCGGTGTCCCCAGGTATGCCGCGATGACCCTCGGATCGTTCTGGACCTCGCCCGGTAGGCCCTCGGCGATCTTGCCGCCGAAGTCGAGGACCGCAATCCGGTCGCTGATCCCCATCACCAGGCTCATGTCGTGCTCGATCAGCAGCACGGTCCGGCCGGAGTCCCGGATCCGCCGGATCAGCCCCTGCAGGTCCCGTTTTTCCGCCGGGTTCATGCCGGCGGCCGGCTCGTCCAGCAGCAGCAGCTTCGGCTCGGTGGCCAGCGCGCGGGCGATCTCCAGCCGGCGCTGGTCCCCGTACGGCAGGTTCTTCGCGGACTCCTCCTGCCGGCGCGGGATGCCGACGAACTCCAGCAGCTCGGCCGCCAACGCCCGCCCGTCGCGCTCCTCCTTGCGGTGCCAGGGCAGCCCCAGCGCCGCCCCCGCGAGGCCGGTCCGGTGGTGCGCGTCGGCGCCCACCATCACGTTCTCCAGGGCCGTCATGTTGTGGAAGAGCCGCACGTTCTGGAACGTGCGGGCGACGCCCAGCTTGGTCACCGCGTACCGCTTCTTGCCGCTGATCCGGCCGCCGTCGAACCAGATCTCGCCCTCGCTCGGCTGGTAGACGCCCGTCACCACGTTGAACACCGTGGTCTTGCCCGCGCCGTTCGGCCCGATCAGGGCGAAGATCTCGCCCTCCCGGACGGACAGCTCGACGCCGTTGAGCGCGACGACGCCGCCGAACCGCATGGTCAGCGTGCGCAGCTCGAGCAGCGGGCGCCCGTCGGCCACGGCCACGCCGGTGGGCTGGGCGGCGGAGGACTCGCTCACTTGGCCGCCACCGCCGACTCCTCCTCCGGGTCCGGACCCGCCTCCGGGTTGACCACCTCCGCACCGAGATGGCCGCTGCCGCCGCCGCCCTCGGCGAGCTCGGCCTTGCGCCGCCGGGACGGCAGGAGGCCCTCCGGCCGCAGGATCATCATCAGCACCAGCACCGCGCCGAAGGCGAGCACCCGGTAGTCCTGCAGCTCGCGGAACCGCTCCGGCAGCCAGGCGACGAGGAACGCGCCCAGCATGACGCCGGGGATGTTGCCCGACCCGCCGAGCACCACCGCGGCGAGGATCGTCGCGGACAGGATGAACGGGAAGTTGGCCGGGATGATCGAGATGACCTTGCCGGCCCACACCACGCCGGCGGCGCCGCCGATCGACGCGCCGATGAGGAACGCGGCCAGCTTGAACTTGAAGGTCGGCACGCCCATCAGCTCGGCCGCGTCCTCGTCCTCCCGGATCGCCGACCAGGCCCGACCGACGCGGCTGCGCTCCAGCCGCTTGGCGAAGACGATCGTCAGCACGATCATGACGACGAGCAGGTAGTAGTACGGCCGGGGGTCGAGCACGCCGTACCGCAACGGGGTGACGCCGAAGATCTCGAACTCCGACAGGTTCGGCGGGTGCGGGATGCCGGCGATGCCGCGCGGGCCGCCGATGTAGTCGGTGTTCTGCGCGGTGATCCGGACGATCTCGCCGAACCCCAGCGTGACGATCGCCAGGTAGTCGCCGCGCAGTCGCAGCGTGGGTGCCCCGAGCACGATCCCGGACAGCGCCGAGGCGAGCACACCGACGACCAAGATCTCCCAGAAATTCCAGCCGAAGCGGGTGCCGAGCACCGCCATCGCGTAGCCGCCGATGGCGAAGAAAGCGACGTAGCCGAGGTCGAGCAGGCCGGCCTGGCCCACCACGATGTTGAGCCCGAGGGCGAGCAGGATGTAGATCCCGATCGGGTAGAAGAGCACCGTCGCCCAGTCGCTCTCCGGCGTCATGAAGCCGCCGATCGTCCGCGTCGGCAGCAGCAGCGCGGCGGCGATCAGGGCGAGGTAGACCAGCCAGCGGCCCCACGGCGGCATCCGCGCCCAGGTGTCGCGGACGCCGTCCAGCCCGCCGCTGATCTGCTCCCGAGTCCTGGTCGCCATCCCGGAGCCGCTCCCGTTCTTCGCGTGCGCGCTCATGCCCGAGCCCGCTGCAGGGACTCACCGAGTATGCCGCTCGGCCGGAACATCAGGACCAGCACGAGCACCGAGAAGGCGACCACGTCCCGCCACTCGGAGCCGAACAGCGCCGACCCATACAGCTCGATCAGGCCCAGCAGGAAACCGCCGACCAGCGCGCCCCGCAGGTTGCCGATGCCGCCGAGCACCGCCGCGGTGAACGCCTTGATGCCGAGCAGGAAGCCGACGAAGTAGTTCGTCTCCTCGAACCGCATCAGGTAGAGCGCGGCCGCGACGCCGGCCATCGCCCCGCCGATGGCGAAGGTGGCGGTGACGATGCGATCGATGTTCACCCCCATCAGGACGGCCGTCTCCGGGTCCTGGGCGGTGGCGCGGATGCCCCGGCCCAGCTTGGTCCGGCGAACGAACTGGTCCAGCGCGACCATCATCAGTACCGCGGCCAGCACCACGATGAGCTTGTCGTTGCGGACCACGAACCCGCCGACGGAGAGCACGTCGAAGCGCTCGACGAACTCCGGCGCCTGCACCGGCAGCCGACCGCCCTCCTTCGGCCGGTCGAAAAGCCGCGGGATCACGATCAGCGCGAAGAACTGCTGGAGGAACAGCGCGGCGCCGATCGCCGAGATCAGCGCGGCCAGCCGGGACGCGCCGCGCCGGCGCAACGGCCGGTACGCCACGTACTCCAGGGCCACCGCCGCACTGCCGGAGACCACCATCCCGACCAGGGCGAGCACGATGACCATGCCGATCAGTCCCAAGCCGCCCAACGGCCCCGAGATGCCGATGTGGGTCACCGTGAACAGCGTCGCGACGGTCCCGATCATGAAGATCTCGGAGTGCGCGAAGTTGATCAGGCGCAGCACGCCGTAGACCATCGTGTAGCCGAGGGCGACCAGCGCGTAGATCGCACCGAGCGACAGCCCGTCGACCGTCGCCGGCCAGAACTGGTCGACAAAGTTTCCGAACACTCGTCAGTCCACTTCTCGACAGGGGGGAGCGGGAGCGCCAGGGCGCTCCCGCTGCCCGCCCTCCGGGCCGGACCGCTTCCGGTCAGCGATCAGCTGATGTTCGCGTCCTTGCTGTTGCCGAGCAGCGTGTAGCCCGGGCCCTCGAACTTGTAGACGTACACGTCGCCACCGGCCGGCTCACCGTTCGGGCCGAACTTGATCTGCTTGGTGACACCCGGGACGTCGATCGTCTTCAGGTACTCGTTGATCTTGTCCGGCGTGGTGTTGCCGGCCTTGATCGCCTCGACGAAGGCGGTCGCCGCGTCGTAGCCCTCCGCCGAGTAGATCGCCGGCGCGGTGTTGAACTTCGCCTTGTAGTCGTCGGCGAACTTCTTGCTCTTCTCGTTCGACTCGCCGGTCGGGTCGACCAGGCAGGGACAGCCGACGACCGCGCCGTTGGCGTTGGTGCCGCCGGCGCCCTTGGCCAGGCCCGGGTCGAGCGAGCCGTCGCCGGACAGGAACTGGGTCGTCACGCCGGCCTCGCGCAGCTGCTTGAGCAGCCGGCCGCCCTGGGCGTAGTAGCCGCCGAAGAAGATCGCGGTCGCGCTGGACGGCTTGACCTTGTTGACGGTGGAGGCGTAGTCCGAGCCCTGCGGGTCGATGACGTCGGTCTCGACCGTCACGCCCTTACCCTTGAGCGCGGTCGTGACGTAGTCGGCGATGCCCTTGCTGTAGTCCTGGTTGTCGTGGATGACGAAGACATTCTTGGCACTGCCCGCCCGGGCGATGAAGTCGCCGATCCCGGTGCCCTGGGTCTTGTCGCCCGGCAGCATCCGGTGCCAGTACGTCCAGCCCTTCTCGGCCAGGGTCTGGTTGGTCGCGGACGCCGAGATGCTGGGGATCTTGCCCTCTTCCAGGATCGGGCCGACCTGCTGCGACTCGCCGGAGAACGCCGGGCCGACCAGGCCGACGATCTTGTCCGTGTTGATCGCCTGCTGGGCCAGCGCGGTGGCCTGCTCGGGCGCGGCCTGGCTGTCGTAGAGCTTCAGCTCGATCTTGGTGGCCGGGTTGGTCGCGTTGTACTCGTCGATCGCCATCGTGGCGCCGTTCTTCGGCGGGATGACGATGCCGGAGTTCTCCCCCGTCAGGTCACCCATGAAGCCGATCTTGACGGTCGCGGGCTGATCCCCGCCGCCGCCACCGGTGTCGCCACCGCCGTTGTCGTCGCCTCCGCAGGCGGAGAGTACGAGGGTCGAGGCGGCCGCTGCGGCCACCAGACCCCGGGAGAACGCACGCCGCACGAGTTACCTCCGAGTGAACCGGGTAGGAGCCATCCCCGCGGTCAGCCGACCACGGGTGATGTGCCGGCGAAGATAGCGCACGGTTGCGACACGCGCACCGCACCGGCCTCGAAGTCGTAACTGAACCGCGACACGCCGAAAGGTGGGCGAAGGCGCTGGTGGGAGCGTCAGCGACCGCTGTCGGCGGTGATGTCGAAGCCGGCGGCGAGCACCGCGTCGGCGATCGCCCGCATCGTGCTGCGCCGGTCCATCGCGGTCCGCTGGATCCAGCGGAAGGCCTCCGGCTCGGTCATCCCGTGCTCGGTCATCAGCACGCCCTTGGCCCGCTCCACCGCTTTGCGCGCCTCCAGCCGCTCCTGCAGGCCGCCGACCTCCTGCTCGAGCGCGACGATCTCGGCGAACCGGGAGGTCGCCATCTCGATCGTCGGGACCAGGTCCTTCTTCTGGAACGGCTTCACCAGGTACGCCATCGCGCCCGCCTCGCGGGCCCGCTCGACCAGGTCACGCTGGCTGAACGCGGTCAGGATGACCACCGGGGCGACCCGCTCGCCGGCGATCTGCTCGGCGGCGGCGATGCCGTCCAGCTTGGGCATCTTCACGTCGAGGATGACCAGGTCGGGGCGCAGCCGGTTGGCCATGGCCACCGCCTCCTCGCCGTCCCCGGCCTCGCCGACCACGTCGTAGCCCTCCTCCTCGAGCATCTCCTTCAGGTCGAGTCGGATCAGCGCCTCGTCCTCGGCGACGAGGACTCGGCGGGGTAGGGCGTCGGCCACTGGGCACTCCAAGGCATGGATCGAACACGCGTCGTCGCGAGCCGGAGATCGAAGCGTACCCGCCAGCCTCTAGGCTGGAAGGGCACGGCCAGGTGACCCGCCCCCGTATCCCAACCGGCAGAGGAAGCGGACTCAAAACCCGCACAGTGTGGGTTCGACTCCCACCGGGGGCACCCCCGACGACGGTGTCGCGGGCCGGCGCGACGCTGCCGGAGGAGGCCACGGTGGCGGACGGTCCGGCGGACCCTCGCGGTCAGTCGCGGGTCAGCGTGCCGGAGGCGACGTTGTCGGGGTGATCGGAGTCCACCCAGCGCATCGTGGCGCGGTCGGCGGCGGTACGCCGCAGGGTGACGGTGCCGGACGCCGCGCACCGGTTCTGCGGGTCCGAGCTGATCACCTCGCGGGCGACGAGCCGGGTCCGGCTCACCGCGAGCAGGGTCATCGACCCGCGGCAGAAGCCCGAGACCACGAACGTCCCCGACCGGCGGCCCCGGGCCAGCACCAGCCTCGCGGTCCAGCGCGGGATGGCGCTGCGCGGCTGGGTGACCGGGCCGGTCCAGGTGCCGGCGAACTCCGCCGGGACCGTGCCGGGCGGCGGCGTCCGGGGCGGTGCGGGGGTCGCCGTGACCGTGCGCGTCGGCGTCGGCGTTGGCGCGGGCGTCGGGGGGCTCGGCGGGGCAGGGGTTCCCGGGCCGGCGGTTCCCGGGCCGGCCGAGGGCCTGCCGGGAAAGGGCCCCTCCTGCAGCGCGCCCCGACCGGCGACGGTCTCCGCGCACCCGCCGAGCAGGCACCCGGCCAGCCCGACGAGGAGAACTGTCCGGGCAGCACGGGCCATCCGCATGAAACCTCCTCGTCCCGGGACAAGCATGCACTGATGGCCCCGGTTCCGGCAGGGCGCGGCGAGGCGCCGGCCGGGGTGGGGCCGGTCGGCGGCCGGGGCTAGCGTGCCGGGGTGGAGAGCGCGCCGCACATGACGCCCGACGAGTTCCGCCGCTACGGGCGGCTCGTGGTGGACCGGATCGCGGACTACTGGGAGCGGGTCGAGTCGCTGCCGGTGCGCTCCCGGGTCGCTCCCGGCGAGGTGGCCGCGGCGCTGCCGGCGCACCCGCCGGAGACCGGGGAGCCGGTCGAGGCGCTGCTGGCCGACCTGGACCGGGTGATCCTGCCCGGGCTCACGCACTGGCAGCACCCGGCGTTCTTCGCGTACTTCCCGGCGAACGCGTCCGGGCCGGCCGTCCTGGGCGACCTGCTCTCCTCCGGGCTCGGGGTGCAGGGGATGCTCTGGGCCACCTCGCCGGCCGCGACCGAGCTCGAGACGGTCGTGCTGGACTGGCTGGCCGAGCTGCTCGACCTGCCGGACCGGTTCCGGTCGAACGGCGTCATCCAGGACACCGCGTCCTCCGCGGTGCTCTGCGCCCTGCTGGCCGCCCTGCACCGCTCCAGCGGGGGTTCGGTGCGGCGGGACGGGGCGCGTGCCCGGTATGCGGTGTACGTCACGTCCGAGACGCACTCGGCGGCCGAGAAGGCGGTGCGGATCGCCGGCCTCGGCGACGGTGCGCTGCGGGCGGTGCCCGTCGAGCCCGGGACGCTGGCGATGCGGCCGGACGAGCTGGCCGCGGCGGTCCGGGCGGACCTCGCCGCCGGGGTGCGTCCCGTGCTGGTGGTCGCGAGCGTCGGCACCACCTCCACCACCGCGATCGACCCCGTCCGGGCGATCGGCGAGGTCTGCCGCCGGCACCGGGTCTGGCTGCACGTCGACGCCGCGTACGCCGGGGTGGCGGCGGTCTGCCCGGAGCTGCGCTGGCTGCACGACGGGCTGGAGCTGGCGGACTCGTACGCCACCAACCCGCACAAGTGGCTGCTGACCAGCTTCGACTGCGACGCCTTCTGGGTGGCCGACGCCGACGCGCTGGTCGGCGCGCTCACGGTGCTGCCGGAGTTCCTCCGGAACACGGCGACCGAGTCCGGCGCGGTGGTCGACTACCGGGACTGGCAGGTGCCGCTGGGACGGCGGTTCCGGGCGCTGAAGCTGTGGGCGGTGCTGCGCTGGTACGGCGCCGAGGGGCTGCGCGCGCACATCCGCACCCACGTGGAGCTGGCGGCCTGGTTCGCCGGGCAGGTGCGGGCCGACCCGCGGTTCGAGGTGGTCGCGCCGCACCCGCTGGCGCTGGTCTGCTTCCGGCTGCGCGCGGGCGACGGTGCTTCGGAGGACCTGCTGCGGCGGGTGAACGACTCTGGCGAGGCGTACCTCAGCCACACCCGGGTCCGCGGCTCGTACGCCCTGCGGCTGGCCGTCGGCGGGACGTTCACCGAGCGCCGGCACGTCGAGGCGGTCTGGACCCTGCTCAGCCGCCTCGCCCCGCCCGCCCCGCCCACCCCGCCCGCCCCGCCCGAGTGACGCCACCTCCATCCGCCGAGTGACGCCCCCGCCCGCCGAGTGACGGCGCTGCTAGCGCGAGTGACGGCACAGTCGGCGTCACTCGGCGGGAGCTCCGTCACCGGCGAAGCTGGTCCGACACTCGCGTCGCCGGGAACGCGGCAGTCCGTCGTCCACAGATTGCGTCCGGCCGCGTCAGGCGTCGTCACGACCCAGCAGGATCAGCTGGATGAGCTCTGCGCCAGCACCGCCCGTCCGGCTCGCGTACGGAGTGTGGCTGGGAGCCGCCGTCGCCGAGGATCCGCTCGCCCGCGCCGCCGCGCTGCTCGCCCGGCTTCCGGCCGGCTGCGTCCTCAGTGGGCCCAGCGCCGCGCTCCTGCACGGGTTGTGGGTGCCGGCGGCCGACCGGCTCGACGTCACCGTGCCATCGGTGGCACGGCCGCCGGCCAGCACGACAGCGCCGCAGCGCCCCGAGGTCACCGTTCACCGCCGGGCGCTCCTCCCGACGGAGATCACCACGGTCCGAGGGCTCGCGGTCACCGCTCTGCCGCGTACCTTCCTCGACCTGGCCGGCCTGCTGGACCTGCCGGACCTCGTGGCCGCAGGGGACTCGACACTGCGGGCCGGGGCCACCCGGGCCGAGCTCGCTGCGGCGATCGAGCGGTGGGCCGGCCACCGAGGCGTGGTCCGCGCCCGCCGCGCGCTGCCGCTGCTCGACGGCAGAGCACGGTCCCGGCCCGAGTCCCGCCTCCGGTTCGCGCTGGTCACCGCCGGACTTCCGGCGCCGCAGGTGAACCAGCCGGCGCACGACGAGCATGGCGGCTGGCTGGCCGAGCCGGATCTGTCGTACCCGCCGGCCCGGGTGGCGCTGGAGTTCCAGGGCGCAGAGCACGCCGACGTCGGCCGGATGCGGCGCGATGCCGCACGACACATGGATCTGCACCGAGCCGGCTGGCAGGTCCTCTACTACACAGCCGCGGACGTCTTCTCCCGGCCGGATCGGGCTGCCCGCGACATGCGGGAGGCGCTCGCCCGCCGAGCACCGGAGATGCTGATCCGCGCCGGCGCGGCTCGAGTGTCGTCGCCCGCTCCGGTGACGGATCCGCCGACGAGTGACGGCGCAGGCGCCGTCACTCGCGCGAGAAGCGGCGTCACCGCAGCGCGCAGGTGCAACGCCGTCACTCGCGCGCAGACGGCGTCACTCGGTGTGTGCTAGGGGGCGGGGCGGCGGCGGATCACCCGGACCAGGCCCTCCTGGACGACCGAGGCGACGTGCCGGCCGTCCCGACTCCAGATCCGCCCGGTGGCCAGCCCGCGGCCGCCGGACGCGGACGGGCTGTCGGACTCGTACAGCAGCCACTCGTCCGCCCGGAACGGCCGGTGGAACCACATCGCGTGGTCCAGGCTGGCCCCCTTCACGTCGGTCACCCAGGCCAGCCCGTGGGTGATCAGCACCGAGTCGAGCAGGGTGAAGTCGCTGGCGAAGGTCAGCGCGCAGACGTGCAGCAGCGGGTCGTCCGGCAGCACGCCGTCGGCGCGCATCCAGACCCTGGTACGCGGCTCGCCCCGCTCCCCCACCGCCCGCCGGACGAACGGCGGGTTCTCCACGTACCGCAGGTCGATCGGCCGCGGGATCCGGGCCAGCATGCCGAGCTGGTCGGCGTACGGGGCGTAGCGCTCGGCCAGCGTCGGCAGCGTCTCCGGGTCCGGGGCGTCCGGCGCGGCGCCCTGGTGGGCCAGCCCGTCCTCGACCCGCTGGAAGGACGCGGACAGGCTGAAGATGGCGTCGCCGTGCTGCACCGCGACGACCCGGCGGCTGGTGAAGGAGCGGCCGTCGCGCAGCCGGTCGACCAGGTACACGATCGGGGCCGCCGGGTCGCCGGGTCGCAGGAAGTACGCGTGCAGGGAGTGCACCGGCCGGTCCTCCGGCACCGTCCGGCCGGCGGCGACCAGCGCCTGCCCGGCCACCTGCCCGCCGAAGACGCGCTGCAGCGACACCTCCGGGCTCACCCCGCGGAAGATGTCCTTCTCGATCGGCTCCAGGTCGAGCAGCCGGACCAGCCCGTCGACGACCGGCTGCCCGCTGGGGACCCAGCCCATCTCGACCCCGGCGGAGCTACCCACGGTCGTTCCGGTTGCCCAGCCGGTGCACGCGCAGCATGTTCGTCGAGCCCGGCGTGGACGGCGGGCTGCCGGCGACGATGACGACCAGGTCGCCGGGCCGGCCGCGACCGTGCTCGAGCATGGACGCGTCCACCGCGCGGACCATGTCGTCGGTGTGCTGCACGGTCGGGGTGATGAAGGTCTCCACCCCCCAGACCAGCGTCAGCTGGCTGCGCACCGACGGCTCCGGGGTGAAGGCCAGCAGCGGGATCCGGCAGTGGTGCCGGGCCAGCCGGCGCGCGGTGTCGCCGGTCTGGGTGAAGGACACCAGCGCCGACGCGCCGAGCCGCTCCCCGATCGCCTTCGCCGCGAAGGCGAGCGCGCCACCCTGGGTGCGCGGCTCGTGCTGCAGCGGCGGCACCGCGGCGGCGCCGTCGGTCTCGACGGAGTCGATGATCCGCGCCATCGTCGCGACGGCCTGGACCGGGTAGCGCCCGACGCTGGTCTCGCCGGACAGCATCAGCGCGTCCGCGCCGTCGAGCACCGCGTTGGCGACGTCGGAGGCCTCGGCCCGGGTGGGCCGGGAGTGCTCGATCATCGACTCGAGCATCTGGGTGGCGACGATGACCGGCTTGGCCCGCTCCCGGCACGCCTGCACGGCCCGCTTCTGCACCAGCGGCACCTGCTCGAGCGGCATCTCCACACCGAGGTCGCCGCGGGCCACCATCAGGCCGTCGAAGGCGTCCACCACGGCGTCGAGGTCGGCCACCGCCTGCGGCTTCTCCAGCTTCGCCAGCACCGGTACGCGGCAGTCCTTCTCCGCCATCACGGCCTGCACTCCGGCGGCGTCCGCGGGCGAGCGGACGAACGACAGCGCGACCATGTCGACCCCGAGGCCGAGCGCGAAGCGGAGGTCGTCGGCGTCCTTGTCCGACAGCGCCGGCACGCTGACCGCGGCGCCCGGCAGGGACAGGCCCTTGTTGTCCGAGACGGTGCCGCCCTCCAGCACGTCGCAGCGCACCTCCGGGCCGTCGACGTCGATCACGACCAGCGCGATGTTGCCGTCGTCGACCAGCAGCCGGTCCCCCGCGCGGACGTCGTCGGCCAGCCGGGCGTACGTGGTGGAGACGCGGTCGTGGGTGCCGGGCACCGGCTCGGTGGTGACGGTGACCCGCTCCCCGGCCCGCCACAGCACCGGCCCGGCCGCGAACCGGCCGAGCCGGATCTTCGGACCCTGCAGGTCGGCCAGCACGCCGACCGCCCGGCCGGCCCGGTCGGACGAGTCCCGGACCAGGTCGTAGACCCGGCGGTGGTCGTCCCGGCCGCCGTGGCTGAAGTTCAGCCGGGCGACGTCCATGCCCGCCTCCACCAGCGCCAGCAGCCTGTCCGGGGCGGCGGTCGCCGGTCCGACCGTACAGACGATCTTGGCGCGGCGCGTCACGCCGGCACCCTATCCACACCTGACCCGGTCAAGCGGGCCGTGGCGCCGGGGTCCCCGCCCCCGACGGCGACACCGCTTCCATGATCGCCTCGTCCACCGACCGGCCGCTCCGCTCGGCCAGCCGGGTCGCCTCCAGCACCCGCTTGTAGTCGCGCGGCACCACCGCGCAGAAGCGGGCCAGCGCGGCCGGCCAGTCGGCCAGCAGCGCCTCGGCCACGCCGGACCCGGTCTCGGCGTGGTGGGTCGCCACGATCCGGCGCAGCTCGTCCGCGTCGTGGCCGGACACCGGCTCCAGGTCGACCATCGCGTGGTTCACCCGGGCCGGGTCGAGGTCCAGCACGTACGCCAGGCCGCCGGACATGCCGGCGGCCAGGTTGCGCCCGGCCCGTCCCAGCACGACCACCCGGCCGCCGGTCATGTACTCGCAGGCGTGGTCGCCGACGCCTTCGACCACGGCGGTCGCGCCGGAGTTGCGGACGCAGAAGCGCTCGCCGACGACGCCGCGGACGTACAGCTCGCCGGCCGTGGCGCCGTAGCCGAGCACGTTGCCGGCCACCACGTTGTCCTCGGCCCGGAACGGGGCGGCCGGGTCCGGCCGGACGATCACCCGGCCGCCGGACAGGCCCTTGCCGACGTGGTCGTTGGCGTCGCCGTGCAGCCGCAGCGTCACCCCCGGCGGCAGGAACGCCCCGAACGACTGCCCGGCCGACCCGGTGAAGGTGAGGTCGATCGTGTCCGGGGGCAGGCCGTCGGCGCCGAAGCGGCGGGTGACCAGCGAGCCGAGCATGGTGCCGACGGTGCGGTTGACGTTGCGGACCGGCAGCTCCAGGGTCACCGGCGTCGCGTCGAGCAGCGCGCCCTCGCAGAGCTGGATCAGCGTGTTGTCCAGCGCCCGGTCCAGGCCGTGGTCCTGGCCGGTGGTGCGCCGCCGCGCGGGCTCGCCCTCCTCGGGTCGGGCCGGCACGTCCGGCACCTGCAGCAGCGGGGACAGGTCCAGCCCGGCGGCCTTCCAGTGGTCCACCGCGGGCCTGGTGTCGAGCAGCTCCGCGCACCCGATCGCCTCGTCCAGCGACCGGAAGCCGAGCCCGGCGAGCAGCTCGCGGACCTCCTCGGCGACGTACTCGAAGAAGGTGACGACGAACTCCGGCCGGCCGGTGTAGCGCTTGCGCAGCTCCGGGTTCTGGGTGGCCACGCCGACCGGGCAGGTGTCCAGGTGGCAGACCCGCATCATCACGCAGCCGGAGACCACCAGCGGCGCGGTGGCGAAGCCGTACTCCTCGGCGCCGAGCAGGGCGGCGACCACGACGTCCCGGCCGGTCTTCAGCTGGCCGTCCACCTGCACGGTGATCCGGTCCCGCAGCCGGTTGAGCAGCAGCGTCTGCTGGGTCTCGGCCAGGCCGAGCTCCCACGGCATGCCGGCGTGCTTGAGGCTGGTCAGCGGGGCCGCGCCGGTGCCGCCGTCGTGCCCGGAGATCAGCACCACGTCGGCGTGCGCCTTGGACACGCCGGCGGCGACCGTGCCGACGCCGACCTCGGCCACCAGCTTGACGTGCACCCGCGCTTCCGGGTTGGCGTTCTTCAGGTCGTGGATGAGCTGCGCCAGGTCCTCGATCGAGTAGATGTCGTGGTGCGGCGGCGGGCTGATCAGGCCGACCCCGGGGGTGGAGTGCCGGGTCCTGGCGATCCACGGGTACACCTTGGAGCCGGGCAGCTGGCCGCCCTCGCCGGGCTTCGCGCCCTGCGCCATCTTGATCTGCAGGTCGTCGGCGGAGGCCAGGTACTCGCTCGTCACGCCGAAGCGGCCGCTGGCGACCTGCTTGACGGCGCTGCGCCGCAGCGGGTCGTGCAGCCGGTCGGAGTCCTCGCCGCCCTCGCCGGAGTTGGACCGGCCGCCGATCGTGTTCATCGCCACGGCCAGCGTCTCGTGTGCCTCCGCCGAGATCGACCCGTACGACATGGCGCCGGTGGAGAAGCGCTTGACGATCTCGGCGACCGGCTCGACCTCGTCGAGCGGCACCGGCGGGCGCTCGCCCCGGCGCAGCTCGAACAGCCCCCGCAGGGTGGCGGCCCGCCGGGACAGCTCGTCCACCTCGGCCGTGTAGCGGCGGTACACGTCGTAGCGGCGGGCCCGGGTGGCGTGCTGCAGCAGGAAGACCGTCTCCGGGTTGAACAGGTGCACCTCGCCCTCGCGCCGCCAGGTGTACTCCCCGCCGACCTCGAGGCGGCGGTGCGCGCGCTCGGTGGCGTTGCGGGGGTACGCGGTGCGGTGCCGGGCGGCGACCTCCGCCGCGAGCACGTCCAGCCCGACGCCGCCGAGCCTGGACGCGGTGCCGGTGAAGTAGTCGTCCACCACCGGCTGGCCGAGGCCCAGCGCCTCGAAGACCTGGGCGCCGGTGTATGACGCCACCGTCGAGATGCCCATCTTGGACATCACCTTCAGCACGCCCTTGCCCAGCGCCGTGGTCAGGTTCGCGGTCGCGCGGCCCCGGTCCAGATCGGACAGCCGGCCCACCCGGACCAGGTCCTCGACGGTCTCGAAGGCCAGGTACGGGTTGACCGCGGCGGCGCCGTAGCCGAGCAGCAGGGCCATGTGGTGCACCTCGCGGCAGTCGCCGGACTCGACGACCAGGCCGACCTTGGTGCGCAGCCGGGTGCGGACCAGGTGGTGGTGCACGGCCGCGACCAGCAGCAGCGACGGGACCGGGGCGGTGCGGTCGTCGCCGCCCCGGTCGGACAGCACGACGATCCGGGTGCCCGCCTCGATGGCGGCCACCACCTCGGCCCGGACCCGCTCGACGGCCGCCGCCAGCGCCTCGCCGCCACCGTCCACATCGTACAGTCCACTCACGACGGAGCCGGCGAGGCCGGGCAGGTCGCCGTCGGCGGCGATGTGCACCAGCTTCGCGAGCTCGTCGTTGTCCAGCACCGGGAACGGCAGCACCACCTTGCGGCAGGCGGCCGGCGACTCGGAGAGCAGGTTGGTGTCCGGGCCGATGGTGGACTGCAGCGAGGTCACCAGCTCCTCCCGGATCGCGTCCAGCGGCGGGTTGGTGACCTGGGCGAAGAGCTGGCTGAAGTAGTCGAAGAGCAGCCGCGGCCGCTCGGACAGCACGGCGACCGGGGTGTCGGTGCCCATCGAGCCGGTCGGCTCGGCGCCGGTGCGGGCCATCGGCTCCAGCAGGACCCGCAGCTCCTCCTCGGTGTAGCCGAAGACCTGCTGGCGGCGGACGACGTCGTCGTGCCGCGGCAGCACGCGGTCGCGGGCGGGCAGGTCGTCCAGGTGCAGGGAGCCGGCGTGCAGCCAGTCCGGGTACGGGTTCGCGGCGGCGAGCTCGCCCTTGATCTCGTCGTCGGTGACGAGCCGGCGGGCGGCGGTGTCCACCAGGAACATCCGGCCGGGCTGCAGCCGGCCCTTGGCCACCACCCGGGCCGGGTCGATGTCGAGCACGCCGGCCTCGCTGGCCAGCACGACCAGGTCGTCGTCGGTGCGCCACCAGCGGGCCGGGCGCAGCCCGTTGCGGTCGAGCACCGCACCGATCACCGTGCCGTCGGTGAAGGTCACCGCGGCCGGGCCGTCCCACGGCTCCATCAGCGTCGCGTGGTACTCGTAGAACGCGCGCCGGGCGGGGTCCATCCCCTCGTGGTTCTCCCACGCCTCCGGGATCATCATCAGCACCGCGTGCGGCAGGGTCCGGCCGGCCAGGTGCAGCAGCTCGAGCACCTCGTCGAAGGACGCGGAGTCCGACAGGCCCTCGGTGCAGACGGGCAGCAGCCGCCGCAGGTCGCCGCCGAACACCCCGGTCGCGAGCAGCGCCTCCCGCGCGCGCATCCAGTTGCGGTTGCCCTTGATCGTGTTGATCTCGCCGTTGTGGGCGATCAGCCGGTACGGGTGGGCCAGCGGCCAGGACGGGAACGTGTTGGTGCTGAACCGGCTGTGCACCAGGGCGAGCGCGGTCTCGACCCGCTCGTCGTTCAGGTCCGGGAAGAAGGTGGCGAGCTGGCCGGTGGTCAGCATCCCCTTGTACGTGATGGTGCGGGCGGACAGGGACGGCAGGTAGAGCGGACAGTCCTCGGCCGCGGACAGCGGCTCCACCCGCTTGCGCAGGCAGAAGGCGCGCCGCTCCAGGTCCATCAGGTCGGTCTGCGGGTCGCCGGGCGCGGCGGCGACGAACACCTGCCGGAAGCGGGGCGCCACCGACATCGCGGTGGGGCCGAGGCCGGCGGGGTCGGTCGGCACCTCCCGCCAGCCGAGCACGACCAGCCGCTCCTCGGCGGCAACCCGGGCGACCAGCTCGCTCGCCCGGGCCGACGCCGCGGCGTCGGTCGGGGCGAAGACCAGCCCGGTCGCGTACGTCCCCGCCGGAGGCAACGGCACTGCGGCCACGGCTCGCAGGAAGGCGTCCGGGACCTGCAGCAGCATCCCGGAGCCGTCGCCGGAGCTCGGCTCCGCGCCGGCCGCGCCCCGGTGCTCCAGGTTGCGCAGCGCGGTCAGCGCCCGGGCGACCGTACGGTGCGAGCGGCGGCCCTGGACGTCGACCACGAAGGCGAGCCCGCACGCGTCGCGCTCGGCGTCCGGGTCGTACAGGCCCTGGCGAGCGGGGACGGCGGAGTACGGCAACACGGGCTGCTCCCGTCGTCTGCAAGGTGGTGCTCGGCAGGGACGGCGTCGGCCCGTGATCTGCTGCGGACTCTACCCGGACTGCTCCGATGCGCGCCTCCGCCGGATGTCGCGCCGCCCGTCGATGTGACCGGCCTGACACTCCGGCGCCGAACTGCGATCGGCGCGGCGACCTGCGGTGCGGCGGGACCAGCGGCTGGACCAGCGGCGGATCAGCGGCGCCGGCGCAGGATCGCCAGCAGGATCGCGATCAGGGCGACCACGCCGACGACCGGGACCAGCCGCTTGGCGACGGCGCCCCCGGCGGCCTCGACGAGGTCGATCGCCTCGGCCTCCTGCACCGGGCTGGCGGCTCGACCGGCCGAGCCCGCGGCGCCGTCGGCCGGCGCCCCCACCGCCGCCGGCGCATCCAGGACACCGGCCGAGGTGCCGGTGGCCCCGACCGCCGGTGCGGCGGCGCCGGCAGTCTCGGCGGCGGGCGGGGCCGGGGCGCCGGCCGCCAGCTCCCTCGACAGGCAGTCGGCGAAGCGGCCGAGCAGCTTGCCGCCGACGTCGCTCATCACCCCCCGGCCGAACTGCGCCGGCTTGCCGGTGATCGCCAGGTCGGTGCTCACCACGACCCGGGTCGACTCGCCCTGGTCGTGCAGCTGCGCGGTGACCCGGGCGGTCGCCGTCCCGGTGCCCCGGGTCTCCCGGCCGCGCGCCTCGATCACCGCCCGCCGGTCGGACTCGTCCTTCTCCAGGAAGCTGGCAGTGCCGCCGTAGGTCACGGTGATCGGACCGACCTTGACCTTGACGGTGCCCTCGAAGTCGTCACCGTCGACCTTGGTGACGCTCGCGCCGGGCATGCACGGCGCGATCCGGTCGATGTCCAGCAACACCGACCAGGCCTGCGCGGCCGGTACCGGCACGGTGAACTCGTGGTCGAGCTGCACTGCTCACTCCTCCCCCGCCGGCAACGCGGCGAGATCGTCCGGCACGTCGATGTCGCGGGGGTCGCCGGTGCCGTCGCACGGCACCGTCCTGACCCGCTGCGGATGCTCCCGCAGCCAGGACCGGGCGCCCTGGTCGCCGCTGACGGCGTCCCGCACCTCGGCGGCCACCGCTCGGGACAGCAGCACCGGGTGTCCCCAGGCGCCCAGGTAGGTGGCCACGGCCGCCTCGGCGCCCGCCCGCCACGCGGCGATCAGCCGGCGGACCGCGTCCGGGCCCAGCAGCGGCGTGTCGACCAGGGTGACGACGACCGCGTCGGCATCGCGCAGCCGGCCGAGGCCGACCCGGAGCGAGGAGGCCATCCCGGTCGGCCAGTCAGTGATTGTCCACAATGGACGTCCCGGGCAGCGCCGCGGTGGCCCGGACCTCGGCGGCCCGCGCGCCGAGCACGGCGCACACCGGGGTGCAGCCGCCGTCGGCCAGGAGCCTTGCCGCCCGCTCGACGAGCAGCTGCCCGCCGTAGCGAACGAGCGCCTTGGGGCGGCCCAGCCGGCTGCCGCCGCCGGCCGCCAGCACCAGTCCCGCCACCGTCACGGGGCCACCGGCGCGGTGGGCTGCCGGTGGATGGCACCGCTGGTGTCGCCGAGCGGCCGACCGGACCCGCCCCAGTGCCCGGCGACGATCTCGGCGGCGACCGCGACCGCGGTCTCCTCCGGCGTGCGAGCGCCGAGGTCCAGCCCGATCGGCGAGCGCAGCCGGCCCAGCTCGTCCTCGGTCAGCCCGACCTCCCGCAGCCGCTCCAGCCGGTCGTCGTGGGTACGCCGGGAGCCCATCGCCCCCACATACCAGGCCGGCGTGCGCAGTGCCACCTCCAGCAGCGGCACGTCGAACTTCGGGTCGTGGGTGAGCACGCAGATCACCGTCCGGGAGTCGACCCTGGTCCGGGCCAGGAAGCGGTGCGGCCACTCCACCACCACCTCGTCCGCGTCCGGGAAGCGCCGGGCGGTGGCGAAGACGGCGCGCGCGTCGCAGACCGTCACCCGGTAGCCGAGGAAGGAGCCGATCCGGGCCACCGCGGCGGCGAAGTCGATCGCGCCGAAGACCAGCATCCGCGGCGGCGGCGAGTACGCCTCGACGAAGACGGTCACCTCGTCCCGGCGGCGCTCCCCGTTCGGCCCGTAGTGCCGCTGCCCGGTGACGCCCTGCCCGAGCATGCCGAGCGCGTCGTCGGTGACCGCCGCGTCGAGGCCCTCCCGCCCCAGGCCGCCGGACACCCGGTCCGGCCAGACCGCGAGCCGGGCGCCGATCTCGCCGTGCCCGGACACCACGGTGGCCAGCGCCACCGGCTCGTCCGCGTCGACGGACGCCAGCACCTCGCCGAGCTGCGGCACGCTCGCCTCGTCGACGGCCTGGACGAACACCGAGACCGACCCGCCGCAGGTCAGGCCGACGGCGAAGGCGTCCGAGTCGCTGTAGCCGTACGTCTGCAGCACCGGGTCCCCGCCGCCGAGCACGTCCTGGGCGAGGTCGTACACGGCACCCTCGACGCAGCCCCCGGACACGCTGCCGACGACCTCGCCGTCGGCGTTCACCGCCATCGCCGCGCCCGGCGCGCGGGGGGCGCTCTTGCTGGTGCCCACCACGGTGGCGAGCGCCAGTGGCCGCCCCTCGGCGTACCAGGACCGCAGCGAGCCGAGCACGTCACGCACCGACCGCCACCTCCCCTCCTGCTCGGGCCGCGCCGGCGACCACCTCGGCCAGCCGCTGCAGCGCGGCCAGGCTGTGCCCGGAGACGAAGTCGTCCACGTGCGGCAGCGCCGCCGCCAGCCCGCCGGCCACCGGCGTGAAGCCGGGCCGGCCCTTGCGCGGGTTGCACCAGACCACCCGGTGCGCGAGCAGCGACAGCCGGCGCATCTGGGCACCGAGCAGAGCCGGGTCGTCCCGCTCCCAGCCGTCGGACAGCACCACGACGACCGCGCCGCGGGCGGCCCCGCGCTGGCCCCACTCGTCCAGGAACCGGCGCAGCAGCACGCCCAGCCGGGTGCCGCCGGACCAGTCCGGGACGGCGGCGGCGACGGCGGACATGGCGGCGTCCGGGTCGGGGGTGGCGAGCTCGCGGGTGACGCGGGTCAGCCGGGTGCCGAGCGTGAAGACCTCGGTGTGCGTGCCGCGGCGGCGGGTGGCGGCGTGCGCGAAGCGCAGCAGCGCGTCGGCGTACCCGCTCATCGAGCCGCTGACGTCGACCAGCAGGACCACCCGGCGGGGGCGCACGGCGTGCCGGCGGCGCCGGAGCCGGACCGGCTCGCCGCCGGAGCGGAGCAGGTCCCGGACGGTGCGGCGGGGGTCGATCGCGCCCGCGTGCGGGGTCGGCCGCCAGCGTCGGGACGGGCGCGGCTCGCCGGGCAGGGCGAGCGCGGCCAGCGCCCGGCGCAGCGCCGCCTTCTCCGGCTCCGACAGGAGGGTCAGGTCCTTGTGCCGGAGCGTCTCGACGGTGCTGGCCGCGGCCCGCAGCACGGCCTGCTGCTCCGCGTCCTCGTCGCCGTCGCCGCCCTCGGTGTGCTCGGTGCCGGCGAGCGCGATCGGCAGGCCACGCACGGCGGTGCGCGGCCGGCGCCACAGCTGGGGCACGTCGCCGGCGAACAGCGCGGCGAAGATGGCGTCGTAGCGGGCCAGGTCGTCCCGGCCGGAGCAGAGGGTGAGCCGGCCGGCCCAGTAGAGCTGGTCGCGGTCGAGCGGGTCGAGCGCGGACGCGGCCCGGACCCCCTCGGCGACCCGGTCCGGTCCGGCGGCGACGCCGGCGGACCGCAGCGCCCGCCCCAGCGCCACCACCAGCCGGACCGCGTCGACCGGCTCCGCACCCGCCGCGGCCGGCCGGCAGGGTCCGCGGCGCGGCTCATGCGCCGGCCACCGCGCGGGCCACGAGGGCGCCGACGTCGAGGTCGCGTACCCGCTGGACGTCCTCCCGGTACTTGACCACCGCGCCCAGCGTCTCCGCCGCCAGCCCCGGGTCGAGCCCGCGGGCGCCGAGTGCCGCCAGCGCCTCGGCCCAGTCCACCGTCTCCGCGATCCCGGGCGGCTTGAGCAGTCCCACCCGGCGCAGCCCCTGCACCGCGGCGGTCACCTGCTCGGCCAGCCGTCGGGACGCGGCCGGCACCCGCAGCCGGACGATCGCCACCTCGCGCTCGTAGTCCGGGTGCTCCAGCCAGTGGTAGTAGCAGCGGCGCTTGAGCGCGTCGTGCACGTCCCGGGTCCGGTTGGAGGTGACGACCACCGCGGGCGGCGTGGCGGCCGACAGCGTACCCAGCTCCGGCACGGTCACCGTGAAGTCGCTGAGCACCTCCAGCAGGAACGCCTCGAACTCGTCGTCCGCCCGGTCCACCTCGTCGACGAGCAGCACGCTCGGCGAGGTCTCCAGCGCCGCCAGCAGCGGCCGGGCGATCAGGAAGCGCCGGCCGTACAGCTCGGCCTCCAGCGCCTCCATCCCCCGGGGGTCCGCCAGGCCGGCCGCCTCGGCGGCCCGCAGGTGCAGCAGCTGGCGCGGGAAGTCCCAGTCGTAGAGCGCCTGGGAGGCGTCGATCCCCTCGTAGCACTGCAGCCGGATCAGCGGCGCGGCGAGCAGCGCCGCGAGCGCCTTGGCCAGCTCGGTCTTGCCGACCCCCGCCTCGCCCTCGCAGAACAGCGGGCGGTGCAGGCGCAGGCCCAGGTACGCGGCCGTCGCCAGGCCGTCGTCGGCCAGGTAGCCGACCTCGGCCAGCCGCGTCACCAGGTCGGCCGGGGTGTCCACCCCGACCGGGAGCAGTCCGCGTCCACCCGCGTCCACCCGGCCTCCGTCCCGTCGGCACCGCCCGCGCGCTGTCCTCCCTCCGAGTGTGCACGCGGCCCTGTCCGCGCGCCGAGGGACGGCGCAGCGGGTCCGGTGACGCCGCTTACGCCGTCACTCGGCGGACGGCTCCGTCACTCGGCGGACGGCTCCGTCAGCGTGCGGCGCTCGCGGCCTGGGTCACCGCCCGGCGGGTCAGCACCCGGGCCAGGTGCTGCCGGTAGTCCGGCTGCGCGGACAGGTCGCCGGTCGGCGCCGTGTCGTCGGCGGCCAGCTCGGCCGCCTGCGCGATGCCGCCGTTGCTCGCCGAGACCCCGGCCAGCGCCCGCTCGGCGGCCGCCGCCCGCAGCGGGGTCGGCCCCATGTTGGTCAGGCCGACCCGCGCCTCGGCGATGGTGTCGCCCTCCCGCCGGACCAGCTGCCGCGACGCCGACGATCGCCCACGCCTGGGCGACCCGGTTGAACTTCTCGTACGCCGAGCCCCAGTCCGGCCCGAGCACCGGGACCCGGATCTCGACGAGCACCTCGCCGGGCCGTACGGCCGTCTCCAGGTAGTCGGAGAAGAACTCCGCCGCCGGCACGTGCCGCCGCTCGCCGCCGGGACCGGCGATGACGAACTCCGCGTCCAGCGCCAGCGCCACCGCCGGCAGGTCGCCGGCCGGGTCGGCGTGCGCGAGCGCCCCGCCGAAGGTGCCGCGGTGCCGCACCGCCGGGTCGGCGACCGTCGCGGTCGCCTGCGAGAGCAGCGGGCAGTGCGTGACCACCAGCGGGTCGTGCACCACCTCGTGGTGGGTGGTCATCGCGCCGATGACCAGCTGGTCGCCGTCCTGCCGGATGCCGCGCAGCTCGCCGACCCCGCCGAGGTCGACCAGCGCGGTCGGGTACGCCAGCCGCAGCCGCAGCAGCGGCAGCAGGCTCTGCCCGCCGGCGAGCACCTTGGCGTCGTCGCCGGCCCGGCCGAGCTCGGTGACCGCCTCGTCGACCGAGTGCGGCCGCAGGTAGTCGAACTCGGGGGGGATCACTGGGCACCTCCGGCCGTGGTCGCGGTCTGCGGGCCGCCGTAGGCGACCGTGCCCTCGGGCACCCGGTCGCCGCCGTCGGAGCCGCGCTCGTGGATCGCCCGCCAGACCCGCTCCGGCGTGCAGGGCATCCGGACGTCGTCCACCCCGAAGTGCCGGATCGCGTCCACCACCGCGTCGACCACCGCCGGTGTGGAGGCGATCGTGCCGGCCTCGCCGACGCCCTTGACGCCGAGCGGGTTGGACTTGGACGGGCGTCTCGGTACGGTCCGTGGTGAAGTCCGGCAGGTCCGGCGGCGGCCGGCACCAGGTAGTCGACCATCGTGCCGGTCACCAGGTTGCCGTCCGGCGTCGTACACGGCCTCCTCGTAGAGCGCCTGGGCGATGCCCTGGGCGATCCCGCCGTGCACCTGGCCCTCCACGATCATCGGGTTGATCACCTTGCCGACGTCGTCGACCGCCACGTACGAGCGGATCGTCGTCCGCCCGGTCTCGGTGTCCACCTCGACCGCGCACAGGTGGGTGCCGTGCGGGAAGGAGAAGTTCTCCGGGTCGAGCACCGCCTCGGCGTTGATCGTCGGCTCCATGCCCTCGGGCAGGTTGTGCGCCGCGAAGGTCGCCAGCGCGACCTCCTGGATCGTCGTCTTCGCGTCCGGCGAGCCCTTGACCGAGAACGTGCCGGCGTCGAACTCGACGTCGCCCTCGGCCGCCTCCAGCAGGTGCGCGGCGACCTTGCGGGCCTTCTCCACCACCTTCTGCGCGGCCAGGTGCACCGCCACCCCGCCGATCACCAGCGACCGCGACCCGTACGTGTCCATGCCCTGCGGCGAGGACTGGGTGTCGCCGGCGATCACGCTCGACGTCCTCGAACGGGACGCCGAGCGCGTCCGCCGGCGATCTGGCTCCACGAGGTGACGTGGCCCTGCCCGTGCGGGGTGGTGCCGGTCACCACCTCGACCTTGCCGGTCGGCAGCATCCGGATGCTGGCCGCCTCCCAGCCGCCGGCGCCGTAGGACAGCGAGCCGAGCACCCGGGACGGGGCCAGGCCGCACATCTCGGTGTACGTCGAGATGCCGATGCCCAGCTGCACCGGGTCCTGCCGCTCGCGCCGCTCCGCCTGCTCGCGGCGCAGCTCGTCGTAGCCGAACAGCTCCAGCGCCCGGTCCGTCGCGGCCTCGTAGTTGCCGCTGTCGTAGGTCAGGCCACAGATGGTGGTGTACGGGAACTCGTGCGTGCTCGATCCAGTTCTTCCGGCGCAGCTCCATCGGGTCCATGCCGAGCTCGTGCGCGAGCTCGTCACGATCCGCTCGATCGCGTACGTCGCCTCCGGGCGGCCCGCACCCCGGTAGGCGTCGGTCGGCGTCTTCGTGGTGAAGACGCCGGTGCAGCGGAACCGGTAGCCGTCCATCTTGTAGATCGCGTTGTACATGAACGCGCCGAGGATCGGGACCCCCGGCGTGACCAGCTGCAGGTAGGCGCCCATGTCGACCTTCAGGTCGACCGACAGGCCGAGGATGTCGCCGTCCCGGGTGGCGGCGATCTCGATGTCCTGGATCTGGTCCCGGCCGTGGATGGTCGCCTGGTAGCCCTCGCTGCGCGACTCGGTCCACTTCACCGGCCGGCCCAGCTTGCGGGCCAGCACCAGCGCGATGACCTCCTCGGCGTAGACGTTGAGCTTCGAGCCGAAGCCGCCGCCGACGTCCGGGGCGACGACCCGCAGCTTGTGCTCGGGTATCCCGGTGGTCAGCGCGAGCATCAGCCGCAGGATGTGCGGGATCTGGGTGGCCGAGTAGACCGTGTACTCGTCGCCCTCGGTCAGCGGCTCGACGACGACCGCCCGCGGCTCCATCGCGTTCGGGATCAGCCGCTGCTGGATGTAGCGCCGCTTGACGACGACGTCCGCCCTGGCCTTGGCCGCGTCGTAGTCGCCGCCGTCGAAGGGCCACAGGAACGCCTTGTTGGTGCCCTTGTCGGAGTGGACCAGCACGTCGTCCCGCAGCGCCTGCCTCCATGTCGACGACGGCCGACAGCGGCTCGTACTCGACCTCGACGGCCTCCAGCGCGTCCGCCGCGGCGTACCGGTCGCGGGCCACGACCACGGCGACCGCCTCGCCGACGTGCCGGACCTCGTCGACCGCGAGCGGGTGGTGGTCGGGGTGCACCATGTCCGCCGTCACCGGCCACGCGCACGGCAGCGTGCCGAGCTGGTCGGCCAGCTCGGCGCCGGCGAAGGCGGCGATCACGCCGGGGCGCTCGAGCGCCGGCGAGACGTCGACGCGGGTGATCCGGGCGTGCGCGACCGGGCTGCGCAGCATCGCCACGTGCAGCAGGCCGGGCAGGTTGATGTTGTCCGTCCACCGGGTCCGGCCGGTGAGCAGCCGGGCGTCCTCCTTGCGGCGCAGCGGCTTGCCGACGTGCCTGGTCGGGTCGGGCCGGTCGATCTGCTCTGGGTGCTCGCGGATCTGCTCGGCGACGAGGCCGGAGTCCAGTTCCTCGCTCACGCGGTCACCTCCGCGGTCTGCGCCGCGGCGGTCGCGGACTCCGACGCCGCCCGCACCGCCCGGACGATGTTCTGGTAGCCGGTGCAGCGGCAGAGGTTGCCCTCCAGGCCGTGCCGGATCTCCTCGTCCGTCGGGGTCGGGTTCGCCTTCAGCAGGTCCACCGACGCCATGACCATCCCGGGCGTGCAGTAGCCGCACTGCAGCGCATGCTGCTCGTGGAAGGCCCGCTGCACGGGGTGCAGCTCGCCGTCGGTGGCCAGCCCCTCGATGGTGGTCACCTCGGCGCCGTCCACCTGGACGGCCAGCACGCTGCAGCTCTTCGCGCTCACCCCGTCGATCAGCACCGTACAGGCGCCGCAGTTGGAGGTGTCGCAGCCGATCGGCGTGCCCACCTTGCCGAGCCGGTCCCGGAGGTAGTGCACGAGCAGGAGCCGCGGCTCCACCTCGTCGCCGTAGCGGACCCCGTCGACGGTGACTTCGATCCTCGACATGAACTCCCCCGATCCCGATTCCCGATGGTGCTCCCGGGCCCGATCCCGGTGACTGTGGTCACAGTAGGGCCGGGTTGTTGTTACCGAAAGCGGGTGCCGGCCGGCAGCCGGCCGGCGGGGTCAGGACAGCCCGGCGCCGACGGCGGATCCGACGCCGAAGGTCACCGCGGCTGCGGCGGCACCGAGCAGCAACTGCCGCAGACCCGCGTACAGCCAGCCGCGGCTGGTGAAGCGGGAGGTCGCGGCACCGGCACCGAACAGGCCGACCCCGGCCAGGACGGCCGCCGCGAGCAGCGAGCTCGCGCCGAGCAGGTACGGCAGCAGCGGCAGCAGCGCGCCGGCGACGAAGGCGGCGAACGAGGCGGCGGCGGCCGTCCACGGGGACGGCAGGTCGTCCGGGTCGACGCCGAGCTCCTCCCGGGCGTGCACCCGCCAGGCCTGCTCGGGGTCGCGGGAGAGCTGCTCGGCCACCCGGCGGGCCAGCGCGGGCTCGACGCCGCGGGCCTCGTACAGCCCGGCCAGCTCGGCCAGCTCGGCCTCGGGCCGGCGACGGATCTCGGCCTGCTCGACGGCGATCTCGGCGCGGGTCAGCTCGGTCTGTGAGGACACCGAGGTGTACTCGCCGGTCGCCATCGAGAATGCGCCGGCGACGAGACCGGCGAGGCCGGCGAGGGCGACCGTGCCGGGTTCGGCACCGCCGCCGGCGACACCGGCGATCAGCGCGAAGTTCGAGACCAGCCCGTCCATGACGCCGAAGACGGCCGGGCGCAGCCAGCCGCCGGTCACGTCACGGTGCTGGTGGTGGATCTCGGCGCGGTGGCCCGCGACCGCCTCCCCGCTCACCCGGCCAGCCTACGTCGCGGCTCCGGCGCCGCCCCGGCCGCCGGATCCTCGCCCCCGAGTGAGCAGTTCTGTCGCCGAGTGAGCACTGTCGGTGCGCGAGTGACGGCGCTACGACTCGTCACTCGCGGGCCGGACTCGTCACTCGCGGCGGGAGGCGTCACTCGCGGCGCGGACTCGTCACTCGGCGGGTCGCCGGCTCGCCGCCGGCCTGGGGCTCGCCGGTCCGGTCGGCGTCGGTCCCCTCCGCGTCGGTAGCGGGCGCGCGGGCCACCTCGTCCGAGCTGGAGTCGGCGGTCGACGCTGCCGGCGGCTGCCGGTCGGCGTCGGGGCTGACGTCGGCGGTCGACTCTGCGGCGGCTGCCGGTCGGCGGCCATCCCGTCCGCGTCGGTCGCCGACGCGCGGGGCACAGCGTCGGGGCTGGGGTCGGCGGCCGACTTCACCGCCGGCTCCGCGTCGGACCCCGCGTCGGACTCGGACCCGGCGTCGGACTCGGCATCGGCTCGGTCTCGGTCTCGGCCGTCCGGACTCGGCGTCGGGTTCGGCGTCGGCGTCGGCGTCCGTACGCCGACCGCGGGGCTCGACCTCGGTCTCCCGCGGCCCGCGGTGCAGCAGGAAGTAGACCAGCGCGCCGGCGAACACCAGGATCGACGTCCACACGTTCAGCCGGATCCCGAAGACGGTGTTCGCGCTGTCGATCCGGAGCAGCTCGATCCACACCCGGCCGGCCGTGTAGCCCATCACGTAGAGCGCGAAGACCCGGCCGCGCCCGAGCCGGTACCGGCGGTCGGCGAGGACCAGCAGGCCGGCCAGCCCCAGGCACCACAGCGACTCGTACAGGAAGGTCGGGTGGTACGTCGTCGCGCCGGGGACGGTGTTGGGCTTGTCCGGGGAGATCTCCAGCCCCCACGGAAGGTCCGTCGGTCGGCCGAAGAGCTCCTGGTTGAACCAGTTGCCCAAGCGGCCGATCGCCTGGGCGACCGCGATGCCCGGCGCGGCCGCGTCCGCGAACGGCGGCAGCTTGATCCCGCGCCGCCGGCAGCCGATCCAGGCGCCCACCCCGCCGAGCGCGATGGCACCCCAGATGCCGAGCCCGCCCTCCCACACGTACAGGGCGCGGACGGGGTCCCGACCGGCCCGGAAGTACAGCTCGTTGTCGGTGACGACGTGGTAGAGCCGGCCGCCGACCAGGCCGAAGACGACCGCCCACACCGCCACGTCGGACACCGTGCCGCGCCGGCCGCCGCGGGCGACCCAGCGCTTCTCGGTGATCCAGATCGCCGCGACGATCCCGGCGATGATGCACAGCGCGTACGCCCGGAGCGGCACCGGGCCGAGGTTCCAGACGCTCCGGTCGGGACTCGGGATGGCGGCGAGGACGGTGGCGGGCACCGGCCGAGTCTAGGCGGCGCCGCGGCGGCCCCTGTCGCCATCCGGCGGCGGCGTTTATCGTTCCGTCATGAAAGACGTGACGCGGGCCGCGGCAGCGATCATTCGCGACTCCGAGGGCCGCGTCCTGCTGGTTCAACAAAGCGGCGGCCGGCGCCGCTGGTGCCTGCCCGGCACGCACATCCGCCCCGGCGACCTGCCCGTCGCCGCGATCGTCCGCGAGGTCCGCCGGGAGACCGGCCTGGAGACCCGGGTGGTCGACCTGCTCGGGCTCTACCACCTCAGCGGCGGGCTCGACGGCGACGACGAGGAGCTGCCGGACGTCCTGACGTACGCGTTCCGCTGCGAGACGATCGTCGGCGAGCCGGTCCTCAACGGCCGGGGCCGGATCAGCAAGCTCGCCTGGTACTCGCCCGCCGACGTGCCCGAGCCGGTCACCGCGACCGCGCACGCGGCGCTGGACGACTGCGGCGCCGGTCTGGCCGGGGTCGTCCGCGACCTGACCCGATGAAGGCCGCGGTCGTCTCCAGGACCGGTGGTCCGGAGGTCGTGGAGATCGCCGACCGGCCGGATCCGGAGCCGGGGCCGGGCGAGCTGCTGGTCGACGTGGGCGCTGCCGGGGTCAACTACATCGACGTCTACCACCGGACCGGGGCGTACCCGATGCAGCTGCCGTTCGTGCTCGGCAGCGAGGCGGCGGGCACGGTGGCGGCGGTCGGCGAGGGCGTCGTCGGCGTCGAGGCCGGTGACCGGGTCGGCTGGGCGATGCTGCCCGGGGCGTACGCGCAGCGTGCGGTGGTGCCGGCCGCGATGGCGGTGCCGGTGCCGGCGGAGGTGCCGGACGAGTCCGCCGCCGCGCTGCTGCTGCAGGGGATGACCGCGCACTACCTGACCCACTCGACGTACCCGGTGCGGCCCGGCGACACGGTGCTCGTGCACGCGGCGGCCGGCGGCACCGGGCAGCTGGTCACCCAGTTCGCCCGGATCCGCGGCGGCGACGTGATCGCCACCGTGTCGACGGAGGAGAAGGAGCGGATCGCCCGGGAGGCCGGCGCCGTCGAGGTGATCCGGTACGACCGGCTCGACGTCGCCGACGAGGTCCGGCGGATCACCCGGGGCGACGGCGTGGCGGCGGTCTACGACGGGGTCGGCGCGGCGACGTTCGAGGCGAGCCTGGCCAGCCTGCGCCCGCGCGGGACGCTCGTGCTGTTCGGCGCGGCCAGCGGCCCGGTGCCGCCGTTCGACCCGCAGCGGCTGAACAAGGCCGGGTCGCTCTTCCTGACCCGGCCCACCCTCGCGCACCACATGGCGTCCCGGGAGGAGCTGCTGGAGCGGGCGGAGGCGGTCTTCGACGCCACCGCCGCGGGCGACCTGCGGGCGCGGATCGGCGGCCGCTACGGGCTGGCCGACGCCGGCACGGCGGTGGCGGACCTGGAGTCCCGCCGCAGCACCGGCAAGCTGCTCGTCCTCCCCTGACGCGAGTCCGGCGGCCGGCCGTCAGATTCGGGGCGGCCCCGACCGGACCCGGGCCCGGGTCGCCTCGAGCGAGCCGTCGGCGGCGCTCCACGCCTCCTGCCACCAGGTCGCGCCGGCGTCCGCCAGCTCCGCGACGGCAGCCGTGTCGCCCGGACCCGCAGTGCGCCCGCTGACCACGAGGTCGAAGGGACCTGCGCCCGGCGGCCGGTGCGCGGCCACCGCATCCCGGACCGCCGCCGTCTCGGCCGGCGTCGGCGGCCGGTCCTCGGCGAGGATCGGCACCACGCCGTCCCAGCGCGCCGCCCGGCGGAACGGCTTCGGCCGCGGCCACATCCCGGCCACCCAGATCGGGATCCGCGGCCGCTGCACGGCGGCCGGCCGGAAGCTGACGTCGTCGACCCGCAGGTGCTCGCCGGCGAAGTCGACCCGGTCGCCGGTCCACAGCCGGGTCAGCACCTCGAGGCTCTCGTCCAGCCGGGCCGCCAGCTCGCGCAGGTCGGTGGTCTCGCCGAACGCGCCGTACTCGTCCTCGACCGGCGAGCCCAGCCCGACGCCCTGCACCAGCCTGCCGCCGGAGAGGTGGTCGAGGGTCACCGACTGGCGCGCCAGCGTCGACATCCGCCGCCGCGGCAACGGGGTGACCATCGGGCCGAGCCGGAGCCGCTCGGTCGCCAGGGCCGCCGCGGTCAGCACCACCCACGCGTCGGCGATCGGTCGCCGCTCCGCCTTGACGTACGTGACGTGGTCCCAGACGAACAGGCCGTCCCAGCCGGCGTCCTCGGCGTCGCTGGCCAGGCCGGCGACCGCTCGGGCGTCGGCGAAGTCGTCGAAATTGGGGATGTTCACCGCGTAGCGCATGCCGGGCAGTGTGCCCGGCCGGTACGACAGCTTCTCAGCGGGCGGGGCGGCGCACGCCGGCGGCGAGGTCGCCGGCCAGGGCCCGGACGGCGTCGGCCGCGGCGGCCGGCGACGGCGCGTCGAGCACCCGGCGGACGAAGGCGGAGCCGACGATCACGCCGTCGGCGTACCCGGCCACCTCGGCGGCCTGCTCGCCGGAGGAGACACCGAGCCCGACGCAGACCGGCTTGTCGGTGGCGGCCCGGACCCGGGACACCAGCCGTGGCGCCCGGTCGCTGGTCGCCGCCCGGACGCCGGTCACCCCCAGCACCGAGGTCGCGTAGACGAAACCCCGGCACAGCGCGCTGATCCGGGCGATCCGCTCGTCGGTCGAGGACGGCGCGACCAGGAAGACGGGATCCAGCCGGTGCCGCTCGGCCGCGGCCAGCCACGGCCCGGCCTCCTCCGGGGTCAGGTCCGGGGTGATCAGCCCGGCCCCGCCGGCCGCCGCGAGGTCCGCCGCGAACCGGTCCACGCCGTACTGCTCGACCGGGTTCCAGTACGTCATCACCAGCACCGGCACCCCGCTGCGGGCCACCGCCTCGACCGTCCGCAGCACGCCGGCGGTCGTCGTCCCGGCCGCCAGCGCCCGGTCGACCGCGGTCTGGATCACCGGGCCGTCCAGCACCGGGTCGGAGTACGGCAGGCCCACCTCGACGACGTCGACGCCGCCGGAGACCATCGCGGTGAGCGCGGCGATCCCGCCGTCCACGGACGGCACGCCCGCCGGCAGGTAGCCGACCAGCACCCCCGGCCCTCCGCGCGCGCCGCCGCGAAGGTCTCGGCCAGCGGGCTCGCCACGGCCGGTCGCGGCGGGCGGCGCCGGCGGTCCGGGGGCCGGCGCCGTCACGCCTGGTCCAGCAGGTCGAACCAGCGGGCGGCGGTGTCCATGTCCTTGTCGCCGCGCCCGGACAGGCAGACCAGCACCAGCCCGTCCGGTCCCAGCTCCCGGGCCAGCCCGACGGCGCCGTGCACCGCGTGCGCGGTCTCGATCGCGCACAGGATGCCCTCGGTGTGCGCCAGCAGCCGCAGCGCGTCCATCGCCTGCCCGTCGGCGACCGACTGGTACCGTCGCCCGCCCGGTGTCGTGCAGCCAGGCGTGCTCCGGCCCGACGCCCGGGTAGTCCAGGCCGGCGGAGATCGAGTGCGTCGGCAGGGTCTGCCCCTCGGGGTCCTGCAGCAGGTACGTCCGCATCCCGTGCAGCACGCCCGGCCGCCCGGCGGCCAGCGTCGCCGCGTGCAGCGCGCCCTCGACCCCGGCACCGCCGGCCTCGTAGCCGACCAGCGCGACCCCCGGGTCCGGCAGGAAGGCGGTGAAGATGCCCATCGCGTTCGAGCCGCCGCCGACGCAGGCGGTGACCGCGGACGGCAGCCGGCCGGCCAGCGCCAGCACCTGCGCCCGCGCCTCGTCGCCGATCACCCGCTGGAAGTCGCGGACCAGGGTCGGGAACGGGTGCGGCCCCATCACCGAGCCGATCACGTAGTGGGTCGTCTCGACGTTGGTCACCCAGTCGCGCATCGCCGCGGTGATCGCGTCCTTGAGCGTCTGCGAGCCGGTCGTCACCGGCACCACGGCCGCGCCGAGCATCCGCATCCGGGCCACGTTGAGCGCCTGCCGGACGGTGTCCTCCGCGCCCATGTAGACCACGCACTGCAGGCCGAGGTAGGCGCAGGCGGTCGCGGTCGCCACGCCGTGCTGGCCGGCGCCGGTCTCGGCGATCACCCGGGTCTTGCCCATCCGCTTCGCCAGCAGCGCCTGGCCGAGCGCGTTGTTGAGCTTGTGCGAGCCGGTGTGGGCCAGGTCCTCGCGCTTGAGCAGGATCCGGGCGCCGCCCGCGTGCGCGGTCAGCCGCGCCGCGTCGGTCAGCGGGGTGGGACGCCCGACGTACGTCCGCAGCAGCCGGTCCAGCTCGGCGCCGAAGGCGGCGTCGTGGCGGGCGGACGTCGTACGCGGCGGACAGCTCGTCCAGCGCGGCGATCAGCGCCTCGGGCACGAAGCGGCCGCCGTACGGGCCGAAGTGCCCCGAGCCGTCCGGGACCGGCTCAGCGGTCATGGGCGGGGCGCGGCGTCGCCGGGTGGGACCCGGCGGTGACCAGCTCGGCGACCGCCTGCCGCGGGCTGGCCTTCGTCACGATGCCCTCGCCGACCAGCACCGCGTCCGCACCGGCCCCCGCGTACGCGATCAGGTCGCGCGGGTCCCGGACCCCGGACTCGGCGATCTTGAGCACCCGGCTCGGCAGGCCGGGGGCGATCCGCTCGAAGACGCTCCGGTCCACCTTGAGCGTCCGCAGGTCGCGCGCGTTCACGCCGATCACCCGGGCGCCGGCTTCCAGGGCGCGGTCGGCCTCCGCCTCGGTGTGCACCTCGACCAGCGGCGTCATGCCCAGCGACTCGACCCGCTCGACGAGGCCGACCAGCGCGTTCTGCTCCAGGGCCGCGACCAGCAGCAGCACCATGTCGGCGCCGTGCGCCCGCGCCTCGTGCACCTGGTAGGAGGAGACCACGAAGTCCTTGCGCAGCACCGGCACGTCGACCACGGCGCGGACCGCGTCCAGGTCGGCGAGCGAGCCGCCGAAGCGCCGCTGCTCGGTGACCACGCTGATCACCCGCGCGCCGCCCGACTCGTACTCCCGGGCCAGCCAGGCCGGGTCCTCGATCGGGTCGAGCTGCCCGGCCGACGGGCTGGACCGCTTGACCTCGGCGATGACGCCGACGCCGGGGGCTCGCAGCGCCGCCATCGCGTCGCGCGCCGCCGGGCGTCTCGTCGCGGCCGCCTTGACCTCGGCGAAGGGGACGGCGGCCTCGCGAGCGGCGACGTCGGCGCGGACGCCGACGAGGATCTCGTCGAGAACGCTCACCACGTCGCCCCTTCGTCGGCGGTCCTTCCGCCCGGCGAGCCTACCGACCGCGCCGGCCCGCCCCGGACCCGCCCCCGAAGACCGGCCCTCCGTACGCGGTCGGGATGGGAGTGGTGTCGGTGAACGGGACCGGGTCGAGCAGCGGCAGCCGGACGGTGAAGCAGGCGCCGCCCTCGGGGGCGCGGCCGGCCTCCGCGGTGCCCCCGAGCCGGGTGGTCAGACCGTGCACCAGGGCGAGGCCGACGCCGGTGCCGACCCGGCGGACGCCCCGGTAGCGCTCGTAGAGCACCGACCGCTCGAACGCGACCGCGAAGTCGTCCGGGGTCAGGCCCGGCCCGCCGTCGCGCACCTGCAGGACGGCCTGGCCGGGTCCGGTGGCGAGGGCGAGCACGACCGGGGCGCCGGCCGGGGTGACCCGCAGCGCGTTCTCGGCGAGCCCGTCCAGGATCTGCCGGACCCGGGTCGGGTCCGTCACGGTGACCAGCGGTCGCGGCGGCAGCTCGACCCGGAAGGCGACGCCGACCGCCTCGCAGCGGGCCCGCCAGACGTCCGCGGCGGAGCCGACCAGCGCGCTCAGGTCGACCGGCTGCCGGTCGATCCGGAAGTCCAGCGCGCCCAGCCGGGCCAGGTCGAGCAGGTCGCTCACCAGCCGGTCCAGCCTCCTGGCCTCGCCGAGCACGGTCCGCCCGACCGGCCGCACGTCGTCGCCGGCGGTGACGCCGTCGGCGAGCGACTCGGCGAAGCCGGTGATCGCGGTGAGCGGGGTGCGCAGCTCGTGCGAGACGGACAGCAGGAAGTCCCGCTGCCGGCCCTCGCTGGTCGCCAGCGCCGCCGACAGCGTGTTGAGGGAGTCCGCGACCTCGGCGACCTCGGCCGGTCCCTCCGGCGGCGGACCTGGACGTCGCGGGCACCGCCCGCCATCGCGCGCGCGGCGTCCGCGGCCCGGCGCAGCGGCCGGGCGAGCAGCCGGGCCAGCACGATCCCGGCGGCGACCGCGACCCCGAGGCCGATCAGCATGGCCAGGCCGATCCGGCCGACGGCCCGTCGGGCCACCGACGCCTCGCTCAGCGGCTGGGCGAGGATCAGCCCCCCGCCGGCGGTCGGGCGCGCCTCGACCAGCACCCGGGTGCCGTCCAGGTCCCGGGTGAGCGAGAGCGGCTCGCCGCCGACGACCGCGGCCCGCTCCCCGGGCGTGAGCGCCCGCGCCGCCAGCCCGTCCTGCGGTCCGGCGTTCGTCCGGCCGTCCCGGGTCAGGAAGGTGAAGTCGATCTGCAGGCCGGTCAGCTGGGCGCGGGCGCGCTGCCGGCCGGCGCCGGCCCGGCCCAGCGGCCCGGTGCGCTCGGCGCCCTCGGCCGCGGCGTCGGCCAGCGCGGACAGCGTCCGCCGGGCGTCGGCGTCGCCGGCCGAGCGGACCAGGCCGAGCGAGACGAGCCCGGCGATCAGCACGGCGACGGCCGCGACGGCGGTCGTCACCAGCGCTACCCGGGTCGCCAGCGTCCCCCGCCGCGCCAGGCCGTCCCGTTCCCGCGGCGGCGCCGATCCCGGCGCGCCCGCCAGCTCCGCCGGCTGCGCCGGACCGGCCGTACCGGCCGTACCGGCCGTACCGGCCCAGCCAGCACCGGCCGGACCGGGCGGCGCGGTCACGGGGCCTCGGCGGAGTAGCCCACCCCGCGGACCGTACGGATCGGGCTGGCGTCACCCAGCTTCGCCCGCAGCTGCGCGACGTGCACGTCGACCGTCCTGGTGCCGGCGGCGGCCGCGTAGCCCCAGACCTCGGACAGCAGGTGCTCGCGCTCGTAGACCCGCCCGGGCCGGCGCAGCAGGAAGGCGAGCAGGTCGAACTCCGTCGTGGTCAGCGGCACCTCGGCGTCGTCGGCGTACGCGCGGCGCCGGTCCGGGTCCAGGGTGACCCGGCCGACGGACAGCAGCGCGCTGGCCTGGGAGACCCCGCGGGTGCGGCGCAGCACCGTCTTGACCCGGGCGACCAGCTCCCGGGGCGAGAACGGCTTGGTGACGTAGTCGTCCGCGCCGAGCTCCAGGCCGAGCACCCGGTCCACCTCGTCGTCCCGGGCCGTCACGAACAGCACCGGCGTCCAGTCGCCGTCCGCGCGCAGCCGCCGGCACAGCTCGGTGCCGTCCAGCGAGGGCAGGCCGACGTCGAGCACGATCGCGACCGGGTGCAGCCGGCGGGCCGCGGCCAGCCCGGCCGCGCCGTCGGACTCGACGTGCACGCCGAAACCGTCCCGGGCCAGGTAGAGCCGGACCAGGTCCGCGATGGCGCGCTCGTCCTCGACCACGAGCACCAGCCCCTTGCCGTCCCCCACGTCCGCTCCCGTCTGCCGCCACGGTACGGCGCCGAGGGTGCGGCAGGTCGGCACGGCGCCGGGTCAACGCGGTGTTCGAGCCGTGTACGGGCCCGGTGAGCCTCCGATGCTCCCAGCGACCCCGCGGCGACGGTGACGACTTCGCAGTGACGGTGACGACCTGCGGGTCGTCACCGGCCGACCGAAGTCGTCACCGTCGGACGGAAGTCGTCACCGTCGGACGGAAGTCGTCACGGCGGGCCGGACCGTGGGCGAGGCCGCTGCCCGGGACCGGTCCTCGGCGGTGGGGTCACGGCCGCTGTCGATCGCGTCCCACAGCGCGGTGTCGCTCATCGCCGGCCGCCCGCCGGCGGGCGCGGGGTCGCCCGCCGGTGCGGCCGGCGCGGCCGGGTCGCGGGCGGGAGCCGACGAGGTGGGGCGGGTGGGGCGTTCGTAGCGGCTCGAGAGGGTGGGCCAGCGCCGGCTGCGCAGGAGTACGCCGAGCCCGCCCACGGCGAGCAGGAGGCCGCCGGCCGCGGCGAGCAACGCCCAGCCCGGGCGGGCCACCGCGGTCACCGCCGCCGCCGGCGGCACGCCCCCGGACCGGCCGGAGTCGACGAGCAGCCGGCGGACCTCCTCGGCGCCGGGCACGGTGAGCCGGCCGAGCGACCGCAGCAGCACGGCGACCCCGGCGACGGCGAGTACGGCGCCGACCGCGACCCGGCCGCGGCGGCGGGTGGCCAGCAGCCCGACCACGCCGGCCAGCCCCACCACGCCGAGCGCGGCGACCAGCGGCTCCAGCTCCCGGCCGGTGAGCGACAGGCTCACCTCCGGCAGCGGGACCGGCCGCGGCGCGCTCACCAGCAGCCACGCCCGGCTCGCCGCGAACAGGGCCAACCCGCCACCGGCCGCGCACAGCATCACGGCGGCCAGCAGCTCCCGACTCGACCCCGATCGCGCCCGCCTTGCGCTGGTCCGCGGCCGGTACGCCCGCCGCACCCTGGCCCGCGGCCGGCACGCCCGACCTGGTCGCCGGCTCCCGTCCGGGAGCGGCGCCGTCCCCGGCGTCGGCTGACCGGCGGCTCACCGGGCACCGCCGATGACGGTCACGGCACCTCGGGCGGGGCGAGGGTCGCCGCCGTCGCCAGCGCCTGCAGCACCGCGCGCGCCTTGTTGCGGGTCTCCTGCTCCTCCGCCGCCGGGTCGCTGTCCGCGACGATCCCCGCCGACGCCTGCACGTACGCGGTCCCGTCCCGGATCACCGCGGTCCGGATGGCGATCGCCATGTCCAGGTCGCCGGCGGCGTCGAGGTAGCCGACCGCCCCGCCGTACACCCCGCGCCGGACCGGCTCCAGCTCGTCGATGAGCTCCATCGCCCGCACCTTCGGCGCGCCGGTCAGCGTGCCGGCCGGGAAGCAGGCGGTGAGCACGTCCAGGGCGTCCCGCCCGGCGGCCACCTCGCCGGTCACCGTCGAGACGATGTGCCAGACGTGCGAGTAGCGCTCCAGCGCCCCGAACTCGACCACCCGCACGGTCCCCGGGGCGCACACCCGGCCGAGGTCGTTGCGGGCGAGGTCGACGAGCATCACGTGCTCGGCCCGTTCCTTGCCGTCGCCGACGAGCTCGGCCGCCAGCGCCGCGTCCCGCTCCGGGGTGTCGCCGCGCGGCCGGGTGCCCGCGATCGGGTGCAGCACCGCCCGCCCGCCGGTCACCGTGACCAGCGCCTCCGGGCTGCAGCCGACGATGTCGAAGCCGTCCAGCCGCAGCAGGTACATGTACGGCGACGGGTTGAGGGTGCGCAGCACCCGGTAGACGTCGAGGGCGTCCGCCGCCGTCGCCGCCTCGAAGCGCTGGCCGACCTGCACCTGGAAGACCTCGCCGGCCCGGACCGCGTCCAGGGCCGCCTTCACCGCCGGCTGGTACTGGCCCGCGGGGGTGCGGGAGACGTGCGGGGCGGGCGGCACCGGCCTGGTCGCCGCGATGCTCGGCGCCGCGGGCGTCGCCAGGTCCCGGGTCATCGCGTCCAGCCGGAGGACCGCGTCGTCGTACGCGGCGTCCACCGTGCGGGTGTCGGCGCCGGCCGGGACGAGGGCGTTCGCCACCAGCAGCACGCTCGCCTGGTGGTGGTCGACCACCGCGACGTCGGTCGCGACCAGCATGGTCAGCTCGGGCAGCCCCAGGTCGTCCGGGGCGTACTGCGGCAGCCGCTCGATCCGGCGCACCACGTCGTAGCCGAGGTAGCCGACCAGGCCGCCGGTCAGCGGCGGCAGGTCGCCGTGCGCCTCGTCCGGGGGCGGCCCGAGCAGCGCCCGCCAGGTCGCCGCGAGCACCGCCAGCGGGTCGCCCTCCGCCGGCGCCCCGGGCGGCGGGGTGCCGCTCCACGCGGCGCGACCGTCCCGCTCGGACAGCGTCGCCACCGACCGCACGCCGACGAAGGACCACCGCGACCAGGACCGGCCGTGCTCGGCGGACTCCAGCAGGAAGGTCCCCGGCCGGCCGCCGGCGAGCTTGCGGTAGACCCCCACCGGCGTCTCGCCGTCGGCGAGCAGCCGGCGGGTGACCGGCACCAGCCGGTGCGTGCGGGCCTGCTCGGCGAAGGCGGCCCGGTCCGGGACCGGCTCCCCCGTCGTCACGTCGCCGCTCCGGGCGCCGTCCCGCCGGCCGGTGGCGCGGTCACGACGGACGGCACGCCGACCGCCGGACCGGCGGCCGGCCGGGCCGCGGCGGTGCCGTCGACGACCGAGCCCGAGCGGTCGACCACGACGGTGGGCAGCGGATCGGCGTCGAAGCAGGTGCGGTCGCCGGTGTGGCAGGCCGCGCCGACCTGGTCGACCTTGACCAGGACGGTGTCGCCGTCGCAGTCCAGCGCGACCGAGCGGACCCACTGCTGGTGGCCGGACGTCTCGCCCTTCACCCAGTGCTCCCGGCGGCTGCGCGACCAGTACGTGCAGCGGCCGGACGTCAGGGTGCGGTGCAGCGCCTCGTCGTCCATCCAGCCGACCATGAGCACCTCGCCGGTGTCCCACTGCTGCGCGACGGCGGCCAGCAGCCCGTGCTCGTCCCGCTTGAGCCGGGCGGCGACGGCAGGGTCGAGATCGGACGGGCGGGGCTCGCTGCGGTCGGACACGGGCCCATTCTGCCGGCCGCGCCGCGGTGGTGACCGGCGCGGGGCCGTGCGTTACGAGCCGCTCGACCCGCGGCCCTGACCGCGGGTGCCGACCAGCGCGGCGAGCGGCACCGCCAGCATCGCCGCGCCGATGGCGACCTGGCCGAACCACCAGCCCGCCAGCACGTGGTGGTCGAGCGCCGGGCAGAGCAGGCTCGCGGTGAGCAGCGACCCTCCCAACGCCGCACCGGCCGAGAGCGCCCAGCGCCGGCCGAGCGTGAAGCCGGCGAGCGAGGCCAGCAGCGCGACGGTGACCGCGACGTCGAGCACGCCGACCCAGCCGGGCAGGACCGGATCGGGGCCGGTGGGCGCCGGCTGGATCAGCACGCCCACGGTGAACAGTCCCAGCAGGACCGCGCCGATCGCCCGGACGCCACGCGGGTCGAGGTCGCGCTCGACCCGGGGCCGGCGCGGCGGCGCGGGCGGCGCGGGCGCCGGCTCGACGGGCGCCTCGAGGAGGGCGGGCCGGTCGAGGCGGGCGGGCGGGGCCGGCGTCGTCGTCGGCGGCTCGAGGATCGCGGTCATGGGTAGACGGTACGTCCGGTTCGCCGGCGGCGGAACCCGACTCACCCCGCGCCAGCCCGGCATTCCGGCGAAGCCGCGCCGACCCACGCTCCCGAGTGACGGCACAGCCCGCGCGTGACGGCACAGCCCCGCGACTGACGGCACAGCCGCGTCACTCGACACCTCATCCGTCACTCGCGGCGGTGCGCCGTCGCTCGCCGCGAACGCGGGCGTCTGCCGGCGGCGGGAGGAGCGCGGCTCGTGCGCGGCCGGGAGCCGGACGGTGACCGTCGTACCGCCGGCGACCGCCGAGTCGAAGCTGACCCGGCCGCCGTGGTCGGTCACCAGCGCGTGCACGATCGACAGGCCCAGCCCGCTGCCGCCACGGACCCGGGTGCGCGCCGAGTCCGCCCGCCAGAAGCGGTCGAAGACCTGCGCCGCCTGCACCGGCGGCAGGCCCGGCCCGCCGTCGGCCACCCGGACCACCACCTCCCCGTCGAGCCGGTCCGCCCCGACCTCGATCGGCCCGCCACCGGTCGCGTGCACCGCCGCGTTCGTCAGCACGTTGCCGACGACCTGCGCCAGCTGGTCCCGGTCGCCGAGCACCGGCAGCGGCACCGCCGAGCGGATCCGGACATCGCGGCCGGGATGCGCGGCCCGCAGCCCCGCCACCGCGTCGTCCAGCACCTCCGCCAGGTCGACCGGCAGGCGCTCCGGAGCGACACCGCGGTCCGACCGCGCCAGCGTGAGCAGGTCGTCGACCAGCCGGCTCATCCGGGTGCCCTCGGACTCGATCCGCCGCAGCGAGTCGCCGGCCTGCTCGTCCAGGCCGCCGCGCAGCCGGACCAGCTCGGCGTAGCCGCGCAGCGAGGTCAGCGGGGTGCGCAGCTCGTGCGAGGCGTCGGCGAGGAAGCGGCGCATCCGCTGCTCGCTCTCGTACCGGGCGGCGTACTCGCGCTCGACCGCGTCGAGCATCGTGTTGACGGCCTCGGCCAGCTGGCCGACCTCGGTGTTCGGGTCGGCCTCGGGCACCCGGCGGTCCAGGCCGGAGCCGTCCGGGCCGAGCTCGGCGGCCACGGTCCGGGCGGTGCGCGTGACCCGGTCCAGCGGCCGCAGCCCGAACCGCACGCCGGCCGCGCCGACCACCGCGGTCCCGGTCACCGCGACCGCGCCGACGATGAGCTCCAGCCCGAACAGCCGTGCCAGCGTCCCCTCGGTCTTCGCGGTGGGGACGCCGACCGCGACCAGGCCGCCGTCGGTCTGGACGGTCAACGCGCGGTAGGAGTCGCCGCCGGTCGTGGTGACGGTGACGGGCTCGGTGGGTCGGGTCGCCAGCAGGTCGGCGTCGTCGGGGTCCACGTCGAAGGGCAGCGCGAGAGCCGGCGCGGCGCCGCAGTCGATCTGCTGCACCGAGCCGTCCGCGCCGAGCACGGCCGCCGCGAACGGCTCGCGCGGCGTCGACGGCCCGCCGCGGCCCGGCCGGGCGCACACCGGCAGCGCGCCGGCCACCTCCCGCAACTGCTGGTCCAGCTGGCTGCCGAGATAGGAGCGCAGGGCGACATAGGTGGCGACACCGGTCGCCGTCACCGCGAACGCGACCAGGGCGACGGCGACCGCCACCAGGCGGGTGCGGAGCGACAGCCGGTTCACTCCTGGCTCACCACCGGCTCATCGGGGCGCCCGCAGGACGTACCCCACCCCGCGGATGGTGTGGATCAGGTGCGGCTCGACCGCGTCGACCTTCCGGCGCAGGTAGCCGACGTAGAGCTCGACGATGTTGGACCGGCCCTGGAAGTCGTACTTCCAGACCCGCTCCAGGATCTGCGACTTCGACAGCACCATCCGCTCGTTGCGCATCAGGTAGCGCAGCAGCTCGAACTCGGTCGGCGTCAGCTGCACGTCCGCGCCGGCCCGCCGCACCTCGTGGCTGTCCTCGTCCAGCTCCAGGTCGGCGACCGTCAGCAGCGAGGCGGGCAGCCGGTCCGGCGGCGCGGTCCGGCGCAGCACCGCGTGCACCCGGGCGAGCAGCTCCTCGACGCTGAACGGCTTCACCACGTAGTCGTCCGCCCCGGCCCGCAGCCCCTCCACCCGGTGCTCCCCCGCGTCCCGGGCGGTCAGGAACACCACCGGCACGTCCGACCCGCCGGACCGCAGCCGGCGCAGCACCTCGACCCCGTCCAGGTCGCCGAGCATCACGTCGAGCACGACGAGATCGGGCTGGTGCTCGGCGACCGCGACCAGCGCCCGGGTCCCCGAGTCCGCGGTCACCGTCTCGAAGCCGTCGAAGCGCAGCGCCGAGGAGACCAGGTGCGCGACGTTCTCCTCGTCGTCGACCACCAGCACCCGCCGCCGCGTCCCGGTCACCGCTCCCGCCACCGTCCCGCCCGTCCTCGCGCCCATCGTGTCACCCATCCGCATGCCGGCCACGCTGCGAGCGTCCCGGTCCGGGCTGTGTCCTTGCTGGGCGGTCGCTGTGCGGCCGCTGTGCGGACCGTTGCGCCCGGGCGGTCCCTCGGCCTATATTCTCCATGCGCAGAGTTCTACGGTTGGAGAATTGAGGTGGGCGGCATGGACAGCGCGATCCGCATCCGCGGGCTGGTGGTCGAGCGCGGCGGTCGGCCGGTGCTGCACGGCATCGACTGCGACGTGCCGACCGGCCGGGTGACCGGCCTGCTGGGTCCCAGCGGCGGCGGCAAGACGACGCTCATGCGCTGCGTGGTGGGCGTCCAGCGGGTCGCGGGTGGTGAGGTGACCGTGCTCGGGCTGCCGGCCGGGTCCGCGCAGCTGCGCTCCCAGGTCGGCTACGTGACCCAGGCGCCGTCGGTCTACGCCGACCTGACCGCCCGGGCGAACGCGCGCTACTTCGCCGCGCTGCAGCACGTGCCGGCGGACCGGGCCGACACGGCGCTGGGCGACGTCGGGCTCGCCGGCGACGCCGACCGGCTGGTCGGCCGGATGTCCGGCGGCGAGCGGGCCCGGGTCTCGCTGGCCTGCGCGCTGCTCGCCCGGCCGCGGCTGCTGGTGCTCGACGAGCCGACCGTCGGTCTCGACCCGGTGCTGCGCCGCGACCTGTGGCACACCTTCCACGAGCTGGCCGCCGCGGGCTGCACGCTGCTGGTCTCCAGCCACGTGATGGACGAGGCCGGCCGGTGCGACGAGCTGCTGCTGGTCCGGGACGGCCGGCTGGTCGCGCACGACACCCCGGACGCACTGCGCGCCGAGACCGGCGAGCCCGACCTGGAACGGGCCTTCCTCGCGCTCGCCGAGCGCGCGGACCTCGGGACGGGAGCGCCGGCATGACCGCGACGGCGACCCTGGCGACCGGGAAGCGGGTGCTCGGGCAGCTGCGGCACGACCCGCGCACGATCGTGCTGCTGCTCGCGGTGCCCAGCCTGCTGATGGTCCTGTTCAAGTACGTCTTCTACGGCTCGCCCCAGGTCTTCGACCGGGTGGGACTGCCGATGCTCGGCATCTTCCCGTTCACCACGATGTTCCTGGTGACCTCGATCGCGATGGTGCGGGAGCGGACCTCGGGCACGCTGGAGCGGTTGCTCACCACCCCGATGCACAAGGTCGACCTGCTCGGCGGGTATGCGCTGGCCTTCGGCGTGGTCGCCCTGCTGCAGGGCAGCATCTCGGCCGCGGTGGCCCTGGGTCCGCTGGGGCTGGCCGTCGAGGCCGGCGTCGGCGTGGTGCTCACCCTCGCGGTGCTCAACGCGCTGCTCGGGATGGCGCTCGGGCTCTTCCTGTCCGCCTTCGCCACCACCGAGTTCCAGGCCGTGCAGTTCATGCCGGCCGCGGTGATCCCCCAGGTGCTGCTCTGTGGGCTGCTGATCCCGCGGGACCAGATGGCGGACGTGCTGTATTGGATCAGCAACGCGCTGCCGCTCAGCTACGCGGTCGACGCGCTGGTGGCGGCCCAGACCACCTCATCGCTGACCGCCGACATGACGGTCGACCTGCTCGTGGTCGCCGGCTGCGCGCTGGCGGCCCTGGCGCTCGGCGCGGCGACCCTGCGCCGCCGCACCCCGTGACCGAATCCCCCACCGTCCGGGCGGCGGGGCGGCAGCGCGGCCGCCCGCCCGGCCGGACCAACACCCGCCAGGACGTGCTCGACGCGGCCCGCCAGGTCTTCGCCGAGCGTGGCTACCAGCAGGCCTCGCTGCGGACGATCGCGGCCGAGGCGGGGGTGGACGCCGGGATGGTGCGGCACTTCTTCGGCGACAAGGCCGGGCTGTTCCGGGCCGCGATGCAGCTGCCGGTCGACCCCGCGGTGGTGCTGCCGGCACTGCTCGGGCCGGGGCTGGACGGGCTCGGCGAGCGGGTGGTCCGGTTCTTCCTCGCGGTGTGGGAGGAGCCGGCTGCGCGGGGGCCGTTCCTGGCGCTGATCCGGTCGGTCAGCGGGCACGAGGAGTCCGCGGCGATGTTCCGCGAGTTCGTCACCGAGCAGGTGCTGGTCAGGATCGCGGGCGCGCTCGACCGGCCGGACGCCCGGCTGCGGGCGACGCTGGTGGCCAGCCAGCTCGTCGGCCTGGTGATGGTCCGCTACGTCATAAAGGTCGAACCGCTCGCGTCCGCCCCGCCCGACCAGGTGGTCGCCGCGGTCGCCCCGACGATCCAGCGCTACCTGACCGGCGACGTCTCCGAGCCGGCGCAGTGAGCGCCGGCGCGCCGCTGCCCGACCCGTTCGTCCGGAACGTCCTCGGCGTGTACGGCGAGCTGGCCGGCCGGCAGTGGCTCGCCGCCCTGCCCGGACCTGCTCGCCGACGCGGCCGGCCGCTGGTCGCTGACGCTCGGCGAGCCGTACCCGCTGACCTTCAACTACGTCGCCCGCGCCACCCGGGCCGACGGCTCCCCGGCGGTGCTCAAGCTGACCCCGCCGGCCGGCGAGCTGCGGTTCGAGGAGGCCGCGCTCCGCCACTTCGACGGCAGGGGCGCGGTCCGCGTCCTGGCCGCGGACGTCGCGCGCGGCATGCTGCTGCTCGAGCGGGCGGCGCCCGGCGACCCGCTCACCACCCGCTACGAGCGCGACGACGACGAGGCGACGCGCATCGCGGCAGCGGTCGGGAGGCGGCTGCACCGGCCGGCGACCGGGCCCGCTCCGTACGGTCGAGGACTGGGCGGTGGCCGCGTTCGGCTGGCTGCGCGCGCGGTACGGCGGGGGCACCGGTCCGCTGCCGGCCGCCGTCGTGGACCGCGCCGAGCGCGAGCACGCGGAGCTGGTCGCCTCGTCCGCGCCGGCGGTGCTGCTGCACGGCGACCTGCACCACGACAACGTGCTGTCCGCCGGGCGGGGCTGGCTGGCCATCGACCCGCACGGCGTGCTCGGCGAGCCGGCATACGAGACCGCGGGCCTGCTGCGCAACCCGCCGGGTTTCGGCCGCCGCCCGGACGCACCGCGACTGCTCGCCCGCCGGGTCCCGATCCTGGCCGAGGCCTACGGCGTCGACCCGGAGCGGGTCCGCGCCTGGGGCCGCGCCCACAACGTCGTCTCGGTGATCTGGTCGCACCAGGACGGCGACGGCGTCGACCACGAGACCCTCGCCGTCGTGGCCGCCCTGAGTCGCTGAGCCGGGCCGCACCGGCCGCCGCGGGTCCCGCGGTCGCCGGCGGTCCCAGGCGCGCCGGAACCCGGTCACGCCGCGCTGATGCCGCCCCGCCGGCCGGCCGCGTCACCCGCGCCGTCGACCCCGGCCGGCCACTCCCACCGCCAGCCGTAGCGGCCCGGCTGCGGGTCGTCGACGATCAGCCGGTACTGCCAGCACAGCTCCCGCGTCGTGCGGCGCGCCACCTCGGCCAGGTCGCGCGGTCGCCACCGGCACTGCAGCACCGACGCCGGCCGGGTCCCGCGGTCGAAGGTGACGGCGAGGTCGAGCTTCTCGCACGGCCGCGACTGCAGGTGCCGGAAGGCCGGGTCGGGCGGCCGGGGCGGGTCCCACCGCGGGTCGGACCGCAGCAGGAAGGAGAACTCGTACTGTTCGCCGCGGGCCAGCGGGCGGTCGAAGACCAGCTCCGCGGCGACGAGCGTCGCCGTCACCGCGGCGAGCGGGGAGCTCCGGGGCTCGGCGACCTCCCGCTCGAGCCGGCACCCGAGGTCTCCGACCACCGTGGGCCGCAGGCCCGGATCCGACGCCTGCAGGAACCAGAACCGGTCGACGCCGTCGTGGACCGCGCGCACCCGCATCGCCACCCGGGTGTACAGCGGCCACCGGCTCCGCCCGAGCCGGTGCTCCTTGCCGACCTCGACCGGCAGCACCTGCTGGGAGCCGCCGAGCGCCGCGAGCACGTGCTGCAGCCGGGCGTGCCGCGCGGCCGGGGAGACCGCCCGCCCGGGCGGGCGCGGCGACGCGACCACGCCACCGCCCGGCATCCGCAGCGCGAGCTCGCCGGTCGGGACGCCCAGGACCCGTTCCACCGCGAGCACCCGGTCGCGACCGGCGCGCGTCTGCGGCGGCGAGCTGGCGCCGGTCTGCCAGGCGCTCAGCGTGGCGACGCTGCTGGCCAGCGGGCCGTAGTCGGCGACGAGCCGACCCTGCACCGCACGCAGCGGGAGCGCGCGGGCGGCGATCGCCTCCCGCACCGCACCGGCGAACGCGGCGACCTCGGTGCGGCGCCGGCGCGGGTCCGCCGGCGCCGGGTCCCGGCGCTCCCCCAGCCGGCAGCGCTCGGAGCAGAACACCTTCGGACGGCCGCGCGGCCGGCCGCCGCTCGGGGAGAGCGCCTCCTGGATCGGCCGGCCGCAGACCGGGCAGCGGCGGCGTTCCCAGCCGGCCCGCGGCGCGGGCACGACACTCGCGGGCACCGTGGCGATCAGCGGGACGGCAGCGGGCTGCGTGGGCGCGGTCACCGGAACGAGGACTCCTGACGAGGTGTCTGGCGGGCGCTGCGGCGTACACACCCCTCGTGTGCGGCCCCCTCGCGCCACAACGGCCGGTCTCGGCCACCGTGGACGATAGATGACACGTTTGGTGGCGGCCAGTAGTCAGCGGTGTCCTTCACCCGTCCGGATGGGTGATTTCCGCGGCGGGCTGACCGTGCCCGGGCCGGTCAGCCGGCCCGGCGCTGGGCGGTCCAGGACAGGTGCAGCCGGGCGTACGGTCCCGGCTCGGCGACCAGCGCCGAGTGCGGCCCGCGCTGCACCACCCGGCCGGCGTCCACCACGATCACCTCGTCCGCCGCCTCGGCGGTGGCCAGCCGGTGCGCGATCGTCAGCGTCGTGCGCCCGCGGGTGAGCGAGTCCAGGGCGCGGGCCAGCCGCACCTCGGTGGCCGGGTCGACCGCGGAGGTCGCCTCGTCCAGGACCAGCAGGTCGGGGTCCGCGACGTACGCGCGGGCGACCGCGACGAGCTGCCGCTCGCCGACCGAGAGCGCCTCGCCGCGCTCCCCGACCGGCGTGCGCACCCCGTCCGGCAGCCCGGCCAGCCAGTCGGCCAGCCCGAGCCGGGCGAAGGCGTCGGTGACCTGGGCGTCGGTCGCGGCCGGCCGGCCGTACCGGACGTTGTCGGCGACCGACTCGTCGAACAGGAAGCCGTCCTGCGGGACCATCACGACCCGGGACCGCAGCGAGGAGAACGCCACCTCGCCCAGCGGCACGCCGCCGATCAGCACCCGCCCGCTGGTCGGGTCCATCAGCCGGGTGAGCAGCTTGGCGAAGGTGGTCTTGCCGGAGCCGGTCTCGCCGACCACCGCGACCCGGCTGCGCGGCCGGACGTCCTCGTCGACGTCGACCAGCGCCGCCCGGCTCGCGCCCGGGTAGCGGAACGTCACCGACTCGAAGCGCACCCCCAGCGGGCCGGGCGGGAGCACCCGGCCGGCCTCCCCCGGGTCGGCCACGTCCGGCTCGGCGTCGACCACGTCGAGCACCCGGCGGAACGAGGCGAGCGCGTTCTGCGCCTCGGACAGCGCCTCGGTGGCGATCTGGACCGGCGCGATGAAGAGCGTCACCAGGAACAGGAAGGCGACCAGCTCGCCGGCGGTGAGGCCGCCGCCGATGCCGATCAGCACCCCGACCACCACCACCGCGGCGTTGGTCAGCGCCGCGACCAGCTCGCCGGAGGTGAAGACCAGCGCGGTGGTGGCCTGGGCCCGGACCGCCGAGCGGTAGTGCCGGTCGATCGCCTCGTCGATCCGCGCCGCGGTCCGGTCCTCCACCGCGTACGCCCGGACCGTCTGCGCGCCGACCACCGACTCGGACACCGCGCCGAGCAGGTCGCCGACCCGCTCCCGGACCCGCCCGTACGCCGCGGCGAGCCGGCGCTGCAGCCGGGGCAGGACGACGGCCAGCGGCAGGAAGCAGAGCGTAGACCAGCAGCGTCAGCGGCACCGAGTAGACCGCCATCAGCACCGTGGCCAGCAGCAGCTGGCCGGTGGCGACCACGACCAGGATGCCGCCCCACTGCATGAAGACCGACATCTGGTCGACGTCGCTGGTCACCCGGGACACCAGCGAGCCGCGCCGCTGCGCCTGCTGGTGCAGCATCGACAGGTCGTGCACGTGCCGGAACGCGCGCACCCGCAGCGCCGCCAGCGCCGTCTCGGTGGTCCGGAACAGCCGCACGTTGAGCCGGTAGCCGCACAGGGCGGTGATCGCCGACGCCGAGCACGCAGACGACGACCATCAGCCGCACCAGGCCGACGTCGGGGCCGCCGTCGTCGAGCAGCCCGCGGTCGAGGGTCTGCTGCACGGCGACCGGGACGACCATCCGGCCGCGCGGTCGCGATCAGCGCCAGCAGCAGCGTCACCCACAGCCCGCGGCCGAACTCCGGGACCAGCCGCAAGCCGCGCTGCAGCGTCCGCAGCGCGCCGTCCTGCCTGGACGCGCTGACCAGCGCCAGCGGGTCGACGATCTCGCCGCGCCGTGCGGGTGGCCGTCGGCTCCGACGCCGGTCGGCGGGTCGGTGTCCGCTCCCGCCGGCTCCCCCGCGGCCGACCCGGCCGGGCGGCGCAGCCGTCCGGCGGGCGGGGTCGGCCGGGCGGCCGGGCGGTTGCCGGTCACGCGGCTCCCTCCGGGCCGCCGGCGGCGTCGAGTCGCGTGCCGACCGCGCCTCGACCAGGGCGCGGCGGCGTGCGACCTCGTCGTCGTAGGCGTTGACCAGCAGCGCGTAGCCCGGCGTGCTGGCGACCAGCTCGGTGTGGCTGCCGCGGGCGACCACCCGGCCGTGCTCGACGTAGACCACCTCGTCGGCCAGCGCGATCGTGGCCCGGCGGTAGGCGACCACCACCACGGTGGCGCCGAGCGTCGGCCGAGCGCAGCCCGCGCAGGATGGCCGCCTCGACCGTCGGGTCGACGCTGCTGGTGGCGTCGTCGAGCACGAGCAGCCGGGGCCGGCGGACCAGCGCCCGGGCCAGCGCGAGCCGCTGCCGCTGCCCGCCGGACAGCGTCATGCCGCGCTCGCCGACCCGGGTGTCCAGCCCGTCCGGCAGCGCGCGGACGAAACGGTCGGCCTGCGCGAGCCGCAGCGCCGCCCAGACCTCGCGTCGTCGGCATGTCGGCACCGAGCGTCACGTTGCCGCGGACGCTGTCGTCGAACAGGAACGTCGACTGGCTGACCAGCGCGGCGTGCCGGCGACCCCGCCGCGCGGCCAGCGCGCGCAGGTCGGCGCCGTCCACGCAGCACCGCGCCGGTGTCCGGGTCGACCAGCCGGACCAGCAGCGTGACCAGCGTGGACTTGCCGCTCCCGGTCGGGCCCGACCAGCGCGACGGTGCGGCCGGGCGCGACGTCGAAGTCGACGTCGTGCAGCACCGGCGCCGGCGCCGGCCGGCTCGCTCGATGCGCCGGCCCCGAGATCGTCCGGCCCGGCGCGACCGGCCGGCCGCCGTAGCGCGAAGCTCACGCCGTCGCACGGCCAGCCCGGCCGGCGCGGCCGGCGCCGTCCAGGCGCCGGCGCTGCCGTACGTCTGGCCACCGCGGGCGGTGAGCACGCCCTGCACCCGGTCCCAGCCGACCACCACCCGGGGCAGGTCGGCCAGCACCCAGCCGATCGCCCGGATCGGCATCGCCAGCACGGTGAACAGGTACGCCACCCTGACCAGCTCCGCGACGCTGGTCGCGCCGGACTCGCAGCCGGACGGTGCCGACGAGCAGCACGGCGAGCGTGCCGAGGGTCGGCAGCGCCTCCATCATCGGGTCGAAGAGCCCGCGCACCCGGCCGACCGAGACCATCGCGTCGCGCAGCTCGCTCCGACCGCCGGCGGAACCGGTCGGTCTCCTGCGTCCTCCCGACCCAGCGTCTTGACCACGAGGGCGCCGTCGAAGCTCTCGTGCGCGACCTCGCTCACCTCGGCCCGCAGCTGCTGGGCCCGGGTCATCCGCGGCGCCATCCGGCGCGAGTAGGCGACGTTGACCGCGAAGATCGCCGGGAAGACGACCAGGCCGACGATCGCCAGCACCGGGTCGGTCAGCACCAGCGCGACGCCGGTGATCACCAGCATGAGCAGCGTGCCGCAGGCGAACGGCAGCGGCGCCATCACGTACCAGGTCGACTCGACGTCGGCGTTCGCGTTGGACAGCAGCGTGCCGGTCGGGTGCCGCTGGTGCCAGGACAGCGGCAGGCGCAGGTACTGCCGGACCACCCGCCGCCGGTACGCGGCCTGCAACCGGTACTGCACGACGCCGGCGCCGATCCGCCGGGCGATGATCCCGAGCACCTTGAGCACGGCGACACCGAGGATGGCCGCCGCGGCCGCCGCCAGCGCCGCCGTGCTGGTCCGGCCGCTCTCGAACGCCGGCACGATCACCTCGCCGGTGACCCGGCCCAGCACGAACGCGCTCGCCACCGTCATGGCGCCGTAGAGCGCGCGCCGGCGACCGCGACCGCGAAGATCCGCCACTGCTGCCGGATGCCGACCCCGACCACGCGGAAGCCGCGCAGCAGCACGTCGGTCGGCGTCCTGGACACGAGCCGTTCCCCCTCGGTGGCGGCGCGGGTGGTCTGCGCCTGTCGCGGCCGTGCCTCCGTCGGAGGCGGCCGCCGGGTGTCGTGCCAGCTTATCGCGACTCGTTAGTCGCGCTAAAGGTCCGTACGATCCCGCTGTGACGAGCTCCGCGGACGCCGAGCGCGCCGCCCTCAGCGACCTGCTCGACCGGCTCGGGCCGGACGCCGCGACCCTCTGCGAGGGCTGGCGCACCCGGGAGCTGGCGGCACACCTCGTGGCCCGGGACCGGTCGCCGCTGGCGTGGCCCGGGATCGCCGTCCCCCGGCTCGGCGCGCTCGCCGACCGGGAGCTGAGCAGGCAGGCCGAGCGCCCCTACGGCGAGCTGGTCGCGAGCATCCGCGCGGGCGCGCCGCGGTGGTCGCCGATGGGCATGCCCGGGGTGAAGGACGCCGTGAACCTGCTGGAGTACGTGATCCACCACGAGGACGTCCGGCGGGCGCAGCCGGGCTGGGGACCGCGGGCGGTGCCGGCGGCGCTGGCCGACTCCGTCTGGACCGGGGTGCGGCTGCTGGCGCGGCCGGCGTTCCGCCGGGCCGCGGACGGGGTGCGGCTGCGCCGGGCCGGCACCGACTCGGTGGTCACCGCGAAGGGCGGCGAGCTGGTGGTCACCGTGGTCGGGGACCCGGTCGAGCTGGCGCTGTTCCAGTCCGGCCGGCAGCGGGTGGCCCGGGTCGAGCTGACCGGCGACGACGCGGCGGTGGCCCGCCTCACCGGCGCCGACCTGTCCTTCTGACGCCGCACCCGCCGACGCTCAGCGGACCGGGACGCCGGCGGCGCGGAGCGCGTCCTTGACCTCGCCGATCCGCAGCTGGCCGAAGTGGAAGACGCTGGCGGCGAGGACCGCGTCCGCGCCGGCCGCGACCGCGGGGGCGAAGTCGCCCGAGCGAGCCCGCGCCGCCGCTGGCGATCACCGGCACCGTCACCGCCGCCCGGACCGCGCGGATCAGCTCCAGGTCGTAGCCGGCGCCGGTGCCGTCGGCGTCCATCGAGTTCAGCAGGATCTCGCCGGCGCCGAGCCGCTGCGCGCCGGCCGCCCACTCCACCGCGTCGATGCCGGTGCCGCGCCGCCCGCCGTGGGTGGTCACCTCGAAGCCGGACGGCGTCGGCGGGTCGCCCCGCCGCACCCGGCGGGCGTCCACGGACAGCACCACGCACTGCGAGCCGAACCGCTCGGCGGCCTCCCGGAGCAGCTGCGGGCGGGCCACCGCCGCGGTGTTGACGCCGACCTTGTCCGCGCCGGCCCGCAGCAGCGCGTCCACGTCCGCGACCGAGCGGACGCCACCGCCGACGGTGAGCGGGATGAAGACCTGCTCGGCGGTGCGGCGGACCACGTCGTACGTGGTCTCGCGGTCGGCGGCGGACGCGGTGATGTCCAGGAACGTCAGCTCGTCGGCGCCCTCCGCGTCGTACCGGCTGGCCATCTCGACCGGGTCACCGGCGTCCCGCAGGCCGGCGAAGTTGACGCCCTTGACCACCCGGCCGGCGTCGACGTCCAGGCACGGGATGACCCGGACCGCGACGGACTGGGTCCGCTCCGCGCTCACGCGGTCCGCGCTCCCGGGCTCTGCTCGGCCACTGCCGCCAGCGCCTCGGGCAGGGTGAAGGCGCCGGCGTAGAGCGCCTTGCCGACGATCACGCCCTCGAGCCCGAGCGGCGCCAGCGCGGCCAGCGCGCGCAGGTCGTCCAGTGTGGAGACTCCGCCGCTGGCGACGACCGGTCGGTCGGTGGCCGCGCACACCGCGCGGTAGAGGTCGAGGTTCGGGCCGGTGAGGGTGCCGTCGCGGCGGATGTCGGTGACCACGTAGCGGGCGCACCCCGCCGCGTCCAGCCGGGCCAGCGTCTCCCACAGGTCGCCGCCGTCCCGGGTCCAGCCCCGCGCCGCCAGCGTGCTGCCGCGCACGTCCAGGCCGACCGCGATCCGGTCGCCGTGCTCGGCGATCATCGTCGCGAGCCACTCCGGGTGCTCCAGCGCGGCGGTGCCGATGTTGACCCGCTGCGCGCCGGTGGCGAGGGCGGCGGCCAGCGAGCCGTCGTCCCGGATCCCGCCGGACAGCTCGACCGCCACCTCCAGCTCGGCCACCACCGCCGCCAGCAGCGCGGCGTTGGAGCCCCGGCCGAAGGCGGCGTCGAGGTCGACGAGATGCACCCACTCGGCGCCGTCGCGCTGCCAGCCGGCCGCCGCCTGCCCCGGGTCGCCGTACCCGGTCTCGGTGCCGGCCGCACCGTGCACCAGCCGGACCGCCGTGCCGCCGGCGACGTCCACCGCCGGGAGCAGCGTGAAGCCGCTCGCGGCGCCTCCCGCGCTCACCGGGTGCTCCGGTCCAGCGCCATGGTCACCAGGGCCGGGGTGGCGAGCAGGGCCACCAGCAGCACGGCGATCCGGACGCTCCACGAGTCGACAAGCAGGTAGGTGAACAGGCCGACACCGGCGAGGGCGAGCACGACGGTGGCGCGCTGGGCGCGGGTGCGCCGGCTCCACCGCCGGGTGCGGCGCGGCAGGACGGTCCGTACGGCGGCCTGCCACCGCTCCCGCCGCCGGCGCCGCCCCGCGTCCCGGGCCGAGCGGGCACGGGCGTCCTCGCTGCGGCGGGCAGCCTCGGCGTGCCGCGCCTGGCGTTGCCGCGCCCGCTGCTTACTCATCGTCCACCGGGCCCGCCGTCAACACAGGCCGTGCAGCCAGTTCGCGAGCACGGCGGCGCCGGCGTCGCCGGACTTCTCCGGGTGGAACTGGGTGGCCGTCACCGGCCCGCTCTCCACCGCGGCGACGAAGGTCTCGCCGTGCTCGGCCGTGGTCACCAGCCCCTCGGTCCAGCCGGCGGCGTACGAGTGGACGAAGTAGAACCGGGTGCCCTCGGCGAGCCCGGCGAACAGCCGCGAGCCGGCCGGCGGCCGGACGGTGTTCCAGCCCATGTGCGGCAGGATCGGCGCCGTCAGCCGGCGCACCTCGCCCGGGCAGCAGCCCGAGTCCCTTGGTCACCACGCCGTGCTCGTCGCCGGCGTCGAAGAGCACCTGCATGCCGACGCAGATGCCCAGCACCGGCCGGCCGGCGGCGACCCGGTCCCGGATGACCGGTCCGGCGCCGATCGCCGTCGATGCCCGCCATGCACGCGGCGAACGCGCCCACCCCGGGCACCACCAGCCCGTCGGCGTCCCGCGGCCGCGGCCAGGTCGGCGGTCACGGTCGACGTCGGCGCCGACCCGCGCCAGCGCCCGCTCGGCGGAGCGCAGGTTCCCCGACCCGTAGTCGAGCACCACGATCTTCACCGCGCCCGCCCCTGCTGCGAGCACCCGTGCGGGAGACCGTCGTCGCCGCGACGGGTGCTCGCACCCGCCTCGGCGGATCCGGTCACAGCACGCCCTTGGTGCACGGGACGCCGGCGACCCGCGGGTCGAGGGCGGTGGCGTCGCGCAGCGCGCGGGCGACGGCCTTGAACTGCGCCTCCACGATGTGGTGCGCGTCCCGCCCGCCGAGCACCCGCACGTGCAGCGCGATCCGGCGTTGTGCACGAACGACTCGAAGACGTGCCGGGTCAGCGTGGTCGCGTACACCGGCCCGATGGTCGGCGGCATCCCGTCCGGCTCGACGTGCACCAGGAACGGCCGGCCGGACAGGTCGACCGCGACCTGGGCGAGCGACTCGTCGAGCGGCACCAGCGCGTCGCCGAAGCGGCGGATCCCGGCCTTGTCGCCGAGCGCCTGCCGGAACGCCTCGCCCAGCGCGATCGCGGTGTCCTCGACGGTGTGGTGCGCGTCGATCTCCAGGTCGCCCTTGGTCCGGACGGTCAGGTCGAAGCCGCCGTGCCTGCCGAGCTGGGACAGCATGTGGTCGTAGAACGGCACCCCGGTCTCGACGTCCGTCCGCCCCCGGCCGTCGAGGTCGATCTCGACGAGCACCGACGACTCGCTCGTCTCGCGCTGCACCCTGCCGATCCGCTGCGTCCGCCCGCTCACGCTCGGGTCACCTCCACCTCGCCGACGACCTCGGCCAGCGCGGCCAGGAAGGCGTCCACCTCCCACCGGATACCGGCCGTCACCCGCAGCCACCCGGGCAGGCCGGGGTCGCGCACCAGCACGCCGCGCTCCAGCAGCGCCCGCCACGCCGCCCGGGCGTCGGCGAACCGTCCGAACAGGACGAAGTTCGCGTCGCTCGGCACCGCGGTCAGCCCGTGCGCGGGCAGCGCCGACGACGATCCGGTCCCGCTCGCCCTTCACCGCCTGCACCGTCGCCAGCAGCTCCGGCGCGTGCGCCAGCGCCACCCTGGCGACCCGCTGGGTCAGCGTCGAGAGGTGGTACGGCAGCCGGACCAGCTGCAGCGCGTCGACCACCGCCGGGTCGGCGGCCAGGTAGCCGAGCCGCAGCCCGGCCATGCCGAAGGCCTTGGACATGGTCCGGGTGACCACCAGCCGCGGGTGCCCCGGCAGCAGGGTCAGCGCGCGACGGCACGCCGGGCCGGGCGAACTCCGCGTACGCCTCGTCGACGACGACCATCCCGGGCGCCACGTCGAGCACCGCCTCGACCGTGGCCAGCGGCAGCGCGGTGCCGGTCGGGTTGTTCGGTGAGGTCAGGAACACCACCGACGGGCCGGTGCTCGAGCACCTGCTGGACGGCCCGGTCGACGGCGGGACCGTGAAGTCGGCCGCCCGCATGCCGTCCACCCAGGCGGTGCCGGTGCCGGTCGCGATGATCTCGTGCATCGAGTACGACGGGGCGAAGCCGAGCGCGGTGCGCCCCGGGCCGCCGAACGCCTGCAGCAGCTGCTGCAGCATCTCGTTCGACCCGTTCGCCGCCCAGACCCGGTCCGCCGCGAGACCGTGGCCGAGGTACGCGGCGAGGTCCGCGCGCAGCGTCGGCCGCCTCCCGGTCCGGGTAGCGGTTGAGTCCGGCCGCCGTCGTCCCGGCCACCGCGGCGATGTCGTCGAGCGAGGCCGGCCGGCAGCGGGTGGGAGTTCTCGTTGGTGTTCAGCCGGACCGGCACGTCGAGCTGCGGCGCCCCGTACGCCGACCGCCCGCGCAGGTCGTCCCGCAGCGGGAGGTCCTCCGGCCCGGTCACCGGCGGGTCCGCCGCGGCGACCGCGGCCGCGTGCGCGGGCAGGTCCTCGGCGTGGGCCAGCGCGATGACGTGCTCGGCCACCTCGGCGAGCGCGGCCCGGTCGTACTCCACCACGCTGACGCCGCGCAGGAACGTCTGCACCGACAGCCCGGCGGTGTGCCGGCAGGTGCCGCCGGTGGGCAGCACGTGGTTCGAGCCGGCGGCGTAGTCGCCGAGCGAGACCGGCGAGTGCGGGCCGACGAAGACGCAGCCGGCGTTGCGGACCCGGCGGGCCACCGCCGCCGCGTCCCGGGTCGTGCACCTCGAGGTGCTCGGCCCCGTACGCGTCGACGACGGCGAGGCCCTGGTCCAGGTCGCGGACCAGCACCACCCCGGACTGCGGCCCGGACAGCGCGGCGGTCACCCGCTCGACGTGCTTGGTCGCCGCCACCTGGTCGGCTCGAGCTGCGGCTCGACCGCGTCGGCCAGCGCCGGCGAGTCGGTGACCAGCACGGACGCCGCCAGGTCGGGTCGTGCTCGGCCTGGCTGAGCAGGTCGGCGGCGACGCGCGCCGGGTCGGCGGTGTCGTCGGCCAGCACGGCCACCTCGCTCGGACCGGCCTCGGAGTCGATGCCGACCGACGCCGCGCAGCAGCCGCTTGGCGGCGGCGACGTAGACGTTGCCGGGACCGGTGACCAGGTCGACCGGCTCGACGCCGGCCACGCCGTACGCCAGCATCGCGACCGCCTGGGCGCCCCCGACCGCGTACACCTCGTCGACGCCGAGCAGGGCGCAGGCGGCCAGGATCGGTCGGGTCCGGGAGCCCGGCCGACGTCCGGCCGCGGCGGCGAGGCGAGCGCGATCGACCGGACGCCGGCCACCTGGGCGGGCACCACGTTCATCACCACGCTGGACGGCAGCGGGGCCAGCCCACCCGGCACGTAGAGCCCGACCCGGTCGTACCGGCAGGTGCCGTCGGGTGACGGTGCCGCCCGGCACCACCTCGACCCGCTGCACCTCGCCGGGCGCTGCGCCTCGTGCACGAGCCGGACCCGGCGGATCGACTCGACCAGCGCGGCCCGGACGTCCGGGTCGAGCCGGTCCAGCGCGCCCGGCCAGCGCCGTCGGCGGGCACCCGCAGCTCGGCGAGCTCGACGCCGTCGAAGCGGAGCGTCGCCTCCCGGACCGCGGCCGCACCGCGCTCCCGGACCGACTCGACGATCGGCCGGACCGCATGCGTCGCCGACTCGACGTCGACCGCGGCGCGCGGGAGCACGCCGGCCAGGCCCGCGCCGGCGGGCCGGCCGGTGAGGTCGAGTCGGGTCAGCACACGGACCAGTATCCCGCAGCCCGAGCCGGCCGCCCGCCAGGCTCATAAGCTGGCCCGGTGGCCGACGAGCTCCCGCTGTTCCCGCTCGGTCACACGGTGCTCTTCCCCGGCGTCGTGCTGCCGCTGCACGTCTTCGAGGAGCGCTACCGGGAGCTGGTGCGCACGCTGGCCGCGCAGGAGGACCCGGGGCCGCGGCGGTTCGGGGTGGTGGCGATCCGGCAGGGCTGGGAGGTCGGCGCGGACGCCGTGCGGGCGCTGCACGAGGTCGGCTGCGCGGCCGAGCTGCGCCGGGTCTCCCGGTACCCGGACGGCCGCTTCGACATCGTCACCGTCGGGTCGGACCGGTTCCGGCTGCTCGAGGTCGACCGGACGCGGCCAGGCCCTACCTGGTCGGTCGGGTGGAGTGGCTCCCCGCCGACCCGGCGGACAGCGGCGAGGCGACGCTGCTCGCCGCCGGCGTGGGTGGGCTGTTCGAGCAGTACGCCGGGGCCGCCGCCGGGCTGCGGCGGCTCGCCGCCGGAGCCGTTCGAGCTGCCCGAGGACCCCAGCCTGCTGTCCTACCTGGTCGCGTCCAGCGCGGTGCTCACCCTGGAGGACCGGCAGGCGCTGCTGGAGGCCGGTACGGCGGCGGCGCGGCTGCGGGCGGAGCTCCGGCTGCTGAAGCGGGAGACGACGATGGTGCGCCGGCTGCGTGCGCTGCCGGTGCCGATCGCCGAGCTGCAGGTGACCCAGAGCCTGAGCTGAGGCCGGCGTCGCGGCCCAGGTCGTGGCGGGCGCTGAGGGCGGCGCAGAGCAGGTAGACCAGCACCGCCGCGATCGGCTCCACCACCAGCGCGGCCAGCGCCCGCAGCTCCAGCGGCAGGTAGACGATCCGGCCGACCTCCTGCAGGTCCTGCGAGCTGTAGCCGGGCTCCAGCCACAGCCCGAGCCGCCAGGTGACGACCGCGCCGAGCAGGCCGCCGGCGGCCAGCGCGGCCAGCACCAGCGGCCCGCGGCTGGACCGCAGCAGCCAGCCGACCAGGCCGGCCAGCGCCCCGACGCCGAGGGTGATCAGGACGAAGCGGCCGTCGGCTGCGACGTACTCCTCGCGCCTCGGGGACGACCGGCAGCGCGCGACCGGGCTGGACCACCCGGAAGGCGAGCCGCGGCGCGAGCTGGACCCACAGCAGCGCGAGCAGCGCGCCGAGCCCCGGCCAGCGCGACGACGAAGCTGGCCGCGGTGACGACCTCGCGGCGCGTGGGCGGCCAGGACCGGGCGTGCCGCGGCTGCGGCACCACCCACGCGGGCGCGCGGTGGCCCCCCGACAGGCCGACCGCGCCGGGCTGGCCGGGGCGCCGGGCTGGCCACCCGGCCGCGGCTGGCCGGGCGGTAGGCGGCGCTCGTCGGCCGGCGGCCCGCCCCACCCGCCCGGCGACCCCGGGGCCGGCGGCAGCGGCGAGCCGTCCGCGACCCGGGTGCGGCCGCGGTCCGGTGGCTGCTCGGGGACGGCGAGCCACGGCCACGCCGGCGGCGGACCGGGCGGGTACGGCGAGCCGGCCGGGTCGGCCGGCTCGGTCGGCCCCCAGCCGGGTGGCTGCATGTCACCGTCCAGGCCGCCTCATCGCCACCCCGGGCGGGTGGTCGGTCGGCGTCCAGTGTGTCAGGCGGAGTCCGGCGGTTCGACGAGCCGCCCGTCACACACCACCACCCGCGGCCGGCGCCAGACCCCCGGCTCGACCAGCGGGTCACCGTTGAGGACCACCGCCGCGGCCGGCTGGCCGAGCTCCAGCCGCCCGGTCCGCAGCCGGATGCCGGCGACCGCGGCCGACCGCTCGGTCGCCGCCCGCAGCGCCCCCAGCCGGCCGAGCCCGGCGTCCGCGAGCCGGTCCAGCTCGCGCGGGTCGACGCCGGGCCGGGTGCCCTCGTTGCCCAGGTCGGTCCCGTAGACCAGCGGGACGCCGGCCCGGTGCAGGGCGGCGGCGTTCGCGGCGGCCGCCCGCCCCCCGCCGGCCGAGAAGAACGTCTGCAGCGTCGAGACGACCGGCACCCCGGCGGCGGCCACCCGGTCGACCAGCGGCTCCGGCAGCCGCTCGGCGGGGGTGTGCGCCAGCTCGTCCACCCCGGCGTCGAGCGCCCGGCCGACGGCCTCGACGGTCAGCGCGTGCGCGACCACCTTCAGCCCGGCGCCGTGCGCGGCGTCCACCACGCTCCGAAGCACCGCGGTCGGCGGCACCGGCCACGCCCCCTCCGGACCGCGCTCGACCGCCACCTTGACGACGTCCACGCCGTCGCCCGCCAGCCCGCGCACGACGATCCGCGCCTGGCCCGGGCTGGTCAGGAAGGAGGCGAAGCCGGCCGCCCCCCACGACCGGGACGGGTAGCCGCTGGGAGCGGTCAGGATCGGCCCGGCCACCCCGACGTACGGGGTGCCGGGCGGCGGGCGGCGGTGGCCGGTGCGCAGGCGCAGCGCCGCCAGCCGCGGCGCGCCGAGGTCGCGCACGCCGACCACCCCGGTGCGCAGCGCGTCCTCGGCCGCCCCGAAGGCGAGGTGCACGTGCGCGTCCACGATCCCCGGTCCGACCCAGGTGTGCGCGGCGCCGATGACGCGGACCCCGACCGGGATGGGCACCGCGCGGGTCGGACCGATCCGGGCGATCCGACCGTCCGGCCCGACCAGCACCACGCCGTCGTACGGCTGGCTGTCCCCGCCCGCCCAGACCGTGCCGCGCAGGGCGACCCCGCGGCCGAGCTCCGTGGCCGGCGCGGGCCGGGCGGCCCGGCGAAGGCGCGGTGGGCGTACGGCGCCGGCCGCGATGCCGGTCGCCCGGCCGAGGGCGCGCCAGCGGCCGGACCGGCCGGGTGGATCGGGCACGGCGCACATGATGCCGCCTACGGCACGCGGCCGCCCTGGCACCGCGCCCCTGGCACCGCGACCCGAGGGAACCGCCCGGGGACCGCGCCTCCGCGGGCTCAGCACTGTGCGTGCTACTCAGCACCGGGAGTGCTACGCCGGGCGGCATCAGGCGTCCCGACGTGCTCCGGCCCGTCAGGTCGCTGTCGCAGCCGGCCAGCCGCTTGCGGGACGGCCGGCGAGGGGCAGGGCGGCAGGGGCTGGTCAGCGTGCGGCCGCGCCCGCCCCGTCCAGCACGCGCAGCGCCCGGTCGAGCTGCGCCCGGGGCAGCACCCGGTCGATCTCGATCTCCAGCAGCCGGGACCGGGCCGCCGAGCGCGCGCCGCCGCGGGCGGACCGGACGACCGAGAGCGGGATCGCCCAGGACCCGCTCGGCAACCCGACCCGGCGCAGCTCGCCGCGCAGGTTGGCCTTGCCCGCCTCGACCGCGCCGCGCAGGTCCTGCTCGACCGGCCGGAAGCGGCGGGCCAGCGACAGCCGCTCGATGAGCCGGACCGAGGCGACCCGACCGACGACCAGCAGCACTCCGAGGACGAGGACGGCGGCGCCGATCCAGCGCGGCCGGACGACCAGCAGCAGCGCGCCGACCACCGGCACCGCGTACGCCCACCGGGTCTGCGTCCGGACGTTGTCGACGGCCAGCCGGCCGAGCAGGTAGTTGAGGATCGTCGTCGTACGCCGGCCGCTCTCGGCGCCCGGGACGACCTCGCCGACGCGCCAGGTGCCGGTGTCGCCCGGGTCGAAGCCGTCCGCCCGCGGGTCCCTCGGACCGCCGCCCGGCGCATCCGCGGACCACTGGTGCCGTCCCTCGCCGACCGCCCGCTCCGGTTCGGCGGTCCGGTGCGGGGGCGAAGGCTCGCCGGCCGGTCGCACCGCGTCACCGGCGACACCGCCGACCTCACTCGGGCGGGTGAGCCAGTCCCCCTCGTCCAGCGAACCCACCGCGGGCCGCTCACCACGCTGCGTCGTCACGAAGGCATTGTGCCCCCGCCGGGCGTGGCTCACCCGGTCATCCCCGGTAGTTCCGGATCCGGGGGTCCGACGGGCCGCCCGGGAAGATCACCAGGGCGGGGCCGGCCGCGACGCCAACCCGCCCGCGCTCAGGACAGGCAGGCCGGCCCGAGCAGCGCCTTGAGGTCGCCCATCAGCGCCGGCGTCGCCGCCACCCGCAGCCCGTCGGCGACCCGCAGGGTGGTCCGGCGCCCGCCGTTGACCAGCTGCAGCTGCACCTCGGTCGTCCCCGGGTGGGTGGACAGCACCTCCCGCAGCCGCTCCACGACCGGCGGCGTGCAGCGGGCGGCCGGCAGCGAGACCACGACCGGTCCGCGCGGGCCCTCGGACAGATCCGGCTCCGTCACCTCGCTGGCGATCAGCTTCGCGACGTCCTCGCGCCGGTCCACCCGGCCCTTGACCACGACGATGGCGTCCTCGGCCACCGAGACCGCCACCCGCGCGTAGGTCTGCGGGAAGAAGAGCACCTCGACCGAGCCCTCGAGATCCTCCAGCACGGCCGACGCCCAGGGCACGCCGGTCTTGTTCACCCGGCGCAGCACGCTGGACAGGATCCCGGCGATGACGACCTGCTGGCCGTCGCCGACCTGATCGGTGTGCAGGGCGCCCACCGTCAGCTCGGAGTGCGCCGCGAGCACGTGCTCCACCCCGAGCAGCGGGTGGTCGGACACGTAGAGCCCGAGCATCTCCCGCTCGAACGCGAGCCGCGCCATCTTGTCCCACTCGCCGTCCGGCACGCTCACCGCGAAGACGGTGTCCAGCGCCTCGCCGCCACCGCCGTCGTCGGCGCCGAACAGGTCGAACTGACCCGTCGCCTCCACCCGCTTCGAGGACAGGAAGGTGTCGACCGCCTGGTCGAAGACCGCGAGCAGCCCCCGCCGGGTGTGCCCGAGCGAGTCGAACGCACCCGCCTTGATCAGCGACTCGACCACCTTCTTGTTGCAGGCGACCGGCTCGACCTTCCTGAGGAAGTCGGAGAAGTCGGTGAAGGCGCCCCTCGCCTTGCGGGTCGCCACGATCGACGCGACGACGTTGGCGCCCACGTTGCGGACCGCGGTCAGCCCGAAGCGGATGTCCTCGCCGACGGTGGTGAAGTCGGCCTCGGAGGAGTTCACGTCCGGCGGCAGCACCCTGATCCCGCGGCGGCGGCACTCGTTGAGGTAGACCGCGCTGCTTGTCCTTGTCGTCCTTGACCGAGGTGAGCAGCGCCGCCATGTACTCGGCGGGGTAGTTGGCCTTCAGGTACGCCGTCCAGTACGACACCAGGCCGTACGCCGCGCTGTGCGCCTTGTTGAAGGCGTAGTCGGAGAACGGGACCAGGATGTCCCACAGCGTCTTGATCGCGCGAGTCGGAGTAGCCGTTCTCCTTCATGCCGCCGGAGAACGGGACGAACTCCTTGTCCAGGATCTCCTTCTTCTTCTTGCCCATCGCCTTGCGCAGCAGGTCGGCCTTGCCGAGCGAGTAGCCGGCCACCTTCTGCGCGATCGAGCAGGACCTGCTCCTGGTAGACGATCAGCCCGTACGTCTCGTCCAGGATCTCGCCCAGCGGCTCGGCCAGCTCGGGGTGGATCGGCGTCACCGGCTTGCGGCCGTTCTTGCGGTCGGCGTACTCGTTGTGCGCGTTGGCGCCCATCGGACCCGGCCGGTAGAGCGCGAGCGACGGCGGAGATGTCGTCGAAGGAGGTCGGCCGCATCGAGCGCAGCAGCGCCCGCATCGGCCCGCCGTCGAGCTGGAAGACGCCGAGGGTGTCGCCGCGGGCGAGCAGCTCGTACGCCGCCGGGTCGTCCAGCGGCGAGGTCCTCCAGGACGACGTCGAGGTCGCGGTTGGAGCGGATGTTGAGCAGGCAGTCGTCGAGCACGGTGAGGTTGCGCAGGCCGAGGAAGTCCATCTTCAGCAGCCCGAGCGACTCGCACGCGCCCATGTCGAACTGGGTGATGATCGCGCCGTCCTGCTCCCGGCGCTGGATCGGGATGACGTCGAGCAGCGGCTCGCGGGACAGGATCACCCCGGCGGCGTGCACGCCCCACTGCCGCTTGAGCCCCTCCAGCCCGCGGGCGGTGTCGACGACCCGCTTGACCTCCGCGTCGGCCTCGTAGAGCGCGCGGAACTCCGCCGCCTCCCGCCACCGCGGGTGCGACTCGTCGAAGATGCCGTGCAGCGGGACGTCCTTGCCCATCACCGGCGGCGGCATCACCTTGGTGATCCGGTCGCCGGTGCGAGAACGGGTAGCCGAGCACCCGGGCCGAGTCCTTGACCGCCTGCTTGGCCTTGATCGTGCCGTACGTGATGATCTGCGCGACCCGCTCCTCGCCGTACTTCTCGGTCGCGTAGCGGATCATGTCGCCGCGCCGGCGCTCGTCGAAGTCCAGGTCGATGTCGGGCATCGAGATCCGCTCCGGGTTGAGGAAGCGCTCGAAGAGCAGGCCGGTGCTGCGACCGGGTCGAGCTCGGTGATGCCCAGCGCGTACGCCACCAGGGCGCCGGCGGCCGACCCGCGGCCCGGGCCGACCCGGATGCCGGACTCCCGGGCGTGCCGGCACAGGTCGGCGACGACCAGGAAGTAGCCCGGGAAGCCCATCTGGGTGATGACGCCGAGCTCGTACTCCGCCTGCTTGCGGTGCGTCTCCGGCACGCCGCCCGGGAACCGCCGGGCCAGCCCGCGCTCGACCTCGGCGACCAGCCAGCTGTCCTCGGTCTCGCCCGTCGGGCACCGGGAAGCGCGGCATCAGGTCGCGGAAGCTGAACGCGTCGCCGTAGCCGGACACCTGCTCGGCGACCAGCAGCGTGTTGTCGCACGCCTCCGGCAGCTCCCGCCAGACCTGGCGCATCTCCGCCGGGGACTTGAGGTAGTAGTCGCGAGCCGTCGAACTTGAACCGCTTGGGGTCGGCCATGGTCTTGCCCGACTGCACGCACAGCAGCACCTCGTGCGCGTCGGCGTCGCCGCTCGTACGTGTAGTGCAGGTCGTTGGTCGCGAGCGTGCGGCAGGCCGAGGTCGTCGCGCAGCCGCATCAGGTCGTCCCGGACCCTGGCCTCGACGTCGAGCCCGTGGTCCATCAGCTCCAGGTAGAACCGGTCCGGACCGAAGATGTCGCGGAGCTCGGCCGCGGCGGCGCGGGCCGCGTCGTACTGCGCCGATCCGCAGCCAGGTCTGCACCTCGCCGCCCGGGCAGCCGGTGGTGCCGATCAGGCCCGCGCTGTGCCGGGCGAGCAGCTCCCGGTCGATCCGCGGCTTGTAGAAGTAGCCCTCCAGGGAGGCCAGGCTGGCCAGCCGGAAGAGGTTGTGCAGGCCTTGCTCGTCGATGGCGAGCAGCGTCATGTGGGTGTAGGCCCCGCCGCCGGAGACGTCGTCCTCGCCGCCGCTCGCCCAGCGCACCCGGGTGCGATCGAAGCGGGACGTGCCCGGGCGTGACGTACGCCTCCATGCCGATGATCGGCTTGATCCCGGCGGCCTTGGCCTGGGTGACGAAGTCGTACGCCCCGAAGACGTTGCCGTGGTCGGTCATCGCCAGCGCCGGCATGCCCATCCGGGCGGTCTCGGCGAACAGGTCGGTCAGCCGCGCCGCGCCGTCCAGCATCGAATACTCGGTGTGGACGTGCAGGTGCACGAACGAGTCGCTGGCTGACCGGGACACGGCGCGAGATTACGCCGCCGCACCGACGGTTCCGGCCGCCCGCGCCCGAGGCCAGGACCCCTCGGCGTGTCGCCGGGCGAGGTGATCACCCGGTGGTCCCGGTGGGTCAGCCGGTGCCGGGCGGGCGATCGCCGCCGGTCGCCGGCGGCCCCTCCTCGCCGGCGATCTCGGGCGGCGCGGCGGGTCGGGCCTGGGGCCGCTCGGTCCCGGGCTGGTCCGAGCCTCGCGCCGAGCCCATCCGGCCGCGCAGCTGCTCGCCGAGCTGGCCGAAGGTCGCCTCGAGGGCGTCCCCGAAGGTGCGCGCGGCCCGCTGCGCGGTCTCCCGGAGGGCCGGGTCGCGCACCGCCTCGCCGGCCTGGTCGCCCAGCCGCTGCGCCGCCTGGGTCAGCCGCTGCACCGCGTCCTGGACCGCCGCCCGGCTGCCGGCCGCCGGCCCGGCCGTGCCCCGCGCGCCCGCCGCACCCGGGTCCGTCCCGGCGCCAGCCGCGCCGCGTACCCGTGCCCGCGCCCGCACCCGGGTCCGTCCCGGCGCCGGCCGCGCCCGTCCCCGCGTCCGTGCCGGTCGGGTCCGTGGCCGCCGCCCAGGAGCCCGGCCGTGCCGCCGTCCCCGGCGTCAGCCGCGGCCGTGGGCTGGTCCGGACCCGCGCCGCCCGGCGCCGGGGCGTCGGACGCCCGCCACGTCGCGCTGTCCGGGGCGTCGAAGTGCTCCCGCAGCAGCCGGCCCAGCTCCTCGAACTGCCGTCCGACCTCGCTCCACGCCTCGCGCGGTTCCCGCGTCGACCCGCTCATCTCGCCGCTCCCTTCCAGCCGCCGGCCTGTCCGGCTTCGAACAGGGTCTACCCCATCGCAACGCTCACGAGGCGGCCCGGTGCCGGGGGCGGGGCCGGTCGACCGCCAGGACCAGGATCCGCAGGTTGACCAGGACGTGGTAGAGGATCGGCAGCAGCAGGCTGCCGGACCCGAGGTAGAGCACCGCGAGGCTGCCGCCGAGCACGGCGGCGGTGAGCATGCCGGCCACGCCCTGGTAGGTGTGCGCGACCGCGAAGGCGAGCGTGCTGACCAGCACCAGCCGCCACGGGGTCAGGCCGGGCAGCAGCGCGACGGCGATCGCCAGCAGCACCCCCCGGTAGAGCACCTCCTCGCAGACGCCCGCGGTCACCGCCAGCCCGGCGAAGGCGCGCCGCTCGGCCGGTGTCCGGGGCAGCAGCGCGGTCACCTCGACCGGTGCCAGCACCCGCGCACCGCCGTCGACGCGGCGGCGCAGCCCGAGCAGCAGCGCGACGCTCAGCACCAGCCCGACCACCCCGACGACCGTGTACGCCGACGGGCGCGGCCAGCGGACCCCGATGTCGGCGAGATCCAGCCGCGGGGCGAGCGCGACCAGCGCCAGCGAGACGGCGACCAGCGTGCACTCCACCGCCGCGGTCCGGCGGTAGCGGCGCAGCCGGGCGCCGGGGTCCGCCGTCCCCGCGCCGGAACCGCTCGTGGCTCCAGACGCCCACCACCGCCTGCCCGAGCACCAGGTAGCGGCGAGCAGCACCGCGAGGACCCGGGCGGACCCGGTCAGCGACGCCGCCTCGGCGACCGCCCTCACCGCTCCCCCCGCAGCACGCTCAGCTCGCGTCGCGGACGCGCGCCAGGGCGCGCGCCAGGTCGTCCGGGTACGGGCTGTCGTAACGCGACCCACCGCCCGTCGGCCGGATGCGCGAAGCCGAGCCGCGCGGCGTGCAGCCACTGCCGGGTGAGCCCGAGCCGGGTGGCCAGCGTCGGATCCGCGCCGTAGGTCAGGTCGCCGACGATCGGGTGCCGGACCGCGGCCAGGTGCACCCGGATCTGGTGGGTGCGGCCGGTCTCCAGGCGGACGTCGAGCAGGCTCGCCGCCCGGAACGCCTCCAGCGTCTCGTAGTGCGTCACGCTCGGCCTGCCGCCGGCGACCACCGCGAACTTCCAGTCGTGGGTGGGGTGCCGGTCGATCGGCGCGTCGACGGTGCCGCGGCTCGGGTCGGGGTGGCCCTGCACCAGCGCCGCGTACCGCTTGTCCACCGTCCGGTCGCGGAAGGCGTCCTTGAGCACGGTGTACGCCCGCTCGCTCTTCGCCAGCACCATCAGGCCGGTGGTGCCGACGTCGAGCCGGTGCACGACGCCCTGCCGCTCGGCCGCACCGCTGGTGGACACGCGGTGCCCCATCGCGGCGACGGCCTGCACCACGGTCGGGACCGTCCCAGCCGGGACTGGGGTGGGCGGCGACCCCGACCGGCTTGTCCACCACCACGATGTCGTCGTCGGCGTGGACCACCCGCAGGCCGGGAACGGGCTGGGCGCGGCGCGGACGGCGGCGCCGGCGGCGCCGGCATGGCGACCTCGAGCCAGGCGCCGGCGGCGACCCGGTCGGCGCGGTCGCGGGCGACGCCGTCGACGGTCACCTCGCCGGCGTCGACCAGCGCTGCCGCCGTGGTCCGGGAGAAGCCGAAGAGGCGGGCGAGCGCCACGTCCAGGCGCAGGCCGTCCAGGCCCTCGGGGACCGGCAGGGTGCGGCGCCCGGTCACGGTCCCGCGCCCGGGCCGTCCGGGCCGGGCAGCGGTCTGGACGACGGCACGTAGCCGTCGGGGCGCGCCGTGCCCGGGCGGAGCGGGTCCCGGCCGGGTGCCGGCGGGTACGGCCCGCCCGGGCCCGGCGGCCCGTGCCGCCCCGGGCCGGGGTGGGGTCCGCCCGGCCGGCGCTCGGCCGGACCGTTCCGGGCGACCGGCCCGGCGCCCGGCCCCGGGGCCGGATCGGGCGGCGCGGGGCGGGGGCCGGGGTCGGGCGGGGCGGGGTCGGGGTCCCCGCGGCGGTGCCGGGTCCCGTCCATCTCGTAGCCGAGCGCCGCCAGCAGCACCGCCAGGATCCCGCCCACCACGATCCCGGAGTCGGCGATGTTGAAGATCGGCCACACCTGCCCGGCCGGGTCGAAGGCGCTGATCCAGTCGACCACGTGCCCGCGCAGCGGCCCGGGAGACCGGAAGACCCGGTCGACCAGGTTGCCCGCCGCGCCGCCCAGGATCAGGCCGAGGCAGACCGCCCACGGCGTCGAGCGCAGCCGCGACGCCGTCCGCACGATCACCGCCACGACGATCGCGGCCACCGCGCTGAACAGCACCGTCGCGCCCTCGGCGAACGAGAACGCGGCGCCCGGGTTGCGGGCGTGGGTCAGGTAGACCGCGCCGCCGAGCAGCCGGACCGGCTCCCGGCCGATCAGCTCGCTGACCACCAGCACCTTCGAGGCCAGGTCGGCGGCGAACAACCCGGCCGCGGTGACCGCCAGGACGGCGGTGCGCCGCGGCCGGGGCGCCGGGTCGCCGCCGGTGGGCGGGCCCTCGGGCGAGCCGGGGTACCCGGGCCGGCGGGGGTCGCTCATGCCCACCGGCCCGACGGGCGCTCGTGCTCGCTCACCCGCCCATCGTCCCAGGCCGGCGGCCGGGCGTCAGCGGCGCTCCTCCCGCTGCTTGCACCGCACGCACAGGGTCGCGCTGGGGAAGGCCTGCAGCCGCGCCTTCGGGATGGCGTCACCGCAGCTCTCGCACCGCCCGTACGTCCCCGCGTCCAGCCGCTCCATCGCCCGCTCCATCTGGATGAGCAGGTCGCGCCGGTTGTTCGCGATCGACATCTCCTGCTCGCGCTCGAACGTCTTGGAGCCGGCGTCGGCCTGGTCGTCGCCGGCGCCGTCGTTCGAGCTCTGCCGGAGGCTGGTGATGTCGGCCAGCGCCCGGGCGTAGTCGGTCCGCAGGCCGCTCAGCTGCCCCTCGAGGTCGGACCGCACCTCGGCCAGCTCGGCCGGCTTCCAGTCGGAGCCGGGTGGGACCAGGAGGACCTCGGTGCGTTCCCCGCCCGCGGTGGTGTGGGCCGGAGCCCGGCGGCGGGTGGTGGACCCGGTCGCGCGCGATCGGGTGCTGCCGGGGCTGGCGGCGGTGCTGGTGCGGGTGGACCGGCCGGTCGCGGCCTTCGCCCCCGCTCCGGTGCCGCGGGCGGGCCGGGATGCCGGCGACGGTGCGGTGTCGGGCTCGGCGCTCTTGCCGGTCCCGCGCGGGATGCGGGCCGAGCCAGCGGCCGCCCTGGATGTCGTCTTGCGCGCGGGGGCCTCGGGGGCCACCTTCGCTGTCGTCGCATTCTTCGCCACGGTCGTCCGCACCGCCTTCACCGTCGATCGTCTCGGCCCCGGCTCAGCGGCCGCGGGCCTCGGTCATGGAGTCCTCCCTGTTGCTCGTACAGGCACTCGTGATCATCAAGATCACGAGTGGGTGGACAGGATACGTTCCGGAAGACGGGCCGACAACGGCCCGTACGGAGAGTGTCGACACTCCGTGAGCCAGGCGAGATTTGCCCGAGTTTGCGGCCAGCAACGCTACGCGGTGCAGTGTGTACTATCTGTCACTACCGCCGGAGCGCCGCTCCCGGGTCGAGCCAGCCGGCCAGCCGGCCGCCCCGATCCACCGCCCGCAGCCGCCGCTCGACCGCCTCCTGGACCCCGCTCGCGGCCACCACGAGCAGCTGGTCGCCGTGCCGCAGCGACGTGTCCGGCCCGGGCACGAAGCCGCGCCCGTCGCGCAGCACGAGCGAGAGCACCGCCCCCTCGGGCAGCCGGAGCTCGCGCACCAGCACCCCGTGCAGCCGGGACCGGTTCGGGACGCGGACCTGCAGCAGGTCGGCCCGCAGGTCGGCCAGCGGTGCCGAGTCCACCTCGACGTCGCGCGGCTCGGCCGGGGAGGTCAGCCGCAGCAGCCTGGCGAGCGGGGCGAGGGTGGTCCCCTGCACCAGGGTGAAGACGACGACCAGGACGAACACGACGTCGAACAGGACCCGGGCACCCGGCACGTCGGCGGTCAGCGGGATGGTGGCCAGCACGATCGGCACCGCGCCGCGCAGCCCGGCCCAGGAGACGAACAGCTGCTCCGCGCGCCGGCACCCGGAACCACACCGCCGAGGCGAGCACCGACAGCGGCCGGGCGAGCAGCAGCAGCGCCACCCCGACGCCGAGCGCCACCGGCAGCGCCTCGTCCAGCCGGCTCGGGCTGACCAGCAGGCCGAGCAGCACGAACAGGCCGATCTGGGCGAGCCAGGCGAGCCCCTCGACGAAGCCCAGCGTCGCCCGCCGGTGCGGCAGCCGCACGTTGCCCAGGACCAGGCCGGTCAGGTACGCGGCCAGGAAGCCGGACGCGTGCGCGACGGCCGCGAGCGCGTACGAGCCGACGGCGACCGCGAGCACGGACAGCGGGTAGAGCCCGGCGGCCGGCAGCGCGCCGCGCCGCAGCACCCAGGCGGCGCCGAAGCCGACGCCGATCCCGATCAGCGCCCCGGCCACCAGCTCGTACGCGACCAGCCCGACGACCTCCAGTGGCGAGCCGATCGTGCTGGCGGACAGCAGCGTGACCAGGATCACGACCGGGGCGTCGTTGATCCCCGACTCCATCTCCAGGGTGGCCGTCAGCCGCGGCGGCAGGCCGAGCGCGCGCAGGGTGGAGAAGACCGCGGCCGCGTCCGTGGAGGACACGATCGCGCCGAGCAGCAGGCCGGTGCGCCAGCCGGTGTCCAGCAGCAGGACCGCGACGCCGGCGGTCACCAGCACGCTGACCGCGACCCCCACGGTGGACAGCACGACCGCGAGCGGGACCGCCGGTCGGACCGCGCTCCACCGGGTGGTCAGGCCGCCCTCGGTGAGGATCACCACCAGCGCGGCCAGGCCGAGCGTCTGGGACAGCGCGGCGTCGTCGAAGCGCAGCCCGAGGCCGGACTCGCCGATCGCCACCCCGATCCCGAGGTAGAGCAGCAGGCTGGGCAGGCCGAGCCGGCTGGACACCCGGACGGCGAGCACGCCGAGCAGCACGACGGCGGCGGCGGCGAGCCCGACCAGCTCGAGCGGGACACCGCCGACCTGCGCCCCGGCCGCCCACACCCCGTCCGCCATCGCTGGATGATCCCAGGCGGGTTATCCGGTGGGATGCCGGCCGCCGGCCGCAGTAGGATGACCGGCGACAGGCGTCGACGGGGACGAGTAGCGCCGGACGCAGCCAGCAGCGACCCGGGGGCGGTGGGAGCCCGGGGGCCTGGCCGGCGCGAAGATCACCCCCGAGCCCCGGCAGAAACGCACCCGCGGCGGGTGCGGAGTAGATCCGGCGAGCAGGGCCAGAGCGGGGCGCCGGCGGCGGCGCCCAAGGAGGGTGGTACCGCGGGTCGTCCACGTCGGACGGCTCGTCCCTCCATCGGAGCGGATCGCCACGACCGATGGAGGACGAGAGCGTGACCCTCACCCCGTTGCCGGCGCACGTGGACCTGCCCGCGCTGGAGCGGGACGTGCTCGAGAAGTGGCGCGACCGCAAGGTCTTCGAGCGCAGCGTCGAGCAGACCCGCTCCGGCCCGCCCTGGATCTTCTACGAGGGCCCGCCGACCGCGAACGGCAAGCCCGGCGTGCACCACGTCGAGGCGCGCGTGTTCAAGGACGTCTTCCCGCGGCTGAAGACCATGCAGGGCTACCACGTCCCGCGCAAGGGCGGCTGGGACTGCCACGGCCTGCCCGTCGAGATCGCGGTCGAGCAGGAGCTCGGCTTCACCGGCAAGAAGGACATCGAGCGGTACGGGATCGCCGAGTTCAACGCCCGCTGCCGGGAGTCGGTGCTCCGGCACGTCGACGAGTTCGGGCGGATGACCGAGCGGATGGGCTACTGGCTCGACACCGCCGACGCGTACTGGACGATGGACTCGTCCTACGTGCAGTCGGTCTGGTGGTCGCTGAAGCAGGTGTGGGAGAAGGGCCTGCTGGTCGAGGACCACCGGGTCGCGCCGTACTGCCCCCGGTGCGGCACCGGCCTGAGCGACCACGAGGTCGCGCAGGGCTACGAGACGGTGGTCGACCCGTCGGTGTACGTCCGCTTCCCGGCCACCTCCGGCCCGGCCGCCGAGCACGGGGCCGACTTCCTGGTGTGGACGACGACGCCGTGGACGCTGGTGTCCAACACCGCGGTCGCGGTGCACCCGGAGGTCCGGTACGCGGTGGCCCGCAGTCCACAGGGGACGTTCGTGCTGGCGGAGCCGCTGCTGGGCAAGGTCTTCGACGACGGCGAGGTGGAGGTGCTCGACCGCTTCCCGGGCACGGCGCTGGAGCACTCGGCGTACCGGAGGCCGTTCGAGCTCGTGGACATCCCCGGCGCGCACTACGTGATCCTGGCCGACTACGTGACGACGGAGGACGGCACCGGCCTGGTGCACCAGGCCCCCGCGTTCGGCGCGGAGGACCTCGCCGCGAGCCGCGTGTACGGGCTGCCGGTGGTCAACCCGATCCGCCCGGACGGCACCTTCTCCGACGAGGTCCCGCTCGTCGGCGGGGTGTTCTTCAAGGCGGCGGACGCGCGCGCTGGTCGCCGACCTGCGCGAGCGCGGGCTGCTGTTCCGCGAGCAGCCGTACGAGCACGCGTACCCGCACTGCTGGCGCTGCCACACCGCGCTGCTCTACTACGCCCTGCCGTCCTGGTACATCCGGACCACCGCGGTCAAGGACCAGCTGCTGGCCGAGAACGAGCGGACCAACTGGCACCCGGAGACCGTCAAGCACGGCCGGTACGGCGACTGGCTGACGAACAACGTGGACTGGGCGCTGTCCCGGGACCGCTACTGGGGCACGCCGCTGCCGATCTGGCGCTGCGAGGAGGGCCACGTCACCTGCGTCGGGTCGCTCGCCGAGCTCGGTGAGCTCGCCGGCCGCGATCTGTCCACACTGGACCCGCACCGGCCGTATCGTGGACGAGGTGACGCTCCGCTGCCCGGACTGCGGGCGGACGGCGCGGCGGGTGCCGCAGGTGATCGACGGCTGGTACGACTCGGGGTCGATGCCGTTCGCCCAGTGGGGAGCGCCGCACCAGAACGGGGAGCTGTTCGCCGCGACGTACCCGGCGCAGTACATCTGCGAGGGCCATCGACCAGACCCGCGGCTGGTTCTACTCGCTGATGGCGGTCGGGACCGTCGTGTTCGGACGGTCGGCGTACGAGACCGTGCTGTGCCTCGGCCTGATCCTCGCCGAGGACGGGCGGAAGATGAGCAAGCACCTCGGCAACGTGCTGGAGCCGATCCCGCTGATGGACCGGCACGGCGCGGACGCGCTGCGCTGGTTCATGCTGTGCGGCGGCTCGCCGTGGTCGGCCCGCCGGATCGGGCACGGCCAGCTGGAGGAGATCGTCCGCAAGGTCCTGCTGACGTACTGGAACACGGCCTCCTTCCTGACCCTCTACGCGAACGCCGCGGGCTGGTCGCCGGGCGACGAGGCACCGGCCGTCGAGCGGCGGCCGCTGCTGGACCGGTGGGCGCTGTCCGAGCTGCACCGCACGGTGGTCGAGGTGGACGTCGCGATGGAGGGCTACGACACCGCCCGGGCCGGGCGGCGGCTGGCCGGCTTCGTCGACGACCTGTCCAACTGGTACGTCCGGCGGTCCCGCCGGCGCTTCTGGGACGGCGACCCGGCCGCGCTGGCCACCCTGCACGAGTGCCTCGAGGTGCTGACCCGGCTGATGGCGCCGTTCACGCCGTTCGTCACCGAGGTCGTGCACGAGGCCCTGGTGGTCTCGGTCTGGCCCGACCTGCCCGACTCGGTGCACCTGCGGCCGTGGCCGAGGATCGGCCCGGACGGCGGGCTGCAGGACGAGGAGCTGGCCGCCCAGGTCGCGCTGGTGCGCCGGCTGGTCGAGCTGGGCCGGTCGGCCCGGACCGCGTCGAAGGTACGGACCCGGCAGCCGCTGGGCCGGGCGCTGGTCGGCGCGACCGGCTGGGCGACGCTGCCGGAGCAGTTGCGCGGGCAGCTCGCCGAGGAGCTGAACGTCCAGTCGGTGGATGCGCTCGCCGAGGCGGACGACCAGCTCGTGGACGTGGTCGTGAAGCCGAGCTTCCGGGCCCTGGGCCGGCGCTTCGGCCCGGACACCAAGGCGGTCGCGGCCGCGGTGGCGGCGGCGGACCCGGCCGCGCTGGCGGCGGCGCTGCGGGCCGGCCGGCCGGCGGTGGTCACCGTGGCCGGCTCGCCGGTGGAGCTGTCGGCCGGCGAGCTGGTGGTGACGCAGACCCCCCGGTCCGGCTGGGCGGTGGCCACCGACGCCGGCGAGACCGTCGCCCTGGACCTGTCGGTGACGCCGCAGCTGCGCCGGGCCGGGGTGGCTCGGGAGGTGGTACGGCTGGTGCAGGACGCGCGGAAGGCGAGCGGGCTGGCGGTGACCGACCGGATCGCCCTGTCCTGGACCGCCGACGACGGGTCCTCCGACGTCGCCGAGGCGCTCCGCGAGCACGCCGGCCCGGTGGCGGGCGAGGTGCTGGCGACGTCCTTCACCGAGGCGTCGGTGCAGGGGCCGGACGCGCGGCGGGACGACGAGCTGGGGCTGGCCTACTCGTTCCGGCGCAGCTGACGGGGTCAGCGCCCGGCACGGCGGTCGAACCTGTCCTGGCCGCATCGTGGCGCCAGCGGCCCGCGGGCCGTCGGCCGGATCAATCTGCTCGCCGACCGCCGACCGGGTGCGCACGTCCGGCGGAGTCAGGCCGTCGGCGCCGGGTCGCACGGCACTGTCGGCGCCCGCGCGGCGGCCTGTTCCGTCGGCTACGTGGGCCGGGGGCGGCGCGGCGGTCGCGGTGCCGGGCCAGCAGGAGGCCGTCCGGGGTGCAGATCCCACACGGGGTGAAGCCGCCGCGGCGGGCGACCGAGACGGCCAGTGGGAACGGGAGCGGGCCGACGAGGGTCGGGCAGCCGGTGAGGTGGTAGCGGGGGTGGCCGTCCACGACGAGCACCTCGTCGTCGAGCTGGGCGACGCGAAGCGCGTCGCGGACCGGGACGGACTCGATCGGCGGCTCGTCGTCGCCGCCGGTCGCGCCGACCTGCGGGCTGTCGAACCGGCTCCGGTCGGTGGTCGCGGCTTGCGGCGCATCCGGTCCGCCGGGCGGCGGCGGGTCCGTTCGGGGCTGGTCCGTGATCGGCGGGGCCTCGGCGGCCCGACCGCCGGGCGGCGGCATCGACGGGGCGGCGGGGCGGTCGGCGGGTCGGGGCCTCGGCGCCCCGTCCGCCGGGCGGGTCCGTTCGGGGTCGGTCCGTAGCCGGTGGGGCGTCGGTGCCCCATCCGGCGGCGGGCGGGTCTGCTCCGGGTCGGTCGACGGCCGGGGGGGCGTCGGTGCCCCGGCCGGCGGGCGGCGCCGGGTCGGCGGCGGGGCGGTCGGCGGGTGCCGGGGTCCGGACACCGGGTGGCGGCGCGGGTGGGACGGGAGCGGTCCAGCCGGCCGCCGGCGGGGCGGCGGGGCCCGGGGTGGTGGGCGGGCCGCCCGGGGTCTCGGACCACGGCCAGAGCGTCGGGTCGACGCCTGCCGGGTCGGCGGCCGGCGTGGGTGCCGGCCGGGTGGCGGTGCCAGGGTCGAAGGCGAGCCGCTCGCGTCGGCGCAGCACCGAGCCGACGACTAGCCCGGCTGCCGCAAGCCCGGCAGCCAACGAACCCCAGACGAGCAGCTGGCTCGTCGTCAGGACTCCCCACACCAGCGCCGCCGCGGAGGCGACGACCAGCACAAGGCTGAGCAGGATCACCGCCGTGACCCGGGACGGGCTCGGGCGGTGCGGACGTCAGTTGTCGGCGCGGCCGTCGCCCTCGCCCCGCCCACCGTAACCACCGGAGTAGCCGGCCGCGGCGGCCACGGCGGCCGGCTCGGCCGAACCCCGTCCGTCGAGGTCACGCAGCTGCGACTCCAGGTAGGACTTCAGGCGCGTCCGGTATTCCCGCTCGAAGGTGCGCAGCTCCTCGATGCGCTTCTCCAGCGTGCCCTTGCGCTGCTCCAGCCCACCGATGATCTCGTTGTGCTTGCGCTCCGCGTCCTGGACCAGCGATGTCGCCTTCCCCCGCGCATCGCGCTCCACGGCGGCCGCCTGGTTGCGGGCGTCCCCGACCATCGAGTCGGCCTTGCTCCGCGCCTCGCCGATCATCCGGTCCGCGGTGGACCGGGCGTCGCCGATCATCCGGTCGGCCTCGGTCTTGGCGTCGGAGACGTACTTCTCGGCCGTCTCCTGGGCCATCGCGAGAACCTTGACGACCTGGCTGTTCTCGTCGATGCGCGGGGCCGCCTGCGGCGGCGCCATCACCATCGGCTCCGGAACCGGCGGCGGGGGCTGCCGCAGCTGCTGCGGGCCGGGACCGGGGCCGCCGGAGCGGGCCATGTCGTCGACCTGCGCCTTGAGGTCGTTGTTCTCCTCGATGAGCCGGGCCAGCTCGGCCTCGATCAGGTCGAGGAACGCGTCCACCTCGTCTTCGTCGTAACCGCGCTTTCCGATCGGCGGTTTCTTGAAGGCGACGTTGTGCACGTCCGCTGGGGTCAGGGGCATCGGATCACCTCGGGTCGACGGGACACAGGTCAGACTACGGCCTCGGTCAGACGCTACTGGCTCGGGCCGCGGCACTGACGAAGTTCATCAGCACGTAGACCACGAACAACAGGATCATGAAGCCCAGGTCGATGCTGAAGTTTCCCAGACGCAACGGCGGGATCACCCGGCGGAGTGCCTTGAGGGGCGGATCGGTGACCGAGTAGACGACTTCTAGCCCAACCGCCGCTACGCCGGATGGGCGCCACGACCGCGCGAACATCATCACGTAGTCGAAGATCAGCCTGGCGATGAGCAGGATGAAGAAGACGAGGAGTACGAAGTACGCCAGCTCCAGGACTACGGCCACCGATCTCCTGTGTCAGCTCTGGTTGAAGAACCCGCCCTCGGCGATGCGGGCCTTGTCCTCAGCAGTGACGTGGACGTTCTGCGGGGAGAGCAGGAACACCTTGTTCGTCACCCGCTCGATGCTACCCCGAAGCCCGAAGGACAGTCCGGCGGCGAAGTCGACCAGCCGCTTGGCGTCTGCGTCGTCCATCTCGGTCAGGTTCATGATGACCGGAACGCTCTCCCGGAAGTGCTCGCCGATGGTGCGGGCCTCGTTGTACGTCCTCGGGTGCAGCGTCGTGATCCGGTAGCCGGCGGGCTCGTCGACCAGCTCCCGGTAGGCCGGCTCCCGGTAGCCGTCGTGGTGCGCGACCGCGGAGCGGGACTCGGCGGCGTCGTCCCAGCCGCGGCCGGCGGCCACCCGCCGGACCGGGACGACCTCGGCCTCCGCGTACTCGTCGTACTCCTCGTACTCACCGAGCTCGCCGCGCCGGTCGTCGTCCTCGACGAGGCCGAGGTAGACCCCCATCTTGCGCATGGCGCCCGCCATCGGGACCCTCCTCCTCGCCGTGTTACGCCTGCCACCTCGGGACATCGGACCCGTGGCGCGGCCGACATTACCCCGGCAGGGGCGGCCGACCGCCGAGCAACGCCGTACCGATCCGAAGGTGTGTCGCGCCGTGCCGCACCGCCGCCTCGAGGTCCGCGCTCATCCCGGCGGACACGGCCGTGGCGGCGGGGTGGTCGGCGCGGAGGCGGTCGGCGACCGCGGCCAGCCGGGCGAAGGCGTCGTCGGGGTCGGCCCCGAGCGGCGCGATCGCCATCACGCCGGCGACGCGGAGCAGGCCGGTGGCCGTGGCGGCATCCGCGAGCGCGCCCACGTCGTCGGGAAGCGCGCCGCCGCGGTCCGGATCGCCGTCCAGGCTGACCTGGACCAGCACGTCCAGGGCGGCCCGCCCGGCGCGGTGCACCCCGGCCGCGAGGGCGTCGACCAGCTCGGGGCGGTCGACGGTGTGCACGACGGCGGCGTACCCGGCCACCGAGCGGGCCTTGTTGCGCTGCAGCCGGCCGACGAAGTGCCAGCGAGCCTCGGGCAGCCCGCGCGCCTTGACCCGCGCCTCCTGGTCGCGCGCCTCGCCCAGCTCGGTCACGCCCAACGCCAGCAGGCGGCGCCCGTCCTCGACGGGGAAGGTCTTGGTCACCGCGACGAGGGTCAGCTCCGCGGGGTCCCGGCCGGCGGTCCGCGCCGCCGCCGCGATCCGGTCCCGGACGACCGCCAGGCTGGCCGCGATCTCCCCGGTACGGCGGTCGCCGCTGCCCGCTGCCTCCACCGCCATGCTCCCGATCCTGCCAGCCCCGTCACGGTGACGACTTCCGCTGCTGGGTGACGACCTGCAGCTCGTCACCGTCGGACCGAGGTCGACCGTCACCGGTCGGCCAGCCGCTCCCGAGGCGGCGGCTCGACACCACCCGCCGGCTGGCCTCTGCCCAGCCGTCTCCCGAGGTGCGTGCGCCGGCACGTCCGCTCGCAAGGCGGAACCTAGCGACACGCACCTGCCGCGCACCTCCGTCGCCCATCTGCCGATTCGCCGCCTGCGAGCGTCGGCGGAGCACCTCTCCGCACCGAGCTCCGGCACCGCTCGCGACCCGGGCGAGATGCCGACGACTTCGCCGTCTTCGCCGACGGCCACGCGCCGCCGCACCGGCCGCCGGCGAGCTTGCCGAGCACGCCGCACGTCACCGCTGGTCCGGATCCGCGAGACGGCCACTCGCTCCGCGAGCTGCTGGCAGATCCGCGTTCTCCGCGCTGCGGGTGGGTTAGGGCTCGATCCAGGCGACGCCGGCCTGCCGGCCGGTCACGCCGTCTCGGCGGTAGCTGAACAGCTCCGGGTCCTCGGCGGTGCAGCGGGGATCGGCGACGATGCGCGCCACGCCGAGGGCGGCGAGCTGGCGCGCGATGCCGGCGCGCAGGTCCAGCCCGGGCGTCCCGCGCCGGGTGGTGGTGGCGCTGCCGGGCAGGCGCGCCTCGACCTCCGCCCGCACCTCGGCGGGCACCTCGTAGCACTTCCCGCAGACGGCCGGCCCCAGCAGCGCGTCCGTGCCGCCCGGCGTCGCGCCCGCCGCGACCAGCGCCTCGACCGACCGGGGCACGATGCCCGCCGCGGCCCCGACCCGGCCCGCGTGCACGGCGGCCACGACCCCCGCGGCCGGATCGGCCAGCAGGACCGGCACGCAGTCGGCCACCAGCACCGCCAGGGCCAGCCCGGCGGCGCCGGTGACGAGCCCGTCCGTCCCCGGCTCCGGCGCCGCCCGCGGCCCGTCGACGGTGGAGACCACGGTGCCGTGCACCTGCTCGGCCCAGACCAGCCGGTCCGGACCGAGACCGGTCGCCCGGGCGAGCCGCCGCCGGTTGGCCTCGACCGCGGCCGGATCGTCGCCGACCCGGGTGCCGAGGTTGAAGGAGGCGTACGGCCCCGTACTCCCGCCGCCGGAGCGGGAGGTGACGATCCGGCGGACCTTGGGCACCCGCGGAGGCTATCCCTTGAGGAAGTCGGGGATGTCCAGCTCGTCGTCCAGCTCGACGGTCCGGCGGACGTGCCCGTTGGAGCCGGACGGCGCGCTGCGGCCGGGCGGGGCCGGCGCCGGCACGGGCGGCCCGTACCGCGAGGTCACCGTCGGCGTCGCGGGCGTCGTCGGCACCGAGGGCGGTGGCGGGTCGGCCCGCCGCGGCGGGTCGGCCGGCTTGTGCTTGGGCGCGCCGCCGTCGAAGCCGGCGGCGATCACCGTCACCCGGACCTCGTCGCCGAGCGCGTCGTCGATGATCGCGCCGAAGATGATGTTGGCCTCGGCGTGGGCCGAGTTGGCCACCATCGACGCCGCCTCGTTGATCTCGAAGATGCCGAGGTCGGAGCCGCCCGAAATGGACAGCAGGACGCCGTGCGCGCCCTCCATGGAGGCCTCCAGCAGCGGGCTGGCTATCGCGAGCTCGGCGGCGGCCATCGCCCGGTTGTCGCCACGCGAGCTGCCGATCCCCATCAGCGCCGATCCGGCGCCGCTCATCACCGACTTCACGTCGGCGAAGTCGAGGTTGATCAGCCCCGGGGTGGTGATGAGGTCGGTGATGCCCTGCACGCCGGACAGCAGCACCTGGTCGGCGCTCTTGAAGGCGTCCATCACGCTGACGTTGCGGTCGCTGATCTGCAGCAGCCGGTCGTTGGGGATCACGATCAGCGTGTCGCACTCGCTGCGCAGGCCCTCGATGCCGGCCTCCGCCTGGGCGGCCCGCTTCCTGCCCTCGAAGGAGAACGGCCTGGTGACCACGCCGATGGTCAGCGCGCCGAGCTTGCGGCTGATGCTGGCCACCACCGGCGCCCCGCCCGTGCCGGTGCCGCCGCCCTCGCCGGCGGTGACGAAGACCATGTCGGCCCCCTTGAGGACCTCCTCGATCTCCTCGCGGTGGTCCTCGGCCGCCTTCCGGCCGACGTCGGGGTTGGCGCCGGCGCCGAGGCCGCGGGTCAGCTCCCGGCCGACGTCGAGCTTCACGTCCGCGTCACTCATCAGCAGCGCCTGGGCGTCGGTGTTGATCGCGATGAACTCGACGCCCTTGAGGCCGACCTCGATCATCCGGTTGACGGCGTTGACGCCGCCACCGCCGATGCCGACGACCTTGATGACCGCGAGGTAGTTGTGCGGTGGTGTCATCGCGAGTGCCTTCCCTCGGTGTGGTCGCCGGGCTACCCGTCCCTCTCAGGCCTCACCCTCAGGTTGACGGTTATTGTTATGTCAACCTCGCCGCTGTCGGGACAGTAAGCAGCGGCTCCGGGAGGGTCCAGGACCGGCGCGGCGTGTCGCCGCAATCCTTGGCAGGCCGGCGGTCTGACCCGGTCGGTGGCCTCGGCGGGTCAGCGCACGGTCACGACGGACGGGGTGCTGACGTCGAAGCGCCGGCCCGGCTGGCGCAGCAGCGCCGCCAGCGCCCGGGCCTTGGCGGCCGCCTGCTCCGCGCTGCCCCAGACGACGACCCGCTCGGCGGTCAGCGTGAGGGTGACCGAGTCCGGCGTCGGGGCGGCCACCGCCAGCACCACCCGGGCGACCGCGGGCGGCAGCGAGGTCAGGGCGGAGAGCGCGGCGCGGCAGGCGGGCTCGTCCGGTGCGCGGCACGGGACGTCCAGCCGGGGCAACGACGTCGGCCGGGCGGCCAGCCGCCGGAAGACGACCCCGTCGCCGTCGATCAGCCAGCCGGCGCCGGCCCGGGACACGACCGCGACCCCGACCCGCTCGGTGACGGTGATCCGCAGGGTCGCCGGCCAGGACCGCGCGACCGCCACCCGCGCGACGCCGTCGAGTCCCCGGACCCGGCGCTCGACCTCGGCGGTGTCGACCCGGGCGAGCGGCTCCCCCCGGCGGACGGCGGCGGCCGCCCGGACCTCGGCGGCGGGCACCGACCGGACGCCGCTCGACCGCGACCGTGCGGACGCCGAGCACGCCCGTGAAGCCGACCAGCCAGCCGGCGGCGCTCAGCACGGCGATGATCGCGGCCACCGCCAGCAGCAGCCGACCGCGCCGGCCGCGCTCCCTGGGCGGCGCCGGCGCCCGCGCCGGCGCCACCCGGGTCGCCCCGCTCACCGGGTCGCCCTCTCCGGCGCGTACGCCTCTGCTCCGCGAGGTGAAGCAGGGGCGCGGGGCCGGCGCAGGTGCGTCTCTACTCCACGAGGCGGAGCACAGACGTAGCCGCGCGGCGGGGTCACCGGGCGGCGCCGGGAATCGCGCGGCGGTCCCCCAGCGCCGCGAGGACGTCCGGCGCGAGCGCGGTGACGTCACCCGCGCCCATGGTCAGCACGAGGTCGCCGGGACGGGCCCGGCGGGCCAGCTCCCCCGCCACGGCGGCGCGGTCCGGCTCGTAGCGCACCCGCTCCGCCGGCAGCGGCACCTCGGCCGCGACCAGCGCACCGGTCACCCCGGGCACCGGGTCCTCCCGCGCGGCGTAGACGTCGAGCACCACGACCTCGTCGGCAAGCCCCAGCGCGATGCCGAAGTCGGCCGCGAAGTCGGTCGTCCGGCTGTAGAGGTGCGGCTGGAAGGCGACCAGCACCCGGCCCTCCCCCGCCACGGTCCGCGCCGCCCGGAGCGTCGCGGTCACCTTCGTCGGGTGGTGGGCGTAGTCGTCGTACACCCGCACGCCGCCGGCCTCGCCACGGAACTCGAACCGGCGCCGCACCCCGGAGTACGCCGCCAGCCCGGCGACCAGGCCGCCGGCCGGCTGCCCCAGCTCCAGGCCGGCGAGCAGCGCGGCGGCGGAGTTCAGTGCCATGTGCCGGCCCGGGACGGGCACCCGCACGGCCGGCGCCCCGGCGAGCGCGATCCCGTCGAGCACCGCCAGCCAGCTGGTGCCGTCAGCGTCCTCGGTGAGGCCGGTCACCCGCAGGTCCGCTGCCGCGGACTCGCCGTAGGTGCGGACCCGCAGCCCGCCGTCCCTGGCCACCGCGGCGAGCCGCCGGGCGCCGGGGTCGTCGGCGCAGGCGACGAGGAAGCCGTCCGGGTCGAGGCGGCGCACGAACTGCCCGAAGACCGACACGTACGCCGCCGGCGTGCCGTGCTGGTCCAGATGGTCGGCCTCGATGTTGGTGACCACTGCCGCGTACGGGGACAGCAGCAGGAACGACCCGTCGCTCTCGTCCGCCTCCGCGACGAACAGCTCCCCCGACCCGTCGTCGGCGTTGGTCCCGGTGCCGGTCAGGTCGCCGCCGACCGCGTACGCCGGGTCGGCGCCGGCCGCCTGCAGCGCGCCGACGAGCATCGCCGTGGTGCTCGTCTTGCCGGCGGTGCCGGCGATCGCGACACCGCGCCGCCCGGCCATCACCGCGGCCAGCGCGGCGGCCCGGCGCAGCACCCGCAACCCGCGCCGGTGCGCCTCCACCACCTCCGGGTTCACGTCCCGGATCGCCGTCGAGACCACGACGGTCTCCACGCCCGACCCGATGTTCGCGGCGTCGTGTCCGAGGTGGACGGTCGCGCCGAGCGCCCGGAGCGCCTCCGCCGTCGCCGACCCGCGGGCGTCGCTGCCGCTGACCGGGACGCCGCGGGCGAGCAGGATCCGGGCGATGCCACTCATCCCGGCGCCGCCGATGCCGACGAAGTGGACGCTGCCGAGCTCGGCTCCGGCAACGGGCTGGCGCCCGGTGCGGGTCTGCGCGCCCGCGGCCGGGGCCCGGGTCGACTCGGCGCTCACCGGCGCGCCACCTCCAGCACGATCCGGGCCAGCGCGACGTCGGCGTCGCGGTGCCCGAGGGACGCGGCCGCCTTCGCCATCGTCTCCAGCCGGCCGGGATCGCCGAGCACCGGCGGCAGGGTGGATCCCACCCACTCCGGCGTGCAGGACGCGTCCTCGACCAGCAACCCGCCGCCGGCCGCGACCACCGGCGCGGCGTTCAGCCGCTGCTCGCCGTTGCCGTGCGGGAGCGGCACGTACGCCGCCGGCAGGCCGACCGCGGTCAGCTCGGCGCAGGTGTTCGCGCCGGACCGGCACAGCACCAGGTCGGCCGCCGCGTAGGCCAGCTCCATCCGCTCCAGGTACGGCACCAGCACGTACGGCGGCGCGCCGGGCGGCAGGTCCGGCGGCGCGAGGGCGTTGCCGGGGCCGGCCGCGTGCAGCACCTGGACCCCGGCGGCGGCGAGCGCGGTGGCCGCGCCGAGCGCCGCTGTGTTCAGCGTCCGGGCGCCCTGCGAGCCGCCGGTCACCAGCAGCGCGGGCGACCCGGCGTCGAGCCCGAACAGCGCCCGCCCCTCGGCCCGGCGGGCGGTGCGGTCGAGGGTGGCGACCTCGCGCCGCAGCGGCAGGCCCACGGTCTCGGCCCCGGGCAGCGGCACGCCGTCGGTTGCGGTGGCGACCCGCGCGGCGAGGCGGGCGCCGAGCCGGTTGGCCAGCCCCGGCCGCGGGTTCGCCTCGTGCACCACGATCGGCGTGCCGCGGCGGCGGGCCGCGAGGTAGGCCGGCGCCGACACGTAGCCGCCGAAGCCGACCAGCACGTCCGCCCGTACCCGCTCCAGCACCTCGGCCGCGGCCCCGACCGCCGCCCACAGCCGGCCCGGCAGCCGCAGCAGCGCCACCGTCGGCCGGCGCGGCACCGGCACCCGCGGCACCAGCTCCAGCCGGTAGCCGCGGGCCGGGACGAGCGTCGCCTCCAGCCCGCGGGCGGTGCCGAGCGCGGTGACGGCGGTGCCGGGCTCCAGCCGGGCCAGCGCGTCGGCGGTGGCCAGCAGCGGCGACACGTGCCCGGCCGAGCCGCCACCGGCGAGCACGACGGAGACGGGACGGCTCATCTGCGGCGGGCCTCCCGGCGGGCGCTGGTCGATCTGGGCTGGTGCTGGTGGTGCTGCTGGTGCGGGCGAGCCTGGGCGGCCGGCCCGCGCCGCGTCGATCCTGCCGGCCGGGCCACCGCCCCCGCCACCCGGTCACCCGAACGGTCGATCCGGGCCGGCCGGCGCGCCCGGCCGCGGGTTCTGGGCGCCGGCAACCGGAGCACCGTCGCCACCCGGCCGCGCCGGGCCAGCTGGGCGGCGGCGGCCGGCTCGTGCCGGGCGAGGGAGGCCAGCATGCCGAGCGCGAAGAGGGTGACCAGCAGGGACGTGCCGCCGGCCGAGATCAGCGGCAGCGGCACGCCGGTCACCGGCAGCAGCCCGCTCACGTACCCCATGTTCACCACCGCCTGGCCGACGATCCACACCGTCACGCCGGCCGCGGCCAGCCGGGCGAACGGGTCCGCGGTCCGGCGGGCGACCCGCAGCCCGGAGTACGCCAGCGTCGCGTACAGCAGCAGCACGACCAGGCCGCCCACCAGCCCCAGCTCCTCGCCGATGACGGCGAAGATGTAGTCGGTGTGGCCCTCGGGCAGCCCCCTCCACTTGGCCCGGCCCTGCCCGAGCCCGACGCCGAACCAGCCGCCGCTGGACAGCGAGGACAGCCCGAGCAGCGGCTGGAACCCGGCGCCCTGCGGGTCGGCGGACGGGTCGAGGAAGTGCATGATCCGCTCGAGCCGGTAGCGCTCGGCCACCGCCAGGGCGGCGACGGCGGCGGTGGCGAGCGCCAGCAGCGCGGTGAAGATCCGGCCCGGCGCGCCGACCGTCCACAGCAGGCCGAACAGCACCATGGCGAAGCACAGCGAGCTGCCGAGGTCGGGCTCGAGCACGACCAGCGCGGCCAGCAGCGCGGCGACCGGCACCAGCGGCATCAGCAGGTGCCGGGCGTGCCCGAGCAGCCGCTGCTTGCGGACCAGCAGGTCCGCGCCCCACAGCGCGAGCGCGAGCTTCGCGATCTCGGCCGGCTGCAGCTGGACCGGGCCGAAGTCCAGCCAGCGCTGGGCACCGTTGACGCTCTTGCCCACCCCGGGCAGCAGGACCGCCACCAGCAGCCCCAGGCTGAGCAGCAGCGCCGGGTACGCCAGCCGCCGGTAGGTGCCCGGCGAGAGCCGCACGCCCAGCCAGAACGCCGGCAGGGCGAGCGCGACGAAGCTCAGCTGGTCGGCGAAGACCGAGTAGGCGCTGCCGGTCTCGGTGTACGACTTCACCATCGAGGCGGACAGCACCATCACCAGGCCGAGCGCGAGCAGCAGCCCGGTGCTGACCAGGACCAGGTGCAGCGAGGTCAGCGGCCGGTCGAAGAACGGCGTGCCGGGCGGGTCGGGACCGGTGCCGGCGGCGGTCGGGGCGGCCGCGGTCGCCGTCACGGCCCCGCCAGCGCGCGGACCGCCGCGGCGAACGCGTCGCCGCGGGCGCCGTAGTCGCGGAACATGTCCATCGAGGCGGCGGCCGGCGCGAGCAGCACGGTGTCGCCGGGTCGCGCCAGCGCCGCGGCAGCGCGCACCACCTCGGACATTGCCCCATCGTCGGTCCTGTCCACCTCGACGACCGGGAGGTCGGGGGCGTGTCGCGCGATCGCCGCCCGCAGCGCCATCCGGTCGGCGCCGAGCAGCACCGCACCGGCCAGCCGCCCGGCGACGGAGGCGACCAGCTCGTCCACCGGGGCGCCCTTGAGCAGGCCGCCGGCCACCCAGACCACCCGCGGGTACGCGGCCAGCGAGGCGGCGGCGGCGTGCGGGTTGGTCGCCTTGCTGTCGTCCACGTACCGGACGCCGGCCACCTCGGCGACCCGCTCGTTGCGGTGCCGGTCCGGGACGAAGCCGCGCAGCCCGGCCCGCACCGCGTCCGCCGGCACCCCGTACGCCCGCGCCAGCGCCGCCGCGGCCAGCGCGTTGGCGACGTTGTGCGGCCCCGCCGGCCGCACGTCCCGCACCTCGGCCAGCACCGCCCCCGCCGCCCCGTCCGGAGCCGGCGCGCGGTGCGGTCGGAAAGGCGCGGTCGAGCAGCGCGCCGCCGGCGATGCCGAGCTGGCCGGCGGCCGGCGGGGCGAGCGTGAAACCGACCCGGCGGCCGGCGGCGCGGGTCAGCCGCGCCGCGGCCTGCGGGTCGTCGGCGTTGCCGATCGCCACCGTCCCGGCGGCCCAGATCCGCTCCTTCGCCGCCGCGTACGCCTCGTACGAACCGTGCCAGTCGAGGTGGTCGGGCGCCAGGTTGAGCAGCGCCCCGGCCGCCGGCCGCACCGACGGCGACCAGTACAGCTGGAACGACGACAGCTCGACGGCCAGCGCCTCGTACGGCGGGTCGGCGAGGACGGCGTCGACGACCGGCAGCCCCACGTTGCCGGTCGCCACCGCGCGCAGCCCGGCGGCCCGCAGGATCGCCTCCAGCATCCGCACGGTCGTCGTCTTCCCGTTGGTGCCCGTCACCGCCAGCCACGGCGCCGCGCCGGCCGGCCGCAACCGCCAGGCGAGCTCGACCTCGCCGATCACCTCGATCCCGGCGGCCGCCGCCGCCGCCAGCAGCGGTGCGTCCGGCCGCCACCCGGGCGAGGTCACCACCAGCGCGGTGCCGGCCGGTGGCGCCTGCGCTCCCAGCGCGAGCACCGCACCCGCCGCCGCCAGCGTCCCGGTCCGCTCCGACGCCACCCGGTCCGCCACCGTCACCCGGGCGCCGAGCCCGAGCAGCGCCCGGGCCGCCGCCTCGCCCGACGCCCCGGCCCCCGCCACCAGCACCGGCAGGCCGGCCCACCCCGGCACCGCGGTCGGGCCCGTCGTGCGCTGCCCGTCCTGGCCGGTCCGAGGGCTCACCCGGGCAGCCCGTAGGAGATGAACTCCGCGTAGAACAGGCCGAGCCCGAAGGCCACCGCCAGCCCGGCGATGATCCAGAACCGGACGATCGACCGTCGTCTCCGCCCACCCGAGCAGCTCGAAGTGGTGGTGGATCGGCGCCATCTTGAACAGCCGCTTCCGCCGCGTCTTGAAGACCGCGACCTGCAGGATCACCGACAGCGTCTCGACCACGAACAGGCCGCCGAGCACGATCAGCAGCAGCTCGGTGCGGGACACGATCGCGATGCCGGCGAGCAGCCCGCCGAGCGCCAGCGAGCCGGTGTCGCCCATGAAGATCCGGGCCGGCGCCGCGTTCCACCACAGGAAGCCGAAGCAGGCCGCCATCGCCGCGGCCGCGATCAGCGCGACGTCCAGCGGGTCCCGCGCCTGGTAGCAGGCCGCCGTCTGCACCGTCTCGCAGGCGTTGCGGAACTGGTAGAACGAGATCGCCGTGTACGCGCCGAAGACCATCGCCGAGCTGCCCGCGGCCAGCCCGTCCAGCCCGTCGGTGAGGTTCACCGCGTTCGACGTGCCGCTGATGACCACGTACGCGAACAGCACGAACAGGACCGCGCCGAGGCCGATCTGCGGGATGTCCCGCACGAAGGACAACTTGGTCGAGGCTGGGGTGAGCCCGAAGTCGTCGCGGAAGCCCAGCGCCAGGATGGCGAACGAGATGCCCACCACGAACTGGCCGCCGAACTTCGCGGTGGCGGACAGCCCGAGGTTGCGCTGGTTGCGGATCTTGATGAAGTCGTCCAGGAAGCCGACCAGGCCGAGCCCGGTGAACAGGTAGAGCAGCAGCAGCCCGGACGCGCTCGGCCCCCGGTCGGCCGAGAGCAGGTGGGCGACGAAGTACCCGACCAGCGTGGCGACGATGATCACGGTGCCGCCCATCGTGGGCGTGCCCCGCTTGGCCTGGTGCGACTGCGGGCCGTCGTCGCGGATCTCCTGACCGAAGCCCTGCCTGCGGAAGACCCGGATCGCGATGGGGGTGCACAGGATGGAGACGAGCAGCGACACCAGCGCCGCCACCAGGACCGACCTCACCGGGCGGCCCCGGCCGCCCTCGTCGGCCCGGCGAGGGCGAGGGCGACCCGCTCCAGGCCGGCGGCCCGCGACGCCTTCACCAGCACGACGTCGCCCGGACGCAGCTCGGCCCGCAGCAGCGCCAGCGCGGCGTCCGCGTCCGGCACGTGCGCCGGCTCCCCCGCCCAGCCCGGCTCCCCGCCCGCGGCGTCGTGCACGCCGGCCGCGTCCGGGCCGACCACCACCAGCCGGTCGACCCCGATCCGGGCGGCCAGCTCGCCGACCCGCCGGTGCGCCTCCGCCGCGCCGGCCCCGAGCTCGCCCATCGCGCCGAGCACCGCCCACGACCGCCGCCCGCGCGCCATCGTCTGCAGCGCCCGCAACGCCGCCGCCATCGACTCCGGGTTGGCGTTGTACGCGTCGTTCACGACCAGCACGCCGTCCGGCCGCTCGGTGACCTCCATCCGCCACCGGGACAGCGGCCGCGCCTCGGCCAGCGCGGTCTCCAGCGCCGGCAGCGGCATGCCGAGCTCGACGGCGACCGCCGCGGCGGCGAGGGAGTTGCCGACCTGGTGCGCCCCGTACGTCGCCAGCCGGACGTCGACCTCCCCGGCCGCGCCGCCACCCACCCCGGGCCCGACGACCAGCCGGTACGCCGGACGGCCCCGCTCGTCCAGCCGCACGTCGACGGCCCGCACGTCCGAGCCGTCGGCCTCGCCGAAGCTCAGCACCCGGGCGGCGGTCCGGGCCGCCATCGCCGCGACCAGCGGGTCGTCCGCGTTCAGCACCGCGACCCCGCCCGCGGCCGCCGCCGGCAGCGCCTCCACCAGCTCGCCCTTGGCCGCCGCGACCGCATCCCGGCTGCCGAACTCGCCCAGGTGCGCGCTGCCGACGTTCAGCACGACGCCGATCCGCGGGCGGGCCACCCTGGTCAGCCAGGCGATGTGGCCGCGGCCGCGGGAGCTCTTCTCCAGCACCAGGTAGCGGGTCCGCTGCGTGGCCCGGAGCACCGTGTACGGGTGGCCGAGCTCGTTGTTGAACGAGCCCGGCGGCGCGACGGTCGGCCCGCGGGTGGCCAGCAGCTGCGCCACCAGGTCCTTCGTGGACGTCTTGCCGCTGGAGCCGGTGATGCCGATCACCGTCACCTCGGGCAGCCGGGCCAGCACCGCGGAGGCGAGCCGGGCCAGCGCCGCCGGCACGTCGGCGACCACCACCGCGGGCACCCCGACCGGCCGCTGCGCGAGCACCGCCACGGCCCCGGCGGAGACTGCCTCCCGCGCGTGCTCGTGCCCGTCCACCCGCTCGCCGACCAGCGCCACGAACAGGCCGCCGGGACCGATCCGGCGCGAGTCCAGCTCCACCTCGCCGGTCACCCGCGCCGCCGGGTCGGGCGCGTGCGCCAGCGTCCCGCCGACCGCCTCCGCCACCTCCGCGAGGGTGAGCGGGATCACCGGCCGACGCTCCCCGTCAGCTCCTCCAGCGCGTCCCGCAGCACGGCCCGGTCGTCGAACGGGTGCAGCACGCCGCCGATCTCCTGGCCCTGCTCGTGGCCCTTGCCGGCGACCACGACCGCGTCCCCGGGCCGGGCCCGCCGCACGGCCTCGACCACCGCCTCGCGCCGGTCGCCCACCTCGAGCACCTCGCCGCGCGAGCCGGGCGGCAGGGCGAGCGCGCCGGCCAGCACCGCCGAGCGGATCGCGGCCGGGTCCTCCGAGCGGGGGTTGTCGTCGGTGACGATCAGCAGGTCCGAGCCGCCGGCGCCGGCGGACCCCATCAGCGGGCGCTTGTCCCGGTCCCGGTCCCCGCCGGCGCCCAGCACCAGGATCAGCCGGCCGGGGACGGTCGGCCGCAGCGCCGCGAGCAGCCGCTCGACCGCCGCGGGCGTGTGCGCGTAGTCGACGACCGCGACGTAGCCCTGGCCGAGGTTCACCCTCTCCATCCGGCCGGGGACGTCCCCGCCGGACACGCCGCGCACCGCCACCTCCGGCCGCACCCCGACGGTGGCGAGCGTCGCGATCGCCAGCGCCGCGTTCGAGACGTTGAACGCGCCGGGCAGGCGGACCGTCGCGCGCAGGTCCACCCCGGCCGGGCCCAGCATCCGGAACGAGGTGGACCCGGTCGGGGCCGCGGTGTCCGCCTCGACCGCGCGCCAGGCGGCGGTCGCGTCGCCGGCCGCGGACACCGTCACCGTCCCGTCCCGGACCAGCCGCCGGCCGTACCCGTCGTCGACGGTCACGATCTCGTGCTCGCACCGGCCGTCGAACAGCAGCGCCTTGGCGGCGAAGTACTCCGCCATGCCGCCGTGGAAGTCCAGGTGGTCCTGGGACAGGTTGGTGAAGGCCCCGGCGGTGAACCGGGTGCCGTCGACCCGGCCGAGCGCCAGCGCGTGGCTGGAGACCTCGATGGCGACCGCGGTGACCCCGCGCTCGGCCATCGCGGCGAAGGCGGCCTGCAGGTCGGTCGCCTCCGGGGTGGTCCGACTGCTCGGCACCGACTCGCCGGCGACCCGGGTCTCCACCGTGCCGATCAGGCCGGTCACGTGGCCGGCCGCGCGCAGGCCCTCCTCCAGCAGGTACGCCGTCGTCGTCTTGCCGTTCGTGCCGGTCACGCCGATCACCAGCAGCCCAGCGGTGGGATCGTCGTAGACCAGCGCGGCCAGCGTGCCGAGCAGCTGGCGGGGGCGCTCCGCGACCAGCAGCGGAACGCCGGCCGCGGCGGCCAGCTCGGCGCCGGCCGGGTCGGTGAGCACCGCGGCGGCACCGGCGGCGACCGCGGCCGCGGCGAACCGGGCGCCGTGGGTGCGGGAGCCGGGCAGCGCCGCCAGCAGGTCGCCGGGCCGTACGGCGGTCGAGTCGTGGGTGACGCCGGTGATCGTCGCGGCGCCGGTCGGCGCCGCCAGCCCCAGCGCGCCGGCGACCTCCGCGAGCCGCAGCGGGCGGCGCCGGCTGGGCCGCAGCGGCGGGGTCCCGGACACGGGTGGCAAGGCTAGTCCAGCTAGTCGGCGGTCAGCTTCGGGGTGGGCCCGCGGGTGCCGGTGGGGGCGACCTTCCGGGCGGTCAGCGCGTACGACATCACGTCCCGGAACAGCGGGCCGGCGACCGCGCCACCGTGCCCGCCGCCCACGGCCTCGTCGATCACGACCGAGATGACCAGCTGCGGGTCGTCGGCCGGGGCCATCCCGGCGAACGTCGCCCAGTAGCCGCCGCCGGCGTAGCAGCGGCAGGCCGGGTTCGGCTTCTGCGCGGTGCCGGTCTTGCCGGCCACCCGGTAGCCGTCGATCGCCGCGCGCGGGGCGGTGCCGTCCTCGCCGACGACCGCCTCGAGCATGCCGCGCACCGTCCGGGCCGCCTGCGGGGACACCACCTTGGTCCGGGTCGCCGCGGGTCCCGGGGTGGCGGTGCCGTCCGGCGCGACGACCGAGCGGACGATCCGCGGGGTGATCCGGACCCCGTCGTTGGCGACCGCCTGGTACATCCCGGCCAGCTGCAGCGCGGTCATCGACACGCCCTGCCCGATCGGGAGGTTGCCGAAGGTGGTGCCGGACCACTCCTGCGGCCTCGGCAGGATGCCGCCGCTCTCGCCGGGCAGCTCGATGCCGGTCGGCGTCCCGATCCCGAACCGGCGCAGGTAGTCGTAGAACGCCGCCGGCCCGACCCGGTCGTTCGCGATCATCAGGGTGCCGACGTTGCTGGACTTGGCCAGCACGCCGGTCGCCGTCCACCTGGTCGGCTCGTGCGACCAGGCGTCGTGCACGTACCGGTCGGCGACCCGGTAGGAGTCGGGGACCAGCATCGGGGTGTCCGGCCGGATCGTGCCGCGGTCCAGGGCGGCGGCGAAGGTGACCACCTTGTTCGCGCTGCCGGGCTCGAACGGGGCCTGCACGGCCGGGTTGGCCCGCCGCGCCGGGTCGGACGCGGACGGCCGCTGGGCGTCGTACGTGGGGGCGGTCGCCATCGCGAGCACCTCCCCGCTGCGCGCGTCCAGGACGACCAGCTGGCCGGACTTGGCCCGCACCTTCGCCACCGCGTCGGCGAGCGCGCGCTGGGCGGTGAACTGCAGGTCCTGATCGAGGGTGAGCTGCACGGACGAACCCGCGACGGCGGCGGTCTCCCGGCGCAGCCCGCTCGGGATCTGCCACGCCGTTGGTCCCGCGCTCGACCAGCAGCGTGCCGGGGGTGCCCGCCAGCTGCACCTGGTACTTCGACTCGATCCCGGCGAGGCCGCCGTCGACGCCGGTGTAGCCGACGACGGCGGAGGCGACGTCCCGGCCGGGGTAGAGCCGCTGCGTCGTGTCCTCGGCGCCGATGCCCTGCAGGCCGCGGGCCAGCACGCGGGCGGCGTCCGCCGGCGACACCTTCCGGACCAGCGGGACGTACGCGAGCCGACCCTTCCGGCGCAGCTTCGGCAGCAGCGACTCGACCGGGGTATTGATCATCGGTGCGAGGGCCCTGGCGGTGCCGACCGGGTCGTCGATCTTGGTGGGGTCGGCGAAGATCGTCCGGGCGGCCACGGTGTATGCGAGGACCCGGCCGTCCCGGTCGAGGATCCTGCCCCGGACGGCCGGGATGGTGGTCGGCCGGAGCCGGTTCTCCTGGGCGGTCACGGCGAGGTGCGCGCCGTCGAAGCCCTGCAGCTGGACGAGCCGGCCGCCGAGGATCACCAGCAGGGTGCAGACGGCGGCGAAGCCGACACCGAGGCGGCGGCCGGGGTCGCCGAGCCTGAGCAGCCTGCGCCGGCGGGGGCGCTTCGGGGGGGCGGCGCGCCTGCTCCGCGGCTTGCGGGTCTTGCCGGGACCGCCCGTCCGGGCGGCGGCGGTCTTGCGCGCCGGGCGGGCCGCGCCGGTGCGGGTCCGGCTCGTCCCGCCCGCCGAGCGCGCACTGCCGGCTCGGCTGGGGCGGGTCTTGGCGGTGGGCAGGCCGCCGCTGCGGTGGCCGGTGGCGACCGCGTCCGGCTGCCGGCCATCGGTACGGCGTCCGCCGGAGGAGCCCGACCGCGCGGACTGGCCGGCGCCGGCGCGGCCGGCCGGAGTCGCCCGGCTGGCCGGGGTCGCCCGGCCGGCCGGGGTCCGGCGCCGGAGTCGCCGGCCGGCCGGAGTCGCCCGGCCGGCCGGGGTGGCGCGGCCGGCCGGGGTGGCGCGGCCGGCCGGAGTCGCCCGGCCGGCCGGGGTGGCGCGGCCGGCCGGAGTCGCCCGGCCGGCCGGGGTGGCGCGGCCGCCGGAGTCGCCCGGCCGGCCGGAGTCGCCGGCGGCCGGAGTCGCCCGGCCAGCCGGGGGCCGCGGCCCGCCGGGGTGGCGCGGCCGGCCGACGGGTACGGAGCCGCCCGGCCGCGACCCGACCCGGACGGCGGCGGGGTCACCGGTCACCGCCCGGAGCCGGCGGCGTCGGTGTGGACGCCGGGCGAGGCGACGGTCGGGACGCCGCCGTGGATGCCGCCGGCCGGCCGGGGCGCGCGGGTGTCCGCGCACCCGGCCGTGCCGGTACGGCCGATGTCGTCGTCGGCCGGGCGCCGGACGGAGTCGGCTTCGGCGGGGGCGGCGGCGCGGTGGCCGCGACCGGCGACCCGACGACCTTCGCCGAGCCGCTCGGGCCCAGTACCAGGAAGCCGGGGTCGCCGCTGCGCACCAGGCCGAGCCGGCGGGCCCGCTCGGCGAGCGCGCCCGGCGCTTCGAGCGCCGCGACCTGCCGGCCGAGCTCCTGCTCGCGCAGGGACAGCGACCGGGTCTCCCGCTGCAGCCGGCCCTGGGCGAAGGCATCGGCGGCCGCCGCCGAGTTCAGCAGCAGCAGGGTGACCAGGCCGCCGCCGAGCAGCCCGAGCACCAGCAGGACGAACGGGGTCTTGGGCGCCTGCGGAGCGTGCCCGGCGACCAGGCGCAGCACCGGCGCGGTCCGTACCCGAGCCGTCTCCGGGCGGGCCGCGCGCTGCCGCGTCGCCGGCCCGGCCGCTTTCGCCGCGGTCGGCTTCGCCGGTCTCGCCGTCGCGCCGGCCCGGCCGGTGCCGCTGGTCTTCGCTCCCGGCCGCGGCTGGGCGGTCGTCGTGGCCGTCCGGGCCGGCGCACGCGGTGTGCTCTGCTTCGCCCGCGAGCCGACCCGCGCATCGACTCCGCCGGATCCGGCACGAGCCGACGCAGCCGAACCCCCGCCGGCGACGGTGGGGCGAGCGCCGCCGGCCCGGCCGGACGTGCCGGCGCGCGTCTCGGTCGCGGTGGGCCCGCGGCGGCCCGACGCCACCGGCCGGCGCGCTGCGGCAGCGGCCGCGCCGTCGGCCCGGGCGGAGGTGGCGGGCGGCGGAGGCGGCGCGGGCGGAGGTGGCGGCGCGGGCGGAGGTGGCGGCGCGGGCGGAGGTGGCGGGCGGGCGGAGGTGGCGGCGCTAGCGGCGGGCCGGCTCCGGTGCCGTGCCTCGACCCCGGGCCCGGCCTCGCGACCGGGCGGCATCGCCGGTGCCGCGCTCACGCGGCCTCCCGTACGCGCTCCGCCGCGCGCAGCCGCGCCGACGCTGCCCGCGGGTTCTCGGTGACCTCCGTGTCCGTCGGCGCCTCCGCGCCGCGGGTCAGCACCCGCAGCACCGGCGCCGACCCCGGCAGCGGAACCGGCAGGCCCGGTGGTGTGGTGTCCTTCGCCCGCTCGGCGAAGGCCTGCTTGACGATCCGGTCCTCCAGCGAGTGGTAGCTGAGCACCACGACCCGCCCGCCGACCCGCAACGCGTCCACCGCCGCCGGCACCGCGGCCCGCAGCGCGTCGAGCTCGGCGTTCACCTCGATGCGCAGCGCCTGGAAGGTGCGCTTCGCCGGGTTGCCCCCGGTCCGCCGGGCCGCGGCCGGGATGGCGTCGCGGACCAGGGCGGCCAGCCGGGCCGACGACACGATCGGCGACCGCGTCCGCTCCCGCACCACCGCCGCCGCGATCCGCCCGGCGAACCGCTCCTCGCCGTACTCCCGCAGCACCCGGGCCAGCTCGCCGGCCGGGTAGGAGTTCACGACGTCGGCGGCCGTCGGCCCGGACGCCGGGTCCATCCGCATGTCCAGCGGCGCGTCCTGCGCGTAGGCGAAGCCGCGCCGCGCCTCGTCCAGCTGCAGCGAGGAGACCCCGAGGTCGAACAGCACCCCGTCGACCCGGGACATCCCGGCGGCGGCCAGCACCGCCGGCAGCCGGTCGTACACCGCCTGGTGCAGCGAGACCCGGGAGCCGAACGGCGCCAGCCGCTCACCGGCGAGCCGGACCGCCTCCGGGTCCCGGTCGATCCCGACCAGCCGGAGCGCGGGGTTCGCCTCCAGCAGGGCCTCCGCGTGCCCGCCCAGCCCGAGCGTCGCGTCCACCGCGACCGCGTCCGGCCGGGACAGCGCGGGTGCGAGCAGCGCCAGCACCCGGTCCCGCAGGACCGGCACGTGCAACGGCCTCCCGCCCACCTCGACCCCTCCGGACGTCGCCCCCGTGGCGACTGCTCGCCCCACCTGGGCCCGTGCGCCCAGGTCCCCGCCCGCTCCCGGCGGCCGCCTGACACCGGGGAAGGGGCGTCAGGGGACCGACCGGAGCGGGAGGAGACCTCACCGCACGGACCGTCTCCGGTCCTGCTCGCGCTGCTCACAGCACGCCGGGCAGCACCTCCTCCTCGAGGTCGGCGAAGGCCTGCTCCCGGTCGGCCAGGTAGGCCTCCCAGGCGGTCGAGTCCCAGACCTCGACCCGCGTGTTGGCACCGATGACGACGCAGTCGCGAGTGAGCCCGGCGTACTCGCGCAGCGGCGGCGGGACGGTGATCCGGCCCTGCTTGTCCGGCACCTCGTCCGAGGCGCTGGCGAAGAAGACGCGGCTGTAGTCCCGGACGGTCTTCTGGGTCACCGGCGCCGCCGACATCGCCTCGGTCACCCGGCGGAACTCGGCGATCGGCCACACGTAGAGACAGCGCTCCTGCCCCTTGGTGATCACGACGCCCTCCGCCAGCTCGTCCCGGAACTTCGCCGGCAGGAAGAGCCGGCCCTTCTCGTCCAGGCGAGGGGAATGGGTGCCGAGGAACACGCCCCCACCTCCACTCGACCCGTCGAGGTGGCCGGCCGGACGGCATTGCGGCCCCCGCGTCCTCCACCGCGCGCCACTGTACCCCACTTTGCTCCACAGAGAAGCTCATTCGCTCCCCGCCGCCACCACCGCGCCCGGAACCGCGGCCGGACGGTCCGTCGACGGCTCGGAGCAGGAGGGACCGCGGCAGCACCGGCGCCCGGGGCGCCGGTCGCGGGCAGGCCGGAGCCACCGGCCGGATCGCGACCGGTCAGGTGCTCACTAGCAGGTGCCGAGCGCCGGGCTCAGCCGTGGGTCGCGACCCCCTCGACGCTGGCGGACACCACCGCGCCGCGGCGGGAGCGCACCCGGATGGGGGTGTGCGGGTCCACCCCGGCGGCCATGGCGCGGCGCAGCAGGCCGGCCAGCTCGTCCAGCGTCATGCCGTCCGGCGACTCGGTCGTCGCCGTGATCGTGCGCCGCGTCGTCACCTCGAGCCCCGCCTGGGGGTTGGGCGCTGACATGGCTCCTCCTCGGGTCAAGCGAGCGCTCAGGGTCCCACGGCGCAGACCGGGGATGCGACCGAAGGGGGAAGTGAGGGCATTCACACCGGCCTCAGGGCCGCAGCACCCCGACCACCGTGTGCCGCAGCCGGACCGGCACCAGCCGGTCGACGGCCACCGCGTCCACCCACCGGGCCGCCGCCTCCAGCCCGCGCCACGGGACCCGCCGGGCGAGCCCGCGCCGCCGGCCGTGCGCCACGTACGACGCCGTCAGGACCAGCGTGGACAGCAGGTCGGCCGTGGTCAGCCGCACCTGCCGGTAACCCGCCTGCCGGGCCTGCGCGGCCAGCCCGGCGGGCGTGAAGACGTGCAGGTTGGCCGCCATCGAGGCGAGCTCCCAGAAGTCCTCGGTCGGGGTGAGCGGCCGGCGCAGCAGCGGGAGCAGGCCGCGCACCAGCACCGCTCCGTGCCGCTCCACCGCCGGGGTGGGCTCGGACACGATCACGACCGCGCCGCCGGGCCGCAGCACCCGCCGCCACTCGGCCAGCGCCGCCACCACCTCCGGGAGGTGGTGCAGCACGCCGCGGGTGACGACCAGGTCGACGGTGGCGTCGCCGAGCGGCAGCCGGGCCGCGTCGGCCTGCAGCAGCGGCCGGGCCCCGGCCGCCCGGGCCCTCGCCAGCATCCCGGCGGACAGGTCGAGCCCCACGACGGACACCCCGGGGGCGGCCCGGCGCAGGCCGGCCGCCTGCCAGCCGGTGCCGCAGCCCGGGTCGAGCACCACCTCGCCGGCCCGCAACGCCCGGCCGAGCAGCCGCTCCACCTCCGCGCGGGCCTGCCGGGCGGCGCGCGCGTCGTGCACTATCGCGAAGCGCTCGTCGTAGTACGCGCACTCGTGGTCGTGGAACGTACGGTTGACCCTGACGGCGTGCGCCGGGTCGGTCCCGGCGGCGGTCTGCGGGTCCACCACGGTCCTTCCGCTCGATCGGACCGGTGCGGGCGGGAACAGTTTGACAGACTGGCCCGTAGAGGGAGCAGTTGTGCGCAGCACGGCACGGGCGGTGCTGCCGGCGAGGAGGAGAGCGGTGGCGGTGCAGGACGCTGTGGACAGCGCGGGGTCGAGCGGCGGGCCGGTCCCGCTCGGCGCCGTCGGCGAGGCGGGCAGCCGCATCGCGGCGAACATCGAGCGGGTGATCGACGGCAAGCCAGAGGTGGTGCAGCTGGCGATCGTGGTGCTGCTCGCCGAGGGACACCTGCTGATCGAGGACGTGCCCGGCGTCGGCAAGACCAAGCTGGCCAAGGCGCTGGCCCGGTCCATCGACTGCTCCGTGCGGCGCATCCAGTTCACCCCGGACCTGCTGCCCTCCGACGTCACCGGGGTCAGCGTCTACAACCAGGAGTCGCGGGACTTCGAGTTCCGGCCGGGCGCGATCTTCGCCAACCTGGTGGTCGGCGACGAGATCAACCGGGCCTCGCCGAAGACGCAGTCGGCACTGCTGGAGTGCATGGAGGAGCGGCAGGTCACGGTCGACGGCACGACGTACGTGCTGGAGGCCCCGTTCATGGTGGTGGCCACCCAGAACCCGATCGAGATGGAGGGCACCTACCCCCTTCCGGAGGCCCAGCGCGACCGCTTCACCGCCCGGCTGTCGATGGGCTACCCGGACACCGCGGCCGAGATGACCATGCTCGCCGACCACGCCGGCCGGGACCCGCTCGAGTCGCTGCAGCCGGTCTCCACGGCGACCGAGGTGCGGGCGCTGATCGGCGCCGTGCAGCGGATCCACGTCTCGGACGCGGTCCGGCGGTACGCGGTGGACCTGGTCAGCGCCACGCGCCGGGCTCCGGACCTGCGGCTCGGCGCGTCCCCGCGGGCGGCCCTGCAGCTGCTGCGGGCGTCCAAGGCGCAGGCCGCGCTGTCCAACCGGGACTACGTGCTGCCCGACGACCTGCAGCGGCTGGCCCAGCCGGTGCTCGCCCACCGGGTGCTGCCGACCGCGGAGGCGCAGATCGCCCGCCGCAGCGCGGACGCGATCGTGACCGACGTGCTGCGCTCGGTGCCGGTACCGCGCTCGGTCGACACGCCGCCGGTCGGCCGGAGGGTCTGACCGGCGTGCGGGCCGCCCTGTCCGGCCTGACCACCCGCGGGCGTTGCCTGCTCGCGGCGGGCGCGGCCGCCGCGCTGTGCGCCGTGGCGCTCGGCGAGCGCGACCTGCTCCGGGTGGCCGTCCTGCTCGTCGCGCTGCCGCTGGTCGCGGCCGCCGCGGTGGCGCGGACCCGGTTCCGGCTGTCCTGCTCGCGGACCATCGCGCCGGCCCGGGTGCCGGTCGGCCAGCCCGCGGAGGCCACCCTTCGGCTGGAGAACGTGTCCTACCTGCCGACCGGGCTGCTGCTGCTCGAGGACGAGGTGCCGTACACGCTGGGCGGGCGGCCGCGCTTCACGGTGAACTGGATCGGCCCGGGCCAGCACCGGACCGTGCGGTACCCGATCCGCTCGGACGCCCGCGGGCGCTACCGGATCGGGCCGCTGCGGCTGCGGCTGGCCGACCCGTTCGGCCTGGTCGAGCTGACCCGCTCGTTCACCGCGGTGGACACGCTCACCGTGGTGCCGGCCGTGCACCCGCTCCCGCCGGTCCGCCTCGGCGGGGCCTGGGAGTCCGGCGGGGAGAGCGTCAGCCGGTCGGCCGCCATCCGCGGCGACGACGACGCGGCGACGCGGGAGTACCGCAACGGCGACGACCTGCGCAAGGTGCACTGGCGCTCGACCGCCCGGGTCGGCAAGCTGATGGTCCGCCGCGAGGAGCGGCCCTGGCAGAGCCGGGCGACCGTGCTGCTGGACACCCGCTCGGCCGCGCACCGCGGCGACGGGCCCGGCTCCAGCTTCGAGTGGGCGGTCAGCGCGGTGGCCAGCGTCGGCGTGCACGCGGCGCGGCGCGGCTTCTCCGTGCACCTGGTCACCGACGCGGGCCTGGCGGCCGGCGGCGCGGACGTCTCCGAGGAGGGCATCCTGCTCGACCACCTCGCCGAGGTCACCCTCTCGCGCAACCAGGGCCTGGAGGCGGCGGCCGCCCCGCTGCGCGGCGCGGAGGGGCTCGGCACCGTGATCGCGGTGCTCGGCCTGCTGGACGCCGGGCAGGCGTCGCTGCTGGCCTCGACCCGACCGCCGACCGACGTCTCGGTGGCGGTGCTCGTCGACGCGAACGGCTGGCTGGGGCTCTCGCCGCGGGCGCGGGCCGAGGGCGAGGCGGCGTACGACGCGGCCGCCGAGGTGCTGCTGCGGGCCGGCTGGCGGGTGGTTCGGGCCCGGCACGGCGACGCGCTCGGCCGGCTGTGGCCGAGCGCGGGGCAACGGCCGGGTGCCGCGGCGTCGGCGCCGCTGCTGGTCGGCGGGCCGACCGGAGTCCCGGAGCGGGAGGGGCCGTGAAGACCAGCACCCGGATGACGCTGGCCGCCGGCTGGGCGGTGGCCCTCGGGACGGTGCCGCTCGGCGCGGTCTTCGAGGAGTGGACCTGGATCTGGTACGCGTGGGCGGCCGTCGCCGCGGTGGTCGGCGCGCACCTGCTGGCCCGCTCGGCCCGGCTGCCCGCCGCGCTGGTGCCGCTGGCCGGGGTGCTCGGCCTGCTCGTGTACCTGACCCTCGTCTTCGCCGCCGACGCCGCGCTGCTCGGGCTGGTCCCCACCCTCGAGAGCATGGAGTCGCTCGCGGAGAGCCTGCGCCGCGGCATGGACGACGTGAACCAGCTGGCGGCGCCGGTCCCGCCGAGAACGGGTCTGGTGCTGCTGACCTCGGCGTCGGTCGGCGCGGTCGCGATCGTGGTGGACGTCATCGCGGTCGGGCTGCGCCGGCCCGCAGCAGCCGGGCTGCCACTGCTCGCGCTCTACGCGGTCCCGACCGCGGTCGCCTTCGACGGCGTGCCGTGGATGCTGTTCGCCATCGGTGCGACCGGCTACCTGGTGCTGCTGCTGGTGGAGGGCCGGGACCGGCTGCTGCGCTGGGGTCGTCCGGTCGGCGCCGGCCGCGGCGACGACGCGGCGCCGCTGCCGCTGACCGGGCAGCGGATCGGGGCGGCCGCCATCGCGCTGGCGGTGGTGGTGCCGCTGCTGGTGCCGGGGCTGACCGGCAACGCGCTGTCCCGCTTCGGCCGCACCGGCTCCGGCGAGGGCATCGGCGCCGGCGGCGCGCTGAACGAGTTCGCCTCCCTGCGCGGCCAGCTGACCCGCACCAACTCACTCGAGCTGATGCGGGTCCGCCCGAACCGGGACCAGCCGTTCTACCTGCGCACCAAGGTGCTGGACCGCTACCAGAACGGCGGCGGCTTCACGACCAGCCGGGACGAGGGCCAGGAGGAACCCGGCCGGCTGCTGTCGCTGCCGCCCGGCCAGGGGCGGAGCAACGTGGAAGAGCAGCAGTTCTCCATCGACGTCACGCTGACCTCGTACTACCGGGACGACCACCTGCCGATCTGGTATTTCCCACTGCAGCTGGACGGCCCCGACGACCGGTGGCGGTACGACCCGGACAAGGCGATCGTGGTCGGGGACGACCGGGCCGGCGACTTCTCCTACCAGGTGACCGGCGTGGTGCCGGACCCGTCCGCCGAGACGCTGGCCAGTGCCGGGGAGGTCACCGAAGCCGACCGCGACGTGCTGCCGAACGACGTGCTCCGGCTGCCGCCCACGCTGCCCGAGGCCGTCGAGAGAACGGTCGAGACGGTCACCGGGGCGCAGCAGTCGCAGTACCTGAAGGCGAAGGCGATCAACGACTACTTCACCGACGGCACCAACGGGTTCACCTACTCGCTGGGCACGGTGCAGGGCAACAGCGGCAACGCGCTGGTGGACTTCCTGAGCAAGAAGCAGGGCTACTGCGAGCAGTACGCGGCGGCGATGGGGGTCATGCTCCGGGTCGCCGGCATCCCGTCGCGGGTCGTGCTCGGCTACACGCCGGGCGTGCGCCAGGACGACGGCAGCTACGTGGTGACCTCGTACGACGCGCACGCCTGGGTGGAGGCGTACTTCCACGACCTCGGCTGGGTCTTCTTCGACCCGACGCCGCTCGGGGACGGGCGGACGGTGGCCCCGCCGTACGCACCCCGCCCGGCCACGTCCCCGACCCCGTCGGCGACCACCCCCGGCGTGGCCACTGGCAGCGCGGGCGCCAGCCTGAACCCGCTGCCCCGGGAGGACCAGGAGCAACTCGGGATCGGCGCCGGCAGCGAGACCGGCCTGGTCACGCCGCAGCGGACGCTGATCGGGGCGGGGCTCCTGGCCGCGCTGCTGCTGGCGCTCGCGCCGGCGGCGATGCGCTGGGCGGCCCGGCGGCGCCGGCTGCGGACGGCGGCCGGGTCGGACGCGGCGGAGGCCGCGCGGGCGGCCTGGGACGAGGTGGTCGGGACCGCGGCGGACTACGGGCTGCCGGTGCCGCGGACCGAGACGCCGCGCGGGCTGGCCCGCCGGCTCGGCCGGGACCTGTCCCTCGACGCCGGCGCGACCGCCGGGCTGCGGCTGGTCGCGCTGGCGGAGGAGCGGGCGCGGTACGCGCAGCGGGCGGGCGTCGACGGCGACCTGCCGGACGCGGTCCGGGCGGTGCGGCGGGGACTGCGCGAGCACGCCGGGCGGCGGGGCCGGTGGCGGGCCACGCTGCTGCCGCCGTCGACGGTGCAGGCGGCCCGGTACGGGTCGGCGACCCGGGCGGCGACGGCGTCGACCGCGCTCAGCCGGCTGGGCGAGGCCGTCCGCCGACCGGTCACCCCGCGGCGGCGCTGACTCGTCGCCCGGGGGCGGCGGGCCGCCATACCCCGGGCCGCCAAACCTCAGGCGGCCGGGGGCTCCGCTCAGCGGTCGTCGAAGCGGCGACGGAAGCGCTCTTCCATCCGCTGCAGCAGCGGCACCCGCCGCTGCTTCCCGCGCCGGGTGGCCGGCCGGTCGCTCCCGGCGACCCGCAGATCCGGGCGGCCGGAGAGCTTCTTGTACTGCGAGGCCACGTAGACCAGCGCGAAGAACATCAAGCAGAACCCGGCGACCCCCAGCGCGACCTGGGTGGTCATCACACCCGCCAGCAGCGCGGCCATGCCGAGCACCAGCAGGACGATCGCCCTGCGCACCCGCCGGCGGGCGTGCGTGCGCAGGTCGGTCGAGCTCACCGTGGAGGCGAACTTCGGGTCCTCGGCGTACAGCGCGCGCTCGATCTGCTCGAGCAGGCGCTGCTCGTGATCCGAGAGCGGCACGGCGCCCCTCCTGACGGTGCGACCGGGACGGCAGGGAGCCGTCGCGGGAGAGCGTGGCGACGGCCGCACGCGGCCGCCACCACCGAGGATACGAGCCGATGACCCGGGGGGAAAGGCGAAGGACGTCACCGCGGGCGTGGCGGACCCGGCGGGTGGCCGTCCGGGTCGGCATCGACCAGCGCGGCGGGGCGCACCGCGCCGGCACCGAACCGGCGCGACGCCCGGTCCACGGCCCGGTCGGCTTCTCGCCAGCCGTGCTCCCGAGCGCCGAGCTCCGGCTGCAGCGCCGCTCCGCCGGTCGGCACGATGCCCTCCACCCGGACGCCGACCAGCCGGATCCTGGCGCGGTCCAACCGGAGGCCGTCGTAGAGCGACCTGGCGGTGTCGTACACCTCGTGACCGGCGTCCGTCGGGCTCGCCAGCGTCCGGGCCCGGGTGATGGTGGCGAAGTCGGCGAACCGGACCTTGATGCCGACGGTCCGCCCTACCTGCCCGGCCGCCCGCAGCCGGGCCGCCGTCCGCTCGGCCAACCGGAGCAGCTCGCGGTGGATGACCGCGTGATCCGCCACGTCCGCACCGAACGTCTCCTCCGCGCCCACCGACTTCTCCGGCTCGTCCGGCACGACCCGGCGCGGGTCGCTGCCGTCGGCCAGCGCGTGCAGGTGGGCGGCGGTGCCCTCGCCCACCACCCGCTCCAGCGCCGGCAGCGGCAGCGCGGCGAGGTCGCCGACCGTGCGCAGGCCGGCCGACTCCAGCTGCTCGGCGGTGCGCACGCCGACCCCCCACAGCGCGCCCACCGGCAGCGGGTGCAGGAACTGCCGGCCGCCGCCCGCCGGCACGACCAGCAGGCCGTCGGGCTTGCAGCGGGAGGAGGCGAGCTTGGCCAGGAACTTCGTCTCCGCGACCCCGACGGAGCAGGTGATGCCCTGCTCGTCGGCGATCCGGGCCCGGATCCACTCCCCGATCCAGCGCGGCCGGCCGAGCCGGCGGCGGGCGCCGGAGACGTCGAGGAAGGCCTCGTCCAGCGACAGCGGCTCCACCAGCGGGGTGACCGACCGGAAGACGGCCATCACCCCGGCGGAGGCCACCGAGTAGGCGGCGGAGTCGGGGTGGACGACGACCGCGTGCGGACACAGCTGCCGGGCACGGTGCATCGGCATCGCGCTGCGGACGCCGAAGGCGCGCGCCTCGTACGTCGCCGAGAGCACCACCCCGCGGCCCCCGGCGCCGACGATCACCGGCCGGCCGCGCAGCTCCGGGCGACGCCGCAACTCGACACTGGCGTAGAAGGCGTCCATGTCGACATGCAGGATCGGGCAGCCGGTGTCGTCGGCCGGCGGCTCGATCGGCGGCCCGGTCCGGTCCAGCGCCTGGCTGCGGCCCACGTCTCGCCCTCCTCCGGCGTCGCTGCTGTCGCGCCGGCCCGAGTAGAGCACGCGGCACCGACGACTCCGGCCGGTCAGCGGCGCGCCAGGACGTGCAGCTGGGCGGCCAGGTCCCGGTACGGCGGGGTCGCCGAGGCCGCGGCCTCCAGCTCGCGCAGCGCCTCGGCCGCCCCCGGCTCGCCGTCCAGGACGTGCCCGGGAACCAGGTCGGCCACCACCCGGACACCGTGCACCGCCTCCACCCGGAGCCCGGCGGCGGCGACCAGCTCCAGCAGGCGCTCGGTGTCGAAGCGGCGCAGCACGCCGTCGGCGTGCCCCCACCGGCCGGCGGGGTCGGTCAGCGCCCGCAGTGCGTCGGCCGGGTGACCGCCGAGGGCACGGGCGAGCACCGCGGCGGCACGACCCGCGACGAGCACGCTCGCGCAGCCGCCCGGGCGCAGCGCGCCGGCGACCGTGCGGACGGTGGCGTCCGGGTCGTCGACCACCTCCAGCAGGCCGTGACACAGCACCAGGTCGTACGCGGCCTCGCCGACCGCCTCGGGCAGCCGCTCCACCTCGCCCTGCACCGGGGCGACGAGCCCGGCGACACCGGCGTCGGCGGCCCGCCGGTGCAGGATGGCGAGCGCGTCGGCACTGGTGTCGACCACGGTCACCCGGTGGCCGAGCTCGGCGAGCGGCACCGCGGACACCCCGCTGCCGCCGCCGAGGTCGAGCACGTCGAGCGTCGAGGCGCCGCCCGCGGCGCGCCGGTCGAGCTCGGCGCCGAGGACCGACCACACCACGCCGGGGCGCCCGGCGCCGTGCGCCCGCGACCCGTCCGCGCCCATGCGCCCACCTCCCCCGCCCACGTCCCGACCGCCTCCGCTGCTCAGGCTGGCGAGCGTATGCGAACCGCCGTACTCGGCGGGTCCGGGGGCCGCCCCCGGGATGAATGCGGCCGCCCGCCGTTCCGGGGGTCCGGGGGCCGCCCCCGGGATGAATGCCGCGCGGATCGACGGCGCAGCACACCGACCCAAGCCGCGCGGCTCTGTCACCCGGCGCGCGGAGTGCCGAGCGGGAGGGTCGGCACCAGGCCGAGCGTCGTGTCCACCAGCGCGAGGAAGGTGCCGACATCGCGCAGCAAGTCATCGGCCTGCCGCGCGCTCACCGCCCCGGTCACGCCGGCCTCCGCCGCCGCCCGCTTGCCCGCGCCGGCCGCGAAGAACGCGGCCCACTCCCCCAGCTCCGGCGCCATCTCGGTCAGCAGCACCCAGGCACTGGTCGGCCGCCGCCGCCGCAGGTGGGTGTCCGTCGGCCGGGTCCGGGCTGCCAGCACCGCGGCCGCGCCCCGCAGGGCGGCGAGGTGCGCGGTCGCGTAACGCTCGGCCGGCGGCGCCAGCGAGGCCGCCTCGCGCAGCCCCCGCCGCGCCTGGTCGAGCAGGCCGAGCGCGGAGGGCGCCACCTGCGCCGGCATCCGGGCCGGGCCGAGCCGCCGCACCGTCGTCGTCATCGTCGCCTCACTCCTCCACCAGCGTCGCGGTCCACGACGGCCGGTCCGCCGACACGTCGTGGCACAGGTCGAACACCTCGTGCCGGGCGCTCTGGCCGGCCGCCGCCTCCACCCGCCACAGCTTCCGGTCGGCGAGGTCGACCGGAACCGAGTGGATCACCGGCGGGCCGGCCTCCCAGGACCGGCCGCCGACCACCACCGGCGCCGCCCGCCCCGGACCGGACCACCGCCAGCCGCCCGGCTCGACCCAGCGGGCCAGGACCGCCCGAACGACGTAGAGCCGGTCGTGCAGCAGGAACAGCTCCGGCGAGTCGCCCGCGCAGGCGACCTCGACCGGCTCCTCGGGAACGGAACGCATCAGGCTCTCCTCCGCGGTGGTCGCTCGTCGGTCGTGCCTGCCCGCCGGGCGACGAGGGGGTCGAGGGCCGCGCCGCCCGGCGGGAGGTCATGTCACTCGAACATGTGTTCGAACGACGGGTAGAGTAAACCGCGTGACCGACCGGATCGCAACGCCCCTCGCCGGGCGGCTCAGCGGGGCGGAGCGCCGCCCCAGAGCGCGTCGCGGAGTCCGACGACCGCGCCGACCACGACCACCGCGGGCGGTCGCAGCCCGGCCCGCGCGACCTCGACGGCGACCGTGCCGAGGGTGGCGACCAGCACCTGCTGGTCGGGCAGTGTCGCGCGGCGGATCACGGCGACCGGCGTGCCGGCGGGTCGCCCGCGCTTGACCAGCTCATCGGCCACCGCGTCCAGCCGGTCCAGCGCCATCAGCAGGACCAGGGTGGCTGGTCCGTCGGCGAGCGCCTGCCAGTCGACGCCGGCCCCGGGCCTGGCCGGGTCGAGGTGGCCGGAGACGACGGCGAAGTCCGCGGCGACGCCGCGGTGGGTGACCGGGATGCCGGCGGCGGCCGGACCGGCCACCGCCGAGCTGACCCCCGGGACCACCTCGACCGGCACGCCGGAGCGGACGCAGGCCGCGACCTCCTCGCCGCCGCGGCCGAGCACGAACGGGTCGCCCCCCTTGAGCCGCACCACCCGCAGGCCGCGCCGGGCGCGGTCGACCAGCACCGCGGAGATCTCCTCCTGGGTGGGGCCGGCGCCGTGCGGTGCCTTGCCGACGTCGACGACCTCGACCGCCGGGTCGAGGTCGGCCAGCAGCTGGCGCGGGGCGAGCCGGTCGACGACGACGACGTCCGCCTCGGCGAGCAGGCGCCGGCCGCGGACGGTGATCAGGCCCGGGTCGCCGGGCCCGCCGCCGACCAGCGCGACCCGACCCGCCGAGCCGGCCGGGGCCGGCCGGCGGTGCCGGAGCGGCAGGCCACCGGTGTCGAGCAGGAGCGCGACCGCGTCCCGCACCGCACGCGCCCGGCCCGGATCGGGCCCGGACCCGGATCCCGCCGGGTCCGAGGCGGCGCCGGCGGCGGCACCCCGGGCGGGAAGCCCGGTCGGGTCCGTGGTGGGGTCGGTGGCGACCGCGACGAGGAGACCGGCGGAGCGGGCGACCGCGGGCGTCCGGGCCGTGCCGCCGGCCGCCGAGTCGGCCCGTACGCACGGCACCTGCCGCCGCTCCGCCTCCGCGGCGACCGCCGCGTTGACCGCCGGGTCGTCCGTGCAGGCGTGCGCGACCCAGGCCCCCAGCAGGTCCCCGTCGGCGTACGGACGGCCGTGCACGACGACCCCGAGCGCCGCCAGCCCGGGCAGCACGGCCGGCGCCACCACGTGCACCAGCGCACCCGCGTCGAGCAGGCCCCGCGCCCGCCGGAGCGCCACCGCACCTCCGCCGACGACCACCGCGCGGCGGCCGGCGAGGTCGAGGACGAGCGGGTAGGAGCCCGGCACCCGGCTCATGGTGCGCCGAGCAGACCGCGCCGGCCGAGCACGGACCGCTCCAGCGGAGCGAACACGAGCCGGTCGATCGCCACCCCGACGACCAGGATGACGATGATCATCCCGAACACCAGCGACACGTCGGACAGCTGCCGGCCGGCGTCGAGCAACTGGCCGAGCCCGGTGCCCAGTCGCGGTGACTGGGCGATCAGCTCGGCCGCCATCAGCGACCGCCAGGCGAACGCCCAGCCCTGCTTGAGCCCGCCGACGTACCCGGGCAGCGCCGCCGGCAGCTGGATGTGCCAGGCCGCCCGCAGCCCGCGCGCACCGAGGACGCGCCCGACCCGGTGGTAGAGCGGCGGCACCTGGTCGATCCCGGAGATCGTGCCGTTCGCGATCGAGGGCACCGCGCCGAGCAGCACGACGAAGTAGATGGTGGCCGGGCTCAGGCCGAACCAGACGATCCCGGCCGGCACCCAGGCCACCGACGGCAGCGACTGCAGCCCGGACAGGATGGGCGCGAGCGCCGCCCGCGCCGCCGGCACCCTGGCGACCAGCAGCCCGAGCGGCGTGCCGATCGCCACGCTGGCCGCGAATCCGAGCAGCCCCCGCGACACGCTGAGCCACGCCGCTCGCCGCAGCGCTCCCGAGTCCCACTCCGCGGCCAGCGAGTTCCACACGTCCAGCGGCGACGGCAGCAGGAAGCGGTCCTTGACCTCCAGCCAGACCGCGACCTGCCAGACGAGCAGCGCGACGGCGGCGGCCAGCAGCGGCGCCAGCGCCCGGCCGACCCGGTGCCAGCGGCGCCGGCCGGGCGCCCGCTCGCCGTCCAGCGCGTCCAGGCCGCGCTCGAGCGACTCCAGCTCGCGCTCGAGGTCGGTCCCGGTCGGCGGGCCGGTCAGCGCGCCCGGTCGGCGCTCAGGCGGCATGGCGGCGGATCTCCTCCCGCAGCCGGGCGGTGATCTGTCCGGCCAGCTCCCCCACCGCCGGGTCGTCGGTACGCCGCGGGCCGTCGATCCGCACCGGCCAGTCCGCGATCACCCGGCCGGGCCGTGAGGACAGCAGCACGACCCGGTCGCCGAGCCGCACCGCCTCGCGCACGTCGTGGGTCACGAAGACGATCGCGACCCCGGTCTCGGCCTGCACCCGGGTGAGCTCGTGGTGCAGCACGTCCCGGGTGATCGCGTCCAGCGCGCCGAACGGCTCGTCCATCAGCAGCACGTCGGACCGCTGAGCCAGCGCCCGGGCGAGTGCGACCCGCTGCTGCATGCCGCCGGAGAGCTGGTGCGGCCGCAGCGCGCCCGTGCCCTCCAGCCGTACGAGCCCGAGCAGCTGCGCCGCCTGCTCCCGCCGCTCCCGGCGGCGGCACCCCGCGCAGCCGCAGCGCCAGCTCGATGTTGCCGGCGGCGGTCAGCCACGGCAGCAGCGCGGGTTCCTGGAACATCAGCGCCGGTCGGCCGCCGGCGACCGCCGCCGAGCCGGCCGTCGGCTCCTGCAGCCCGGCCAGCAGCGACAGCAGCGTCGACTTGCCGCAGCCGGACGCGCCGAGCAGGCAGACCACCTCGCCCGGGGCGACGTCCAGGTCCACGCCGTCGAGGACCGCCGGACCGCGGCCGAAGCGCTTGACGAGCCGCTCCACCCGCACGGCCGGCGCGGTCCCCGCCGAACCGGGGCCGGCGCCAGCCGCGCCGGCGGCACCGGGGGCGGGTGCCACCGGGCCGGGCGGCTCGCGCCGCCTGCTCGGGCGCGGTCGGGCCGGCGCCGGCGCTGCGCATGATCGCGGCCACCGCTCAGCCGCCCGCGGCCAGGCCGGCGTCGTCGACCGTCGCCGCGCCGCCGAGCACCTCGCGCAGCAGCCGGAGGTCGTAGATCCCCTTGAGGTCGACCGGCTTGAGCAGCCCGGCCGAGACGGCGTCGTCCGCGGACTTCTTCAGCGACGCGGCGACCGGGTCGTCGGTCACCTCGATCCCGGACCAGGCCCGGTCCAGCACGGCCGCCTTGAGCGGCTTGCCGCCGGGCAGCTTGCCGAGTGCGTCGTTGGCGGCCGACCTCGCGGCGTCCCCGTTGCCGGTGATCCACTTCGTGGTGTCGACGTGACCCTGCAGCAGCGCCTTCACCGTCGCCGGGTACTTCTGGAGGAACTCGGTCCGCACGATCAGGTGGGTGATGACGTAGCGGCCCCGCGGCCACAGCGACTTCTCCTCCAGCAGCACCTTGCCGCCGCCCTCGAGCACCAGCCGGGACGCCCACGGCTCCGGCACCCACGCACCGTCGAGCTTGCCGTCGCGGAACAGCTGCAGCGTGGTCGCGTTCTCGGTCGGCTCGACCTGCACGTCGCCCGGCTCGGTCGCGCTGCTCGGCCGCAGCCCGTTGCTCCGCCAGCCAGGCCCGCAGCGCGACGTCCTGGGTGTTGCCGAGCTGCGGGGTGGCGATCCGCTTGCCCTTCAGGTCGGCGGCCGAGGCGATGCCGGGCCTGACGACGAACTGCACGCCGCCGGAGGCGGCGCCGGAGATGATCCGGACGCCCTCGCCCCTGGTCTTGGCGTACGCGTTGATGGCCGGGTTGGGGCCGATGTAGCCGGCGTCCAGGCCGCCGGACAGCAGTGCCTCGATCTCGGCCGGGCCGGCGTTGAAGGTCTGCGTCTGCAGCCTGGTCGAGCCGAGTCGCCTCGCGTAGTAGCCCTTGTCGACCCCGACCAGCGGGACGGCGTGGGTGATGTTCGGGAAGTACCCGAGGCGGAGGGTGGCGGCGGTGCCCGGCGCACCGCCCGCCGCCGGCTCGTCGGACGAGCCGCACGCGCTGGCCAGGCCCACGGCCAGCAGGCCGGCCGCCACGAGGACCAGCCTTCGGGTCAGCGGCCGGCGCGCGGACCACAGCCCGCCGGAGCGGCCGGCCCGGGCGGTCGGGCCGGCGGGAGCGGCCGGGTTGGCCGGGCGGGCGAGCCCGGTCGGGGCGGTGGGCGGGTGGTCGGGGGTCGAGCTGGGCACGGACGTCCTCCGGTACGGGGTTTGCGGCGGTCAGGCGGGCTGGGCGTCCCGACATCGCGGCGGCACCGGCTCCGGGGCGGCTACCGGGTCGAGCACCATGGCGGCGGCGGCGGTCGCGCCGGTCGCGGGGTCGACCAGCAGCAGGCTCCCGGTGTGCCGGGAGGCCGCGTACGGGTCGGTCGCCAGCGGCTCGTCGGTCCGCAGGACCACCGTGCCCAGGTCGTTGAGGTCGAGGCGGTCGGCCGGTCCGGCGGCGCCGGTGCCCGGGTCCAGCCGGTCGACGATCCGGACCACCTCGCCCGGGACGTCCCGGGTGGCGTGCCGGACCCGCCACCGGCTGCCCGGCTCCAGCGGCGTCGCGGCCAGCCAGCACACGGCGGCGGTGAGCTCCCGGGTCACCACCGGCGGCCGACCTGGACCGGCGAGCAGGTCGCCGCGGGCGACGTCGAGATCGTCGGCGAGCCGCACCAGCACCGACCGGCCGGCCTCGGCGCCGGCCAGCGGGCCGTCCGCGGTGTCGATCGCGACCACGGTCGAGGTGAGCCCGGACGGCAGCACGGTGACCGGGTCGCCGGGGCGGAACACGCCCGCGGCGACCCGACCGGCGTAGCCGCGGAAGTCGGGGTGGCTGCGGCTGCGCGGCCGCACCACGAGCTGGACCGGCAGCCGGGCACCCAGGGCGGGGTCGGCGGGTGCGGCCGCCGGCAGCGCCTCCAGCAGTGGCAGCAGCGCCGGCCCCGCGTACCAGGACAGCCGGTCGGACCGCTCCACCACGTTGTCCCCGTCCACGGCGCAGACCGGAACCGCGGTCCAGGCGCCGATCCCCCGCTCGGCGGCGAGGCCGGCGAAGTCGGCGGCGATCGTGTCGTAGCGGTCCTCGGCGAAGCCGACCAGGTCCATCTTGTTCACCGCGAGCACGACGTGCCCGACACCGAGCAGGCCGGCGACGCCCGCGTGCCGGCGGGTCTGTTCCACCAGCCCGGCCCGGGCGTCCACCAGCAGCACCGCGACGTCCGCTGTGGACATTCCGGTCACGGTGTTGCGGGTGTACTGGACGTGCCCCGGGGTGTCGGCGAGCACGAACGAGCGCCGCGGGGTGGACAGGTAGCGGTACGCGACGTCGATGGTGATGCCCTGCTCCCGCTCGGCCCGCAGCCCGTCGACCAGCAGCGCGAGATCGGCGTCGTCGTAGCCGCGCCGCCGGGACGCCCGCTCGAGGGCGTCCCACTGGTCGGCGAGCACCGCCTTGGCGTCCAGCAGCAGCCGGCCGACCAGGGTCGACTTGCCGTCGTCGACCGAGCCGGCGGTCGCGACGCGCAGCAGGCCGCCCATCAGAAGTAGCCCTCCCGCTTGCGGTCCTCCATGGCGGCCTCCGACGCGCGGTCGTCGGCGCGGGTGGCGCCCCGCTCGGTGATCCGGGACACCGCCGTCTCCGCGATCACGGCGCCGACGTCGGTCGCCGCCGACCGGACGGCACCGGTGCAGGTGGCGTCGCCGACGGTGCGGTAGCGGACCGTCTCGGTCAGCACCCGTTCCCCCGGGCGCGGCGGCGTCCACGGGGTCACCGCGAGCAGCATCCCGTCCCGCTCGACGACCTGCCGGGAGTGCGCGTAGTACAGCGAGGGCACCTCCAGGTCCTCGCGGGCCACGTAGCGCCAGACGTCCAGCTCGGTCCAGTTCGACAGCGGGAAGACCCGGACGTGCTCGCCCGGCCGGTGCCGGCCGTTGTAGAGGCTCCACAGCTCGGGCCGCTGCGCCCGCGGGTCCCAGCGGCCGGCCGCGTCCCGGACCGAGAAGACCCGCTCCTTGGCCCGCGCCCGCTCCTCGTCCCGGCGGGCGCCGCCGAGCACCGCGTCGAAGCGGTGCGCGCCGATGGCGTCGAGCAGGGTCACGGTCTGCAGCGGGTTGCGGGACTGGCCCGGCGTCTCCCGAACCCGGCCGGCGTCGATGGATGCCTGCACGCTGGCCACCACCAGCTCGTGCCGGCCGGCCGCCACCCGCCGGTCCCGGAACTCGAGCACCTCGGCGAAGTCGTGCCCGGTCGCGACGTGCAGCAGGCCGAACGGCAGCCGCGCCGGCCAGAACGCCTTCTCCGCCAGCCGGAGCAGCACCACCGAGTCCTTGCCGCCGGAGAACAGCAGCACCGGCCGCTCGAAGCTGCCGGCGACCTCGCGCAGCACGTGCACCGACTCGTCCTCGAGGTCCAGCAGCTGCGCCGCCGCGACCGCGCCCCTGGCGTCCAGTGTCACCGTCATGCCAACCCCTCCCGGTAGAGCAGGTCCAGCACGGCGGCGGCCGAGTGGTCGACGGTGCCGTCCGTGTCCAGCCGCAGCTCGGGCGACGGCGGCGGCTCGTACGCGTCGTCCACCCCGGTGAGGCCGCGGAGCCGGCCCGCGTACGCCCGGGCGTACAGGCCCTTCACGTCACGGGCGGCGCACTCGGCGACCGGCGTCGCGACGTGCACCTCGACGAACGGCAGCGCCTCGGCCCGGTGCCGGTCCCGGACCGCGGCGCGGGCCGCCGCGTACGGCGAGACCACCGCGGCCAGGACCAGCACCCCGTGCCGGGCCAGCAGGGCGGCCAGGTAGCCGATGCGGGCGACGTTGGTGTCCCGGTCGGCCCGGGAGAATCCGAGGTCGGCGCAGAGCGTCTCCCGGACGGCGTCGCCGTCGAGCACCTCGACCCGGCGGCCGCGGGCGCGCACGACCTCGGCGACGGCCCGGGCGACGGTGGTCTTACCGGCCGAGGGCAGGCCGGTCAGCCACACCGTCCCGCCCGGCGCGGCGGTCCGGCCCGCCAGCTGGTCCACTGTGGACGGTGCGGCTGCGGAGATGGGGATGGAGGTGGAGGTGGTCACGGGGTGGGACGGTCCCCTCGACTGCCCGGCTGGGCCGGGACGCGGGCGCGCGGCACTGCGCTGTGACTGGGGTGGGGAGCGGGCGCAGGAAGCTCACGCGGGCGCGTCGGCGCGCCGCACGGTCCTCGACCCGGTCAGGCCGGTCGACAGACCATGCTGGCGACGCGCAGCAGGTCGACGTGCAACCGTGCGACGAGGCCAGCGGAGTACGGCACGGGTGGATACTCACACACCCGTGGCCAGCCGTCGAGTCCCGACGCCGAGTGGCGGGCATCACGTCGGCCGGTGGCTCCGTCGGGTCGCGGTGTGCGACGCTGGGCGGGTGAACGGGTCCGGCGTCCGCCTGGTGTCGCGGCGGCACGTCGACCTGGGCCGGGTCGACAGCGCGGTCTGTCCGGCGGCCTGACCGCCGCAACGAGACGCACCTGCTGTCCCCGTACGGACCCGGCGTAGAAGACCCGGAAGGACTGCGATGACGGCCCGGCAGAGCGGGCAGGGCCAGTGGGCCCTGGGCCACCGAGAGCCACTCAACCCCAACGAGCGCATCAAGCGCGACGACGACGCCCTCAACGTGCGGCGCCGGATCCTCGAGCGGTACGCGCACACCGGCTTCCGCGGCATCGACCCGGCCGACCTGCGCTCGCGCTTCCGCTGGTACGGGCTCTACACCCAGCGCGCGCCCGGCATCCCGGGCGGGCGCACCGCGGTGCTCGAGCCGCACGAGCTGGAAGACGAGTTCTTCATGCTCCGGATCCGGATCGACGGCGGAACCCTCTCGGCGGGCGCCTTGCGGACGGTCGCCGCCATCTCCACCGACTTCGGCCGGGACGTCGCCGACGTCACCGACCGGCAGAACGTCCAGCTGCACTGGATCCGGATCGAGGACGTGCCGGAGATCTGGCACCGGCTGGAGGCGGTCGGCCTGGACACCACCGAGGCCTGCGGCGACACGCCCCGGGTGATCCTCGGCTGCCCGCTGGCCGGGGTGGCCGCGGACGAGGTGCTGGACGCCACCCCGGCGCTGCGCGCGGTCCGCGACCGCTACATCGGCGACCCGGCCTTCTCCAACCTGCCCCGCAAGTACAAGTCGTCGATCTCCGGGTGCGCGCGGCACTGCACGAACCACGAGATCAACGACGTCTCGTTCGTCGGCGTCAGCGGGCCGGACGGGGCACCGGGGTTCGACCTGTGGGTGGGCGGCGGGCTGTCCACCAACCCGAAGTTCGCCCGCCGGCTGGGCGCCTTCGTCGAGCCGGACCGGGCCGCCGAGGTCTGGGCCGGGGTGACCGGCCTGTTCCGCGACCACGGCTACCGCCGCTCCCGGCAGCACGCGCGGCTGAAGTTCCTCCTCGCCGACTGGGGCGCGGAGCGCTTCCGGGAGGTGCTGGAGAAGGAGTATCTCGACGCGCCGCTGCCGGACGGGCCCGAGCCGGCGCCGTACGCCGGGGCGCGGGGCCACCTCGGGGTCGCCCGGCAGGTCGACGGGCGGCACGCGGTGGGCTTCGCGTTGCGGGCCGGCCGGACCAGCGGCACCCAGCTGACCCGGGTGGCGCAGCTCGCCGAGACGTACGGCAGCGGGCGGGTGCGGACCACCGCGCAGCAGCAGCTGGTCGTCCTCGACGTGCCGGAGTCCCGGGTGGACGGTCTGGTCGCCGCGTTGGAGGCCGAGGACCTGCCGGTGCGGCCGAGCGCCTTCCGGGAGGGCACGATCGCCTGCACCGGGATCGAGTTCTGCAAGCTCGCCATCACCGAGACCAAGGCGCGGGCGCAGCAGCTCTACGCCGAGCTGGAGCGGCGGCTGCCGGACTTCCCGGAGCCGGTGACGCTGAACGTCAACGGCTGCCCCAACTCGTGCGCCCGCTTCCAGGTCGCCGACATCGGGCTCAAGGGGTCGGTGGCGCGGGGGGCGGACGGGGCCGACGTGGAGGTGTTCCAGGTGCACCTGGGCGGGCACCTCGGCGCGGACGCGGCGGCCGGGCGCAAGTTCCGCGGACTGAAGGTGGCCGCGGACGGGGCGGCCGACTACGTCGAGCGGGTGCTGCGCGGCTACCTCGACCGCCGCCGGCCGGCCGAGACGTTCGCGGCGTACGCGGCGCGGGCGGAGGAGGCCTGGCTGACATGAGCGGGCACCAGCCGCCGTTCTTCTGCCCGTACTGCGGCGGGGAGGACATCCGGCCGCACGGGGAGACGCACGGCGAGTGGCAGTGCGAGTCGTGCCGGCGGGTGTACGCGCTGCGCGCCGTCCGCGGCGGCGCCCGCGTCGAGAGGGCCGAGCCGGAGTGAGCGCGCCGGCGAGCGAGCACGTGCGGCTGCGGGCGCTCGCGGCGCGGGCCGCGGCCGAGCTGGAGGGGGTGCACCCGCTGGAGGTGCTGCGCTGGGCGGCGGCCGAGTTCGGCGACCGGGTGTGCGTGTCGTCCTCGATGACCGACGCGGTGCTCGCCCACCTGGCGTCCCGGGCGCGGCCCGGACTGCCGGTGCTCTTCCTCGACACCGGCTACCACTTCGCCGAGACGATCGGCACCCGGGACGCGGTCGCCGCGACGCTGCCGGTGACCGTCCACACGGTCCGTCCGACCCGGACGGTCGCCGAGCAGGACGCCGAGCACGGTCCCCGGCTGCACGAACGCGACCCGGACCGGTGCTGCCGGCTGCGCAAGGTCGAGCCGCTGGCGGCCGCCCTCGCGCCGTACGCGGCCTGGGTCAGCGGCGTGCGCCGGGACGAGGCACCGTCGCGTCGGGACACCCCGGTCGTCGCCTGGAACGAGCGGCACGCGCTGGTCAAGGTCCACCCGCTCGCCGGCTGGCGCCGGTCCGATGTGGACTCCTACGTCGCCGAGCACGGCGTGCTGGTGAACCCGCTGGTCGAGGACGGCTACCCGTCGATCGGCTGCGAGCCGTGCACCCGGCGGGTCGAGCGGGACGCCGACCCCCGCTCCGGCCGCTGGGCGGGCCGGGCCAAGACGGAGTGCGGCATCCACGGCTGAGCAGGCCGTTCGGGACTGAGCGAGCGCGAGGGCTCGCAGCGCTCGCGGGGAGCGAGGAGGCATTCGGCTGGCGCTTGCGCCTGCCGAATGCTCGAGGAGCGGGCACAGTGGTGGCGTGCCGTACGCCGTCGACTTCGCCCAGGTCTCCGCCGAGGACGTGCCCGCCGAGGTGGCCAAGCTGATCGACGTGCTGGAGGTCGCGCACGCCGACGGCTGGTACGGCGCGCTCAAGGTCGAGCGGCCGTGGTCGCGGCACAACCCGGTGCTGAAAGGCGAGTTCGCCTGCCCGGCGGCGATCCGCCCCTACCTGGTCCGCGAGCTGGGCCGGCTCGCGCTCGCCGGTGCCGGGATCTCGGCCCGCCCGGCCCGGCGCGCGTTGCCGCTCGACGACCCGACGCTGGTGCAGGCGCTGGACGAGCACTCCTGGGACCTGCGGCGCAAGAAGCTCTTCCTGTTCCGGCCGGAGCGGATGGCGCTGTCGATCGAGCGGCTCGCGCACTACACGGGTACGCCGGCCGAGGCCTTCCAGCGGTACGTGCTGTTCACCAACTACTCCTGGCACGTGGACGCCTTCCGGGAGGCGTTCGGCGACGCGCTCGGGCCGGACCGGCCGGGCCGGCAGATGCCGGCCTGGCATCACCAGCGCCCGGGCCGGGACGGCGTGACGCTGGTCGACATCGGGGTCGGCCCGTCCAACGCGAAGACGATCACCGACCACGTCGCGGTGCTCCGCCCGGACCTGATGCTGATGATCGGGCACTGCGGCGGCCTGCGGAACCATCAGGACGTCGGCGACCTGGTGCTGGCCACGACGTACCACCGGGCGGACCGGGTGCTCGACCACATCCTGCCGGTCAGTGTCCCGGTCGCGTCGAACCACCGGCTCAACACGTACCTGCTCGACGCGCTGGTCCGCCGCGAGCTGCCGTACCGGCTGGGGACCGTCTACACGACGGCCAACCGCAACTGGGAGTTCGACCAGGCGAGCGTGCTGGACGAGATCCGGCTGTCCCGGGCGGTCGCGGTGGACATGGAGTCGGCCACCGTCGCCGCGAACGGCTTCCGCTACCGGGTGCCGACCGCGACCCTGCTCGCGGTCAGCGACAAGCCGCTGCACGGGCGGCCGAAGCTCAACGAGGCCGCGCAGGACTTCTACCGCACGACGAAGCGCTGGCACCTGGAGGTGGCGGTCGAGGTCGTCGACCGGGTCCGGCGGGCGCACCCCGACGGGCTGCCGGCGGCCGACTTCCGGTCCCCCGACGAGCCGCTGCTCGGCGTCGAGTAGCTCGGCGGGCTGCGGGCCGGGCGGACCGGCGGCGCGCCGGCCGAGGTCGGCTGAGCGCCGGGGCCGGGACCCACCTACGCTTCTACGCATGCACGAGGCGGTGCCGGAGCTGGTGACGCTGCACCTGTGGCGGGTTCCGGGCCGGGCCGTCCCGGCCGCCGTCGCCCGGATGGCGACCGAGCGGCGCCGGGTCCGGACGCTGCCCGGCGTGCGCTTCGCGAAGCTGCTCGGCACCGGCGACGGGCGCACGTTCACGGTCCGCGACGCCGACCCCCGACGGTGGGGGCTGCTGGCGACGTGGACCGACCGGGCGTCGGCGCGGGCGTTCGAGCGGTCGGCGACGGCGGCGCGGTGGGCGCGGCTCGCCGAGGAGACGTGGCGGGTCGAGCTGCGCCCGCTGGCCGCGCGCGGGCGCTGGTCGCGACGCGAGCCGTTCGGGGCGCCGGCCGCCCGGCGGTGGGACGGGCCGGTCGCGGCGCTCACCCGGGCCCGGCTCGCCGTGCCGCGCACCGCCGGTTTCTGGCGGGCGGTGCCGCCGGTCTCGCTCGACCTCGCCGGGCGGCCGGGGCTGCGGCTCGCGGTCGGGATCGGCGAGGCTCCGGTGGGGCTGCAGGGCACGTTCAGCCTGTGGGAGTCGGCCCGGGCGCTGCGCGAGTTCGCCTACGCCGGCGCACCGCACCGGTCGGTGGTCGAGCGGACGGCGACCGAGCGGTGGTACGTGGAGGAGCTGTTCGCCCGGTTCGCGGTCGAGGCGGCGGTCGGCACGGTGGACGGCGGGGACCCGCTGGCATGAGGATCGTCCGCTGGACGCCCGCCGAGGCGCGCGAGCGCATGCCGGAGGCGATGACCGTGTACGCCGAGGCGATGGGCTACCCGCCCGAGGCCGGCCAGCACCGTGCCGGCTTCGCGGCCGCGCACACCCGGCGGCCGGCTTTCCGGGCGGTCGCCGCGCTCGGCGACGACGACGGACCCGGCGGCCCGGGCGAGCTGCTCGGCTTCGGCTACGGCTACGCCACCGCGCCCGGCCAGTGGTGGCACGACCAGGTGCGCGCCGCGCTGGAGCCAGGGCTCGCGGAGGACTGGCTGCGCGGCTGCTTCGAGCTGTCCGAGCTGCACGTCCGCCCCGCTTACCAGGGCCGCGGCACCGGCCGCGTGCTGCTGCAGTCGCTCGTGGACGGTCTGCCGCAGCCGGCCGTGCTGCTGTCCACACCGGAGGGCGACACCCGGGCCTGGCGGCTCTACCGGTCGCTGGGCTTCGTCGACCTGCTGCGCCACCACCTCTTCCCCGGCGACGCACGGCCGTTCGCCGTGCTCGGGGTGCGGTTGCCGCTGGTGGCGGCGCGTGCGTGAGCGCTCCGGAGCGCGGCGGGCGGCCGGCCCGGCGCCGGCCGGCGGCGCCGCCCGGATCGGCGGACCCGCCCGCGTCGCGCCCGGCGTCCTGGCGGCGGCGACGGTCCTCGCGCAGGTCGCCTACCCGCTCGTCGACGGGTCGGTCCGCGACACGCTGACGGTGCTGACCGTGCTGCTGTTCGCGCTCACCTCGCTGACGCACGCGGCGGTGACGCGGGGGCCCCGGACGGCCGTCGCGCTGCTGGCCGTCGCGGGCGGCGGCGGGCTGCTGGCCGAGGCGGTCGGGGTCTCGAGCGGTGTCCCGTTCGGACGGTACGGCTACGCCGACACGCTCGGGCCCGACGTCCTCGGCGTGCCGGCGGTGATCCCGCTGGCCTGGACGATGATGGCGTGGCCGGCGTACCTGGTCGCGGTCCGGCTGGCCGCGGGCCGGGGACGGCCGGCACGGGTGGCGGTCGGGGCCCTCGCCCTGGCGTCCTGGGACCTCTTCCTCGACCCGCAGATGGTCGACGCCGGCCACTGGCGCTGGGTCGACCCGGCGCCGGCGCTGCCGGGGGTGCCGACGGTGCCGCTGACGAACTACGCGGGCTGGGTCCTGGTCGCTCTCGTCCTGATGGCGGTGCTGGACGCGGTCGCCCCCACCGAGCCGTCCACACGCGACACGGTGATGTACGCGCTGTACCTGTGGACGTACGCGTCGTCGGTGCTGGCGCACGCGGCGTTCTTCGGGCTGCCGGCGTCGGCGCTCTGGGGTGGCCTCGGGATGGGGCTGGTCGCCGTACCCCTGGCGCTGTCCCTCCTCGGGACCGCGCGAACCCGGTGACCGGTCGGGAGGGCGTGGCCGCGGCGGGGCGGGTGTGGCGGGGGGCGGTGGCGCTCGGCGCGGGCCTGGCGGTCGCCGGGACGGCGCACGCGGTCGTGAACGCGGCGCTGCTGCGCCGTCCGGACCCGACCGCCGGGCTACCGCAGGGCGAGCGGGTCTCGGTGCTGGTCCCGGTCCGGGACGAGGTGCGGCGGGTGGAGGCCTGCCTGCGCTCGATCCTCGACCAGCCCGGCGTCGCCGAGGTCCTCGTGCTCGACGACGGCTCGACCGACGGCACCGGTGGGCTGGCCCGCCGGGTGGCGGCCGGCGATCCGCGGGTCACCGTCCTGGACGGCAGGCCGCTGCCGGCCGGCTGGCTCGGCAAGCCGCACGCCTGCCAGCAGCTCGCCGACGCGGCCGACCCGGCGGGCACGGTGCTCGTCTTCGTCGATGCGGACGTCGTGCTCTCCCCCGCCGCCGTCGCATCCACAGTGGACCTGCTCCGGCGGCACGGGCTCGACCTGGTCTGCCCGTACCCCCGCCAGCTCGCGGTGACCCCGGCGGAGCGGCTGGTACAGCCGCTGCTGCAGTGGTCCTGGCTGACGTTCCTGCCGCTGCGGGCGGCCGAGCGGTCACCCCGGCCGTCGCTGTCGGCCGCCAACGGGCAGTTGCTGGCGGTGCGCCGGGCGGCGTACGAGCGGGCCGGCGGACACTCGGCCGTCCGCGGCGACGTGCTGGACGACGTCGCGCTGCTGCGTGCGGTGAAGCGGACCGGCGGGCGCGGCGGGGTCGCGGACGGGACGGCGCTGGCGACCTGCCGGATGTACGGCGGCTGGACCGACCTGCGCGACGGGTACACCAAGTCGCTGTGGTCGGCCTTCGGCTCGCCGGCCGGCGCCGCCGCGGTGGTCGGCGTGCTCGGCCTCGCGTACGTGCTGCCCGCCGTGGCGGCGCTCACCGGATCGGCCACTGGACTGGCCGGATACGCTTCCGGCGTGGTCGGTCGGGTGGTCGCGGCGAGGCGTACCGGCGGGCGCGCCTGGCCGGACGCGTTGGCACACCCCGCCTCGGTGACGGCGCTCGGCGCGCTGACGGCACGGTCCTGGCGGGCCCACCGCGCGGGCACCCTGACCTGGAAGGGTCGCGCCCTCGCCGCCGGCCCGGGCGCCGGCACGCCCCGGCGGCGGGTGGGGGCGAGGTGAGCCGGGTGGTCGTGGTCGGCGCCGGCGTCGGCGGCTTGGCCGCGGCGGCCCGGCTGGCGATGTCCGGCCACGACGTGACGGTCTGCGAGCAGGCGCCGGTCGTCGGCGGCAAGCTGGGGTTGCTGGAGAAGAGCACCGAGGCCGGCATCTTCCGCTTCGACACCGGACCGTCGCTGCTGACCATGCCGCACGTGTTCACCGAGCTGTTCGACGCGACCGGCGACCCGCTGGAGTCCTCGCTGACCCTGGAACCGCTCGACCCGGTGACCCGCTACCGCTTCGCCGACGGCACCCGGCTCGACACCGCGGCCGACCCGGAGCTGACCAGTGCCCGGATGGACGCGGCGTTCGGTCCCGGCTCGGGTGCCGACTGGCTGCGCCTGACGTCCCGGGCCGGCGAGATCTGGCGGGCCGTCCGCGGCCCGTTCCTCGAGTCCACGGTGAACGGCTTCGGCGACCTGGCCCGGCAGGCGGTGCGGCTGCGGGACCTGCGCACCATCGCGCCCGGCCGGACGCTGCGCTCGCTCGGCGAGCGCTATCTGGGCGACCCGCGGCTGCGGACGCTCCTCGAGCGGTACGCGACGTACACCGGCTCCGACCCGCGCCGGGCGCCGGCCGCGCTCGCGGTCGTCCCGTACATCGAGCAGGAGTTCGGCGGCTGGTATCTCCGCGGCGGCCTGCGCACCCTCGCGGACGCGCTCGCCCAGCGGGTGACCGCGCTCGGCGGGCGGATCAGGACCGGCACCGACGTCGCCCGCATCGAGACCAGCGGCGGCCGGGTCAGCGGCGTCCGGCTCGCCGACCGGGGACGGCTGCCGGCCGACGTCGTCGTCGCGAACGCCGACGCCGTGCACGTCTACCGCGACCTGCTGCCGCAGCCCCGGCTGCTGCGCCGGCTGCGCCGCAACACCCCGTCGCTGTCCGGCTTCGTGCTCCTGCTCGGGGTGCGCGGGCGGACGCCGGGGCTCGCGCACCACAACGTGCTGTTCCCGTCCTCCTACGACGACGAGTTCGACGCGGTCTTCGGCAACCCGGCGGCCCCGGTGGCGGACCCGACCATCTACATCAGCGTCCCGGACGACCCGGCGGTACGGCCGGACGGGCACGAGGCCTGGTTCGTCCTGGTGAACGCGCCCCGGCACGGTCGCGGGCCCGGCGCGGTGGACTGGAGCTCGGCCGAGCTGGCGGGCTCGTACGCCGGCCGCCTGCTCGGCCTGCTGGCACGCCGCGGGCTGCAGGTGACCGACCGGTTGCTGTTCTCGCACGTCATCACCCCGGAGAACCTGGCGCGGACGACCAGGGCGCCGGGGGGCGCGATCTACGGCAGCTCGTCGAACGGGGCCCGCTCGGCCTTCCTCCGCCCGGCGAACCGCTCGCCCGTGCCGGGCCTCTTCCTGGTCGGTGGGTCCACCCACCCCGGCGGTGGGCTACCCCTCGTGGTGCTGTCCGCGCGCATCGTGGCCGACCTCGTCGGCCCCGCCTGAGGATCCGGGCCCGCGCACCCGCGCACCCGCGGGCCTGCGCGCCGCACCGCGGCCGGTGGGTGTTCCCTCTGCTTCGCTACGTCTCTGCTCCGCCGCGCGACGCAGAGACGCAGCGGCGCCCGATCATTGGCGGCGGGCGGTGGCGGCCGCGGCGAGCTCGCGCAGGACCACGCCCGCCTCGGGGTCGACCGGCGCGGACTCGAGCGCCGCGACCGCCCGGCCGGTGCGCTCCTCGATCATCCTCTCGACCTCGGCGAGCGCGCCGGTGTCCACGATCACGTCCCGCAGTGCCAGCACCCCGCCGGCGTCGAGGGCGGGATCGCCGAGGTACCGCTCGATCACCCGCACCGCGGCCAGCCCGCCGCGCTGGGTCGCCACCGCGACCAGGACGGTCCGCTTGCCCTCCCGCAGGTCGTCCCCGGCCGGCTTGCCCGTCTCGGCCGGGTCGCCGAAGACGCCCAGCACGTCGTCGCGCAGCTGGAACGCCTCGCCCAGCGGCAGCCCGTACGCGTCGTACGCCGCGCACAGCCTCGGCTCGGCCCCGGCCAGCGCCCCGCCGAGCTGCAGCGGCCGGAGCACGCTGTAGCGGGCGCTCTTGTACTCGATCACCCGGCGCGCGCGCGGCACCGACCCGCCGCCGACCGCCTGCTCGAGCAGGTCCAGGTACTGCCCGCCCATCAGCTCGGTGCGCATCTCGTCGAAGATCACCCTGGCCCGGGCCAGCCGGTCGGCATCCAGCCCGCTGCCGAAGAACATCTCGTCCGACCAGGCCAGGCACAGGTCGCCCAGCAGGATCGCCGCCCCGGTCCCGAACGCCTCCCCGTCGCCGCGCCAACCGGCGGCCCGGTGCAGCGAGCCGAAGCGGCGGTGCGCCGCCGGGCGCCCCCGGCGGGTGTCGCTGCGGTCCATCACGTCGTCGTGGATTATCGCGCACGCCTGGAACAGCTCGAGCGAGGCAGCCGCGGTCACCATCCGGTCGTCGTCCGGCATCCCGGCTCCGCGCCAGGCCCAGTAGCCGAAGGCCGGCCGCAGCCGCTTCCCGCCGGCGAGCAGGTCACGCAACGCGAGAACCAGCTCGCCGACCTCGGGGCTGACGGCGGCCAGCCGGGCGTCCTGCCGGTCCAGCAGGACGTCCAGCGCCGTCGACACGCGGTGGCGCAGGTCGGCCCGCTCCACCGGGGACGCGGCCGGGTCGTCCGGCACCGGGGCAGGTGCCGGGCCGGGCCGGTGCCGGGTCGAGGTCACGAACGCTCCAGGGTCGGTGCCGTACGGCGCTGTCGCAGCAGTATCCGGCATGGGGCGCCGGCCCGCCCGTTCGCGCGGTCCTGCGGTACTACGTCGCGGCGATCGTCCGCGGATGCGCTGCCGTTACCCTTTCCGCATGACGGCCACCGTGCGCGACCGGCTCGCCGAGGGGCGACCCACGTTCTCGTTCGAGTTCTTCCCGCCGAAGACCGACGAGGGCGAGCGGCAGCTCTGGCAGGCGATCCGGCAGCTCGAGCCGCTCCGACCGTCGTTCGTCTCGGTCACCTACGGCGCGGGTGGCTCGACCCGGGACCGCACCGTGGCGATCACCGAGCGGATCGCGACCGACACGACCCTGCTGCCGATGGCGCACCTGACCGCCGTCGACCACTCGGTCGCCGAGCTCCGGCACATCATCGGGCGGCTGGCCGCCGCCGGCGTCCGCAACGTCCTCGCCCTGCGCGGCGACCCGCCGGGCGACCCGCTCGGCGAGTGGCCCGAGCACCCGGCCGGGCTGCGCTACGCCGACGAGCTCGTCCGGCTGGTCAAGAGGCATCGGCGACTACTGCGTCGGCGTCGCCGCGTTCCCGGAGAAGCACCCGCGCTCGGCCGACCTGGACACCGACACCCGGCACTTCGTCGCCAAGTGCCGGGCCGGCGCGGACTTCGCCATCACCCAGATGTTCTTCCGGGCGGAGGACTACCTGCGGATGCGGGACCGGGTGACCGGGCTCGGCTGCGACGTCCCGATCCTGGCCGGCATCATGCCGATCACCAACGTCCGGGGCATCCAGCGCTCCGCCGAGCTGTCCGGCGCCGCCTTCCCCGCCGACCTCGCGGCCCAGTTGTACGAGGTGGAGCACGATCCCGCCGAGGTCCGGCGCGTCGGCGTCGAGCACGCGACCGCGCTGTGCGAGCGGCTGCTCGCCGAGGGCGTGCCCGGGCTGCACTTCTACACGCTGAACCGGTCCACCGCGACGCGGGAGGTCTGGGCGCGGCTCGGCCTCGGCGCCCGGGCCGCAGCCCGGGTCCCCGCCTGACCGGGGCGTGCTGACGGCGCTGGTCCTCGCCGCGGCGGCGGTCGCGGTGCTCGTGGTCACGGCCGTGTCCGCCCGGCGGCCGGTGGAGCCGCTGCCGGACCGGGCCGACTACCTGCGCCGCTGGGCGCCGCTGCACGGCGGCTACGAGCCCGCTGCGGGCAGCCTGGCCGGCCGCTGGCTGTCGATCGCGTACGCGGCGGCGCGGCCGCTTGCGGCGCGCGGAGTGTCGCCGAACGCGCTGACCGCCTGGGGTGTGCTGGTGTCGGCGGCGGCGGCGGTGGTGGCGAGCCCGGGCGGCCGGTGGCCGCTGGCCGCCGCGGGGCTCGTCGTGGTCGCCGGGCTCCTGGACAACCTCGACGGTGCGGTCGCGATCCTCACCCGGCACACCTCGCGCTGGGGCTTCGTGCTGGACTCGCTCGCCGACCGGCTGTCCGACGCGGCGTACCTGGTGTCGCTCTGGCTGCTCGGCGCACCGGGGCCGGTGTGCGTGGCGGGCGGCGGCCTGATGGGGCTGCAGGAGTACGCCAGGGCGAGGGCCGGGAACGCCGGGATGGGCGAGGTGGGCGTCATCACCGTCTGGGAGCGGCCTACCCGGGTGATCCTCACCGCCGGGCTGCTGCTCGGCAGCGGCCTGCTGCCCGGGTCGGCCGACCTGATCGTCACCGCCGGCGCGGCCGCCTGGGTCGGGTTGGGCGCGATCGGGCTGACCCAGCTGCTCGTCGTGATCCGGCGCGCCCTGCGCTGAGACCCGCCGCGGGTCCGGCTCGCACTGGCAGTCGCACTCGTTGACGCACCGCCGCTCGCACTCCGGACCGCAGGAGCAGTCGGGACCGCTGACGTACACCGGGCGTGGCGGCTTCGGCCGGGGTAGCAGCTCCTGCCGCGAGGGATGGTCGGCCGGCGCGCCGCGGAACGAGCGATACCGGTCCCGCTCCACCCGGCACCGGACGAAGGACACGGAGCCAGGTGGTCGCGGGTAGGGCCGGTCGGCTCGATACGGCAGGCCGACGCCCGAGTAGCCGAAGGGATCGAGATGGGCCGGAATCCGCCGGTTGCCGAGGTCCCGTACTCCGTCGGACCGCATCGGGCTGATCGGTCTTCCGCTGCTGTCGACAACCACCAGGCGTAGGCCGGCGACCGCCAGCGTGCGCTCGAGCAGCTCCAGAGTCGCCCGGCCGCCGCTCTCCGCCCGTGCGACGGCCGTCGCGCTCACGCCTGCGGCCGCGGCCATCTCCCGCTGGCTGAGGTCGGTGCGCCGGCGAGCCCTCCGCAATACGCCGGTCACGTCGAGGAAATCGGTCATGAGCATCAGTTTTCAGATCGGTCAATGGCTTCGCTAGTCGCCTGGCCAATCTGTGGACAGCGGATTGCGGTTGTGGACAAACGATGTCGGGTGCCCCCAGAACCCGCCCGGAACACTACGTCTCTGCACCGCTGCCCGGAGCAGGGACGCAGCGAGGCGGACAGTGAGCTGTTCCAGCGCGGGTGTGCGCTCCGCTGCGCGGAGCAGAGACGTAGCGAAACGGATGGGCGGCACGGCAGCCCAGAAGATGCCAGCCGCCGGCCGCACCGGTCTGCCGCGCCCGACGGAGCAGAGACCTAGCGAAACGGAGCAGTACCCAACGCCGGCGAGGACTCCGCCGCCCCGGCGGACGACGGCTTGCGGGGCAGGACCCGCGCCCAGCAGGACCGGCACCCGGCAGGCCTGGCACCCGGCAGGCCGGCACCCGGCAGGCCTGGCACCCGGCAGGCCTGGCGAGCCTGGCGAGGGGCAGCAGGCGGGCGCCGGACCCGGGTCCGGGTGGCGGGCTCCGGGCGGCGTGGGCGGCGGTGTCGCCCTAGGGTCGGGACGTGCGGACGGTGCGGGGACCCACGGACCGGGTGCTGGTCGTCGGGGCCGGCCTCGGCGGCCTGTCCGCGGCGCTGCGGCTCGCCGGAGCCGGCCGGGAGGTCACCGTCGTCGAGCGGGAGCAGGTGCCCGGTGGCCGGGCCGGCCGGCTGGAGCTGGACGGCTACTCGTTCGACACCGGACCGACGGTGCTGACGATGCCGGACCTGATCGCGGACGCCCTGGACTGCGTCGGCGAGCGGCTGGAGGACTGGCTGGAGCTGCGGGCGGTCGACCCGCTCTACCGGGCGCACTACCCGGACGGCTCGACGCTCGACGTCAAGGCGGACGTCGACGCGATGGCCGCCGAGGTCGAGCGGGTCTGCGGCGCCGCGGAGGCTGCCGGCTACCGCCGCTTCGTCGGGTTCGTCTCCGCGCTCTACCGGGCCCAGATGCGCACGTTCATCGACCGCAACCTCGACTCCCCGCTCGCCCTGCTCGGTCCCGACCTCGCCCGGCTGGTCGCCCTGCGCGGCTTCGGCCGGCTCGCCCCCGCCGTCGCCCGGCACCTGAAGGACCCGCGGACGCAGCGGGTCTTCTCCTTCCAGGCGATGTACGCCGGGCTGTCGCCGTACCGCGCCCTCGCCGTGTACGCGGTGATCGCGTACATGGACTCGGTCGCCGGGGTCTTCTTCCCGGCCGGCGGGATGCACGCCGTCCCGCGGGCGCTCGCCGCCGCCGCCGAGAAGCACGGCGTCCGGTTCCGCTACGGCACCGAGGTCACCCGGGTGGAGGTCCGGGACGGCCGCGCCCGGGCGGTGCTGACCGCCGACGGCGACCGGCTCGAGGCCGACGTCGTCGTGCTCAACCCGGACCTGCCCACCGCGTACCGCGAGCTGCTGCCGCCCGGGCTGGCGCCGAGGCGGCTGGCCAGGCTGCGCTACTCCCCCTCGTGCGTGGTCCTGCACGTCGGCTCCACGGCGGCCTACACCGCCACGGCGCACCACGACATCCACTTCGGCCGGGCCTGGCGGCGCACCTTCGCCGAGCTGATCGGAGCCGGTCAGCTCATGTCCGACCCGTCGCTGCTGGTCACGAACCCCACCCGGTCCGACCCCACACTGGCCCCGGCCGGCCGGCAGACCTACTACGTGCTCGCCCCGACCCCGAACCTCGGCGCCCGAATCGACTGGGAGGTCACCGGACCCCGCTACCGGGACGAGCTCGTCGGCACCCTCGAGCAGCGCGGCTACGTCGGCTTCGGCGCCGCGGTCGAGGTGGAGCGGCTGGTCACCCCGGCCGACTGGGCGGCCTCCGGGCTGGCCATGGGCGCTCCGTTCGCGGCCGCGCACACGTTGCGGCAGACCGGCCCGTTCCGCCCCTCCACGCTGGCCCGCGGGGTCGAGAACGTCGTCTTCGCCGGCTCCGGCACCCAACCCGGCGTGGGCGTGCCGATGGTGCTGCTGTCCGGTCGGCTGGCCGCCGAGCGGATCACCGGTCGCGACCGGGAGTACAGGTCCCGCGCCTGGCGGTGACGAGACGAAGCACTCATACTGAGACGTCGCTTTTGCGCACGACGCCGGGTCCCGGAGCCGGTAACCTGACACGCCGTGCCGTCCTCCGTCGTGCTCCGGTTGTACCGGTTCCGGACGGCCGGACAGCTGCGTCTGCTCGACCGCTACCGGACGCTCGGGCTGGCCGGTGCGACCGCGCTCGCGGTCGGCGGGGTCGCGGCCGGCGCGCTGCCGCGGCGCGACCCGTTCACCGATGTGCCGCTGGTCGGCTGGCTGCGCTCGAGCGAGCAGCTCGCCCTCGCGGTCGGCTACGCCGGGCTCGCCCTGCTCGTGGTCGCATGGCTGTTCCTCGGCCGCCGGATCGGCACCGCCGAGGGCCCGAGCCGCCGGTCGCTGCTGATCACCTTCGCCGCCTGGGCCGCGCCGCTGTGCGTGGCGCCGCCGATGTTCAGCCGGGACGTCTACAGCTACGCCGCGCAGGGCTGGATGGTGCACGCCGGCGCCAGCCCGTACTTCTGGGGTCCGGGCGCGATCCCGGAGAACCCGTTCTACGTGGACGTGCCGGGCGTGTGGGCGCACACGCCGGCGCCGTACGGGCCGCTGTTCCTGCAGCTGGCGGGCTGGGTGGTCGACCTGGGCTCGGGCGGGACCGTGGCGACGGTGCTCGGGATGCGGCTGCTCGCGCTCGCCGGGGTGGTGCTGCTGATCCGCTACCTGCCCCGGCTGGCCGAGCACTGCGGCGTGCCGGCGGACCGGGCGCTGTGGCTGGGCGTGCTGAACCCGCTGGTCCTGCTGCACTTCGTCAGCGGCGCGCACAACGACGCGCTGCTGGTCGGGCTGCTGGTGGCCGGTCTGGTCCTGGTGCTGGACCGGCGCCCGGCGCTCGGCGTCGCGGTCTGCTCGCTGGCGCTGCTGGTCAAGGCGCCGGCCGCGCTGGCGCTGGTCTTCATCGTGCCGGTCTGGGCGCAGCAGCTGGACGGGCGGGTCCGGCTGGTCCGCGCCGCCGCGGCGACCGCCGCCGTGTCCGGCGCGGTGATCGGGTCGGTGTCCTGGCTGACCGGCCTGGGCTACGGCTGGATCAACGCGCTGAACACCCCCGGCCAGGTCCGCAACTGGCTGTCCGGCACCACCCTGCTCGGCGAGGCGGTCGGGCTGCTGACCTAGGTGGTCGGCCTCGACGACCAGACCGACGTGGCGATCAAGGTCTTCCGCGGGGCCGGCGGGCTGCTGGCCCTGGTGATCTGCCTGCTGCTGCTGGCCCGGATGGAGCGCTACGGGCTGGCCGGCTCGCTCGGGCTCGGCCTCATCGCCGTGGTGGCACTCGGCCCGGTAGTGCATCCGTGGTACCTGCTCTGGGGTTTCGTGCTGGTCGCCGCGGGGATACCGTCGCTGGCCGTGCGGAGCGCGGTCGTCACCGCGTCCGCCGCGCTGTCCATGGTCCTGATGCCGAAAGGCGGCACGGTCGACGTGAGCGCGATCGTCCAGGCGGTGCTCTCGGCCGCGGCGGTGGCCGGTTCCGCGGTGCTGTTCGAGCTGCTCCCCGGCCGGTCGGCGGCCACCTCCGGGACGCCGCCGCCGGTCCACCGCCCGGTGCCCCCGGCGCCGGGCCGGCGCCCGGACCTGACCGCCCGGACATGACCGCCCTGGCGGTGCCCGCGATCCGCACCGTCCGCGACCGCTGGGCCGGCTGGGGCACCGGGCACGTCCGCAAGGTGGTCCTCACCGGCTTCGCCGGGTCGGCCCTGCTCGCCCTCGGCTCGCTCGGCGCCGGCGCCGCGCCCGTCTACGACCCGGTCAAGCGCACCCCCGTCATCGCCGTGCTCCGCGACGGCATCGGCGAGCGGGCCGCGCTGGCCTTCGTCTACGCCGGCCTGGCCGTGCTCGGGATGGCGTGGCTGCACCTCGGCCGCTCGCTCCGCCGCGGCGAGGCCGGCACGCAGACCCGGCACCTGCTGCGGATCGCCGCCCTGTGGGGAGCCCCGCTGCTGGTCGCGGTCCCGCTGTTCAGCCGGGACCTCTACTCGTACGCGGCGCAGGCGCAGATCGCGCACGCCGGCCTCGATCCGTACCGGGTGGGTCCGGTGGCGCTGTCGGGGCCGTTCCTGGACGAGATCTCCGGGATGTGGGTCGACACCCCCGCGCCGTACGGGCCGCTGTGGCTGGGGCTGGGGCGCGCTGTCGCCACCCTCACCGGCGACCGGGTGGCGACCACAGTCCTGTTCATGCGGCTGCTCGCGGTCGCCGGGTTGCTGCTGCTGGCGCGCTACCTGCCCCGACTGGCGACCGCCTGCGGCGCCGACCCGCGCGGCGCGGTCTGGCTCGGCGTGCTCAACCCGCTGGTGCTGGTCCACTTCGTCGCCGGCGGGCACAACGACGCGCTGATGCTCGGGCTCGTCGTCGCCGGACTCGCGGTGGCGGTGGCGGCGACCGAGGAGCGCTGGGTGGCCGCCGGGGTGGCGCTGACCTCGGCCGCCGTGCTGGTCAAGGCGCCGGCGGTGATCGCCGTGGGCTTCCTCGCCTGGGTGTGGGCCCGGCACCTGACCGGGCGGGCGGTGCTGGTCCGGGCCTGCCTGCGCACCGGCGCCGTCGCGCTGGCGACCGCCGCGGTGATCACCCTCGCGACCGGCCTGGGGTTCGGCTGGGTCAAGCAGCTGAACGCGCCGGGCGCGGTGGTGACCTGGCTGTCGGTCCCGACCGGGCTCGGCCTGCTCACCGACGTCCTGCGCGGCGCGGAGAGCTTCGTGACCTCCGAGGACCCGGTCATCTCCGCCTTCCGGGTCGGCGGCCAGGTGCTGACCGTCGTCGTGGTCGGCTGGCTGTGGCTGCGCGCCGGCCGGGCCGGCCCGGTCCGCTCGCTCGCGCTGGCGCTGCTGGCCATCGTGCTGCTCGGCCCGGTGGTCCAGCCCTGGTACGTGATCTGGGGGATCGTCATCGCCGCCGCGACCCCGCTCCACCGGCGGGCCTGGCTGCTGGCGGCCGGCGGCAGCGTCTGGCTGTCCATGATGATCACCCCGCAGGGCGCGAACCTGTTCATGGAGTGGGCGCCCGTGCTGGCCAGCACCACGGCTGCCGCGGTGGCGACGTACGTCGTGCTCGGGCACGAGCCGGACCCGGCGGTGCCCGGGCCGGGCGGGCGGGAGCCGGTAGCGTCCGCCTCGTGAGCGCGAGGGAGCTGGACGCCGCCGGCATCACCGATCCGCGGCTGCGCGCGGCGTACGAGCAGTGCCGGCGGCTGAACGCCCGGCACGGCCGGACCTACTACCTCGCCACCCTGCTGCTGCCCGCGGCCAAGCGGCCGTCCGTGCACGCGCTGTACGGCTTCGCCCGCTACGCCGACGAGATCGTCGACGACCTGGCCTCCGGCCGGACCGGCGAGCAGAAGGCCGACTGGCTGCAGGGGTGGGGATCGCGCTTCCTGTCCGAGGTGCGGGCCGGTGCCACGGTGCTGCCGGCCGACCCGGTCACCCGTGCCGTCGTCGACACCATCCGCCGCTTCGACATCCCGCTCGGCCTGTTCGAGGACTTCCTCGCCTCGATGCGGATGGACCTCACCGTCACCGGCTACCCGACGTACGACGACCTGCTGAAGTACACCTGGGGCTCGGCCGCGGTGATCGGCCTGCAGATGGTCCCGGTCCTCGAGCCGGTCGGGCCGCGGGAGCTGGTGGAGGCGTACGCGGCCGACCTCGGGGTCGCCTTCCAGCTGTCGAACTTCATCCGGGACGTGGGCGAGGACCTCCGCCGCGGCCGGGTCTACCTGCCCGGCGAGGACCTCGAGCACTTCGGCGTGGACCGGGAGCGGCTCGCGCGCGGCGTCGTGGACGCGCCGGTGCGGCGGCTGCTGGCGTACGAGATCGCCCGGACCCGCGAGCTCTACCGGGCCGCCGAACCGGGCATCCGGCTGCTGCACCCGACCAGCCGGGACTGCATCCACACCGCCCTGCGGCTCTACCGCGGGATCCTCGACGAGGTCGAGCGCGCGGACTACCAGGTGCTCGACCGCCGCGTCTCGGTCGGGATCCGCCGCCGGCTCGCGGTCGCCGGGCCCGGGCTGGCCCGCGCGTACGCCGCCCGCAGCCGCCTCCGCTGACCCGTTGTATGCAATAAGCGCCTAGACCCTTGACGCAGGACCCTCTCACCCCGACCTTGTACACATCGTGTCGGGAGGGGGTGCGGTGTCGTCGGACCGAGCGGCCGATCGGGTCTACCTGGCGGTGCGCCGCGGCATCCTCGACGGCGGCCGCGCGCTCGGCTCCCGGCTGCGCGAGGAGGAGCTGGCCGGCGAGCTCGGGGTGAGCCGCACCCCGGTCCGCGAGGCGCTGCGCCGGCTGGAGTCCGACGGGCTGGTGGTGCTGCAGCCGCACCGCGGGGCGGTGGTCGCCCAGTACGACGAGGACGACCTCGAGGAGATCTTCGGCCTGCGCGCCCTGCTGGAGGGGTTCGGCGCCCGCCGCGCGGCGAGCCGGATCGGCGCGCCCGAGCTGGACCGGCTCGACGAGCTGTGCGACCGGATGGAGGCACAGGTCGCCCGGCCCCGGCCGGACCTCGACGAGGTGTCCGCGCTCAACCTCGACCTGCACCAGAGCGTGCTCGCCGCGGCCGGCAACTCGCGGCTGGTCGCGCTGCTGTCCACCGTGGTGCAGGTCCCGCTGGTGCAGCGGACCTTCCAGCGCTACTCGCCGGCGGCGCTGTCCCGCAGCATGGGCCACCATCGCGAGCTGGTGGCCGCGCTGCGCGCCGGCGACGGCCTGTGGGCCGAGTCGGTGATGCGCTCGCACGTGATGGCGGCCCGCGCCACCCTGCTCGCCACCGCCCCCGTGCTCGCGGGCCCGGCGGCTCTGGAGACGGGGTGAGCCCGCCGGCCGGCGGCCCGCTCGCGGACCTCAGGGTGATCGAGACCGGTCAGCTGCTGGCCGGTCCGTTCTGCGGGCAGCTGCTCGGCGACTTCGGCGCCGAGGTGGTCAAGCTGGAGGACCCGTCCCGCGGCGACCCGATGCGCGAGTGGGGCCGGGAGAAGCCGCACGGCAGGTCGCTGTGGTGGCCGGTCATCGCCCGGAACAAGAAGTCGGTCACCTGCAACCTGCGCGACCCGCGCGGCCGGGACCTGGCGCTGCGGCTCGCCGCGACCGCGGACGTCCTGGTGGAGAACTTCCGCCCGGGCACGCTGGAGCGCTGGGGCCTCGGCTGGGACGAGCTGTCCCGGGTCAACCCGCGGCTGGTCCTGGTCCGGGTGACCGGCTTCGGGCAGACCGGCCCGTACGCGCGGCGCGCCGGCTACGGCTCGATCGGCGAGGCGATGGGCGGCATCCGGTACGTCACCGGCGACCCGGACCGGGCACCGGCCCGCGCCGGGGTGTCCCTCGGCGACTCGCTGGCCGGCACCTTCGCCGCGCTCGGCGCGCTGATGGCGGTCCACTCGCGACAGTCCAGCGGCCGCGGCCAGGTGGTCGACTCGGCCATCTACGAGGCGGTGCTGGCGATGATGGAGTCGCTGGTGCCGGAGTGGCAGGTCGCCGGCTACCAGCGGGAGCGGACCGGCCCGGTGCTGCCGAACGTGGCACCGAGCAACGTCTACCCGACCCGGGACGGGCAGAGCGTGCTCATCGCCGCCAACCAGGACTCGGTCTTCGGCCGGCTGGCCGCGGTGATGGGCCGGCCGGAGCTGGCCGCCGACCCCCGCTACGCCACCCACTCCGCCCGCGGCGCCAGCATGACCGAGCTGGACCGGGTGATCGCCGGCTGGAGCCGCACCCTGGACGCCGAGGAGCTGCTGGCGGCGCTGCACGACGGCGGTGTCGCGGCGGGCCGGACGTACCGGGCCCGGGACATGATCGCCGACCCGCACTTCGCCGCCCGGGAGTCGATCGTGCGGCTGCCGCACCCGGCCTTCGGCGAGCTGGCGATGCACAACGTCGCGCCCCGGCTGTCCGACACGCCCGGGCGGGTGCGCTGGGTCGGGCCGGAGCTCGGCGAGCACAACGAGGAGATCTACCGCGGCCTGCTCGGCCTTGACCCCGCCGAGCTTCACGGCCTCCGCACCGACGGCGTGATCTGAGGAGGACGACGATGGCCTATCGGCTCGGCGTGGACGTCGGCGGCACGTTCACCGACCTGCTGCTCGTGGACGAGGCGACCGGCGCCACCCACCGGGCCAAGATCCCGTCCACGCCGGAGGACCAGTCGCGCGGCGTGCTGGCCGGCATCGGGAAGGTCTGTGCGGCCGCCGGGATCTCCCCCGACCGGATCGCGCACGTCATGCACGGCACCACGATCGCGACGAACGCGGTGCTGGAGGGCAAGGGTGCCCGGGTCGGGCTGGTGGTGACCCGCGGCTACCGCCAGGTGCTGCAGATCGCCCGCTCCTTCGTCCCGGGCGGCCTGGCCGGGTGGATCATCTGGCCCAAGCCGGAGCCGCTGGCCGACCTGGAGGACACCGTCGAGGCGGTCGAGCGGATGGACGCGCGCGGCGCGGTCCGCACCCCGCTGGACGAGGCCGCCGTCCGCGCCTCGCTGGAGCTGCTGCGCGACCGCGGCGTGCAGGCGCTCACCGTCTCGCTCGTCAACTCCTACGCCAACGACGCGCACGAGAAGCGCATCGGCGAGATCGCCGCCGAGGTGATGCCGGACGTGCCGATCTCGCTGTCGTCGCAGATCCTGCCGGAGATCCGCGAGTACGAGCGGACCCTCACCACGGTCGCGAACTCCTACGTCCGGCCCACGGTCTCCCGCTACCTGCGCAGCCTGTCCGACGCGCTGGCCGATCAGCAGGTGCGGGGCACGCTGCACGTGCTGCGCAGCGACGGCGGCCTGGCCGGGGTGGCGACCGCCGCCGCGGCGCCGGTGACCCTGCTGATGTCCGGGCCGGCCGGCGGCGTCTCCGGTGCGCTCTGGATCGCCCGGCAGACCGGGCAGGAGAACCTGCTCACCTTCGACATGGGCGGCACCTCCACCGACGTGGCGCTGGTGCAGGGCGGCCGGCCGCAGGTCGGTCGGGAGACCCAGGTGGGCGACCTGAAGGTGCGGGCGTCCAGTGTGGACGTCCGCACCGTCGGCGCCGGCGGCGGCTCGATAGCGCACGTGCCGGAGCTGACGAAGGCGCTGCGGGTCGGGCCGCAGTCCGCCGGCGCCGAGCCCGGACCGGCCGCGTACGGGCGCGGCGGCGGCGACCCGACGGTGACCGACGCGAACGTGGTGCTCGGCTACCTGCCGCCCCGGCTGCTCGGCGGCGAGATGGCACTCGACGCGGGCGCCGCCCGCGCGGCCGTGCAGGGCGTCGCCGACGCGATGGGCCTGGCGGACGCGGAGACCGCGGCGGCGGGCATCGTCGACATCGTCAACGAGAACATGTTCGGCGCGCTGCGGCTGGTGTCCGTCCAGCAGGGACACGACCCGCGCGAGTTCGCGCTGGTCGCCTTCGGCGGCGCCGGCCCGCTGCACGCCAACGCGCTCGGCCGGCTGATGGGCTCCTGGCCGGTGATCGTGCCGCCCTCCCCCGGCGTGCTCTGCGCGTACGGCGACGCGACCACCTCGCTGCGGGACGAGGCGGCCCGCACCTACATCCGGCGCTTCTCCGACACCTCCGACGTCGAGGTCCGGAAGGGACTGGAGGAGCTCGCGCTGGAGGCCCAGGCGCGGCTGGACGCCGAGGGGGTGCCGCGGGCCGAGCAGACGGCGTCGTACCAGGTGGACGTCCGCTACCACGGGCAGGGCTTCGAGGTGCCGGTCGACGTCGAGCTGGAGTCCTTCGGCGGCGGCGACGGGTCCGGGCTGGCCGCGCTCGGCGGCCGGTTCGACACCGAGCACACCCGGCTGTTCACCTTCGCCCTCGATGCCGAGCACGAGCTGGTGAACCTGCGGGCGACGGTCCAGGGCCGGCCGCCCACGATCACCGCGCCGGAGCTGCCGGCGGGGGACGCGGATCCCGCCGCCGCCCGGCAGGAGACCACCCGGATCTGGGTCGACGGCGGCTGGGCGGAGGCCGGCGTCTACGACCGGGCGAAGCTCGCCGCCGGCAACGTCGTCACCGGCCCGGCGATCGTCACCGAGATGGACTCGACCACGCTGGTGCTGCCGGGCCATGCCGGCACCGTCCAGAAGACCGGCACCATCCTCATCCGGCCCGAGGGGAGGGTCTGATGGCGACCCTGGTCCAGCCGAACGCCAGCCCGCTGTCGCGGGTGGACGTCGACCCGGTGACGCTCGACATCGTCGAGAACGCCCTGCGCAACGCCCGGTACGAGATGGACGCGGTGCTCTTCCGGACCGCCATGTCGCCCGGCATCCGCGAGCAGCACGACGAGTTCCCGCTGATCGCGAACCCGGACGGCAAGATGGTGGTCGGCCAGTTCGGACTGTCCATCCCGGACTTCCTCGCCGGCTTCGACGGGACGGTCGAGGAGGGCGACGTCCTGATGACGAACGACCCGTACTCCTGCGGGGCGGCGATCAGCCACCTCAACGACTGGCTGGTCGTGCTGCCGATCTTCCACAGTGGACGGATCGTCGGCTGGGCGTCGATGTTCGGGCACATGACCGATGTCGGCGGCAAGGTGCCCGGCTCGCTGCCCACCGACGCCACCAGCATCTACGAGGAGGGCGTGACGATCCCTCCGTTCAAGCTGTACGAGGGCGGCGTCCTGGACACCCGCACGCTGGACTTCGCGCTGGCCAACGTCCGCACCAGGGAGTGGAACCGCTCGGACCTGAACGCGATCGTCGCGGCCTGCCGGACCGCCAACCGCCGGGTCGTCGAGCTGTGCGAGCGCTTCGGCGCCGAGACGTACGTCTCCGCGCTGGATGCCCTGCTGGAGCGCAACTACCAGGCGATGAAGCAGCTCATCGCGACCACGATCCCGGCCGAGGAGACGCTCACCTTCACCGACTACGTCTGCGACGACGGCATGGGCTACGGGCCGTACAAGGTGCACTGCTCGATGTGGCGGGAGGGCGACGGGGTCGTCCTCGACTTCGCCGGCACCGACCCGCAGTCCGAGGGCCCGATCAACTACTACCTCAACGAGAACCTCTACAAGATGTTCTTCGGGATCTACATGATCATGGTATTCGACCCGCAGATCCTCTGGAACGACGGCTTCTACCCGCTGGTCGACGTGCGGATCCCGGAGGGCACGCTGTTCAAGCCGCGCTACCCGGCGGCGCTGTCGTGCCGGACGCACGCGCTGGGCCGGATCTTCGACATCCTCGGTGGGCTGCTCGGGCAGCGGCAGCCGGACTTCCTCTGCGCCGCCGGCTTCTCCTCCTCGCCGCACCTGATGTACTCCGGGCACCGGCGGGAGGACGGCGAGTGGTTCCAGCTCTACCAGATCGGGTTCGGCGGCATCCCCGGCCGGCCGTTCGGCGACGGGCCGGACGGGTACTCGCTGTGGCCGTCGTTCACCAACGTGCCGAACGAGTTCCTGGAGGCGTACTTCCCGCTGGTGATCGAGAAGTACGAGACGGTCGCCGACTCCGGCGGCGCCGGCTTCTTCCGCGGCGGCAACGGCATCGACATCGCCTACCGCTTCACCGAGCCGGGCACCGTGTCCATCCACGACGACCGGTGGTTCACCTACCCCTGGGGGGTGAACGGCGGGCAGCCCGGCTCCCGCTCGCGCAAGTGGCTGGAGCGCGGCGACGGGTCGCGGACGATGCTCCCGTCCAAGTGCGACGGCGTCCGGGTGCAGCCCGGCGACCTGCTGCACTACGTGACCTGGGGCGGCGGCGGCTGGGGCGACCCGTACGACCGGGACCCGGAGCTGGTCGCGACGGAGGTCCGGCGCGGTCTGGTGAGTGTGGACGGTGCGGCGCGCTACGGCGTCGTGGTCGTCGACGGGGCCGCCGATGCCGCGGCGACCTCGGCCCTGCGCGACCGGCTGCGCGCCGAGCGGGGCGAGCTGCCGGTCTTCGACTTCGGCCCGTCCATCGACCAGCTGCGCGAGCGGTCGCTGGCCGAGACCGGCCTGCCCGCCCCGCGACCTCCGGTGTTCCGCGCCACCTCGCCGGTCGCGGCGGGCACCCCATGACCCGGCCCCCCGGGCGGCGATCCCCCGCAGTCCGCCCGGGGGGTCGGCCGACCCGCACCGCACCGGCCGCCGGCGGTGGGCGGTGACCCACCCGGGATACCAGGCGGCGGGGTTCGCCGGGCGGGTCGGCTTCGGCGCCCGCCCGGCGCTGCTGGTGGTCGACGTGGTGCGCGCCTACCTCGACCCCGACTCGCCACTGTGCCTGCCCGCCGACGCCGGGCCGCCGGCGCTCGCCTCGATCGCCCGGCTGCTCGCCGCCGCCCGCGCGGGCGGGCACCCGGTCGTCTTCACCCGGCTCGACTACCGCCCGGACGGCTCCAACGCGCCCCTGTTCTTCGCCAAGGTCCCGTCGCTGCGGCACCTGGCCGACGGGTCGCCGTACGCGGGCATCGCCGAACAGGTCGCGCCCGCCGACGGCGAGCTGGTGGTCGCCAAGCTCTACGCGTCCGCCTTCGCCGGCACCCCGCTGGCGTCCTGGCTGACCGCCCGCGGGGTGGACACCGCCGTCGTCGCCGGCTTCTCCACCAGCGGCTGCGTCCGCGCCACCGCCACCGACGCGCTCACCGTGGGGCTGCGGCCGATCGTGGTCCGGGATGCCACCGCCGACCGCACCCCGTCCATCCGGGACGCCAACCTGCTCGACCTGGACGCCAAGTACGCCGACGTCGTCGACGAGGCGACCGCGCTGGAGCACCTGGGGTGACTCACTCCGGCGGGTCGCCCGGGACCGGCCGGCCGCGGCGGCCGAGCCAGACCCAGGTGGACAGCGTCGAGGTCACCATCGCGAAACCGAAGAGCAGGTCCTCGACGGGCGCGAACGCGATCCGCGGCCCGAGGATCGTCGCCGGGTCGTAGCGGACGATGTCCAGCCCGGTGAAGATCCCGTTGGTGATCAGCTGGAAGAACACGACGATCGCGTACGCCGTCCAGAAGGTCTTCCGGCCCAGCAGCCGGGTGCGCAGCAGCGCGGTGTCGACCAGCACCGCGCCGAGCACGCCCAGGACCGCCAGCTGCGTGTAGGTCAACGGACCCGGTCCGCCTCGTCGCCCACCCGCCGCCGCCTGACCGCCCGGACCGCCTCGAAGGCGAGGATCGCGCAGGTCGGGGTGACCACGAAGAACAGCACCTCGTCCAGCGGGAGGTCGCCGGGCAGCAGGACGCCGGTCATCCGGTCCAGGTCGTACGTCCAGTGCCCGCGGCTGATCGCGTACAGGTCCCATCCGACGAAGACGACCAGCGTCGGCGCGAGCGCCAGCAGCCAGCGGCGCCAGCGCGCGTACACCCGGGTCCGCAGCACGATCTCCAGCGGCAGGGTGCCGAGCAGGCAGCCGACCAGCACCGCCAGGTACGTCAGCTGCCTCACCCGGCCGCCTCCAGCCGGGACCGGAATGCCTTGGCGGCCGCCTCCGGGTCGTCCGCGCCGGCGATCGCGCGGACCACGACGACCCGGCGCGCCCCCGCGTCGAGGACCGCGTCGAGCCGGTCGAGGTCGATGCCGCCGATCGCGAACCAGGGCCGGGTCGCGGTGGCGGCCGCGTGCCGGACCAGGTCCAGGCCGGGCGCGGCGCGGCCCGGCTTGGTCGGCGTCGGCCAGGACGGGCCGACACAGAAGTAGTCGACCCCCGGCTCGGCGTCCGCGGCGTCGACCTGGCCGCGCTCGTGGGTGGACCGGCCGACCAGCGGCGCCGCGCCGAGGAGGCGGCGGGCCGCGGGCACCGGCAGGTCGTCCTGGCCGAGGTGCAGCACGTCGGCGCCGGCCGCCGCGGCGACGTCGGCGCGGTCGTTGACCGCCCACAGCGCGCCGTGCCGGCGGGCGGCGTCGGCGAGGACCTCGAGCAGGGCCAGCTCCGCGCGCGCCTCCAGGCCCTTCTCGCGCAGCTGCACGATGTCGACGCCGCCGCGCAGCGCCGCGTCCAGGAACGCCGACAGGTCCCCCGACTCCCGCCGGCCGTCGGTGCACAGGTACAACCGCGCCCGGCTCAGCCGGTCCCGCCGCCAGTCCCCCGCCGCGCCCGCGGCCGGCGGCCGGGCGGGCGGGGAGCTATCCACCGGCGACCGCCCGGACCAGCTCCAGCCGGTCGCCGTCGGCGAGCACCACCCCGTCCATCTCCGAGCGCGGCAGCGCCTCGCCGTTGCGCTCCACCACCACCGAGCCCGGCCGGAGCCCGAGCTGCTCGATCAGCTCGATCAGCCCGGTCCCGTCCGGCAGCTCCCGCGCTCCCCCGTTGAGGGTCACCGTCACGGCGCGGCACCTCCGTCGAGCTTGCGGTGGTCCCAGGACACGACCCGGTCCACCGCCAGCCGCAGCCCGACCTGCTTGCCCGCCCGCGCCCGGAAGGCGGCCCGCGCCGCCGGCACCTGCGCGTCCGGCAGCCCCTCGTACTTGACCATCAGCCCGGTCCAGACGTCCGCGATCCAGTCCGGGTCCTCGACCAGCTCGACCCGGCCGGTCAGCTGCACCCCGCGCAGCTGTGCGTACCGCTCGCCGTCCTCCACCAGGCACGCCACCCGCGGCTCGCGGCGCAGGTTGACCACCTTCTGCGACCGGGCGTACGTCCGCATCCGGACCTCACCCCCGGCGGCGGTCACGTACCACATCGGGACCGGGTCGGGGACGCCCTCCGGGCCGGTGGTGACCAGCACCAGCGTCCGCCCGGCGGCGAGGAAGGCGGCCACCTCGGCGTCGGTCAGCGCGATCCGCGCCCGCTGGTTGCCCACCCCCCCACCCTAGAATCCCAGCGCCTGCGCCCGCCGCTTGACCTCCCGGCCGCGGTCGCCCCGCAGCGCGTCCACCGGCGTCCCGGGCAGGCTGGCGTCGTCGGCGTGCAGCCAGCGGATGGCCTCCTCGTCGGTGTAGCCGCCGTCGCGCAGCACGGTCAGCACGCCGGGCAGTCCCTTGACCACCGCGTCCCCGTGCAGGAAGGCGGCCGGCACCCGCAGCACGCCGCCGGACCGCTGGCCGGCCAGCCTGCCGTCCCGCAGCAGCTGGTGCACCCGGGTCACCGGGATGCTCATCCGCTCGGCCACGTCCGGGACGGTCAACCACTCGACGCCGTCGCCCACCCGGCCAGCCTACTGAGCCGCCCCCGCACCGTCCCCGCCCGCCGCCGCCGGCGGCGGCGGGGCGGGTTCAGGCGTCGGGCGCGGGGCGTCCGGGGCGTCCGGGGCGGTGGCCCGCTCGGCGTACGCGAGGGCGTCCACCATGCGCAGCCGCGCGCCCTCCGCCGTCACCCGCGCGAACGCCGCCTCGCCGAGCGAGCCGCGCACCGCGGCGACCATCGCGTCCGCGAGCGGTTGCATCCCCGGCCAGATGGCGACCCCGACCACCTCCCGGGCGTGCCGGGACGCGCCGAGCAGCCGCGCCGACACCTCCGGCCGGCCCTGCGCCAGCGCGATCCCGGCGAAGCCGTCCAGGCAGTACGCCGAACCCTCCTGGTCCAGCAGCCGGCTGTGCACCGCCGCCGCCGCGGCGAACCGGGACCGCGCCCCGGCCAGGTCCCCCACCGCGACCGCGTCCAGCCCGAGCAGGTCCAGCAGCTGCGCCCGCAGGTGGTCGTTCGCCATCTCGTCCGCGGCGGCCAGCGCCTCGCCGTGCAGGGCCGCCGCCCCGGCCGCGTCCCCGGCCCGCAGCGCCAGCTGGCCGCGGGTGGACAGCGCGAACGCCAGCCCCCACCGGTCGCCGATCCGGCGGAAGGTGGCCACCGCCTCGTCCAGCAGCCCCCGCGCCTCGTCGGCCGCGGTCAGCAGGGTCGCCAGCCCCAGGCCGGCCAGCCCGTGCGCCCGCAGCCGGTCGTCGCCGAGTGCGGTCGCCGCCTCCACCAGCCGCCGCAGGTACGGCTCGGCGCCGGTCACCTCGCCGACGGCGATCCGCAGCATGCCGCGTGCCCACAGCAGCAGCGCCGCCGCGTCCGGCGGCAGCCCGGCGGCCGACGGCAGCGCGGCGGCCTGCTCGGCCAGCGACCGCATCGCGGCCAGCTGCCCGCGGCTCCACCAGTAGGTGAACAGCGGCGCGGTCAGCCGGATCGCCGTCTCCGCGTCGTCGCCGGCGATGGCCCAGCGCACCATCGAGCGCAGGTCGTCCTGCTCGCCGTCGATCCGGATCGACCAGGCGGCGTTGTCCGGGCCCTCCAGCTGCTCCCCGGCGGTGACGGCGAGCCCGCGCAGGTACGCCGAGAGCCGGGTCAGGGTCGCCGTCCGCTCGCCCCGCTCGGCCAGCCGCTCCCGGGCGTAGGCGCGGACCGTGTCCAGCATCCGGAACCGCGGCTCGTCGGCGTACCGCTCGTCCGGGCTGACCAGGCTCTGCGCCACCAGCGAGGACAGCGTGTCGAGCACGTCCGGGCCGGCGCCGTCGACGGTGCCGACCGCGTCCGCGCCCTCCAGCGTGAAGGCGCCGGCGAAGACCGACAGCCGGGCCAGCAGCGCCCGCTCCGGCTCGGAGAGCAGGCTGTGGCTCCAGTCCACGGTCGCCCGCAGCGTCCGCTGCCGGCTGGGCAGGTCGACCGGCCCGGCGGCCAGGTCGAGCGAGCGGTCCAGCCGCCCGCCGAGCCGCCGCAGCAGCGCCGCCGGGGTGAGCAGCCGCAGCTGCGCCGCGGCCAGCTCCACCGCGAGCGGGATGCCGTCCAGCCGCCGGCACAGCTCGGCGACGGCACCGGCGTTGGCGGCGCTCAGCGCGAAGCCGGGCCGCACCTCGCGGGCGCGCGCGACGAAGAGCTGGACCGCGGCGGACCGGCCCACCACGTCGACGTCCACCGCGCCGCCGGCCGGCACCTCCAGCGGCGCCAGCGACACCTCCTGCTCACCGCGCAGCCGCAGCACGGTCCGGCTGGTCACCAGCACGGTCACCCCCGGGCAGCCGCTCAGCAGCCGGGCCAGCTGCGGCGCCGCCGGCAGCACCTGCTCGAAGTTGTCCAGCACCAGCAGCACCCGCCGGCCCTGCAGCCGGTCCATCAGCAGGTCCAGCACCGGTCCGGTGCCCTCGGGCCGGACGCCGAGGGCGGTGGCGATCGCATCCGGCACCTGGGCCGGGTCGGTGACCGGGGCGAGGTCGACGAACCACACCCCGTCGAGCCCGCCGGAGCTGCTGGCGTCCTCGGCCACCTGCAGCGCGAGCCGGGTCTTGCCGATCCCGCCCGGCCCGACCAGCGTGACGAGCCGGACGTCGCGGTCGGCCAGCAGGCTGCCCACGGTCGCGACCTCGCCCTCGCGGCCGACGATGCCGGTCGGCGGCACCGGCAGCCGCGCGGTCCGCAGGTCGAGCGGCACCTCCCGGCTCGGGGCGGCGGAGACGCTGGTGAAGCGCTCGGTGAGCAGCACGGCGAGGTCGTCGGCGAGCAGGTCGGCCAGCTCGTCCGCGGACTCGAACGGCTTGTACGCCGCCCGGTCGTCCGCCTGCACCCGCTCCAGCAGCGCCGCCAACCGCGGCTCCCGCTCCGCCGCGGCCTTCACGTAGATCAGCTTCGGCCGGTCCCCCGACAGCAGGTACTCGTCCTCCAGGCCGGAGACCGGCTCCCCCGGTGCCACCCATCCGTACCGCTGCCAGTACACCCCCACGAACACGTCCGACTGGGCCAGGTACGCCCGGTACAGCTCACGCGGCGGATGCGGCCGCGCACCCAGCTCGAACATCACCGGTGTCAGCCGCAGCCGGGCGATGGCCGCGCGCGCCGCCGCCCGCTCGTCCGCGAGCTCCTGCAGGGTCGAGGACACGAAGACCCGCACCCGCCGGTCCGGCGTGCTGATCCCCGGCGTCGCGCCGGAGGCGAGCTGGGTCAAGGCGACTCCCCGCGTCCCGGCTGCGGGGATCCGGGACGCCGCAACTCTAGCGACCGGCACTGCCCGATCGGGCCGAGTGGTCCGGCGGCGCCGAATAGGCCGTGACGGCGGGACGTGCGCAGTGGTCCACTTGACCGGTGAACGGGGTAGACGGCGTGCGCCAGGTGTCGCGTGGCACCAAGGTGCTGCTGGTGGTCTTCGTCGCGCTGACCGCGCTGGGGACCAACCAGCTCTACGTGCTCGGCGAGCACACCGACCGGTGGTTCGCGTGGACGATCCGGCCGCCGCTGACGGCCGCCTTCCTCGGCGCCGGCTACGGCGCCGGCTTCCTGCTGATGGTGCTCGCGCTGCGCACCCGGGCCTGGGCGCACGCGCGGGTGCCGGTCATCACCGTGCTGGTGTTCACCGCGCTGACCCTGACGGCCACGCTGCTGCACCGCGACCGCTTCCACTTCTCGGCCGGCGGGGACGTCGCCCGCTTCGCCGCCTGGTTCTGGCTCGGCGTGTACCTGGTCATCCCGGTGGCACTGACCCTGCTGGCGGTCCGGCAGCAGCGGATGCCGGGCGACGACCCGGAGCGGCTGCAGCCGCTGCCCCGGTGGCTGGGTGCGGTGCTCACCGCCCAGGGGGCGATCATGCTCGTGGTCGGGACGGCGCTGTACGTCGCCCCGGGGACCGCCCGGACGCTGTGGCCGTGGCCGCTCAGCCCGCTCACCGCCCGGGTGGTCGCCGCCTGGCTGGTCGCCTTCGGCTTCGCGTCGGTGCTGGCGCTGTGGGAGCGCGACCTGGAGCGGCTGGAGATCGCCGCGGTGGCGTACACGCTGTTCGGGGTGCTGCAGCTGATCGCGCTCGCGCGGTACTCCGACCAGGTGCGCTGGGGCTCCGCGGCGGCGACCGGCTACCTGCTGGTGCTGATCAGCGTCGTGCCGACCGGCGCGATCGGCTGGTGGACATCGGTCCGCGGTCGACGCCGGCGGGCGGTCGATGAGACTCCAGCGGCAGCAGCCCGAGCAGGTTGAGCCCGATCAGCAGCGCCAGCCCGACCCAGGGCGCCGGGTACGACACCGCGAACGCGGCCGCCGGCACCAGCGGCGCCAGCATGCTGTTGCGCAGGTAGAGCGTCCGGGCGTCGGGGTCGATGTCGTCGCGGAGCAGCCCGGCCGACCGGGAGTAGAGCAGCAGGCAGGCGAAGACGAGCAGCGCCACGAACAGCAGGCCGGCGGTGAGCCGCACCGCCGTGCCGAGGTCGTCGGCGTTGCCGAACGCCTCCGCGAGCACCGCGGTGGTGAACGGGGTCAGCGCGTAGAGCCCCAGCGAGAGCAGCACGAGCAGCGTCGCGTAGTGGTCGATCCCGCGCATCCACGCGTCCAGCCGGCGGGTCTGCAACCAGCCCGCGATCATCTGCAGGAAGCCGATGGCGTAGGCGAAATAGAGCGGGCCGAGGTGGGCCAGCTCGCTGCCGAGCTCCCCCGGCGCCGCGTCCTCGGGCGGCCGCAGCTCGATGACCAGCAGCGTTGCGGCGATCGCATACACCCCGTCGACGAACGCACCGAGCCGGCCCCAGCCGTGCGGGGCGTGGTGCGTCGGCCGGAAGCTCCAGCCGCGCGCGTACCAGCGCCGGTCCTCACCCATGCTGCGGAAGCTAGCGGGTGACGTCCACCAGGGGAAAGGCGTCCTTCCACACCGGCTCGTAGCCGGCGGCGGTGAGCATCGCCGCGACCTGCGCCGGGGTGCGCTCGTCGGAGATGGAGAACTGCTCGGTCGCCTCGCCCGGGTGCGAGTAGCCGCCGGGCTCGGTGGAGGAGCCGGCCGACATCGCGGTCACCGCGATCCGGACCAGCCCGTCCCGCAGCGCCGCCGGCTCCCGGGTCGACAGCACGATCCCGGCCTCCGGCTCGAACAGCCGCAGCGCCGCCAGCGCCTGGACGTAGTCCGCGTCGCCGACCGGCGCCAGCGGCTGGTAGCCGGACGCGGACGGCTTGATCCGCGGCAGCGCGACTGTCACCTCGGTGCGCCAGAAGCGCTTCACCAGGAAGGCGGCGTGCGCGGCGACGGCGAGCACGTCGCAGCGCCAGTCCTCGGCCAGGCCGAGCAGGGCGCCGACGCCGAGCCGGCGCACCCCCGCGGCGGCGGCCAGCTCGGTGGAGTTCAGCCGGCGGTCGTAGTCGCGCTTCCAGCCGGCGGTGTGGGTCTGCGAGTACCGCGCCCGGTCGTACGTCTCCTGGTAGTGCACGACCCCCTCCAGGCCGGCGGCGACGAGCCGGGCGTACGTGTCGTCGGACCAGGTCTGGGTCTCGATCGACAGCGACGGGACCAGCGGGCGCAGCCGCTCGACGACCTCGAGCAGGTAGTCACCGGACACCTCGACCCGGTGCTCGCCGGCGACCAGCAGCAGGTGCCGGAAGCCGCGGCCGGTCAGCAGCCGCGCCTCCGTCTCGACCTCGTCCACGCTCAGGGTGCGGCGGGCGATCGGCAGGTCCTTGGCGAAGCCGCAGTACGTGCACGAGGACAGGCAGGCGTTGGACAGGTAGAGCGGCGCGTAGAGCCGGACCGCCCGGCCGAACCGCCGCAAGGTGGTCGCGCCGGCGGCCTGGGCCAGCTCCTCCAGCCTGGCCGTCGCCGCCGGCGAGAGCAGCGCGGCCAGGTCCGCCAGGTCCCGTCGCCCGTCCGCCCGCGCCAGCGCCGCCGTCACGTCGGCATCCGTCGCCCGCCGGGCCCGCACCGCCAGCCCGGGCAGCTCCAGCTGGTCGAGCCGCCGGGCGAACGCCCCCTTCGGCGCCGCCATCAGCGCTCGCCCCCGCCCGCCCCGGCGGCGGACAGGAAACCGGTGAGCGGGGAGGAGGCGGCGGCGGCGGTGGCGGTGCCGACGGTGCCGCGACCGGCGCGGTAGCCGAGCCGGCCGGCCTCGGTGGCCAGCGCGAACGCCCGCGCCATCGCCACCGGGTCGCGCGCCACCGCGATCGCCGTGTTCACCAGGACCGCGTCCGCGCCGACCTCCATCGCCTCGGCGGCGTCGCTGGGCACGCCGAGCCCGGCGTCGACCACCACCGGCACGCCCGCCTGCGCCACGATCACCTCGATCGCGTCCCGGGTGCGCAGCCCGCGGTTGGAGCCGATCCAGGCGCCCAGCGGCATCACCGTCGCGCAGCCGGCCTCCTCCAGCCGCTTGCAGAGGACCGGGTCGGCCGGGCAGTAGGGCAGCACCGTGAACCCCTCGGCGACCAGCCGCTCGGCCGCGCGCAGCGTCTCCACCGGATCCGGCGCCAGCGTCCGCGGGTCGGGCGTCACCTCGAGCTTGACCCAGCCGGTGCCGGTCCCGGCGCGGCCGAGCCGGGCCAGCCGGACCGCCTCGTCCGCGTCCACCGCGCCGGAGGTGTTCGGCAGCAGCTGGACCCCGGGCGGCACGAAGTCGAGGATGCTGTCGGCACCGTCGTCGCGTCCGAACTCGACCCGGCGCAGGGCGACGGTGACGATCGCGGTGCCGCTGGCGACCACGGCGTCCCGCATCACCTCGTGCGCGGAGAACTTCCCGGTGCCGACGAGCAGCCGGCTGCCCAGCTCCCGGCCGGCGACGACGAACGGGTCTTCCACGGCTCGACTCCTCCCCTCGCGGGCATTACCCCGATCGGGTGTTGCGGGTCGCCGGCGGGATCAGCCGGCCTCTCAGCCCGCTCCCGCGGGCTCCCCGGTCCTGTGCTCCCATCCTACGGGTGGCCCGGGCCGGCGCGGGGCGTGCCAACGGCGGCTTCACGCCCGGCGCGCCTAGACTCGCGCTCGTGGGGACCGCGCTGGCCGACCCGCTCGTCGGGACGGTGCTGGACGGGCGCTACCGGGTGGAGGCCCCGGTCGCGCGCGGCGGCATGTCGACCGTGTACGCGGCGACCGACCTGCGCCTCGACCGCCGGGTCGCGGTCAAGGTGATGGCGCCGGCGCTCGCCCACGACCCCGCGTTCACCGACCGGTTCGTCCGCGAGGCCCGCACCGCGGCCCGGCTGTCGCACCCGAACGCCGTGGCGGTCTTCGACCAGGGCGCCCAGGACGGCCCGGCCGGCCGGGTGGTCTTCCTGGTCATGGAGCTGGTCCACGGCGGCACGCTGCGCGACGTGCTGCGGCAGCGCGGGCGGCTGCGGCCGGACGAGGCGCTCTCGCTGCTGGAGCCGGTGCTGGCCGCGCTGGCCGCCGCGCACCGGGCCGGGCTGGTGCACCGGGACGTCAAGCCGGAGAACGTGCTCATCGCGGCGGACGGCACGGTGAAGGTGGTGGACTTCGGGCTGGCCCGGGCGGTGGCCGCACCGAGCACCTCCACCCAGGCCGGGGTCGTCCTCGGCACGGTGGCGTACGTGGCGCCGGAGCAGGTCGCCCGCGGCTCCGCCGACGCCCGCACCGACGTCTACTCGGCCGGCATCCTGCTCTACGAGCTGCTCACCGGCGCTGCGCCGTACGGCGGGGACTCGGCGATCGCGGTGGCGTACCGGCACGTCCACGACGACGTGCCGCCGCCCTCGCAGCGGGTGCCCGGCCTGGCGCCGGCGCTGGACGAGCTGGTGCTGCGGGCGACCCGGCGGGAGCCCGGCGCCCGGCCGGCCGACGCGGGCGCCTTCCTGGCCGAGCTGGCGATGGCCCGCGTCGACCTCGGCCTCCGGCGGGTCCCACCGCGCGTGCTCGCCGCGCCGGTCCCGGCCGCCGCCCTCGTCCCGACTCCGGCGGCCCCGGTCCCGGCGGCCCCGGTCCCGGCGTCCCGGGCCCCGCGGTGCCGGGCCGCGCGAGCGACACCCGGGTGGTGCTGCCGCTGGGGCGGTCGGCGGCCGTGGGCGGCCGGCCGGGCGCGACGACGACGCTGCCGGCGTACCGGGACGGGCGCGCCGGCGCGACCGCGAGCGGCTGGCCGCGCGAGCGGCGCCGGCAGCGCCGCTGGCGCTGGGTCGGCCTGCTCTGCGTGCTCGCGCTCGCGCTCACCACCGGCGGGGCGGCCTGGTGGTTCGGCAGCGGCCGCTTCGCCGTCGTGCCCATCCTCGCCGGGCTGCCCAAGGCGACGGCGGCCTCCGCGGTCGACGGCGCCGGCCTGACCGCCGCGTTCACCACCGAGACGAGCGAGGGCGTCGCCGCGGGCCGGGTGGTCCGCTCGGAGCCGAACGGCGGCGACCGGGTGCTGCGCGGCCGGACGGTCACCGTCGTCGTGTCCGCCGGCGTGCCGACCGTGCCGGTCCCGGACGTGGTCGGGCAGTCCGCCGAGGACGCGGCGACGGCCGTCCGGGATGCCGGGCTCACTCCCGAGCTGGTGGAGGAGCCCGACGAGGAGGTGGACGACGGCGAGGTCGTCTCCCAGCAGCCGGAGAGCGGCCGGGCCCGCCGGGGCAGCACGGTGCGCATCGTCGTGTCCACCGGGCCGGACCTCGTCGAGGTCCCGAACGTCCGCGGCCGCTCGGTGAAGACGGCCCGCCGGATCCTCGAGGAGGCGGGCTTCGAGGTGCGGGTCCGCTCGCTGCAGATCGGCACGATCGTCGCCCAGCAGCCCGGCGGCGGCGCCGAGCGCCGGCGCGGCTCCACCGTGACCATCTACGGGCTCTGACGCTCCGCCAGCCGCTGCAGCGCGCGCGCCGTCGCCGCGTCCGCCGGGAAGAACGACTCGACGGCGAGCTCGGCCAGCGTGACGTCCCGCGGTGTCCCGAAGACCGACGTCGTGCTGAGCAGGTCGAGCTCGACGTCCCGGTAGCGGTAGCGGAGCGGGACGACGACCTCCGACCGGTCGTCGGCGCCGCCGTCCTCGTCCCGGCCGGGGTAGCCGCGCAGCTCGTCGTACAGGTCGGCCAGCGCCGGGTCGGCGGTGGCCCTGGCCTGCCGCCGCAGCCGCTCCAGCAGGTGTGCCCGCCACTGACCCAGGTTGCGGATCCGCGGCGCCATCCCTTCCGGGTGCAGGCTGAGCCGCAGCACGTTCACCGGCGGGCGGAGCAGGTCCTCGGCCGCGCCCTCGGTCAGCAGCGGCACCGCCGAGTTGGCGTCGAGGAGGTGCCAGGCCTGGTCGACGACCACCGCCGGGTACGGCTCGTGCCCGCGCAGCAGCCTGCCCAGCGCCGCCCGGACCGGCTCCAGCTGCGGGTCCTGCAGCGGGCGCCGCCGGTACGCGGGGGCGAAGCCGCCGGCCAGCAGCAGCGCGTTCCGGTCCCGCAGCGGGACCTCGAGGTGCTCGCTGAGCCGCAGGATCATCTCGCTGGTCGGCCGGGAGCGTCCGGTCTCGACGAAGCTCAGGTGCCGGGTCGAGACCTCGGCCCGCAGCGAGAGCTCGAGCTGGCTGAGCCGTCGGCGTTCCCGCCACTCCCGCAGCAGCAGCCCGACCGGCCGGGTGGCAGCGGTCACGCGGTGACCCTAGGACCCGACCCGGGGCCGGGCCATTACCTCCCGGGTAATCGACACCGTGGCGGCGGCGGCACCGTCGTCGCCGCCTTCGCCGGTCTGCAGCCGTCGGCCGGCGCCGTGCCGGCGACCGCGTGGGGTAGGGTCCGCGGCATGGCGCTGGAGTTTCGCTATGCCGACCGGTCCGGGACGCCCGGGTCGGGCCGGCGGTGCGAGCCCTAGCCGCGCCACCACCCACCCCTGTGAGCCCCGGACCGCGAGGTCCGGGGCTCTTCGCTTCCCCGGGAGACGTAGAGATGGTCATCGTGATGACCGCGGCCGCGGCCGAGGCCGACCTGCGGGCGGTCGTCGAGCACGTCGAGGCCGCCGGCGGCACCGCGTTCGTCAGCCGCGGCGTCACCCGCACCATCGTCGGCGTGGTCGGCGACGACGACGTGCTGGAGACCGTCGACGTCGGCCTGTTGCCCGGCGTGGGGGAAGTGGTCCGGATCACCGCGCCGTACAAGCTGGTCAGCTCGGAGAACCACCAGCGGACCACGACCGTCTCGGTCGGTGGCGTGCCGATCGGGCGGGACACGTTCACGCTGATCGCCGGGCCGTGCGCGGTCGAGTCGGCGGAGCAGACGCTCGCCGCGGCGCAGCAGGCCCGGCGGGCCGGCGCGACCCTGCTGCGCGGCGGCGCCTACAAGCCGCGCACCTCGCCGTACGCCTTCCAGGGTCTGGGTGTCGCCGGCCTGCGGATCCTGGCCGACGTCCGCGCCGAGACCGGCCTGCCGGTGGTCACCGAGATCGTCGACGCCGCCGACGTCGAGGTGGTGAGCGAGTACGCCGACATGCTGCAGGTCGGCACCCGCAACATGCAGAACTTCGCGCTGCTGCAGGCGGTCGGCTCGGCCGGGAAGCCGGTGCTGCTCAAGCGCGGGCTGACCGCGACGTACGAGGAGTGGCTGATGGCCGCCGAGTACGTCGCCCAGCGCGGCAACCTGGACATCGTGCTGTGCGAGCGCGGCGTCCGCTCGTTCGAGCAGGCGATCCGCAACCTGCTGGACGTCTCCGCGGTGCCGATGGTGCACGCGCTGTCCCACCTGCCGGTCGTCGTCGACCCGTCGCACGCCGCCGGTCGCCGCGACCTGGTACTGCCGCTGGCCCGCGCCGCGATGGCGGTCGGGGCCGACGGGGTGATGGTCGACGTGCACCCGCAGCCGGAGCGGGCGCTGTGCGACGGCGCGCAGGCGCTGAGCGGCGAGCTGCTCGACGAGCTGACCGTCGCGGTCGCCACCATCCCGCCGTTGCTCGGACGGCGCAGCGCGGTCACCGCCGACCCGGTTCCGGCCACCGCCCGCTGAGTCGGCCCTCGGAAGGACCCACCTCTCCCGCCGGCTCCGCCTCTGCTCCACCTCCCGGAGCAGAGGCGTAGCAAACCGGGGACCACCACCCAGCCGCCGGGCACGTCTCTGCTCCACCTCCCGGAGCAGAGACGCAGCGAGCCGGAAGGGATACCGTCCGGGCGTGGCCGCCCCGCCGCCCGGACCGGTCCGGTTGCCGTTCGCCGACCGGGCGGACGCCGGCCGGCAGCTGGGCGACCGGCTCGCCGAGCTGCTCGGCCCGCTCGAGCCCGAGGCGGGCGTCGTGCTCGGCCTGCCCCGCGGCGGCGTGGTCGTCGCGGCCGAGGTCGCCCGCCGGCTCGCCCTCCCGCTGGACGCGTTCGTGGTGCGCAAGCTGGGCCTGCCCTGGCACCCGGAGCTGGCCATGGGCGCCATCGCCAGCGGGGGCGTGGTGGTCCGCAACGAGGCGGTCATCATCCGGGCCAGGGTCGGCCCGGACGCCGTCGCCGAGGTCGTCGCCGCCGAGCGGGCAGAGCTGGCGCGGCGCGAGCGGGCGTACCGCGGGGACCGCCCGCCGCTGTCGCCGGCCGGCCGGGTCGCGCTCGTCGTCGACGACGGCCTCGCCACCGGTGCCACCGCCCGCGCCGCGCTGCGCGCGGTCCGGGCCCAGGGCCCGGCCCGCGTCGTCCTCGCCGTCCCCGTCGCGCCGCGCGACGCCACCGCGACCCTCGGCGCCGACTGCGACGAGCTGGTCTGCCTGGCCCAGCCGAGACCGTTCGGCGCGGTCGGCCGGCACTACCGCGACTTCGCCGCGACCACCGACGACGAGGTCCGGACCCTGCTCGACACCGACCCCTGAGCAGGGCGGTCAGGTGCGGAGCATCTCGGCGACCTCGAAGGCCAGCTCCAGTGCCTGCTGGGTGTTCAGGCGCGGGTCGCACGCCGTCTCGTACCGGCCGGCGAGGTCCGCGTCGCCGATCTCCTGGGCGCCGCCCAGGCACTCGGTGACGTCCTCGCCGGTCAGCTCGACGTGGATGCCGCCCGGATGGGTGCCGAGCGCCCGGTGCACCTCGAAGAAGCCGCGCACCTCGTCGACGACGCGCTCGAAGTGCCGGGTCTTGTAGCCGCTGGCGCTCTCCTCGGTGTTGCCGTGCATCGGGTCGCACTGCCAGACCACCGGGTGCCCGGTCGCGAGCACCTTCTCCACGATCGGCGGCAGCAGGTCCAGCACCCGGCGGTTGCCCATCCGGCTGATCAGCGTGAGCCGGCCCGGGGACGCCTCCGGGTCGAGCCGCTCGACCAGCTCGGCGACCACCTCCGGCGTCGAGGACGGGCCGATCTTGACTCCGACCGGGTTGGCCAGCCGGGAGACGAACTCGACGTGCGCGCCGTCCAGGGCCCGGGTCCGGTCGCCGATCCAGAGGAAGTGCCCGGACAGGTCGTACGCCGCGACCGGCCCGCCGTCCGCCCGCGGCCTGGTCAGCGCCCGCTCGTACTCCAGGACCAGCGCCTCGTGCGAGGCGAACAGCTCGACCCCGTGCAGCACGTCGTCGCGCACCCCGCAGGCGCGCATGAAGTCCATCGCCCGCTCGATCTCCCGGGCCAGCTGCTCGTAGCGGGCGCCCGCCGGGGACCTGCGGACGAAGTCCTTGTTCCAGTCGTGCACCCGCTCGAGGTCCGCGTCGCCGCCGGTCGCGAAGGCGCGCAGCAGGTTCAGCGTCGAGGCGGCGGTCTGGTACGCCCGCAGCAGCCGGCCGGGGTCCGCCCGGCGGGCCTCCTGCGTCGGGGCGAGGTCGTTGACCATGTCGCCGCGGTAGGACGGGAGGCCGAGCGCGTCCGTCGGCGTCGAGCGCGGCTTGGCGAACTGCCCCGCGATCCGGGCCAGCTTGACCACCGGCACGCTCGCGCCGTAGGTGAGCACGACGGCCATCTGCAGCAGGGTCTTCAGCGTCGCCCGCAGCGCCGGCTCGGTGGCGCCGGCGAAGGTCTCCGCGCAGTCGCCGCCCTGCAGCAGGAACGCCTCCCCGCGCGACACCGCGGCGAGCCGGGTCCGCAGGGTGTCCACTTCGGACGGGACGACCAGCGGCGGCAGCGCGGACAGCGAGGCGGCGGCGGCCCGCAGCGCCGCCGGGTCCGGCCACTCGGGCTGCTGCGCGGCGGGCAGCGACCGCCACCTGTCCAGCCCGGTCGACAGCTCGGTCACCGGCCCAGCGTAGTGGGGAGCGTCCCGAGCCATGCGCCGGCCGGCCCGCGCACGAGCGGGCGCACCCGGCGCGGGTCGACGTCCGTCATCAGCCGGACGGCGTCGTCCGCGTCGATGTCCACGGCGTCGTACCCGCCGCTTCCCGCGCCGGTCGCCACGGTGACGGTGGCCAGCCCGGCACGCCGCTGGAACGGCGACTGCCGCACCGTCCACCCGATCACGCCGCGCCGTTCGAGCACGACCTGGCGGCGGCGCAGTGACCCGGACCGGACGCTCACCGCCCGCTCGTCCAAGGCGTGGCCGAGTCCGGCGTACCGGTCCAGCCCGAGCGGTACGCCCAGGACGGCGAGCAGCAGCGCCGCCGCGACGGCCGGCCAGAGCCGGGCCACGGCCAGACCGCCGGCGAGGACCAGCCACGGCAGCACCGCCCGGGTGAGCCGCCGCCGCCGGGCCGCCGGCGGGTGCCGGCGCAGCGGCGCCCGGAACGGCCCCACCGCCGCCGCGGCCACCTCCCGCGCCACGCTCACCGGGCCCAGCGGGAGCAGCTGGCCGCGCCGGCCCTGGATGCCCTCCCCGTCGTCGCCGCCCAGACCGGTGACCAGCGCGGTGAGCCGGGCCGCGCCGGCCACCCGGAGCGCGAGCGGCTCGGCCAGCGCGTAGCCGCGGATCCGGTCGTGCTCCAGTGACACCTGCCGGCGGGACAGCAGGCCTCGCTCGGCGACCAGCGTGCCGCCGCGGCGAGTCAGCGTGAACCCCCAGTTGGCTACCGCGGCCACCACCACGGCGCCGATGACCGCCAGCCCGAGCAGCGCCACCGCGGCCAGCGTCGCGACGAGCGCGACCGACCCGCCGTCCAGCAGGGACTCGACCCGCTCCTCGGTCAGCAGCCCGATCCGGACGTCGTTCAGCAGCTGGGCCGCCGCGCCGAGGGCCGCCAGCGGGGCGAGCAGGTAGCCGCCGACCAGCGGCGCGTACCACAGCCACGCCGGCCGGAACCGCGCCAGCACCACCCCGGCCGGCGTATCGGAGGTGGCCGGGACCCCGGGAGCGTCCGACCGGTCGGGCCCACCGGCCGGGCCGGGCCCACCGGCCGGGTCGACCCGGCCGGCCGCGCGGGCCGCGGCGGCCTGGCGGAGCAGGACGTCGCGCAGCATGCGCGCGTCCTGGAGGCTGACCGAGTCCAGCACCGCCTCGTCGCCGCGCCCGCCGGTCGCCGCCGCATCCACCCGCACCGACGCGATCCCCAGCACCCGCTGCAGCGCGGAGGCGTGCACGTCCACCCCGCGGATCCGGTCCAGCGGGACGACGGTCAGCGACCGGCGCAGCAGCCCGCGCTCCACCACGAGCCGGCCACCGCCGACCGCGTACGTGGTGCGCACCCACTCGACCACCGCCGACAGCGTGCTGACCAGCAGCACGACGACCAGCACCCCGGCCAGCCCGGTCGTCCGGAAGCCGCCCCGCAGCCCGAACACCGCGACCAGGCCGACGACCAGCCCCCACTGCCGGCGCAGCGCCGCCAGCGTCAGCACCCGGGACACCAGCGTGCGGGCGTCCAGCCGCCGCGGCTCCGACAGCAGCGTCGGCGACCCGGCCGGCGGGACCGGCGCCGGCGATGCGGTCACGTCGCCTCGTCCCGGACCGCGTTCGCCCGCAGCCCGAGGTCGTGCGCGACGGCCGCCGCGGTGGACGCGGCGAGCTGCTCGATGCCGGTCGAGCCCGCGTGCGACGCCGTGCGCACGCTGACGGAGGACAGCCCGAGCAGCTGCTGCAGCGGCCCCCGGGTGGTGTCCACGGTCTGGATCCGGCTCACGGGCACGATCCGCCAGGTGCGGCTGACCCAGCCCTCCAGCGTGTAGACCGCGTCCTCGGTCACCTCCCACCGGTGCACCCGGTAGCGCCAGACCGGCTGGATCACGACCCAGCAGATCGCGAGCGGGGCCAGCAGCCAGCGGGCCACCGTCAGCAGCACCTCGACCCAGCCCGGCGCGCCGTCGGGCAACGCCACCCAGGCCGCCAGCACGACCGCGGCGACGATCGCCGACCCGAGCACGCCCTCCGCCGCCCACAACCAGACGGCGGCGCGGTCTACCCGGTTGACCGGCTCTCGCAGCGGGACGTCGGTGGCCACCCACCGATCCTAGGATCGGTTCAGGCCGCGAACGCCCGGACCGCCTCCCGGCAGAACGCGGGCAGGTCGTCCGGTTTGCGGCTGGTGACCAGCGTCCAGCCGCCGGAGGAGTCGACCCGGACCGGCTCGTCGACCCACCGGGCGCCGGCGTTGCCGAGGTCGGTGCGCAGGCTCGGCCACGATGTCAGCGTCTTGTCCTGGACCGCGCCGGTCTCGACCAGCGTCCACAGCGCGTGGCAGATCGCCGCGACCGGCTTGCCGGCGTCGACGAACTCCCGTACGAACGCCACCACGCCCGGCTTCGTCCGCAACTGGTCCGGGTTGGCCACCCCGCCGGGCAGCACCAGCCCGTCGAAGTCCTCCACGCTCGCCTCGTCCACCGTCTGGTGCACCGGGAACGTCGCGCCCCGGTCCAGGTGGTTGAACGCCTGCACCTTGCCCTGCTCCGGCGCGACGAGGACCGGCTGGCCGCCCTCCTGCTCGATCGCCTGCCAGGGATCGGTGAGCTCGATCTGCTCGACGCCCTCGTTCGCGACGAGGAACGCGATCCGCCTGCCGGCGAGCTGTCCGATCACGAGGGCCACCTCTGAGTCGATCGTGCTGAGTCGATCGTGCCGTCCCTAGCAGCCCTACCCAGCCCTTCCCGCCGTCATCCGAAGAACACCTCGACCTCCGCCAGCCGCTCCGGCGGCACGGTCTTCAGCTCCGCGGTGGCGGTGGCGATCGGCACCCGGACGATCTCGGTGCCGCGCAGCGCGACCATCTGGCCCCACGCCCCGTCCTGGGCCGCGTCGATCGCCGCCAGGCCGAAGCGGGTGGCGAGCACCCGGTCGAAGGCGGTCGGCGTGCCGCCGCGCTGGACGTGCCCGAGCACCACCGCCCGGGACTCCTTCCCGGTCCGGGTCTCGATCTCCTCGGCGAGCAGCTGGCCGATGCCGCCGAGCCGGACGTGCCCGAAGGCGTCGACCTCACCGGCGGCCAGCGTCATCGTGCCCTCCTTGGGCGTCGCGCCCTCGGCCACCACGATGATCGGCGAGTAGTGGGTCTCGAAGCGGCGCTCCACGTAGTCGCACACCGCGCCGAGGTCGAACGGCTGCTCGGGCAGCAGGATCACGTTCGCTCCGCCGGCCGTGCCGGCGTGCAGCGCGATCCAGCCGGCGTGCCGGCCCATCACCTCGACCACCAGGGCGCGGTGGTGCGACTCGGCCGTCGTGTGCAGCCGGTCGATCGCCTCCATCGCGATGTTGACGGCGGTGTCGAAGCCGAAGGTGTAGTCGGTGGCGGCGAGGTCGTTGTCGATCGTCTTCGGCACCCCGACCACCTGCACGCCGTCGTCGTGCAGTCGCTTGGCCACCCCGAGGGTGTCCTCGCCGCCGATCGCGATCAGCGCGTCCAGGCCGATCCCGGTGAGGGTGGCCTCGATCCTCGCCAACCCGCCCTCGATCTTGTACGGGTTGGTGCGGGAGGTGCCGAGGATGGTCCCGCCGCGGGGCAGGATGCCGCGGACCTGCTGGATGCCCAGCGGCACCGTGTCGCCCTCCAGCGGCCCGCGCCAGCCGTCCCGGAACCCGACGAACTCGTGCCCGTACTCCCCGACGCCCTTGCGGACGACGGCCCGGATGACCGCGTTGAGCCCGGGGCAGTCGCCGCCCCCGGTGAGCACGCCGATCCGCATCCTGCCTCCTCGTTCGACCTGTCCGCAGGAGCCTAGCGACCGGTCGCAGTGGTGCTGTACGCACGACGGCGCGCTGCGCCGTCGCCGCGCCCGGCGTGGGCAACCGGCCACCCCACCGGGGCTCGCCCCCCGCTGCCCTCTACGGTGCGGGAGTGGCCAGGTTCTTCTTCGACTGCGAGTTCGTCGAGGACGGGACCCGGGTCGACCTGGTCTCGATCGGGGTGGTCGACGAGACCGGCCGGGAGTACTACGCGGTCTCCACCGAGTTCGACGGCTCGCGGGCGATCCCGTGGGTGCGCCGGCACGTGCTGGACAAGCTGCCGTCGCCGGGCGACCCGGCCTGGAAGCCGCGGTCGGTGATCCGCGGCGAGCTGCACCGCTTCCTGACCGCTCCCGGCGAGCCGATCGAGCTGTGGGCCTGGTACGCGGCCTACGACCACGTCGCGCTGGCGCAGCTGTGGGGAGCCATGCCGGCGCTCCCCCGCGAGATCCCCCGCTTCACCCACGAGCTCGCCCAGCGCTGGGAGGACGCCGGCCGGCCGCCGCTGCCCACCGGCACCGACCGGCACGACGCGCTCGCCGACGCCCGGCACAACCTGGCCCGCTGGCGCGCCATCGAGTCCGCCCGCGCCGGCCGACGGGCTGAGGACCCGCGCGAGACAATGCCGTGAACACGGCACTCACTCGCACGGACCCCGCCGGGGCGGGGCTAGCTGGCCTTGTCGACCGGGGCGCGGGCGGGGGTGTCGACGTCGGTGAGCTCGGCGGCGTCCGGGAGACCGATCTTGCCGGCGGCCGCGGCCTGCGCCTTGACCTTGGCGGCGTAGACGTCGACGTACTCCTGCCCGGACAGCTGCATCAGCTCGTACATCAGCTCGTCGGTCATCGACCGCTCCACGAACCGGTCGCCGGCCAGCCCGTCGTAGCGGGAGAAGTCCAGCGGCGGTCCGAAGCGCACCCCGATCCGGCGGATCCTGGGCAGCTTCTTGCCGATCGGCTGCACCTTCTCGGTGTCGATCATCGCCACCGGGATCACCGGCACCCGCGCCTCCAGCGCCATCCGGGCGATGCCGGTCTTGCCGCGGTAGAGCCGGGCGTCCGGCGACCGGGTGCCCTCCGGGTAGATGCCCAGCACCTTGCCCTCGGCGAGGATCCGCTTGCCGGTCTCCAGCGCGGCCTTGGCGGCGCTGCCGCTGGCCCGGTCGATCGGGATCTGCCCGGCGGCGGTGAAGAACATCCGGGTCAGCCAGCCCTTCAGGCCGGTGCCGGTGAAGTACTCCTGCTTGGCCAGGAAGGTCACCCGGCGCGGCACCGCCAGCGGCATGAAGATCGAGTCGGAGAAGGACAGGTGGTTGCTGGCGATGATCGCCGCGCCCTTCGGCGGGATGTACTCGACGCCCTCCACCCACGGCCTGAACAGGATCCTCAGCCACGGCCCGAGGAGCACGTACTTCAAGACCCAGTACAGCACCGCGGCCTCCTTCGTCCCACGGAGCGTACGGGCGAGCGACGGTGCGCGACAACGACGGACGCGTCGCCCGCCGGCACCGGCGGCCGCTCGCCGGACGTGGGACGATGCAGGCACCGGGAACGAGGAGGTGGCCGGTGGGCGTGCTGCCCGGCGCGGAGCCGTTCGAGGCCGGCGGCGGACCGGTGGGCGTGGTGCTCAGCCACGGCTTCACCGGCACCCCGCAGAGCCTGCGGCCCTGGGCGGAGCACCTGGCCGCGGCCGGGTACGCGGTGGCGCTGCCGCGGCTGCCCGGGCACGGCACCCGGTGGCAGGACCTCAACGCGACCCGCTGGCCGGACTGGTACGGCGAGGTCGAGCGCGCGTTCGACCGGCTGCGCTCGCGCTGCGAGCGGGTGTTCGCCGGCGGCCTGTCCATGGGCGGCACGCTGGTGCTGCGGCTGGCCGAGCAGCGGCCCGCCGAGGTGGCCGGCCTGGTGGTGGTCAACCCGTCGCTCGGCACCGAGCGCAGGGACGTCAAGCTGCTGCTCCCGCTGCTGCACCGGGTGGTGCCGTCCTTCCCCGGGATCGGCAGCGACATCCGCAAGCCCGGTGAGAAGGAGCTCGCGTACGACCGGACGCCGCTGCGGGCGATGCACTCGCTGAGCGGGCTGTGGAAGCTGGTCGCCGCCGACCTGCCGAGGATCGTCGCCCCCACGCTGCTGTTCCGCAGCCGGGTGGACCACGTCGTGGAGGCGGTGTCCGGCCGGATGCTGCGGGAGGGCGCGTCGTCGGTCGAGGTCGAGGAGCGCATCCTCGAGGACTCCTACCACGTGGCCACCCTGGACCACGACGCGCCGGCGATCTTCGACGGCAGCGTGGACTGGATCCGCCGGCACAGCACCGCCCCCGCGGCGCCGGCCGGCGACTGAGGGCCGGTCGGACGGTGCCGAGCGACGGCGGCCGGCGGGGCCGGCGGGACAACGGGCTGGACGCGGCCGCGTACGTGCCGCTGGCCGACGTCGACCCGCGGGTCGGCGAGCACCTGCTGGACGTGCTCGGCTCGGCCGGCGTCCCGGCGTACCTGGAGCCGTCCGCGGACGTCGAGCCCTACACCCGCGCGCTCTCGCTGCCGAGCCCGCCCACGGACCGGCTGTGGGTGGACAGCGCGCAGCGGGCGCAGGCCCGCGAGATCGTCGACGCGGCGGCACCGCACGGGACCCGGCCGCAGCCGGGCGGGCCGGACGAGGAGCCGTCGCACGGGCTGGCCGACTCGGCCGAGGAGCGCGCCTGGCGGGAGATCGTCGCCGGCTGGGACACCTCCACCGCACCCGCGACCGGCCGGGGCCGCACGGGCGTCTCCCCCGTCCCGCCCTGGCCCGAGGTCGACGAGCAGCCCGGACCCGACGGGGCCGACCGGGAGCCGCCGGAGCGGCGCGGGGTCGAGCCGGACTCCGATCCGGCGGGGCGGTCCCGCCCGGTGCCGACGGCCGCGGACCTGGACGCCGCGGCCGAGGCGGCGGCCGCGGCCCGGGAGGCGGCCGAGGACGACGAGGTCTGGCTCGACGGGGTGCCGCCCGCGGACGAGGAGCACTACGAGCCCCCGGCCCCACCGCCGGTGCCCCGCCCGTCCCGGCAGGCTCTGCTCGGCGCGCTCGTCGTCGCGTTCGGCATCGTCCTGATCGCGGTGCCCGGCCTCATCGGCTTCGACGACCGCACCGGCCTCACCCTCGGCGTGTTCTGCATCCTCGGCGGCGGCGCGCTGCTCGTGCTGCGGCTGCGCCAGACCCGCGCCGACGACGGCCCGGACGACGGCGCGATCGTCTGAGCGGGCTACCCTCCGCCGGGGTCGGCGACGTCGCCGCCCGGGCCGCGGAGGGACAGGCGTGAAGCACAGCGAGACCGTCGAGATCACCGGCCACCTGATGGACACCGGCGTCCTGGCCCGGGTCCTCGACGACGTGCTGGAGTACGGCGGCGACTACAAGGTGGACCGGCTCGACCTCGGCCGGGAGCACGACGACGAGTCGTACGCGCGGATCTCGGTCGGCGCGGACGACGACGAGATCCTGCAGCGGATCCTGATGCGGGTGCAGATCCACGGGGTCAACCCGGTGCACGCCGCGGACGCGCGGCTGGAGCCGGCGCCGGCCGACGGCGTGTTCCCGGACGAGTTCTACTCCACCACCAACCTGGAGACGCTGGTCCGGCTGGACGGGCAGTGGCACCCGGTGCAGCGGCCGGAGATGGACTGCGGGCTGGTCGTCGCCGCCGGCACCGTGCGCACGGTGCCGGTCTCCGACGTCCGCGCCGGCGAGCAGGTGGTCTGCGGCGCGATCGGCGTCCGGGTGGAGCTGCCGGCGCGGGCCGAGCCCGGCGAGGGGGACGGCTTCGAGTTCATGTCCTCGACCGTGTCCAGCGAGAAGCCGCAGGCGCTGCTGGTGCGGCAGATCGCGCACCAGGTGCGCGAGGTCAAGGCGGCCGGCGGCCGGGTGCTCTGGGTCGGCGGCCCGGCGATCGTGCACACCGGCGCGGCGCCGGCGATGGTCGAGCTCGTCCGCGCCGGGTACGTCGACGTGCTCTTCGCCGGCAACGCGCTCGCCACCCACGACATCGAGGCCAACCTGTACGGGACGTCGCTGGGCGTGGACCTCTCCCGCGGCGCCGGCGTGCCGCACGGGCACGAGCACCACATCCGGGCCATCAACACGATCCGCCGCTGCGGGTCGATCGCGGCGGCCGTCGAGCAGGGCGTGCTGTCCGGCGGCGTGATGCACGCGCTGGTCCGGGCCGGCCGGCCGTTCGTGCTCGTCGGCTCCGTGCGCGACGACGGCCCGCTGCCGGACGTCCACACCGACGTCATCGACGGCCAGCGGGCGATGCGGGCGCAGCTGCCGGGCGTCGGCTTCTGCGTGATGGTGGCGACGATGCTGCACTCGATCGCCACCGGCAACATCCTGCCGGCGTCGGTGCCGCTGGTCTGCGTGGACATCAACCCGGCCACGGTGACGAAGCTCGCCGACCGGGGCAGCGCGCAGGCGATCGGGATCGTGACCGACACCGGGCTGTTCCTCGAGCAGCTGGCTCGCGAGCTGGTGCCCGGGTACGACGGCGCGACCGAGGACGTTTCCCGACCCGCCACGTGACGGTCGCCGCGGCGATGGTCGCGGCGCGGACCGTGGTCGGCGGAGGTGGTCGCGGTGGTCGCGGACGTCGCGGGGCAGCGGGTGTTCGAGCTGTGGTGCCGGCTGACCGGCACCGACGCGACGAGCCTCGACGAGGCCGACCGGGAGGCGTTCCTGGCCCGGCCGCAGGTGCCGGAGCTGTCCGCCACCCCGTACCCGGCGCTGCTGGACGCCGGCATCGCCGCCGCGCGCCGCGGCTCGCTGCCGCTGGAGCGCTGGCTCGCCGCCGTCCGCCTCGCCCGCGCCACCCCCGCCTGACCCCGCCCCACCCACGGCCGGCGGCGGCCGGGTGATCTTGCGGTTGCCCGCAACTCCTGGGGCCGGTGTCCGTTTCGGCGGCGGTCGAGTGCAAGATCACGCGGGGAGACGGGCGGCGGGTCAGCCGGGGGTGATCGTGGTGCCGGCGGTGCCGAGGACGACGTCGACGGCGTCGTCGAGGGCGCCGATGACGGCACGCCCGCCGCCCGCGGCGACGAAGTCGCGGCACGCCTCGACCTTGGGACCCATCGAGCCGTCCGGGAACTCGCCGGCGGCCAGCAGGGCGCCGGCCTCGGTGACGGTGAGCTTGTCGAGCGGGCGCGCGTCCGGCGTCCCGTAGCCGACCTCGACGCGGGCGACCTCGGTGAGGATCGCCAGCACCTCGGCGTCGACCAGCCGGGCGAGCCGGGCCGCGGTCCGGTCCTTGTCCACCACGGCCTCGACCCCCCGGTACTGCGCCGCCGGGTGCGAGCCGTCCAGCACCACCGGCACCCCGCCGCCGCCGGCGGCGACCAGGACGTGCCCGGAGCCGGCGACCAGCCGGATCGGCTCCGCCTCGACGAAGCCGACCGGCCGGGGCGACGCCACCAGCCGGCGCCACCGTCCCGGCGCCACCTCGGCGAACACGTGTCCCGACGCCGCCGCGATCCGCTGCGCGGCGGCCGCGTCGTACGGCGGGCCGACCGGCTTGGTGGGCCGCCGGAACGCCGGGTCGCGCCCGTCGACGACGACCTGGGTGATGAGGCCGAAGACCCGCTGCGGCAGTCCGCGCGAGCGCAGCGCGTTGTCCAGCGCCTGGGCGAGCAGGTAGCCGACCTGGCCCTGCGACTCGGCCCCGCAGACGTCCATCGGCATCGGCGGCACCTCCGGCGCGGCGGCCTCCTGCTGCAGCAGGATCCGGCCGACCTGCGGGCCGTTGCCGTGCGTCAGGACCAGTGACACGCCACCCGCGACCAGCTCGGCCAGCGCCGCGCTCGCGCCGGCGAGGGCGGCGCGCATCTCGGCCGCGGACCCGGTGCCACCGCCCGGGCTCAGCGCGTTGCCACCGAGCGCCACCACCACCCGCACGCCACACCCCTCCGACCGACGCCGTTGTCGAGACGGTCCGAGGCTACCGGCCCGGCCCCGGCCGGCCGGGTCGGCAGCTCGGCCGGGTCGGCCACCGCCGCCAGCCCCGGGCCGTCGCCCTCGTCACGGGATGACCTCCTCGTCCGCCGGTGGCGTCGGGGTTGGACAGCCGGGATCGGAGCGCCGACACTGGCGGGCGGGGCGGCCGCTGTCGCCCCCGGGCTGTGGAGGCGGCTGACGATGGCTGCGGACGGCGGCTCCGACCGACTGCGGGAGCTGCACGAGGACTACGTGTGGCAGCTGAACTCCGCGGTCGGCGAGGGCCGGGAGGACCTGGTCTGGCAGCTGGTCGACGACTACACCGAGGCCGCGCTGCGGCTGATGGTGGCCGAGTACGGCGCCGGCTGCGCGCGGCCGGGCTGCCCGATGTGCGACCCGACCCGGCGCGCGTCGCCGGCACCGGCGCGGGCCCGGCGGTGGAGGTCGGTGCTGCGCCGCCTCCGGGCCGGGTGACGGCGGCCCGCCGGCGGGCCGGGCACCGCCGCACGCCGCCGCTCACGGTCCCGGCCGGGTCGCGGCCGGGACGGCAGCCGAGTAGTCGACCCCGTCGGCCGTCCGCCGCGGCGCCAGCCGGACGAGCTGCCCGGTGCGCCAGCTGCGCTCGGCGGCCCGGGCGAGGTCGAAGGCGGCCAGGGCGTCCGACCCGGTGACCCGCGGCGGCTGGCCGTCGAGGACCGCTCGGGCGAAGGACTCCAGCTCGGCCGCGTACGCCCACGGGAAGCGTTCGGCGAAGTCGCGCACCACCTCGTACGAGGCCAGGCCGGCGGTGCGCCACTCGTAGTGGTGGCGTCGGGACTGGTCGATGCGGACCGTCGCGGACCGCCCGACCAGCTCGGTGGAGCACTCGTAGCCGTAACCGGCCGACCGGCTGTTGTCGATCACGCCCAGCGCGCCGGACTCGAACCGGAGCACCACCACAGCGGTGTCGATGTCGCCCAGCTCCGCGAAGCCGGGATCGGACAGGGCCGCGCCGTGCGCACCGATCTCGACGATCTCCCCCACCAGCCAGCGCGCGGTGTCCAGGTCGTGGATCGTCACGTCGACGAAGAACCCGCCGGACCCGGCGAGGAACTCGGGCCTCGGCGAGCGCATGTCCCGTAGCGACGTGCGGAAGAGGTAGACGTCGCCGAGCTCGCCGGCCCGGATCCGCTCGGCCGCGGCCACCCAGTCCGGGTCGAAGCGCCGGTGGAAGCCGACCTGCAGCACCCGTCCGGACCGGCGGACCGCGTCGAGGGTGGCCACGCTGGCGGCCCGGTCCAGCGACACCGGCTTCTCGCAGAACACGTCCCGGCCCGCCCCCGCCGCGCGGGTGACGAGCTCCGCGTGCGTGGCGGTCGGCGTCGCCAGCGCGACGGCGTCCACATCGGACAGCAGGTCCTCGTACGAGGGCGCCGCCGGCACGCCAAGCTCGGCGCCGACCCGCGCAGCCACGCCGGCGTCGGCGTCCGTGACCGCGACCAGGCGGGCGGACGGGCAGCGCCAGGCCAGGTTCGCCGCGTGGATTCGGCCCATCCGGCCGAGCCCGGCCAGCCCGACCCGCAGCCGCCTCATCGGCACCCCGTCCCCGGCCCGAGCCCGGCCAGCCCGACCCGCAGCCGGTGCGCCGTCACACCCCGGCCTTGGCCTTCGCCGCGATCAGCGTCTCGGCGGCCAGCCGGAGTCCCTCTACCGGGTCGAAGGCCTGGTCCTCGTGCTCGATGTTGACCGCCATGTCCGGGTCGACCGCGGCCAGCGCGGCCAGGAAGCGGGCCCAGAACTCGACGTCGTGCCCGCGGCCCACGTGGACGAACTCCCACGCCGGGTCCTCCGGCCACTTGTTCAGGAAGCTGCGGCCGCCGAGGTTGAGGGGGTTGGCTGCGGCCGGCACCCGGGTGTGCCGGTCGTCCAGGACGCCGTAGACCTTGCAGCCGTCGTGGATCAGCGTGTCCTTGGCCGCGGCGTGGAAGACCAGCGGGCCGAGCCACTCGACCGCGGCGACCGGGTCGATGCCCTGCCAGAAGAGGTGGCTCGGGTCCATCTCCGCGCCCACGTGCGTCGCGGCGGTCCGCTCGACCAGCCGCCGCAGCGTCGGCGGGTTGAAGACGATGTTCTGCGGGTGCATCTCGATGCACACCTTGACCCCGGCGTCCCGGGCCCGGGCATCGATGTCCCGCCAGAACGGGACGGCCACGTCCCACTGGTAGTCCTGCACGTCGGTGTACTGGCTGTCCCAGGTGTTCACCACCCAGGACGGGTACGCCGCGCCGGGGTCGGAGCCGGGGACGCCGGACATCGTGACGACCCGGGTCACCCCGAGCAGCCCGGCCACCTCGATCGAGCGGTGCAGGTCGGCCGCGTGCGCCGGGCCGATGTCGGGCAGCGGGTTGAGCGGGTTGCCGTTGCAGTTCAGCCCGGTCAGCGCGATGCCGGCCTGCTCGAACTGGCCGAGGTAGTCCTCCCGGGCCCCGGCGCTGGCCAGCAGGTCGTCCATCGGGATGTGCACCGGCGGCAGGAACCCGCCTGAGTTGATCTCGGCGCTGGTCAGCCCCAGCTCGCCGAGCACCGTCAGCGCCTCCGGCAGCGACCGGTCGTGCAGGACGGCGTTGTACGCACCGAGCCTCATGGGGTCTCCTGTCCGATCTGGACGGCGGCGCCGTCGGCCCGGGCGGAGGCGGTGACGGCCGCCAGGATGCGCAGGTTGTGCAGGCCCTCGGCCAGCGAGGGCATCGACGGCAGGCCGTCGAGACCGGCCACCTGGTCCAGGAACGCCCGCGCCTGGTAGACGAAGAAGTCGTTCTGCCCGTGGCCGACGCTCGGGAAGTCCATCGGCAGGCCGCCGGCCAGGTACGGGTGGGCCGGGCCGACGAGGACCTGGCGGTAGCCGTTCACCGGCCCGGCGGGCGTGTCGTCGGCGATGCTGAACTCGGCCGGCCGGTCCAGGTCGAACTCGGCCGCCCCGCGCTCGCAGAACAGCTCGAAGGCCAGCTTGTTGGGATGCCCGTACGCGATCCGGGACACCGAGAAGGTGCCGACCGCGCCGCCGGCGAAGGTGGCCGTGAAGGTGGCGACGTCCTCGTTCTCCACCGGCTCGCGGGTGTCGCCGACCGCGACCCCGCCGGCGTGGCCGACCGCCACGCCCAGCGGCGTCGGCCGGTCCTTGACCGCGGTGGTGAAGACGGCGCCGCCGACGCTGCGCAGCGCCCCGCAGAAGTACTCGCCGAGGTCGACCAGGTGGCTGCCGATGTCGGCGAGCGCGCCGGTGCCCGGGCCACCGCGGAAGCGCCAGCTCATCGGCGCGTCCGGCGCGAAGCCGTAGTCGCACCAGTAATGCCCGTTGAAGTGGCCGACCGGGCCGAGCACGCCGTCGCGGACCTGCTCGCGGATCGCGTTGATGGCCGGCGAGCGGCGGAAGGTCAGCCCGATCGCGCACACCCGGTCCGACGCCGCCGCCGCGGCCACCATGGACTCCCCGTCAGCGATGCTCGGCGCCAGCGGCTTCTCGCAGAGCACGTGCTTGCCGGCCGCCAGCAGGCCCTCGACCACCTCGCGGTGCAGCGCGTTGGCCACCGCGACGCTGACCACGTCCACATCGGACGCCGCAGCGACCGCCTGCCAGCTGGTCTCGGCCCGGGCGTAGCCGAAGCGCCGCGCGGTCTCGGCCGCGAACGGCTCGTACGAGTCGGCGACCGCGACCAGCCGCACCGGAGGCAGGTCGGGACCGAAGACGGTCGAGGCCTGCCGGTAGCCGTTGGCGTGCGCCCGGCCGACCATGCCGGCGCCGATCACGGCGACCCCGAGGGAGGACCCGGTCATCGGTGCCAGTCCTTCAGGTAGGCCTCGATGCGCTCGCGGTTGACCCGGCACGACTCCACGGCGCGGTCCTCCCAGGCGAACACGCAGACGGTCATGATGTTCTCCTCGCCGTCGCCGAAGCCGAGCCGACCGAGGGTGCCGAAGAACTCGTCCCAGTCGACCTCGCCCTGCCCGACGTCCAGGTGCTGGTGCACCCGCGCGGTCGACCCCGGAGGGTTGACGATGTAGCGCAGCCCGGACGAGGCGCGGTGGTCGAAGGAGTCGGCCACGTGCAGGTGGGTCAGCAGGTCGCCGGCGTACTGCATGACCCCGGCGATGTCGCCGCCCATGTGGAACGTGTGCGGTGCGCAGTAGAGGAACGAGACCAGGTCCGAGTCGATGCCGCGGATCATGTCGACGGCGGTGCGGCCGTCCTCGACGAAGTCGTCCGGGTGCGGCTCGAGTCGCAGCTGGACAGCTTCTCGCTCGAAGACCGGCAGCAGCTCGTCCAGCGACCTCCAGAACTGCGCCTCGCTGCGCGACGCCGCCTCCGGTCGGCCGTTGAACTCCGAGTTCATCACCCGGCAGTCCAGATCGACGGTCAGCTGGATCGCCCGCTTCCAGTACCGGACCGCCGCCTGCCGCTCGTCCTCGTCCGGCCCGGACCAGCGGTAGAGCGGAAGGTGGGTGGCGATCCCCACCCCGGCCGCGTCCAACGCGGACCTGAACCTGCGCACCACGTCCCGGTTGGCCCGCGGGTGCAGGAAGAACGGGGTGAAGTCCTCGCGGGGCGACAGCTCGATCCACTCGTAGCCGAGGTCGGCGACCGCGCCGGGCAGTTCGGTCAGCGGCGTACCACGGAGCATGTACGGGTCGAGCGCCAGCTTCATGTCCGGCTCCTCACTTCTCGTACAGCGCGGGTCGCTCGACCAGCGACACCGGCACCCGGCTCCCGGTCCGCAGTGACTCGAGCGCCGCGTCCGACACCGCCGCCGCGGCGTAGCCGTCCCAGCTGCTCGGGCCGAGCTCGCCGTCCCCGGCGACCGCGTCGATCCACTCCTGCAGCTCGACGTCGTACGCGCGGACGAACCGCTCCCGCCAGTCGGCGGGTACCCGGTCCGAGGCGAGCCCGTCGAGCCGCACCCGGACCGGGCTCGCCTCCCCGAGCGAGGCAGTGCCGTTCTCGCCGACCACCTCGCCGCGGATGTCGTAGCCGTAGCGGATGTTCACCGAGATCTCGACGTCGACGAGCACACCACTGGCCATCTCCAGGAGCAGCAGGAGCGGGTCCTGCAGCTCGGCACCGTTGCGGCTCTTGCGGGGCACGAGCACCGTGGTCGCCGCGATCTCCTCGTCGAACATCCACCGCACCATGTCGATCTCGTGCACGGCGGTGTCGGTGATGGCCGACTCCTTCCGGTAGTAGTCGGGCACGCCCTGGTTGCGATGGGTGCAGTGCATCAGCAGCGGCAGCCCGATCGATCCGCTGCGGACGACCTCGCGCAGCGCCCGGTAGGCCGCGTCATACCGGCGCATGTAGCCGACCTGCACGAGTCGCCGGCCGGCGTCGGTCTCCGCGGTGAGGATCCGCCGGCACGCTTCCTGCGTCGCCGCGAGCGGCTTCTCGCAGAACACCGGCTTGCTCGCGGCGATCGCAGCGAGGACGTACTGCTCGTGCGTCTCGCCCCAGGAGCAGACCACCACCGCGTCGACGCCGGCGTCGGCGACGAGCTCCTCCCCGGTGGGGTGGACCCGCGCGTCGCGCAGGCCCTCGGCGACGGCCCGCGTCCGGGCGGGGTCGACGTCGGAGACCGCGACGACGTCGACCCCGGACAGGACGCGGGTGAGGCGGCGGATGTGGTCCTGGCCGATCATGCCGACCCCGATGACGCCGACCCGTACGGTCATGCCAGCCTCCTATGCGTCGATGCCGACGTCGCGCAGGTAGGCCAGGGTCCGGGCGGCGACGGGCGCCGGGACGTCGAACTCGACCGGGTACATGTCCTGCTCGACCACCACGAACAGCTCGGCGTCCATGCCGGACAAGGCGTCGACCACCGCGGGGACGTCCGGCAGGCCCTTCGGCGGCTCGCAGCTCGCGCCCATCGCCACCGCCTGGCCGAAGGCGAGGTCCTCCCGCTCGGCCCGCTCGACCACGTCAGGATCCATCTGCTTGATGTGCACGTAGCCGATGCGGTCCGGGTACCGGCGGATGATCTCGACGCTGTCCGCCCGCCGGTACGCCAGGTGCCCGGTGTCCAGGCAGAGGTTGACGTACCTCGGGTCGGTGTCGGCCAGGAACCGCTCGGTCTGCTCCTGGGTCTCCACGTGGCTGTCCGCGTGCGGGTGGAACTGCAGCCGCAGCCCGTAGTCGTCGGCCACGATCCGGCCGAGCTCGTTCGTGGCGCGGACCAGCGTCGCCCAGGCGTCCGGGGCCAGCTCGGCCGGCTCCAGGTACGCGCCGGTGGCGTCGTCCCGGTAGCCCGGCACCGGCACGAAGACCAGGTGTCGGCCGCCCACCGCGGCGGTCAGCTCGGCCACCCTGCGGGTCTTGGCCAGGATCGCCGGCCAGTCGGCGGACCGGTGCAGCCCGCTCTCCCCGTGCATGGTGCCGCCGGCGACCCTGAGGCCGCGGCGGTCCAGCTCGTCCGAGAGCCGGGCCGGGTCCGTCGGCAGGTAGCCGTACGGGCCCAGCTCCAGCCACTCGTAGCCGACGCCGGACAGCTCGTCCAGGAACCGCTCCCAGGGGGTCTGCCTCGGGTCGTGGTCGAACCAGACCCCCCAGGAGTCCGGACAGCTGCCGAGTGCGAGGGTCACTCCCGCGCTCCCGGGCTGCCGGTGATGCCCAGCTCCTTGAGCTCCTCCTCCAGCTCGTGCGCGGCCTCCGCGGCCGCGCCGCCCACCTGCTCCAGCTCGTGGCTGAGCTCCTCCAGCTCGGCGCCGCCGGCCATCAGGGCGGTGAGCTCCTCGCGACTGACCTCGCTCTTGGAGTAGTACCCGAGGCTGCGGCCGCGCTTGAGGAGCAGGAAGCGGTCGCCGACCGGGTACGCGTGGTGCGGGTTGTGGGTGATGAAGATGACGCCCAGCCCGCGCTCCTTGGCCTGCAGGATGTACTTGAGCACCACGCCGGACTGCTTCACGCCGAGCGCCGCGGTGGGCTCGTCGAGGATGAGCACCTTCGCTCCGAAGTAGACGGCGCGGGCGATGGCCACGCACTGCCGCTCGCCGCCGGACAGCGTGCCGATGGGCTGCTCGACGTCGCGCAGGTCGATGCCCATGTCGGCGAGCTCCTTCTTGGTGGTCTTCTTCATGAACCCGAGGTCCATGAGGCTGACCGGGCCGATGCCCTTGTGGACCTCGTTGCCGAGGAAGAAGTTGCGCCACACCGGCATCAGCGGGACCACGGCGAGGTCCTGGTAGACCGTCGCGATGCCGCGGTCGAGCGCCTCCCGCGGGGAGTTGAACTGCACCGACTCGCCCTCGACCTCGTAGCTGCCCTCGCTGTGCTGGTGCAGCCCGGCGATGATCTTGATGAGGGTGGACTTGCCGGCGCCGTTGTCGCCCAGCACACAGGTGACCTCGCCCGCGCTGACCTCGAGGCTGACGCCCTGCAGGGCGATGATGCTGCCGTAGTGCTTGCCGGCGTCGACGAGCCGGACCAGCGGGGTGTCGGTCGTCGGTTCGGTGGTCTCGGTGGTCTCGGTGGTCATGCCATTGCCTCCGCCCGCCTGCGGACCCAGCTGTTGAGGAGGATGGCGCCGAGCAGCAGCGCACCCAGGAAGAAGTAGAACCAGTCCGGGTTCCACCCGGCGTACACGATGCCCTGGTTCGTCATCCCGAAGATGAAGGCGCCGATCGCGGCGCCGATCACGGAGCCGTACCCGCCGGTGAGCAGGCACCCGCCGACCACCGCGGCGACGATGTAGATGAACTCGTTGCCGAGGCCGATGCCGGACTGCACGGTGTTGAACTCGAACAGGATGTGCTGGCCGGTGAACCAGCACATGAAGCCGACCAGCATGAACAGGCCGATCTTGACCCGGTTGACCGGCACGCCCACCGCCCGCGAGCTGGCCGCCGAGCCGCCGGTGGCGAAGATCCAGTTGCCGAGGTGGGTGCGCAGCAGGACCCACGTCGCCAGGATGACGAAGAGGATCCACCAGATCAGGGTGATCCGGATGTTGACGTCACCGATCGTGAAGGAGGACGCGAACACCTTCTTCGCCGAGTCGAATCCGTCGATGTTGGACACGTCGTTCGTGCTGACGTTGCCGGTCACCTCCCGCGTGATCGCCAGGTTGAGCCCGCGCAGCATGAAGAAGGTGCCCAGCGTCACCAGGAAGCTGGGGATGCCGGTCTTCACCACCAGGTAGCCGTTGATGAACCCGATCACCAGCGCCAGCACCAGCGACAGGGCGACACCGACCCACATGTTCGTGGTGAACTGGTAGGCGAACATCGAGGCCATCAGCGCGGAGGCGGTGACAGCCACGCCCGCGGACAGGTCGAACTCGCCGCCGATCATCAGCAGCGAGACCGCGACCGCGGGGATGCCGTAGGTGGAGCTGACGTACAGGATCGTCGCCAGCGAGCCGGCGTCCCGGAACGGCGGCGCCACCGCGAAGAAGATGACGTAGATGACGATGGCGCCGAGGAGGGCCCCGACCTCGGGGCGGGTGAGCAGCCGGGACAGCGGGGACCGCCGGGCGACCCGCTCGTCGCGGGCGGGTGGCGGCGCGACGCCGGCTTCGAGCGTCTGACTCATGAAGACCTCCAAGTCTCCTGGTGCGGGCCGGGGAGCCGCCCGGGCGAGGGCGGCTCCCCACCGGGCGCTACCGCGTGCCGCCGGCCGCGAACCCGCCGACGAAGTCGACGTTGTTCTTGTCGACCAGGTACGGGCCGGTCAGCGTGGCCTTGCCGCCACCGAGGACGTTGCCGTTGTTCTTGTAGAGCCAGATCGCGTCGACGGCGGAGTAGCCCTGCAGGAACGGCTGCTGGTCGATCGCCCAGGCCAGGTCACCGGAGGTGATCTTCGGCGGGATCTGCGGGTTGAAGTCGAACGTGCCGACCTTCGCCTTGCCGCCGTTCTCCTTGCTGGCGTCGATCGCGTTCAGCGCGATCGGGGCGCCCAGCGTGACGATGAAGTCGATGCTCGGGTCCTGCTTGAGCTTCGCGGCGATCGTGGACTTCACCGAGGGCAGGTCCCGGCCGTTGACGTAGAGCTTGTCGTACTGGCCGGCGAAGGTGGACTTGACGCCGTCGCAGCGGGCCTCCAGCTGCACCTGGCCCTGCTCCTGCACGACGCAGAGCACGTGCTTGTAGCCGTCGTCGGACGCCCGCTGGCCGCCGGTCTGCCCGGCCACGCTCTCGTCCGAGCCGAAGTACGCCAGCGCGCCGGAGTCGGAGTACTTGGTGATGCCGGCGTTGAACGCCACCACCGGGATGCCGGCGGCCATCGCCTTGCGCACCGCGCCCGCGAGCGCGGGCGGGTCGGGCAGGGTCACCGCGATGCCGTCCACCTTGCTGTCGATCGCGCTCTGGATCAGGGTGGCCTGCTTGCCGGAGTCCGGGTCGGCCGAGTACTTCAGGTCGACGTTGTCCTTGCTCGCCGCGGCCTGGGCACCCTTGCGGATGATGTCCCAGAAGGTGTCGCCGGGCGCGCCGTGCGTCACCATCGCGACCGTGATCTTGGGCGTGTCCGCGGTGCCGGCACCGATCCCGGCCGCGCTCTCCTCGGCCTCCTTGCCGCCGGAGTCGCTGCAGGCGGCGGCCGCGAGCATCAGCCCGACCGCCGCGAAGACGGTCATGATCCTCTTCTTCCGGAGTGTGAACATGTGCAGCCCCTCTCGGCTCTGCCGCCCTACTGGGAGGTCGGGAACTGGTAGCTGGCGCCGCTCGCGTGCTCGACGTGCGGCCAGCGGGAGGTGACGACCTTCGCCCGGGTGTAGAAGGACACGCCCTCGGGACCGTGCACGTGCTTGTCCCCGAAGAGCGAGTCCTTCCAGCCGCCGAAGGAGTAGTAGGCCATCGGCACCGGGATGGGCACGTTGATCCCGATCATGCCGACCTGGACACCCCGCATGAACCGGCGGGCCGCCTCCCCACTGGAGGTGAACACGGCCGTCCCGTTGCCGTACGGGTTGGCGTTGACGAGGCGGATCGCCTCGTCGACGGAGTCCGCGCGCAGCACGGACAGCACCGGCCCGAAGATCTCGTCGCGGTAGACGTCCATCTCGGGGGTGACCTCGTCGATGACGGTCGGTCCGACGAAGAAGCCGTTCTCGAAGCCGGGCACGACCAGGCCGCGCCCGTCGACGGCGACCCGGGCGCCCTGCCGCTCGCCGGAGTCGATGTAGCCGAGGATCCGGTCCCGGGCGGCGGCGGTGACCACCGGGCCCATCTCGCTGGCGGTGTCCCGGCCGGAGCCGACCCGCACCTTGGTCGCCTTCTGGCTGACCACCTCCACCAGCGCGTCGGCCGCCGCGCCGACGGCCACCGTCGCCGAGATCGCCATGCACCGCTCGCCGGCCGACCCGAAGGCCGCGGCGACCAGGTGGTCGGAGGCGAAGTCCAGGTCCGCGTCCGGCAGCACGATCGCGTGGTTCTTCGCGCCGCCGAGCGCCTGCACCCGCTTGCCGTTCGCGGTGCCCCGCTCGTGGATGTAGCGGGCGATGGGGGTGGAGCCGACGAACGACACCGCCGCGACGTCCGGATGGTCGAGGAGCGCGTCGACCGCCACCTTGTCGCCGTGCACGACGTTGAAGACGCCGTCCGGCAGCCCGGCCTCGGCCCAGATCTCCGCGACCAGGCCGGACACGGACGGGTCCCGCTCGCTCGGCTTCAGCACGAAGGTGTTGCCGCAGGCGATCGCCACCGGGTGCATCCACATCGGCACCATGGCCGGGAAGTTGAACGGCGTGATCCCGGCGACGACGCCCAGCGGCTCGCGGAAGGAGAACACGTCGATCCCGGTGGAGACCTGGTCGGAGTAGTCGCCCTTGAGCAGCGTCGGGATGCCGCAGGCGAACTCGACCACCTCCAGCCCGCGCTGCACCTCGCCGCGGGCGTCGGAGAGCACCTTCCCGTGCTCGTCGGACACCACCGCGGCGAGCTCGTCGACCCGCGCGTTCACCAGCTCGCGGAACGCGAACAGCGTCTTCGTCCGCTTGCTCAGCGACGACTGCGACCACTCGACGAACGCCGCCCGGGCGGCGCCGACGGCCTCGGCCACGTCGGCCGGCTCGGCGAGCAGGACCCGGGCCTGCTGCTCCCCGGTCGCCGGGTTCCACACCGGCGCGTGCCGGGTGGCCGAGCCGGGCGTGGTCTTGCCGCTGATCCAGTGCTCGACGGTCCTCATACGCTCACCCTCGCGTTCACAGGTAGGGACGCTGACTGGCCTTGCCGGCCTCGTACGACTTGCGCGCCTGCCGGGTGGAGTCAAGCCGCGACACCTCCGCGACCGGCACGTCCCACCACGACTCGCTGCCCGGGGCGGGCACCAGCGGGTCGGTCTCAACGTGCACCAGCACGGGTCCGCCGGTGTGCCGCTTGGCCTCGGCGAGCTTCCCGCGGAAGTCCTCGACGCCCTCGGCGCGCAGCACCCGCACGCCGAGGCTCGCCGCGTTCGCGGCCAGGTCCACCGGCAGCACGCCGCCGTCCAGCCGGCCGGACCCGGCGTCGCGGTAGCGGTAGGAGGTGCCGAAGCGCTGCGAGCCGAGCGTCTCGGACAGCTCGCCGATGGAGGCGAAGCCGTGGTTCTGCACCAGCACGACGACGAGCTCGACGCCCTCCTGGACCGCGGTCACCAGCTCCTGGGCCATCATCAGGTACGAGCCGTCGCCGACCATGACGATGACGTCCCGGTCCGGGTCCGGGGAGTCGAGCACCGCCATCGCCGCTCCCAGCCCCCCGGCGATCTCGTAGCCCATGCAGGAGTAGCCGTACTCGACGTGGTAGCCCTTCGGGTCCCGGGTGCGCCACAGCTTGTGCAGGTCGCCCGGCATCGAGCCGGCGGCGCAGACGACGACGTCCCGGGGCGCGGAGACCTCGTTGACCACGCCGATCACCTCGGACTGCGCGGGCAGCGGGCCGTGGCCGAGGTCGTACGCCCGCTGGACCGTCTCGTCCCACTCCGCGGCCAGCTCGCCGGCCAGCCGGCGATAGGCCGGCTCGGTCGACCACCCCGCCAGCGCGCCGGTCAGCGCGCGCAGCGCCTCCCGCGCGTCGGCGACGATCCCGACGCCGGCGTGCTTGACCGCGTCGAGGGCGGCGACGTTGACGTTGACGAAGCGGACCGCCGGGTCGCCGAAGGCGGTCCGGGAGGCGGTGGTGAAGTCGCTGTAGCGGGTGCCGATCCCGAGCACCACGTCGGCCTCGCGGGCGATCCGGTTCGCCGCCGTGGTGCCGGTGCTGCCGAGCGCGCCGAGCGAGAGCGGGTGGTCGTACGGCAGGGAGCCCTTTCCCGCCTGGGTCTCGGCGACCGGGATGCCGCTCGCCTCGGCGAAGGCGCGCAGGGCGTCGGTGGCCTCGGCGTAGGCCACCCCGCCGCCGGCCACGACCAGCGGCCGCCGCGCGGACCGGAGCACGGCGACCGCCCGGGCCAGCGCGGCCGGCTCCGGCACCGGCCGCGGCACGTGCCAGACGCGCTCGGCGAACAGCCCGACCGGCCAGTCGTACGCCTCCGCCTGCACGTCCTGCGGCAGCGCGACGGTCACCGCGCCGACCTCGGCCGGGTCTGTCAGCACCCGCATCGCCCCCAGCAACGCGGCGGGCAGCTGCTCCGGTCTCCAGACCCGGTCGAAGTAGCGGGACAGCGGGCGGAAGGCGTCGTTGACCGAGACGTCGTAGCCGCGCCCGTCCTCCAGCTCCTGCAGCACCGGGCTGCTCGCCCGGGTGGCGAAGACGTCGGCGGGCAGCAGCAGCACCGGCAGCCGGTTGATCGTCGCCAGCGCCGCGCCGGTGAGCATGTTGGTCGCGCCCGGGCCGATCGAGGCGGTGCAGGCCAGTGTGGACAGTCGGTTGCGCATCCGGGCGTACGCGCTCGCCGCGTGCACCATGCCCTGCTCGTTGCGGGCCTGGTGGTACGGCAGCGCGCCCGGGTCGAGCAGCTCCGCCTCCAGCAGCGCCTGGCCGAGGCCGGCGACGTTGCCGTGCCCGAAGATGCCGAAGCAGCCGGCGAACAGCTTGTGCCGGACCCCGTCCCGCTCGCTGCGCTGCGCCGCCAGGAAGCGCACCGTCGCCTGCGCGACCGTCAGCCGCACGGAACCCGGCGCGGCGCCGCTCATGCTGCGCCTCCCGCTCGGCCGCCGGGCGGCCTGGCCTCGCTCGGTTCGCGCTGCGCGCTCACGGCACTCCGGAACGGCAGCCGGGCGTCGACCGGCTGGTCGCGCCAGGTGTCCCGGACCCAGGCGTGCGCAGGGTCGTCGCAGATCCGCCAGGCCCGCTCGGCGCCCGGCCCGGCCATCACGTTCAGGTAGTAGAGGTCGTAGCCGGGCGCCGCCATCGACGGCCCGTGCCAGCCGCGCGGGACCAGCACCACGTCGCCGTCGCGCACCTCGGCGAGCACCTCGGCCGCGCCGTACACGCGCTGGTAGGCGATGCCGCCCGGCTCGCCCTGGAAGTAGTAGATCTCCTCCAGCACCGACTCGCCGGGCCGGTCCTCGTCGTGCTTGTGCGGCGGGTAGGACGACCAGTTCCCGGCCGGGGTGAGCACCTCGCAGGCGATCAGCCGGTCGGCCCCGAAGGCCTCCGGGGTGCAGAAGTTGTGCACCTGCCGGGAGCAGGAGCCGGCGCCGCGCAGCTCGACCGGCACCTCGTCCGCGCCGACCGTCCGGAACGGCAGCCGCCCGCTCGCCCGGGCCGACGGCAGTGCGAACCGGCCACCGTCCACTGAGGACACCTCGGCGCGGCCGCCGACCGGCAGGTAGGCGAAGTCGGTCGGTCCGCAGAAGACGCCCCGACGCCCGGTCAGCTCCGTCTCGGCGCCGTCGAAGCGCACCGTGCACGAGCCCCGCAGCGGCAGGACGAGCATCTCCTCCCCGCCGGTGTCGAAGCCGTGCGAGCCGCCGGGGGCCAGCTCCAGCACCCGCAGTCCCGCGTACGCCCAGCCGGCGTCGTCCGGGCTCAGCTCGCACGCCCACGGCCCGGAGGCGAGGGTGGCCGCCGGCCGGTACAGCCCGGCCCCGGTCACGACCGCACCGCCCTCAGGCCGCCGGCCGGGTCGCCGGTCGGGTCGCCGGCCGGGTCGCCGGCCGGGTCGCGGACCGCCGCAGCGGCCGGACCGGGCAGCGGCGCGTCCGGGTGCACCAGTCGGGCGGCGGTGTCCACGGCGCCGGCCACGTCGCCGTCCCGCGGGTAGAGCAGGGTCCGACCGACCACCAGCCCGCGCACACCGGGCAGGGTGAGCGCACTCTCCCACTCCGCGTACGTCTGCTCGGCGGAGCCGTCCGGGTCCCCGCCGAGCAGCAGGGTGGGCAGCGTGGTCGCCGCCATGACCGCACCCATCTGCGGGACCACCGGCAGCTTGAGCCAGGTGTACGCACTCGTCGTGCCCAGTCCGGCGGCGATCGCGACCGACCGCACCACGGCCGACGTGGACAGGTCGTTGTGCACCACCTCGTCGATCCGGCGGGACAGGAACGGCTCCACCATCGCCATCAGGCCGTGCGCGGCGAGCCCGCTGACGGCCCGGCTGCAGGCCTGCAGAGTGGACACCGTGCCCGGGTCGTCGAGGTCGATCCGGCAGAGCATCTTGCCGCCGTCGAAGCCGGCCGCGGCCACCGAGTCCGGGTCGTAGGCGGTGAACCGGTCGTCGAGCTCGAACCGGGCGCCGGCCAGGCCACCGCGGTTCATCGAGGCGATCACGACCTTGCCGTCCAGGGCGCCGAGCAGCAGCAGGTCCTCCAGGACGTCCGCGGTGCCGAGCACGCCGTCCACGCCGGGCCGGCGCAGCGCGACGACGAGCCGCTCCAGCAGGTCGTAGCGGTCGGCCATCGCCAGCGCCGAGTCCCGCACGCCGAGGGCGCCGCGGGCGGGATGGTCGGCGGCCACCAGCATGAGCTGGCCGCGGGCGGCGAGCAGCGGTCGCCGGCGCCGGGCGGCGGCGGCCTGTGCGATGGCCTCCGGCCGGTGCGCGCGAGCCTCGCGCAGGGCCTCGAAGTCGGGGGCGTCGGCGCCGCGCCCGATGCCGGCCGGCCCGGAGCCGGAGCGGGGCTCAGGCACGGACCGCTCCGTCCGCACCGCTGCCTACCGCCGCTGCGCCGCCGGCCGGCCGGTCGCGAGCGGGCCGGCGGCGGGGAGGGTGGCGCCGCGGTCGGCCGCGGCGATCGCAGCCTCGACCTCGTCGCCGCTCGGCATCGCGGTCGAGCACTCCAGCCGGGACGCGACGATCGCGCCGGCCGCGTTGGCGAAGCGGAGCACCCGCTCGAGCGGCCAACCGGCCAGCAGGCCCCGGCACAGCGCGCCGCCGAAGGCGTCGCCGGCACCGAGCCCGTTGACCACCTCGACCGGGATCGGTGCGACCTCGACCAGCTCGTCCCGGGTGCGGGCCAGCACCCCCTTCGGCCCCTGCTTGACCACCGCCAGCTCGATCCCGCGCTCCAGCAGCGCCGCCGCCGCGCGGTACGGGTCGCGCTCGCCGACGGCGGTGTGGCACTCGTCGAGGTTGCCGACGGCGACGGTGACCTGCTCCAGCGCCGGGGACAGCTGCTCGCGGGCGGCCTCGCGCGTGCTCCAGAACATCGGCCGGTAGTCCAGGTCGAGGACGGTGTGCCGGCGGCGGCCGCGGACGGCCCAGGCGGCGTGGTGCGCGGAGCGGCTCGGCTCCTCGGCCAGCGCGGAGCCGGTGGTCCAGAAGACCCGGGCGTCCCGGACCGCGGCCGGGTCGAAGTCCGCCGCGGTCAGCTGCATGTCCGGCGCGGCCGGGCGGCGGTAGAAGTACAGCGGGAAGTCGTCGGGCGGGAAGATCTCGCAGAAGGTGACCGGTGTCGGCAGGTCGGCGACCGGCGTGACGAAGCGGTCGTCGACGCCGAGCTCGCGCAGCGCCCGGTGCACGAAGCGGCCGAACGGGTCGTCGCCGGTGCGGGTGACCAGCGCGGTGCGCAGCCCGTACCGGGCGGCGGCGACCGCGACGTTGGCGGCGGTCCCGCCGAGGAACCTGCCGAAGGTGTGCACGTCCTCGAGGCGGACCCCGACCTGCAGCGGGTAGAGGTCCACGCCGGTCCGGCCGGCGGTCAGCACGTCGTACGCCGGGCCTGGCGGGGAGGGCTCGACGCGGTGGACGGGCTCCATCTCACCTCCCGCGTCCGCTGGGCCAGAAGGGCGTTGCGGTGGAGCGTCGCGCACGGTGCGAACCCTTGTCAAGAGTTCGTCAGTATGTCCTGACATATTGACGTCGTGATGCTGGGAGGTAATGGAGTACGCTGCCGAGGATTGCGGCGCCGTCCGGCCTCTCGGGGGTAGTCGATGGCTGAGCTGACCGTGGACCTCGACCGGTCCAGCCCGGTGCCGCTCTACTTCCAGGTCTCCCGGCAGATCGAGGCCGCGATCGAGAGCGGCGACCTCGGGCCCGGCGACCGGCTGGAGAACGAGATCAGCCTGGCCGACCGGTGGGGGCTGTCCCGGCCGACCATGCGCCGGGCGATCGAGGAGCTGGTCGACAAGGGCCTGCTGGTCCGGCGGCGCGGCATCGGCACCCAGGTCGTGCACGGCCGGGTGAACCGCCGGATGGACCTCACGAGCCTCTACGACGACCTCGCCCGCTCCGACCAGGCGCCGACGACCCAGCTGCTGACCCGGGAGCTGGTCCCGGCGACCGGGCACGTCGCCGACCGGCTGGGCCTGCCGGTCGGCGCCGAGGTGCTGCACATCGGGCGGCTGCGCTACGCGCGCGGCGAGCCGCTCGCGGTGATGGCCAACTGGCTGCCGGTCGAGCTGGCGGCCGCGCTGAGCGCCGAGGCGCTGGAGTCGCGGGGACTCTACGAGCTGATCCGCGGCACCGGCGCGCACCTGCGGATCGCCAGCCAGCGGATCGCCGCCCGCGGGGCGACGACGCAGGAGGCGAGGCTGCTCCGGCTGCGGAAGGGCTCGCCGCTGCTGACCATGGAGCGCACGACGTACGACGGGTCCGGGCAGGCGGTGGAGCTCGGCAACCACGCCTACCGCGCGGACACGTACTCGATCGAGATGACCGTCGTCGAGCGCTGAGTCGATCCTCAGACCCGGCGGCGGGCGAGGTCGGCGGCGCCGATCAGGCCGGCTTCCGGGCCGAGGGCGGCGAGCCGGATCGGCGCGGCGGGCCGGAAGCCGCGGCCGGTCAGGTTGGCCGCGAACGCCTCCTGGGCCGGCGCCAGCAGCAGGACGCCGGCCTCCGAGACACCGCCGCCGATCACGACGACGCTGGGGTCGATGATCGCGGCGAGGTCGGCTATCCCTCGGCCCAGCCAGCGGCCCATGGCGGTGAATATCTCGACCGCGGCCGGGTCGCCCTCCCGGGCGGCGATCGTGACGTCGGTGCCGGTGAGCGCGGCCGGGTCGCCGTCGACCAGCTCCAGCAGCCGGTGCGCCGCGACCGGCGAGACCTCGGCCAGCTCGCGGGCGTCGCGGGCCAGCGCGGTGCCGCTCGCGTACATCTCCCAGCAGCCGCGGTTGCCGCAGGCGCACCGCCGCCCGTCCGGGACGGCCACCATGTGCCCCCACTCGCACGCCACGCCGGAGGCGCCGCGGTAGAGCACGCCGGAGACGACCAGCCCGCCGCCGATCCCGGTGCCCAGCGTGACGCAGCAGACCACCCGCTCGCCGCGCGCGGCGCCGTAGCGGTACTCGGCCCAGGCGGCGGCGTTGGCGTCGTTCTCCACCGTCACCGGCAGGCCGATCCGATCCACCAGCGCGTCCCGCAGCGGCTCGTCGCGCCAGGCCAGGTGCGGGGAGAACAGCACGGTGGCCCTGTCGTTGGCGATCCAGCCGGCGGCGCCGACGCCCACCGCCACCACGTCATAGCGCTCGGCGAGCTCGGCGACGGACTCCGCGATCGCGTCCTCGGTGCCGGCGACGTCCTCGCCCGGGGTGGGACGGCGCACCAGCGCGAGCACGCCGCCGGACTCGTCCACCACGCCCGCCGCCACCTTGGTGCCGCCGATGTCGACTCCGATGGCCAGCGCCACGCTCAGTCCCCGGCGGGATCGGGGTCGAGGGGGATCGGCTGCACCCGCGCCGGGCCCGGCCCGGCCGGCGGGGACGGCCGGGTCGGCCGGCTCGCCCGGGCCGAGGAGCGGTTGAGGGCGTCCGCGACCGTGGCGAGAGCGCCGGCCGCGGCGGTCATCGCGTCGGCCAGCCGGTCGGTGACATCGGGCCGCTGCCCGCGCAGCACCGAGATCGCCTGGCAGACCGGGCAGTAGCGGCACTCCTCGGCACCGGTGGCGAGGTGCCGGTCGGTGTCCGGGAAGGTGCGCGCCGCCCAGTCCCGCGCCGCCTCGACCAGCCGGGCCGCCTCCTCCCCCAGCGACCCGGGCTCCGGCGCCGTCACCGGTCGACCCCGCGCGGCCACAGCTGCGGGTCGGGCCGGAAGCGCACCCGGACCGCTCCATCGCCGGCGGCGGCCCCGACCGCCACGCACCGCCGCAGCCCACTCGGCAGCGTGAGCCGCCGGCGCTGCCCGCCGACGGTGAGCACCAGCTCGTCGCCCGAGCGGGCCAGCTGCACCTGCTCGGGCCGGACGAACGGCAGCCCGACCCGCAGCACGTACTGCTCGCCGTCCCGCTCGACGGCGATCGGCTCGGCGGTCCCGGCGGCGAGCGGGTCGTCGTCGCCGTACAGCTCGGACCCGAGCTCCAGCAACGCCGGGACGCCCACCGGCTCGGCCGCGCGGTAGCCGACCGTGCGCACCGGCAGGTCGGGCACCGACTCGGTGAGCTCGGCCAGTGCCGCCCGCTGCGAGGACAGCCAGGCCGCGCCCCACGGCGAGTCGCCCGCCTCCGGCGGGAAGACCCGGTTCGCCACCACCGAGTCGACCGCGTAGCCGTGCAGCGCGAGCGCCGTCAGCGTCCGCCGCGCCTCGGCGACGACCACCGACTCCGGCGTGAGCACCAGCCGGACCGACGCCACGCCCGGCGTCGTCAGCAGCGAGCGCACCTCCGCCAGCGAGCCGTGCAGCCGGCCGACCGCGTCCAGCACCGAGTCCGGCGGCAGCACCGGATCACCGGCGAGCCGGCCCAGCACCGGGCGCAGCGACCGCACCACCCGCCGGTGCGCCGGCCACACCCGCTCCAGGTAGACCGCCAGCGCCTCCGGCAGCGACAGCAGCCGCAGCGTCTCCGCCGTGGGCGCGCAGTCGACCAGCACCGCGTCCCACGGCCCGCCGACGGCCTGGTCGCGCACCTCGAGCAGCGCGAAGACCTCGGCCGCGCCGGGCAGCACGGTCAGCTCCTCGGCGGCCAGCCCGTCCAGGCCGCCCTGCGCGAGCAGCCCGCCCAGCCAGGACCGCACGTCCGCCCAGCTGTGCTCGAAGCGGCGCTGGGCGTCCACCTGCATCGCGGCCAGCCCGCCGGAGACCTCCCGCGGCTCCGGGCCCAGCGGGACCCCGAGCGCGTCGGCGAGCGAGTGCGCGGGGTCGGTGGACACGACGAGCGCCTTGCGCCCGCGCGCGGCGAGCAGCGCGGCCGTCGCCGCGGCAGCGGTGGTCTTGCCGACCCCGCCCTTGCCGGTGAACAGGACTATCCGCGACACGCCGGCTATCTCTCGACGCGCTTCTTGAGCTCCTTCAGGGCGGTGTCCATGATCACCTTCTCGGCCTTCCGCTTGAACATGCCGAGCATCGGGATCGCCAGGTCCACCGCGAGGTGGTAGGTCACCTCGGTCGACCCGCCCCGGGGAACCAGCACGTACGAGCCCTGCTGGCTCTTCTGCATCTGCCCGCGGACCAGCCGCCAGTCGACCCGCTCGTCGCCGGTCCACTCGTACGTCAGCACGTAGTCGTCCTTGACGACGCCCGCGTCCAGCACGAAGCGGACCTGCTCGGCCCGCCCGCCCGCTCCCGGCGAGACCACCTCGGCGGTCTTGACCGACTTCGCCCACTCCGGGTACGCCGGGAAGTCCGCTATCACGGCCATGATCGCCGCCGGCGGCGCGTCGATGACGATCGACTGGGTGGACTGGTCGGCCATGCGGCAGAGGCTACCGCTCCCAGTGCAGCACCCAGGGCCGGCCGGTGCCGCGGAAGTGGCCGACGTTGACGCACTCGGTGCGGCCGATCCTGCTCCGCCGCTGCAGCGGCTGGTGCACGTGCCCGAAGAGGGCGTACCTCGGCTGCGTAGTCCGGATCGCGTCCAGCAGCGCCTCGCTCCCCCGCTCGAAGCGCCGCGCCACGACGTCGTACGTCAGCTCCGGCAGCGCCGGCGGGATGTGCGAGCAGAGCACGTCCACCTCGCCGACGGCGGCCACCTTCGCGGCGAACTCCTCGTCGGAGACCTCGTACGGCGTGCGCATCGGGCTGCGCAGGCCGCCACCGACGAAGCCGAACCGCCAGCCGTCCAGCTCGGCCGTGGTGCCGTCGTGCACGTACACGCCGTCCCGGGCGAAGTCCGGCCACACCGTCGGGACGTCCACGTTGCCGTAGGTCAGGTAGGTGGGGGTCGGGAAGGCGGCGAACAGGCGCGCGTACTGCTCGCGGATCGCCGCACCGACCGCGGCGTCCCGGTCCGGCACCCGCGCCCAGAGCGACCGGGTGAACTCCCGGGCCTCGTCGAAGCGCCGCGCGGTCCGCAGCTCGACGAACCGGCCGACCGCCTCGGCACCGAAGATGCCGCCGAGGATGCCGCCGCCGTGGTCGGCGTAGTCGACGAACAGCAGCAGGTCGCCGAGGCAGACCAGCGCGTCGGCGCCGGCACCGGCCCGGGCCAGCGCGTCCGCCCGACCGTGGACGTCGGAGACCACGTGGACCCGCACACCGGCGACCCTATGCCGCCCGCGCCGGTCACCGGGAGCGGCTGGGCGCGGTCACCGCCGGGGCTGGTGTTAGCGTCCCGCCGTGCAGCAGGAGGCGGGTCAGCCCGGCGCGACCGGCAGCTGCGGGCCGGGCGCCACGGCGGGCAGCCGCTCCCGCATCGGGATCCTCGTGGTCGCCTACAACGCCGAGTCGACGCTGGCCGCGACGCTGGACCGCATCCCGGCCGACTTCCGGTCCCGGATCGAGGAGATCCTGGTCTGCGACGACGCCAGCGTCGACAACACCGTCGACGTCGCCGTGCGGTGGCGGGCGGTCAACGGCACGCCGCCGACCACGATCGTCCGGCACCTTCGGAACCGCGGCTACGGCGGCAACCAGAAGGCCGGCTACCGGATGGCCATCGACCGCGGCCTGGACATCGTGGTCCTGCTGCACGGCGACGGCCAGTACGCGCCGGAGCTGCTGGCCGACATGGTGGCGCCGCTGGAGCGCGGCGAGTGCGACGCCGTGTTCGGCTCCCGGATGATGATCCCCGGCGCGGCCCGGCGCGGCGGGATGCCGATGTACAAGTGGGCCGGCAACAAGATCCTCACCCACGTCGAGAACCGGCTGCTCGGCTCCCGGCTCACCGAGTTCCACTCCGGCTACCGGGCCTACCGCGTCGGCGCGCTGGCCGAGCTGCCGTTCGAGCGCAACACCGACGACTTCGACTTCGACACCCAGATCATCGTGCAGCTCCTCGACCGCGGGATGCGGATCGCGGAGATCCCCATCCCGACGTACTACGGCGACGAGATCTGCTACGTCAACGGGTTGCGCTACGCCCGGGACGTGGTCCGCGACGTCCTGCAGTACCGGCTCGGCAAGGTCGGCTTCGGCACCCGGGAGTGGGTCCCGGCCGGCGAGGAGTACCGCCTGAAGGAGGGTGAGGGCACGTCGCACACCGTCGTCGTCGACATGCTCACCGACCTCCCGCCGAAGCGCGTCCTCGATCTCGGCTGCTCCGGCGGCCGGCTCGCCGAGCGGCTGCGCAAGCTGGGCCACCACGTGACCGGCGTCGACGGCGTCGAGATCGACGGGGTGCGCGACCGGGTCGACGTGTTCGTGGCCGGCGACCTCGAGGCGGGCATCCCGGCCGCGGCCGGCAGCGGGTTCGACGTGGTCGTCGCGGCGGACGTCATCGAGCACGTGTCCCGGCCCGCGGAGCTGCTGCGGCAGATGGCGGCGGTGCTCGCCCCCGACGGCGAGATCATCCTGTCGACGCCGAACTTCGCGCACTGGTACCCCCGGGTCCGGGTGGCCACCGGGACGTTCGGCTACGACCGGCGAGGCATCCTGGACGAGAGCCACCTGCGCTTCTTCACCCGGCGCAGCCTGTTGCACACCGTCCGCTCCGCCGGCCTGGAGGTCGGCGACGTCCGCTACACGGGCCTGCCGTTCGAGGTGCTGTCCGAGCGCCCGCGGGTGTCGTCGCGGCTGGCCCGCCGGTCCGACCGCCTGCTGGTCCGGCTGCGCCCGACGCTGTTCGGCTACCAGTTCGTGCTGCGGGTGACCCGGCGCCGCGACGGCTCCGTCACCCGCGGCCGCTGACGCCGCCGGCCGGGCCGCCCGGCCGGGGCACGCCGGGCGGCCGGTCGCCCTCCAGCTCGTCCTTCAGGGCCCAGAAGACCCGCTTGGCGTGCCGCTGCCGGCGCCGCCGCTGCCTGGCCACCGCGGCCGGGGACAGCACCTGCCCCCCGGCCGGGTCGCAGCGGACGTAGTGGTGCACGATCACGCCGTCCCCGTACGGCTCGAGCCAGACCTCCATGCTGCCGGTGAGGGCCCCGCGGACGTTCCACCGGACGCCCGCCTCGCCCCGGTCCTGGAAGACGCCGAGCCGCAGGTCCGGCCACCACCCGGCCCAGCGCCCCGGGTCGCGGACGGCCGCGGCCACCCGGGCCGGCTCGGCCACGACGAAGGTCTCGTCCACCAGGTCCAGCTGCGGCACGGCGGCAACTCTCCCCCGTACCCGGGTGGGCGCGCTACGTTTGGCGCTACCCACGCGTAACGAGCGGGGCAGCCGGTTCACGAGGAGAGCCCGTGCGCGAGTTCACCGTCCCTGCCACCGTCACCGTGCCCGCCGACGCCCGGCTGAGCGACATGGTCGTCGACAACGCCCGGGAGCTGCCCGACCTGGTCAGCTTCAGCCGGCGCACCGCCTCCGGGTGGGAGGACGTCACCGCCGCCCAGTTCGCCGGCGAGGTCGACGCCGTCGCCCGCGGCCTGATCGCCGCCGGCATCCAGGCCGGCGAGCGGGTCGCGCTGATGGCTCGCACCCGCTACGAGTGGACCCTGCTCGACTACGCGATCTGGTCCGCCGCCGCGGTGACCGTGCCGATCTACGAGACGTCCAGCGCCGAGCAGGTGCAGTGGATCGTCGGCGACTCCGGCGCGGTGGCGATCGTGGTCGAGACGGCCGAGCACCTCGCCGTCCTGGACTCGGTCCGGCCGGAGCTGCCCGACCTGCGGCAGGTGTGGAAGATCGACGACGACGCGGTCGGCACCCTCACCGGTCTCGGCCGGGACGTGCCGGACGAGGAGGCCGAGCAGCGCCGCACCTCGGTACGGGCCGACGACCTGGCGACGGTCATCTACACCAGCGGCACCACCGGCCGGCCCAAGGGCGTCGAGCTGACCCACCGCAACCTGCTCTTCGACGTGATGACGTCCGCCGACGGGTTGAAGAAGCTGTTCAACGCCGACGGCTCGACGCTGCTGTTCCTGCCGCTGGCGCACGTCTTCGGCCGGATCATCCAGGTCGGCGCGGTGATGAACCGCGCCCGGATGGGCCACACCGCGGACGTCAAGAACCTGCTGCCCGACCTGGCCGCATTCCGGCCGACCTTCATCCTGTCGGTGCCCCGGGTCTTCGAGAAGGTCTACAACTCGGCCAAGCAGCGGGCGCACGCGGACGGCAAGGGGAAGATCTTCGACGCCGCCGACCGCACGGCGGTCGGGTACAGCGAGGCGCTGTCGCGGGGCAAGGTGCCGCTGCCGCTGGCCTTGCAGCACCGCCTGTTCGACCGGCTCGTCTACGGCAAGCTGCGGGCGGCGCTCGGCGGGCAGTGCGCATACGCGATCTCCGGCGGCGCACCGCTCGGCCCCCGGCTCGGCCACTTCTTCCGCGGCATCGGCCTGACCGTCTACGAGGGGTACGGGCTGACCGAGACCAGCGCCGGCGCCTGCGTGAACCTGGAGGACTCGATCAAGATCGGCTCCGTGGGCCGGCCGATGCCCGGGGTGTCGATCCGGATCGCCGACGACGGCGAGATCCTGCTGCGCGGCGACAACGTCTTCGGCGCCTACTGGCACAACGAGACCGCGACGGCCGAGGCACTGGACTCGGACGGCTGGTTCCACACCGGCGACATCGGCGCGATCGACGCCGACGGCTTCGTCACGATCACCGGCCGGAAGAAGGAGATCATCGTCACCGCCGGCGGCAAGAACGTGGCGCCGGCGGTGCTGGAGGACCGGTTGCGCGCGCACCCGCTGATCAGCCAGTGCATGGTCGTCGGCGACCAGCAGCCGTTCATCGGCTGCCTCGTCACCATCGACCCGGAGGCGCTCCCGGCCTGGAAGGCCGCGCACGGCAAGCCCGAGGCCGCGACCGTCGGCGACCTGCGCGAGGACCCTCAGCTGCGGGCGGAGATCCAGGCTGCGGTCGACGACGCCAACAAGGCGGTGTCCCACGCCGAGGCGATCAAGTCGTTCCGGATCCTGGTCACCGACTTCACCGAGGAGGGCGGCGAGCTGACCCCGTCGCTCAAGCTGAAGCGGAGCGTCGTGCTCAAGCAGTACGGCGCGATCGAGCCGCCTCGCCGCGGATGGGCGCTCGCGACGGCGACCACTGAGCCGCCGGCGCGCACGGCGCCGAGCGACGGCGGCGGCTCAGTCGCCGCAGCGCCACGAGCCGCCGAGTCGCGCAGGAAGCCGCCAGCGGCGGCCAGCGCGTCCCAGCGCCAGTCGCGCTCGACCCAGGCCCGGCCCTTCTCTCCCATCGCCCGGGCCGCGTCCCGGTCGGCGAGCAGCCGGCCGACCCGGTCGGCGACGGCCTGCACGGACCGGCCGGGCACCACGTACCCGGTCTCGCCGTCGAGGACCGCGTCCGGCGCCCCGCCGGAGTCCCCGGCCACCACCGGCAGCCCGGTCGCGGACGCCTCCAGGTAGACGATCCCGAGCCCCTCCACGTCCAGGCCGGCCCGCCGGGTCCGGCACGGCATCGCGAAGACGTCCCCCGCCGCGTAGTACGCCGGCAACTCCGTCCACGGCACCGAGCCGGCGAACACGACGTCCCGGTCGACGCCCTCGGACACCGCGAGCCGTCGCAGCCGGGCCAGGTCCCGCCCGCCGCCGACCACCAGCAGCGCGGCGCCCGCGACCCGCCGGCGCACGGCCGGCAGCGCCCGGATGAGCACATCCTGGCCCTTGCGCGGCACCAGCCGGGAGACGCAGATCACCGTCGGCCGGTCGCCGAGCCGGTGTCGCCGGCGGACGTCGGCGCCGTCCGCCCGGGGCGTGAAGACGTCGGCGTCGACCCCCGGCGGGAGCCGTTCCAGCCGCGTCCCGGGCCCGACGACCGGTGCCAGCCGGCTGCGCGTGTACTCGCCCAGGTAGGTCAGCACGTCGACGGTCGAGCCGATCCGGCGCAGCGCCTGCCGCGCCCCGGGCAGCGCGGCCCAGCCCACCTCGTGCCCGTGCGTCGTCGCCACCACCCGCTCGACCGCGGCCGCCCGCAGGCCGGGCGCCAGCAGCGCCAGCGGCGCTGCCGCCCCGAACCACACCGCCGTGCACTCCTCGGCCCGGGCGATCTGCCGGGCCCGCCGCAGCACCGCCGGAGTCGGGACCAGCAGCCCGGTCCGGTGCCGGACGACCGGGAACGGTTGCGCCGCGTCGAAGGCCGCGGCCCCGCGGTAGGTCGACGCGTAGACCACCACCGAGCCGGCCGGCTGCCGGGACACCTGGGTGTGGACGAACGCCTGGATGCCGCCGGCCCGCGGCGGGAAGTCGTTCGTGACGACCAGGGTCCGCCGGCTCACCCGAACTCCGCGCGGACCCCGCGCTGCCACTCGGCGGCGAACCGCGCGGATCCGACGCCGATCGCCCGCCGCAGCTCGCGGTCCACCGCGGCCGCCGGGTCGTCCGACGTGCCGACGGCCCGGTAGAAGCGCAGCAGCCCCGCCGGGCCGGCCCGGGCCGCGATCAGCCGGCAGGCGCTCCACGCCTCCTCGTACGCGAGCGCCAGCCGAGGGGAGTCGCCGCGGAAGTCGGCCGCGGTCGGCAACCGGCCGGGCCACCGCCCGGACCGGACCTGCGCCCGCAGCTCGTCGCCGACCAGTCGCGGCGGCAGCTCGGTGCCGAGGTAGCCGACCCAGTCGGCGAAGCCCTCGACCAGCCAGATCGGCGTCCCGTGCCCGGTGATGCCGCGGGTCGCCACGTGGGTGACCTCGTGCTGCAGGACCACCCGGCGACCGAGCGGGCCGAGGCGGTCGACGTTGGCCGGGTTGACCACCACCCGCTGCCCGCGCGCCTGCCCGCTGCTCGGGTCGACCGAGTCGGCCACCGCCACCGCGGCGATCTTGCCGAGCGCGAGCCGCTCCCCCACCAGCTCGGCCATCTCCCGCTGGTCGTCCGGGATGATCACGGCGACCCGCCGTGGCCACCTCGTCCCCACCACCCGGGTCACCCGCGGGACGGCGGCGTCCACCGCGTCGGCGAAGACCCGCAGCCGCCCGGCGTTCGCCGGGTGGGCGAGCACCAGGCTGTGCCGGCCGCGCAGCACGACGAGCGGGCCGCGCTCCCACGGGCCGCGCCACGTCCGTACCCCGGTCGCCGTCGTCCGGTTGTCCGCGGCGAGCAGCCACCGTCCGCGCCGCGGCACGAAGGTGAGCACCAGCGGTCTCGCGGTCGGCGCCGGGTCGATGCCGCGCAGCGCGTAACGCAGGGTCACCCGGACGGTCCACGCCCCGCGGGGGGCCGCCGCCGGCTCGCCCTTCTCGTCGTCCGGCTCGACGGTGTAGCGCCAGGCGCCGAGCGGCACCGCGGCGACGTGCCCGAAGAACGCGGCCTGTCGAGCCCGCAGGGCGCGCGCCGAGGGGTCTACCGCGGCCAGCCAGCCGGCGCGGTCGCGGCGGAGCAGGGCGCTCGCCCGCCGGTCGAGCAGCTCGCGGACGGCCGCGAGCCGCTGGACCTCGACCTGGCCGGCCCGGCCCGCGAGGTACGGCTGGCCGGCCGGGCGGCTCCAGGAGCCGCCGGCGTCCGGCGACCGGCCGGGGACGGCGCCGGTGCAGATGCCGGCGACGACGGCCAGCGCGACCAGCGGGCCGAGGGCCCACCGCCGGCGCTCGCCCGGCCCGCCACCCCCGCCGCCCGCCACGACCCGCATCGTAGGTCGGACCGGGATCGGCGGTCAGCCCAGCCGGGTGGCGCCCGCGAACGGCGCGTGGTCGATGTTCTCGACCTTGACCGGCACCCCGTACGTGGACGCGTGCACCATCTGGGTGCCGTTGATCGCCAGGCCGACGTGGCTGATCGGGCTGTAGAAGAACACCAGGTCACCGGCTCGGACCTCGGACCGGGAGATCTGGGTGCCCATGCCGTACTGGGAGCGGCTGGAGTGTGGCAGGCCGACGCCGGCGGACGCCCAGGCGAACATCGTCAGCCCGGAGCAGTCGAACGCGTTCGGTCCGCCGGCGCCCCAGACGTACGGGTCGCCGATCTGGGCCAGCGCAGTCTGCACCGCCTTCTGCGCGCCGCCGCTCGCCGGGCCGATCGGCAGCCGGGCCGTGCTGCGGCTGGCCCGCGCGGCCTGGACCACCGGGTCGTCGTCGGCGCACAGCCGGGACTGCAGCGAGCTGAGGGAGGTGCCGCGCTTACGCAGGTCGGCGACCTTGGCGCCGATCTCCCGCTCGACCTTCAGCCGGGCCGCGAGCGTCGCCTGCGCGGCGCCCTGCGCCTTGACCGCCGCGGCACGCACCTTGCCGAGCTGGTCGATCTTCTCGCCCTTGCGGCCGGCGACGTAGTCCATCAGCGCCATCTGGTCGGCGAAGTCCTTCGGCGACCGGCTGGAGAAGAAGACCGCGAACTGCCCGGCCGGCGCGCTCTTCAGCTCACCGGAGACGATCTTCTTGAAGTCGCCGGCGAGCTCGCCGTACTGCGCCTTGACCACGCGGGCACGCTTGTCGGCGGCCGCGTACGCCTTCTGCACCCGCACCCGCGCCACCCGCGCGTCGTTGAGCTGCTCGGCGACCTTCTCCGCGGCCACGCCGTTCGCGAGGAACTGCTGCCGGCTCTCGGCGCAGCTCGTCGGGGTGTCCGGCCGCGGGACGGCCTCGCCGCGTGCCGCCGGGATACCGACGGCAGCCCCGGTGAGGGCGAGAACCGTAACGGTGCGAAGGACCTGCGAGGAGCGTCTCGGACTCGCCACCGACGCGGAACTCCCTAGTCGCTCGACCGCCTGCCGGGAGACCGGGGAAGAGCCCGGCTCGGCGGTGACCTGACGGAGCCCCGCGGGCAGCGGGGACAGGGGGCCGTCCAGTCCGCGCGGAACACTAGAGGTGACAAAGGGGTGTGGCCACTCTCCGGCACGCCAGAGACTCGAAGACCACCCTTCTGGCGTAATGATCTCTTACCAGTGGTTGATTACCGCTCACGCGACGTGTGGGCGACGCCCGCGGCGGCGGGAGCCGGTGACCAGCCGCAGCGGCGGGACCAGCCCACCGTCGGCCAGCGCAGCGATCGCCCTCCGCTCGGTGTCGTCGAGCTCGACGCCGTCCGGCGGCGCCCCGAGCAGCACGGTGACCACGCAGTCGCCGCAGGACGGCCCCTTGGCCGTGCATCCCTCGCAGTCGATGACCACAACTCCCCCTCCCGGGTCGGTGTCGGGACCGACGCTAGGACGGGGGTACGACAATTCCCGGCCGGCGGCACCGGCCGCATTGCCCGGGGGCCGCGGGCACACCCCCGCTGACCTGGGAAGCTACGTCTCTGCTCCGGGAGGCGGAGCAGAGACATAGCTTGTCGGCCGGCCGGGTCAGCCCCGGTCGAGGCGGCGCAGCAGCAGCGGCGAGCCGACCGGGTACGCGCCTGCACGCCGCACGTCGTCGGCGACCTCGCGGTCGGAGGAGACGACGACCACCGGCCGCCCCGCCGGCTCGGCGGCGACCAGCCGGCGGATCACGTCGTCGGCCAGCTCCCCGGGCGCGCTGAAGAGCACCCGCAGGCCCCGCGGCGCCGGGGGCATCGCCGGCGGCCGCGCGGCGCCGTCGAAGACCACCGTCACCTCGACGCCGGTCCGGGCGGCGAGCGCGCCGAGGCCCTGGCTGAGCCGGGACCGCTGCGCGGCCAGCGGCAGCTCCCCGTACCCGGTCTTCGTGACGTTGTAGCCGTCCACCACGAGGTGGACGTGCGGCAGCTCCAGCAGCCGGTCCACCAGCCCGGGGTCGTCGCCCCGAGGGGCCAGCACGTCCGGGCGCGGCGCCGTCGTCGTCACCGCGTCCGCCGGCCGCTCCCCGGGCGGGCTGAGCGCCAGCTCGCGGCGCAGGCCCTGGACGGCACCGCTGACGGTGTCGAGCAGCAGCCAGAGCCGGGCCTCGTCCGCCTGCCGGGACTCGCGGGCGGCCCGGCGGGCGGCCTCGACCGCGTCCTCGGCCTCGGCGAGCCGCTGCCGGAGCCGCCGGACCTCGGCCTGCGCGCGGGAGTCCTCGCCGGCCGCCCGGCGGCGCTGCTCGGCGAGGCCCTCCTCGGCGACGGCCCGGGACCGCTCGGCCGCCCGGCGCTGGCCGGTCTGCTCGCGCAGCTGGCGGCGCAGCGCCTCGGCCTCGGCCCGCGCCGCGTCCGCCGCCGCCCTGGCCCGCTCGGCCTGGGACCGTTCGGCGGCGCGCGCGGCGGCCAGCTCGGCCCGCAGCCGGTCGAGCTCCTCGGTCAGGGTGCGGTCGCGGGTCCGCACCGCGCTCTCGGCCAGCGCCGCCCGGGCCCGCTCCAGCACGGCGGTCCAGCCGGCGGGCCGCAGCAGGTAGGCCGCCGCGGCCAGCTCGACCGGGTCGGCGGCGGCGGGCAGCTCGCCGGCGCGCGCCGCCGCGACCGCGGCGGGCGACTCCAGCTCGGCCTGCTCGGCCGCCCGCAGCCGGAACGCGGCGTCGGCGGACAGCGCTGCCGCCAGCGCGGTGCCGGCCAGCCGGGCCCGTTTCGCCGGCGTGAACCGGGCCGCCGCCCGCAGCGACGCCGGCACCTGGTCGGCCGGCAGCCGGCCGAGCGCCGCGGACGCGAGCGCGAGCACCCGGACCCGCACCGCCTCCGGCAGCGCCGCCTCCTCCCCCGGCCCGCCGCCGGGGCCGGCCGCGTCCCGCCGGGCGGTGCCGCCGCGGACCTCGTCCGCCTCCCGGCCCGGCTCGCCTCCCGGGTCGGCGACCTCCTCGGGTGCCGGGTGGACAGTCGCCGGGACCGGCGCCACGCCGTCCCGATCGGACGGCGGGTCCGCGGCCGTGCCGGACGACGACGGATCTCCGTCCACAGTGACCGGTCCCGGGTGGACACCGCCGTCCACTTCGGACGAACCGGTCACACCGCCGGCTCCGCAGCCGGCGCGGCGTCCGGGCGCGGGACCAGCTCGACCGCGTCCACCCGCCCACACCACCGGCAGGTCACGTGCTCGACGGTCTCGGTGACGACCTCCCGCTCCTCCACCACCGGATCCCCGGCCAGCGACACGTGCACGTACTCCCGCGCCCGCATCGAGCGCTGCACGTCGAAGCGGGTCAGGTTGCCGCAGAGGGTGCACCGCCAGCGGGTGCCGGCGCTCGGCGCGGGGACGGGCATGCCGGCGAGGGTAGTCCGGCCGACCGGCTCGGGCTCAGCCCAGCGCGGCGACCCGCTCCCGGTACGCCGGCACCAGCTCGGCGAACCGGTCGTCCCACCCGCTCCCGTCCCCGGTCGCCAGCGCATCGAGGAACCCGTGCCAGCCGGCGCCGAGACCGGCGGCCTGGTCCGGCGGCAGCGCCCGGTGCTCCAGCACCAGCACGCTGCCGGTCCCGTCCGCCGGGGACAGCTCGACCCGGAGCACCGACGGCGCCTCGCCCGGGATCGTCCACTCCCACTCCAGCAGCTCGGGCTCGCGCATCGCCCGGACCACGCAGTCCACCGACTGGCCGGGATCGTCGCCCCAGCCGAGCCGGAACCGCTGACCGGGTGCGATCGTGCCGACCACCTCGGCGCCGAGCCACCGGGCGATCCGCTCCGGGCGGGTCCAGGCCCGCCACAGCTCCTCCGGGCTCGCCTCGTACCGCCGCTCGAACCGGACGGCCGGCCCGCCCGCGTCCCGCCGGAACGCGCCGAAGCCGGTCATGCCCGCCCGCCGCGCTCCGCCCGATGCCGGCCCGCCCCGCGGGCATCCGCGCTCGCTCATGGCTCTCCCTCCCGGCGCGCCCGGCGCACCTCGGTCTCCAGCGCGTCCAGCCGCTGCGCCCAGAAGCCGCGCCAGCGACCCAGCCAGTCGTCCACCTCGGCCAGCGGGGTGGCGTCGACCGCGTAGAGCCGGCGCTGCCCGTCTCCACGCACGCGCACCAGCCCGGCCTCACGCAGCACCCGAAGGTGCCGCGAGACGCCCGGCCGGCTGATGGCGAACTCGGCGGCCAGCTCGCCGGCCGAGCGCTCCCCGCCGGCCAGCAGGTCCAGCAGCCGGCGGCGGGTCGGGTCGGCGATGGCCTCGAACACGAGCACCGGAGAAGTGTAACAGCAGGCTTACGTAAGCGACAGGGTACGCACAGGAGCGCGATTTCGTCGGTGCCGGCGCCTAGCGTCTCGGGCGTGCGGAGTGCGGCGGCCCCGGTCTACGTCCAGGCGGCGTTCGACGAGCTCGACGAGCCGCTGCGGGACGTCACCTTCGTGGTGGTCGACCTGGAGACCACCGGCGGCCTGGTCGAGGACTCCGGGATCACCGAGATCGGGGCGGTCAAGGTGCGCGGCGGCGCGGTGCTCGGCGAGTTCGCGACGCTGGTCGACCCCGGCCGGGGCATCCCGCCGATGATCGCGGTGCTCACCGGCATCACCGACTCGATGGTGGCCGCCGCGCCGCGGGTCGACGAGGTGCTGCCGGCCTTCCTCGAGTTCGCCAGCGACGCCGTCCTGGTCGCGCACAACGCGCCGTTCGACATCGGCTTCCTCAAGGCCGCCTGCGCCCGGGCCGGCCGGGACTGGCCGGCGCACCGGGTGGTCGACACCGCCCTGCTGGCCCGCCGGGTGCTGACCAGCGACGAGGTGCCGGACTGCAAGCTCGCCACCCTCTCCGCGCACTTCAAGGCGGCCACCGCGCCGATCCACCGCGCCCTGGCGGACGCCCGGGCGACCGTCGACGTGCTGCACGGGCTGATCGAGCGGCTCGGGCCGCTCGGGGTGCACTCCCTCGACGAGCTGCGCTCGTTCACCGCGCAGGTCAGCGAGGCGCAGCGGCGTAAGCGGCACCTGGCCGAGCACCTCCCGCACGCCCCGGGGGTGTACGTCTTCCGGGACGCCGCCGGCCGCCCGCTCTACGTGGGCACCAGCAAGGACGTCCGCACCCGGGTCCGGCACTACTTCGTGGCCAGCGAGCAGCGCTCCCGGATGGCGGAGATGGTCGCGCTGGCCGACCGGGTCGACGCGATCGTCTGCGCGCACCCGCTGGAGGCCGAGGTGCGCGAGCTGCGGATGATCGCCGAGCACAAGCCGCCGTACAACCGGCGCTCCCGCTTCCCGGAGCGCGGCCTGTGGGTCAAGCTCACCGCGGAGCCGTTCCCCCGGCTGTCCGCGGTGCGGGCGGTGCGCGACGACGGCGGCACCTACCTCGGGCCGTTCGGGTCGCGGCGGTCGGTGGAGCGGGCGATGGCCGCGGTGCACGACGCGCTGCCGCTGCGGCAGTGCACCGACCGGCTGCCGGCCGAGCCGAAGCACGGATCGGCCTGCGCGCTGGCCGAGATGGACCGGTGCGGGGCGCCGTGCGAGGGCCGGATCAGCCGCGCGGAGTACGCCGCGCACGCCGAGGTCATGCGGGCCGCGGTGACCGGCGACCCCAGGCCGATCAGCGAGCCGCTGCTGCGCCGGGTGGAGCGGCTGGCCGGCGCCGGCCGCTTCGAGCAGGCGGCGCTGGTGCGCGACCGGCTGGCGACCCTCGTGCGGGCCTGCGCGCGGGTGCAGCGGATCTCGGCGCTCACCTCGGTGCCGCACCTGGTGGCGGCCCGGCCGGACGGGAGCGGCGGTTGGGAGCTGGCCGTGGTCCGGCGCGGCCGGCTGGTGGCGGCCGGGGTGGCGGTGCGCGGTGCGGCGGTCCGGCCGTACGTGGCTGGCCTGATCGCGACGGCCGAGTCGGTGTTGCCCGGGGTGGGGCCGCTGCCATGCGCGAGCGCGGGCGAGACCGAGCGGGTGCTGCGCTGGCTGGAGGAGCCGGGCACCCGGCTGGTCGAGCTGGAGGGCAGCTGGACCTGCCCGGCGTACGGGGCGGGCGGCCTGGGCGAGCTGCTCGAATGGCGCGGCGACAGCGCCGACCCGACCGCCGACCGCCGCCGGATCCGCCCGATCCCCCGCCCCGCTCGTCCGTAGAACTTCTGTACGCTTGTAGCCATGACCGAGATCCCGGTGCGGGAGCTGCGCAATCACGTCTCCGAGGTGCTCAGGCGGGTCGAGTCCGGCGAGGAGCTGATCGTCACGGTCAGCGGCCGCCCGTCGCGGAGCTTCGCCATCCCGCAGCGACCGCGATGTCACTGGGACGAGTTCTGGAACGACTGGCCCAAGGCCGACCCGGTCTGCTCGACGACATACGGGACCTGGGCGACGAGACCACGGACGATCTCAAGTGGTGAGTCGGTGGCCAGCGCGCTCGGTGACACGTCGGATCTCGCGGTCGAGCGGCCGGCCACTGCGAGCCACGCCGCCCTCCGCGCGCCGTTTCCACATCACGGGCGAGCTACCGCCGGCGTGCTGCAGGCGCCGTCACCGGCTGCCCATGCGCGACGTCTGCAGACCCTGCTGCGGGTCCAGGGTCTCGAGCCGCTTCCGGTCGACGGCCCGGTAGCGGCGGCGTGGGCGGAGCTGCGCGGTGCGCTCCGCGAGCTGAAGCGTCGGATGCCGGTCAACGACTCGTGGATCGCCGCGACCGCGATCGCGCACGGCCTGCCGCTGGTGACCCAGGACGACGACTACGCCGACGTGCCCGGCCTGGACGTCATCCGGATCTGAGGCGCACCGGCACCGCGCCGACCGGGCGCCGTCAGCCGAGCGCGTCGCGACCGCTCAGCCGGATCCGCGCACCACCAGGTGCGTCGGCAGCACCACCAGCGCCTCCTCGACCTCGCCCCCGCCGATCCGGGTGAGCAGCAGCCGGACCATCTCCCGGCCCATCGCCTCCACCGGCTGGTGCACCGTCGTGAGCGGCGGGTCCGCGTGCGCCGCCAGCGGCGAGTCCTCGAAGCCGACCACGGCGACGTCCGCGGGTACCCGCCGCCCCCGCTCCCGCAGCGCGCGCAGCGCACCGATCGCCATCGCGTCCGAGGCGGCGAAGATCGCGTCCAGGTCGGGGCGGCGTTCCACCAGCGCCGCCGCGGCGCGGACCCCGCTGTCCAGGCTGAAGTCACCGGCCTCGACGAGGTCGTCCGCCGCCGCCAGGCCCGCCTCCGCCAGCCCGTCCCGGTAGCCGGAGTAACGCTCCAGGCCGACCGTCATGTCCTGCGGCCCGGTGATCGCCGCGATCCGCCGCCGCCCGCCGGCGGCGAGGTGGACGACCGCCTGCCGGGCGCCGCCGCGGTTGTCGGCGTCCACGCAGGCCGTCGGCCGGCCGCCCAGCGGGCGACCGCCGAGGACGGTCGGCACGCCGCGGGACTCCAGCCGGGCCGGCAGCGTGTCGATGCCGTGCAGGGAGACCAGCAGCACGCCGTCCACGTGCTGCCCGGTCAGGTAGTGCTCGAGCTGTTCCCGCTCGGCCGGCGACTGGGCCACCGCGAGCAGCAGCTGCATGCCGCTGCCGGCCAGGCCGGCGGAGATGCCGCGGACGATGGCGGCGAAGTACGGCTCGGCGAAGAACCGCTCCTCCGACTCCGACACCACCAGAGCCACCGTGTCCGTCCGCTGGGTCACCAGCGTCCGGGCGGCCCGGTTGGGGACGAAGCCGAGCTCCTCGACCGCTCTGCGGACGGCCTCCCGGGCCCGCGGGCTGACCTGGGGTGAGTCGTTGATGACCCGGGAGACGGTGCCGCGGGAGACGCCGGCGAGCGCCGCCACCGCCTCCAGGGTCGGACGGACCGCCGGTCCGTCCTGTAGCTGCGCCACCGCACCCCCTCCCGTCACGTGCCGCCATCATGGTGCCCGCGGCCCGCGGGAACGGTCGAATCCGCACCGGGGTCGACGGGCAGCGGGGCGGGCGCGTTGCGGCGGGCGCTCTCGGCGTACCAGCGAGCGCTGTCCTTCGGCTCCCGCCGCTGGGTGGCGAAGTCGACGTGGACGATCCCGAAGCGCATGTCGTAGCCCCACGCCCACTCGAAGTTGTCCAGGAACGACCAGACGAAGTAGCCCCGCAGGTCCACCCCGGCCGCGACCGCGTCCCGGCAGGCCGCGACGTGGGCGGCCAGGTACGCGGTGCGGTCCGGGTCGTGCACCCGGCCGTCCGGGCCGACCGTGTCGAGGAAGGCGGCGCCGTTCTCGGTCACGTAGAGCGGCGGCGCCGGGTACTCGGTGCCGACCCGCCGCAGCACCTCGGTGAGCCCGGCGGCGTCGATCTCCCAGTCCATCGCGGTGGTGTCCAGGCCGCGCCGGACGAAGCCGACGTCCTCGCTGGCCGGGAACGGCGCCGGCAGCAGCCGGGAGCCGCCGGCCGGCCCGGGTCGACCGGCCGGGTCGCCCGCGCCGGCCCGGGCCACCAGCCGGCTGTAGTAGTTGACGCCGAGCGCGTCCACCGGCTGCGCGATCAGGTCCATGTCCCCCGACCGCACGTGGCCGAGGTCCGTCAGCGCGGACACGTCGGCGAGCACGTCGGCCGGGTAGCGCCCGCGCAGCAGCGCGTCCAGGAAGAGCCGGTTCTGCAGGCCGTCCACCCGGCGGGCGGCATCGACGTCCGCGTCCGCCCGCGTCGCCGGCTCGACCGCGTAGAGGTTCAGGCTCACGGCCACCGCCGGGTCGCCGTCGCCCGCCCGGATCGCCTGGGCGGCCAGGCCGTGGCCGAGCAGCAGGTGGTGCGCGGCCCGGAGGCTGGCCGCCGGCTCCCGCCGGCCCGGCGCGTGCTCGCCCGAGGCGTACCCGAGGAAGGCCGAGCACCACGGCTCGTTCACCGTCGTCCAGGTCCGGACCCGGTCGCCGAGCGCGCCGTGCACCAGCCCGGCGTACTCGGCGAACCGCTCGGCGGTGTCCCGCTCGGGCCAGCCGCCGGCGTCCTCGAGCCCCTGCGGCAGGTCCCAGTGGTAGAGGGTCAGCCACGGCTCGATGCCGGCGGCGAGCAGCTCGTCGACCAGCCGGCGGTAGAAGTCGAGCCCGCGCGGCTCGGCCGGGCCGCGGCCGGTGGGCTGGATCCGGGGCCAGGAGACCGAGAAGCGGTACGCGGACAGGCCCAGCTCGGCCAGCAGCGCGACGTCGCCGGGGTAGCGGTGGTAGTGGTCGGTGGCCACGTCGCCGGTCGCGCCGCCGCGGACCGTGCCGCCCGCCCGGCTGAAGGTGTCCCATATGGACGGTCCGCGGCCGCCGGCCGAGACCGCGCCCTCCACCTGGTACGCCGCCGTCGCCGCCCCCCAGACGAAGCCGTCGGGCATCGCGTCGGTGTCGCCGGGAGCCGGCACGGCCAGCAGCTGGTCGGTCATGCCTTCAACGCACCTTCCATGATCCCTCCGATGATCTGCCGCCCGAACAGGACGAAGACGGCCAGCAGCGGCAGCGTCGCCAGCGCGGTGCCGGCGAAGATCTGCGCGTAGTCCGAGTAGTAGCCGCTGGACAGCGTCGCCAGCGACAGCTGGACGGTGGGCTGGTCCTGGTTGAGCACGGAGTACGGCCAGAGGAAGTCGTTCCAGGTCTGCATGAAGGTGAACAGGGCGAGCACCGCCGCGGCCGGCCGGACCGCCGGCAGCACCACGTTCCAGTAGATCCGCAGCGTCGAGCAGCCGTCGACGCGGGCCGCCTCGATCAGCTCGTCGGAGACCGCCTGCGCCGAGTACTGCCGCATCATGAACACGCCGAAGCCGGAGACCAGGAACGGCACGATCACGGCCTTCAGCTCGCCGGTCCAGCCGAGCCTGACCATCAGGATGTAGAGCGGGATCAGCCCGAGCTGCACCGGGATGGCCATCGTCGCGATGATCACCAGCAGCAGCACGTTGCGGCCGCGGAAGCGCAGCTTGGCGAAGGCGAAGCCGGCCAGGGTGGAGAAGAGCACCACCGACACGGTCACGCTGCCCGCGACGAGCACCGAGTTGACCAGCCCGCGCAGGAAGTGCGCGTCGGAGTTGGCCAGCAGCCGGTCGATGTTGGCGCCGAGGTCGCCGCCGGGGATGAGCACCGGCGGCAGCGCGCCGATGGTGTCGTTGGTCCGGGTCGCGACGACGAACATGAAGTAGAGCGGGAAGACCGACAGCGCGGCGCCGAGCGCGAGCACGACGTAGACCAGCGGGCCGGCCCCGGTGACCTGGGCGCCGCTCTCCCGGGGGCGACGCCGCCGGGCGGCGGAGGCGGCGAGAACCATGCTCTGCTCCTCTGCTCAGTCCGGGACCGACGTGCCGCCGAGGCGACGGACGACGGCGTAGTTGACGGCGGCGGCGAGCAGGATGATCAGGAAGAGCACCCACGCCACGGCGGAGGCGTAGCCGAAGTCGAACTTGGTGAAGGCGTTCTCGTAGACGTACATGGCGACGGTCTGGGACTGCCGCAGGGAGCCGCCCTGGTAGTTCGACGAGCCGGAGTTGAACAGCAGCGGCTCGGTGAACAGCTGGAAGCCGCCGATGGTCGCGATGATCACCGTGAACAGGATCGTCGGCCGCAGCAGCGGGACCGTGATCCGGGTGAACTGCTTCCAGGCCGACGCGCCGTCGATGGCCGCCGCCTCGTACAGGTCCCGCGGGATGGCCTGCATCGCCGCCAGGTAGATCAGCGCGTTGTAGCCGGTCCACCGCCAGTTGACCATCGCCGCGACCGCCGTCCAGGACGACCACTTCGAGGCCTGCCACTCGATCGGCTGCACGCCGACACCGCCGAGCAGCCAGTTCACCAGCCCGAAGTCGCGGCTGAACAGCTGGCTGAAGACGATCGAGACCGCCGCCACCGAGGTGGCCATCGGCAGGATCACGGACAGCCGGAAGAAGGTCCGGCCGCGCAGCCGCCGGTTGAGCAGGCTCGCGATCAGCAGCGCCAGGGTCAGCTGCGGCACCGTGGAGACCAGGAAGATCCCGGCCGTGTTCCACAGCGAGTTCCAGAACACCGGGTCGGTCACCAGCCGGCCGTAGTTGTCCAGGCCGCTCCACGGGTGCTCGTCGCTGGCCAGCTCCCAGTCGTGCAGCGACACCCAGGCCGTGTAGACCAGCGGGTAGAGGCCGAAGATGCCGAACAGCACGAAGAACGGCGCGATGTAGAGGTACGGCGAGAGCCGGATGTCGGCCCAGCCGAGCCTCATCCGCCAGCGTTCCCGCCGCGGTTCGGTGGGCGGCCGGGCGGTCCGGTCGTCCGCCCGGCCGGAGCCCGCGCGGCGGGCCGGACCGGCCGGCCTGCCGGCGGGCCGCACCGGCGTCCCGGCCTCCGCGCTCATCGGCTCCTCCTGGTCGAGCTCGGGCCGGACCGTCCGGGCCGGCCGGACACCGGTCCGACCCGGGTCCGGTGTGGACGGTGGTGCCGACGGCGACCTGCTCTCGCCGCCGGCACCACCCACCTCACCTGGCCGCCTGCTGGGCGTCCTTGACCGCCTTCGCCCAGGCCTCCTCCGGCTTGAGCTTGCCCTGCTGCACCGCCAGCAGCGTGCTCTCGACCGCGTCCCGGACCGCCTGGTTGCGCGGTCCGAAGTAGACCGGCTTGAGCTCCTTGGCACCGGTGCCGAAGATCTCGCCGACCGGGGCGTTGTTGAAGTAGTCGTTCTTGAACGACTTGGTCGCCGGGTCGTCCAGGGCCACCGGCGACGACGGCAGCGCGTTGACCGCCTTGAAGGCGGCCACCTGGCCATTGGGGCTGGTCAGGAAGCGGACCAGCTCGGCGGCCTCCTTCGGGTGCTTGCTCTGCTTGGGCACCGCCAGCCACGAGCCGCCCCAGTTGCCGCCCTCACCCGGGGCCGCGGTGACGTCCCACTTGCCCTTGTTGCCGTCACCGGCCTGGCCCTTGATGTAGCCGAGCATCCACGCCGGGCAGGCGATGGTGGCGAAGGTGCCCTGCTTGAAGCCGGCGTTCCACTGGTCGGAGAAGGACTTGTAGCCGGCGGACAGGCCGTCGCCGATCATGGCGAGCATCTGGTCGTACGCCTGCCTGATCGCCGGGTTGGACTCCACGACCAGCTCGTTGTCCCGGTTGTAGTACGTGTAGCCCGGGGACTTGCCGGCCTCCTGGACCAGGATCGTGTTGTAGGTGTTGGAAGCGGCGTCGAACCACTTCGCCCCGGTGTTGCTGGCCTTGAACTTGTTGCCGACGGTCACGTAGTCCTGCCAGGTCGGCCAGAGCGCGGCGACCGCCTCGCGGTCGGTCGGCAGCCCGGCCTTGGCGAAGATGTCCCGCCGGTAGCACATGCCCATGCTGCCGACGTCGGTGCCGAGCCCGATGAGCTTCTTGCCGTCCGGCGCCAGCCCGCCCTCGAACTTCCAGGGCAGGAAGTTGCCGCGGTCGTCGTTGCCGCCGTACTCGCCGAGGTCCGCGAAGTTCTGCGCCTGCTCCTTGAACTGGATCATGATGCCCTCTTCGAGGGCGACCACGTCGCCGGCGCCGCTGCCGGCGGCCAGGTTCTTCGTCAGCGCGGGCGTGTAGTTCGACAGGTCGGAGCCGGTGCCGCGCTCGACGATCGTGACGTTCGGGTGGCTCGCCTGGTACTGCTTGTACAGGTCCTGGTAGCCGAAGTTGCCGAACACGTTCACGGTCAGGGTGATCTTGCCGCTCTCGCCGGCGGCCGCGGCGTCGTCGTCGCCTCCGCAGCCGGTGGCCGCGGTGAGGACGGCCGCCAGGCCGAGCCCGAGCGCCGCCGTGCTGCGGCGGCGCAGTGCACGGATCATGCGGGATACCCCCTCAGGGAGACATGCTGGATGTGATCGGCGCCACATCGTGGGAGCGCTCCCATGAGCCTGGCGACCCCGGCGGTCGCTGTCAAGAGCCAAATGGGAGCGCTCACATCACGCTTCCGTCACGGTCGCCGAACGGGCCGGGAACGGTAGGCTGCCGCCGTGATCACCGCGATAGTCATGGTCACCGCGGCCACCGACAGCATCCCCGAGGTGGCGCAGGCCATCGCCGACATCGACGGGGTGAGCGAGGTCTACTCGGTCGCCGGTCACGTCGACCTCGTCGCGGTGGTCCGGGTGCGCGAGTTCGACCAGGTCGCCGACGTCATCGCCGGCCGGCTGGACAAGGTGCCCGGCGTGCTCGACACCGAGACGCACATCGCCTTCCGGGCCTACTCGCGGCACGACCTGGAGGCCGCCTTCGCGATCGGCTTCGACGGGACCGACTGACCGACAGCCCCCGCTACTGGCCCAGGAAGTTAGGCCAGGCTAACCTGACCCGGTGCCCGTCGCCGCCGTCTCCGAAGCACCCGCCCAGGTGGCCGTCCCGGGCGCCGGCTGCGCCACCGTCGCCCGTTCCCTGGGCGAGTCCCCCGCGGGCAGCGCCACCCCGATGCGGTCCTGGCTGCTGGTCGAGCACGCCGGGGCGTGGTCGCGCGACGTCGCCGACCGGGTGCTGCGCGCCGCGCTGCCGCCGGGCCGGCTGCGTGAGCTCGGTGAGCTCCGCCGGCACGCCGGGCTGCGCCCGCTGCTGGTCCGCCGGCCGGGGTACCGGACCGGTCCGGGCGGGCGCCGTACGGTCCTGATCGGCAGCGCGCACCCCGGCCGGCGCTGGCTGGAGCGGCTCGACCTCGACGACCTGCGCGCGCTCGGGGACATCGACCTGACCGCGGTGGCCGAGGGCCGCGGCGGCCTCGGTGCGCCGGTGGCCGGGCCGGTCTTCGGCGTCTGCACCCACGGGTCCAAGGACATGTGCTGCGCGACGCTGGGCCGGCCGGTGGCGCGCGCGCTCGCCGACGCGGCGCCCGGCCGGGTGTGGGAGACCACCCACGTGGGCGGCGACCGGTTCGCCGGCAACGTGCTGGTGCTGCCCGACGGGTTCCTCTACGGGCACGTCTCGGTGCGCAGCGCCCCTCGGGTGGCCGCGGCGGCCGACGCGGGGCGGGTGCTGCCGGAGCTGCTCCGCGGCCGGACCTCGGTGGGGATGCCGGCGCAGGTCGCCGAGATCGCGGTCCGCCGGATCACCGGCCTGCACGGCGTGGACGAGGTGGAGCCGCTCGGCGAGGATCCGGCGACCGGGGTGCTCGTCGTGCGGGCCGGCGACCGGCGGCTGGGCGTCCGGCTCGGCCGGCACCCGCTCGGCGTGTGCGGCACGTCCCGCTGCGCGGGGCCGCTCGCGCCCTGCGGCTACTCCGTCGACGAGCTCGTCGAGCTCCCAGCCGTCTCGGAGCTGCACGCGGCCAGCTGACCCCGACCCACCCTCGCACCCCGCGTGATCTTGCACTTGTCGGCGACGGGAATGACTCATGTCCGATTCCGACGCCGCCAAGTGCAAGATCACGCGGACGGGGCGGGGTCAGCCGAGCTGCTTTCGGGCGTCCCGGCTGACCGCCACCCAGCGGTCCAGCACGTCGGCGGCCGCGCCGCTGTCCACCGCCGCCGCCGCCCGCCGCATCCCGTCCCGGATCGCGTCCTCGAGCGAGGTGGGCAGCCCGTCGTACGCGGCCAGCGCCGCGCCCGCGTTCAGCAGCACGGCGTCCCGCACCGCCCCCCGCTCGCCGGCCAGCAGCGCCCTCGCCACCCCGGCGTTGAACGCGGCGTCCGCGCCGCGCAGCGCGGCCCGGTCGGCCGCCGGCAGGTCCAGCGCCGCCGGGTCGAGCGCGGCGGCGTGCACCTCGCCGTCCCGGACCGCCCAGACCCGCGAGGTGGTGGTCGTGGTCAGCTCGTCCAGCCCGTCGTCGCCGCGGAAGACCAGCGCGGTGTCGCCGCGGGCGGCGAGCACCGCGGCCATCACCGGGGCCATCCGGACGTCGGCGCAGCCGACGGCGGCGCTGCGGGGCCGTGCCGGGTTCGTCAGCGGGCCGAGGAAGTTGAACGCGGTCGGCACGCCCAGCTCCCGCCGCGGGACCGCCGCGTGCCGCATCCCCGGGTGGTAGACCGGCGCGAAGCAGAAGCCGATGCCGGTCTCGTCGACGCACCGGGCGACACCCGGGCCGGGCAGGTCGATCGCCACCCCGAGCGCCTCGAGCAGGTCGGCGGCTCCGCAGGCCGACGAGGCGGCGCGGTTGCCGTGCTTGACCACCCGGGCGCCGGCGCCGGCGGCGACCAGGGCGGCCATCGTCGAGATGTTCACCGTGTGGGCGCGGTCACCACCGGTGCCCACCACGTCCAGGGCCGGTCCCGGCACGGCCACCGGCGCCGCGTTCGCCAGCATGGTCGCGACCAGGCCGGCGAGCTCGTCCGGCGTCTCGCCCTTGGCCCGCAGCAGCACCGCGAAGGCCGCCAGCTGCGCCGGGGTCGCCTCCCCGGACATCACCTCGGCCATCGCCCAGGCGGTGTCCGCGCCGTCCAGCGACTCACCCCGCAGCAGCGTCCCGAGCACCGCCGGCCAGGTCGGCACCTGCGCCGGTGCCGCCGCGCTGCCCGCCCCGGGCAGGTCCGGGACGGCCGCAGCGGGCGGCCGGGAGGCGGGGTCCGGGGGCGGCCCGGGCGCGGTCACGACGGTCCTACCGGACGACCGGCAGGCCGCGGGCCCGGTCGCGCAGCAGCTGCGCGACCGTCTCGGCGGCGGTCACCGGGTCGAGCGGGCGGTCCAGCGTGGCGTCGGCGAGCGACCAGGTCGCCAGCCAGCGGTCGTCCCGGCGGCCGAGCAGCACGCACAGCGCCGGGCAGTCGTCGATCTCGTTCTTCAGCTGCCTGCTGATGCCCATCCCCCCGGTCGGCTGGGCCTCGCCGTCCAGGATGGCCACGTCCACGCCGCCGGCGTCGATCCGGGCGACCACCTGCTCACCGGTCTCGCACTCGACCCACTCGACCCGACCGAGGTCCGCTGCCGGCCGCCGGCCGACCGCCGCCCGGACCTGCTCGCGCACGGCCGGGTCCTGGCTGAACACGATCACGGTCGAGGACGCGAGCGGGACGGTCATGAGCGCGATCGTAGAGGGGCCGCCGGGGACGGCCGCAATGCCATGCCCGCGCCTGCGCGGGGAGACCGGTGCCCGCGGCTGCGCGAATGGTGCCTGTGCCCGCGCCTTGCGCGGGGTGGTCAGCGACGCTGCCAGGCCTCCGGGCGCCGGGAGGCGCTCGTCGAGTGGACGAAGCAGTTGGGACCCGGGTTGTACGCCGACAGCCGCTCTCCGCAGACGAGGCATTCACGCCGGGTCGTCGAGACCTTGCGCACCGCACGCTGCGTGCCACTGCCGGGACGGGATCCAGAGACCACGTCTCCTCCGCCTCAGACGTGCCGGCCCCTGCCGGGGCGGCAGCGAATCGACCACGGCACTGTAGGCCGGACGGATCATGAGGTCAACGCTGCGGCCCGCGCGCCGTTCCTCCGTCCGCCGGCCCCGGTGGGGGCATCTCCCACCACACCGGCTGCGTCAGGTCGTCGGCCTCGGCGGCCCCCGCGGCGACCCGGGCGCGCTGCTCGCGGTCCAGCCGGCGGTCGGTGCGCACCGCCTCCCGGTCCGACGCCCGCGCCCACTGCGCCACCAGCACGCCGAGCATCAGCAGCCCGACCAGGTCGCCGGACGCCCAGAGCAGGCCGCCGCCCACCCGCTGGTCGGACAGCGGGTCGGACCAGCTCAGCCCGAGCCCGAGGTAGTGCTCACCGGCGATCAGCCCGGACATGCTCATGATCGTCACGCCGAGGATCGCGTGGAACGGCAGGGTGCTGAAGACGAGCAGGAAGCGCAGCGGGTACGGCACCCGCCCGGGCACCGGGTCCAGCCCGACCAGCGGCCAGAAGAACAGGCAGCCGATGACGAGGAAGTGCAGGTGCAGCAGCTCGTGCAGCCACGGGTTCTCGAGGGTCGCCGGGTACCAGCCGGTGTAGTAGAGCGCGAACGGGCTGCCGACGAACAGCAGCCAGCCGACCGGCGGGAAGGTCAGCACCCGCACCACCCGGCTGTGCAGCACCGCGAGCAGCGCCCGCCGACCCGGCGCCGGCAGCGTCCGCAGCGCGAGGGTGATCGGGGCACCCAACGCGAGGAACACCGGCGCCACCATCGAGAGCACCATGTGCTGGACCATGTGGACGCTGAACAGCGTCTCGTCGTACGTCCCGAGCCCGCTCATGGTGGCCACCGCGATCGAGCCGAGGCCGCCGCCCAGCCAGGCGACGGTGCGGCCCGCCGGCCACCGGTCGCCGCGGGCCCGCAGCTCGCGCACCCCCCACAGGTAGAGCCCCGCGGCGAGCACCAGACCCACCGCCAGCACCGGGTCGAGCCGGCTCTCGACGACCAGCCGGCCGACGTCGAACGGGGGCAGCCCGGCGGCGTCCCCGCCGGGTGCGGACAGCACGCCGGTCACCCCGCAAAGGTACGTGCCGACCTGCGTGAACACGCCCGTACCCCGGCGGGTGTGAGCGCCGCGACCATGGAATGATGCTGCCGTGACGACGACGGCTTTCGAGAGCGGCCGGGTCCACTCGCTGACGCGGCCCAACATGGTGAGCGTCGGCACCATCATCTGGCTGTCCAGCGAGCTGATGTTCTTCGCCGGGCTGTTCGCGATGTACTTCACCGTCCGCGCCGCGCACCCCGACGACTGGCCGATGGAGCCCACCGAGCTCAACCTGCCGTACGCGACGGTCTTCACGATCATCCTGGTGTCGTCCTCGTTCACCTGCCAGTGGGGGGTCTTCGCGGCCGAGCGCGGCGACGTCTTCGGCCTGCGCCGGTGGTTCCTGATCACCTTCGTGCTCGGCCTGATCTTCGTGCTCGGCCAGGCCAACGAGTACCGCAGCCTGGTCGCCGAGGGCACCTCGATCTCCTCGTCCGGCTACGGCTCGGTCTTCTACCTGACCACCGGCTTCCACGGGCTGCACGTGATCGGCGGCCTCATCGCCTTCGTCTTCATGCTCGCCCGCTCGACCATGGGCCGGTTCACCCCCGCGCAGGCCACCAGCGCGATCGTGGTCTCGTACTACTGGCACTTCGTCGACGTGGTCTGGATCGGTCTGTTCGCCACCATCTACCTGGTGCGCTGATCGGCGTGCCCGCTGCCAACGGTCTTCTCCTCCGCCACCCCGGCGCCGACCGCGAAGGTGTGACTCGATGACGGATCGCCCCTCGACGGTGACGGGCAGGCGGCTGCGCCGGCGGCTGTCCGGGACGCTGGCGCTGGCCCTCGCGCTGGGGGCGGTCGGCGTGGGCTACTCCACCGTGGCGGCCGCGGCGGCGCCGAAGGCGGCGACCGAGGCGCCGGCGACCGACCCGATCGCGCTGCGCAAGGGCCGCCAGCTCTACGAGCAGGGCTGCGTCACCTGCCACGGGAGAAACCTGCAGGGCGTCCAGGACCGCGGCCCCTCGCTGATCGGCACCGGCGAGGCGGCGGTCTACTTCCAGGTCAGCACCGGCCGGATGCCGGTCGTCCGGCAGGAGGCACAGGTCGAGCGCAAGCCGCCGAAGTACGACGACACCGAGACGCGGCAGATGGCGGCGTACGTGCAGTCCGTCGGCGGCGGCCCGGAGCTGCCCACCGGCGACCTGCGCGGCGACGACGCGAACCTGGCCGAGGGCGGCGAGCTGTTCCGGCTCAACTGCGCGTCCTGCCACAACTTCGCCGGCCGCGGCGGACCGCTGTCCGCCGGGAAGTACGCGCCGAGCCTGGACCAGTCGAGCGACCTGGTGATGTGGACCGCGATGCTGTCGGGCCCGCAGAACATGCCGGTCTTCAGCGACAACCAGCTCACCGAGGAGCAGAAGCAGGCGATCACCAACTACGTCCAGACCCTCAAGGCCGAGCGGGACCCGGGTGGCAGCTCGATCGGCCGGCTCGGCCCGGTGCCGGAGGGACTGGTGATCTGGGTGGTCGGGATCGGGGCGATCATGCTGATGATCCTGTGGATCGGAGCGAAGTCGTGAGCACGCACGACACCGGCACGCCGCCGCAGCCGCCGATCGACGTCGACGAGCTCGCGCAGCTCCCGATGGACGAGCGGGCGCGGGTCGCGGCCGCGGTCGACGGCGTGCACATCGTGCACCGCCGCGAGCGCTTCCCGGTCCCCGGCACCCGCGGCGAGCGGCGGGCCGAGCGGGCGGTCGCCGCCTGCTTCCTGCTGACCTTCCTCGGCGCCGTCGCCTTCACGGTGGCCTACGTCGTGCTTCCCTGGCGCTACGACCCGTCCGACCAGGCGTACACCTGGTTCACCCCGGTCCTGGGGGTGACGATGGCGCTCGGGCTGGTCGGCATCGGCATCGGCGTGGTGCTGTGGGCGAAGTGGCTGATCCCGGAGGAGGAGACGGTTCAGGATCGGCACGAGGGCCGCTCCCCCGAGCTCGACCGGCGGACCGCGGCAGCCACGATCGTCGACGGGCTCGCGATCACCGGCATCGCCCGCCGCTCCCTGCTGCAGAAGACGCTCGGGCTGTCCGCGCTCGCCCTCGGCGCGCTCGCGGTGGTCCCGTTCGGCGGCCTGATCAAGAAGCCGAAGGGCATGGCCGAGACCGGCTGGGAGGCCGGGGTCCGGATGATGACCAGCGACCGGCGGCTGGTGCGCCCGGGCGACCTGCTGGCGGGCAGCATCGAGACGGTCTTCCCGGCCACCCCGGACGGGCTGACCACCCAGGTCGTCGCCGACTCCGTGGTGCTGCTGATCCGGCTGCGGCCGGGCCAGACGGTGCGCCCGCTGGCCGGTCAGGAGGACTTCGGCTGGCAGGACTTCATCGCCTACTCGAAGATCTGCACCCACGCCGGCTGCCCGGCCTCGCTCTACGAGCAGCAGACCGGGCGGCTGCTGTGCCCCTGCCACCAGTCGCAGTTCGACCTGCTCCAGGACGCGACGCCGGTCTTCGGGCCGGCCACCCGGCCGCTGCCGAAACTGGCGATCACCGTGGACGAGGAAGGATACTTCGTCGCGAGGATGGACTTCGTCGAGCCGATCGGGCCCAGCTTCTGGGAGCGTCCGTCATGAGCCAGACCACGACAACCCCCGCCGACAAGGCAGCCGACTGGGTCGACTCGCGCCTGACCATCGCCGCCCCGGTGCGGCGCGGCCTGAACAAGGTCTTCCCCGACCACTGGTCGTTCATGATGGGCGAGATCGCGCTCTACTCGTTCATCATCCTGCTGCTGACCGGGACGTACCTGTCGTTCTTCTTCGACCCGTCGATGACCGAGGTCCAGTACGACGGCAGCTACTCGCTGTTGCGCGGGGTCGAGATGTCCCGGGCGTACGACTCGACGCTCGACATCTCCTTCGACGTCCGCGGCGGGCTGCTGATGCGGCAGATCCACCACTGGGCCGCGCTGCTGTTCCTCGCCGCGATGACCGTGCACATGCTCCGGGTCTTCTTCACCGGCGGGTTCCGCAAGCCGCGTGAGATCAACTGGCTGCTCGGCGTCGGCCTGCTGACCCTCGGCATCCTCGAGGGCTTCGCGGGCTACTCGCTGCCGGACGACCTGCTCTCCGGCACCGGGCTGCGCATCGCGCACGCGATCATGCTGTCCATCCCGGTGGTCGGCACCTGGGTGGCGTTCGCGGTGTTCGGCTCGGAGTTCCCCGGCACCGAGATCATCCCGCGGCTGTACATCGTGCACGTGCTGCTGGTCCCGGCCATCATCCTCGCGCTGATCGCGGTGCACGTGGGCCTGGTCGTGAAGCAGAAGCACAGCCAGTTCCCCGGAGCCGGCCGGACCGAGCACAACGTGGTCGGCGAGCGGATGTACCCGCTGTACGCGCTGAAGGCGGGCGGCTTCTTCTTCCTGGTCTTCGCCGTGATGGCGCTGCTGAGCGGGCTGGTGCAGATCAACCCGGTCTGGCTGTACGGGCCGTACAACCCCGCCCAGGTGAGCGCGGGCTCGCAGCCCGACTGGTACGTCGGCTTCCTCGACGGGTCCACCCGGCTGTTCCCGGCCTGGGAGATCCGCGCCTTCGACTACACGATCTCGCCGATCTTCTGGCCGACGATCGTGCTGCCGGGGATCCTGTTCACGCTGCTCGCGCTCTACCCGTTCATCGAGGCGCGGCTGACGAAGGACCGGGCGTCGCACAACCTGCTGCAGCGGCCGCGGGACGTCCCGGTGCGCACGTCGCTGGGCGCGATGGCGCTGACGTTCTACGTGGTGCTGCTGCTGTCCGGCGGCAACGACGTCATCGCGAACAAGTTCGACATCAGCCTGAACGCGATGACCTGGACCGGCCGGATCGCGGTGATCGTGCTGCCCCCGCTGGCCTACGTGACGGCGTACCTGCTCTGCCTGGGCCTGCAGCGGGCCGACCGCGAGGTGCTCGAGCACGGCGTGGAGACCGGCATCATCAAGCGGCTGCCGTCGGGCGAGTTCATCGAGGTGCACCAGCCACTCGGCGCGGTGGACGAGCACGGCCACGGCGAGCTGGAGTACGCGGGCTCGCCGGTGCCGAGGAAGATGAACCGGCTGACCTCCGCCGGCCGGCGGTCCCGCGGCTTCCTCTGGCCGGTTCGGGAGCCGGCCGAGCTGCAGGACCGCTCCGACACCGAGCGGGCGCTGGAGGAGGGCGAGCAGTCTCGGCAGCTGGCCGGCCGGCCGAGGGACCCGGAGCTCTAGGAGGACCTCTCCCAGCTGAGGTCGAGGGCAGCACCGGCGTCGCCGGCCCAGCGCTCGGCCTCCGCCTCCGCGGACTTGCGGACGTTCGGGCGGAGCCGGCCGAACGGTGCGACGGTGACCTCGAGCCGGCCCGCCCTGGCCTCCTGGGTCCAGGTGCCGACGAGCCGGCCGCCGTCGAGCAGCACCGGCGAGATCCAGCCGCTGGTCCGCGACACCCGGTCCCGGAACGGCCCGGGCAGCAGGTGCTCGAGCTGGCGCAGCGCTCCGACCACGTACGGGTCGAAGGCGCCGAGCAGCCGGACCACCCGGCTCGGCGCCGTTGCCGCCACCTCGTCCGCGGCCTGCCGGGTGAGCCAGCCCCGGTGGCCCTCGGTGTCGAGCTCGACCAGCTCGTCAGCCAGCGACGCGACCGCACGGCGCAGCACCGGCTTGTCCAGCGCGGACCAGCGGGACAGCTCGTCCAGGCCCGCCGGGCCGTACCCGCCCAGGAACCGGCGGACGACCTCGGCGACGGCCTCGTCCGGGTCGAGCTCGGCCCAGTCGCCCAGCCACGCGCGCGGCGCGACGAAGGTGACACTGCGCTCCTCCGGAGGGCCGAAGGCGAGCTGGCCGCGCGCGGCCAGCGGCTTGAGCACCGCGCCCCAGCCCGACAGCAGCCGGTCCTCCAGCTGCGGGCGCTTCGTCCGCCGCGCCACCTCACGGGCCAGCCGCTCGCGGGTGATCGGGGTGCCGCTCAGCACCGCCGGGACGGTCTGCTCGATCGCGGTCATGTCGTCGGCTGTCACCTCGTGGTAGCGGTACCAGGAGGCGGGGCGGGGGAAGCTGCGGGTGCCGAGGGCGGCCGACCAGAGCGGGAGGTCCGCGGCGGGCAGCAGGTGCAGGGTGCCGCGGACCGCCCAGGTCTTGACCAGCGTGCGGTCCTCGGCCAGCGCGCGCCGGACGTCCGCCGCCCCGATTCGGCCGGCGGTGCGCAGCCGGACGGCGGCCTCGGCGGCGGAGGCGAGCTGGGCGTGCACGCCGGACAGCCGGCGTACCAGCGGCACCAGCCCGTCGGTCGCCGGGCGGTCGAGGTGGTGGCGCCCGACCCGCCAGGCCAGGACGCGGTCCCAGCTCGCCGGGACGGCGGGACCGGCGGCGGTGCGCCGGCGGGGCGGCACCGGACCGGCTAGACGGTCGGCGAGGTGTGACCGCGGGTGTAGTACTCGAAGAGCAGGCCGCCGACGGCGAACAGCACCGCGACGATGCCGACGGCCACCAGCCACCACTCGAGGAAGACCAGTCCCAGCCCGGCGAGCGCGGCGGACGCCGCCAGCGTGATCGGCCAGTAGCTGCCCGGGCTGAAGAAGCCCAGCTCGCCGGCGCCCTCGGCGATGTCCGCGTCCCGGCGGTCCTCCGGGCGCAGGTCGATCCGGCGGGCGACGAAGGCGAAGTAGCTGCCGATGATCAGGCACAGCCCGCCGGACAGGATCAGCGCGGTGGTGCCGATGACCTCCACCCGGCCGCTGTCACCCCAGGTCCAGATCCCGTACACGATGGCGAACGCGAACAGCAGCCCGCACAGGACCCCGAACAGCCGCGCCTCGACCCGCATCCGCCCTCCTCAGTTCCCCGAGACCGGCTGGACCGGGTCGGACGGGGCCCGCTGCTGCCGGTCGCTCTCGAACGGGTAGGTGGTGGTCGCCCGGGCCGGCTGCCCGATCGCGGCCAGCGCCTTCGCCTGGCGGTCGAGGTCGTCGTTGCCGAAGCTGGCGAGCGCGCCGAGATAGCGCTGGTACTGCGAGTCGCTGACGACCCGCATCTCGAAGTTCATCTGCGAGTGGTACGTCCCGCACAGCTCGGCGCAGCGGCCCACGTACGAGCCCCGGACCACCGGCCGGATCTGCCACTCGTTGTTCTGGTTCTTCGTCGCCGCCGGGAAGACGTCCCGCTTGAACAGCGTCTCGGGCACCCAGAACGAGTGGATCACGTCGATGGAGTTGACCACGAAGCGGACGTTCTTGTTCTCCGGGATCACCACGACCGGGATCTCGTCCGTGGTCCCGTAGGTGTACACGAGATCGTCGGTCCGCGGGTCGCGCCGGTCGTTGTAGCTGAACTGCCAGTTCCACTTGAACGCGGTGACCGTGACCGTGGTGTCCGGCCGCTGCCGGAGGTCGGTGACATAGGTCTGGGTGATCGCGGTGTAGTAGAAGAGCACCGCGATGATCAGGAACGGGACGACCGTGTAGAGCGCCTCGATCGGCATGTTGTACTTCGTCTGCCGGGGCAGCTCGGTGCCCCGCCGCCGGTACGCGACGCAGACCCAGAACATCAGGCCCCAGACGAGCGCGCCCACGACCAGCGCGGCGACCGTGGACCAGGTCCACAGCACCCGCATCCGCTCGGCCTGCTCGGTGATGCCGCGCGGCCAGCCGAAGCGCAGGTCGTCCTCGATCTCGGCGCGCGTGCAGGCCGACAGCGCCAGCACGACCAGCAGCGAGCCCGCGGACAGCCGCGCGACCCGACCGGAACGACCGCGACCCACGTGCCGCCCTCCCCTGCCGACCGGTGCGAACTCCTCGTGCGTCCGGCTTTCCCGAACACGCGGAGACTACCCGCCCGGACGGGTCCGAGCCTCCCCGGGTCCGTCCGCCGCGCCGCCGCAAGCCTCCGCCAGCACGCCGCGTGCCCGGCCCGGTCCGCGTTGTCGATCACGTTCGCCGACCGGCCGGTTCGACCCGCCGTCCGACCGGCCGGGCCGCCCGCCCTCCAGCGCGCAAGGTGATCGTCGATCACCCTTGCGCGGCGGGCGGCGGTGGGGGCCGCGGGCGTACCGTCGCCGCGTGGCCGGCACCTACCTCGACGCCGCATCGGCGGCGCCGCTGCACCCGGTGGCCCGGGAGGCGCTGCTCGCCGCGCTGGACGACGGCTGGGCGGACCCGGCCCGGCTCTACGGGGCGGGCCGGCGCGCCCGGCTGCTGCTCGACGGCGCCCGCGCGACCGTGGCCGAGGTGGCGGGGGTCCGCCCGGACGAGGTGACCTTCTGCGCCTCCGGGACCCAGGCCGCCCAGCTCGCCGTCCTCGGCGGCCTCGCCGGCCGGCGCCGCGCCGGCAGCCGGCTCGTGCACTCCGCCGTCGAGCACTCCTGCGTCCTGCACGCCGCCGAGCGGCACGTCGCGGCCGGCGGCGAGGCGGTCGGCGTGCCCGTCGACCGGCTCGGCCGGGTCGACCCGGCCGCCTTCGGCGCCGCCGTAGCCGCGTCCGGCACCGCCCTGGCCAGCCTGATGAGCGCCAACCACGAGGTCGGCACCGTGCAGCCGATCGCCGAGGTCGCCGCCGCCTGCGCCCGGGCCGGCGTCCCGCTGCACACCGACGCCGCGCAGTCGCTCGGCCGGGTGCCGGTGCCGGCCGGCTGGTCGCTGCTGTCGGCCAGCGCGCACAAGTGGGGCGGCCCGCCGGGCGTCGGCGTGCTGGTGGTCCGGACCGGCACCCGGTGGGTCTCGCCGCTGCCCACCGACGAGCGGGAGCGCGGGCGGACCCCCGGCTTCGAGAACGTGCCGGCCGTCGTCGCCGCCGCGGCCTCGCTGCGCGCCCGGGCGGCGGAGGCCACCGCGGAGGCCGCCCGCCTGTCGGCCGAGGTGGACCGGATCCGGGCGACCGTGGCGGCGACGGTCCCCGACGTGGAGGTGGTCGGCGACCCGAGCGGCCGGCTGCCGCACCTGGTCACCTTCTCCTTCCTCTACGTCGACGGCGAGGCGCTGCTGCACGAGCTGGACCGTCGCGGCTTCGCCGTGTCCAGCGGCTCGTCCTGCACCTCCTCCACGCTGACGCCCTCGCACGTGCTGGAGGCGATGGGCGTGCTCTCGCACGGCAACGTGCGGGTCTCGCTGCACCGCGACACGACCGCCGCCGACGTCGACCGGCTCCTCGCCGTGCTGCCCGAGGTGGTCGCCGACCTGCGCCGGACCGCCGGGGTGGCCGGCCTGTGAGCGAGCGCGAGGGCTCGCAGCGCGAGCGGGGAGCGAGGAGGGCGGTCGGGCCGGCGCTTGCGCCGGCCGGGCCGGCCGAGGAGCGGACATGAGCGAGCGCGAGGGCTCGCAGCGCGAGCGGGGAGCGAGGAGGGCGGTCGGGCCGGCGCTTGCGGCCGGGCCGGCCGGAGCGGACATGAGCGAGCCGGCCGTCACCCTGGACTGCCGCGGCCGGCGCTGCCCGCTGCCGGTGATCGAGCTGGCCCGCCGGATCGGCGACGTCGGGGTCGGTCAGGTGGTCGCGGTCGCCGCCGACGACCCGGCGGCGCGGCTGGACGTGCCCGCGTGGTGCCGGATGCGCGGCCAGGACTTCCTGGGCGAGTCGCCGGCCCCGGACGGCGTCCCGGTGTTCTCGGTCCGCCGCACCCGCTAGCCAGCGCGGTGACGAGCGTTCCCTGACACCTCCAGTGCGTGGCTCCCCGGCGAGCGAAATCCGGTGGTGCCCCGAGGGACGCTGGTGGCGTGGAGTGGGTGGTCGAGACCGAGCTGGCCGCGTACGGTCGGCGGGTCCTGCCCTGGCTGGAGCGCGACCCGGTCCGCAACACGGTGCAGGCGACGGTGCTGCTCAGCCGGCTGGACGGCACCGCGGACCCGGGCGGGGAGTGGCTCGGCTGGCTGCGCGACGCCGACGGCGCGGTCGCCGGCGTCGCACTGCGCACGCCGCCCCGCGGCCTGCTGGTCTCCCCGCTGCCCCCGGGCGCCCCGGTCGCGCTCGCCGCCGTCGCCGCCGCCGTCGCCGGGCCGCGCCTGCCCGGCGCCGCGGGACCGGCAGCCGAGGTGGCGGACTTCGCCACCGCGTACGCGGCCCGCACCGGCGGGCGGGCCGCGGTCGCCGTCCGGCAGCGGCTGTTCCGGCTGGACCGGCTGGTGCCCGCGACGCCGGTGCCGGGCCGGCTGCGCGAGGCGACCGGGGACGACGCCGAGCGGTGCGCGGCCTGGTACGCCGACTTCTCGGCCGAGGCCGGCAAGCCGCCGCCGGAGGACCCGGCGGCGACCACCCGGCGGATCGTCACGCAGCGGCGGCTGCTGCTCTGGGAGGTGGACGGTCGGGCGGTCTCGATGGTCGGCCACACCCGGACCGTGGCCGGCGTGCCGCGGGTCGGACCGGTCTACACGCCGCCCGCCCACCGCCGCCGCGGCTACGCCGCGGCGGCCACCGGCGCGACCTGCGCCCGGCTGCTGGACCGCGGCGCGACGGCGGTCGTGCTGTTCGCCGACCGCGCCAATCCCACCTCGACGGGCGTCTACCGGCGGCTCGGCTTCGACCCGGTCTGCGACCACGACGACTGGGGGCTGGAATACTGAGCGGCTGCGGACCCAAACGATCGGAGACCCCACGGTGTGCGGCCTGCTCGGCTTCCTCAGCAACGACCGCACCGCCAAGGAGGTGCGCGACGACGTCGCGGCCGCGCTCGAGCTGGCCCACCATCGCGGCCCGGACGAGGGCGGCACGCTGCACGACGAGGACACCGTCCTCGGCTTCCGCCGGCTCTCGATCATCGACCTCGACAACAGCCACCAGCCGCTGCCGTACGACGACGGCCGCTACTGGCTGCTGTTCAACGGCGAGATCTACAACTACGTGGAGCTGCGCGAGCGGCTGGCCCGCGAGCACGGCGCGAGCTTCGCCACCGACGGCGACGGCGAGACCATCCTCGCCGCGTACCAGTACCTCGGCGAGGACTGCGTCCGCGAGCTGCGCGGGATGTTCGCCTTCCTGATCTGGGACACCGAGGAGCGGGTGCTGTTCGGGGCGCGGGACTGGTTCGGGATCAAGCCGCTGTTCACGATGACCGACGAGCGCGGCACCTTCTTCGGCTCCGAGAAGAAGTCGCTGCTCGAGCTCGGCGGCCGCGCCGGCGCCGAGGAGCTGGACACCCGCTCGCTGCAGCACTACCTGACCCTGCAGTACGTCCCCGAGCCGGCGACGATGCACCGGCGGATCCGCCGGGTGGAGAGTGGCACCGCGTTCCGGCTTCGCCCGGGCGGCGAGCTGCAGACCTGGCGCTACTTCCGGCCGAGTTTCCCGATCCGGGCCGTCGACGACGAGCAGCGGCGCTACGACGAGGTCCGCGAGGTGGTCGAGGACTCCGTCGCCAAGCACATGCGCGCGGACGTCACCGTCGGCGCGTTCCTGTCCGGCGGCATCGACTCGACCGCCATCGCCGCGCTGGCGAAGCGGCACAACCCGCAGCTGATCACCTTCACCACCGGCTTCCAGCGGCCGGGCTTCAGCGAGGTCGACGTCGCCGCGAGGTCGGCGGAGGCGCTCGGCGTCACACAGATCACCAGGACGGTGACGCCGCAGGAGATGATGGACACGCTGCCGTTGATCGTCTGGTACCTCGACGACCCGGTCGCCGACCCGGCCCTGGTCCCGCTCTACTTCATCGCCCGCGAGGCGCGCAAGCACGTGAAGGTGGTGCTGTCCGGGGAGGGTGCGGACGAGCTGTTCGGCGGCTACAACATCTACCGGGAGCCGCTGTCGCTCAGCGCGCTCACGGCGCTGCCGCCGCCGGTCCGCTCGGCGCTGGGCGGGGTGTCGCGGCGGCTGCCGCGGGGCATGCGCGGCAAGGACCTGCTGCGCCGCGCGTCGATCCCGCTGGAGGAGCGCTACTACGGCAACGCCCGGATCTTCCGCGACGACGAGCTCGGCTTCCTGCGGGTGCGTGACCCCGGCGTCTCGTTCCGGGACGTCACCGACCCGGTGTACGCGGAGATCGCCGGTGCCGACGACGTGACCCGGATGCAGTACGTGGACCTGTTCACCTGGCTGCGCGGCGACATCCTGGTCAAGGCGGACAAGATGACGATGGCCAACTCGCTGGAGCTGCGGGTCCCGTTCCTCGACATCGAGGTCTTCCGGGTCGCCTCGACGCTCCCCGTCGCGCAGCGGGTCACTCGCAACCAGACCAAGGTGGCGCTGCGACGGGCGTTGCGCGACGTCGTGCCGCCGCACGTGCTGCACCGGCGCAAGCTCGGCTTCCCGGTGCCGATCCGGCACTGGCTGAAGGACGAGATGTACGAGTGGGCGCGGGAGATCGTCGGCAGCAGCGGCACCGAGCACCTGATCGACCGGTCCGCCGTGCTGGCGATGCTCGACGAGCACCGCGCCGGCCCGCACGACTACGGCCGCAAGATCTGGACGCTGCTGGTCTTCATGCTCTGGCACGGGATCTTCGTCGAGCAGCGGATCACCCCGCAGATCCCCGCCCCCGTCTACCCCGTCAGCGTCTAGGGCCGGGCGGGCGGCGTGGGCGCGCCGGAGCGCTGGCCGGTCTCCGGTGCGCGGCAGTGGCCGGGCCTGCGGTCGGAGTACGCGCGGCTTGCCCCGCACGAGGGTCCCACCGTGACCGGGCCCGCACCGTCCCCGTCCACCCCGCCGCCGACTAGGGATCCTCACCGCTCGGGGCGCCGACCCGGCTCCGTCAGCCGGGCAGGTGGGCGCGCACCTCGTCGGCGGCCTCGACCCCGTAGACCCCGCCGAGCCGACTGGCGAACTCCGCCGGGCGCACCTCGTACTCCTGCGGCCCGTCCGCCTCCAGCACGTGGGTGGCCAGGGTGGCCCCGACCTGGGCCGCCCGCTCCAGCGGCAGTCCCCAGGAGGTGGCGGCGAGGAAGCCGGACCGGAAGCCGTCGCCGACGCCGGTCGGGTCCACCGCCGTGCGGGCGGGCACCACCGGCACCTGCAGCGGCGCCATGCCCTCACCCTCGATGCGCACCCCGTCCGCGCCGTGCGTGGTCACCCGGACCCGCACCCGCTTGAGCACCTCGCCGTCGCTCCAGCCGGTCTTCTGCTCGAGCAGGCCCTTCTCGTACTCGTTCGTGAACAGGTACGACGCGCCGTCGACGAGCCGGCGGATGTCCTCCCCCTGCATCCGGGCCATCTGCTGGGACGGGTCGGCGGCGAAGTCGTACCCGCGCTCGCGGCACTCCTCGGTGTGCCGGATCATCGCCTCCGGGTCGTCGGCCGCGATGCAGACCAGGTCGAAGCCGCCGACCCGCTGGTGCACCGGCGCGAGCTCGATCAGCCGGGCCTCCGCCATCGCCCCGGTGTAGAAGGACGCGATCTGGCACAGCTCCTCGTCGGTGGTGCAGACGAACCGTGCGGTGTGCGCGGTCTCGCTGACCCGGACCGAGGCACAGTCGACGCCGTGCCGCTCCAGCCAGGAGCGGTAGTCGGCGAAGTCGTGCCCGGCCGCGCCGATCAGGACCGGGCGGAGCCCGAGCTGCCCCAGCCCGAAGGCGATGTTGGCCCCGATGCCGCCGCGGCGGACCGCCAGGTCGTCCACCAGGAACGACAGGGACACCTTGTGGAGGTGCTCGGGGAGCAGCTGCTCGGCGAACCGACCCGGGAAGTGCATCAGGTGGTCGGTGGCGATCGAGCCGGTCACGGCGATGGGCACGGGTACGGTCCTCGCTCGGGGAAGGCGGTCCCGAAACGGCGAGCCGGGACCGGGTCGCGCCGGCCGCGACCCGGAACAGGGTACCGGCAGCGTGCCGCCCGGCCGCCGCGCGCCGGTGGCGGGCGGGCCGGGCGGACATGACGAGGGCCGCGCCCGGGCGGGGCGCGGCCCTCCGCAGCTGCCTAGCTGAAGGAGTCTCCGCAGGCGCACGAGCTCTGCGCGTTCGGGTTGTCGATGGTGAAGCCCTGCCGCTCGATGCTGTCGACGAAGTCGATCGTGGCGCCGGTCAGGTACGGCACGCTCATCCGGTCGACCACGACCTCGACCCCGCCGAAGCCGGTCACCTGGTCGCCGTCGATGGAACGCTCGTCGAAGAACAGCGAGTAGCGCAGGCCGGAGCAACCACCCGGCTGGACCGCGATCCGCAGCCGCAGGTCGTCGCGACCCTCCTGGTCGAGCAGCGCTCTGACCTTGGCCGCCGCCGGATCGGTGAGGATCACGGACTGCTGCGCCTCGGTCGTCGTCGTCTCCACGGACACGATGTGTCTCCCACTCGCCTCGGGTCGCCTTCGACCGGACAACCACCGCCCGGCCCTCGGTCTTCCCCATCGTACTTCGGTCGCCGACCACGTCCACTCCCGCCGTGCGGCGCGGCGTCCGGCAGGCGTCTGTCAGCGCAGTCCGGCGGCGAGCCGGACGGCGGCGTCACGCTCGAGGCCCGACTCGATCCGGACCGTGGCACCGGGCAGCGACACCAGCAGCGTGCCGCGGGCGCTGCGGCCGAGGTCGTAGCGGGGCCAGCCGTCCTCCCCGATCGGCACCAGCTCGTGCGCCGCGCCGATCCACACCGCCGGCCGCCCGCCGACCGTCAGCCGCTCGGACGGGAAGGCGCCGGCGTACTTCTCGAACAGCGGGGCGTCCGACGGCGTGACCGTGTCGACCAGCAGCCCGATCCGGGAGCCGGGCAGCGCCGGCAGGCCGGGCCGCGCCGCCCACAGCATCGACAGCACCCGGCCGCCGGGCCCGTGCACGTAGACCTCGTCCGGCGGTCCCAGCCCGGCCGGCAGCAGCAGCGCCGGCGCCGCCAGCTGCCGCGCCTGCGCCACCGAGACCGGCGCCCGGGTGTAGCCGAACTCCCCACCCAGCCGGCCGGTCGCAGCCGACGGCGGCGGCGGGACCGGTCGCGGCGGCTCCCCGGCCCGGATCACCACCCCCGGCAGGCCCAGCACCGCCCCGGCCACGTCCGCCGCGGCCTCCCGCACCGCCGGGACCGCGGCCAGCACCGCCACCACCACCGCGGCCAGCAGCACCCGCAGCCGCCGCCCCAGCCGGGCGCGCAGCGGCGTGCCCGGCACCGTCCCGCCGACGCGGGCCAGCACCCCCGGCGCGACGTCCGGCACCGGCCCGGTGTCCAGCGTCCCGCCGAGCTCGCGCAGCGCCCGGACGAGCAGGTCCTCAGCCACCGCCGCTCACCTCCTCGGCGAGCGGCACCGAGCGGCGCAGCCGGTCCAGCCCGCGCGACAGCGAGCTCTTCACGGTGCCGGCGCGCAGCCCCAGCACCGCGGCCGTCTCCGCCTCCGACAGGTCGAGCAGGTACCGGCAGGTCACCACGTCCCGCTGCCGCTCCGGCAGCGCCCGCACGGCGGCCAGCAACGCCCGGGAGGCCGCGGAGGCGAGCGCCGCCGACTCCGGCGACGGCCGCGGGTCCGGCGCGGACACCGCCGGATCGAGCCGGGTGGCGCGGGTGACCAGGCCGGCGCGGCGCCCGGCGGAGCGGCGCACGTTCGCCGCCTCGTGCGCGACGATCGCCAGCAGCCACGGCCGGAAGGCGGCGCCGGGCCGGAAGCCGCCCAGCCCCCGGTACGCCTTCACGAACGCCTCCTGCACCACGTCGTCGGCCTCGGAACCACCGCCCAGCAGCACCGCGGTCCGGTGCGCGACCGGCGCGTACCGCCGGACCAGCAGCTCGTACGCCGCCAGGTCGCCGATCCGGGCGCGCTCGAGGAGCGCGCCGTCGGCCGGCGCGCCGTCCGTGCCGTCCCGGTCCGGGTCCAGCGCCGCTCCTGAGCAGTGACGGGTCTCACCAGCAGTACACCGCGCCGCGCGGTCAGGTTCCGGGAATCGGCCGGACGGCACGGCGTTGCGCCGATAGGACTGGGAGGATGAGCCGATGACGTCGGTCGAGGACCTCGATCTGCCGGCGGGCGTGCAGCCCACGCCGCTGGCGTTGCTGCTGCTCGGCCGGGGCACCGACCCGGACTCCGAGCGCGGCGTGGAGTGCCCAGGCGCGCTGCCCGCCGCGTCCGACCCCACGCTGGTGGAGCGGGCCCGCACGGCGAAGGCCGCGCTGGGCGAGCGGGCCTTCGTGCTCGGCCACCACTACCAGCGCGAGGAGGTCATCCGGTACGCCGACGTGACCGGCGACTCCTTCAAGCTCGCGCAGCAGGCCGCGGACCGGCCGGCCGCGGAGTACATCGTCTTCTGCGGGGTCCACTTCATGGCGGAGTCCGCGGACATCCTGACCGCCGACTCGCAGCAGGTCGTGCTGCCCGATCTCGCCGCCGGCTGCTCGATGGCGGACATGGCGAGCTTCGAGCAGGTCGAGGAGGCCTGGGAGGTGCTGGCCGACGCCGGGGTGGCGGACCGCACCGTCCCGGTCACGTACATGAACTCGTCCGCCGCCATCAAGGGCTTCACCGGCCGGCACGGCGGCACCGTCTGCACCTCCTCGAACGCCAGGCGCGCGCTGGAGTGGGCGGTCGGCCCGCGCGGGGCGGAGAAGGTGCTCTTCCTGCCCGACCAGCACCTCGGCCGCAACACGGCGGTGCTGGAGATGGGCATGTCGCTGGGCGACTGCGTGCTGTTCGACCCGCACAAGCCGGGCGGCGGGCTGAGCCCGCAGGCCCTGCGGGACGCCCGGATGATCCTGTGGCGCGGGCACTGCTCGGTGCACGGCCGGTTCCGCAAGGAGTCGGTGGACGACGTCCGGGAGCGGATCCCGGGCGTCACGGTGATCGTGCACCCGGAGTGCCGGCACGACGTGGTCACCGCCGCCGACCTGGTCGGGTCGACCGAGTACATCATCCGAGCCGTCGAGGCCGCCCCGCCCGGCTCGGCGTTCGCGGTCGGCACCGAGCTCAACCTGGTGCAGCGGCTGGCCCGGCGGCACCCGGACAAGACCGTGGTCTTCCTCGACCGGGCCGTCTGCTACTGCTCGACGATGAACCGGATCGACCTGCCGCACCTGGTGTGGGCACTCGAGTCGCTGGCCGCGGGGCAGGTCGTCAACCGGATCACCGTCGAGCCGGAGACGGCGCGGTACGCCCGGGCCGCCCTCGACCAGATGCTCGCGCTCCCGTAGGGCACGCCCCGGTCGCTGCACTAGGCTCCACGACGTGAGGCTGCTGCGCCGCCGGAACGATCCTCCGGCCGACGTCGAGGGCGCCGAGCCGGTCGAGCCGGTGGCGGGCGCGGACTCGCTCGACCCGCGGCGGACGCCCGGCAAGGGCCGGCCGACGCCGCGCCGGCGGGAGGCGCAGCGGCGCCGGACCGGGCCGGTGGCGCCGCCGCCGCGGACCCGCCGCGAGGCGTACCGGCGGATGCGCGAGCAGGGTGGCGACCGGCGGGCCGAGGCACGGGAGGGGCTGCGCTCCGGCGACGAGCGCTTCCTGACCGCGCGCGACCGCGGCCCCGAGCGGCGCCTGGTCCGCGACATCGTCGACTCCCGCCGCAACGCCGGCGTGCTGTTCCTCTTCGTGGCCGTGATCTACATGGCCAGCCTGTTCGTGCGGGACGTGCGCCTGCAGGCCATCGCCGTGAGCCTCTGGCTGACCGTGCTGGTGCTGCTCGTCGCCGACTCGGCGATGCTCGGCGTCCGGATCCGCCGGCTGGTCCGGGAACGCTTCCCGGACACCAAGCAGTCGATCCGCGGGCTGATCTTCTACGGCGTCACCCGGGCCACCATGTTCCGGCGCTGGCGGGCCCCGAAGGCGCAGGTCTCGGTCGGCGACCGGGTCTGAGCCGGCGCCGACCCCGATGACCGGAGCTCAGCCCTCGTCGGCGGGCGTCAGCGGCATCGCGTACTCGACCCGCCCGTCCTCGACCAGCACCACCTGGGCGACGCCGGAGTCCAGCAGGTCGCGCCAGGCATCGCCGAGCCACGCCTCGGCGTCCGCCTTGGTCCCGAAGTCGCTCGCCGCCGGCGGCCGCGGCGGCGGCAGTCCGGCGGCGTCCTCGTACCGCCACGTCCAGGTCACCCCGGCAGGTTAGGCGATGCGGGTGGTGATGCTCGGCACCGGCGCCGCCGACGGCTGGCCGAACCCGTTCTGCGGCTGCGCGTCGTGCGGTGCGGTGCGCGGCACGGCGGACGTGCGCGGCCAGACCTCGGCGCTGGTCGACGGCACGCTGCTGCTCGACTGCGGCCCGGACGCGCCGCGGGCGGCGGCGCGGCTCGGGGTGCCGCTGGCCGGGGTACGGCACCTGCTGCTCACCCATGCGCACCCGGACCACGTCGGGCCGTCGGCGCTGCTGTGGCGGCGGTGGGCGTCGGTCTCGGCACCGCTGGACGTGGTCGGTCCGGCGGCGGCGCTGGACCTGTGCCGCGACTGGGTCGGGCCGGACGACCCGGTCCGCTGGCGGCCGGTGGCGGCGGGCTCGGCGCTGCGGCTGGGGGCGTACGCGGTGCGGGCGCTGCCGGCGGCGCACGACGGCGAGGCGCTGCTGTGGGACGTCACCGGGCCGTCCGGGTCGCGACTGCTGTACGCGACCGACACCGGGCCACTGCCCGCGGCGACCCTGGCGCTGGCGGCGGGCGCGGCGTACGGGCTGGTGCTGCTGGAGGAGACCTTCGGCGCGGTTGCGGACCACGGGACCGCGCACCTGGACCTGTCCACGTTCCCGCTCGCGCTCGCCGAGCTGCGCCGGGTCGGGGCGGTGGCGGCGGGTACCCGGGTGGTGGCGGTGCACCTGGGCCACCGGAACCCGCCGCCGTCCGAGCTGGCCGCGCGGCTGGCGCGGTGGGGAGCCGAGCTGTGCCGGGACGGAGCGGTGCTGGACGTCGCCGACCGGGCCGGCTCCCCCGACCCGGGCGCCGGGCAGGACGCGGGCAGCGCGCCGGAGCCGGGCACCGCGCCGGAGCCGGGCACCGCGCCGGAGCCGGGCTGGCCCGGCACCGGGGCGCCCCACCGGCCGCACCGCACGCTCGTGCTCGGCGGTGCGCGGTCCGGGAAGTCGTCGTGGGCGGAGGCGGCGCTGCGGGCGGCGCCGGAGGTGACCTACGTCGCCACCGCTCCGTCCTATCCGGACGATCCGGAGTGGACGGAGCGGGTGGCGCTGCACCGGGCGCGCCGCCCGGCGGCGTGGCGGACGGTCGAGACCGCGGACGTGGCCGCGCTGCTCGGCTCGGCGACCGGGCCGGTGCTCGTCGACGACATCGGCAACTGGCTGACCGTCGCGCTGGACCGGGCCGGCGTCTGGTCCGACCCGGCCGCGCTGCCGGCCGTCCGGGCCGAGACCGACGAGCTGGTCGCGGCGTGGCGGGCGGCGCGGGTGCCCGTCGTGGCCGTCTCGAACGAGGTCGGCGCCGGGGTGGTGCCGGCGACGCCGTCCGGCCGGCTGTTCCGGGACGAGCTGGGGCGGCTGAACGCGCGGCTGGCGGCGGAGTCCGACGAGGTGGTGCTGCTGGTGGCGGGGCTGCCGGTGCCGCTGCGCTCGGCCCCGGGCGGCACCGGCGGGTGGGTGGGGCCGCCCTGGGCGGTCGGGTACCGTCCCGGCCCGGCACCGACGTCAGGAGACTAGGGGCGTGACCGCACCGCTGGACCTCGACGCGCTCGCCACCCTGGTGCAGCGGCCCTCGGAGGAGGCGGCGACGGCGACCCGGGCGCGGCTCGCGACGCTCGCCAAGCCGGCGGGCGCGCTCGGCCGGCTCGAGGAGCTCGCGGTCTGGATGGCCGCCGCGCAGGGCGCCTGCCCGCCGCGCGATCCGGAGCGGGCGCGGGTGGTGGTCTTCGCCGGCGACCACGGTGTGGCCGCGGCCGGGGTGTCGGCGTACCCGGCCGAGGTGACCGCTCAGATGGTCCGCGCCTTCGGCTCCGGCGGTGCCGCGGTGGACGTGCTGGCGCGCTCCGCCGGGGCGACCGTACGGGTGGTGGACGTCGCGGTCGGGTCGGACACGTCGGCCGAGGTCTCGGCACACAAGGTCCGCCGCGGCAGCGGCCGGATCGACCGCGAGGACGCGCTCAGCCTGGCCGAGGCGGAGCAGGCGTTCGCGGCCGGGATGGCGGTCGCGGACGAGGAGGTCGACGCCGGCGCCGACCTGCTGCTGCCCGGCGACATGGGCATCGGCAACACCACGCCGGCCGCGGTGCTGGTCGCTGCGCTGACCGATGCCGAGCCGGTGCGGGTGATCGGCCGGGGCACCGGGATCGACGACGCCGGCTGGATGCGGAAGGTGGTCGCGATCCGGGACGCGCTGCGGCGGGCGCGGCCGTTCGCGGGCGACCCGATCGCGCTGCTCGCGGTCGGCGGTGGCGCGGACTTCGCGGCGATGACCGGGTTCCTGGTGCAGGCCGCGGTCCGCCGGACGCCGGTGCTGCTGGACGGGGTGGTCACCGGGGCGGCCGCGCTGCTGGCGTCGTCGATCGCGCCGGACGCGCGGGAGTGGTGGCTGGCGGCGCACCGCTCGCCCGAGCCGGCACATCGGATCGCGCTGGACCGGCTGGAGCTGGAGCCGCTGCTCGACCTGGGGATGCGGCTCGGCGAGGGCTCCGGCGCGCTGGTGGCGCTGCCGCTGCTGCGGGCGGCGGTCCGTACCTGCGCGCAGATGGCGACCTTCGGCGAAGCCGGTGTCACCGACCGCGCCGGAGTCGGCACCGCTCCAGCCGACCCGGATCCAGCCGATCCCGCCGACCCGACCGGCCCACCGCGGTCGACCGACCGGGCCCGGCCGGCCGCGCCGGCTGGGTCGGCGGCTGGATCGGCGGCTGGGTCGGCGGCGGAGTCGGCGGCTGAGTCGGCGCGGGTCGGCCGCTGAGTCGGCGGCGGGGTCGGCGGCTGGAGTCGGCGGCTGGAGTCGGCGGCTGGGTCGGCGGCTGGGTCGGCGGACGCCGACGCGCCGGGCGGGGTCGACGATCGGGCCGGCTGACCGGGCCGGTACGGTCGCCGCCGGCCTCCGGCTGGCCCTGACGACGCTGACCGTCCTCCCGCTGCCCCCGGGACGGGTGGACCGCGCCGCCGGCCGGGTCGCGATGGTCGTGGCGCCGCTGGTGGGGGCCTTGCTCGGTGCGCTCGCCGCCGGGCTGGCCGCCGCGGCGGTCCGGCTCGGCGCCGACCCGCTGCTCGCCGCCGCGCTGACGGTCGGCGCGCTGGCCCTGCTCACCCGCGGGCTGCACCTGGACGGGCTGGCGGACACCGTGGACGGCCTGGGATCCGGCGCGCCTCCCGGGCGGGCGCTGGCCGTGATGCGCTCGCCCGAGGTGGGCCCGTTCGGCGTCGCCGCGGTCGTGCTCGTGCTGGTCACCGAGGTGGCGGCGCTCGCCCAGCTGGCCGCCGCCGCGCACTGGCTGTCCGCCGGGCTCGGCGTCGCGGTCGGCCGGGTGGGCCTGGTCTGGGGCTGCCGGCGCGGTGTGCCGGCCGCGCGCGCGGACGGGCTCGGAGCCCTGGTGGCGGGCACCGTGCCCGGCTGGCTCTGTCTGCTGTGGACGGTGGTCGTGGCGGGAGCCGGCGGCGTGGCGGCCGGCGTCCGGGGCGTGGTGGCGGTCCTCATGGCCACCGCGGTCGCCTTGCTTCTGGTCGCGCACGCCCGGCGCCGGCTCGGTGGAGTGACCGGGGACGTGCTCGGCGCGGCCTGCGAGTCCGCCGTCGTCGCCGCCTGGGTCCTGCTCGCCCTCGCCGGGTAGCCGGCCGGGCCCGCCCGGGGGCCGGCGGGCCCGGCCGTCAGCTCACGGGCGCCGGCTGCCGCGGCGCTGCCGCCGGCGCGGGGGCGGGCTCGCCGGCCGGCTCCGCCCGGCGCGGAGCGGCGAGCAGCAGCGCCAGACTGAGCACGGCGATGCCGGTGAAGACCGCGACCGGGACGCCGATCCCCGGCGCGCCGTCGAAGAACAGCAGGCTGCGCAGTCCCTCGGCCGAGAACCGGAACGGGCTCCACGACCACAGCAGCACCCGGTAGGCCGGGTCGAGGAGCTCGGGCGGCTGGCCGGCGACGGCCGGTGCGAGCAGGTAGAGCGGGCCGAGCAGCGCCATGCCGCGCAGCCCGAGCCAGGCCAGCACGGCGGCGGCGAGCAGCGCGAACGCCGTCCCGACCAGGACCAGGAAGCCGAGCACCGGCCAGCCCACGTCCAGCCCGGAGTCCCACAGCGCCACGAAGCCGGCGACCACGGCCGCGCCGAGGAGTCCGGCGAGCGCCGCGAGCAGCGCCCGGAGTCGGACCGACCGGCCCGGCGCCACGCGGGCGTGCCGGAGCAGGACATACCCGGCCGCTCCGGCCACGAGCGCAGCGATCCACAGCAGCGCGGAGGCGGCGACGGGCACCGTCCGACCGGGGCCGGAGGCCGGGTTCACGGTCTGCACCCGGACGGGCGAGACCGGTCCTGCCGCCGGGCCGCCGGCCGACGCGACCTGCTGGGCGAGCGGTGGCAGAACCTGGGCGGTGAGCTGGGCGCCGGGCGCGTTCATGCCGCCGTTGACCAGAACCGTCACCACCGGCGTGCCGGCGCCGGGCGGCGCCGAGAGCACGAGCGCCCCGTACGCCTGCTTGTCATCGAGCAGCGCGCGCGCCTCGGCCGCCGACCCGGCGGCCCGCCAGCTGACCTGCTCGCCCGAGCGGGACTCGACCAGCCGGGCGGCCCGCTCGAGCGCGCCCCGCTGCGGTCCGTCGCCGTCGACCGCGAGCACGAGCGGCAGCTCCCGCGGAGCCACGGTCGCGGTCACGCCGAACGTGACCAGCGCGAGGAACGCCGTGAGCGTCACCGCGGCGACCAGCGCGAGCAGCAGCGGCCGGCTCCCGCCAGACGACCGCGTGGTGGCGTCCATGCCGTACCTCATTTCTTCACTGTCTGATGAACTCTTTGACCGTAGGAAACCGGATCGCATAAGTCAACAGACAATGAAAAAGATCGGGGCCCGCGAGAGTCGGCCGGGCGCTACCGCACGTGCGACGGCACGAACGGCGGCTTGACCACGCGCATCGGCGCCGGCCGGCCCCGGACGTCGACCACGACCTCGGCTCCCTCGCCGACGGCGGACGCGGTCGAGAGCAGGGCGAGGCCGATCCCCTTCCGGAGCGTCGGCGAGAACGTGCCGCTGGTCACCGCACCGATGATGTCGCCGCCGGCAAGTACCGGCAGGTGCGGACGCGGGATCCCGCGGTCGAGCGCCGCCAGTCCCCACAGCAGCCGGTCCGGGCCGTCCTCCTTCTCCGCGAGCAGCGCGTCCCGACCCCAGAAGGCCGGCTTCGACCAGCCCACGGCCCAGCCGGACCGCGCCTGCACCGGGGTGATCTGCAGCGACAGGTCCTGCCCGTGCAGCGGGTAGCCCATCTCGGTGCGCAGCGTGTCCCGCGCGCCGAGCCCGCACGGCCGCACCCCGAGGTCGGCACCGGCCTCCAGCAGCGCGTCCCACAGGGCGCCCGCGCGCTTCGCGACCGGCAGCAGCTCGTAGCCGTGCTCGCCGGTGTAGCCGGTCCGGCAGACCACCACCTCCTCGCCGTCCCACCGGGAGACCGTGTAGCTCATGTAGCCGTGGTCGGCCGGCAGGCCGAGCCGGTCCAGCAGCTCGGCGGAACGCGGTCCCTGCACCGCGAGCACACCGAAGTCGTGGTGCTCGTCGGTGACCGTGATCCCGGCCGGCGCGGCGGCGGCCAGCCGACGGACCACCTCGCCGGTGTTCGCCGCATTCGGCACCAGGAAGACGTGGTCGTCGGCGAACAGGTACGCGATCAGGTCGTCCACTACGCCGCCGGTGGCCGGGTCGCAACACAGCGTGTACTGCGCCTTGCCCGGCTGCACCCGGTCGAGATCGTTCGTCAGCGCGCTGTTGACGAAGTCCCGGGCGGCCGCGCCGCGCACCCGCGCCTTGCCGAGGTGGGAGACGTCGAAGACCCCGACCGCCTCCCGGACCGCGGTGTGCTCGCGCAGGACACCACCCCCGGAGGCGCCGTACTCGATCGGCATCTCCCAGCCGCCGAAGTCGGCGAGCTTGGCGCCGAGGGCGACGTGCCGGTCGTGCAGCGGGGAGCGCAGCAGGTCGGTCATGCGGGCAGTCTCCCAGCGCCCACGTCGGCGGCGGGGTGTGGGGCGGCGCGGACCGGCCCCGCGGTCCGGCGGACGACGGCATAGCATCGCCGGGACGTCCGGCCGAGCGACGTCCGGCGCGACCGCGGACCGGCGCCCCGGCCGGCGCCGAGGCGGACCGGCCCGCTCGGGTCGCGCCGCCCGACCAGGCCCCGACCGAGCGAACGGAGCACCGTGGCAGAACTGACCCTCTCCTCGTCGGACCTCACCACGCTGGATGCGGACGCCCTGGTGGTCGGTACCGTCAAGACGCCGGGCGGCGTCCGGCTGGCACCCGGCGCGGAGGCGGCCGACCGCGCCCTGGACGGGCGGCTGCTGGCCGCGCTGACGGCGCTCGGGGCCACCGGCGCCGAGGACGAGGTCGTCAGGGTGGCGACCCTGGGTGCCGGCGGCGTGCCGGTGATCGCCGCGGCCGGCCTCGGCGCGGTGGCCGACGGTGGCGGCGGGGTGAGCTCCCGCGCGGTCCGGCAGGCGGCCGGCGCGGCCAGCCGCGCGCTGACCGGCCGCGCGCGGGTCGCGTCCACCCTCGCCCTTGCCGGCGGCGACCCGCCCTCGCTCGAGCTGGTGCGGGCGGCCGCCGAGGGGTCGCTGCTCGGTGCGTACTCGTTCACCGACTACCGGACCTCCGCAGACCGGTCCTCCTCCGCGCCGCCGTCCGCGGTCGAGCTGCTGGTGCCGGACCCGGACGCCGAGGGCTTCGAGGTCGCCGTGCGTCGCGCCGCGGTGCTCGCCTCGGCGGTCGAGCTCGCCCGCGACCTGGTGAACACCGCGCCCAACGACCTGCCGCCCGCCGAGCTCGCCCGCCGCGCCGAGCAGGCCGCGCTGGCGGCCGGCCTCCAGGTCGAGGTGCTGGACGAGGAGGCGCTGCGGGCGGCCGGCTTCGGCGGCGTCCTCGGGGTGGGGGCCGGCTCCGCCCGCCCGCCCCGGCTGGTCCGGCTCCGGCACTCCGGCGGCGGCCCGCGGGTGGCGCTGGTCGGCAAGGGCATCACCTTCGACTCGGGCGGCCTGTCCATCAAGCCGGCCGCCGGTATGGACCACATGAAGTCGGACATGGCCGGCGCCGCCGCGGTCATCGCCGCGATGATCGCGGTCGCCGCGCTCGGCCTGCCGCTGGAGGTGATCGCGACCGTCCCGATGGCCGAGAACCTCCCGAGCGGCGACGCGTACCGCCCGGCCGACGTACTGACCATGTACGGCGGCAAGCGGGTCGAGGTGCTGAACACCGACGCGGAGGGCCGGCTGATCCTCGCCGACGCGATCGTGCGGGCCGGCGAGGACTCCCCCGCGTACCTGATCGAGACGTCCACGCTGACCGGTGCGCAGCGGGTCGCGCTCGGCGACCGGATCGCGGCAGTGATGGGCAGCGACGACCTGCGGGACCGCATCGTCGCGGCGGGTGACCGGGTGGGCGAGGGGATGTGGCCGATGCCGCTGCCGGACGAGCTCCGCACCGGTCTGGACTCCACGGTCGCGGACCTCGCCAACGTCGCCGGCGACCGTGCCGCCGGGATGCTGATGGGAGGGCTGTTCCTGCGGGAGTTCGTGCCGGCCGGTGTCTCCTGGGCGCACATGGACGTCGCCGGACCGGCCTTCAACACCGGCAAGCCGTGGGGCTTCACCCCCAAGGGCGGCACCGGCGTGCCGGTGCGCACCCTGCTGGCCACGCTGGAGGACCTCGCCGCGCAGGGCTGAGCGGCACTCCCCTCGATGCGGCCCGGCTCCGGGTGCCAAGATGGAGGCGGCAGTGATCAGGGGACGGGCAGTCCCCGTCCCGGAAGACCAGCGAGGAGATCCCCGGTGGCTGAGACCGACGTCGACCTCGTCATCCTGGGCGGCGGCAGCGGCGGCTACGCCTGCGCACTGCGGGCGGCCGAGCTCGGGATGAGCGTCGTGCTCATCGACAAGGCGGAGCTCGGCGGCACCTGCCTGCATCGCGGCTGCATCCCGACCAAGGCGCTGCTGCACGCCGGCGAGGTCGCCGACCTGGCCCGGGAGGGGCACCAGTTCGGTGTGCGCAGCTCGCTGGAGGGGATCGACGCCCCGGCGGTGAAGGCGTACCAGGAGGGTGTCGTCGGCCGGCTCTACAAGGGCTTGCAGGGGCTGGTGAAGGGCCGGGGCATCCAGTTCGTCCAGGGCGAGGGCAGGCTCGCCTCCCCCACCTCGGTGCAGGTCGGCGACACCACCTTCCGCGGCAGGCACGTCGTGCTGGCCACCGGGTCGGCCGCCCGGACGCTGCCGGGCCTCGAGGTCGACGGCAGCCGGGTGATCTTCAGCGACCACGCGCTGAAGCTCGACCGGGTGCCGGCGTCCGTGGTCGTGCTCGGCGGCGGCGTCATCGGGGTCGAGTTCGCCAGCATCTGGAAGTCCTTCGGTGCCGACGTGACCGTCGTCGAGGCGCTGCCGCACCTGGTGCCGCTGGAGGACGAGGCCAGCTCCAAGCTGCTCGAGCGGGCCTTCCGCCGGCGCGGGATCGCGCAGAAGCTGGGCGCCCGCTTCGGCGGGGTCGAGCACACCGACGGCGGCGTCCGGGTGGCGCTGGAGAGCGGCGACCAGGTCGAGGCCGAGCTGCTGCTGGTAGCGGTCGGCCGCGGGCCGGTGTCGGCGGATCTCGGCTACGAGGAGGCCGGGGTCGCGCTCGACCGGGGTTTCGTGAAGGTCGACGCCTACTGCCAGACCGCCGTGCCGACGATCTCGGCGGTCGGCGACCTGATCCCGTCTCCGCAGCTCGCGCACGTCGGCTTCGGCGAGGGGATCCTGGTGGCCGAGCGGCTGGCCGGGCTGCCGGTGGTGCCGATCGACTATGCCGGGGTGCCGCGGGTGACCTACTCCGAGCCCGAGGTCGCCTCCGTCGGGCTGACCGAGGCGCAGGCCGTCGAGAAGCACGGCGCGGACGCCGTCAAGACGCTGACGTACGACCTGGCCGGAAACGGGAAGAGCCAGATCCTCAAGACCGCCGGCGCGGTCAAGCTCGTCGCCGAGAAGGACGGCCCCGTGCTCGGGGTGCACATGGTCGGCAGCCGGGTCGGCGAGCTGCTGGCCGAGGCACAGCTGATCTACAACTGGGAGGCGTTGCCCAGCGAGGTCGCGCAGCTCATCCACGCCCACCCGACGCAGTCCGAGGCCGTGGGCGAGGCCCACCTCGCTCTGGCCGGCAAGCCGCTGCACGCGCACGGCTGAGCCGGCGTGCCGGCGCCTACCTCCCGACACCGAAGGAGTCGTTGACCAATGTCGGTCTCCGTCACGATGCCGCGTCTCGGCGAGAGCGTCACCGAGGGCACGGTCACCCGCTGGCTGAAGAAGGAGGGCGAGCAGGTCGCGGCCGACGAGCCACTGCTCGAGGTGTCGACGGACAAGGTCGACACCGAGATCCCCGCCCCGGCCTCCGGGGTGCTGTCCGCGATCCGGGTCGCCGAGGACGAGACCGTCGAGGTCGGCGTCGAGCTGGCGGTGATCGACGAGGCCGGCGCCGCCGGGGGCAGCGCCCCGGCCCAGGAGGCGCCGGCCCAGGAGGCGCCGGCCCAGGAGGCGCCGGCTCAGGAGGCGCCGAGCCCAGGAAGCCGCTGCCCAGGAGGCGCCAGCCCAGGAAGCCCCCGCCCAGGAGAGCCAGGATCAGCAGGCGCCAGAGCAAGAACCCACCACGGACGCGCCGCAGCAGCCCGCCCAGCCCCAGCAACCCGCCGCGGCGGACGCCGCGCCGGCCCCTGCCAGCAGGCAGCAGGCGCCCACGGACGGCTCCGCGCAGCAGCCCGCGGCGGAGCAACCGGCTGCGCAGCCTCCGGCCGACGGTCAGCGGGCGGAGACCCAGCAGCCGGCGCAACCGTCCGGCCGGGAGGACGAGGACTCCTCCGGCGCGTACGTCACGCCGCTGGTCCGGAAGCTGGCGGCGGAGCACGGCGTCGACCTCTCCGCGATCAGCGGCACCGGAGTCGGCGGGCGCATCCGCAAGCAGGACGTGCTCGAGGCCGCCCGGTCGCGGCAGCCGGAGCCGGCCGCGGCGGAGCGCCGGGCAGTCAGCCGGCCGGCAGCGGCGACGGCGAGCGGGTGCCGGCGACCTCGCCGGACTCGCCCGCGCCCGGCCCCGAGAGCCCGGCCGCGGCACAGCCGCAGCCGGCCCGGGTCCAGGCGTCGCCGCTGCGCGGCAAGACCGAGAAGATGTCCCGGCTGCGCAGCGTCATCGCCCGCCGGATGGTCGAGTCGCTGCAGGTCAGCGCGCAGCTGACGACCGTGGTCGAGGTCGACGTGACCCGGGTGGCGCGGCTGCGCCAACTCGCCAAGGCCGACTTCGAGCGGCGCGAGGGCGTCAAGCTGTCCTTCCTGCCGTTCTTCGCGATCGCCACGGTCGAGGCGCTCAAGCAGCACCCCGGCGTCAACGCGTCGATCGACACCGAGGCCGGGACGATCACCTACCACGAGGCCGAGCACCTCGGCGTCGCGGTGGACACCGACCGCGGCCTGCTCGTCCCCGTCATCCGCGACGCCGGCGACCTCAACCTCGGCGGGATGGCGCGCAAGATCGCCGACCTCGCCGAGCGCACCCGGGCCAACAAGGTCGGTCCGGACGAGCTCGGCGGCGGCACCTTCACGCTGACCAACACCGGCAGCCGGGGCGCGCTGTTCGACACGCCGATCATCAACCAGCCGCAGGTCGGCATCCTCGGCACCGGCGGGGTGGTCAAGCGACCGGTCGTCGTGGACGACCCCGACCTCGGCGAGGTCATCGCGGTGCGTTCGATGGTCTATCTGGCGCTCACGTACGACCACCGGATCGTCGACGGCGCGGACGCCGCCCGCTTCCTCGTCACCGTCAAGGAGCGGCTGGAGGGCGGCGCCTTCGAGGCGGACCTCGGCCTGGCCTGAGTCCGGCGACCACGCGGCGCCCGCGGCCCGCTCGAGTCGCGGGCGCCGTGCCGTCCCCGCAGGATCGAGGTCATGCGGATCGCGGTCACCGGCTCGTCCGGCTTCATCGGCTCGGCGCTCCTGTCCGCCCTGCGGGCGGACGGGCACTCGGTGCTCCGGATCGTCCGCCGGCCGCCGGCCGGGCCGGACGAGATCCGCTGGAACCCGCAGCGACACCAGCTGGACCCGGCGACGCTGTCCGCTGTGGATGCGGTCGTGCACCTGGCCGGTGTCGGTGTCGACGACCGGAGGTGGACCGAGAGCCGCAAGCGGGCGATCCTGAGCAGCCGTGTCGACGGCACGACCACGATCAGCGAGGCGATCGCCGCGGCCGAACCCCGCCCGAGGGTGCTGGTGTCCTCGTCGGGCGTGAACCGGTATGCCGACATCGGGGACCAGCCGGTCGACGAGAACGGGCCGGTCGGGAGCGACTTCCTCGCCGAGGTCTGTCGGCACTGGGAGGCGTCGACGGCGATCGCCGAGCGGGCCGGCGTCCGGGTGGCGCACCTGCGGACGGGCCTGGTGTGCGGACCCGGCGGCGGTCTGCTGCCGCGCATGCTCCCGCTCTTCAAGCTCGGGATCGGGGGCCGGCTCGCCTCGGGCCGGCAGTACTGGTCGTGGATCTCGCTGGCCGACCAGGTCGGAGCCATCCGGCACGTGCTGGCGCGGGACGACATCTCCGGGACGGTGAACGCCACCGGGCCCGACCCGGTCACGAACGGCGACTTCACCCGCATCCTCGGTCACGTCCTGGGGCGGCCGGCGGTGCTGCCGGTGCCCGGCTTCGCACTTGCGCATCGTCCTGGGCGGCTTCGCCGACGCAGTGGTCATCTCGGGCCGCCGGGTGCTGCCGAAAGTGCTCGAGCACACCGGCTACCGCTTCCGCCACCGCACGGCCGAGGCCGCGCTGCGATGGGCGACCGGCCGCGAGACATAGCCGTGCGGCCGGTCGGATGATCACGCCCGCCGGGGACGGGGCCAGGGTCCGGGTCCGGTCCGATGCCATACCGGGACGCTAGGACAGGAGTACGACCGGACGTCGAGAGTTGTCCACAAGCCGGACCGTCGTCCACAGATCGCCGAGCCGCCTTGCGGTGCGTCCGGCGGTCGATAGCGTGGCCGGCATGTCCCTCCCGAGCAGCGCCGAGGTCGTGGTCGTGGGCGCCGGGCTGGCCGGCCTCTGCGCCGCCCGCCGCCTCGCCGCCGCGGGGATCGACGCGCTCGTCCTCGAAGCGTCCGACACGGTCGGCGGCCGGGTGGCCACCGACGTCGTCGACGGCTTCCTGCTCGACCGCGGTTTCCAGGTCCACAACACGGCATACCCGGAGGCCGCGCGGGTGCTCGACCATGCCGCGCTGGACCTGCGTGCGTTCACCCCCGGCGCGCTGGTGCGGGTCGGCGACCGGCTGCACCGGCTGGTCGACCCGCGGCGCCGCCCGCTCGCCGGGCCGGGCACCGCGCTCGCCCCGATCGGCTCCCCGCTGGACAAGGCGCGGGTGGCACTGCTGGCCGCCCGGGACGCGCTGCTGCCCGCCGAGCGGCTCGCCGCCGGCCCGGAGACCACCACGTACGAGGCGTTGCGCCGGCGTGGCCTGTCCGACACGGTGATCGACCGCTTCCTCCGGCCGTTCCTGACCGGGGTCTTCCTGGAGCGGGAGCTGACGACGTCCAGCCGGTTCTTCGACCTGGTCTGGCGGAGCTTCGCCCGGGGCACCGTCTGCGTGCCGGCCGGCGGGATGCGCCAGATCCCGGCCCTGCTCGCGGCCGCCCTCCCGGCCGGCACCGTCCACACCGGAGTGCCGGTTCACCGGGTCGGCCCCGGCAGGGTCGAGACCGCGACCGGCACCGTGCGCGCCGCGTCGATCGTGGTGGCGGCCGACCCGGTCACCGCGGCCGAGCTCCTGCCGGCCCTGTCCGCACCCGAGATGCGCGCGGTGACGACGGTCTACCACGTCACGCCCGAGCCGCCGGTGCGCGAGCCGACCCTCCTTCTCGACGGCGAGCGGTCCGGACCGGTCGTCAACTCGGTGGTGCTGACCAACGCCGCACCGAGCTACTCCCCCGACACCCGGGCGCTGGTCTCGACCTCGGTCCTCGGCCTCGACCCACCGGACGACCCGACCCTGCGCCGGGAGCTGGAGCGGCTGTACGGGCTGTCGACGGCGGACTGGGAGCACCTCGCGACGGTGCGGGTCCCCCGGGCGCTGCCGGCGGCGCCACCACCGCTCGATCTCCGCCGCCCGGTCCGCCTCGGCGACGGGGTCTACGTCGCCGGGGACCATCGCGACACCCCGTCGATCCAGGGCGCGATGGTGTCCGGGCGGCGGGCCGCCGCGGCGGTTCTCCGCGACCGGCACGGGCGGGCGGCGGCGTGAGGATCCTCGCCGCCTCGGGCGGTTTCCGGCCCGCCCGGCGGACCCGGCTCACGCCGGGCCCGATCATCGAGCTCGCCTTCGAGCTGGCCGGCTCCCCGGCGCGGCCGAGGTTCTGTCACGTCGGCACCGCCAGCGGCGACAACCCGCTCTACGCCGCTGCGGTGACCGACGCGTTCGTCGGGCGGGACGTCGTCGTCTCGCACCTGGCGGCGTTCCCGATGCCCACCGTCGAGGACGTCCGGGCGCACCTGCTCGCCCAGGACGTCGTGTGGGTCGGCGGCGGCAGCGTCGCCGGGCTGCTGGCGATGTGGCGGCTGCACGGCTGGGACGAGATCTTCCGCGAGGTGTGGGAGGCCGGCGTCGTGCTCGGCGGCGTGTCGGCCGGCTCCCTGTGCTGGCATGTCGGTGGCACGACCGACTCGTTCGGGCCGCAGCTGCGACCGGTGACGAACGGGCTCGCCCTGCTGCCGCACTCCAACGGCGTGCACTACGACTCGGAGGAGCAGCGCCGCCCGCTCTACCACGGCCTGGTCGCCGACGGCGTGCTCCCGCCCGGGTACGCCACCGAGGACGGCGTCGCCCTGGTCTACGACGGCACCGGGCTGGTCGAGGCGGTCAGCGACACCCCCGGCAAGGCGGCCTACCGGGTCGACAGGAGCGCGGACGGCGAGGTCGTCGAGACCAAGATCGAGCCGCGCCTGCTGCCCGGCAGCTCCTGACGTCCCATCTCGGCGTCCAACCGGTGGTCACCGGCGGCTGGCAGCGCGGCGATCCGCCGAGCCTGCCGGCGTAGGCTCGCGACGTGGAAGTGATCCGCGCCGGCCTGGTGCCGTACGAGCAGGCGTGGGCCGAGCAGCGCCGCCTCCACGCCGAGCGCGCCGCCGGCGCCCGGCCGGACACCGTGCTGCTGCTCGAGCACCCGCCGGTCTACACCGCCGGCAAGCGGACCGAGCCGTGGGAGCGGCCGGCGGACGGCACCCCGGTGATCGACGTCGACCGGGGCGGGCGGATCACCTGGCACGGTCCCGGGCAGCTGGTCGGCTACCCGATCGTCGCGCTCGCCGAGCCGGTCGACGTGATCGCGTACGTCCGCCGCCTGGAAGGGGTGCTGATCGGGGTCTGCGCCGAGCTGGGCCTGCCGAGCACCCGGGTGCCGGGCCGGTCCGGCGTGTGGGTGACCGGCGCCGGCCCGGACCGCAAGCTCGCCGCCATCGGCATCCGGGTCTCGGCCGGGGTGACCATGCACGGCTTCGCCCTCAACTGCGACCCGGACCTGTCCGCGTACGCGGAGATCGTGGCCTGCGGCATCGCCGACGCGGGCGTCACGTCGCTGACCCGGGAGCTCGGCCGAAGCGTGACCGTGGCGGACGTGATCGACCCCGTGGAAGCGGCCCTGCGCAAGGACGGCCTCGGCGGCGTCGCGGCGGCGTGACCGCAGCCCGGAGAGCCGCCGCGGGAACGACCCGCACCGCCGGAGACGACCGCGTCGTGACCGTCCTCAGCGGACCGCCGGCATGACCTCCGCCGCCACCAGCTGCACGTGCTCCACGTCGTCGACGTCCAGCGTCTGCAGGTAGACCCGGGAGGCCCCGACCTCGGCCAGTTGCCCGAGCCGCTCGACGCACTCGGCCGGCGTGCCGGCCACCCCGTTCGCCCGCAGGTCGGCCGGGTCCCGCCCGATCGCCGCCGCCCGCCGCCGCACCTCGGCCTCGTCCCGGCCGCAGCAGAGCACCTGCGCGGCCGAGTACACCAGCGAACCCGGATCCCGGCCAGCCGACTCGCACGCCGCCCGCACCCGCACGTACTGCGCCGCGGTCTCCGGCACCGACTCGAACGGCAGGTTGAACTCGGCCGCGTACCGCGCGGCCAGCGCCGGTGTGCGCCGCGCCCCACCGCCGCCGACGATCACCGGCACCGGCTGCTGGACCGGCTTCGGCAGCGCCGGCGAGTCGACCAGCGAGTAGTGCCGCCCCGCGTACGAGAACCGCTCCCCCACCGGCGTCGCCCACAGCCCGGTCACGATCGCCAGCTGCTCCTCCAGCCGGTCGAAGCGCTCGCCGAGCGACGGGAACGGGATCCCGTACGCCCGGTGCTCCGCCTCGAACCAGCCGGTGCCGATCCCCAGCTCCACCCGGCCGCCGCTCATCGCGTCGACCTGCGCCACCGAGATCGCCAGCACCCCGGGCCGGCGGAAGGTCGCCGCGGTGACCATCGTGCCGAGCCGGATCCGCGAGGTCTCCCGGGCCAGCCCGGCCAGCGTGACCCAGGCGTCCGTCGGCCCCGGCAGCCCGTCGCCGGCCCCCATCGCGAGGTAGTGGTCGGACCGGAAGAACGCGTCGAAACCCGCGTCCTCGCTGGCCCGGGCGAGCCGGAGCAGCTGCTCGTAGCTCGCCCCCTGCTGGGGTTCGGTGAAGATCCGCAGGTCCACGAGGCAACAGGCTACCCAGCGGCGCCACGGCGTAGGCTCGGGGCGTGACGCCGCTGCAGCCGGAGGGACGCCGGATGCTCCGGCTCGAGGTGCGCAACGCGCAGACCCCCATCGAGCGCAAGCCGTCGTGGATCAAGACCCGGGCCCGGATGGGCCCCGAGTACACCGAGCTGAAGAGCCTGGTCCGGCGGGAGGGGCTGCACACGGTCTGCGAGGCGGCCGGCTGCCCGAACATCTACGAGTGCTGGGAGGACCGCGAGGCGACGTTCCTCATCGGCGGCGACCAGTGCACGCGGCGGTGCGACTTCTGCCAGATCGACACCGGCAAGCCGGCCGAGCTGGACCGCGACGAGCCCCGCCGGGTCGCCGAGTCCGTCCAGGCGATGGGCCTGCGGTACGCGACGGTCACCGGGGTCGCCCGGGACGACCTGCCGGACGAGGGCGCCTGGCTGTACGCGGAGACGGTCCGGCAGATCCACGCGCTCAACCCGGGCACCGGGGTGGAGCTGCTGATCCCCGACTTCTCCGGTGACCCCGCCCTGCTCGGCGAGGTCTTCGCCGCGGCCCCGCAGGTGCTCGCGCACAACGTCGAGACCGTGCCGCGGATCTTCAAGCGGATCCGGCCGGCGTTCCGGTACGAGCGTTCGCTGGACGTGCTCACGGCAGGCGCGGGCGGCCGGGCTCGTCACGAAGTCCAACCTCATCCTCGGGCTCGGCGAGGAGCGGGCCGAGGTGTCGCAGGCCATGCGCGACCTCGCTCGATGCCGGCTGCGAGCTGCTGACCATCACCCAGTACCTGCGGCCGAGCCCCCGGCACCACCCGGTGCGAGCGGTGGGTGCACCCGGACGAGTTCGCCGAGCTGAACGCGGAGGCCGAGCGGGTCGGCTTCGCCGGCGTGCTGTCCGGCCCGCTGGTGCGCTCGTCGTACCGCGCCGGCCGGCTCTACCGGCAGGCCCTCGACTCCCGCCGGCTCACCCGCGCCGCCGGCTGAGCGGCGCCGTATCCTCATCGGCATGGCGAAGGACCCGAAGGCGGCGCCGGCGCGCGGCAAGGCCGGCTCGAAAGGGAAGGCCGCGAAGAAGCCGAAGGCGCCGCGCGGCGAGAAGTGGAAGCAGATCGTCGCGGCGTACAAGATCACCAGGCAGCGGGACCGCGCCCTGCCGTGGTGGATGGCGCTGTCCTTCTTCGCCGCCTTCGGCGTCCTGCTGCTGGTGCAGACCCTCGTCGCCGTCCCGATCTGGTTCGCCATCCCCACCGCGGTGCTCTTCGGGATCCTCGCCCTCATGCTCGTCTTCGGCCGGCGGGCGCAGAAGGCGGCCTTCAGCCAGGTCGACGGCCAGCCCGGCGCGGCCGGCTGGGTGCTGCAGAACATGCGCGGGGACTGGCGGGTCTCCCAGGGCGTGCAGGTCAACTCGCAGCTCGACGCGGTGCACCGGGTGCTCGGCAAGCCCGGCGTGGTGCTGGTCGGCGAGGGCCAGGTGCACCGGGTGCGCGGGCTGATGGCGCAGGAGAAGAAGCGGGTGGCCCGGATCGCCGGCGACACCCCGATCTACGACGTGCTGCTCGGCGACGAGGAGGGCCAGGTGTCGATCCGCCGGCTCAACTCGCACCTCGTCAAGCTGCCCCGCAACCTCAGCCAGGCGCAGGTGAACGCGCTGGACAAGCGGCTGGCCGCGCTCGGCGGGACCAAGGCGCCGCCGCTGCCGAAGGGTCCGATGCCGACCCGGGCCCGGATGAGCGGCCTGGAGCGGACCCTGCGCCGGCGCTGAGCGGGCCAGCCAGCCACCGGACCGCGGCCGGCCCCGGGATCAGCTGCGAACGACCGCGGTCTGGGTCAGCCGGTCGTGCAGCGACCGGCCTCCGGCGTCCCGCAGCAGCGCGGGGACCAGCAGGATCACCCCGACGGTACGCACGACCGAGCGCCACAGCCCGATCGGCTCCGGCCGGTCCAGCCGGACCACCCGCAGCCGCAGCACCCGCATCCCCGGCGTCCGCTGCACCAGCACCGTGCAGGTGAAGTACAGCACCGCGAAGACGAGCAGGCTGCGGTTGCGCGGCAGCTCCGGCGCGGTGAACAGGCCCGCGATCAGCGCGGACAGCACCACGTCGAGCAGGAACGCGCCGAGCCGCGGCCCCGCCGGCGCCACCGACCCCGGCCCGCGCGCGGGCAGCTCGAGTCGCTGCGCTCCCGCCGCCACGCCGCCGAGCCTAGGCGGGTAGGCCCCGCCGGCCGCGTCCGCGCCCCGCCGCACCGGCCGGCGCGTAACGTCGTCGAAACGATCGGGACACGCCTCGGCAATCGGGTCGCCATACGGTCGCCTACAACGACAGCCGAACCGGAGGACTGGATGTTCACCACCGCAGACGAGGTCTTGAGCTACATCAGGGACGAGGACGTCCAGTTCGTCGACGTCCGCTTCTGCGACCTGCCGGGGGTCATGCAGCACTTCACCGTCCCGGCCGACGTCCGTGGACGAGGACTTCTTCACCGAGGGCCAGATGTTCGACGGCTCCTCGATCCGCGGCTTCCAGGCGATCCACGAGTCGGACATGCAGCTGATCCCCGACCCGGCGACCGCGTTCGTCGACCCGTTCCGGGCGGCGAAGACGCTGGCGATGAACTTCTCGATCGTCGACCCGTTCACCAAGGAGACGTACAGCCGCGACCCGCGCAACATCGCGGCCAAGGCGGAGGCGTACCTGCAGGAGTCCGGCATCGCCGACACCGTCTACTTCGGACCCGAGGCGGAGTTCTACGTCTTCGACGACGTGCGCTTCGAGACCAAGCAGAACGCCGGCTACTACTACATCGACTCCATCGAGGGCGCCTGGAACACCGGCCGCGTCGAGGAGGGCGGCAACCGCGGCTACAAGACCCGCTACAAGGGCGGCTACTTCCCGGTCCCGCCGGTCGACCACTACGCCGACCTGCGCGACCCGATGGTCACCGCGCTCGGCGGCGTCGGCATCGACGTCGAGCGGGCCCACCACGAGGTCGGCACCGCCGGCCAGGCCGAGATCAACTACCGGTTCGACACGCTGCTGCACGCCGGCGACCAGCTGATGCTCTTCAAGTACGTCATCAAGAACGTCGCCTGGCGGCCGGCAAGACCGCGACCTTCATGCCGAAGCCGCTCTTCGGCGACAACGGCTCGGGCATGCACTGCCACCAGTCGCTGTGGAAGGACGGCTCGCCGCTGTTCTACGACGAGCTCGGCTACGCGCGGCCTGTCCGACACCGCCCGCTGGTACATCGGCGGCCTGCTCAAGCACGCCCCGTCGCTGCTCGCGTTCACCAACCCGACGGTGAACTCCTACCACCGGCTGGTGCCCGGCTTCGAGGCGCCGGTCAACCTGGTCTACTCGCCAGCGCAACCGCTCGGCCGCGTCCGGATCCCGGTCACCGGCACCATCGCCGAAGGCCAAGCGCATCGAGTTCCGGGTGCCGGACCCGTCCTGCAACCCGTACCTCGCCTTCTCGGCGATGCTGATGGCCGGCCTCGACGGCATCCGCAACAAGATCGAGCCGCCGACGCCGATCGACAAGGACCTCTACGAGCTGCCGCCGGACGAGCACGCCAACATCCCGCAGGTGCCCGGCTCGCTCGCCGAGGTGCTCGACGCGCTCGAGGCCGACCACGCGTACCTGCTCGAGGGCGGCGTGTTCACCCCGGACCTGATCGAGACCTGGATCGACTACAAGCGCGACCAACGAGATCGACCCGATCCGGCTGCGCCCGCACCCGCACGAGTTCGAGCTCTACTACGACATCTAGGCCATACACCCGGCCTGACCTGGGGATTCATCCGGCACTGCCAGCGTCAGTCCGCAGCGAGTCCACCCGAGCAGCCAGCACCGAAGACACGGCGGCCCGGGTGGACTCGGCTGCGTCCGGCCACGGCTGACCGTAGGTGTCCGGCGTCGGCTTCGCCGATGCGTGTCGCGGCCGCGCCGGTCGAGGTGCTCGGGTGACGACGACGGCCGATCACCACCCCATCAGGCGCCCCCACCGTCGCCTGGAGCGCCAGCCGGCGACGTACGAGGCCACGACCAGCACCACCACCACCACGGCCCACCGGCCCTCGGTGCTCTCTCGGGGGTCCAGCACCTGCGGCAGGGGGGCTCCGGACTCAGCCATGGCCGCCTCCGATCTGAGTCGAATCATGATCGTAGGGCAGACAGCTGCCGACCCGGCCATGGGACCCGGCCCGCTACCGGAGCCTGCGCTCCGGGCGGCGGCCAGGTGGACAGCCGCGACCCCGGGCCCGTTGGGTGGGCCCGGGGTCGCGGGTCGTGCGGACCGCTCAGCCCACGAGCGTCAGGCGCTCGCCGATGAAGATGAGGTCCGGGTCCTCGACGACGGAGCGGTTGGCCGCGTAGAGCGCCTTCCAGCCGCCGTCGACGCCCTTCGCCGCGGCGATCTCGCCGAGGGTGTCGCCCGAGCGGACGACGTACGTCCTGCCGCCGGTGGCCGGCGCGGTCGCGGTGGGGCGCGCCGCCCGGTCACTGTCCCGAGTGGACCGCTGCGAGGCGGCCGGCTTCGAGCGCCGCTCGCTGCTGGACGACCGCTCGGTGCTGCCAGCCGTCGACCGGGTCTCACCCTGCGGCTTGTAGGTCGCGGTCGAGCCGCCCCGCTTGCCGCAGGTCGGCCAGGCGCCGATGCCCTGACCGGCCAGGGTGCGCTCGGCCACGGCGATCTGCTGCGCCCGGCTGGCCTGGTTGGCGCTCGCGGCGTACTGCCCGCCGCCGTAGGCCCGCCACGTGCTGCCGCTGAACTGCAGCCCGCCGTAGTAGCCGTTGCCGGTGTTGATCTTCCAGTTGCCGCCCGACTCGCACTGGGCGATCGCGTCCCAGTTCACCGAGTCGGCGTGCGCGGGGCCGGCGGCCAGCAGCGGGGTCACCGCCGCGGCGCCGGCGACGGCGGCCACGGTGGCGGCCCGCCGGCGCAGCTTGCCAGCGGTCGAGGGCGCGCGGTGGCGCCCGGTGATGCGAGGTGACATGAGGGTTTCCTCCACGCCTGCGAGGTCAGCTGTCGGGTTCGGGCGAGGAGCCCGGCCGCGGACTGTGTGGCGGCTTCACCCCGAGGCGCGCGCGGCGCCGAGGAACTCGTGGGTCCCCCGCTCCTGCCTGGGATTCGTGTCCCGGGCGCTGGCGGCAGGACTCGGCGTACCTGCCCGGGGGGCCCTTAGGGACCGGCGTGACCGTATGCAGATCCGGCCGGCCGCTCCAAACAAGTAGCGGAGAAAGTGGCGATGGTCACCCTCGGTATATCCGAGTCGCGAGGTTGTTCACGGTTCGTGCAGCCGCGACCGGCCCGCCGGACGGTCGTGCCGGGCCCGCAATCGCTTCCATCCGGACGGTGCCCACCACCGGCACGAGCGGTCAACCTCGCCACCGGCCACCTCGACGACGGAGCGGAAGCGGCGCCCGTCCAGCGAGGCGGCGGCCACGTCAGCCGGCGAGCTTGCAGGCGGCCTGGCCGCTGCGGACCGCCAGGACGGTCTGCCGGGCGGCGATCTCGACCGCGTCCCGGTTCGCCTCGCCGACGGCGGAGGAGAGCTCGCGCGCGGCCAGCACCACCGGCTGCAGCTCGGCCCGGGAGCCGACGTCCGCCGCGAGCCGGTCGACGGTCTGCCGGACCTGCGGCGCCAGCTGCACCCGCAGGTCGGGGTCGTCGGCCAGCTTGCCGGACAGGTCGCCGAGCGACGCCAGCTCCGGCTCGGCGGCCCGGCAGGCCTCCCGCGCGCCGGCCCCGATGGATGCGGCCGAGCTGCGGGCCTCGTTCACGCCGGACCGCACGTCCTCCGCCGTGTCGCAGGACGCGGCGCCGGCGAGCAGGAACCCGGCGGCGAGGGCGGTGGCGACGGCGGCACGCATGCGCGGCAGCCTAGCCGCCGCCGGTCGGGCGGCACCCGGGGGCGTCACTCAGGCCGGGGTGTCGTCGACGACCGGCGCGCCGAGCGAGCGGAGCACGGCCGCGGTCCGGCGGCGGGAGAACGGCGGCGCCAGCCGGACCACGTCCGACGGCGCGTCCACGAAGGTCGGCACGTAGCCGACGCGCGTCACCCCGTAGCGACCGGACTGTCCTGGCGCGACGGTGACCCGGACGACGACGCCGTCCCGATGCGGCGGCGTGGTGCCCTCCCCCGGCATGAGTGCCTGCTGGGCGAGCAGGTTGCCGAGCCCGAAGACCACCCACCGCCCGTCCTTGCGGCGCTGCACCGGCTGCACGACGTGCGCGTGGTGCCCGATCACCAGGTCCACGTCCTTCGACGCCATCGCGTCGGAGACCACCTGCCGCTGGTACGCGGTCGGGGTCGACAGCTTCTCCTGCCCGAAGTGCAGGCTCACCACGACGAAGTCGGCGCCCTCGGCACGCAGCCGGGCCGCGTCCGACCGGATCCGGGCGGGGTCGATCAGGTTCACCGACCACGGCGTGGGTGGGGTGATGCCGTTGGTCCCGTACGTGTAGGACGAGTGTCCGATCCGGACTCCCCGCACCGTGTAGACGGTCCGCCGGGCCGACTCGGTCGCCGAGCGGGCGCTGCCGACGTGCCGCAGCCCCACCCGGTCGAGCGTGTCCAATGTGGACTTCACCCCGGCGGCGCCGCGGTCGACGGTGTGGTTGGACGCGGTCGTGCAGGCGTCGTAGCCGGCCGCCTTCATCGCCTCGGCGAGCTGGTACGGGGCGCTGAACGACGGCCAGCCGGACAGCACCCGGTTGTCGGCGGACAGCGGCGTCTCCTGGTGGCAGACCGCCCAGTCGGCGTCGCGCAGGACGGGTGAGACCTCGCGCAGCATCGGGCCGAAGTCGTAACCGGAGCCGCCGGCGTTGCGAGCCGCCTGCGCCCGCAGCTCGTCGCTGACCAGCATGTCGCCCGTGAACGCCAGGGTGATCCCGGCCGGTTCGGCGGGTGCGGGCGGCCGGCTCGTCCCCGGCGGGCCGGGGCGGCTCGGCTGGGTGTGGCCGGTCGGCGCCGTGGCGGGAGCGGTTGCCGGCGGGTCGGCCGCGGAGCAGGCGGCCAGAGCGGTCGCTGCCGCGACACACACGATGACGGCTCGTGTCCGCACTGGTCCGCGTCCTCCCGGGTCGACGGTCCCCGCGGCCGCCCAGCCTCCCATGTCGCCCCGCGCCCGCCGCCGCCCCCTCCGCCGTCCGCGGGGTCAGTCGTAGAAGACGCGCTCGACGACCTGCCTGGCCCGCCGCGTCGCCCGCCGGTAGTCGTCCAGGAACTGCCCGGGATCCCGCCCGGGCGGGTAGCCGACGACCCGCATCACCCCGAGCAGGTCGCGGCCGAGCCGGGGCAGCTGGTCCGACGGCCGGCCGCGCACCAGCACCACCGCGTTGCGCGCCCGGGTCGCCATCCGCCACGCGGCCTCCAGCGCCGCCGCGTCGTCCGGGAGCAGCAGGCCGGCGTCCCGGGCGGCGGCGAGCGCCGCCAGCGTGCGCGGGGTGCGCAGGCCCGCGACCCGCGCCCCGTGCCGGAGCTGGAGCAGCTGCACCGTCCACTCCACGTCGGCGAGCCCGCCGCGGCCCAGCTTGGTGTGGGTCGCCGGATCCGCCCCCCGCGGCAGCCGCTCCGAGTCCACCCGGGCCTTGAGCCGGCGGATCTCGGTCTCGGCCGCGGCGGGCAGCCCGTCGACCGGGTAGCGCACCGGGTCCACGACGGACACGAACGCCGCGCCGACCCCGGCGTCGCCCGCGACGGGCCAGGCGCGCAGCAGCGCCTGCGCCTCCCACGGCGACGACCAGCGCCGGTAGTACGCCGCGTAGGAGGCGAGCGTCCGCACCAGCGGCCCGCTGCGCCCCTCCGGCCGCAGCGACGCGTCCAGCTGCAGCGGCGGGTCCGGCGCCGGCAGTGCGAGCAGCCGGCGCATCTCCTCGGCGACGGCGAGCGCCGCCGAGCCGGCCGACTCCTCGTCCGCGCCCGGCGCCGGGTCGTGCACGAACAGCACGTCCGCGTCCGAGCCGTAGCCGGTCTCCGCGCCGCCGAGCCGGCCGACCGCGATCACCGCCGAGCCGGGTCGGCAGCGGGCCGCGCTGCGCGGCCACCGCCCGGCACGCCGCGTCCAGCGCCGCCTCCAGGGTGGCCGACGCCACGTCGGTGAGCGCCTCCCCCACCTCGTCGGAGTCGAGCAGCCCGAGCACGTCGGCGGAAGCGACCCGGAGCAGCTCGTGCCGGCGCAGCGCCCGCGCGGCCGCCACCGCGGCGGCGGCGTCGTGCCGGGCGGCGGCGGCCCGGAACGACGTCCGCAGCGCGCCCGCCGACCGGGGGCGCAGCTCGGCGTCGTCGCCCAGCAGCCGGAGCGCCTCCGGCGCGCGCTCCAGCAGCTCGGCCACGTACCGGCTGGTCCCGAGCAGCTGGGCCAGCCGCTCGACCACCTGCCCCTCGTCCCGCAGGAAGCGCAGGAACCACGGCGTCGTGCCGAGCGCGTCCGACACCGTCCGGTACGCCAGCAGCCCGCCGTCCGGGTCCGGCGCGTCGGCGAGCGCCTGCAGGACGACCGGCAGCAGCGCGCGCTGGATCGCCGCCCGGCGGGAGACGCCGCCGATCAGCGCGGAGAGGTGTCGCAGCGCGCCGCCGGGGTCGGCGAAGCCGAGCGCCTCCAGGCGCCGGCCCGCCTCCTCGGTGGTCAGCCGGAGCTGCTCGGACGGCACCCGGGCGACGGCGTGCAGCAGCGGCCGGTAGAACAGCTTCTCGTGCAGCCGGCGCACCTCGCGGGCGTGCAGCGCCCACTCGGCGTCGAAGACGGCGACCGCGTCGCCGCGGTGGTCCGGCCGGTAGCCGAGCGCCCGCGCCAGCCACCGCCGCGCGCCCGGGTCGTCCGGCACCACGTGGGTGCGGCGCAGCCGCTGCAGCTGCAGGCGGTGCTCGACCGTCCGCAGGAAGCGGTACGACGCCGCGAGCGTGTCCCCGTCGGCCCGCCCGACGTAGCCGCCCGCCGAGAGCGCGGCCAGCGCGTCCAGAGTGGACGGCACGTGCAGTGCGGGGTCCGCCCGGCCGTGCACGAGCTGCAGCAGCTGCACCGCGAACTCGACGTCGCGCAGGCCGCCGCGGCCCAGCTTCAGCTCCCGGCCCGCGACCGCCGGCGGCAGCCTCTCCTCCACCCGCCGCCGCATCGCCTGCACGTCGTCGACGAAGTGGTCACGCCCGGCCGCGGTCCACACCAGCGGCGCCAGCGCGTCCACGTAGGACTGGCCGAGCGGGCCGTCGCCGGCCACCGGCCTGGCCTTGAGCAGCGCCTGGAACTCCCAGGTCCGCGCCCAGCGGCGGTAGTAGGCCTGGTGGCTGGCGAGGGTGCGGACCAGCGGGCCCATCTTGCCCTCCGGCCGCAGCGCGGCGTCCACCGGCCAGGCGACCAGCCCGCAGACCCGGACCAGCTCGGCGGCGAGCGCGGTGGCGGTGCGCAGCGCGCCCTCCTCCTCGGCGTCGCCCACCGGCTCGGCCACGAAGATCACGTCCACATCGGAGACGTAGTTGAGCTCGCGCCCGCCGCACTTGCCCATCCCGACGACGGCGAGCCGGGCGGGTACGGCGTCCGGGCTGGACGCCCGCAGGCCGGCCAGCGCGACGGCGAGCCCCGCCGACAGTGCCGCCGCGGCCAGGTCGGCCAGCGCGGCGGCCGCCTCGTCCAGGCTCAGCTCGCCACCCAGGTCCCGGGCGGCGAGCACCAGCAGGTGCCGGCGGTAGGCGGTGCGCAGGTCGGTCACCACGTCGTCGCCGGCGCCGCGGGCGGCGGAGCCGGCGGTGCCGGCCGGCGGGTCGGCGGGGTCGGCGCCGACGGCGGCGAGCAGGCCCGGCGGTGCGGTGGCCGGGTCGTCGAGCAGCCGCCAGTCCGCCGGGTGCGCGGCGAGGTGGTCGCCGAGCGCGGAGCTGGCGCCGAGCACGCCGGTCAGCCGGGCGCGCAGCTGCACCCCGGTCCGCAGCCGGGCGAGCAGCGCGGGTGCCGCCGCCGGGTCTGCCTCGGCGAGCCGGGCCAGCGCCAGCACGGCGAGATCCGGGTCGGCACTCCGGCCGAGCGCCGAGATCAGCGCGGCGGCGCCGTCGTCCGCCGGCTCGCCGTCCCGCCAGAGCCCCAGCCCGCCGGGCCCGCCGGCGCCGAGCAGCGCGTGCGCCCGCTCGGCATCGGCGAAGCCCAGCCTGGCCAGCCGCATCGCGCGCCGGTCGGCGGTCTCCACCCCGCCAGCCAACCACGCCCGCCCGCCGCGCGGGCCACCTCCACCCGGCGGCGGGAGGGATCAGCGGCGGGCGTGCTCCCGCTCGCGGACGACCTCGGCGAAGCGCCGCGCGAACGGCTCCCACACCTCTTCCAGGTCGGCGTGCCGGGCCTCCAGGTCCCACCCCTCCAGCGCGGCCTCGACGTCGTAGCCGATCTCCGCGAGCGGCCCGGCGTCCTCGGCCGCCCACTGCCGCACCAGCTCCGGCGTCGTCTCGACGTGGAACTGCAGTCCCCAGGCCCGCTCGCCCACCCGGAAGGCCTGGTGCGGGTAGCGCGTCGACGAGGCGAGCAGCGTCGCCCCGGCCGGCAGCTCGGTGATCTCGTCCCAGTGCCAGTGCACGACGTCGGGGGTGAACGGCACCGGCCGGAACAGCGGGTCGCCCGCGCCGGCGTCCCGCTTGGCGACCAGGCCGGGCCCGATCTCCGGACCCTCGGCGCCCCGGCGGACCTGCCCGCCGAGCGCCGCCGCGAGCAGCTGGGCGCCGAGGCAGATCCCGAGCACCGGCACCCCGGCCCGCACGGCCTCGCGCAGCAGGTCCCGCGTCGCCGGCAGCCAGGGCGCGTCGCCGTCGTCGTGGGCGCCCATCGGGCCGCCCAGCACGACCAGCGCGGCGAAGCCGTCCAGGCCGGGCAACGGCAGCCCGTCGTACGGCCGGCGCACGTCCAGCAGGATGCCGGCCCCGGTCAGCCAGTCGCCGAGCCGGGCCGGCGCCTCGTTCGGGGTGTGCTGGACGACGAGGGCGGTCGGCAGGCGCATCGGGACCTATCCTGCCAGCGCTATCCCGGCAGGGTCGGCAGGAACGCCGGCGGGCGGCGGGCCTGGGTGCCGCGCTCGAACGCGTACGCCAGCGGCAGCAGGTCGGCCTCGCCGTACCGCGGGCCGATGAAGGAGACCCCGATCGGGAACGGTCCGGCGAACCCGGCCGGCACCGTGACGTTCGGGTAGCCGGACACCGCCGACGGCGTGGAGGAGCCGACGAACTCGTCGAACGTGTCCCCGCCCGGCAGCCTCGTCAGCCACGCCGGCCCGTTCGTCGGCGCCACGATCGCGTCCAGGTCCAGCCGGGCGATCGTCTCGTCGATGCTGCGCCGCGCCAGCGACGTCGCCGTCCGCCGCTGCGCCCGGTACGCCGGGTCGGTGAGGTCCCCGGACGTCGCCTCGGCGGCGATGAAGATCTCCTGGCCGAAGTACTTCAGCTCGATCTCGGCGAACCGGTTGTTGAAGGCGATCAGACCGGCCAGCGTGCGCGGGTGCCGGCCCGGCCGGGCGGCCAGGTAGGCGTTGATGTCGTGCTTGAACTCGACCAGCAGGGCGGCGAACTCCGGCTCGCCGATCCGGTCCTGGTACGGCAGGTCGGCCGGCACCACGGTGGCCCCGAGCCGGGTCAGCGCGGCGGTGGTCTCGGTCATGACCGCCGCCACCGACGGCACGTTCTCCACGCCGGTGCCCGCCAGCCAGACCCCGATCCGCTTGCCGCGCAGCGCGCCCGGGCGCAGCTTGCGCAGGTAGTCCACCCCCAGGTACGGCGCGGAGGACCTGGTCGCCGGGTCCGCCGGGTCGACCCCGCGCAGCACCGACAGCGTCAGCGCCGCGTCCACCACGTGCCGTGTCATCGGGCCCGCGGTGTCCTGCTTCGCCGAGATCGGCACCACCCCGGAGCGGCTGACCAGGCCGAGCGTCGGCTTGATCCCGACCACGCCGTTCTGCCCGGACGGGCAGACGATCGAGCCGTCGGTCTCGGTGCCGATGGCGACCACGGCGAGGTTGGCGGAGATCCCCGAGCCGGAGCCGGACGACGACCCGCAGGGGTTGCGGTCCAGCACGTACGGGTTGTTGTTCTGCCCGCCCACCGCGCTCCAGCCGCTGGACGAGGCGGTGGAGCGGAAGTTGGCCCACTCGGACAGGTTCGCCTTGCCGATCACGACCGCGCCGGCCGCCCGCAGCCGGGACACGAGGAAGGCGTCCCGCGCCGGCTTGGCGGCGAGCAGCGCAAGCGACCCGGCCGTGGTCGGCTGCCGGTCGCGGGTGTCGATGTTGTCCTTGAGCAGCACCGGCATGCCCTCGAGCGGGGACCGCGCGCCGAACCGGCGGCGCTGCCGGTCGCTGGCCGCCGCGATCCGCACCGCGTCCGGGTTGGTGGCGATCACCGCGCGCAGCCGCGGGTTGAGCGCCCGGATCCGGCGCAGGTAGAACGCGGTCAGGCCGACCGAGGAGAGCCGGCCGCGCTCGATCGCCCGCTGCAGGTCGGGGATCGTGGCCGCCTCCAGGTCGATGCCCCGCAGCACCGGGCGGACCGCGGCGGGCGAGCCGCCCGTCGCGGCCGGAGCCGGGGTCGCCGAGGCGGGCGCGGCGAGCCCGGCCGCGGCCACCGCGGCCAGCCCGAGCAGCGCCACGGACCGGGACAGCCGCGAGCCCGTGCGGGCGAGCGACCCCGGCGGAACCGGGCCCGGCGGGGCCGGGACGGCTCCGCGGGGTGCGGTGGCGGATGGGCGGCGCAGGCGCAGGCGCATGACGACCTCCGGACGGGGGACCCGGCATTGCCGACCGGCCGTACCTGGGCCGGTCCGCGGGCCCCATCCTGCACCGCCGAATGGCCGCGGCACACCCCCAGTCAGGGGACAGCCGGATCGCGACCACCCGCTCCGCCGGGATCGGTCCCGGCGGCTGAGGGGCCGAGACCGGAACGTCACCGGGCGTCGGTACGGTGCCGCTGTGGCGGTGACCGGATCGGACAGTCGCATGGCGACCGCCGGCGGCGAGGGCGAGGCGGGCGTCGGCTGGCGGCCGCTGCTGGCCCTGGCCGGTGCGGTCGCCGCGCTGCTCGTGGTCACCAGCGGGCGCTACGGCTACCACCGGGACGAGCTCTATTTCCTGGTCGCCGGCCGGCACCCGGACTGGGGCTATCCGGACCAGCCGCCGCTCACCCCGGTGATCGCCCGGCTGATGGACGCGCTGGCGCCCGGCTCGCTGGTGGCGCTGCGGCTGCCCAGCGCCCTCGCCGGCGCCGCGATCGTGCTGGTGACCGGGCTGATCGCCCGCGAGCTCGGCGGCAGCCGGCGGGCCCAGCTCGTCGCCGCCAGCTGCGCCGCGGTCTCCGCGGTCACCCTGGTGACCGGGCACATCGTGAGCACGACGACGTACGACGTGCTCTTCTCCGCCCTGCTGTGCTGGCTGCTCGCCCGCGCGGTGCGCACCGGCACCGACGGCCTGCTGGTGCCCGCCGGCCTGGTGCTCGGTCTCGGCCTGCTCAACAAGACGCTGATCGGGCTGCTCGCCGCCGCGCTGGTGGTCGGCCTGCTCGCGGTCGGGCCGAAGAAGCTGCTGCGCAGCCCGTGGCTGGGCGGCGGCGCCCTGGTCGCGCTGGTCCTGGGCGCGCCGTACGTGGTGTGGCAGGCGCTCAACGGCTGGCCGCAGCTGGAGATGTCCCGGCTCATCGCCGGCGAGGGCGACCAGGGCGGCCGGCTCGGCTTCGTGCCGTTCCAGCTGCTGCTGGTCAGCCCGGTGCTGGTCCCGGTCTGGGTGGCCGGCCTGGTCCGGCTGCTCAGGGCCCCGGAGGCCCGGCCGTTCCGCTTCCTCGGGGTCGGCTACCTGGTGCTCGCCGGGTTCCTGCTGCTCACCGGCGGGAAGGCGTACTACCTGGCCGGCGCCTACCCGGCGCTGCTCGCCTCCGGTGCGATCGCCACCGACGGCTGGCTGGCCGAGGGTGCCCGGCAGACCCGCCGCTGGCTGCTCGTCGCCGCGGTCGCGCTGTCCGCGGTCGTCGGGGCGGTGGTCGGGCTCGCGGTGCTGCCGGCCCGCGCGCTCGGCCCGGTGCTCGCGGTCAACCCGGACGCCGGAGAGCAGCTGGCCTGGCCGGGCTTCGTCGAGACGGTGGCCGGCGTCTGGGACGGCCTGTCCCCGTCGGAGCAGGGCCTCGCCGTGATCGTCACCCAGAACTACGGCCAGGCGGGGGCGATCGAGCGGTACGGCCCGGCCCGCGGGCTCCCGCTGCCCTACAGCGGGCACAACGGGTTCGCCCGGTGGCGGGTGCCGGTCGGCGCGGCCGGGCCGGTGGTGGTGGTCGGCTACGCCGACGCGGACCTGCGCGACCGCTTCTTCGCGTCCTGCCAGCAGCGGGCCACCGTCGACAACGGCCTCGACCTCGACACCGAGGAGCAGGGCACCCCGATCTGGGTCTGCGCCGCCCCGGTCAAGCCCTGGTCGCAGCTCTGGCCGGAGCTCACCCACCTCGGCTGAGCGGCGGGACGCCGGGCCGGGACGCCGGGCCGGACGCAGGGGTCAGAGCGCGGGCAGGTAGCGGGACAGCTCGTACGGCGTCACCTTCGCGCGGTACTCGGCCCACTCGGCCCGCTTGTTGCGCAGGAAGAAGTCGAAGACGCCCTCTCCCAGCGTCTCCGCGACCAGCTCCGAGCCCTCCATCGCGCGCAGCGCGTCGGACAGGTTGTGCGGCAGGTCGACATATCCCATCGCCCGCCGCTCGGTGTCGGTGAGCGCCCACACGTCGTCCTCGGCGCCCGGCGGCAGCTCGTACTCCGCCTCGATGCCGCGCAGCCCGGCGGTGAGCAGCAGCGCGAAGGCGAGGTACGGGTTGCAGGCCGGGTCCGGCGAGCGCACCTCGACCCGGGTCGAGTTGGCCTTGCCCGGCTTGTACATCGGCACCCGGACCAGCGCGGACCGGTTGGCGTGCCCCCAGCAGACGTACGCCGGGGCCTCGGCCACCGTGTTCGGCAGCGGGTCGCCGAACAGCCGCTTGTACGAGTTCACCCACTGGTTCGTCACCGCGGTGATCTCGCGGGCGTGCCGGAGCAGGCCGGCGATGAACGAGCGCGCGGTCTTGGAGAGGTTGAGCTCGTCGGACGGGTCGTGGAAGGCGTTGCGGTCGCCCTCGAACAGCGAGAGGTGGGTGTGCATCCCGGAGCCCGGCTGCTCGGTGAACGGCTTCGGCATGAAGGTCGCGTAGACCCCCTGCGCGAGCGCCACCTCCTTGACCACGTGCCGGAAGGTCATCACGTTGTCCGCGGTGGTCAGCGCGTCCGCGTAGCGCAGGTCGATCTCCTGCTGGCCGGGGGCGACCTCGTGGTGGCTGAACTCCACCGAGATGCCCAGCGCCTCCAGCGCGTCCACCGCCAGCCGGCGGAAGTCGTGTGCCACGTCGTGGCTGGTCAGGTCGAAGTAGCCGCCGGTGTCCACCGGCCGCGGCTCCCGCCCGACCTCGGGCAGGTCCTTGAGCAGGAAGAACTCGACCTCGGGGTGGGTGTAGAAGGTGAAGCCCATGTCCTTGGCCCGGGCCAGCGCCCGGCGCAGCACGAACCGCGGGTCGGCCCAGGACGGCGATCCGTCCGGCATCAGGATGTCGCAGAACATCCGGGCCGAGTCGCCGGGCCGGCCGTCCCGCCAGGGCAGCACCTGGAAGGTGACCGGGTCCGGCTTGGCGATCATGTCGCTCTCGGACGCCCGGGCGAAGCCCTCGATGGCCGAGCCGTCGAAGCCGATGCCCTCGGCGAACGCCCCCTCCAGCTCGGCCGGGGCGACCGCGACCGACTTGAGGAACCCCAGCACGTCGGTGAACCACAGCCGGACGAAGCGGATCTCCCGCTCCTCCAGCGTGCGGAGCACGAACTCCTGCTGCCTGTCCACGACCCGGCAGTGTGCGCCTACCGTGTTTCGGCGACGTTACCCGCCGGGGAACGGGGCGCCGACGCCGTCGACGAAGGCCCGTCAGTGGTGGTGGCCGTGCCGGCCGAGGGTCTCCGCGGGGGTCGCGCCGGGGCGGGTCCACTGCGGCACGGGGCGGCTGGTCGGCCCCCAGCTGGCGTTCCCGTCCGCGTCCGAGCGCCAGTACCAGCACGAGTGGCGTCCCTCCGGCCAGCCCTCGGGCTTGTCCTCCCACGCCTCGCCGCGGCCGTAGGGCGTCATGTCGAGCAGGCCGAAGAACCCGGCCGCCGGCTCGTTGCCACGGCCTGTCGTGGAGTAGGTGAGGAACACGCGGTCGCCGTCGCGCAGGAAGCAGGTGAGGTAGCCCATCTCGCCGCCGACCGGCTCCTCCACCCCGCGCACCGAGTACCAAGGCTGGGGGTAGCCCATGAACTCGACGTAGGAGGCCACCTCGTCCCACCGGCCCGTGGTCAGGATGGCGGACGAGACGCCGCGGGCGTTGAGGTAGACGGCGTCCTTCAGGTGCCAGGCCGTGGTCGTGCAGCCCTCGCACTGCCCCTGGTGCGGCGCGCCGTCGTACCACATGTGCTTGTAGACCAGGAGCTCGTCGCGGCCCTGGAACAGGTCCAGGAACGGGACCCGGCCGTCGGGTCCGACGACCTCGACCGTCCCGTCGATCTCGACCATCGGCAGCCGGCGGCGGGCCGCGGCGAGGGCGTCGCCCGCGCGGGTGTGGGCCTTCTCGCGGACGAGAAGCTCGTCACGGGCGGTCTGCCAGGTGGCCAGGTCAACGGCGGGCGGGCGGCCGGGCAGCGCGGTGGTCGGGTCGTCCGGCGTGGTCGTCATGGTGTCCTCCGTGGTGTCTCGTGCCGGGCAGCGTCGTACGACGTCCTACGACGGCCACCAGAACAGACTCACGACCCGGCCGGAACTCATCGCGGATCGACGGGACCGGCTTGCGGGAGCGCTCGCCCGGGGTCCGGGGCCCTCAGTGGACCTCGGATCGTGCCCAGCCGTGTCCGGGACACGGCTCGCTATGCCAGGCCACCGGGGTCCCCGCCCCCGGCGGGGCTCGTTGGGTGAGCCCGCTGATCACCAGGACCGGCTTGCGGGAGCGCTCGCCCGGGGGTGCGGGGGCCGTCCCCCGGATCAGTGCAGCGCGCTGCCGGCCCGCCACTCGGCCCACGGGATGCCCCACTCGTCGTACCCGGCCGCCTGGGGCAGCCGCCGGTTGGTGTTGCGGATGTCGACGACGTCGCCCTGCCGGAAGGTCTGGTAGACCCAGGTCGCGTCCGCCGGCGACATGTTGACGCAGCCGTGCGAGACGTTCTGCTTGCCCTGGGCCCACAGCGACCACGGCGCCGAGTGCAGGAACTCGCCGTCCGGGGAGATGCGGGTCGCGTACTCGATCTTCTCCTCGTAGTACTCCGGGTGGTTCTTGTCGGTCACCCCGTACGACGCGCTGCTCATCGTCTTGACCCGGTGCTTGTCGGTGACGAGGTGGACGCCGCTCTGGGTCTCGTAGTCGATGGTCCGGCCGTTCGTGACGATCACCCGGTCCTTGCCCATCGCGACCGGGATGGTGCGGACCACCTTGCCGGCGACCTTGACGGTCATCTTGTGGGTGCGGTCGTCGATGGTGGCGATCCGGCGGGCCCCGATGGTGAAGGAGGTGCCCGCGTCCTGCTGGCCGTAGATCTCGCCGCCGACGTGCACGCCGTAGACGTTGGCCTTGACGGTGACCTTCGTGCCGGGCTTCCAGTACGTCATCGGGCGCCAGTGCACGAGCTGGTCGCCGAACCAGTGCCAGGAGCCGCCGACCGCGGGTTTCGTGGTGACGCTGAGCGCCCGCTCGGCCGCCGCCTTGTCCTCGATCGACTCGTCGAAGCGGACCTCGATCGGCTCCCCGACGCCGACCGTCGAGCCCGCCCCGGGCGACAGGTAGGGCATCGTGAACGTCCGGGGCGTGACGGTGGTGAATCTGCTGGCCGCCTTGGTGGCCTTGCCGTCGCCGTTCGCGGCCTGCGCGCTCACCGAGTAGGTCTTGTCGTAGCCGAGCGGCTCGCTGGACGTCCACCGGATCCGGTCACCGGACAGCGCGCCGCGGACCGGCCTGCCGTCGGCGTTGCGGACCACGACCGAGGTCAGGGTGCCGGCCTGGGCCGTCACGACCACCGGCTGCACCGGGGAGACGCCCGTGCTGCCGTCGCGCGGGAGGACGGCAAGCCTGGCCGGCGGCTCGGGCGGCGGGGTGGTCTGCCGCGCCGCGCCGCTCCCGCCGGCGCCGTCGACCGGGACGGCCCCGGCGGAACCGCCCCCCGACCCGCCGGAGCACCCGGCCACCAGGGCGAGCAGCAGCACCGCGACGGCCGCGGCCGGGCCGCGCTCTCCCCCGCCGCGACCGGCCCGCCGTCGAGCGGCACCCCGATGCATGACCCCTGCCTCCTGCTCCGCCGCCACGAATCCCCCTGACCGCCCTCATCGGGTCAGATGCGCAACGGCCACCCATTGTTGCCTATTGGGCCGACGATTTCCGGTAACGGTCGAGACACGTCGGGCCGAAGTTCCGTCCTGATCATAGAGTGGCGCAATGACGTCCGAGGCCCTCGCGCCGGTCAGCGGGCCCGAGGCGACCGCCGAACGGGTGGTGTTCCGGTTCACCGACCGTCACCACCGGCTGGCCGGGGTGCGCCTGGCCCAGGAGGTCCGCATCCCCGGTGACCGGCTGCACTTCACCCGGACGGACGACGGCTGGGAGCTGGCACTGCCCCGGCCCGACGGGTGGCGGATGGAGTACCGCTTCGAGCTGCGGCACCCCGGCGGCTGGCGCGAGGAGGTCTGCGACCCGACCAACCCGAAGCGGGCACCGGGGGCGTTCGGCGACAAGTCGGTCGTCGAGTTCCCGGACTACCGGGCACCGGGCTGGCTCTCGGCGCCCGGGACCGCCGGCCGCAGCACCGAGCTGCGGATCCCGTCCCGCTACCTGCGGGCCGAGGTCTACGCCCGGCTCTGGACCCCGGCCGACGCCGAGCCGACCGAGCCGCTGCCGCTGCTGGTCGCGCACGACGGCCCGGAGTACGACACGCTGTCCGGCCTGACCACGTACGCGGCGGCGATGATCGCGGCCGGCCGGCTGCCCCGGCACCGGCTCGCGCTGCTCGGTCCCGGCGAGCGCGACGAGTGGTACTCGGCGAGCGTCAGCTACGCCCGCGCGCTGGCGCTGGCGGTCCTGCCGGCGCTCCGCCGCGAGGTCGCGGTGTCCGGCCCGGTGGTCGGGATGGGCGCCAGCCTGGGCGGGCTGGCGGCCCTGCACGCGCAGCGCCGGCACCCCGGGCTCTTCGGCGGCCTGTTCCTGCAGTCCGGCTCGTTCTTCAACCGCAGGCTCGACCCGCAGGAGAGCGGCTTCGCCAGGTTCGGCCGGATCACCCGCTTCGTCGCCGACACCCGGCGGCGGACCCTGGCCGCCGAGCCGGTGCCGGCGACGCTGACGTGCGGATCCCTGGAGGAGAACCTCGAGAACAACCGGGAGATGGCGAACGCGCTGCACGCCCAGGGCTACCGGGTCGGCTTCGTCGAGCTGCCGGACGCGCACAACTACGTCGCCTGGCGGGACGCGTTCCACCCGCACCTGACCGCCCTGCTCGCCGAGGTCTGGGACTGAGCCGTCTCCGGGGGCCGGAGCCGGACCCGGGTAAGTTCCCCTCATGACCCGCCGCGAGCACGTCGACGTACCGGCGCCGGCACTCGGCGGCGCCGGCGCGGTGATCGTCCACGGCCACTACGGCCGCCCGTTCCTGGTCTTCCCCTCCGAGCGCGGCCGCGCCTGGGACTTCGAGAACAACGGCATGGTCGAGGCGGTCCGCCCGCTGCTCGACGACGGGCGCGCGAAGCTCTACTGCGTGACCTCCCACGACGCGGACTCCTGGTCCAACCGGTCGCTGTCGATCGAGGACCGGGCCCGCGGCCACGACGCCTACGAGCGCTGGATCGTCGAGTCGGTGGTGCCGTTCATCACGGCGGACTGCGGCGGCGTCCCGCAGGAGATCGGCACCGTCGGCTGCTCGCTGGGGGCCTACCACGCGCTCACCTTCGCGCTGCGCCGGGCCGACCTCTTCCCGCTGGCGATGGGCTTCTCCGGCAACTACGACCCGTCCGAGTGGCACGGCTGGGGCGAGCAGGGCGAGGCGGCCTACTTCACCAACCCGACGCACTTCGTGCCCGGTCTCGACGGCGACCACCTCGACTGGCTGCGCTCCCGGCTGTCCGTGCTGCTGGTCGTCGGGCAGGGAATGTGGGAGGACACCACCGGGTCGCTGTCCTCCACCCGGCGGATGGCCTGGCTGCTGCAGGAGCGGGGCCTGCGCTGCGAGCTGGACCAGTGGGGCCACGACGTGCCGCACGACTGGCCGTCCTGGCAGCGGCAGTTCGCCCACCACCTGCCGCGCTTCTGCTAGCCGAGTCCGTGACGTCGAGGAGGGGCCCGTGACCCGAGGCGACCGCACCGAGCACCTGATCGGCCTGCTGCTCGGCACCGAGGAGGACTGGCCGCGCGCGTTCGAGGAGCTGGTCCGCCGGCTCGGTGCCGTCCGGGACGCGGACGGCACCCCGCACACGCTGCGCGCCGAGCGGATCACCATCGAGCCGTTCGACCTGCGCTACCGGCCACGCTACGACCTGGTCATCGACCGGCTCGCGTACTGGTACTACCACCCGCGGGAGTGGCTGAAGAAGGCCGCCCTGATGGACGACGTCTACCTGCTCAACAGCCCGTTCACCTTCCAGTCGATGGAGAAGCACGCGGCGTACTGCGCGATGCTGCGGCTGGGGCTGAAGGTCCCGCAGACCTGGCTGGTGCCGCCGAAGGACCCGCTCGACAACGCCCGCTGGGCGTACACCTCGGCGAAGTACAACCGGTCCTTCGACCTGGACTCGATCGCCGAGCAGATCGGCTACCCGCTGTTCATGAAGCCGTTCGACGGGGGCGCCTGGGTGGGCGTCTCCCGGGTCACCGGACCGGACGGGCTGCACCAGGCGTACGACGAGTCCGGCGAGCGGCTGATGCACCTGCAGGCCTCCGTCGAGGGCTACGACTCGTTCGCCCGGTCGCTGACGATCGGCGCCGAGACGATGGTGATGAAGTTCCGGCCGGAGCTGCCGATGCACGACCGGTACGCGGTCACGCACGACTTCCTCTCCCCCGGCGCGGGGCGGGAGGTGCTGGCCATCTCGCGACTGATCAACGCGTTCTTCCGGTGGGAGTTCAACTCCTGCGAGTCGCTGGTGCGCGGCGAGGAGGTGCACCCGATCGACTACGCGAACGCCTGCCCGGACATCGCGATCACCTCGCTGCACTACTACTTCCCGTGGGCGATCGGCGCGCTGCTGAAGTGGTCGGCGTTCTGCGCGGTGACCGGCCGGCGGGCCCGGCTGGACACCGACACCCGCCGGTACTTCGACATCGCCGACGGCGACCTGTCCTACGCCGACAAGCTGGCGGCCTACTCCGGGCTCGCGGACGAGCACTTCGAGACCGAGCGCTACCGGGAGTTCTGCGCGACCTCGCTGGCCGGGCTGGACGGGCTGATCCGGGACTGGGTCGCCTCGCCGGAGTTCGACGCGTTGCTGGTCGACACCGTCCGGACCACGTACCCGGAGCACGAGCAGGACCAGTTCGTCGAGCACTTCCGCGGGCTGCTCTCACTCTGGGTGCGCGACAACGCGGCGGTGTGACCCGACCGGCGTGTTGCGCCGGTCCAGGGGCGGGTGTGTCATGCCGGAGTGACCCGGCTGCGCTCCGTCGTGACGTCCCTGGCCGCCTTCGCCCTCGTGGTGGCACCGATCGTCCCGCCGGCCGCGCAGGCCGCGCCGGCGCCGGCTCCGGGCGGTCCGGCGCCGAACGGGCCGGGAGCCCTGTCGCACTTCGACCTGGCCCGCAAGGACTGCGTCGGCACCGCCCGCAACACCACGTCCAAGGTCTGGTACACGATCGCGGATGGCGTGCTGTCCGACGTCTACAGCCCGACGGTCGACAACACGAACGTCGAGACGCTGCAGTACGCGGTGACCGACGGGTCCAGCTTCACCGACCTGCAGACCCGCGACATGACCTACACGGTGCGGGCGATCGACCCCGGCGGCCTGGCCTGCCGGGTGACCAGCACCCCCCGCCGCGGCGGCTACCGGCTGGTCAGCGACTACGTCACCGACCCGGCCCGGAACGCGGTGGTGGTGCGGACCCGGCTGGAGCGGCTGGCCGGCGCCCCGCCCGAGCTGCACGTCTTCGTCCGCTACGACGCCTCGGTGAACGGCAACGGCGGCGGCGGGACACTGAACGGCGGCGCGGACGACGCGGTCGTCGACCCGGGCAGCACGGCGCTGGTCAGCTACGACACCAACACCGTCACCAACGCGGTCAACCGCGACTACGGGGTGCCGCTCTACGGCGCGCTCCGCGCCGACCGGCCGTTCCGGTCGGCCAGCAGCGGCTTCGCCGGCACCGCCTCGGACGGCCTGGCGCAGCTCGACGCCGACCGGGAGCTGGCGACCACGTACGGTTCGGCGACCGGCGGCAACGTGGTGCAGACCGCCGAGGTGGTCCCGGACGCGTCCGGCCGCTTCACCCTGGCGCTGGGCTACGGCACGTCGCAGGCCGCCGCGGTGTCCGTCGCCGGCGCCGCGGCCGCCGCCCCGTTCCTCGCGACGTACGCGAGGTACGCGCTGGGCTGGGTGGCGTACGACGCGGGTCTGCGGCGGCCGCCGGCCAGCTACCCCGGGCTGTCCGCCGAGCAGGCACGCCGGCTGCGGCAGGCGTACTACCTGTCCGTCAACGTGGTGAAGGCGAGCGAGGACAAGACGTTCCCGGGCGCGGTGGTGGCCGGCCTCGGCAGCCCCTGGGGGCAGGCGGTCAGTGCCGGCGACCTGCCGGACGGGAAGCCGGTGTACTTCGGCTCCTACCGGGAGGTCTTCGCCCGCGACCTGTACGAGTCGTTCACCGCGCTGCTGACCGCGGGCGACCTGGCGACGGCCCGGGCGACGGTCCGGTTCCTGTTCGAGCGGCAGCAGCTCGCCGACGGGCGGATGCCCCGCAACTCGCTGGTCAACGGCCGGACGGCACCCGACAGCGGCGGCGACCAGCTCGACGAGACGGCGTACCCGATCCTGATGGCCTGGCAGGCCGGCCTGGCCGGGGATGCGGCGCTGTGGCGGGACCACATCAAGAAGGCGGCCGACTTCGTGGTCTCCCGCGGGCCGTCCTTCGGCTCGGAGCGGTGGGAGGAGCAGGGTGGCTACTCGCCGTCCACGATCGCCGCGGAGATCGCCGGGCTGGTGGCGGCCGGCCGGATCGCCGACCGGCAGGGCGCGGGCGCCTCGGCCCGGGTCTACCGGGCCACCGCCGACCACTTCCAGCGCAGCGTCAAGGGCTGGACGGTGACCACCACCGGCCCGTACGCGACCGGGCGGTACTTCATCCGGCTGTCCAAGACCGGCGACCCGGACGCCGCGATCACCTACAACCTCGGCAACGGCGGCCCGGACGCCGACCAGCGGGCGGTGATCGACGCCGGCTTCCTGGAGCTGACCCGGCTCGGCATCCTGCCGGCCGACGACCCGGACGTGCTGGGCTCGCTGCCGGTCGTGGACTCGGTGATCCGCCGGGAGACGGCCAGCGGGCCCGGCTGGTACCGCTACGGGACGTCGACCGACCCGGTGACGGCCGCCGGCACCGAGGACGGCTACGGCGACTGCTACGAGCCGGACCCGACGACGTGCGCCCCGACCGGCAAGCCCTGGCCGACCGGCAACAACGGCTCCGGGCACGTCTGGCCGGTGCTGTCCGGGGAGCGGGCCGAGCACCTGCTGGAGATCGGCGACCGGGCCGGCGCGGCCGCCCTGCTGGCGAGCATGGACCGCTACAGCTCGGGCGTCGGCCTGGTGCCCGAGCAGGCCTGGGAGAACCCGGACCTGCCGGCGTCGCCGTACGGCACCGACCCCGCCCTCGCCTCGATCGGCTTCGTCAACGGCAAGCCGGCCGGGTCCGCCTCGCCGCTGACCTGGGCACAGGGGCAGCAGGCGCGGCTGGTGCTCGGCGTCGGCGCGGGCCGGCCGGTGGAGCAGCCGGCGATCGTCGCGGACCGCTACCTGCGCGGCGTTCCCGGCCTCGCCCCGCTGACCGTCACCGCACCGGCCGACGGCGCCACGGTCGAGACCGCGACCACCACGGTCACCGGGACGACCGCTCCCGGGGCGACGGTCGACGTGCAGTCGACCGCGACCGACACCGGCGGCGCCACGACGGTGGTGACGGTGACCGCGGACGCCTCCGGCGCGTTCTCCGCCGAGGTGCCGACCACGTTCGGCACGTCGGTGATCACCGTCGCTGCCACGACGGCCGGCGGGGCCACCGGGTACGCCCGGCGGACCGTGCTGTCCGAGCTGGTCACCGGCACCACCCTGCTCGACGTCACCGACCCGGACGGCGACGACTCCGGCCCCGGCACGTACGCGTACCCGACCGCCGACGTCTTCCAGCCGGGCGCCTTCGACCTGCAGCGCTTCCAGGTCATCGCGGACGGGGACAACGTCTTCCTGCGGGCGCGGCTGCGCGACCTGACGCCGACCTTCGGCTCGGCGCTGGGCGCGCAGCTGCTCGACGTGTACGTCCACACTCCGGACGGCGCCGCGGCGTCGACCGAGGCGGCGTACCCGAGCCGCAACTACACGATCTCGCCGGAGTCGGCGTGGAGCCGGCTGGTCGAGGTGCAGGGTTTCCGGGACCCGCTGTTCGTCGACGCGGCCCGCCAGTCGCTGGGACCGGTGTCGGTGGTGGCCAGCCAGGCCTCCCGGACCATCACCGTGATCGTGCCCCGAGCGGCGCTGGGGACGCCGGCGGCCGGCTGGCGCTTCACCGTGGTGCTGCACGGCCAGGACGGCTTCTCCCCCGACCAGGCCCGTGGCTTCGCCGCCACCCCGGAGCCCTTCCAGTTCGGCGTGTGCGCCGCGCCCTCGGCGAACCCCATCTGCTCGGTCGACCCGGGCACCGTGCCGAAGGCGATGGACACGCTGACGTCCCCCGCCGAGCTCGACCCCACCCAGCCGCCGGTGCAGCTGACCGGCGTCCCCGTCCCCTGAGCATCACAAGGCGGTGGCGAACGCACGCAGCTCGGCATTGAAGCGGTCCGGGTCGTCCCAGAATGGGATGTGCCCGACGCCCGGATGGTACGAGACCCCCGCGTGCGGAATGACCCGTGAATTGTGCTCGGCCATCGCGGGCAGGACGACCTCGTCCTCGAGTCCGTGCGTGATCAGGACGGGCGCGCGCAGTCGCGCGAGCAGGTCGTCGTTGTCGAGCGTCCGGCTCAGCAGTTCCCTCCGTACGTGCGGCGGCACGATCGCGGCGGAGCCGAGGAGGAAGTAGAACTCCGCCGGCGCCAGGGTGCCGACCGTGAACAGGCGCAGCAGGGTCTGCAGCGCGGTGACGCTGTCCTCGGCGTCGGTCGAGAAGAGGCCGGGAATGACGGCCTGGAACCGGGGCCCCAGGAACGGCAGCGCCGGCTCACCGAGACGCGACACCGCGCCGACGAAGTGGAGACCGCCCAGCGCGTCGTCGCCGTAGTGCCGGAGGTAGTCGCAGACGACGACGCCGCCGTAGGACCAGCCGCTCAGGATCGGCCGGTCCAGGTCCAGGGACGTGATCACGGCGTGCACGTCCCGCGCCCAGAGAGCGGAGTCCCCGTACGCGTCGAGCGGTCGATCCGACTCGCCGTGCCCGCGCAGGTCCATCGCCACCAGGCGCAGGTCTTCTGTCAGCTCGGAATGCAATTGCTTGCGCCATGCAAGCCGGCATTGCGAGATCCCGTGGATGAACAGCACCGGCTGAGCCGACCGGTCGCCGGTCTCCTCCACATGCAGGGTGATGTCTCCCCCGCCGGTGACCCGGTGAGTCCGAACGGCGGCGGTCCGGTCGATCGACTGCTGGAGCGTCATGAGCTCAGGCTATTGAGACTCCGCTTCGAAACATCCGGACGATTGCTCAAGAATGCTCCGGCGAGCGATCCGGCCGATGAGGAATTATCCCCATCGGGTGCCCGGTCGGCGTCAGCCCGGCCGGGTGCGGCCCAGGCCGTGCTCGATCGCCCACACGGCCACCCGGGTGCGGGAGCGGAGGCCCAGCTTGGTCATGACGTGCTCGACGTGGTTGGCCACCGTCTTCTCGGTGATGACGAGCGCGGCGGAGATCTCGCGGTTCGACAGGCCGCGCGCGACCAGCTCGGTGACCTCGCGCTCCCGCCGGGACAGGGTCCTGGTCGGGTCTGCCGGCCGGGCCGGGTTCTGCCCGCCGGCGGCGACCGGGTGGCCGCGGGCGTCGTCGGTCAGGGCCAGGCCGATGGCGTCCTCGGGCGAGAGAGCCCGTCCGGCTGCCCAAGCCGCTTCCCACCCGGCGCCTCCGAGCCGCCTCCGGGTCACCGCCACGTCCTCGGTGAAGGCCGCTTGGTCGGCGGGCGCCAGCGGGACGCCGATCGACTCCAGCAGCGCCGCGCCGGCCGCGAGGATCCGCGTCGCCCGTTCCGGCTGACCCGCCGCGGCGAGGTTCCCGGCCAGCCCGGTCAGGCACTCGCCGATGCCCTGCCGGTTTCCCAGCTCCCGCTGCAGGGCGAGGCTCTCCACGAAGTACGCCCTGGCCCGTGCACCGTCGCCGACGGCCCTGCTCACCTGCCCGAGCTTGTGCAGTGCCGAGGCGACCCCCGGCGTGCCCCGCAGCTCCCGCCACAATGCCAGGCTCTCCTCGTAGCACCCGGCCGCCCGCTCGCCGTCGCCCGCGAGCCGGGCGAGGTCACCCAGCAGGTTCAGCACCCCGGCGACCCGGTCCTTCAGGTCGTGCTGCCGGAACAGCAGCAGGCTCCGCTCGAAGACCGCTCCGGCGCCGGCGTAGTCGCCCTCGTGGTAGGAGACCAGCCCCAGGTCGGCCACCAGCGGCAGGCCACCCAGCGTGTCGCCAGCCTCCCGGTACGCGGCCAGGCTCTCCTCGAAGAGCGCACGGGCGGCGCCGAGGTCGCCCTGGTCGAACCGGACGTGCCCGAGGACGTGCAGTGCCTCGGCGAGACCGCGGCGGTCGGTCGTCTCCCGCCACAGCGGCACGCTCTCGTCGAGCTGGACGCTGGCGTCGGTGAGGTCGCCCTGCCGCCAGGCCAGCGTGCCGGCACCGAGCAGCGCCTGCGCGCGGCCGGCTCCGGGGGTGGGCGCCCTGGCGAGCGCCCGAGACAGCCACCGGCGCCCCTCTCCGGCCAAGCCCCGCTGGAACCAGAAGTACCAGAGCGACCCGGCCAGCCGCAGGCCGGTCTCGGCATCCTCGTCGCCGGCCGCGTCGCCGGTGGCCCAGGCCAGTGCGGCGCGGAGATTCTCGAGGTCCGCCTCCAGCCGGTCCCGCCACCGCTGCTGCTCCGGTCCCCGCAGCTGCGGCTCGGCCTCCTCGGCGAGCCCGCGGAAGTACGCGGCGTGCGCCCGCTCGGCGGCCGGCAGCTCACCGTTCGCCGCCAGCTCGTCCATCGCGAACTCGCGGATCGTCTCCAGCATCGCGAAGCGGGGCTCGTCGCCGTCCGCGGTCGCCCGCTGCAGCAGGCTCCGCTCGACCAGGGCGGTGACCACGTCGAGAGCCGGCGGCTGGCCGGCCGGCCGGACCGACTCCGCGGCCGGCAGCGTGAAGCCACCCGCGAAGACCGCCAGGTGCCGGAAGAGGTCCTGCTCCGCCGGAGCGAGCAGGTCGTGGCTCCAGGCGATCCCGGCCCGCATCGTCCGCAGTCGCTCCGGGAGGTCGAGTGCTCCGTCCGTGAGCAGGGCGAGGCGGCGGGTGAGCCGGGCGAGCAGGGCAAGTGGCGGGAGAACGGTCACCCGGGCAGCCGCCAGCTCGATCGCCAGCGGCAGCCCGTCCAGCCGCCTGCAGATCTCCACGACGGTGGCGGCGTTCACGTCGGTGAGGGCGAATGCGGGGGACACCGCGCGGGAGCGCTCGACGAACAGCCGCACCGCCTCGTACCCGCCGAGCTCGGCCGCCGGGAGCGACAGCGCGGGGTCGGGAAGCGCCAGCGGCGGCACGGTCAGGACCTGCTCGCCGGACAGCCGCAGCAGCGCTCGGCTCGTGACGAGGATGGTGAGGCCCGGGCACCGGACCAGGAGATCGACCAGGACCGGCCCGGCCGGCAGCAGGTGCTCGACGTTGTCGAGCACCAGCAGGAACGTCCTGGGCCGCAGGTGGTCCACCAGGGCGTCGACGACCGCCTCGTCGCTCACCTCCCGCACGCCGAGGGCCTGGGCGACCGTCGAGGCGACCCGGTCCGGGTCGCGGACCGGGGCGAGCTGGACGACGGCGATCGCCTCGAAGCCCGTGTCGAGATCCGTCGCGACCTGGGCGGCGAGCCGGGTCTTGCCGACGCCGCCCGGGCCGGTCACGGTGACCAGTCGCGCGGCGGGGTGCAGGAGCAGCGCCTTCAGCGCCGGCATCTCCAGCTCACGCCCGACGAGCGGGGTGAGGTATACCGGTGGTCGCCCGACCCATGCCGGCCGTCTGCCGGCGTCCGGGACCACGCCCGCCGGCTCACGCCCCGGACCGTCGGGACGGGCTGCACCGGTCATCTCGACCCGAGCTTCCTGCGGACGATGGACGTCCCGGATGCTAGCAGCGGGCGACCTCGGCGGGGTCGGCGGCGGGCCCGGGCGGGAGAGCGGAGAATGGCGGCATGGCGCAGCTGAGGGTCGGGTTGGCGCAGGTGGACACGTGCGTCGGCGATCTCGCCGGCAACGCGGAGATGGTCCTCGAGTGGACCGGGCGGGCGGCGGACCGCGGCGCCGACCTGGTGCTCTTCCCGGAGATGACGCTGACCGGCTACCCGCCGGAGGACCTGGTCTTCCGCGAGTCGTTCCGGTCGGCGAGCATCCGGGCCCGGGACGAGCTGGCCGGGCGGCTGGCCGCGGAGGGGCTCGGCGGGCTCGCCGTCGTCGTCGGCTACCTCGACTCCGCCGGCGGTCCGCGCAACGCCGCCGCGCTGCTGCACGGCGGCCGGGTCGCCGCCAGCTACTTCAAGCACCACCTGCCCAACTACGGCGTCTTCGACGAGGCCCGCTACTTCGTGCCCGGCGACCGCTTCGTCGTCGTCCGGGTCCGCGGCGTCGACGTGGCGCTGACGATCTGCGAGGACCTCTGGCAGGACGGCGGTCCGTTCGCGGTCGCCGGCCGGGCGGAGGTGGGACTGGTCGCGAACATCAACGGCTCGCCGTACGAGCGGAACAAGGACGACGTGCGGCTGCCGCTGGGCCGGCGGCGGGCGGCCGAGGCCGGCGCGACGGTCGCGTACGTGAACATGGTCGGCGCGCAGGACGAGCTGGTCTACGACGGCGACTCGTTCGTGGTCGCGCCGGACGGCACGGTGCTCGCCCGCGCCGCGCAGTACGAGCAGACGCTGCTGGTCGTCGACCTCGACCTGCCGGGCCGCCGCGGCACCGTCACCGGCGGGGTGCTCGGCATGACCGTGGAGCGGCATACCGTCTCGGACGAGCCGGCGGCACACCGCGACCCGGTCGCCGCCACGGTCGCGGACCGGATGGGCGACGAGGAGGAGGTCTGGCAGGCGCTGGTCGCGGGCACCCGCGACTACGTCCGCAAGAACGGCTTTCGCTCGGTGGTGCTCGGCCTGTCCGGCGGGATCGACTCGGCGGTCACCGCGGTGGTCGCCGCGGACGCGATCGGTGCCGGGTCCGTCTTCGGCGTCTCGATGCCGTCGGCGTACTCCTCCGGACACTCCAAGGACGACGCGGCCGAGCTGGCCCGCCGCCTCGGCAGTCCATTCCGGACGGTGCCGGTCGCGCCGATGGTGGCGGCGTTCCTGGCCGGAGTCACGCTGACCGGGCTGGCCGAGGAGAATCTGCAGGCCCGCGTCCGCGGCACCATCCTGATGGGACTGTCCAACCAGGAGGGTCACCTGGTGCTGGCGACCGGGAACAAGACCGAGCTGGCGGTGGGCTACTCGACCATCTACGGCGACAGCGTCGGCGGCTACGCGCCGATCAAGGACGTGCCGAAGACGATGGTGTGGCGGCTGGCGCGGTGGCGCAACGCCGCCGCCGAGAAGCGCGGCGAGACACCGCCCATCCCGGAGTCCTCGATCAGCAAGCCGCCCTCGGCCGAGCTGCGGCCGGGGCAGCTCGACACCGACTCGCTCCCGCCGTACGAGGTGCTCGACGCGGTGCTGGCCGACTACGTCGACCGGGACCTCGGCTGGGCCGACCTGATCGCGGCCCGGCACGACCCGGCACTGGTGGAGCGGGTGATCCGGCTGGTGGACCGGGCGGAGTACAAGCGCCGGCAGTACCCGCCCGGCCCGAAGATCTCGCTGAAGGCCTTCGGCCGGGACCGGCGGCTGCCGATCAGCTCCCGCTGGACCGAGACCGCCCCGCCGGAGGCCGTCCCGGACCACCCGCACCCGGCCGAGCCCGGCCCGGCCGGCCCGCCCGACCCGGTCCCGCTGCGGGTGCGACCCCGCCCCCGCGAGTGATCCAACTTCTCACTCGGCGCGGGGGGTGCGGGGGTGCGGGGCGGGCCGGGGGCGGGGGTCACGGGCGCCGGGCGACGTAGACGACGTCGGGCTCGCCGCGGGCGACCGGGATCCGTCGCATGTCGACAGTCGGGTAGCGGGCGCGGAGGAGGGCCTCGAAGCCGGGAGCGTCGTTGGCACTCCACACGGCCAGCGTGCCGCCCGGGACGAGCCGCCGGTCCACCGCGTCGAGGCCGGGACCGGTGTACAGGGCCGCGTTCCCGGGTGTCACCGTCCACTCCGGACCGTTGTCGATGTCGAGGCAGACGGCGTCGTACGCACCGTCGCCAGTGGACAGGAAGTCCGCCAGGTCGGCAACCACCACCTCGACGCGGGGGTCGTCGAGTCCGCCGCCGGAGTACGGCCCGAGCGGGCCGCGGTGCCAGCCGAGCACCGCCGGCTCGATCTCCACCACCGTGACCTGCGCGACCGCCGGCGTCCGCAGCGCCTCGGCCAGCGAGAAGCCGACGCCGAGCCCGCCGATCAGCAGCCGGGCGCCGGCCGGGGCGCCGCGCAGCGCGGCCCGCACCAGCTCCCGCTCGGACCGCCCGTCCCGGGTGTCCATCAGGAACACGCCGTTGCTGACGATCTCGTAGTGGTCGCCGTCGGACCCACTCACGCTGCGCAGGACCAGCTCACCGCGCGGCGTCACCAGCCGCTCGACAGTGACGGACGCCACTGCGCCAGCCTAGGCCGGCCGTGTGACGCTGGAGGCCTGAGCCCGGGGACCCGCGACGGAGCGGGCCTCGAGGAGGGACGGTGCACGGTGGCCGAGAGCATCTCGACCGGCGGGTTGTACGGCGGCGCGGGGCTGACCCGCCGGGTGCGGACCCACCACCTGCGGGAGGCGAAGCAGCGCGGCGAGCGCTGGCCGATGCTGACCGCGTACGAGCAGTACTCGGCGGAGATCTTCGACGCGGCCGGCGTGCCGGTGCTGCTGGTCGGGGACTCGGCCGCGAACAACGTCTACGGCTACGAGTCGACGCTGCCGGTCACCGTCGACGAGCTGATCCCGCTGGCCCGGGCGGTGGTGCGGGCGACGACCCGCGCGCTGGTGGTCGCCGACCTGCCGTTCGGGTCGTACCAGGCGGGTCCGGAGCAGGCGCTGCAGACCGCGGTCCGGTTCATGAAGGAGACCGGCGCGCACGCGGTCAAGCTCGAGGGCGGCCGGCGGGTCGCGCCGCAGGTCGCCGCCGTCGTCGGCGCCGGAGTCCCGGTGATGGCGCACCTCGGCTTCACCCCGCAGAGCGAGCACGCCCTCGGCGGCTACCGGGTGCAGGGCCGCGGCGAGGCGGCGGACGAGCTGCTGCGGGACGCGGTCGTGCTGCAGGAGGCGGGCGCGTTCGCCGTCGTGCTGGAGATGGTGCCGGCCGAGACGGCGAAGCGGGTGACCGGCGAGCTGGCGATACCGACGATCGGTATCGGCGCCGGGCCGGACTGCGATGCCCAGGTGCTGGTCTGGCAGGACATGGCCGGCCTGCGGGGCGGGAAGGCCCCCCGGTTCGTGAAGCGGTACGCCGACCTGCGCGGGGTGCTGCGGGGGGCCGTGGACCAGTTCAGCGAGGAGGTCCGGACCGGCGCCTACCCCGGGCCGGAGCACTCCTACGACTGACCACAGCCGCCGTCGGCGTCGCACCTGACGGTTGGCAGACTTCCGCGGATGGACGTCCCCAGGGTGCCGGTGGTGGTGGTCGGTGCCGGGCCGGTCGGGCTGGCCGCGGCGCTGCTGCTGGCCCGCCGCGGCGTCCGGTCGCTGGTGCTGGAGCGCCGCCCCGGGCCGTACCTGCTGCCACGCGCCGTGCATCTCGACGGTGAGGTCGTCCGCATCCTGCAGGAGATCGGCGTCGCGGCCGGCTTCCGCCGGATCAGCCGGCCGATGCCCGGGCTGCGCCTGGTCGACGGCCGGCACCGCACGATCGCGGAGTTCCGCCGGGACCGGCTGGTGGGCGGCAGCGGCCACCCGGAGGCGTCCATGTTCGACCAGCCCGAGCTCGAACGGCTCCTGCTCGACGCCCTGGCCGGGTCGCCCGCCACGACCCTGCACCGCGGCTGCCTGGTGACCGGGCTGACACAGGATCAGCGCGGCGTCCTGGTCGGCTACACCGACGCCGAGGGGGTGCGCCGGCAGGTCGCCGCCGGAGCCGTGCTCGGCTGCGACGGCGCCGGCAGCACCGTCCGGGACGCCATCGGCGCGGCACTGCGCGACCTGCACCACGAGGAGACCTGGCTGGTCGTCGACGTGCGCAGCCCTCGCCCGCTGGACGTGTGGGAGGGGGTCAGCCAGGTCTGCGACCCGGACCGGCCTGCCACGGTCATGCGGGTGACCGGCAGCCGGTACCGGTGGGAGTTCCGGCTGGCCCCGGAGGAGACCGCCGAGCGGCTCGGCGCGCCGTCCCGGCTGGCCGAGCTGCTCGCGCCGTGGACCGGCGACGTGCCGTTCGCCGAGCTGGAGATCGTGCGGCAGGCGCCGTACACCTTCCGCGCCCGGACCGCGGGCCGGTGGCGGTCCGGGCGGGTCTTCCTGCTCGGGGACGCCGCGCACGAGATGCCGCCGTTCATCGGGCAGGGCCTCGGCTCCGGGCTCCGCGACGCCCACAACCTGGCCTGGAAGCTCGACCTCGTGCTTCGCGGCGTCGCGCCCGAGCGACTGCTCGACACCTACCAGGCCGAGCGGCTCCCGCACGTCACCCGCACGATCCGGCTTGCCGTCGCCGTCGGCTGGGCGCTGACCGGTGGCCAGGACCGGGCGGCGAGGGTACGGCGGGTGGTCGTCACCGTCGGCTGCCGGGTGCCGGGGGTGTCCCGGGCGCTGCTGCGCGCCGCCAGCCCACCGCTGCCGGTCCGCGGTCTGCTGGCGCCGCCGCGGCCGGCCCGCCGCGGAGCCGGCCGGTTGTGCCCGCAGCCGGTGGGTGACGGCGACGGCTGGCTGGACGACGCGCTGGGCGCGTCGTTCGGGCTGGTCACGGCGATCCCGCTCGACCCGGCCGCGGAGGCGGTCGCGGCGGCCCGAGGTGTCGCCGTCGTGCCGGTCGCGGTCGGCGGACCGTACGGTCCGGTTGCGGCGTGGCTGCGCCGGATGCGGCGGGCGGCCGCGCTGGTCCGGCCGGACCGGGTGGTGCTCGCCACCGCCGGGACCGCGGCCGAGGTGGCGCCGATGATCCTCGGCCTCGACGAGCTGCTCGGCGGACCCGACCGGCGGGCCGCGGCCGGCGACGCCGCATCCCGGTCCGCCGGCTGACCGGCCGCCGGCCGACGGGCCCGCCGGCTGACCGGCCGCCGGCCGACGGCCCGCCGGTGGGTCAGCGGCCGGTGCCGGGGTCGGGCACGCTGACCGGCGCCGGCGTCGGCGCGCCGAAGACGGTGGCGACCACGTCGCTGACCGCGTGCACCCCGGCGTCCACCGAGCTGCCGGCCGGCAGGTCGTGCATGACGGCGACCACGTACCGGGCGTCGGTCCCGGCGAACCCGACCGAGCTGACGCACCAGTGCCGCCGGCCACCGTCCAGCTCGACCGACCAGCCGTTCTTCGTGCCGGGCCGCTGCGCCGGGCCGGCCGCCCACACCCCCCACCGCTGGACGGCGCCGACGGTCCGCATCGCGGCCACGACGTGTTCCCGGTCGGCCGGGTCGAGCCGACCCAGCACGTACGCCATCAGCCGCTGCAGGTCGGCCGGCGAGCACTTCAGGAAGCCCCAGCGGCGCGGAAAGCCGGGCACGAAGCCGAGGCCGGTCATTCCGTAGACCGCCCGGAAGCGGGGCACCAGCCGCTCCCCGCCGTAGCGGTCCCACAGCGCGTCGGCCGCGTCGTCGTCGGACACCGCCAGCATCGCGTCGATCTGCCGGCGGGCGGTCGCGTCCAGGGTCAGCTCGCCCGCGCGGGCCCGTTCCAGCAGGCTGGTGGCCAGCGCGAGCTTCGGCGTCGAGCTGGCCCACATGACGTGCCCGGACGTGCCGGACCGCCAGACCGCGCCGGTCCGCCGGTCCAGCACCGTGATGCCGAGCTGCCCGGGCCTGGTCCGCACCACCGCCGCCGCGGCGGCGAAGCGGCGCTGCTGCGCGCAGTCCCAGGGCGCGCAGCCGGCCAGCGGACCGGCCGGGGACGCCGCCGCCGGCCGGCTCGGCGTCACCCCGGCCGGGCTCCGCGCCGAGTCCGTGCCGCCGGTGGACGCCGATCCTCCGGGCGTCCCGGTGCCGGGCGCCGCCGAGCTCGTCGGCGATCCGCGGGTACGGGCGAGGGTGACCGCGGTGGCCACGACCGCCACGACGAGGACCGCGCCGGCAGCGGCGGTCAGCCGCCGGCGGGTGCCGGGAGTGGCGTGCACGCATCCCCTTCCCGCCGGTCGAGCTCGCTCCAGCCGGGCCGGCGGGTCAGGCTACCGCCGCTGCGCGGTCCCGGGCGGGGCGGCGACACCGCCCGGCCGCGTCTGCGTCAACTGCCGCTCCAGCAGGTCGCGGGCCTCCAGCAGGGACGGGCCGTACCAGGTCAGGTGCCGCCCGCTGACCAGCGCGACGGCGAGGCCGCCGAACTCCTCCGGCCCGTCATCCGGACCGAACGCGTACGGCTCGTCCGGCAGCACGACGAGGTCGGCGCCGGCGGCGCGCAGCTGCTCGACGGTGACCTTCGGGTAGCGCTCGCCGGCGTCCGCGTACGCGTTGGCGACGCCGAGCTGGCGGAGCACGTCACCGGCGAAGGTGCCCTGCCCGAGCACCATCCACGGCCGCCGCCAGATCGGGACGACCGCGGTCCGCGCCGGTGCCGACCCGTCGTACGTGGACGACCAGGCGCGGCGCGCCTCGTCCAGCCAGACCGGCAAGGGGCGGACACCGCACGCGGCCAGCATCCGGCGCAGGCTGGTGAAGGCGGTCGCGAGCGTGGTCGGCGCGGTGACCCAGACCGCGGTCCCCTCCGCCCGCAGGGTGTCCACATCGGACAGCCGGTTCTCCTCGGCGTTGGCGAGCACCAGGTCCGGCTCGAGCGCCCGCACCCGGTCGAGGTCCGGGTACTTGGAGCCACCGACCCGCGGCACCGCCAGGTCCGCCGGGTGGGTGCAGTAGTCGGTCGCGCCGACCAGCAGGCCGGGCGCGCTGAGGGCGACCGACTCGGTCAGCGACGGCACCAGCGAGACCACCCGGCGGGGGGACGACGGGAGGGCGACCTCGGTGCCGAGGTCGTCGACCGACTCAGACATCGGTGATGCGCAGCCCGGCGTGCGCCTTGTAGCGGCGGTTGATGGAGATGAGGTTGGCGGTGAGCGCCTCGACCTGGTGGGCGTTGCGCAGCCGCCCGCCGTAGACGCCGCGGGCGCCGGGGATCACGTCGGCGAGCGCCTGCACGGTGTCGGTGGCCCCGCGGTCGTCGCCGAGGACCAGCACGTCGAGGTCGACGCCGGGCACCGCCAGGTCCAGCAGCAGCGGCGCGCTGACGTGGTGGAAGGCGGCGGTGACCCGGCTGTCCGGCAGCAGGGCGGCGGCCTGCTCGGCGGCGCTGCCCTCCGGGACGTCCAGCGCGTACGCGCCGTGCGAGTCGAAGCCGAGCGGGTTGACCGCGTCCACCACGATCCTGCCGGCCAGCGGGCCGGCGAGGTCCCGCAGCAGGTCGGCGTGCCCCTCGTACGGCACCGCGACGACGAGGACGTCCGCCCACCGGGCGGCCTCGCGGTTGTCACCGCCGAGGACGCCGGCATCCGGCACGTCCCGCTCGATCTCGTGCGCCACCCGGGCGCCGCGGCTGCCGTCCCGGGAACCGACCACCACCTTGAGCCCGGCCGCGGCGAACCGGCGGGCGAGGCCGCCGCCGAGCGGGCCGGTGCCGCCGAGCACGCCGACGGTCAGCTCGTGCACCCGGACGGCCACTGCGCCTCCCTGCTCCGCTGGTAGGGCGAACCTACGCGACCGCGCCAAGACCGTCCCGCGGTCCGATCCGCCGGCGGCGGCCCCGCTCGCCCGGACCCGCCGCGCGGCGTCAGTCGGCGTGGACGAAGCGCACCCGCCGCTGCGCCGGGTCGGCCAGCTCGAGCCGGACCGTGACCCGCTCCCCCACCGGCAGGCCGGCGCCGGCGCAGGTGGCCCGGACCGCGGGCTCCTCCAGCAACACGGTGCCCTTGTCCGCACCGGCATCGAGCACGACCGCGGCGAAGGCCCGGCCCTCCTGCCCGGACAGCAGCCATGCCTCGGTCGCGTCCACGACCGCGCGCTCCAGCGCGCCGGCCCGGTGGTCGCTCGCGGCCATCAGCTCGGGCAGGTCCGGCAGCGCGGCCCGGGCCCAGTCCGGCACCGGTCGGCCGGCGGCGAGCGCCAGGCAGACCTCGCTGCCGAAACGGTCGACCAGGCGCCGGATCGGCGCGGTGACGTGCGCGTACGGCATCGCCACGGCGTTGTGCCGCGGGTCGGCCGGCGGCTGCCCCTCGAAGGGGGTGTACCCGGCTCCGCGCAGCAGGACCGCCGCGTGCTCGAGGAACGCGGCCTGCACCGGGCTGGCGCCGTCGAGCCCGGAGATCACGTCGGCGTGGTGGGCGCCGTCCGGCCAGCCGAGGCCCAGGGCCGGGGCCAGCCGGCGCAGCGTCTCCACGTCCGCGGGCCGGGGTGCCGGCAAGGTGCGCAGGATGCCGATGCCGCCGTCCAGCATCAGCCGGGCGGCGCAGGCGCCGGTGAGCAGCGAGACCTGCGCGTTCCACCGCTCGACCGGCAGCTGCCGGCGGAAGACGACGGTCCAGCCGCCACCCTCGGCCGGCACCACGTCCTGCTCCGGCACGTCCAGCTCGGTGGCGTGCCGGGCGCGGGCGCGGGCCAGCCTCAGCTCGCCGACCCGGCGCAGCAGCGCGACCGGCTCGGGCGCCGAGCCGGCGTCCACGGCGGCCTGCAGGCCGGGATAGTCCAGCTGCGCGCGGCTGCGTACCAGCGCACGGCCGACGTCGACGGCGGTGACCTCGCCGTCCGGGTCGAGGTCGATCCGCCACAGCACCGCCGGCCGGGTCCGGTCGGGCAGCAGGCTCGCGGCGCCCTCGCCGAGCACCGACGGATGCAGCGGCGTCCGGACGTCCGGGCTGTAGAGCGTCTGGCCGCGCCGGCGGGCCTCCGCGTCGACCGCGCCACCCGGCCGGACGAAGGCGGCGACGTCGGCGATCGCGTAGCTGACGCGGTAGCCGGTCGGCGTCTCGGCCAGGTGCAGCGCCTGGTCGAGGTCGCGGCTGCCCGGGGGGTCGACGGTCACCAGGGGGATGTCGGTCGCGTCGACCGCGGGCAGGTCCGGTGCCTCGGCCGCCTTCTCCGCCTCGGCCAGGACGTCGGCGGGGAAGTCCGCCGGGACCTCGAGCTCGACGCGTACGGCGTCGAAGGTGAGCGGCGGGGGGACGTTGAGCCGGCGGGTCGGCACTGTGTCTGCTCCCGTCCCTGTCGCGCTGCGGCCGGCGCGCCGGCACCTGATGTGGCCTCGCCTTCCCACCGGTCGGCGCCCGACCGGCACGAGCCCGCGCCGCCGGGGTTCCGCGGCAGCCCGGGCGGCGCGCGGCTCGGGAGGCGAGCCCCACCGTGGATGTCTAGCACCGGGAGTGCTGTTCAGCACCCCTGGTGCTACGCCCGCGCGGATCACGGGTCGCTGACCGGACGCCGGGGACTGCCGATCCCGTCATCGCCGGGGACCCGGCCCCGCCGGCCGGGCGAGATCCGGAGCTGGCGCGGCGGTCAGCTCGTGCGAGCCCGAGAGGTCCGCTTGGCCGGCGTCGCCTTCGTGGTGGTCTTCGCCGCCGGGGCCTTCCGCGCCGTCGCCGACCTCGCCGCGGTCTTGGTGGTCGACGCCTTCGCCGTCGACCTCGCGGCCGTCGACCTGGTGGTGGCCTTCGCGGTCGACCGGGTGCCCGTCTTCTTCGCCGCGGGAGCCTTCTTCGCCGCGGTCCTGGTGGTCGTCTTCTTCGCCGGCGCCTTCTTCGCCGCGGTGGTCCTCGCGGTCGACTTCTTCGCCGGCGCCTTCTTCGCCGCGGTGGTCCTCGCGGTCGTCTTCTTCGCCGGAGACTTCTTCGCGGTCGACTTGGCGGTCGACTTGGCCGCGCTCGCCTTGGCGGGCGCGCTCCGTTTCGCCGTCGTGGCACTGTCCTTCGTGGACTTGACGGCTCTGGTGGCCTTCGACGTGACCTTCTTGGCCGCGCTGGCGGCCTTGGATCCCGCGCTCGCGGGGGATGTCCTGGCTGTGGTTCGGGTGGGCATTTCCGCCTCCTAGACGGCCGTGATTGACGCCACTGAACGGGCTGGCGTCCGGCCCGTCAATACGCCACGCCGTACGCATGGCCCGCGTCCGCCGCACTCGGCGCCGTCCATGCTCCCATGCGCCGTCCACCTGTGTCGTCCGCCGGGCCGGCAACCACGGCGGCTGGCGTCCCGGCACCACCTCGACCGTCGCAAGTGGACTCAGCCGGCCGGTCCGGCACGCTGCCTACTCGGTGTCGAACGACCCGAAGAACCGCTGCGCGAGCTGCCGGTCGCCGTCCACCGACAGCTCCTCGAGACCTCGACGCCCGTACAACGTGAGGACGATGTCGCTCGCACTCCCCCGCACCACCGCGTCCCCACTGGCGTCGCCCCGCTCCAGCCGACGCCTCTCGGTCGTGAGCACCACCCGGCATCCCTCCCCTGGCGCCTCGTCGGCCACGATCCCCACCGTTGCCGCCGGGTGCGGCCAGCCGCCGCTGACCGGCAGGTTGACCGTGAGGAACTCCTCGATCCCGTCCAGCGCGACGGCCGCCGGCAGCGGCCCGCTCCGGCCGATCGTGTCCTCGGCGTCCCACGCGTGCACGGCGGCCTCCTGCACCTGGTGACGGGCGACCGCGCCGGACCGCGCCGGCTCTCCCCACCAGGTCCACACGGCCCGGTCCGGTCCGGCGTCGCGCAGCGCCGCCAGCAGCGTCTCGGTGCTGCGCTCGGACCAGTCGAGCAGGTCTCCCTGCGGGGTGCGCTCGGGCACGTCGTCGTCCGGCGGCTGCTCCGGCGACCCCGCCGAGACGACGGCCCCCCAGAACCGGTGCACCTCGCCGAGGTGCGCCACCAGGTCGCGGCCGGTCCACTTCGGACATCCCGGGACGGGCACGTCCAGGGCCCCGGCGACGGACGAGCGCAGCAGCGCGCTCCGGTCGGCGATCAGCTCCAGCATGCGGTCCTGCCCAAGCGTCGATGGCATGCCCGAGGTTCTACACCCGCCCACCGACAGGACGGGCCCGAGCCTTACCGGGACGCTGGGCGCTGCGGCTCCCGCCATCCTTGCCGGAACGCTTGGCCGAGGAGGATGAGCCCGCGTACCGCGGCGGTGACGACGATGACGATGAAGACGACGCCGCCGGCGTTGCTGGGCCACGGGTCAGTGAAGGAGGGAAGCGCGATGAGCGCGACGAGGACTCCGAGGGCCAGCGACAGCCAGAGGTACCTGCTGCGGTTGGCGATCAACCCTGGCATGGTCGAAGTGTAGGAGCCGTCGGCGTGCGTGGATAGCGTCGCTGGTCGCGCTTGCCCCCGAGGGCAGTCCCGAGGGCAGTGGCCCGTGCCGTCCGGTCGGTCGTGTCCGGCGGGCCCTCACCCCGGTGGGATGAGCCCGCTTGCCTGGTCGGCTGTCAGGATCACGGCACAGAAGCGCACCCTCGGCTGACAGGAGTCGCAATCGTGCCTGCGGATCTGAGCGACCACACCGACTTCGACAACGCGAACCGGGGCTTGGTGTCGCGTCTGGAGCCTGGGGTGATCAAGGCCGCGGACGGCCGGGTGGTCTATGACGCCGACGTCTACACCGAGGCGACGGCTGGAGACTGTCCGGACACGGTGGATCCGAGCCTGTGGCGGCAGAGCCAGCTGACCTCGATCCAAGGCCTGTTCGAGGTGACCGAAGGCATCTATCAGCTTCGCGGTATCGACCTGTCGAACATGACCATCGTCGAAGGCGATGCGGGCGTGATCGTGATCGACCCGGCTGTGTCCGCCGAGGTGGCGGCGGCCGGGCTGGCGCTCTACCGCGAGCACCGCGGCGACCGACCGGTGCAGGCGGTGATCTACACACACTCGCACATCGATCACTTCGGCGGCGTCCTCGGCGTGGTTGACGCCGACACCGATGTGCCGATCGTCGCGCCCACCGGATTCCTCGAGCACGCGGTGTCGGAGAACGTCTACGCCGGGACGGCGATGCTCCGCCGCGGCATGTACCACACCGGCATGGGTCTGCCGGTGAGCGCGACCGGGACCATCGGCGTCGGGCTCGGTCCGGGTACATCGAAGGGCACGGTCGGCCTGATCGCACCCACTCTGGACATCACCCACACCGGCCAGGAAGAGACCCTCGACGGCGTGCGGATCGTCTTCCAGATCACGCCGGGCACCGAGGCGCCGGCCGAGATGAACTTCCACTTCCCGGCGCGGCGCACCCTGTGCCTGGCCGAGAACGTCACCCACAACCTGCACAACCTGCTCACCCTGCGCGGTGCCGAGGTGCGCGACGCGCGCGGCTGGTCGCGCTACATCAACGAAGCCATCGAGCTGTTCGGGGACGACACCGACGTGGCGTTCGCCTCCCACCACTGGCCGACCTGGGGCTCGGACAACATCGTCACGCTGATGAGAGAGCAACGCGACCTGTACGCGTTCCTGCACGACCAGACGCTGCGACTGATGAACCAGGGCTACGTCGGCAGCGAGATCGCCGAGATGATCGAGATGCCACCCGAGCTGGACGCGGCCTGGCACACCCACGGCTACTACGGCTCGGTCAGCCACAACGTCAAGGCGATCTACCAGCGCTACCTCGGCTGGTACGACGGCAATCCCGCCCACCTCTGGCAGCACCCGCCCGAGGCCGCCGCCGCCCGCTACGTCCACGTCATCGGCGGCGTCGACGCCACCGTGGCCCGGGCCCGGGAGTTCGCCGACTCCGGAGACCTCCGCTTCGCCGCCGAGCTCGCCAGCCACGCCGTGTTCGCCGACCCAGCCCACGCGGGCGCCAAGACGCTGCTCGGCGAGGTGTTCACCCGCCTCGGCTACGGATCGGAGTGCGGCACCTGGCGCAACAACTTCCTCGCCGGCGCACAAGAACTCCATGGCCCGGTGACGGCCGCCGCCGTCAGCTCGGCCGGAATGGCATCCGCCCTCACCATCACCCAGCTCTTCGACAGCCTCGCCATCCGCATCGACGGCAGACGCGCCTGGGACACCACCGCATCGATCCGCTGGCACTTCAGCGACACCGGCGAGACGTACCGGATGGAGCTGTCCAACGGCGTCCTCACTCATCACCCGACCAGCCGGACCAAGGACGCAGACCTCGTGATCACCCTCACCAAGCCGCAACTGCTGGGCATGCTCGGCGGTGCGGGCACCAGCGGCATCCAGTTCGACGGCGACCCGAAGACCTTCGCCATGATCGCCGGTCTCACCGACCAGCCCGACCCGAAGTTCGCGATCGTCACTCCATAGACCCGCAACCGACCCGACCCGCCCACCCTTGTCCATCCTGCGGGCAGCGCGTGGACACAGGACACCCGGTGACCAGGAAAGTCCTGGTCAGAACGGGTGGGGCGGACGAGTCGGCCTGTACGCCGGGTCCTGTGGCCGGGGCGCCTCACGGCAGTGCCCCGGCCGGCGGCCATCCATCTAGGCCTGCCGTCGCCGGCAGGCTCCAGCGGTCCACCCGCAGGCTCGGACGGGCCGTCCTCGAACGCCTGCGCAGGGCTGCGGTCGCCCGCCGCCCCTCTCGACCTTGCTCCGGGTGGGGTTTACCGAGCCGCCCGGGTCACCCCGGGCGCTGGTGGTCTCTTACACCACCGTTTCACCCTTACCCCGGCCGCCGAAACGGCCGTGGCGGTCTGTTTTCTGTGGCACTGTCCCGCGGGTCGCCCCGGGTTGGTGTTGCCAACCACCCTGCCCTGTGGAGCCCGGACGTTCCTCGGCGGGGTGCAGGCACCCCGACGCGGCCGCCCGGCCGGCTCGTCCGCCGTGTGATCAGAATACCCGAGTGCAGGTCACCGAGGCGCTGCTGCTCGCTGGAGCCGGGCTGCTCGCCGGCGCGGTCAACGCGGTGGCCGGCGGCGGCTCGCTGATCCTCTTCCCGGCCCTGATCGCGACCGGCTACGGCACCCTGGCCGCGAACGTCACCAACTCCGTCGCGCTCTGGCCGGGGTACGCCGGCGGCGTGGCCGGCTTCCGGGAGGAGCTCGCCGGGCAGCGCGGCCGGGTGCTCAGCCTGTCGCTGACGGCGGCGACCGGCGCGGCGGTGGGGTGCGTGCTGCTGCTCGCCACCCCGCCCAGCGCCTTCGACGTGGTCGTCCCGTTCCTCGTGCTGGCCGCGAGCCTGCTGCTGGCGGTCCAGCCGCGCGTCGCCAGCCTGGTCGGCCCGCCCTCCGAGGACCACCGCGCCAACGCCAAGGTCCTCTACCCCGCCGTCGGGTTGGCCGCGGTCTACGGCGGCTACTTCGGCGGCGCGCTGGGGGTGATCCTGCTCGGCGTGCTCGCGCTGACCGTCCGCGACTCGCTGCGCCGGCTGAACGGCCTGAAGGCGGCGCTGTCGCTCGTGGTCGCCAGCGTGACCGTGGTCGCGTTCGGCCTGTTCGGACCGGTCGACTGGGCCGCGGTCGCGGTCGTCGCACCGGCCGCGCTCGCCGGCGGCTTCCTCGGCGCGAAGGTGGCCCGGCGGCTGAACGACCGCGCACTGCGCTGGGCGGTCGTGGGGTTCGGCATCGTGGTCGCGATCCTGCTGTTCGTCCGGGGCCGCTGACGGTGGACCGGCTAGCGCAGGTGGCCGGTGTCGTTGAGCAGCCGGACCAGCGCCGGGCCGTCCGGGTACCAGTCCACCGTCGAGAGGCTGGCGGTGTCGAGGTGGATCCGGAACAACGCGGACGCGGGCGCGCCGAGCGCCGAGCAGAGCAGCAGCTTGATCGGGGTCACGTGCGAGACCACGACGAGGGTGCGGCCCGGGTACGCGGCCAGCAGCCGGTCCCGGACCCGGCGCACCCGCCGCGCCACCTGGTTGACGCTCTCCCCGCCGGGCGGCGCGGTGGCGGGGTCGGCGAGCCAGGCCGCGTGCTCGGCCGGCCAGCGCTCCCGCACCTCGGTGAAGCTCAGCCCGTCCCAGCGGCCGAAGTCGGTCTCGACCAGCCCATCGTCGAGGACCAGCCCGGCGCCGACCGCGTCGGCCACCGCCGCTGCCGTCGCCCGGGCGCGCCGCAGCGGCGAGCTGACCACCGCGGCGACGCCGTCCACCTTGGACAGCCGGCGGCCGGCGGCGCGTGCCTGCGCCAGCCCGTGCTCCGTCAGCTCCGGGTCGCCGCGGCCGCTGTAGCGCTGGCCGGACAGCGGCGTGTCGCCGTGCCGAAGCAGCAGCAGGGTGGTCGGCGGCGCCGGGCCCGGCGACCGCCACGCCACGGTGCGCTGGCCGGCCGCGTCCATCGGGTCCGTCCCGGCGGCCGGGCCGGAGCCCGGCGGATCGGGGTCGGGGCCGGCGTCGGGTCGGGCGGGCTCGCCGGGTGTCCACACGCGACCCGCGGCCGCCGCGTCCATCGCCTCGTTCGCCAGCCGGTCGGCGTACGTGTTGCGGCCGCGCGGGATCCAGCCGTAGCGGACGGCGGGCAGTTGCCGGGCCAACCGGGTCGCCTCGGCGTGCAGGGGCGCGAGGTCCGGGTGTCGCACCTTCCACCGGCCGGACATCTGCTCGACCACGAGCTTGGAGTCCATCCGCACGTCGACCGAGGCAGCGTCGAGCTCCGCCGCCGCCCGCAGGCCGGCGATCAGCCCCTGGTACTCGGCGACGTTGTTGGTGGCCCGGCCGATCGACGCGGCCCGTTCGGCGAGCACCTCGCCGGACTCGACGTCCCGCACGACGGCGCCGTAGCCGGCCGGGCCGGGGTTGCCCCGCGACCCGCCGTCCGCCTCGACGGCGAGACGCCGGGCCGCCGCCCGCTCGCGCGGCGGGCCCTCCGGCGAGCTCACCGCCCGGACTCGGCGGTACGCAGCCCGCCGGACCCCGCGGCACCGGGAGTGTGAAGCCGACCGCGACCCGCGGTCACAGGCCCGACTCCGGGGTGCGGACGAGGATGCGACGGCAGTTCTCGCAGCGCAGCACCTCGTCCGGCGCCGCCGCCCGGGCCGCCCGCAGCTCCGAGCCGGCCAGCTCCAGCCGGCAGCCCTCGCAGCGGCGGTGTCGCAGCTCGGCCGCGCCGACCCCACCGGACGCCGCCCGCACCCGCTCGTAGAGCGCCAGCAGGTCGGCCGGCAGCTCCGCGGCGGCGGCCGTCCGCGCGGCGACGTCCTCGGCCGCCGACGCGTCGAACTCCCCGTACGCCTTGTCCCGGGCGGACACCGCCGCGTCCCGCTCGGCCTCCAGCGACGAGACCTCCGCCCGCAGCGCCGCCGCCCGCGACTCCGCCTGCTCGCGCTGCTCCATCACCTCGAGCTCGGTGTCCTCGAGGTCGGACTGCCGGCGGGCCAGCGACTCGACCTCGTGCTGCAGGCTCTCCAGCTCCTTGGCCGGCACCGCGCCGGACTGCATCCGCTGCTGGTCGCGGGTGGAGCGCTGCCGGACCTGGTCCACGTCGTTCTCCAGTCGGCGCAGGTCCCGATCCAGGTCGCCGAGCTCGGTCTCCGCCCGGACCACCGAGTCCCGCAGCCCGGCCATCCGCGACTCGGCGGCGGCGATGACAGCCAGCTCGGGCAGCGTGCGCCGGCGGTGCTCGAGGCGGGCCAGCGCCGAGTCGTGCACCTGCAGGTCGAGCAGCCGCTGCTGGAGGGCCGGAGCCGCCTTCACCGCGGCGCCATCCGGATCGCGCCGTCCAGCCGGATCGTCTCGCCGTTGAGCATCGGGTTCTCCACGATCTGCTGGACCAGCGCCGCGTACTCCTCCGGCCGGCCGAGCCGGCTCGGGTGCGGCACCTGCCGCCCCAGCGACTGCTTCGCCTCGTCCGGAAGCGAGGCCAGCAGCGGCGTCTCGAAGAGGCCGGGGGCGATCGTGACGACCCGGATCTGCCGGCCGGCGAGCTCGCGGGCGATCGGCAGCGTCATGCCGACGATGCCGCCCTTGGAGGCCGCGTAGGCCGCCTGGCCGATCTGGCCCTCGAAGGCGGCGACCGAGGCCGTGTTGACGAGCACCCCCCGCTCCTCGTCCACCGGGTCGAGCGCGGCCATCGCCGCGGCCGCCACCCGGATCACATTGAACGTGCCGACGAGGTTGACCTCGACGACCTTGCTGAACGCCGCCAGCGGCATCGGCGAGCCGTCCTTGCCGACCACCCGGGCGGGCGGCCCGATGCCCGCGCAGCTGACCACCACCCGCAGCGGCCCGAGCCCGGCCGCCAAGTCCACCGCGGCCGAGACGGCGTCCGGGTCGGTGACGTCCGCCGGCGCGAACTCGCCGCCGAGCCCGCCGGCGACCGCCTTGCCGTCGGAGCCGGGCAGGTCGAGCACCACCACCCGCGCGCCGAGGTCGGCCAGCCGCTCGGCGGTCGCCCGCCCGAGCCCAGACGCGCCCCCGGTGACCAGCGCGACCGTTCCCTCGACCCGCACCCCAGCTCCTCCCGCCGACCGGCCCACCTTAGGCCGTCGCCGGCCCCCCGGAGGCGCGCGCCCTCGCCTGTGGTCGGCTCGTCTTCCGAGGGTCGCCCCGCAGCGAGTGACGCCACCGCCCCGCGAGTGACGGACACCCGACCGCGGTGACGTTCGGGGAGTCGTCACTGCGACCGTCACCGCCCGGGAAGCCGTCACTCGGCCCGGGAAGCCGTCACTCGACCCGGGAAGGCGTCACTCGACCCGGGAAGGCGTCACCGCCGGATGGTGTGCCAGGGTGGCAGCATGCGCAAGTACGTGATCATGGGTGTGCAGGGCAGCGGCAAGGGCACCCAGGCGAAGCGGCTGGCCGACCGTTACGACCTGGTCCACATGAGCGTCGGCGACATCTTCCGGTGGAACGTCAAGGCGCACACCAAGCTGGCCGCCCAGGTACGCCGGATCGTCGCGTCCGGCCGGCTGGTGGACGACGACCTGGTCGAGGCCGTGGTCCGGGAGCGGCTGGAGCGGCACGACTGGAACTACGGCTTCATCGTCGACGGCTTCCCCCGCAACGGGCCGCAGGCCGAGTTCTTCCTCGAGTCGTACGACATCGACGGCGTGATCCACCTGGACATGCCGGACGAGGAGGTCCGCCGCCGGGTGCTCGCCCGCCGGCTGTGCTCGCGCTGCGGGCTGGACTACAACCTCATCGCGTCGCGGCCCGCCGTCGAGGACACCTGCGACGTGTGCGGTGGCGTGCTGGTCGCGCGGGAGGACGACACCCCGGAGGCGCTCGAGGTGCGCATCGAGGAGTACCACCTCAAGACGCAGCCGGTGCTCGACATCTTCCGGCGCAAGGAGTACGTCGTCACCATCGACGCCACCCGGTCGCCGGACGAGGTCTTCGACGACCTCCGCGACCGGCTCGGCCTGGCCGACTAGGCCGACGCCCGACGCCGTGGAGCTGCAGCAGATCGGCCTGTCCCACCCGCGGATCAAGCAGGTGCTCGACATCCAGCGCAACACCGCGTCCAACCGGGAGCGGCTGCTCGTCGCGGAGGGGCTGTGGGCGCACCGGCTGGTGCTGGCCGCCGGCGTGCCGGTCCGCACCTTCCTGTGGTGCCCCGAGCTGGCCCACTCCGACGAGGCGCGCACCCGCAGCGAGCAGGTCGCCGGCCGGGCCGAGCAGGCGTACCGGATCTCGCCCAGGACGCTGGAGCGGATCTCCGAGCGCGGGCAGCCCGACGGCATGGTCTCGGTCGCCCGGCTCCCGGCGTACGACCCGGACACCGTCCACTTCGGACCCTCGGCGCTGGTGCTGGTGGCCGACGCGGTCGAGATCCCCGGCAACCTGGGCACCCTGGTTCGCACGCTGGACGCCGTGCGCGCCGACTGCCTGGTGCTGACGAACCGGCGCACCCGGCTGACCCATCCGAAGGTGTTCCGCGGCAGCCAGGGCACCATCCTGACCCTGCCGACCGTCGAGTTCGGGCAGCCGGGCGAGGCGGTCGGGTGGCTGCGCGCGGCGGGCTTCCGGGTGCTGCTCGCGGACACCGACGACGCGGTGCACTACCGGGAGGCCGACTACCGCGGGCGGGTTGCGCTCGTGGTGGGCAGCGAGCGGTACGGGATCTCCAAGCCCTGGTACGGCTACGGCTTCGAGCGGGTGGCGGTGCCGATGCTCGGCAGCGCCGACTCCCTCAACGTCTCGGTGTCCGCGTCGGTCCTGCTCTACGAGGCGAGGGCGCAGCAGGACGGGTGGTGAGGAGCCATCGGGCCACGCTGCACTGCCCTGCCGGGGTCTCGAGCCGGGAAAGGAGGGTGGCTCGGCGTGGCCCGATGCCCGTCTGGACCTCCCCGTGCCCCGGATCCCCACCTTCCGGCGGGAGCGACGGGCCGAGACTAGCGCCGCACGACCCCAGGCGCAGCATTTCGTCCTGCCGTCGCGGGCCGGAGGCTCTACCGTTCGGCTCGTGGCCGACGTGCTGGGTCCCCGGGTGCCGGCGACAGCCGGTGCCGGCCGGGCGCTGGCGAGCCGGGTCTGGTGGGGCGCGACGGCAGCACTGATCATCGCGGCGCTGGCCGTGCAGGTGGTCGTGACGGTGACCAACCCTCCGAACGGCGTCGGCGTGCCGGAGCGGATGCTGCGGCTGGTCAGCTACTTCACCATCCAGAGCAACATCCTGGTCGCGGCCACCGGGCTGACGCTGGCGCGGCGACCGGACCGGGACGGCGACTGGTGGCGGGTCGTCCGGCTCGCCGCGCTCGTCGGCAGCACGGTGACCGGGATCGTCTACCTGACCGTGCTGCGTGGGACGGCGGTGCTGCACGGCTGGGAGGTCGCGACCGACATCGTCTTCCACTACGTGTGCCCCGCGGTGGCGCTGCTCGGCTGGGTCCTGTTCGGACCGCGGCCGCGGGTCGGCTGGCGGGTCGTCGGCCTCGCGCTGCTGTGGCCGGTCGGCTGGCTGGCGTACACGCTGGTGCACGGGGCGATCCGCGACTGGTATCCATACCCGTTCATCGACGTCGTGGGGCTCGGGTACGCGCGGGTGGCGGTGAACGCGGTCGGGGTGACGGTGCTGATGGTCGCGGTCGCGGTCGCGTACCGCTGGCTGGACCGGCGGCTGCCGCCCGCCCCGCGCTGACCCCTCGCCACGCTGAGTCATCGGCCCCCGGCCGGGGCCCCCCGAATGGGTGATAGAGCCCGCCTACCTGGGCAGACAGGATGGCGGGCAGGTCGGCTCACCGCGGAGCCGCCAAACCGAGGGGGAGGCGCATGTCGCCCGAATCGTTCCGCCGAGTCTTCAGCCGCTCGGCGCTGGTGGGAGTCGTCGTCGCCGCGACCGCGGCCGCCGGCGCACTACCCGCCCAGGCCGCCCCGGGGGACAACACCCGCCTGGGCCGCAAGCTCGCCCGTGAGGTCACCACCAACGAGGTCAACCGCCACCTGATCGCCTTCCAGCGCATCGCCGACCAGAACGGCGGCACCCGCGCCGCCGGCACGCCGGGGTACGACGCCTCGGCCGCGTACGTGCTACGACAGTGCTGGCGCCGCCGGCTGGGACGTGGAGTACCAGGAGTTCCCGTTCAACTTCTACACCGAGAACGCGCCGCCGGAGCTGGAGCGGATCTCGCCCGACCCGAAGGTCTTCGTCAACAGCGGCGGTCCGCCCGCCCAGGAGGTCTACACCCTGGAGTTCTCCGGCTCCGGTGAGGCGCAGGCCGACGTGCAGGCGGTCGACGTCGTCGTCCCGGCGACTCCGGCGCCGTCGTCCACCTCCGGCTGCGAGGCCGCGGACTTCGCCGGCTTCGTCGCCGGCAACATCGCGCTGATCCAGCGCGGCACGTGCTTCTTCGAGGACAAGGTGGCCAACGCCGCGGCCGCCGGCGCCTCCGCCGTGATCATCTTCAACGAGGGCCAGCCGGGCCGGACCGACCCCGCTGAGTTCACCCTCACCAACCCGGCCGCCATCCCGGCGGTGTTCATCGGCTACACCGAGGGCGTGCGGTTCTACGAGCTCGACCAGGCCGGCGAGGTGATCGCCCGGGTCGCCACGGACACCTCGTCCGAGGTGCGCACCACCCGCAACGTGATCGCCGAGACCCCGGGCGGCCGCGCCGACAACGTGGTGATGGCCGGCGCGCACCTGGACTCGGTGCTCGCGGGTCCGGGCATCAACGACAACGGCACCGGCTCGGCCGCGCTGCTGCAGATCGGGCTCGAGCTGGCCGACGAGCGGGTGCGCAACAAGGTGCGGCTGGCCTTCTGGGGCGCCGAGGAGAGCAACCTGGTCGGCTCGACGTTCTACGTGAACCAGCTGAGCTTCGCGGAGCAGGTGGACATCGCGCTCTACCTGAACTTCGACATGATCGGCTCGCCGAACTTCGCCCGGTTCGTCTACGACGGCGACGACTCGGACGGTGAGGGTGCCGGGCCGGGTCCGGTCGGCTCCGCGCAGATCGAGGCGCTGTTCACCGGCTACTACGACTCCCAGGGCCTGCCGAGCGAGGGCACCGACTTCTCCGGCCGGTCCGACTACGGGCCGTTCATCGCGGTCGGGATCCCAGCCGGTGGCCTGTTCACCGGTGCCGAGGGGATCAAGACCCCGGAGCAGGCGGCGCTCTACGGCGGCACGGCGGGGATCGCGTACGACCCGTGCTACCACCAGGCGTGCGACAACCTGCTCAACGTCAACCGCACCGCGCTCGGCCAGAACGCGGACGCGGCAGCGTTCGCGATCGGCCGGTACGCGCTCGACACCTCCGACGTCAACGGGTCCAGCCTGAGGCGGACCAGGGCGAAGGTGGCGGCGAGGGCTTCGGCGGACGCGTCGGCGGCCTGAGATAGCCGATCGAGGGCCCGGTGTCCGTCCTGTTCGGGCGGGCACCGGGCCCTCACCATCGCAGGAGCGGCGGCTGAGGGGCGATGACGGAGCGACAGCTGGTGCCTGCGGGGGTGGCGTGGGAGGCCGTCGTGGGCTACTCACGCGCCGTGCGCGTCGGACAGTGGGTTTCGGTGGCTGGCACGACCGCGGCCGCTGAGGGCGGCGGCGCGGTCGGCGGCGACGACGTGGCGGCGCAGGCGCGTGAAGCCCTGCGCAGGATCGCGACGGCCCTGGAGCAGGTGGGTGCCGGCCTGCAGGACGTCGTGCGCACCCGGATGTTCGTCACCGACATCAGCCGGTGGGAGGAGGTCGGCCGGGCGCACGGCGAGGTCTTCGGGTCGATCCGCCCGGCCAGCTCCATGGTGGAGGTGAGCAGTCTCATCGACCCGGCGCTCCTGGTGGAGATCGAGGCCGACGCAGTCGTCCCGTGACCTCGACCGGCGGGCGGGATCGGTCGTCCGGCGCCATCCTCGCCGCGTCGTTCCGCGCTAGCGTCGAGCTGTGATTGTCGCGTTCGAGGACCTGGAGCTCGACCTCTCCCAGGTCGAGCTGCGGCGATCCGGCGTACGAGTACCGGTCGAGCCGCAGGTGTTCGAGGTGCTCGCCTACCTGGTGAACCACCGCGAGCGGGTGGTGGCCAAGGAAGAGCTGATGGACAACGTCTGGGGCGGGCGGTTCGTCAGCGAGACCGCGGTCACCAGCCGGATCAAGCAGGCCCGCCAGGCGATCGGTGACAACGGGCAAGCCCAGCGGCTCATCCGGACGGTGCACGGCCACGGCTACCGGTTCGTCGGACCGGCCCGCGAGGCAGAGCCGGTGCCGGCGCACCGGGACGAGCCGGTCCACTACGCGGTCAGCGACGGCCTGCAGATCGCGTACCAGGTCAGTGGGCGCGGCACCCGCGACGTCGTGCTGGTGGCCGGGTTCGTCTCCCACCTGGAGCTCGACTGGGCCGACCCGCGGCACGCCGCCTTCCTCGACCGGTTGGCCACGTTCGGCCGGCTGATCCGCTTCGACAAGCGCGGCACCGGCATGTCGGACCGGCCGAACGACCTGCCGGACCTGGAAACCCGGATGCACGACGTGCTGTCCGTGATGGACGCCGCCGGCTGCCGCCGGGCCGTTCTGTTCGGATACTCCGAGGGTGGCCCGATGGCGATCCTGATGGCGGCCATGCACCCGGAACGGGTCGAGGCACTCGTCCTCTACGGCAGCTACGCCCGGCGGCTGCGCACCGACAGCTACCCGTGGGCGCAGACGCCCGAGGATCGCAAGCAGTACATCGACCGGCTGACGGTCGAGTGGAGCTGGGAGGCCGACATGCGGGCCATGTGCCCGTCGGCCGACGATGCGATGGCCCGTTGGTGGGGCCAGCGCGCCCGGGCGGCGGCCACCCCGTCGACCGTACGCTCGCTGGTCGCCATGAACTCCTTGATCGACGTCCGCAAGGCGCTCGGCTCGGTGCGGGTGCCGACGCTCGTCCTGCACCGCCGGGGCGACCAGGACAGCCGCGTCGAGGAGGGCCGCTACCTCGCCGAGCACATTCCCGGCGCCCGGTTCGTCGAGCTGGCCGGCGCGGACCACTTCGTCGCCGTCGACGCGAACCAGATCCTCGACCAGGTGCAAGGGTTCCTCGCCGACCTCGGATCGGCGCCGATGCCCTCGCGCGCGCTCAGCGCGGTGCTCGCCCTCGCCGGCCCCGGCGCGGTCGCGGGATCGCTGTCCTCGGGTCGCCCGGCGCACACACCCGCCGGGCACACGGTCGTCGTGTACGACGGCCCGGCCGCCGCTGTCCGCGACGCGCTGTCCGTCCTGAATGGACCGCGAAGCGGCGACACCCGGTTCGGCCTGCAGATCGCCGAGGTGCCGCGGACCGGGGCGCTCGTCGACGGCCCGGGCGTCGACGCCGCCGTGAGCCTCGCCGAGCGCGCGGCGCCGGGACAACTGCTCATCTCGCCCGCCGTCCGCGATCTCCTGGGCGGCTCCGGCCTGTCGCTCGCACCCGCCGGCGACGACGCCTACCGGCCCGCCCTGCCGACGTTCACCTCCGGCTAGCGGTCGCCCGGCCGCTGACGGTGCGGCGGCACCGACGAGCCCCGCGGTCCATGGGGTCGCGGGACTCGTGGTCGGCGCCGGTCAGCCGGCCTTGGCCTCCACGGTCACCGGAACGCCGTTGGTCAGCATCTCGAAGACCGCCGACCGCTTGCGCGACTGGTCGACCAGGCCCTGCCAGCTGCTCCGGGGCGCCGTCGCCGCCGATCGCGAAGGCGACCCGGATGCTCTGGAAGCCGTTGCGCACCTCGGGGTCGAGGCCGAGGATGCCGCGCAGGTCGATGTCGCCCTCGACAGTGGACGTCACCTCGGTCAGCGGGATCCCCCGCGCGGCCGCGATGTTCGCCAGGCCGCTGGTGAGGCAGGCGGCCAGGGCGTGCAGGAGGAGCTCGGACCGGCGTCGGGCCCTCGTCGGTGCCGGTCAGGACCGGCGGGTGGTCGGCGTCGGTACCGGTGGCCGGTCGCCCGCACGAACTCCTGGCCGGCCCCGTAGTAGCCGTCGATGGATGCTGCGGTTGTGGGTACCGCTGACCCATCGGTTGCTCGCCCGGAACTGGAACCTCGCCAGCTCCGGCTGCGCCTTCGACCGCGTCGATCGTGGCGAAGAGAGTCTGGGTGTCGACACCGTTGACGGACATGGCGTACTCCTTCTCGAGATGGCCGCCTCAGGCGGCCACGGGCAGGTGCAGCAAGGCGAGGAAGTCCGCCTCCGCTCGAGGGCGCGGCTGAGCCGCTTCTGCAGCTCGATGAACTCGTCGACGCCGGGGTAGCGGCTCATCGCGCAGGTGAGGTCGAACGTCTCCCGCGACGCGGCGTCGCGGGCGGTCTCGTACCCGGACAGGTCGGTGGCATCGCCGCGCAGGTGGTCGTCAATGGTGCGGGTCAGCAGCTCGGCGTCGCGGAACGCGTCGGTGATGCCGTGCCCGGTGATCGGGTCGCGGTGATAGCCGGCGTCGCCGACGAGCGCCCAGCCCGGGCCGGCGGCCCGGCGGACGTGGTTGGGCAGCCGACCGTGCCGCGCACCGGTGAGACGACGCGGCCGGTGCGCGTCCTCGCGGCCAGCGTGGGCGACACCGTCGCGAGGAGGTCGACGAACGGTTCGACCGCGCCTCCGCGGAGGCCGCCGACCATCGACGCCGGGCAGCACACCCACACGCACGCCTCGCCGTGATGGGTGGGAAGCGCCGGCGTAGCCGGCCCTCCCGTCGGCGAGCCCTCCGACGTGGAACTCGAACGAGTGCCAGGGAAGGCCGCCGACGTAGGCGTAGAAGGTGGCGTTGTCGGCGGGGTGCCGCTGGCGTACCGCCGACCCCACCAGCTCGGCCATCCGCGACCGGACACCGTCGGCGCCCACCACGACCTTCGCCGGCAGCCGGACGGCGGCGCGGTCGACCGTCCGTGCGAGTACCCCGCGTACCCGGCCGTCGTCCGCGCGGAGCAGCCCGGTCGCGGTCACGCCGGTGTGGCTCGTCGCACCGGCCGCGATCGCTGCGTCGGCGAGGATCGGGTCGAGCGATGTAGCGGCGCGGCGCGACGAGGTGGTCGACCCCGGCCCGCGGCTTCACGGTTCAGGACCTCCTCGGCGTCGCCGGCCCGGAACACCACCTGGCGGACGGCCGGCG
>CAWATS010000024.1:0-11589 GCA_963785005.1 uncultured Actinomycetota bacterium
GATGTCGACCACCGCGTCGACGCCGTCCTCGACGGCCAGGACCAGCGCATCCGCCATGACCAGCCGGCCTTCGGCGTCGGTGTTGAGGACCTCCACCCTGGTGCCGTCGCGCATCGTGAGGACGTCACCGAGCCTGGTCGCGGAGCCGGAGGGCATGTTGTCGGTGCACATCAGCCAGCCGGTGACGGTGGTCGGGCAGCCGAGGTCCTTCAGCGCGGACATCGCGGATCACGCCGGCCCCGGTCATGTCGTTCCTCATCTGGGAATGGCTGGCGTCCGCTGGCTTCAGCGCGATGCCGCCGGAGTCGTACATGACGCCCTTGCCGACGAGGCCGATCACTTTTCGAGGATCCGTCGGGCCGGTAGGTGAGCTTCACCATGGTCGGCGGTTCGACGCTGCCGGCGTTGACGCCGAGCAGGCCGCCGCAGCCGAGCTCGACCAGCGCCGCCTTGTCGAACACCTCCACCTGCAGGCCGGTGCGCGCCCAGCTCCTGCGCGACCTGCCCGATGCGGGTCGCGGTCAGGTATCCGGCCGGACAGTTGGCGAGGTCACGTCCGAGCGACGTGGCTTCGGCCACCGTCCGGCCGTGCCGCGCGCCCGCCTCGGCATCGGCCACGTCGTCGGCAGCCACGACGAGGGTCAGCTCCGCGATCTCGGGGGTGTCGTCATGATGCCGGATGTGGAAGTGGTAGCGCCCCAGCACCGCCCCCTCGACGACCGCGCGGGCGGCTGCGCCGATCGGCAGGTCGGGGAACGCCGGGACGCGGACCGCGAGCTTGGTCAGGTGCGGGACCGCGCGGCTGAACGAGGCGGCAGCGTCCCGCAGCTCGGTGGCCGTGACGGTGCCGGTCTGCCGATGCCGACGGCACGTCGCCGCCGCCATCCCTCCCGGCAGGATCAGGGTCTGACCGGGCTTGCCCTCGAGTCCGCACGCGGTCAGCGCGTCGCGATCATGGCCCATCTCGGCCGGCACCGGACCGTCGGTCGGGACGAGGACCGCGACCGCCTCGACCGCCCCGGGCCTCACCTCCGTGCCCACGCTCACCTCGAGATCGGCCAGCCGACCGTAGGAGGGAACGACGTCTCTCTGCGGCTGTGTGGCCATGATTGAACACCGACCTTCGAGGCGCCGAAATGTCGCGATGATCGTAGGCTGAGTGCGGCCGCTCGGCCTGCCGAGCGTGCCGATGGTCAGAATGACTGGACATGCGTTTCTGGTGGCAGGACGGCGCTGTCGCCGGACGCCGTCGAGGGCTGGCTGGGCACCGCCGTCGCAGTAGAGAGCGGTCGCTGTCCTCGTTTCGCGGCAGCGTCGGGGTCAGCCGCACTCCGGACTGACCGGGATCGGTCTGACGCGGGTTGCCGAGCCGGCGGACATGCCTACGCCGGCGACACCTCGGGCCAGCCGCCGGCCGGCTCCGGCAGCCCCATCGCCTCCGCCAGCAGCCGCACCAGGCCGAGGAACATCGCCTCGTTCACCTCCGGCCCGTGCCAGTTCAGGCTGTCGAACGCCTCCAGCGACACGAAGCCGTGCAGGGAAGCCCAGGTGTGCACGAGCGACAGCTCGGTCGCCGGGTCGGGGCCGTGCCGCTCCTCGTCGGCGAAGGCCTCGAGCAGCACCGGCGGCAGCTTGGTCAGCCAGGGCGGCCGGCGGGTGCCCGCCGCGTCCGCCTCCCGGACGATGCTGCGCAGCCCCTCCATGGCCCGCTTCGCCGCCTCCACCGTCGGGCCCTCCTCGGGCGCCTGGTACCCGTTCACCGGCGGGCCGAAGATCAGCGCGAACTGCTCCCGGGCGCCGAGCGCCCACGTCCGGTAGGCCCGGGAGACCGCGAGGAAGCGGCCGCCGGCGTCGCCGGGGGGCACGCTGTCGCGGGCCGACTCGACCGCGACCGCCAGGCTCAGGAACGCGTCCGTGACCAGGGCGGTGAGCAGCCCGTCCCGGCCGTCGAAGTAGCGGTAGAGGCCCGGCGCGGACATCCGCATGTCCCGGGCGACGTCGGACAGCCGGAAGTCGGCCGCGCCGCACGACCCGGATCCGGGCGAGCGCGGTCTCCTTGATCTCCCGGACGGTCGCCTCGCGGGTCAACTCGCGTCGGGTCCGCACCGGCCACCACCTCCAGAGGAGTCTTACCCGGTTTTCTCAGCGTCCCATCAGCTAAGCCTCTTGACAAGGTTACGCCTCGTCGTCTTCGCTATGCCAAGTCGCAACGCGAAGATTCGTAACAGGAGGCCCGGATGACCTCGGGAACCGTCGCCGATCCGCGGGTGGGTGTCCTCGGCCGGCTGGCCGGCGCCGCGCACCGGCGGCGCGTGCTCGTCCTCGCGGTCTGGCTGGTCGCGGTCGCCGCGGCGGTCGGGCTGTCGGCCGCGTTCGCCGGTGAGTTCAAGGCCGACTACACCGCCCGCGGGTCGGACTCCCGGGCCGCTCAGGACCTGCTCGCCGAGCGCTTCCCGGCGATGTCGGGCGAGCAGGTCGACGTCGTGGTCCGGTCCACCGCCGGCCCGGTCACCGCGCCGGCCGTGCGGACCGAGGTCGAGGGGCTGCTGGACCGGATCGGCGCCGTCCCGCACGTCCGGGGGACCGCCAGCCCGTACCAGGCGCCGGGCTCGGTCTCCGCGGACGGGACCGTCGCCCGCGCCACCGTGCAGCTGGACGCGGAGAACCCGGACGCGATGCCGGTCGCGGACACCGAGCGGATCATCGCGCTGGCCGAGGACGCCGCCCGGCCGGGGCTGGAGGTCTCGGTCGGCGGCCAGGTCGTGCAGACCGCGCAGCAGGGCGAGATCGGGTCCGAGGGCATCGGCCTCGCCGCCGCCGCCCTGATCCTGCTGCTCGTCTTCGGCTCGGTGGTCGCCGCCGGGCTGCCCATCCTGGTCGCCGTCGTCGGGCTCGGCATCAGCTCGTCGCTGGTCGGCCTCGTGGCGCTCGCCGTCGACGTGCCGGACTGGTCCACCGCGCTGGCCGCGATGATGGGCATCGGCGTCGGCGTCGACTACGTGCTGCTGATGGTGACGCGCTACCGGGAGTACCTGGCCCGCGGGCTGTCCCCGCGCGGCGCCACCATGGCCACGGCGGACACCGCCGGCCGCGCCGTGCTGGTGGCCGGCAGCACGGTCGTGATCAGCCTGCTCGGCCTGTTCGCGATGGGCCTGACGGCGATGCGCGGCTCCGCGCTGGTCACCATCCTCGCGGTCCTCGTCGTGATGGCCGCCGCGGTCACGCTGCTGCCGGCGCTGCTCGGCTTCGTCGGGCGCCGGATCGACCGGCTGCGGATCCCCGGGCTGCGGCCCGCCTCGACCGACGCCTCCCGGCTCGGCGCCCGGTGGAGCCGGGTGGTGCAGCGGCGGCCGTGGACCGCGCTCACCGCGGGACTGCTGATCCTCGGGGTGCTGGCGCTGCCGTTCCTCGGCATCCGGTACGGCTTCCCGGACGCCGGCAACGACCGGGCCGGCACGAGCACCAGGCAGGCGTACGACACGCTCAGCGAGGGCTTCGGTACCGGCGCGAACGGCCCGCTGGTGCTCGTCGCCGAGGGCGACACGTCCGTCCTCGGCTCGCTGCGGGACCGGATCGCGCAGACCCCGGGTGTCGCCGCGGTCAGCCCGCCGCAGTCCAACCCGGCCGGCGACACCGCGGTGATGACCGTGGTGCCCACCACCAGCCCGCAGTCGGAGGAGACCGAGCTGCTGGTCCGCACCCTGCGCGACGAGGTGGCGGGGACGGGCGTGCACGTCGGCGGTGTCACCGCCGCGGCGATCGACTCCACGGCCGACACCGCGTCCCGGCTGCCGCTGCTCATCGGCGGCGTGGTGGGCCTGTCGTTCCTGCTGCTGCTGACGGTCTTCCGCAGCGTCACGGTCGCGGTCAAGGCCGCGGTGCTCAACCTGCTGTCGCTCGGCGCCGCGTACGGCGTGGTCGCGCTCGTGCTGCAGGGCGGCTGGGCCGGGCAGCTGATCGGCATCGACACCGAGACGCCGCTGCCGGCCTTCATCCCGGTGCTGATGTTCGCCGTCCTGTTCGGACTGTCCATGGACTACGAGGTGTTCCTGCTGACCCGGATCCGGGAGCACTGGCTGCGGACCGGCGACAACTCGGCCAGCGTCGCCGGCGGGCTGGCGGCGACGGCGCGGGTGGTCACCGCCGCGGCGGCGATCATGATCGCGGTGTTCGCCGCCTTCATCCCGAGCCCGCAGGTGTTCCTCAAGGTGATCGGTGTCGGCATGGCGGCGGCGATCCTGATCGACGCCACCGTGGTCCGGATGCTGCTGGTGCCGGCGATCATGCAGATCCTCGGCCGGGCGAACTGGTGGCTGCCGGCATGGCTGGACCGGGTCCTGCCGCGGGTGCGGATCGAGGGCGCCGACGACCACGAGGGGGGCGTCCAGGAGCCGCCGGCCCCGCGCCGGCCGGAGCTGGAGCCCGTCGGCTGAGCCCAGCTGCCGGGCCCCGGAGCCCGGGGCGGCGGCCGCGGCCGAGTGAGCAGTTCCCGCGCCGAGTGAGCAGTTCGGACGTCGAGTGAGCACCTGTAGCTGCTCGGCCGACTGACGGGGGTGCCGGCCGAGTGACGGCGGAACTGCCGTCACTCGAGCGGGGCGACGGCGGACGCGGCCGGCGACGCGGCGCCGGCGCGCGGAGCTCCGCGCGGTCAGCGGGTGCGGCGGCGGCGGAACGCGAGGCCCGCGGCGATCCCGCCGCCGGCGGCGGCCAGCCCCAGGACGGTCGGGACGCCCACCTTGGCGGCCTTCCGCCCGGTGCGGAAGTCGCGGATCTCCCAGCCGCGGGACCGGGCCTCCATCCTCAGCGCCGAGTCCGGGTTCACCGCCACCGCCCGGCCGACCGCGCTCAGCATGGGCAGGTCGTTGATCGAGTCGCTGTACGCCGAGCAGCGGTCCAGCTCGAGCCCTTCCCGATCGGCCAGCGCCCGCACCGCCTCGGCCTTCGCCGGGCCGTGCAGCGGCTCGCCGACCAGCCGGCCGGTGTACGCGCCGTCCACGATCTCCGAGACGGTGCCGAGCGCGCCGGTGCAGCCGAGCCGGCGGGCGATGATCGAGGCGAGCTCGACCGGGGTGGCGGTGACCAGCCAGACCCGCTGCCCGGCGTCGAGGTGGATCTGGGTCAGTGCCCGGGTGCCCGACCAGATCCGCTCGGCCATCAGCTCGTCGTAGATCTCCTCGCAGAGCTCGACGATCTCGTCCACCCGCTTGCCGGCGACGAAGGCCAGCCCCGCCTCCCGGGCGGAGGCCATCCCGCCGTGGCTCTCCTTGCCGCCGACCCGGAACTTGACCTGCTGCCAGGCGAAGTCCGCGAGGTCGCGGCCGGTGAAGAACTTGCGCGCGGCCAGGCCACGGGCGAAGTGGTAGATCGACGCGCCCATCATCACGGTGTTGTCGACGTCGAAGAACGCGCCCGCGGTCGGGTCCGGCGGCACCGCGAGCGCGGCCTCCACCTCCGCCGCCGCCGCGGACGCGGTGCCCGCGAGCACGGCGCGCGCCTCCCGGGTGTCCCGGGAGCGGAGCTTCAGGCGGGCCACGTCGGTGCCTTCCTCGCCGGGTCTGCTGCCCGGGCAGAGCGTATCGAACCAGGCGTCGCCGAGGGCGGGGGACAGGTCGGCTGTGCGAGACTCGGCTGCCATGGACGAGCATGACGGCGCCGTCGTGCGCACCGTCGCCGACCTGGTCGGCCGCGCCGCCCGCCGGGATCCCGACCACCTCGCGCTGGTCTCGGACACCGCCAGCGCTGACCTGGCGCGAGCTGGACGAGCGGGTGGACCGGGCCGCCGCCGCCCTGGCCGGCCTGGGTCTCGTGCCGGGCGACCGGGTCGCCCTCCAGCTCGGCAACACCCTCGACTTCCCGGTCCTGTACGCCGGGGCGCTGCGGGCCGGGCTGGTCGCCGTGCCGGCCAACACCGGCTACACCGGACCCGAGCTGGCGTACCTGCTCGCCGACTCGGGTGCCCGGGCGCTGGTGACCTCGTCGGTGCAGGCGATCTCGTCGGCCGCCGACCTGCGCGCCGGCTCGAGCGCGCTCGAGCACGTGCTGGTCGCGGCGCCGTCCGGACCGGACGGGACGCTCCCGCTGCCGTCGGTGCTGGCCGGCGCGACCCCGGATGGCTCGGCCCGGCGCCCCCCCGGCTCGCCCGAGGACCTGGCGGTGCTCGTCTACACCAGCGGCACCAGCGGCCGGCCGCGCGGCGCCATGCTGTCGCACCGCGCGCTGCTGGCGAACCTCGACCAGTGCGGCGAGATCCGCCCCACCGTGGTGACCCCGGCGGACGTGCTGCTGCTCGCCATCCCGCTGTTCCACGTCTACGGGCTGAACCCGGGTTTCGGGATGGTGGCGTGGGCCGGTGCCACCGGCGTGCTGGTGGAGCGCTTCGACCCGGCCGGCTCGCTGGAGCTGATGGCCAGGCACCGGGTCACCAACGTGCCCGGGGTCCCGATGATGTACGTCGAGTGGGCCGACCAGCCCGGCCTGGCCGACGCCTTCGCCAGCGTGCGGCTCGCGCTGTCCGGCGCCGCGCCGCTGCCGCCGCCGGTGCTGCGCCGGCTCGCCGAGGTGGGCGTGACGGTGTACGAGGGCTACGGGCTGACCGAGACCGCACCGGTGCTGACCTCGACGCTGATCGGCGGCACCGCGAAGCCCGGCTCGGTCGGCCGCCCGGTCCCCGGCGTCGAGCTGGAGCTGCGCGACCGGGACGCCGACGGCGACCGCGGCGAGGTCGCCGACGACGAGACGGGCGAGATCGTCGTCCGCGGGCCGAACCTCTTCTCCGGCTACTGGCCGGACGGCGCGGAGGGACCGGACCCGGACGGCTGGTGGCCGACCGGCGACGTCGCGTACGCCGACGACGACGGCGACCTGCACCTCGTCGACCGGCGCAAGGAGCTGATCCTGGTCCGTGGCTTCAACGTCTACCCGGCCGAGGTCGAGGGAGTGCTGGCCGGCCACCCGCAGGTCGTCGAGGCGGCGGTGATCGGCCGGCCGGACCCGCAGACCGGCGACGAGACGGTGCTGGCGTACGTGGTGCCGCGGCCGGGCGGCGAGCTGACCGAGGCCGAGCTGCTGGAGTGGGCGGCCGGGTCGCTGGCCCGCTTCAAGCTGCCGGCGGCGGTGAGGTTCGTCGGCGAGCTGCCGCACTCGGCCACCGGCAAGGTGAGCAAGGCGCGGCTGCGGGAGGCGCGGCCCACGACCTAGCCGGCCGGTCGGTCGGCCCTCGGGCGGTTCTCGAGGCGGAGCCGCTGGACCGCGGCGAGGACGAGTCCCGCCGCCGCAGCCGCGGTGGTGAGCAGGAAGGCGGTCCGGAAGGCCGCGTGGTCCGGCACCGGGCCGAGCACCAGCGTCAGGACGGCGACGGTGAGCGCGCCGGAGAGGTACTGGGACGTCGTCAGCAACGCTCCTGCCGTCCCCTGGTGCGCGGGCGGCACGTCCCGGGTGCCGATGATGAACATCGAGGTGTAGATGACGCCGTGCCCGAACCCGCTGAGGACCAGGCCGGGGAGCAGGTCGACGGCGTACGAGTCCCCGTGCAGGGCCAGGGACAGCCACAGCAGGCCCGAGGTGGCGGCGGCGAACCCACCGAGGAGCACCGTGCCCGGGCCGAGCCGCCGCACGGCGCGGCCCGCCGTGGTGCTGCCCGCGGTCACCATCAGGGCCAGCGGAAGGAACGCGAGCCCCGCCCGCAGCGGCGGGTACCCCTTCATCGACTGCAGCAGAAGGGTGAGCAGGTAGAACTCGGACCCGACGCTCGCCATGTACAGCGCGGTCGCCGCCGCTCCGATGCGCAGCGAGGGCGTCCGCCGCAGCACCGGCTCGATCAGGACGTTGCGCCCGGTGTTCTCGTTGCGGGCGAAGGCGAGGAACAGGACCAGGGCGAGACCGAGGCAGCCGAGGGTCGCCGTGGAGCTCCAGCCCAGGTCGGAGCCCACGGTCAGGCCGAGGACCAGGGTGAGCACGGTGCCGGTGCCGAGCACCGAGGCGAGCACCGGGATGCGGCCGGCGGCGGTGCGGTCCGGGGGCGAGCCGACCCAGGCGACCGCACCCAGCGCGCACAGCAGCGTGAGCGGGACGTTGATGACGAAGGTGAGCCGCCACGACGCGGAGGTGAGCAGGCCGCCGAGGATGGCGCCGGCGGCGAGCCCCGACGCGCCGACCGAGCCCCAGACCGCCAGCGCCCGGTTGCGCGACGGGCCCGCCGGGAACGTCGTCCCGATCAGACCGAGGATGGCGGGTTGCAGCAGAGCCGCGCCGAGCCCCTGTGCGCCGCGCGCGGCCAGGAGCACCGTCCCGTCGCCGGCCGCACCGCCGGCCGCGCTGGCCAGCCCGAAGATCACGATGGCGACGACGAAGAGGCGGCTGGCTCCGACCCGGTCCGACAGCCGCCCGCCGACGACGAGGAACCCGGCGAACAGGACCGCGTAGGCGCTGACCACCCACTGGACGAGCGCCGGTTCGAGCCGCAGGTCGCCGGCGATGCTCGGCAGGGCGATGTAGATGATCGAGTAGTCGAGCGCGACGAGGAACTGGGCCACCGAGAGCACGGCCAGGGTGGCGGCCGGCGCGGACGGTCTCCCCAGGCCCATGGCGCCATGCTCGAAGGTTGACACTGGTGTGAAGGAAAGTCGGGTCGAGAGGGGCGTCGCAGTGCGGATCGGGGAGCTGGCGGAGCGCACCGGCGTGCCCGCGCGCCTGCTGCGCTACTACGAGGAGCAGGGCCTGCTCAGCCCGGACCGGGCGGCGAACGGCTACCGGGACTACGCCGAGCGTCTCGTCGACCGGGTCGGGCAGATCCGCGGGCTGCTCGATGCCGGGCTGCCCACCAGGATCATCGAGCAGATCCTCCCGTGCCTCGACGACCCCGGCACGATCCACGTCACCGACCCGGACCCGGAGCTGATCGCGACCCTCGAGCGGGAACGCGCCCAGATGGACTCACGGATCCGCTGCCTGACCAGGAACCTGGACGCGATCGACGGCTATCTCGGCGCCGTCCGCCGTCCCCCACGGCGCCGGCCTGAGGCGCGCGGGTCAGGGGCCGCCCGCTCCGGCGCCCACTGCGCGCTCACTCCCAGCCGGCTCGCCGAGGCGCTGGTGGCCGGGACGAGGACTGACCGGTCCGCCGTCAGGCCGCCGGCGGGATGTTGCGGTTGACGCGGAAGAGGTTGTCGGGGTCGTACTCTGCCTTGACCCGGCGCAGCCGCTGGTAGTTGTTCCCGTAGGCGGCGGCGGTCCGGGTGCTTTCGTCCTCGGCGAGCTGGAAGTTGACGTAGTTCCCGCCGGTCGAGTAGGGCCGGATCCGCTCCCACCCATCCCGGGCCCAGGCCACATGCGGATCGGCGGGAGCGCCAGGTGGCCAGGTGGCGTTGAACCCGCCGATGTAGTGGGCGTCGCGGTTGCCGACCGCCCCGTCGTCGTCGTCGTGGTCGTTGAGCGCGCCGGCGAGGTGGAAGATCACCGACTGGGACAGCGGCGAGGTCGCCCGCAGCGCACTGCTCCGGAAGGCGTCCAGGAACTCGCTGGACAGGCCAGGGAAGAACTCGGCCTTCCAGTAGCGGTGCAGCCACTTGGGCTCCATGGCGTTGAGCATCGACTGCACGGCCACATACGGCTTGGGGCTGACCAGGTCCACGATCGGGCTCCCGAGCGCGCGAACCGGGGCCAGGTCGGCCTCGGGGTTGGCGCCGCTGTGGCACAGCTGGATCCCGGCGATGGGCTTGCCGTGCCAGGCCTGGGGCAGGAACGGGGCCGGCGGCGCGAGCCGCACGATCGCCGCGGCGGTCAGCTCGCGCGGCGCCGACTCGGTGAGGTCGCGGTAGGCGGCCAGCACCTCCTCGGCCCGGTCAGCGCTCCAGATGATCAGGCCGCCGGTGATGATCGGGCCGACTTGGTGCAGGCGGAAGGTGAACCGGGTGACCACCCCGACGTTGCCGCCGCCACCCCGCAGCGCCCAGAACAGCTCGGAGTGCTCCTCGCGGTTGGCAGTGCGGATCTCACCGTCGGCGGTCACGACCTCGACCTCGGCGAGGTTGTCGACGGTCCAGCCGAAGCGGCGGGTCAGGTACCCAAAGCCGCCCCCCAGGGTCAGGCCGGCCACGCCGGTCTCGGACACGAACCCGAGCACCGTGGCCAGCCCGTGCGCCTGGGTGGCCTGGTCGACGTCGCCGAGCAGACAGCCCGGCCCGACGTGGGCGAGCCTGGCCTGGGGGTCGACGCTGACCTCGCGCAGGCGGGACAGGTCGAGGGTCAGGCCGCCCGGCGCCATGGAGGTTCCGGCGATGTTGTGGCCCCCGCCCTTGACGCTGAGCAGCAGCCCGTGGTCCCTGGCGAACCCGACCGCGACGGCGACGTCGTGCGCCGAGGCCGGCTGGAGGACCAGGGCGGGGAGCCTGGCCGCCATGCCGTTCCAGATCGCGACGGCATCGTTCCAACCCTGGTCGCCGGCCACCAGCAGCCGGCCCTGAACCCGCGAGTCCAGGTCCTCCAGCTGCTCGGAGGTCAGCTTGTGGTGTCCGCCGTCAAGTCCGGCGAGCTCGATGGTGGCGGTAGTGGTCATGACGGGGCCTCCTCCGGGCCGGTCGGTTGGCACCGGCCCCAGCTCACCGATATGCTCCAAACGCCAGCAACTTATGCTTGCGTTTGGAGTATGTCAAGAGCTATGGACCCCTCTCCGCCGAGCCTCACGACGACCTCGTATGCCGTGCTGGCGCAGCTCGCCGTGCATCCGTGGTCCACCTACGAGCTGGCCCGCCAGCGGATCCGCTATTTCCGCTATGTCTGGCCGCGCGCCGAGAGCGCGATTTACCGCGAAGTGAAGCGGCTCGACGCCATGGGGCTGGTCGCGGCCAAGCGCGAGTACGTCGGAAAGCGGCCGCGGACCGTGTACTCGATCACCGAGTCGGGGCGGCAGGTGCTGCGCGACTGGCTCGACACTCCGGTGTCGCCGTTCGCGATGGACTTCGAGGCGATGATCCGGCTGTTCATCGCCCCGCTAGGGACCAAGGAGCAGCTCATCGCGACCCTGCAGCAGGTGCGCGGTGACGCCCAGGAGATGCTGCGCTTCAGCGGTGCCGTGAAACAGGAGTTCCTGGACGGCCGGGCCGCGCTGCAGGACCAGGTCTACATCCGCGCCCACGCCGTCGACTTCTTCGTGAGCCTCCTCACGACGGTCGATGGCTGGGCCGAGCGGACGCTCGCGGAGATCGAAGGATGGGAGGATCTCTCCGCCGACGGAAAGAACGACCGAGGGCTCGAGATCATGGCCCAGCTACCGGCGCCGACCCCTCCCGAGTCAACCGATCGCACGCCGCTACCGCCTCGCGCCCAGCTGCGGCGGCGGTCGTCTGGGTCGACAAGCACGGGGTGACGGGGCTTCGAGCACGGGTCCTGGCCGCGTCAGTGCGTTCCGGCGGACTCCGGAGACGCACCCTGGCCGGTCAGTCGGGTGGCTCGCCCGGGTAGGCCAGCTCCTCGGTGGTGGGGGTGTCCTGTTCGCCGGACGCGTCCCGCTCGCCGGACACGTCCTGGCCGGCTGTGCCCGGCGCGGTCGCGGACTCGGCGAAGCCGCTGTCGTTGCCGTACTCGGACTCGCCG
>CAWATS010000025.1:0-11372 GCA_963785005.1 uncultured Actinomycetota bacterium
GGCGTGCGGCGGGCCGAGCACCCGCGGCAGCCGGGCCCGCACGCCCGGCTGGTCGGCCAGCGCCGGAGCGGGCCCGTCCCGGCTGGTCAGCCAGTGCACGGTGCCGAGCACCTCCAGCGCGCTGGCCCGGCCGGTGCGGTCCACCGCCATGTCGCCGAGCCAGTCCCGGGCCTGCACCGGGTGCGGCTGCCGCCCGGTCCGCGGGCCGGCCAGGCTGATCTCCAGCCGGCGCGGCTGCGCGGCCGCGTCCAGGTCGTCGAGCAGCCAGAGCTCGCCGAGCCGCTGGTAGACCGCACGGGTGCCGTCGGTGCGCAGCGCCCGCGCGTAGCTCTCCCCGTGGTCGCTGTGCCGCCGCAGGTCGGTGCCGTCCGGCAGCACCGAGTAGACGTTGGCCCAGCCCTCGTGGTCGGACAGGAACAGCACCCGGTCGCCGACCCAGTCCGGGTCCTCCAGCTGCCCGTCGAGCTCGCGCAGCAGCCGGCGGAACTCGCCGGAGCCGTCCGGGTCGATCCACAGCTTGGGCGCGGTGCCGCCGCGGTAGCGCTTCCAGGTCGCGCCGGCCCGCCGCTGGTCGACCCCGAGCACGGTGCCGCCGCCGGCCCGGGTCGACACGACCGTGGCCGGCCCGTAGCGGCAGGCGCTCCGGCACGCCGCCGTCCAGCGGCACCGCCCAGGCCCACACCCGGCTGCGGAACGGCTCGCCGACCGCGCTGCTCGCCACCACCCGGCCGTCCGGCAGCCAGCCGGCCACCTTGGTGAACGGGTCGCCCCAGAAGCTCAGCCGGCGGGCCGGGCCGCCGTCGACCGGGACGACGTGCACCTCGGGCGCGCCGTCCCGGGTGCTCGTGTAGGCCACGGTGGCGCCGTCGGGGGACAGCCGGGCGCCGGCGACCGGCACCGCGTCGGCGGTCAGCCGCCAGGCCCGACCGCCGTCGGTCGAGCCGAGCCAGACGTCGTCCTCGGCGACGAAGGCGACCCGGTCGCCGCGGATGCTCGGAAAGCGCAGGTAGGCCGTGTCGGCACTGGAGGAGCTCACGACCGACAACTTAACCAGCGGGTCCGACGAAACCAGCACGGGTTTCCGTACCCGGGCGCCGTCCGGTCAGGTGATCTCGTCGGTGGGCGGCCAGGGCACCCCGATCGGGTTCGGCCACGGCACCCCGCCGCCGTCGACGACCTGCTCGGCCAGCCGGTGCAGCGCGGTCAGCAGATCGTCGCAGCGGTCGGCGCCGAGCGCCTCGTACGGACCCAGCGCCAGCCGGTCGGTGCGTTGCTCGATCTCCCGCCGGGCGGCGCGGCCGGCGGCGGTGAGTCGCCGGGGCGGTCACCCAGCCGCGCCCGGCCAGCGCGTCCGTCGCCTCCGCCCACTCCTGGTCGCTCCACCGCCGGGCCGCCGGATCACCTCGGCCGGGGCGCGTCCGGCCGCCGCGGCCATGACCTGCGACTGGCACGGCTCGACGCCGGCGGCGACCAGCGCGGTCACGTGCCCGTCGCCGCGGTGCTCGCGCAGCACGGTCACCGCCTGCCACAGCGCCAGGTGCCGCTCGGTCGGCGGGCGCAGCGCGGCGTTCGCCGCGGCCAGCGGCCGGCCGGCCGTGGACACCGCGCCGGCGGCCGCCGCGGCCAGCTCGGCGGCGCGGGCCACCTCCGGCCCGGCTACCCCGTCCGCGTCCTCGCCGAAGAGCCGCCGGTACGCCGCGTCCACCGCGGTCAGCCGCGTCTGCAGCAGCTGCTCGGGGCTGGCGGCCCGCCACGCGTCCGGGATGGCGCGGGCCACCATCGTCGGGTGGAAGCCGTGGAAGACCGCGGTGACCACGGCCGCCGGCACCGGCCCGAGCGGCGCGGCCCGGCAGCCGAAGTAGCTCATCCAGCCGCCGCGCAGCCCGAGCGCATCGGTGGCGGCCCGGGTCTCCGGCGCGAAGTAGGTGACCGCGTGCAGCGGCTCGACCCGCTGCCAGGCGCGGCGGGCGACGAGGCTGTCCACGGGTCTCTCCCCTCCGACGGGCGGGCGGCCGGCCCATGCTGGCCGGCCCGGCGGGCCGGCGCAACCGCCGGCGCGGTGCGGTCCGGCGCCGGGCGGGTAGGGCCAGGGCCATGAAGACGACCTGGAAGGCGCCGGAGGGAGCCGGATACGGCACGCTCGACGCCGAGGACCGCAAGGAGCTGCCGGACAGCGCGTACGCGTTCCCGGACAAGCGCAAGGAGCCACTGACCGACGCGCGGCACGTGCGGACCGCGCTGGCCCGCTTCGACCAGGTGGAGGACGTCAGCGACGGGGAGCGCGACCTGGCCTTCGCGAACATCCGCAAGGCGGCGGAGCACTTCGACGTCGAGGTGGCCGAGACGGACTGGCGGCAGCTGGGCAAGCGGCCGCACACCCGCAACCCGGCGCACTGACCGGCGCGGATCCTCAGTCGGCGGAACGCCGCGGCCGCGGGCGCGGCCGGAGCAGGCCGGCCCGCCGGCGGCCGGCCGGGTCGGCGTGGTGCGCCGCCGGCGGCCGGCGCGCGGTGTCGGCCGGCCGGACCGCCGCCCCGCCGGGGCCGCCGATGTCGACCACGCTGCGGGTGGACAGCCCGGCCAGGTAGTACGCCTCCGGCATCTCGCCGACCCGGCCAGCACCACCACGTCGAAGTCGGTGCCCGGCAGCCGCCGCAGGTAGGCCGACCGGATGGTGGTGGCGACCGCCCGGCAGTGCCGGCGCAGCGCCGGGCCGATGTCGGCGCGGGCCGCGCCCAGCTCGTCCCGGGCCCGGGCGAGCTGCGTCATCCGCTCGGCCGGGCGTCCGGTCGCCCGCGCCGAGCATCTCCTCGGCCTGCGGCACCCGGGCCGCCGCCGGCCAGCTCCAGCGCGAGCCGCTCGGCGGTCCGCCGGGCGGTCCGCTGCTGGGCCCGCAGCTCGTGCTGCCGGACGACCAGCGCGTCCGGGTCCGCACCGCGGCAACGCCGGCTTCGACAGCCGGGCGCCGACCGTGCGCTCCAGCAGGTCGTCGACCTCGGCCGCGTGCCGGTCCAGCTCGTCCGCGCGCCGCTCGGCCTCGTCGTAGCGCAGCCGGCCCTCCAGCCGGTCCAGCTCGGACAGCCGGTCGGACAGCCGGGTGCGCAGGTCGGCGGCGATCACCATCTCGTCCACGTACGGTCCCCACCGGTCGCGCACCGCGCCCGGGCGACGAGCGGCCCGACCCGCTGGACCAGCCCGGAGCGCAGCCGGCCGGACCGGGCCAGCCGGTCGCACAGCAGCCCGACCGTGCGGTCGACCGCGTGCCCGGTCGTCGCCACGAAGAGCACCCGGGCGTCCAGCTCGACCAGCCGGTCCAGCAGCCGGGCCACCAGCGCGCCCGCGTCCGCGCCGGGCGGCGGACTGGACCGAGGCCCACCGCTGGCGCAGCGCGGAGGACAGCAGGTCGCCGGCCCGGTCGTCCAGCCGCCAGCCGGCGGTGGACGCCGCCGCGGTCGCGATCCGGTCCCGCAGCCGGCCGCCGGGACGCCGAGGGCCAGCTCGGCCTGGTCGAACCGGTACGTCGACGGCTCCGGCGGGCTCGCCGGCCAGCGCGTCCAGCCGGTCGAGCAGCCCGTGCAGCGGGGCGAGGTTGTCCACCACCAGCCGGCCGCCGAGCACCCGCGGGCCGAGGTCGACCTCGGTCTCCAGCAGGCAGCTCTCGTCCGCGACCGGGCCGAGCCGGCCGGCGGAGGCGCGGTCACCGGCGGACAGCCGGATCGGTGCGTCCTCGACCAGCCGGACGTCCGGCGGCGGGTCCGCCCGGTAGAGGCAGCCGCCCGGTCCGCGCGCCACCCGGGTGGCGTCCACGGCGAAGCCGACCTGGGCCCCGGCGCGCCGGCTTCGGAGGCGGCGATCATCTCCTCGACAGCGGCGCGCATCCCTGAAGAGGGTCCGCTGCTGGTCCGGCGTGCTCATTGCTCACCTCCGACCCCGTGTGTCCAACCAAGCGTAATCAACACAACACGAATCGCGACACTGCCGGGTCGGGTGGATCCGTCATCGGCCGTCCACCAGCCCGATCAGCCAGGACGGCCCGACCGCCCGGATCCCGACCTGGTCCAGGCGGGACCGCAGGCCCCGGTCCGCGGTGATCACCACGGTAGTCGCCCGCTTCGCGGCTTCCGTGGCCACCTCGACCAGCGTGTCGTCCCCGGACCCCGGCGCGGCCACCACCTCCGGCCGGTCCGGGCAGCTGCGCCGTCCAGCACCGCGCGGGCGGCGCCCTCGACGACCACGGTGACGCGCGGCAGCACCGGTCGAGCGGACCGGCGTCCGACCCCGGGCGGCAGCGACGCCGGGCGAGGCGGCTCTCGGCGACGCAGCGCGGCCAGCAGCCGGCGGGTGGCGCCGGCCCGGTCCCGCCACCAGCCGTCGCCGCGGCCGCGGGCGCCGACCACGTTGGCGGCGTCGACCACGAGCACCAGCGGGAGCGGGGCGGCCCGCAGCCGCGGCCAGACCGCGGCGAAGCCCGGGTGCAGCGGGAGCGCCGGCACGGTGTCGGTCGTCCACCCAGCGGACGTCCTCGCTCTCGCCGCCGGTCGGCCGGGGGTCGACCGGAGCGCTCGGCTCGCCGAGGACGGTCCTGTACGACCAGCCGCCGTGGTCGTCCAGCAGCAGCCCGGTCGGGCGTACCGCGGCGGCGGCGATGCCGGCCTCCTCGCCGGTCTCCCGCAGCGCCGCGGCGACCGCGGTCTCGTCGCTGTCCCGCGCGCCGCCGGGCACGCCCCAGGTGTCGCCCTGGTGGCTCCACCAGGCGCGGTGCTGCAGGACGACCCGGTCCCGGCCGTCCCCGCGCGGTCGCGCAGCAGCAGGCCGGCGGCGCCGTGCCGGCCCCAGTGCCGGTGGCCGGCCGCGCAGCGCACCCAGCCGTCGCCGTCGCCTCGCACCCTGCCCAGCCTGCCAGCCGCGGCCGGGCCGGCGGGCGCCGGGTCAGCCCGGTCGGCGCCGCCAGCCGCCCAGCAGCAGCGCGACGAGCGATGCCGGTGAGCAGGCCGCCGATGTGCGCCTGCCAGCTGATGCCCGGCACCACGAACGAGATGACCAGGTTGAGTCCGATCAGCGTGACGACCCCGCGGGCGTCCGCGCCGACCCGGTCGCGGAGCACCACCAGCGCGCCGAAGAGCCCGAAGACCGCCCCGGAGGCGCCGACGCCGAGCGTGTCCGGCGGGCTCAGCAGCAGCGCCAGCAGCGAGCCGCCGAGCGCGGAGGCGAGGTAGATCGTCAGGTAGCGCCCGGTGCCGAGCACCCGCTCCAGCGGCGCGCCGACGATGTAGAGGGCGAGCATGTTGAACGCCAGGTGCAGCAGGCTGCCGTGCAGGAAGGCCGACGTGATCAGCCGCTCGTACTGGCCGTCCTCGACGGCGAGCGGCAGCAGGCCGTACCGGTACGTCAGGCTCGGGTCGGCCATCTGCAGCAGGTAGACCAGCACGTTCACGGCGATCAGGCCGAGCGTGACGGGGGTGCCGCCGCGCCGGATCGGCGGCCGCCGGGCGGCCGGGCGCGGCGGGGTCGGGGTGGCGCCGGGCAGCCGACCGTACGAGGCGTCGCCGGGCGCCAGGGCACGGCGGGGCCGCGGCCCAGCCGCCCGTACGCGGCGTACGCCCGGCGCCCTCGGCGTACGGACCCGGGGCAGGGGCCTTGACCGTCGACGGGGACACGGGGCCTTCGGCGTACGGATCCGGACGGTGCCCGAGCGTACGGGCTCGGGGGCCCGGCGGTACGGCCGGAGCACCCTCGTACCGCCCGGCCCGTCCGGAGCCGGCTCCGGGGCCCGGGACCGGGGTCCGGCCGGGCCGTACCCGGGCCGTACCGCCGCTGGCCGGCGCGGGCGGCGGCCAGCCGCCGGTCTCCGCGTACCGCTCGGAGCCGTCGCCGTCCGGCCCCGGCCCCGCTCGTCCCTCGCTCACCCGTCCTCCCGGTCGGCGGGCGCACGTCCGCCCACCTGTCCGACCAACGCCGGACGCGCCCGGAGGACTCCCGTTCCGCTCAGAGCACACCGCGCCCCGCCTACCATGGAGCGACCGCGGTCGGGGGAGCGCGGATCCCCGAGTCGCCGCACCGGAGGAGATCCCGCGTGTCCGAGCCGGACCACCGGCGCCCGCGCCCGCTGCTGTCGGCCGACGTCGAGACGCTGGCCGCGGCGGCCGCGGCCGGCGAGCCGTTCGCGCGGATCGAGCTGGCGCACGCGACCGCGGCCGCGCTGGTCGACGCCGGCCGCGGCGAGCGCCGGCCCGGGCACCTCCCGGTTGGTCGACCTGGCCGAGACCGTCGGCCTGGACACGCTGTCCGAGCTGTGGCGCGACGCCCCGGCCGACTCGCTGCCCGGCGCGCTGTGGGCGCTCTACCTGCTGCGGACGTGGACCGAGCGGCAGGGCGACGCGCTGGCCCGGATGTACCGGGCCGGTCGCGCGTACGCGCCGGTCGACGAGGTGGTGGCCGGGGTCGCGGACGACGCCGACCCGGCCGCGGTCCGGGCGCTGGCCGAGGCCGTGCTGACGGGGGCGTACCAGGGGGACTTCGACGTGGCGCTGGAGCGGGCCGCCTCGTTCTTCCGGGTGATCGCGACCGGGCGGCGGGAGCTGGCCGGCGCGCGCGGCACGACGGTGCGGAGCTCGAGCTGGCCGAGCGCAACGAGCGGTGCGCGGAGGCGCTGCGGCGGGCGGCGGCCGCGTGGCGGGACGGCACGCTGCGCTGACGCGCGGCGGGACCGGCTGGGAATTGTCGGACCCACCGGGTAGGCAGGACCCATGGGACGGATCCGGGTCGGCACCGCGTCGTGGACGGACAAGACGCTGCTCGCCAGCGGGTGGTATCCGGACGACGCCGAAGTCCGCCGAGGAGCGGCTCGGCTTCTACGCGTCCAGGTTCCCGATCGTCGAGGTCGACTCGACCTACTACACCCCGCCCAACGAGCGCAACAGCGAGCTCTGGGCGCAGCGCACGCCGGACGGCTTCACCTTCAACATCAAGGCGTTCTCGCTGCTGACCCAGCACCCGACCCGGGTCGCCGCGCTCTACAAGGACCTCCGGCCGGAGGACGCGAAGGGCAACGTCTACGCCAAGGACCTCGACCGGGCGGTGGTCGACCAGGTCTGGGAGCGGTTCCTGTCCGCGCTCGACCCGCTGCACCAGGCCGGCAAGCTCGGCGCGCTGCTGTTCCAGTTCCCGCAGTGGTTCCCGATCGGCCGGCGCAACAAGGAGTACGTGCTGGAGTGCAAGCGGCGGGCCGACCCGGTGCCGATCTGCGTGGAGTTCCGCAACAAGACCTGGATGTCGGAGGACAACGTCGAGGAGACGCTCGACTTCCTGACGTCGTACGCGGTGCCCTACGTCTGCGTCGACATGCCGCAGGGCCACACGTCGTCGGTGCCGCCGGTGGTGGCGGCGACGGCCGACCTCGCGGTGGTCCGCTTCCACGGGCACAGCGACAAGTGGACGAGCAAGGACATCTACGACCGCTTCGGCTACCACTACTCGCCGCAGGAGCTGCAGGAGTGGGCGCCCAAGGTGGCCGGGCTCGCCGAGCAGGCCGCCGAGACGCACGTGTTCATGAACAACTGCTATCGCGACTACGCCCAGACCAACGCCCAGGACCTGATGGCCCTCCTGACCAGCATCGATGCGGAAGTCGAGGCACCTCACGGCGACTGACAGGCGACGCACAGCGCTCCTAGTCGCGATAACACGGGTAGGCTCTGAGGGCGTCGGAGGAGGCGTCCTGTGCTCGAGTTCCTGCCCGAGTGGTCCCTGCACCTGCGCGCCGCCCAACGCTCGCCGCAGACGATCGCTAACTACACCGCCGGAGTGCGCTCTTTCGTCGACTACGTCGGCGACCTGGAGCCGGCGGAAGTCACGCCATCGCACGTGCGCCGGTGGCTGTCCCACCTCACCGGAGCGCGGCGCCGCAGTCGAAGACGATCAGCAGTCGGTACCAGGCCGCCCGGTCGTTCTTCGACTGGCTTGCCGCCGAGGCCGAGCTGGACGAGTCGCCGGTGCGCAAGGTCGCCCGGCCGAAGGTGCAGGAGCCGGAGATTCAGGTCCCGACGATCGAGGAGCTGCGGCAGTGCTGGCGACCGCTTCCGACGTCCGCTCCTTCGCCGACGTACCGGGACGCCGCGGTGATCCGGCTGTGGCTCGACACCGGCCTGCGCCGCTCCGAGCTGGCCGGCCTGGGTGTCGCCGACGTCAACTTGACCGACGGCGAGGTGTCGGTGATGGGCAAGGGCCGCAAGCCGCGGACGGTGGCGTACGGCAACGCGACAGCGAAGGCGCCTCGGCCGCTACCTCAGGCTTCGCTCCCGGCACCCGCACGGCGAGCGGCCCGAACTGTGGCTCGGCGACCGGGGGAGGGGACCGATCGACGGCGCGTCGCTCTACGCGATGCTGACCCGCCGCGCCGCCCGCGCCGGCGTAACACTGCACCCGCACCAGCTACGGCACTTCTTCGCGGACGCGTGGCTCAAGGAGAACGGCAGCGAAAGCGGCCTGATGCGCGCCGCCGGCTGGTCCAACCGCTCCATGCTCGACCGCTATGCCAGTGCCAACGCCGCCGAGCGCTTCCCGCGCCGGGAACGCCGCCGCCTCACCCTCGGCGACGCGATCTAGCTGGGCGGCCACCCCACCGCGTCTGCGGCGAGGAACGGTAGAACCATTGATGGCGGTCAGCCTCGCCGAGTGCACCTCCCAGGCGTGTGCGACCGGCCCTGGGCGCTCCGCCTGCGCGCGCGGCGTCGCCAACCTTGCTTCGCTCCACAATCCGCCACGAGATCAGCGCCGGTCGGTGCTCGCACATGCCGAGAGTCGGATGGTGGCAGCGGCAGGAGCAAATGGCTTATCCATGCCGAGAGCGACTACGGCTGGGGGAACTCCTCACTTCGACGTCCCGGACGGGCTGCCGCAATGTCGGTGGGAGAGGCGGCCGGGATCGGCCGGCGGGGCGGTTGGCGTTGCTGGGCGTGCGCGAGTTGGATCTCGGCGATGGCATCCCCGGGTACGGCTGCACTCGGACGGCGGTTGATGCGGGCGATCTCGGCGGGTCACCTTCGGGCTCGGTCGGCGGTTAGAGGAGGCCGTTGCGTTCCTGTGCGGTCTCGGTCGAGCTCGGTGTCGCGGTCGCCGGCGGCACGGGGCTGGCTTGCACGGCGGAGACGAGTTCCTGGTAGCGGGCGAGGAGCTGGGCTGTGTCGTCGACGGCGCCGTGCGCGTTCCAGGAACTCGTCGAGACCGGCCGGAAGGTTGTCCCGCGGACTCGGTGAGCATGAGCGGCTCCTCGCCGGGGGTCCACTCGGCAGCAGGATCAGCGGTGGTATGCTCGACCCGCTCCAGCGTCTGCTTGACGGCCTGGTCGCTTGCCGTAGCGCTCCCGGAGCGTCTCGCCGGACTCGCTGTAGTCGTCGGACGGCCCAGGATGTCGGAGGCCGCGTGCTCCCACCCGTCGTTGCCGATCACCGGCCGGGTCGCGTCGAGCGCCTTGGTCAGGTGAGTAGAGCGCGCGGACCGCGTGCCGCTGCGCGGTGTCGCTGCGCAGGCTGGGGCAGCCCCCAGCTCTCGTTGAACGGGACCCAGGCGAGGACCGCCGGTGGCTGTGCGTCGCGGGCGACAACCTCGGCCCACTCGCGGGTGAGCCGGTCGACGGCCACCGGGTCGAAGACGAAGGCGCTGGGCATCTCCGTCCACACGCGCACGCCGAGCCGGTCGCACCAGTAGAGGTACCGTGGGTCCTCGACCTTCTGGTGGATCCGGATCCCGTTGAACCCCAGTTCCTTGACCAGCTCGACCTCGCGCCGCAGTGCTTGCGTCGTCCGGTGCAGCGAGGTGCGGATGCGGCCAGTAGTTCTGGGCGAGCACCATCCGCAGGAATAGCGGGCGTCCCGTTGAGCAGCAGCCGTCCGCCGGAGACGGTCGACGTCGCGCAGGCCGGCATAGCTGTCCACCTCGTCCACCACCTCGCGGCCCGTCCAGCGAGCTGACGGCCGCGTCGAGGAGGTTCGGGTGGTCCGGCGCCAGAGGTAGGCGCGCCGATCGTGCGCGATCCGAGCGGCGTCGAGCCCGATCTGCTGGACGCTGGTGGTCGAGGTGACGCACATCGTCGTCTCGGCGAGCACCTCCCCGCGCAGCGAGAGCCGGACGCGCAGCCGCGGGTCGGCGAGCGTGGCGGTGGCCGGGTTTACGCGTCCGTGAGCTCCAGCGCCCTGCGGTCGAGTCCGCGATCCAGCGCAGCGCCTCGATCCGCGCCACCGGAACGGGCTCGATCCAGACCGGCTGCCATATGCCGGTCGTTGCGCTCGTGCCACACGCTGTGCGGGCGCGCCTGCCAGTCCTGCTTGCCCCGCGGCTGCGTCAGGTCGCCGGGCAGGTTTCCGCCCGGACGACGACCACCTGCTCCTCGCCGCCGACAGGAGCGCGGTGATGTCTGCCCGGAACGGCGTGTGGCCACCCTCGTGATCCACCGCGTGCCTGCCGTTGACCCACACCGACGCCCGGTAGTCCACGGCCCGAAGTGGATCAGCAGCCGCTCCATGGGCCGCAGATCCGCGGCGAAGGTCCGCCGGTACCAGACGACCGGGTGCATGCCCGATCCCCGATCCCGCTTGCGGGAGACTCCGGCGGGAAGGGCACCTGGATCTGGCGGGAGACAGTCCGAGCGCTCCACCAGCCCTCGTCCAGCCCCACGCCGTCGTCGTCGTACGCGAAACCCCACGTCCCTGACAGGTCCGTCCATCTCTGCCGAGCGAGCTGGGGACGCGGATGAACGCGCCCGGACACCGACAGCTGTGAACCGACGGGCAGCCTCGCACCAGTCACCTGCTCACCCCATCCGAGTTCACTCCATGGCGTGCGTGCGCTGTACCACCTCCACCGAACACCGATCAAGCCCGGTCACGCGCGCTCAAGGCCGGACCCGACGCACCACAGCCACGCCCACCGCCGCCTGATGATCAGGGCCTCGCCGCGACCGCGGCAAACCACAACCTCCTGCGGCGCACGCGGACCACAGGTGGAGAAACCCCTGGACTCACGACCGTCGACCGACTTGGCGCCGTGCGCGCTCCGCGCGCCTGCCTGCGGGTCACGTCGATCACGCTCTTGCGCTGGTGTACTCCCCCTCATGTCGGTTGTGCAGCAGCCGCCATCCCGCCTTCGGCGGTGCTCGCCTTGCGGCGTGGCGGCCCGCTGTCCTCCACCTCGGCTGAGCGTCAGCCGGCGGGCTCGCGGCCATCGCGAGCTGCTGGTGAGCAGCACGGCGAGGGTGCCTGCCTGTGGTCCCGACAATCCGAGCCTGGACCGCGACTGGCCCTGTTGACCTCATTCCTCGTGCGGCTCAAGGTGCTTGCCTCGCTGACCTCCACCGTCCGCAGAGGACCACCGCGGAC
>CAWATS010000026.1:0-41339 GCA_963785005.1 uncultured Actinomycetota bacterium
GCGCGCTCGCGGTCGGCGCGGAGTTCGCGTAGGCGACGAAGCCGGCACGAGGGGCACGAGACCCGGCCGTCGCCGCGCTCGAGGTCCGCCTCCCTGCAGCGCGGGCAGTAGGTCCAGCCGTCGAGCAACGCCATCGGGCGGCCACAATAGAGACGTGCCGAGGTTCGAGCCTGCTTCCGTGACCGAGCTCGCGCGGGCGGGGCTGCTCGCGGAGCTGCCCGGGGAGCTGCTCGCGAAGCTGGCCGCGCGGATGGAGCGCGAGGACGTCCCACCGGGCGGTGCCGTCGTGCGCGAGGGCGACCTCGGCGATCGGTTCTACGTCGTCCTCTCCGGCGTCCTCGCCGTGTCGCAGGACTCGCGCGGCGCGCGCGCAGTGCTGCGGCCCGGTGACCACTTCGGGGAGGTGGCGCTCGCGATGCACATGCCCCGCACCGCCTCGGTGCGCGCGCTCACGCCCGCCGTCGTCGCGAGCTGCGACGAGGCGACGTTCGACGAGTTCGTACGGCCGCTGTTCGCGGACGACTGAGAGCTAAAGCCGCCGCGCCGTCACGCCGATGGTCGAAGTGTGGCCGCCGCAACGAGCCTCGCCGCCTACCGTGGACCCTTCGGGCGGGTGCAGGCCGAGCGCCTGCTGTGGCGCGCCGGCTTCGGCCCTCGCAAGGGTGAGGCGGAGCGGCTCGCCCGTCTCGGGCTCGAGCGTGCCGTCTTCTCGCTGACGCGTCCCGGCCGCGAACGGCTCGTCGGCCCGCCGCCGCGCGACTCGAAAGGGCACCCGCTCGCACCCGCGGACGCCTGGGGCCACGACCACCTCTGGTGGCTCGACCGCATGGTGCGAACGAACCGGCCACTGGTCGAGCGCATGACGCTCGTCTGGCACGACTGGTTCGCGACGTCGAACGAGGGCGTCGGCTCGCAGCGGCTCATGCTCCGTCAGAACGCGCTCTTCCGCCGCCAGGCGCTCGGGTCGTTCGACCGGCTCCTCCTGGACGTCACGCGCGACCCGGCGATGCTGCTCTGGCTCAACGGCAACGAGAACACGCGCTGGAGCCCGAACGAGAACTACGCGCGCGAGCTCATGGAGCTGTTCACGCTCGGCGCGGCGCGCGGCTACACGGAGCGCGACGTGCGCGAGCAGGCGCGGGCGCTGACCGGCTTCGACAGCGACTGGGAGCGCAGCGTCGGCCCGACGCGGTTCCGCTACGACGCCCGGCGCCACGACGCGGGCGTCAAGCGCGTCTTCGGGCGCCGCGGCCGGTTCACGTGGCGGGACGCGTGCCGGCTGTGCGTGCGGCACCGCATGCACTCGTCCTTCTTCGTACTCAAGCTCTGGGGGACGTTCGTGCCCACCGCGCCCTCCGCCGGGACGCAGCGCCGGCTGGAGCGGCTGTACCGATCGAGCGGCTACCGCGTTCGGCCGGTCGTGGAGGCGATCCTGCGCCACCCCGACCTGTACGAGGGGCCGCGGATGACGAAATCCGCCGTCGTCTACACGGCCGGCCTGCTCCGCATGTCCGGTCGGCCCGTCGACGACGACGCGTGGACCTGGCTCGGCTCGCTCTGCGGGCAGCAGCTCTTCTACCCGCCGGACGTGTCCGGGTGGGACGACGAGCGCTGGCTCGACACGGCGACCTTCCTCGGCCGCTGGGAGACGGCGAACCATGTCCTCAAGCCTGCGGCGATCGACCCGAAGGTCGGCGCGCCGTTCGACGCGGACGTGCTGCTCGCCCGCGCGCACCGCTTCTGGGGCCGGCCGACGCTGACGGACGCGACGCGCCGGTCGCTGCTCCGCTTCGCGCAGCGCTCGCTCGGCGATGCGAAGCAGTCGTGGAAGCGGGCGCCGTACGCGGCGATGACCGAAAACGCCCTCCGGCAGCTGATCGCCGTCTCCCCCGACCTGCAGACGAGCTGATGGCGGATCACTGCTGCAACGAGTACTCGCGGTCGGCGCTCGTGCGCCGCGCCGCCGCTGAGGCGGGCTCGGGCCTCCCGGCGATCGAGCCGGGCATGCCGCTGCCGGCGGGAACGGGACTCGACCGGCGCAGCTTCCTCGCGCGGTCGGTCGGCCTCGCGCTGTCGGTGTACGGCGCCGGCGCTCTCGGCCCGCGCGCGCTCGAGCAGGCCCTCGCTGCCGCATCGGCGCCGTCCTCGCGGCCGGTGCTCGTGTCCGTCTTCCTCTCCGGTGGCCTCGACTCGCTCTCGACGCTCTCTCCCGTCGCCGACCCCGACTACCGGAGATTGCGGCCGCAGCTGGCGCTGCCGGACTCGAACCTGGGCTTCTCGGAGGACGGGCGGCTGCGCTGGCATCCGGCCGCCGCGTCGCTCCGTCAGCTCCATCTCGAGGGCAAGCTCGCGGTCCTGCCGGCGATCGGCTACACGAACGCCGACCAGTCGCACTTCACGTCCCGGCACTTCTGGGAGGTCGGCGCCACCGACGTCGGCCTTCGCACCGGCTGGCTCGGCCGCTACCTCGACCGCGCCGGCGGCGGCGACAACCCGCTGCAGGGGCTGAGCCTCGACGGCGAGCTCTCGCCGGTGCTCGCCACGTCGCGCGTGCCGGTCGCGGCGCTGCGCGGTGCAGATGGCTACGGCTTCTGGGCGCGCAACGTCTGGGGAGAGGTCGAAGGGCGCATGCTCGAGGCGATCGCGGGGCTCGGCGCGGCCCGGCGCTCCCGTGACCGCGCCCTGGGTCAGGCGGCGGACGTGGCCACGCAGGCCGACGTGCTGCGCCGCCAGCTCACGCCGTTCCGGACGAAGGACGGCTTCGGCTCCCCGGTCGCGTATCCAGAGCACCGCTCCCAGTTCCCGAAGCGGCTCGCCGGACTCGCGGCGATGCTCGCCGCCGGGCTGCCGCTCCACTGCGTCGCGCTGACGGCCTACGGCATGTACGACACGCACTCGGACCAGCCTGATCAGCTCGCCGGCGGGCTGAAGCTGACGGCCGACTCGCTGCTCGCGTTCCAGCGCGATCTCGAGGCGCGCGGTCTCGCGGATCGCGTGCTCACACTCGTCTGGTCGGAGTTCGGGCGGCGCGCGGCCGAGAACGGGTCCCGCGGCACGGACCACGGCGCCGCCGGGATCGGGTTCGTGCTGGGGTCCCGGGTCCGCGGCCGGATGATCGGCGAGCTGCCGTCACTTCGCGGCGGACTCGACGACCACGGGAACATCCGCGCCACCTCCGACTTCCGGGCCCTCTACGCGTCGGTGCTCGAGCAGTGGCTCGGCCACGACGCCGACGGAGTCATCCCCGGCGCCTCGCGGTTCGGGCGCTACGCCCTGGTGCGATGAAGCTCGCCTCGGTGGTCGTCGCGCTCGGCCTGGTCGTGTCGCCGGCGGCCGTCTCGGCTCCCGCGCGTGTGCAGGTGACGGCGCTCGAGTGGGAATACCGGCTGTCGCGGACGCGTGTTACGGCCGGCCCGGCCCTCGTCGAGCTCGTGAACCTCGGTGAGGACGAGCACGACCTGCGCCTGCGCCGCGCCCGCGGGACGCGCACGCACCGCGTCGGCAAGGTGCTGCCCGGCGAGCGGGCTCTCCTCCCCGCGCGGCTCGCTCCCGGCCGGTACCGGCTCTGGTGCTCCCTCCCGCGCCACGCGGCGCGCGGGATGACGGCGCAGCTGCGCGTCGTCGCGCGGCCGCGCTGAAGAGCCGAATTCCACAGCCTGTGGACAAAAAGTTCCAGGGTCTGACCCTGCCGCGGAGCGGCATGTCCGCGGAGCGGACCAGGGGAGGGGGTCTGGGGGAACCGGGAGGTTCCCCGCTCCCTAGGAGGCAGCCTCGGCCAAAACGGCGTCGGACAGGCGCGGCCACGCTTCCCGCGCCCAGTCGCCGAACTCCTCGTCCGTCAGCACCGCCAGCGCCAGGCCGGCCTCCGGATCGACCCAGAGGAACGTCCCCGCAGCCCCGAAGTGGCCGAACGTGCGCGACGAGTTGCGCTCGCCGGTCCAGTGCGGCCGCTTCTCGTCCCGCAGCTCGAAGCCGAGACCCCAGTCGTTCCGGTCCTGCCGTCCGTAGCCGGGCAGGACGCCGACAAGCCCGGGGAACGCGACCTGCGTCGCCTCCGCCAGCGTCTCGGGCGCGACGAGCGTCGGCGCGAGCAGCTCGCGCGCGAACCGCGCCAGGTCGGCAAGCGACCCCTGTAGCCCCCAGGCCGGCGACCCGAGCAGCTGCGCGCCGAGGCCGAGCGGCTGGAGCACCGCTGCCGCCAGGTAGACGCCGAACGGCATCTCCGCACGCTCCGCCACGTGCGCGGCGAGCGCCTCGAAGCCGGAGTTGGAGTAGATCCGCCGCTTCCCCACGGGCGCGATTGAAGGCCCGTCGTTCAGCGGCAGCCCCGACGCGTGTGCGAGGAGGTGCCGCACCGTCGAACCCGGAGGCCCCGCCGGCTCGTCCAGGTCGATCGCGCCCTCCTCCGCCGCGACGAGCGCCGCGAGCGCTGTGACGGGCTTCGTCACCGACGCCCAGCGGAACTCGCGCTCCGTCTCGCCCACCAACGCGCGAGGCCCCTCCGCTCCCACCACGCCGGCAGCGGCGTGCCGTGCCGGCCACTTCTCGATCTGGCGGAGCGCCTGCACAGGCGCGCGATACTAGTGCCGTGGAGCGCCGCCGCATCTCCTCCGGCTCGCCCTACGAGCCCGCCGTCGGCTTTTCCCGCGCCCTCGTCGCCGGGCGCCACGTCTACGTCGCCGGCACCGCACCGATCCCTCCTGACGGATCGCCGCCGCCCACCGGCGCCTACGAGCAGGCCCGCCTCTGCCTCGAACTGATCGGCCGCGCGCTCGAGCAGGCCGGCGCAAGCTTCCACCACGTCGTGCGGACGCGCATCTGGGTCACCGCCCGGGAGCACTGGGACGAGGCGGCGCGGGCGCACGCGGAGGTGTTCGGCGAGATCCGCCCGGCCGCGACCGGGCTCGTCAGCGGCCTCCTCGACCCGCGCTGGCTCGTCGAGATCGAAGCCGAGGCGTTGTTGGAATGACGAACCGGGGCAATACTCGCGCGATGAAACAGATCTATCCGGCCTCGATCACGGGCAAGGGCTTCGCCGCCGGAGGCAGCGTGCTCGACCACAAGTTCGGCTCAAGCGACGCGTACACGCTCGGCGTCGAGGAGGAGTACATGCTCCTCGATCCGGAGACGCTCGACCTCGTCCAGCACATCGACACGGTCCTCGCCGGCATGGAGGGCGAGGAGTTGCACGCGCGGGTTGCGCCCGAGCTGATGCAGTCGGTGCTCGAGATCGCTACGCCGGTCTGCCACAGCGCCGGCGACGTCGAGCGCGAGCTCCGCAAGCTGCGCGGCTACGTCCAGGGCCACGCGCGCGACAAGGGCCTGCGCGTCGGCTCGGCCGGCACGCACCCCTTCAGCCTCTTCGAGCGCCAGCGCATCACCGCGCGCGATCGGTACCGGAACCTCGTCGACCAGATGCAGTACATCGCCCGCCGCGAGCTGATCTTCGGGCTGCACGTCCACGTAGCCGTGGACGATCCGGACAAGGCGATCCAGGTCGTGAACGGGCTGCTCGTGGACATGTCGGCGCTGCTCGCGCTGTCGGCGTCGTCGCCGTTCTGGCGCGGCGAGCCGACCGGTCTCGCCTCGAGCCGGCAGATGGTCTTCGCCGCCTTCCCGCGCTCGGGGCCGCCGCCGCGCTTCCAGGACTACGCCGACTACGCCGAGGTCGTCGGCCAGCTGGAGAAGACCGGCTGCATCGCCGATTACACGCACATCTGGTGGGACATCCGGCTCCACCCGAAGTGGGGCACGGTCGAGGTGCGGATCTGCGACGCCGTCTCGCGCCTCGCCGACACGCGTCGCGCTGACGGCGTTACTGCCAGGCGCTCGTAAAGCACTACTGCGAGATGTTCGACGCCGGGAAGCCGGTGCCGAACTTCCACCGCATTCTCACGACGGAGAACAAGTGGCTCGCTGCTCGGTACGGCCTCGAGGCGCCGGTAATGGACCTCACGACGGGCCGCCGCAACCGCGTCGCCGTCGCGCAGATCGTGCGCCGCCGGCTGAAGGAGCTCGAGCCGCACGCCCGCGAGCTCGGGTCGGAGCGGGAGCTCGAGGGCATCCGCGACATTCTCGGCCGCGGCAACGGCGCCGACCAGCAGCTGCGCGTCTTCAACGCGAACCGCGACATCGTCGAGGTCGTGGAGGAGATCGCGACGCTGACGGAGCTCGGCGCCGAGCAGCCCGCCGCGGCCTAGGCCCGGATGAAGCCGAGCCGCGGCGCCTTCTGCATCGTCGCCGTCCTGGCGCTGGCTGTGGGCTGCAGCGCGGACGGCGAGACGCCGAGCGAGACGGCAGCGGCGACCGAGCCGGCGCAGCCGGTGTCAGTCGGCGACCCGCCTTCGGACGTGGAGCGGAAAGCCTGGGACCGCGTCACCCTCGACCTGCACGACGCGCAGGGCCGCGTCGGCTGGGCCGATTTCTGGCAGCTGCGCAAGGGTGGTGTGACGCTTTTCGAGATCGCACCTAAAGGGTTCAATAATGTCCCGCTCCTGCTGCGGAGGGGAACGTGCCGGCGCCACGCGGCGACGGCGTGGTCGCGCCTCGACCTCTGGAACGAGGCGGAGTGGAGTATCGCCGAGCTGCGCGGGTCGACGTGGGCGGTCGACGTCCACGGAGGCGACCCGGGTGTCGTGACCGCATGCGGCTCGCACAGCGGCGACCGGCTCCTCCGGATGACGGCGAGGACGGCTCCGGATCAGGGCGCGCGGCGGCGACGGAACGGGGGCATCGTCGTCACGGGTGGAGGCGGCACGGTGGAGCTGCAGCCCGACGCCGGCGGCACTGCGGTCGACATCGAGTTCACGAGCGGGTCGACGGACATCCTCGGCCACATCCGCCCGGGCACCTGCCGCGAGGCGAAGGCGGCGGTGCCGTACGCGTTCACGTTGGTGCCGGTCGAGAACGAGTTCGCGGAGGCGAGCCTCGTCCTGCCCGTCGCCTTCGAGCGGTTCGCGAGCGACGCGTTCGCGCTCGAGCTGGAAGACATGGAGACGTGCGTCGGCCTCGCACCGGTTCCCTGACGCGTTGAGTGCCGCCGCGGCGAGCGTCAGCCGCGACGGCGATACGCGAGCGGGGACGCCTCAGCCCGGCCAGCCCTGGTGGGCGTCACGGAGGCGCTGCACCTCGCGCTTGTTCCGCGGGCCGTACGTCTCGTGCTTGAAAGGCATCGTCGCGCGGATCCGCTCCAGGTCGGCGCGCGTGAACTGGGCGCGGCGCACGTCCGGCTCGACGCCGTAGACGCGCGCGCCGTTGAGCCCGAGCACCTTCGCCTTCAACTCGCGGGTCAGCTTCGGGTAGCCGTAGCGCTCCTGGTACTCGGCCGAGATCTGGAAGGAGCGGAACGCCTGGATCTGATCCTGCGGCGAGCCGTAGAAGATGCAGTCGGTTCCCCAGAGGACGTTGTCCTCGCCCACGTAGCGGAGCAGCTTCCCGAGCACGTGGGCGGCCTGGTCGGGGTCGCACATGATCGTCCACCAGGTCGAGCCGAGCTCCGCGTAGACGTTCTCGTTCGGCCCCACCCCGTGCTTCTCCATCGACGCGATCAGGCGGTTGACGCCGAGGTGGGCTGTCGCCGCCGTGTACGGCCCCTCGCGCGGTCCGATGCGCTCGAAGCCCGAGTGGTAGACGATGAACGCGATCTCGGGAAAGAGCTTGGCGGCGTGAGGGACGTCCGCCGGCGAGGCCCAGCGGCTGCCCGCGCCGAAGCCCTTGTGCGCACAGATGATCGGCACGCCGATCTCGATCGCCTTGCGGCAGAACGCGCGGCCGATGCGGTCGTCGAGCTGCCAGTAGTTGCCCGGGCTCGCCGAACGCGTCGGGCCAGTGCGTGAAGACCTTCCAGGCCGCGATGGGGTAGCGCCGCGCGTTCTCCTCCATCAGCTCGAGGTTGCGTTCCAGCGGGCCGTAGTTCGGCAACGCCTGCGCGTGCAGCAGCACCGACTCCCAGCCGCAGGCGAGCTCGGCCGTGATGCGCGTGTCCTCCATGATCGCCGCCGACAACGGACTCCCTTCGGGAGCTATGGGAAGCGCGGAGAGCGTGACCAGACTCGTGTCCGAGCGCAGGAAGAAGTCCTCGAGGAAGACCTCGCGCGCGAAGCAGGCCCGCGGGTCGTCCTGGCCACAGCTGACCTGCGGGAAGACGGAGCCGAAGAACGGCTGGCCCGCCGTGCGCCTCATCAGGTCGTACTCGAGGTGGTGGCCCTGTACATCGAAGACGAACTCCTCACCGGCGAGGACGGTGCGTGCGGCTTCCTCGTCGACGTCCGCCTCGGTGGGCAGGTCCCAGAGCCCGCCGCGGCTGCCCGACTCCCACGCACAGCCCTGCAGCGCGAGCAGCGTGGTGGCCGCGCCGCAGACCGAGCGCAGGAACGCCGCGCGGGAGACGCCGAGGCGGCGTGCGTTCCGGTCGGCGTCGAGGTGAGCGCGCCGGATCGCCTCCCGCTCGAACGCCGACAGCGGCCGCGGCACGAACTCGCCGTTCGAGCACGGGCCGAACTTGATCGGCAGGCCTGGGTCGTCCTCGAAGGCCATCGCCCGTAGCTACGGGCCGCCTGGGCGGACGGGTCCCTCTAGAGCAGGATCTTGAGCGCCGTGCGCTCCGGACAGCCGCTGCGGATCAGGTCGACGGCGACGTGCAGGTCGATGCGCGGGTCCAGCGCGATCGCGAGTGCGGCCCGCCTGCCGTAGCCGGCGCGCAGGAGCTCGTCGCGGCGCCAGCTCAGTACCAGCTCGTGGTCCCGCTCGCGCTCGACTTCCGCGGTGCTCATTTCTCCAAGTGTGTGCGGCGTCGCGGAGATTGGTACTCGACGGAAGTCGGGACCCGCAGGCAGGTTGCGGCCGTATGCGACTGGTGGACCTCAGTCGGAGAGCCGCTCGTATAGTCGCCGCGCGATGGGTCTACCCGGCCGTCAGGAGCGCGCCTGGGTGCGGGGCGCTCAGGCCGGCTCGGCCTCCGACCTCGAGGCCCTCTTTCGCGCGCACTGGCATCGAGCCCATCGCGCCGCGTACCTCGTCGTCCACGACGCGGCGGCCGCAGAGGACATCGCGCAGGAGGCGTTTCTCGCCGCCGTACGCACGCTCGACCGCTTCGACCGCCGCCGGCCGTTCGGGCCCTGGCTGCACCGGATCGTGGTCAACCGCGCCATCGACTGGGCGCGGTCGCGGCAGCTTCGGCACGAGGCCGAGCTCGTGGAGGAGGTGGTCGCCGCAGGCCCGGCACCCGAAGCGGGTGACCCCGAAGGCGTGGCCGCGGCGCTCGCGGCGCTCTCGCCCGACCAGCGCGCGGTGATCGTCCTGCGCTACCTCCTCGAGTACACGCCCGGCGAGATCGCGAAGCTGCTCGACGTGCCGCGCGGCACCGTCAACTCGCGCCTCCGCCGTGGGCTCGACCGGATGCGGGAGGCGCTGTGAAGCACGAGTTGCGCCGCGCGCTCGAGCGGGTCGAGGTGCCGGAGGAGCACGATGCGCGGGAGCGCGCCTGGCCGCTCGTTCGCTCCGCGTGGGCCGAGCGCGAGCCGCAGCCGCGTCGGTTCCCGCTGCGGGCACTCGTCGCCCTGGCCGCCGTGCTCGCGCTCGTCGGCGCGGCGCTGAGCCCGCCCGGACGCGCCGTCATCGACGAGGTGCGGGACGCGATCGGCGTCGAGAACGCGGCGCCGGCGCTGTTCTCGCTGCCGGCCGAGGGACGGCTGCTGGTCGTCTCCGGCCGAGGCGTCTGGATCGTCCACGAAGATGGGTCGAAGCGCCTGCTCGGCCGCTACCGCGAGGCATCGTGGTCGCCCAACGGGCTCTTCGTCGTCGCGGCGCGCGCCAACGAGCTCGTGGCCCTCGACCCGGAGGGCGAGCTGCGCTGGTCGCTGCCGCGCCGCGCAGTGCGGCTTCCACGGTGGGGCGGGACCCGCACCGACACGCGCATCGCCTACCTGTCGGGATCGACGCTGCGCGTCGTCGCCGGGGACTCGTCCGGCGACCGGGCGCTGGCCGACGGCGTCGCGGCGGTCGCACCCGCGTGGCGGCCCGGCGGTGGGCCGCACGTGCTGGCCTTCGTGTCGCGAACCGGTGAGGTCAATGTCTACGACGTCGACCGCAAGGAGCGGTACTGGCGCTCCGCTCCGGTCGCCGACCCTGTCGCACTTGCGTGGTCTCCCGACGGCTCGCGGCTGACGGCCGTCTCACGCGACCGCGTCTCCGTCTTCCGCTGGAACAGTCGCGTCCCGGTCTCGTCGCGGCGCGTGCCGGGCGTCGTTCGGGCGGCCCTGGCACCCGACGGCAGCATGGCGCTCGTCGTGCGGCGCGGTGGTCGGAGCGAGGTGCGCGTCTCGGGCAGGGTGATCTTCGCGGGCCCGGGCCGCTTCACCGACCTCGCCTGGTCTCCCGACGGTCGCGTGGCTCCTCGCCGCCTGGCCGGACGCCGATCAGTTCGTGTTCCTGAGCCGGGCGGGCGCAGTCGAGGCCGCGTCGCGCATCTCGACACAGTTTCGTGCCGAAGTGTTTCCAGCCGTCGAGGGCTGGTGCTGCCCAAGTAACACAGTGTTACAAAGTGCCGGCGCGCGCCCGTCCGAAACGGCCCCGGCTCCCGCCGCAGCTAGTAACACAGTGTTACAAGGTACGAAGGTCGTCTGGAGGCGGTCCACGTCGACCGGGTTGCCGTGGGCCGGGCGCCTCGAGCGGAGCGTGCGACTGCCCGCGGAGGGCGCACGGTTCTTCACGTGGGACCCGATCCGGAAGCGCAGTCCCAACCGGGCGTGGCGGCGCCACGGCAACGACCGGCTCGTCCGCATGGTGCTGCGCGTGCTCGGAGGCTTCGCGGCCGCGCATCCGGGGGCTCCGCGCATCGGCATCGGAGACCTGAGCAGGCCGCAGGGCGGCGACTTCGGGCCGCGCTACGGCCGGCCGGGCCACGTCTCGCACCAGAACGGGATCGACGTCGACCTCTACTACCCGCGCCGCGACCGGCAAGGAGCGTGCGCCCGTCCGGCCCGCGCAGATCGACCGCGCCTGGCGCAGGAGCTCGTCGACCGCTTCGTCGCAGCCGGCGCCGTCGAAGGTCTTCGTCGGGCCGAGCACAGGGCCTGACAGGACCGCCGGACGATCGTCCAGGCGCTTGGCCCACCACGACAACCACCTCCATGTCCGCATCGCGCCTGCTCGCTAGCGCGCTCGCCGCGCTCGCGGTCGCAGCTCCCACGGCAGGCGGGCCTGTCGATCGCGAGGTGCTCGGCCGCTCGGCGCTCGGGCGCCCGATCGCCGTCTACCGCTTCGGCGACGCGCGACGCGCCGCGACGCCTGCTCGTCGTCGGCTGCATCCACGGCAACGAGTGCGCCGGGATGCAGATCACGCGACGACTACTCCGCGCCGGCGCGCCGGTGGACACGGAGGTCTGGGTCGTCCAGAACCTGAACCCGGACGGCCTCGCACGCGGCACGCGCCAGAACGGCCGCGGCGTCGACCTGAACCGCAACTTCGGCGCGCTGTGGAAGCCGATCGGCCGCCGCTGGGATCCGCAGCACTCCGGCCCGCGCCCGTGGTCGGAGCCGGAGACGCGGCTCGCGCGCGCGCCTGATCCTGCGCATTCGGCCGACCGCCACGGTCTGGTTCCACCAGCCGCAGACGCTCGTCCGCGCCTGGGGCCCGAGCCGCGCCGCCGCACGCCGCTACGCGCGGCTCGCCGGCATGCGCTACCGCTCGCTGCCCTGGCCGAACGGGACGGCGCCGAACTGGCAGAACCACCGCTTCCCGGGTACGCCGTCGTTCGTCGTCGAGCTGCCGGCCGGCGCCGCTGACCGACGCGCAGGCGCGCCGCCACGTCGCGGCGCTGCTCCGCCTGGCGCAGTAGGGTCACGCCATGCTCCAGCCCGGCGACCGCGCTCCCCGAGGCGACCGTCTGGACCGCGCCGCGGCAGACGGCCGACGATGCACGATCTGCTCGTCGACGGGCCGATGCTCGTCTTCTTCTACCTCTTCGACTGGTCGGCCACCTGAACGGACGAGATGGGCCTCCTGCGTGACAGGAGGGCGGAGTTCGAGGCGGCGGGCGTGCGGATCTTCGCCGTCTCGCGCGACTCGCCCGTACTCGCACATCGCCTGGCGCGAGGTGCTGGAGCTGAACTTCCCGCTGCTCTCGGACTGGAACGGCGAGGCCGCTGCGCGCGTTCGGCGTCGGCGCACACGTACACGAGCGGGATGCGCGACGTCGCCGAGCGGAGCGCGTTCCTGATCGACGGCGACGGTACGGTCCGCGGCGCATGGCGCTACGAGGCCACGCGAGCTGCCGGACGTGGACGAGCTGCTCTCCGCGGCCCAGGCTTTGTCCTCGTCGCCCTAGCGCTCTACCTCGCCGCCGGCGCGTTCGCGACCTGGCCGGCGCTGCGGACGCGGACGACCGCTACCTGGCCCGTACGGCGCCGGCGTTCGGCGAGACGGCCGCCGGAGACCACCTGCAGCTCGGCTACGCGCTCTGGCTCGTCGGCCACCAGCTCGGCGAGGGCGCGGCGCCCTGGCTCGACCCGTACTCGTTCCAGCCGGTCGTCGAGCCGCGGCCGAACCTCCAGGGCTGGCTCTTCGGGCTGCCGTACTGGCCGCTCGACGCGGCGCTGGGCCACGTCGGCGCCTGGCTGCTGCCCTGCGCCCGGGTGATCGCGCGGACGGTGAACGAGTAGGCCCGGCCGGCGACCAGCCCGTCCACCGTGGCCGTCCTCGCGGTCACCGTCCGGCTCACCCCGGCGGCGGTGACGCGGTAGCTGACCAGCTCCCCGCCGTTCAACGGCGGCGCGGTCCAGGTCAGGGTGGCCGCGCGGTCGCCCCGGGTGGCCCGCACGGCGCCCGGCGCGCCGGCCGGCCGGTACGGCGTCGCCGCGTTGCTGGCCGCCGACGGCGGGCCGGCGGCGCCGGTCGCGTCCAGCGCGGCCACGGTGAAGGTGTAGCGGACGCCGACCCGCAGGGTCCGGAACACCGCCTGCCGGCCGGTCGCCCGCTGGGTGGTGCCGTCGCTGGCGGTGGCCACGTAGCCGGTGATGCCGGTGCCGGCGGCCGGCTGGAAGGTCACCGTGACCGAGCCGTCGGAGCCGGCGGCGGCCCGCGCCCCGGTCGGCGCGCCCGGTCCGGCCGGTTGGAAGGTCACCGGGTTGGACTCGGCGGCCGTCCCGCGGCCGGCCCGGTTTTCCGCGGCGACGGTGGCCACGTAGCTCAGGCCGGCGGACAGGCCGCTGACCGTGGCCTGCCGGGCGGTGCCGGGCAGCGTCTGGGAGTTGACCGCGGCGCCGCCGGTGGCCGGTCGCCAGGACACCAGGTACGCCGTGATCGGGGCGCCGTTGCTCGGCCCCGGCTGCCAGCTCAGCGTGGCGCCGGTGCCGGACGCGGTCGCCTGCACCGCCCGCGGCGCGCCCGGCGCGGTCGGCTGGGTGGGCGTGGTCGGCCGGGTCGGGCCGGTCGGCCCGGTCGGCTGCGGGGGCGCCGGCGGCTGCGGTGGTGGCGGCGCGGCCGTCGCGGGCGGGGTGGTCGGCTCCCGGTCGGGCAGCGGCGAGCCGCTCGGCTCGGCGCTGTCGGACGGCTCCGGTGGCTCCGGCGGCTCCGACCCCTGCGACGGCTCAGGCGGCGCGGTGGGGGTCGGCGGCGCCGCGGACGGCGAGGCCGGCGGGGTGGTCGGCGGCGCGCCGGTCGTCGGCGGCGCCGGCTGGCCCGGTCCGGTGTCCGGGGTCCCGGCCGGCACCGGGTCGGTGAGCGGCACCTCGTCGATCCGGCCGCTGCCGTCGATCACCACCGCGCGGTCGCTGGGCCCGTCGACGTCCGCATACACCCGGCCGTCCTGGGCCCGGCTGAGCCGCACGGTCGAGCCGGCCGGGAGGTCGGCGCTCTGCACCCGCGCGCCGGCGGTGTCGTACGTGACCAGCTTGTCGTTGCGCTGGTCGACGACCGCGACGGCGCGGCCCGCGGTGGCCGGCGTGCTGACGTCGGCGCTGGGCAGCGCCACCCGCCGCGGCGCGCCCGGCTGCCGGCCGGGGGCCAGCCGGGTGGTGTCGACCAGCAGCAGGTCGCCGGACCGGACGATCGGCAGCGTGCCGTCCGCGTCGGCCGGCGCGACCTTGGCGTCGTCGCCCAGCCGGGTGCCCACCGGCATCGCCGGGCCGAGGCCGCCGGCGCCGATGGTGCGCACCTCGGAGCTGGTGGTGTCGACGAACGCGGGGCGGTCGCCGATCACGGTCAGCGCGCCGCGGTGCCCGGCCGGGGCGCGGTCCGGGCAGCTGACCTCGGTGGCCGTGCGGGCCAGCGAGCAGACCGCCCCGTCGGTGAGCCGCAGCAGCCACACCGTGCCGTCGGTGGTGGCCACCGGGTCGCCCAGGCTGCCGCCGAGCTGGATGGTCGCCAGCGGCGACAGCCGCTGCACGATGCCGCTCTGCCGGTACACGTAGTACGGCCCGCCGGGCACCTCCAGGCCGACCGGCAGCTCGTTGACCCCCGAGGGCAGCACCGACTTGACCTTCAGCTTGGACTTGCCGAACTCGATGGTGGTGCCGCCCTGGCCGGGCACGAAGACGCTGCCGGGGCTCTGCACGGCCGGGCCGCCGGCCAGCCGGCCGCCCTCGACCTTGCCGGACGCGTCGACCGCCTTGCTGGCCCCGTTGACGTGGAAGACCCGGCCGAGCGTGCCGGAGTAGACCCAGTGCCCCACCTGGCGGAAGCCGAGGTCCGGCACGGCGCCGCCGGGACCGCTGGTCGCGGCGACCCCGACCAGCGCCAGGCTGACGGCGACCCAGGCGGCGACCGAAGCACGCAGCCGCCGCCGGGCGGTCCCCCGGCGGGGGGCCGTCCCGGTCTGCGGGGGCGACTGCTCGTCCACGCCCGGGGTGCTCCGTTCTCCAGATACTGCACCGATTCAGCAGAGGCATACGGGGGGTCAGAATCTACCCATCCGGCCCAATGGCCACACGATACCGAAGATGCGGCCCTCGACCAGCCGGTCGTCCACAGGGCCCAGCTCCCGGCTGTCCAGCGACCGGCAGCGGTCGTCGCCGAGCACGTAGAGGTGCCCGGCCGGCACCAGCACCGGGTCCGCCGGGGCCCGGGCCAGCGGGCAGTCCCGCCCCGCGTACGGCTCCCGCAGCGGGACGCCGTCGACCGAGACGGCGCCGTCCCGGGCCGCGACGCGCTCCCCGGGCAGCCCGATCACTCGCTTCACCAGCTCCTCCTCGGGGATGCCGGCGCCGGTGGGCCGGCGCAGCACGACCAGGTCGCCGCGGCGGACCTCGCGCAGCCGGTAGGTGACCCGGTCGGCGAGCACCCGGTCGCCGGGCCGCAGCGTCTCCCGCATGGACGCGGAGTCCACCGAGAAGGTGCGCACCACGTACGCGCGGAGGACGACGGCGGCCAGCACGGCCAGGCCGGCGGCGAGCGCCACGTCGGCCACCCGGGACCGGCGGGCACCCGGCCCGCCCGGCCCGCCCCGCCGGCCCGGCCCGGCCGGCCCGGGGCCCCGGGCCGGGCCCCGCCAGAGCAGGACGGCCAGCGGCCCGCCGGCCGCGAGCGCCGGACCGGTGACGGCCGGGCTGCCGGCGGTCAGGGTGGACAGCGTCACCAGCCCGACCAGGACGGCCGTCACCCGGCCCGCCGCGCGGGCCACCCGGGTGCCGGTGACCCGGGAACCGGTCAGCCGCCAGGCGGCCGCCCGCACCAGCCGGCCGCCGTCGGCCGGCAGCCCGGGCAGCAGGTGCGCGGCGGCGAGCAGCAGGGCGGCGCCGGCCAGCAGCCGCAGCACCGGGCCGGCCGGGCCGCCGGGCGCCGCGGCGGCGCCGGCGGCCGCCAGCCCGGCGGTCACCAGCAGCACCAGCGGCCCGGGCAGCGCGATCAGGCACTCCTCCCGCGGGGTGTGCGAGCGCGAGCCGGCCCAGCCGAGCAGCCGGCCGGCCGCAACCCGCCGCGGGGCCTGGCCCAGCGCGACGCCCACCGCGGTCCGGGCCAGGTCGCGGGCGAGCAGCGCGCCGGCCAGCCCGCCGGTGAAGGGCAGCGCCACGGCCGGCCCGCGGGCCACCGCGGCCAGCAGGGCGACCACGCCGAGCGCCCCGGCCGCCGAGCCGGGCAGCACCACCGGCACCCCCTGGAACCGGCCGAGCGGCAGGCCCGGTCCGGCGACGGCGGCGTCGGCGGCGGTCACGGCAACCGGAACTGGACCCGACGGCCCGGATCACCGGTGCCGCGTGCGTTGGTGCCGAGGACGTAGACGTCGTACAGCATCCCCCGGCTCAGGCCGGCGACCGCCAGCTCCTGGGTGCCGGCGCAGCGGGTGGCCAGCCGCTCCACCGAGTTGAAGAACACGTGGCAGAAGACCGGGCCGCCGCCGCTGACCCGGACCCGGACCCGGACGGTCGCCCCGGTGGCGCCGGCCGCCCGGACGTCCAGGACGTCGACGGCCGGTACGTCGCCCGGGGCCGGGTCGGCCGGCGGGCGGGTGGTGGGCGCCGGCGCCGGGTCGCTGGTAGGCGCCGGCCGCGGGTCCGGCGAGCTGGTCGTCGCGGACGGCGGCGCCGGGGCCGGCGGGCTGGTCCGCTGCGGCGTGCCGGGTGCCGGCGCGGCCGGGGTCGGCAGCCGCCGTGGTGGGAGCCGGGGTGGGCGCGGTGGTGGTGGGCGTCGTGGTGGTCGGGTCCGGCGTGCCGGCCGGCGGCGGCGTGGTCGGCGGCGCGGTGGTCCGCGGCGCCGCCACCGGCGGCCGGTAGCTCGGCGCCGGGCCGCCGTACCGCACCACGGTCAGCGTGCCGTCGCCGTCCATGACCACGCTCTGCCGGCCGTCGGTGGCGTCGGCGTACACCCGGCCGTCCTCGCTCCGGGTGGTGCGGATCCCGCCGGTCCGGATCATCGCCGCGCCGCGGGGCTGCCCCCGGCTGTCGTAGCTGGCCACCTTGCCGGTGTCCTGGTCGACCAGCGCGACCGCGTCCCCGCTGGACACCGGCCGGTCGAAGCGGCCGGGGCCGAGCGGCACGGCCACCGCGTCGCCGCCCGGCTGCACCAGCAGCAGCCGGCGCCCGCCCGGGTCGAGCACCGGCAGCCGGCCGCCGGCGTCGGCCGGGCCGACCCGCGCGTTCGGCGGCAGCGCCACGCCGAGCCGCGTCGCCGTGCCGGCGCCGCGCCGGGCGACCGGCTGCACGGTGCCGGCCGTGACGTCGACCAGCACCGGGTGGTCGCGCAGCGAGCTGAGCGCCGCCCGGTGCCCGGCCGGGACGCGGGCCGGGCAGCTCAGCGCGGTGTCGGCCGGGCCGAGCGCGCACACCGCGCCGGTGTCCACCCGGTGCGCCCACAGCGTGCCGTCGCGGTCGGCGACCGGGTCGCCGAGCGGGCCGCCGGCCCGGACGGTGGCCCGCTCCGGGTGCAGCCGGACGACCAGGCCGGCGGTGCGGTAGACCAGGTACGCGGCCGCGGCCGTCTCCACCGGCACCGGCGTCTCGGCCACCCCGACCCCGGGGTGGCCGCCGGTCACCCCGGTGGTCGGGCCGAAGGCGATCACCCGGTCGACGTCGACCACGTAGCCGGCCGGCCCGCCCTGCAGCACCGGGCTGCCGGCCCCGGCCGCGCCGACCGGCACGGTCGCGTCGACCTGCTTGGTCTCCCCGTCGACGTGCACCGCGGCGGCCAGGCCGGGCACGTACACCCAGTGGCCGGCGAGCTGGGGCGGCGGACCGGGGTCGGACCCGCCGGTGCCGGCGGTGACCAGCAGCCCGACCAGCACCGGGCAGAGCGCACTCAGCGCGATGGTCACCCGCGCCCGGCGGTCGGCCGCCGCGCCGCGGTCGCTGGCCAGGGCGGGCACGCGGGCATCGTGCCCGGGGGCGATACAGCGGGGATCCATTCCGGGCCTGACTGCGCCCGGCCGCCGCTGTATCCGGCCCGGACCCGGGGTGTACGGCCCCGCCGGATGCTCGGTCCGGCCGAACGACCGGCGGGCGCGAAGGGCGGGTGGCGCGGGTGGCGTGGCTGGCCCGGGTGCGACGGATCCGGACGCTCGTCGGCGTCCTCACGGTCGCGGGGGTGGCGCTGGCGCTGTCGCCGCTGGCCGCCGCGCCGGGCGACACCGACCCGGGCAGCGTGGCCACCCAGGTGGTGGCAGCGGCCCGGACGCTGGACGGCCGGGACAACAACCCCCAGGCGCCGGCCCGGGGCCAGGCCGGCACGCCGTACCTGCGGCTGGCCCCCGCGGCCTACCCGGACGGGCGCGGCGCGATCGTCGGCGGCCCGCCGGCCCGGTACGTCAGCAACCGGATCTTCACCGACAACGGGCAGAACCTCTTCTCCGAGCGCGACCTCTCCCAGTGGGTCTGGATCTGGGGCCAGTTCATCGACCACGACGTCGGCCTGCGGGACGAGACCAAGGGCGAGCCCGCGCCGATCCGCTTCGACGCCCGGGACCCGCTGGAGCGGTTCCGCAGCGACCGGGACATCTCCTTCGCGCGCTCGCCCGCGGCCCCCGGCACCGGCACCGCCGGCCAGCCGCGCCAGCAGGTGAACCAGATCAGCTCGTTCATCGACGGCTCCACCGTGTACGGGCTGTCGGACACCCGGCTGGACTGGCTGCGGGAGGGCCCGGTCGACGGCGACGCGACGAACAACCGCGCCCGGTTGCTGCTGCCGGAGGGCTTCCTGCCCCGGCCGCGGGACCGGGGCGACGCGACCGCGGCCCCGCTGATGGACCTCTTCGGACCGCAGACGGGGCGGCCCGGGACGGCCCGGGTGGCCGGCGACGTGCGGGCCAACGAGAACACCGCGCTCACCCTGCTGCACACCCTCTTCGCCCGCGAGCACAACCGGGTGGTGGCCGCGCTGCCGGCGTCGCTGACCGAGCAGCAGAAGTTCGAGATCGCCCGCAAGGTGGTCGGCGCGACGATCCAGTACATCACCTACGCCGGGTTCCTCCCCGCGGTCGGCGTGCCCCTGCCGCGCTACCAGGGCTACGACCCGTCGGTGAACCCGTCCCTGTCGAACGAGTTCGCCTCCGTGGGCTACCGCTCGCACAGCATGGTGCACGGCATCTTCAACCCGTCGTTCCGGCCGGGGGAGTATTCGGCGCAGCAGCTGGCCGCCTTCCGCCGGCAGGGCATCGGGGTCACCAGTGTGAGCGGCGTCAACACCCTCGACGTCCCGCTCACCGCCATGCTCGGCAACCCCGGCCTGCTCGGCCAGGTCGGGATCGCCAAGCTGGCCGCCGACTTCGCCGCCGGCCACCAGTACCGCAACGACGAGCAGATCGACGACACCCTGCGCAGCGTGCTCTTCCAGGTGCCGCGGCCCGGGTTGGCCAACCCGCCCCGGTGCACCGACCCGCTCGTGCTGGCCGGATGCTTCACCCTGGTCCAGGACCTGGGCGCCATCGACATCCAGCGCGGCCGCGACCACGGGATGCCGTCGTACAACGAGCTGCGGCGGGCCTTCGGGCTGGCGCCCCGGACCTCCTTCACCGCGATCACCGGGGAGGACACCGACCAGTTCGCGGACGACCCGCGGGTCGACCGGGCCGACCCGATCGACGACCCGCAGATCCTCGACTTCATCGCGCTGCGCGACATCGACGGCGCCGCGATCGGCCGCACGGACCGGACCGCGATCCTGGAGCAGGCGGTCAGCGGGACCCGGCGCAGCACTCTGGCCGCGCGGCTGCGGGCGGTGTACGGGAGCGTCGACGAGGTGGACGCGTTCGTTGGCATGATCGCCGAGCCGCACCTGCGCGGGTCCGACCTGGGCGAGCTGCAGTCGGTCATCTGGCGGGACCAGTTCCAGCGGCTGCGCGACGGCGACCGGTTCTTCTTCGGCAACGACCCGACGCTGGCCGCGATCGAGAGCGCGTACGGGATCTCGTACAAGCGGACGCTGGCCCAGGTCATCGAGTCGAACAGCGTCGCCCGGGTGCAGGACGACGTGTTCATCACCCCCCAGGGCTGAGTCCCTCCCACGCGCCCGCCCCGTCCGTCCGGCACCGGACGGGGCGGGCGCCGCGGTGTGCGGCGCCGGGGTGTGCGGCGCCGCGGTGGGCGGGCCGGGGCTAGGAGTCGCGGTGACGGCCGCGGCGGCGGTGTCGGTCCCTCCGCGGCGGGTCGCAGTCGTCGTCCTTCCGGCGCCGGCTCCTCTTCTCCTTCTTCTCCTTGACCTTGCGCTTCGCGGCGTGGCGGCGCTCGTCGGCCCGGTCCGCCTTCCTCCGCCGGGTCCCGCTCATGCCGCCGGTGTCCGACGGACGCCCGCTGGCGCGCTTCCGGCGGCCGCTCGGGCGCTTCCGGGCGTCCGGATCGGACGAATGCTTCTTCGGCTTCCTCGCTTCGTCTTCGGCTTCTTCGGCTCGCCTTCGGCTTGGGCTTCGGCTTGGGCTTCGGCTCCGCGGTGGGCTCGCCGCCCGGCGCCGGAGTCGGCTCCGGCGCGGTGCTCTCCGCGGGCGGGGTGACCGGCGACGTGCTGGGCGCCCCGGTGCCGGCCGGCGGCGTGGTCGTCGCTTCCTGCGGCGTGGTCGTGGTCGGCGGCGGGGTCGTGGTGGTCGGCGGCGCGGTGCTCGCCGGCGGCGCGCTCGGCGGCGGTGCCTCGCTCGGTGGTGCCTCCTCCGGCGGCGGTGCTGCGTCCGGCGGGGGCGGGCCGAACCGGTCGAGCAGCTCGTCGTCCCGCTCCGGGGGGATCCAGCCGAGGGGGTTGGACAGCAACGCCATCCGCCGCTGGTACTCCGGGTCCGACTCCCCGGGCCGCCGACCGGACCACCACGGCCGCCCGTCCCGGTCCGCCGGCATCCCGTCGACCAGCTCCTCCAGGTCGACGACCAGTGCGGCCGGGCCGGCGGTCCGCAGCAGCGGCCGGGCGGAGTCCACGCCGGCCGGGCGGCTGCCGAGACGGAGGTCGTCGGCCAGCTCGGACAGCACCCCGATCGCCTTCAGCCGCGCCGACCCGGTGGACGTGCGCACCTGGCGGACCGCCTCCTGCAGCGCCGCCACCGCCTGCCGGTCGGAGACGGTGAGCGACCCGCCGGCCGCTGCCGCGGTCAGCGTCGCCGGCCCGGCTGGCACGTCCGTACGCGCCGCCAGCACCGTGCCGGTGATCGTGGCGACGACCGCCCGCTGTAGTGCGGTGTCCGGGAAGCGGCCGTTGAGCCGGATCGCGACGGTGTCCGGGCCGGTCAGGGCCGGCTCCATCGGGCGCCCGTGCGGGACGTCCCCGACGGACAGCTCCACCCGCAGCGCGTCGCCGCCAGGCAGCCGCAGCTCGATCAGGCCGGCGTCGAGCACCCGGACCTCGGCGCCGGCGGCCTCCGCGGCCCGTACCAGCGCGTCGGCGGCGGCCGCCACCGTGGTCGCGGCCGCCCGGCGCCAGTGGCCGGCCGCCGCCTTGGCCTGCTCGTGCAGCGCGACCCGGGCGGCCAGCCGCGGACCGAGCCGGGCCCGGCGCTCCCGGGCGCCGTGACCGAACGGCTCGAGCTCCAGCTCGGCCAGTCAGCCGGTCGGCCGCGGCGCGCAGCTTCCGCCGCTCTCGGGGCGACGCGTCGGGCAGCGCGTCCAGGACCGCGGCCAGCCGCGCCCGAGCGGCCACCTCATCCGACCCGATCCGCCGGTCCCGACCCGACCGCCGGCGCGGAGTCGGGCGCGGGGTCCGGCGTGAGGTCGGTGCCGGACGCCGATGCGGGGTCGGGGGCCGGTACGGGATCGGGGGCCGGGGTGGAGGTGGGGCTGGCGGCTGGTGCGGGGCCGTAGAGCTCGGCGACGGCGTGGTGGAGGGCGGTGGCGTGGTCGGGGTGCAGGGCAGGGCTGATGGCTCGGGCGCCGTCGTGGGTGGCGGGTCCGAGGAGGTGGTCGAGCAGGAGGTGGAGTTCGGTGTCGGCGTGGTGGCGGGTGGTGCCGGGGTCGGTGGGTTCGGTGCGGGCGTCGAGCAGGACGCCGATCTCGGCGAGGCGGCCGCGGTCGTGGGCGGAGAGCTGGTCGAGGTCGAGGGTGGCCCAGCCGCCGGCGGGGGGTGTGCCGGTGAGCAGGTCGACGTCGGGGGCGCGGTCGATGGCGGCGGCGGCTTCGGCGAGGTCGTGGGCGAGGCCGCGGCGCATCTCCAGGACGCCGTCGTCGTCGGTGCTGAGCCGGGCCTGGGCGGAGACCCGCAGCCGCACGGTGTGTCCGGTCCGGGTGTGCCGGACGGTGCGGGCCACGGTGGGCCAGCGGGTCTGGCCGTCGATGGTGGTGGGTCGGCCGACGCGCCGGGCCGGGACGACGTCGACGCGGGTGAGCCGGAAGGGGGTGCCTTCGGGGGTGAACCAGCGCACCGTCCGGTCCGGGCGGACCTGCGACGGTCAGGCCGGCCGCGGCGGCGAGCCGGTGGGGTTCGGCCAGCTCGGCGGCGACCTCGGCCCGGGTGGCCGCCCACCGGGCCCTCGGGAGGTGGGCCAGCCCGTGCGACCCCGACCCCGGCACCCAGGAGTCCGTCCCGACGCCGCCCACGCCGCCGGCCCCGCCGCCCTGGCCGTAGTTGCCCGAGTAGCTGTCGCCGGCGGGGTGGCTCTCGGTCCACTCGGGCGTGTACGGCAGCGGGGCGCCGAGGTCCAGCACCTCGTGCTCGGGCACCCGACCGCGCCGGCGCAGCTCCGCCCGGATCTTGTCGGAGAACGTCCCGGGCTGGTGGCGGGTCGCGTGGAAGAAGCGGCGGAGGTCCAGCACCCGGCCGAAGTGCTCCTGCAGCAGGTAGTCCACGTGCCCGAGCGCGTTCGCGAACCCGCCGTCGTCCCCCCGGCTGACGAGCAGGCCGCCCGGGTCCGCGCGGTACAGCCGCAGCACGCCGGCGGCGTCGGTGACGTCCACGAGGACCGTCGCGCCCAGCTGGCGGGCGAGCAGCCGGGCCCGGATGAGCTCCCGCCACGGGTAGCGCCCGATCTCCGTCGCCGTGACCCGGACGACGCCGCCGGGCCGGGCCGCGTCCGGGAAGCGGTCGCGGACCTTGGTCGCCATCGCCGGGTAGACGTCGTAGTAGCGCGGCAGCCAGGCCTGGTCCTCGGACAGCGTCGCCGACCTGAGCTCGTCCCGTACGTAGGCGGGGTAGAGCTCGTCCAGGGGCAGCCCCCCGGGCGCGTCGGTGCCGTCTGGCGGCCAGTCCCCGTGGTGGAGGTCCGAGTCGTCCTCCAGCTGCTCGGCCGCGTAGGCCAGCGCGGAGTCGAACGCGGTCACGTACGCCGCGCCGATCGCGGCGTTGGGCAGCACGCGCTCGACCAGCAGCTCGCGGCCGTCCGGTCCGATCCGCCACTTGCGCACGACGATGCCGAAGTCCAGCCGCACCTTGTTGGTGCCGCCCGAGCCCTTCTCGTTGTCGGTCAGCTCGTGCCGCGCCCCGCCGCCGAGAGCGTGGCTGAGCGTGGCCTGCTCGCCGGAACTCAGCGGCACCTCGCCCTCGACGACGTCCTCCTCGTCGGGACCGACCGGCACCTCGTCGCTGTAGGTGACGTACCGGCCGACCGGGTCCAGCCGGCTCCGGTCGTCGGAGGTCGGCATGACGTCCTCGGTCCGCTCGGTGGCGCCGAGCTCGATGTCCGCGTTGCCGCGCAGGACCTGCTGGCTCTCGCTCACCTTCGCGGTGACCCAGACCTCGACCGCCTGGTCCGGGTGCCCGGGCACGTCGACGAGCACGAGCCGGTGACCGCCCTCGCTCTGCACGAACTGCAGGCTGCTGCGCTTGGCCAGCGGGGAGAGCTGCCGGTCCAGCAGCAGGCGGGACCGCCGGACGCCGCCCGGGCCGAGCAGGTCCGGGCTCGGCGAGCAGCGCGAGGATCACCTCGGCCAGCACACCCGTCTCGGTGTCCTCGGTGTCCTCGGTGACGAACCGGTCCGGCAGGTCGCCCTGCCGCACGTCGGCGTACCGGACCGGCCGCAAGGGCTGGGCCCGCACGAGCCGCCAGTGACCGACCTCCTGCACCGGCACCCGCCGGAGGGCGAGGCCGGCCGGCACCTGCCGGATCACCTGCCCGGTCAGCATGATCGTCGACGTCCGCACCCGGGTGCCCTCGGCGGCGACGTCGGACACGAGCCGGCCGGGCCGCCGCACGCCGATGGTCCGCTCGACCGTGACGAGGATCGCGAGGAGATGCCGCACCCGCTCCACCCCGCCGAACTTGGCCTGCCGGCTCAGCGTGGTGACCGTCGTCGCGGCGGTCCGGCTGCTGCTGTGGCTCCGGTCGGTGCCCACGGCGAGCTCCGGGCCGAGCACCGGCACGCCGGCCCGGCCGCCGGCACCCCAGCCGATCGAGTCGCCGGCCGCGTTCGTCTGCAAGACATAGATCTGGTTGATCAGCCCGGTGTCGGCGTCCCGGCCGAGCAGCTCCACCCGGTCGGTGTCGAAGCCCGCCTCGAGCCGGACGACGACCCGGTCCCGGTCGATCACCTCGTCCAGCAGCCGGAAGCCGCCGGGCTCCGTCATGTCGCGCAGCCGGCCCCACCAGCGCTCGCCGCCGCCGAGCAGGGCCCGCACCCCGCGCCGCAGCTCGGGCCGGTCGTCGAGGGCGGCCGGCAGCATCCGGGCCAGCAGGTCCAGCACCGGCTGGGCCAGGTCCGGCACCGCCCGGCCGTACCGGTCGGTGAGCTCGGCCCGCTCGACGTCGGACAGGCCGGCGACCGCGAGGTGCTCCGCCAGGTCGACCAGGAGGGGCAGCTCGAGCATCGCCGCGAAGTGGTCCAGGGCGCCCCGCAGCCCCTCTTCGCCGTCGACCTGGAAGACGGTCTCCCCCTCGATGCCGAGGAAGTCGTCCTCCTCGGCGCGCTCGACGGCGAAGCCGGCGCCGGTCGCCGGCGCCATCAGCGCGACCCGCTTCGTGACCTCCGGGAAGTAGCCCTCCAGCCAGGAGGTCAGGCGCCCGATCGCGATGTCGGGCACGGGCGGGAGTGTTGGATCCGCCCGGTACGCCGCCCGCGCGATCAGGTATTGCCGGACCAGCGGGATCGCGACCGCCGGGTCGAGCACCAGGCTCCTGGTGAGCAGCCGCTCGATCGCGTCGGCGATCTGCGCGGGCGGCACCGGGAAGCCCTCCGTCCCGTACCACTCGAGGACGTCCCGCTCGGCGAAGGCCACCAGGACCGCGCCCGCGGGCAGCGTCTTCGGCTTCCCCCGGCCGCCCTCGATCGCGGTCAGCACCGGGTCCACCCGCAGCCGGTAGACGTACTGGAGGCCGGTGTTGACGCTCAACATCTCGACGCCGTACGAGGTCGCCTGCCGGACCGAGGTCCCGATGCTGAGCGAGCCGGAGCCCGTGGCCGAGCCGCTCGCGTCGCCGGTCCCGAAGGTGAACGCGCCGCTGCGGGCCCGACGCAGGTCGTGGGTCAGGCCGAAGCCGGCCTGGGTCATGTTGATGTGGCCGGTCACCAGGGCGCTGGCGCCGACCCAGATCAGTTCCCGCGGTGTCACCTGCAGCGCGACCGATGCCGTCACCGGCAGCACCGGTGTGCCGATCACCTCCACCGCGGTCTCGTACGGCGTCCCGGCCAGCTCGGGGTGGGCCACCACGCTGAGGGCGTCGACGAACCGGGCGAAGTGGAAGAGGGCCGCCTTGCCGGTCTGCGGGAGTGCGGCGAGCAGCGGGTCCAGCACGTCGCCGAGGTCGGCGTGCAGCCAGCGCGCGCGGACCAGCCGCGGGATCAGGAAACCCCCGAAGTCGGACCCGACCTCCCGCCGCGTCTCCGGCTCGGCGTGGTCGGGGTCCGGGTCCATCAGGTCGACCGGGAGGAGCACCTCGGCCGAGCCGGTGCCGGTCGCCAGCGGGTGCCAGGCGCCCTCGCGGTACTCGTCCACGACCAGCTGGTGCGGCACCTCGAAGATCGCCACCGGGGCGGCCGACTCGACCAGGCTGACCTGGCTGACGTTGTCGTCCACCGACGAGGTCGCGGTCCGGACGGGGCCGCCGCCGAGCTCGCCCGAGACCTGCTGGCTGTCCGGTCCGAACCCGATCGGGTCGTACACCTCCGTGGTGCCGGCCTGGAGCGCCTTGGCGCGCTGGGTCGACTGGGTCTGCACCCGGCTCCAGCCCTCGGCGGCGATGTGCAGGTTGACCGGGACCTCGGCGGGGAGCTGGCCGCGGTAGGGGGCGGGCCCGGACCGGATCAGCCGGGCCCGCAGCGTCCACAGCAGCGGCGGCCGGCCGGTCCGCTCCAGGACCAGGTCCAGGAACACGCCGTCCTGGCTGGCCTGGTCGTAGCCGGTCTCCAGCCCGGCGGCCGACAGCCGCTCCAGCACCTCGATCAGGTTCTCCAGTTGGCTCTTGGCCTCCAGCCGGTCGGTGGACAGGACCGGGAAGCCGGTCGGGTCCAGCTCGGGGAGCCAGCCGAGCTCCTGCAGCCGGGTGACCAGCTCGGCGCGGGTGTCCTCGGCGCCCTGGAGGTTGCGCACCGACGCCGGGCCGGCGCCCCGCATCCCGGTCGGCCCCAGCCACCCGGGCAGCCGCGGGAGGCGGCCGGGCGGCGGCGCCGGGTCGGGGTCGTCGCGCAGCCGGACCACGCCCTGGTCGTCGACCGACACGGCGGCCTCGTCCACCGGCAGGCCGTACTCGTAGGCGTCGGGCTCGGCGATCCGGACCAGGGCCTCCCCGCGCTCGGTGATCGGTGACCGCGGCTCCTGCTCGCCCATCACCTGCAGGGTCACGGTGTGCTCGAACTCGACGACGTAGGCCCGGATGCGCCCGGCCCACCGCTGCACGCCCGCCTTGATCGACGTGCCCCCCACCCGGGTCTGCCGGGGCAGGGCCCGCGCGCGGTCGGCCTTGCCGGTCACCCGCGCGCCGCCCTCGGGTGTCGCCTGCACGCCGGTCACCACGTTCCCGCCGTACTCGACGGCCCGGGTCACCGCGGAGACCGCCTGGGAGAAGCCGATGCGCAGCCGCTCCAGGTGCTGCTTGGCGCTGGAGACGCCGACCATCAGGACGTCCCGCGCCGGCCGCCGGATCACTCTCGTCCGCACCCGGAGCACCGCCACCAGCTGCCCGTGGTCGGTGAGCAGCGCGGGCGGCAGGCCGTGCTCTTCGTTCACCGCCGTCTCGAGCCGGCCCGCCAGGTGCTGGGTCAGCAGGACGTCGACCTGCTGCCGTACCGGGCTGCCGACCGGCGCGATCCCGGGCCCGAGCTCGGCCACCACCCGGTCGGCCAGCCGCCGCAGCCCGCGCACGTCGGTCGCCCAGTGCTCCGGGATCGGCGCCCTCGGCGGCACCTGCCCGGGCGGGAACCGCGAGGTCCACCCCGCCGCGGCGTGCTCGGTGTAGGAGTGCGGGACCTTCAGCCGTACGGAGGACCGCTCGGCGGAGCTCTCGGCCTCCTCGGCCGGCTCGACCGGCGTCCACCCGGCCGGGGTCGGCGCGAGGTCGACCTCCCAGCGCGCGGCCACGTCGAAGAAGGTGGACTCGCCCCGGTTGTCGTCGACCTCGCCGCGCAGCGCCAGCGCGGCCGCGGTGGCGACCCGGCTGGTCCGGTAGCCCAGCCGCCCGCCCAGCTCGAGCACGAGGTGGCGGGCCGCCTGCTTGACCGTCGCCATCCAGAGGACGGCGTCCGAGAGGCCCTCGGTGTACAGCCGCATGACGTCGGCCAGCGAGCCGGCCAGCCCGCCGCCCCGGCTGCGGTTGACGGCGACCGAGACCGTCCGGCCGCCCTGCGGGAAGTGACCGGAGGACGACTCGCTGTGCTGCACCGGGCCGGCCGGCAGCTCGACCGGGCCGGACAGGGCCAGCCGGACCCGCAGCTCGGCGGCGTCCGGTCCCGAGCCGACGTGCAGGACGACGCCGTTCGCGGAGGCGACCCGCGGCCACCGGCCCCGCAGCTGGCGGTCCAGCTCGTCGGCGGTGAACCGGTGCGGCGAGCCGCGGCGGTCCAGCTCGTCGTTGAGGACGCCGACCAGCCGGGCGACCTGGGGCAGCCTGCCGGTCGGGGTGCCGGCGACCAGCGCCCGCTCCGGCGGCAGCGCGCGAAGCAGGGCCGCCTCGTGCCGGTGGTGCATCCGCACCGCGTTCCGCGCGTCGAGCAGGAGGTGGGTGGCCAGCCCGGTCAGCGCGGGTGAGGCGGGGTCCTCGGCGGTCAGCACGGCCAGGGTGTCGGCGACCGCACCGAACCGCTGGCCGGCCTCGGCGGCCAGCGTGGCGGCCCGGGCGTACGCCGCGGCGATCCGTTCCCTCTGGGCGGCGGTGTCCTCGGCCACCTCGCCCTCGGCGCGCCTCCTCCGCTCCCGTTCGAACGACTGCCGGTCGTCCATCCCGGCCGCCTCGACGGCCGCCGCGCGGGCCGCGGCCGCGTCGGCCGCGGCCCTCCTGGCGCCGGCGCGGTGCGCGTCCGACAGCGCCTGCAGGCCGGCCCGGGTCCGCTCCAGGCCCTGGACCAGCCCGCGCACCGCGCTGGCCAGCGCGGTGGCGGCCTCGTCGAGCTCACCGGTGCCGTGCACCGCGGCGGCGACCGCCTGGGCGGCGTGCAGGACGGCGCGGGCGGCCGGGGCGTGCCCGCCCGGGCGGAGGGCGGCGTACGGGTCGTCGGTCGGACCGCCCGGGCCGGTCGGGCCGCCCGGGGCCGGCTGGAGCAGCCGGCGGGCAGGCCCGGACAGCGCGGGGACCGCGTCGGCCGGGACCGGGTGGCGGCGCAGCGCCGCGGCGGCCTTCTCCGCGGCCGCGGCCGCGCTCTGCGGCCGCGCGTCGGCGAGCCGGCCGAGGGCGTCCAGCCCGTCCTCGACCCTGCTCCGGGCAGCGACCTCGGCCAGCTCACCGCCCAGCAGCAGCGCGGCGGCGGCCCGCACCCGCTCGGGATCGACGCCGTCGGCGAGGTTGCGGCTCAGCACGTCGACCAGCGCCCGCACCCGGTCGGCCGGCAGGTCGCGGCCGACCCCGTCAGGTCCGGTCAGCCGGAGGCGGCCGTCCGGCTGCCAGAGCGCGTCCGCGGACAGCAGCATGGCCGCCTCGTGCAGGATCGCCAGCCCGGTGGTCGGCAGCTGGGGCCCCATCGGCCCCATCGGCCCGGTCGGCGTCGTCGCCGGCAGCCCGTCGAGGGTGCTCGCCAGCGCGCCGGCCAGGGCCTCGGCCAGCTGGGCCTTCCCCAGGTCGCGGGAGGCCGTCACCGTCACCACGTCGCCGGCGACCTCGATCCGGACGCCGTCGGGCCGGCTCGCGGGCACGACCTGCACGACCACCTGCCGGCCGGTCGAGGCGACGGTCGCCCGGGCCAGCCCCTGGCCGAGCGGCTGCCCGTCGCCCACCGTCTCCGCGGTCCGCAGCACGGTCTCGCGCACCTGCTCGCGCCAGCGCCCCAGCCGCGGGTCGGCCAGCCCGTCCAGCACCGCGAGCACGTCCGGGGGCACCAGCCCGGCGGCGGCCACGGCGAGGAAATTCAGCTCGCCGCCGGGCTGGTCGACGCCGAGCCGGGCGGCCCGGACCAGCTGCCGCAGCTCGTCGGCGGTCGGGCCGGTGCCGCCCGCGTACGAGCGGGCCGCCGCGACGAGGTCGGCGACGACGGCGACGTCGGCCGTGCTGACCGGCGCGGTGCCCGGCACGGCCGCCGGCACCTCCGCGGCGAGCAGGCCGGGGCCGACCGGCATGTCCAGCTCGGCCACCGCGGCGGCGATCGCCCGCTCGACGATCCGGGCGAGCTCCGGCTCGGGGGTGCCGGCCGGCGGCAGGGTGAGCAGCCGGACGCCGTCCGGGGCCAGCTCGGGGGCCGGGAGGGGCTCGCCGGCGCCCGGCACCGGGTCGGCCGGCCGGAGGTGGATCGCCACCTGGCGGCCGGGCATCCACAGCACGACCCGGGTGCCGCCGACCCGGGTGGCCAGCGCCCCCCGCCGGCCGGCGGCGTCGGCGATGAGCCGCCACGCCCGGGCCGGCCCGGACAGCCCCCCGGCCGCCGTACTGATCATGAGGTTGAGGGCGCCCACCCGCGCGTCCAGGCCGCCTGACGCGGAGAGCTGCAGCGGTGCCAGGTCGAGCGGTCCGGTCGCCAGCTCCCCGGTGGCCGGGTCGACGGTCAGCGTGATCCCCAGCAGGTGGTCCAGCAGCAGCGCAAGCTCCTGGTGGGCCCGCGCCCGCAGGGCCGGGTCGAGAGCCGCCTCGAGCAACACGCCGACCTCGGCCAGCCGGGCGCGGTCCTGCCCGCTCAGCCGGGCCGGGTCGAGCTGCCGGCCCTCGGCCGCGGCGTCCGGGGTCAGCTGGTCGGCACGGTTGCGGGGCGTGCCGTCGAGGAGGGCCGCCGCCTCGGTCAGCTCGTGGGTGAGGGCGCGGAACACGTCGCGGACCCACAGCGGATCCGGCCGCGCCACGTCGCCGCCGAGGAACGGCAGCCGGGCCTGGTCGGACACCCGGATCCTGACCTTGCCCCCGGCCACGTCGACGTCCGCGACCGCGGTGGGACGCCGGACGACGCCGCCGACCACGGTGGCCGGCCCGAGCGTGTACGCGGGCACCACGGACCAGTCCTCGATCTCGAAGTCCTGGCCGAGCTCGGTGGTCCAGACGAGCCTCCCGCCCTCGCGGCGGACGTCGAGGCCGGTGGCCCGGGCCAGCTCGGCGGGATCGCCGAGGATGCCGCCGACCTCGGCCTCGACCTCGTCGTGCCGCGAGTCCGGCGCGGCCTCGCCGTGCGTCGTCGAGCCGGGCACCCACGAGTCGGTGATCCGCACCGGGGCGGCGGCGTCGAGGGCCCGGCCGAGCAGCTCCGCCGCCACCGGCTCCAGCAGCCAGGGGTCGACGCCGGCGGCGAGGTCGCGGTCCAGCTCCGCCTCGATGGCTCGGAGCTGGTCCGCGGTGACGTCCCGGTCGATCCCGTCCGGTCCGGCCATCCGCAGGCCGCCCGGCCGCCACTGCGCGTCCGCGGCCAGCGTGGTCGCGGCCTCGGCCAGCAGCGCGGCGCCGGCGGACCGGCCGGGGGGGACGGGGGCCGGGGCATCGAGCAGGGGCAGCAGGGCTCCGGCCAGCGCCGCGGTCAGCGGCCCGGCGGCGCCCTCCTGGTCGGCCGCCCGGCGGGCGGTGACCGTGACCACGCTGCCGCTGACGCGGGCCTCGAGCAGGGCCCCGGAGGCCGGCTTGCCGGGCACCAGCTCGACGGTGAGGCGGCCGGTCGGACCGATCACCGTGATCAGGCCGTCGCCGAGCGGCTCCACCACCAGGCCGCTCAGGTCGCCCTGGGCCAGGCTGCGGATCCGGGCCACCGCGACGTTCCGCATCCGCCCGCGCCATCCGCGCAGGCGCGCGCCCCGCACGGTCTCGAGCGCGTCATGGACGTCGGTGGCGATCAGCCCGGCGGCCCGCAGGGCGCGGTAGCGCAGCTCGCCGCCGGGCTGGTCGAAGCCCAGCAGGGCCTCGGACAGCCGCCGGCGCAGGTCGCGGATGCCGGCCAGCCGCTCCAGCCAGCGGCCGCCGACCCAGTACCGGACCGCGGGGACCAGCTCGGCCGCGGTGCCGACGTCGGCCGCGGACAGGTCCTCGGTCGCCGGCTCGGCGGTCAGCGCCTCCTGCGTGAGGATGCCCGGACCGGGCGGTCGGCCCCGCATCGCGGCCACCGCGCCCGCGATCGCCCGGTTGACGTTCCGGACGACCCGCAGGTCGTCCGGGCCGGCCGCGGGCACGGTCAGCTGCAGGACCTTGTCGAAGGTCCAGCCCTCGGGCAGCTGCGCGTCCCGCAGCAGCGGGCGCGGGGGGTCGACCCGGCCCGGCGGGGTCACGGCGGACCGGAGGTGGATCGCCACCCGCTGCCCGCCGGTCTCGAGCACGAGCCAGCGGGCGCCGATCGGCGTGGCCGTCGCCCCGGCGCGGGCCGCGGCCAGCTGGCCCAGGTGCCGCGCCACCGCCACGCCGAGCAGGTCCTCCGGGATCTGCCGCAGCATCCGGTTGACCACCCGCACCCTGGCCTCGACGTCGGTCGCCGTCAGCAGGTCGGCCAGCACCGAGTCCTGGACCGGCCGGCCGGTGACCGCCACCGCGCCGGTCTCGGGGTCGACCGCCACCGGCACCCCGATCAGGGAGTCCAGCAGGACCGCGAGCTCGTGGCCGGCGCGCTCCCGCAGGGCTGGATCCCGGGCCGCGCGCAGCAGCACGCCGACCTCGGCCAGCCGGGCCCGGTCGTGACCGGTCAGCTCCCACGGGCTGAACGGCCGACCGGACGCCGCCCGGTCGGGGGTCAGCACGTGCCGGGCGGACGGCGCGTCGTCGAAGAGGGCCGCCGCCTCGGTCAGCTCGTGGGTGACCGCGCGGAAGACGTCCCGGGCCCACCGCGGGTCCGGCTGGGACGGGTCGCGGCCGAGGAACGGCAGCCGGGCGCGGTCGGACACCCGGATCGTGACCGTGCGCCGGGCCCGGTCCGCGTCCGCGTCCGCGGTGGGCAGCCGGCTGACGCCGGCCACCACGGTGGGCGGCCCGAGGTCGTCCGCCGGCACCACCGTCCACTCGACGGTGAACTCCCGGCCGGCCTCGGTGAACCAGACCAACCGGCGGTTCCGGATGCGGTATTCGAGGCCGGCCGCCCGGGCCAGCTCGACCGGGTCGTCGGTGACGATCCCGTCCAGCTCGGAGGCCACCTCGACCGGCCGCGCCACCGCCGACGCCTCGCCGTGCGCCGCCGAGCCGGGCACCCAGGAGGCGGTGATCCGGGGCCGGTCGGAGTCCTCGTCCGGCGGCGTCTCGTCCGGCGGCGGCGTCCCGTCCGGCGGCGTCCCGTCCGGCGGCGCCGGGGCGGGCGCCGTGGCCTCGGCGGCGTGCCGGAGCACCGGGAGGTCGAGGACGTCGTCGACGGCGGCGAGCCGCAGGCCGGCGGCGGCCCGCCGCTGCTCGACGTACCGGAGCTCGGCGGTGCGACCGGCGCGGTCCGCGGCCGGCCGCCGGGGCCCGGCCGGGTCGGCGGCCACGGCCAGCCGGGTGGCCGCGGCGGCGATCTGGTGGGCGAGGGCCCGGCCCACCGACCGGCGCAGCGCCTGCTCCGAGACGGTCACGGCCACGGTCCCGGCGGCGGCGTCGACCTCGGTCCGGGCCAGCACGAGCTGCGGCGCCGGGACCGAGCCGGCCCGGGCGGTGAGGACGAACGACTGCTCCGGCTCGCCGGCGGTGGCCGGGCGCCGGAGCCGGTAGCGGCCGTCGGCGAGCTTCGCGGCGACGGTGAAGCCGCTCGCGGCGGCGGCCGTCTCGACCTGCGCGTCGATCTCGTGGTCGACCAGGCCGGGCCGGCTCCGGCTCGAGGTCTGGCCGGGCAGCGCGATCAGGGAGAGCGGTGCCACCTGGGCCGGCGCGTCGTCCGGCGTCCCCGCCCGACCGGCTCCCGCCGCGTCCGCCGCTCGACCGTCCGCCGCTCGACCGTCCGGTGTGGACGGCTGGCCGGCGGCCGGCCCCGCCGCCGGTCCGGCGTCCGCCGCCGACAGGCCGCCGGTCGCGACCGCGTCGGCATCAGCGTCCGCCCCGGGGGTGGCTGTGCCTCCCGCACGACTGTCCGGTGTGGATGGACGAGCGGCGTCGGCCGACGGCCGAGTGTCCGCCCCGGCCCGGGCCGGGGCGGCCGGGTCCGCCGCGGCCGGGGTGGACGTGCTCGACGCCCGGCCGTCCGACCTGGCCGGCGGCTTGGCGTCCGGTGTGGATGGTCGAGCGTCGGCAGTTCCGGCGAGTGGCCCGGCGGCCGGAGCGGCCGTGTCCGGCGGCCCGGTGTCCGACGAGCCTCCCGGTCGGCTGTCCGCCACGGCCGGAGCGGGCGGGGCCGCCGGTCGGATGTCCGGTGTGGCCGGGATCGGTGGGCCCGGCGATCGGGCGTCCGGCGTGCTCGGCGGGTGGGATCGGCGGCTGGGTGTCGGCGCGGCTCGGGGTGGGTGCGACCGGTGGTCGGGTGTCCGGTGCGGCCGCGGGTGGGCTCGCCGGCCGGTTGTCGGGTCCGGCCGAGGTGGGTGGGGCCGGCGGCCGGGTGTCGGGTCCGGCCGAGGCGGGTGGGGCCGCCGGCCGGCTGTCGGGTGGGGCCGGGGTGGGTGGGGCCAGTGGCCGGGGGTCCGGCGTGCGCCGGCCGGTCGGTTCGCCGGTGGACGAACCGCCGGCCGAGCCTCCGGTGCGCCCGCAGCCGCGGTGGCGGGCACTGCCGGGCGCGACGGGTCGGCCGGCGAACGGGTGTCCGGTGTGGACGGTGAGCCGGTCGGCGCCGGGCGGCGGAGCCGGCCCCGCCGGGCGCCCGCGGGTCCGCGGCCGCCGGCCGGCGTTGCCCGCCGCCGTCCCCCCGACGGCTGGGCCGCCGGCGGCGGCACGAACGGGAACGACTCGCTGATCGTGGCCGGGTTGAACGGCACGCCCGCGCGGTGCGCCGCGACCAGACCGGCGATCGCGCCGACCGGGTCGGCGACCGCCCTGAGCACCGCCGGGTTGAACGGGCTGATCGTGTTGGCCCGCCCGGCCCCGCCGAGGAAGGCGCCGACCAGCTCCATCCCGGCCGGTGGCGTGAACTGCCGGTTGACGGCGGCGTTCATGATCAGGTTGGTCAGCGGTGAGGTGATGAGGTTGTTCAGCCCGGTGTTCACCGCCCGGCCGGGGAACCGGACGATGGCCGGGACGATCCCGCGGATGGCCGCGCCGGTGGCGTCGCTGCCCAGCCGGACGAGGTCGCGCAGCAGCGGGGTCCGGCTGGTCAGCGCGTCCGTCAGCGGCGCGCCGATCTTCATCCCGATGAGGCCGCCCAGGGCGCCACCGCCACCGGCGGTGAGGAACTTCTCCCAGTCCCAGGCCCCTTGCTTGCGCAGGGCGTCGGCGGCGATGAACCCCTCCTCGAGGCCCTCCTCGACGATCTCGTGCAGGACGGCCATCCCGGCCGGCCGGGTGAGGCTGCCGGCCGCGCGGGCCCCGTAGTCCCGGGCCACGGCGGCCGCCAGCCGCTCCATCAGCTGCAGGATCACGGTGCGGCCGGCCACCGCGAGCGGGGCCACCGCGAGCGCCGCCGTCCCGAGGCTGAACGACGCGGCGATCAGCGCCGCGGCGATCGCCGACACCGTCACCCAGTACGCCGAGTTGATCGACAGCTTGGTGTACTGGGTCTCCCGGGCGAGGTTGTCGGCCTGGTCCGCGTACGCGGCCGCGCTCTGCGCCAGCGCGAGCAGCCCCGAGCCGGGATTGCGGGCGAGCTGGCGGACCATCTCCTCGAAGGCCAGCGCCGCCGCGCCGTTCCAGCCGCCCAGGACGAGGTCGCCGGCCGCGGCGTGGTCGGCCGCCGCCTGGTCCAGGCCGCCGTGCAGCTGCCGGAGGACCCGGCTGAGCTCCCAGGCGGCCGTCTCGCTGGTCTCGGGCCAGGCCTGGCCCGCCGACAGCAGCGCGATCGCGTCGGTGAGCCCGGCGGGCAGGCCGTCACCGCAGGCCGGTGTGACGTCACCGGGCATCGTCGCCCCTCGCCGGCCCGGCGCCGGCGGTCAGGCGCCGTCGGTCGCGGCGATCTCCGCGGCGGCGTCCTGGTCCGTGCCGAGCAGCAGGGCGAGGGACTCGGTGAGCGACCGGCCGGCGTCGGCGACGACCGTGACCACCTCCTGGCCGCCGGTCGGGCCGGTGCCGAAGAGGACCTGGGCCGGCCCGCCGCCCTGGAGGTACGAGGCGGCGAACGCGGTCCCCGGCCCGTCGGTGCCCCAGGTCCGGTCGGTGCTGAGGGCGAGGATCGCGCCGCGGGCCTGCGCCCAGACGGCCTCCAGGCCCTGGGAGGCGGTCACCCAGCGCGCCGCGCCGGCGGCCATCAGGTGAGGTTTGATCGAGACGTCGTCGGGCACGGCCGGTCACTCCTTCCCGAGCAGCTGCTGGCTCATCCGGTCCAGGACGGCGTCCAGGTCGCCGTCGAGGTGCAGCCGCATCTGCTCTTCGCCGACCAGCGGGGCGAGCAGCTCGACCACCCGTTCCCGGACCTCGGCCGTGGCCGCTCGCACCGTCTCGACGATCGTGTCGGCCAGCGCCCCGGCGTCCGGGTGCCGGTAGACCCGGGGGTCGATGTCCAGCGCGACGAGCTCGCCCTGGGCGCCGACCGTCGCCGCGACCAGCCCGTCCCAGGACTGCCGGGTGACCTCGACCTGGCGCGCCTCCCGGTGCAGCGCCGGGGCCTGCGCGGCCAGCCGCTCGAAGCCGGCGCGCAGCGCCTCGGCCTGCGCGCGGAGGCCGGCGGCGGCGGGATGCTCGGAGAGTTCCATCGCCACGATCGTCGGTCCTGCGGCCCGCTTCCGGTCCGGGCTGGCACCTTCCGGCCACCGGTCAGAGCTCGAGCGGCACCCGCTGCTCACTCAGGTCGGCGACCTCGGCGCGTGGCACCCGGGCCCGCCAGACCCCGCGCTCGACCCGGTCGAAGCCCACCGCCCGCGCGGTCGGGACCCGCCCGCCGAGATACTCCACGACCAGCTGGTCCCCGCGCTCGCCGTGCACCTGGACCGGCTCGCCCCGCCAGCGGCCGACCATCGTGGCGAAGACCGCGCCGGTGCACTCGCCCGGCGGCACCGGGCGCACGTGCACGCCGGCCGCCACCTCGTCGAAGCCGTCGGTCGGCGCGGACCGGCGCAGGCGCAGCGTCAGCCGGTCGCCCTCCTGGTCGGGCGCCAGCGCGTACTCGGCGCCGCGCCAGCGGGCCCGGTACGACCACCACCGCGCGGACCGGTCGCCGTCCAGCACGACCTGCCGGTGCTCGGTGCCGTCCGCGCGCAGCTCCCACAGCTCGGCGCCGTGCGGCAGGCCGACCCCGTCCACTTTGTACTCCCGGACCACCTGGTCGGGGTTGCGACCGAGCCCCATCCCGGCGAACGGCGGCTCCTCGACCACCCAGCCGACCAGCGCGGCGCACCCCTCCTCGGTGGTCCCCCCGTACGGGGCCGGGTAGAGCCGCGGGCCGACCGCGACCCAGCGCAGCACGGTCAGGGAGCCCGCCGGCGAGGTCAGCTCGGCCCGGCGGGCGGTGTCACCGAGCGCCGTCAGCAGCGCGTCCGGGGTGGTGGCGTCGGCGACGTCGAGCAGCTGGTGGACGTACCCGGACACCCGCCGCGCCCCGCGCAGCAGGCCGGCGACATCCGGCCCGGTGAGCACCTTCTGCAGGACCGGGGGCAGCGCCTCCGGGTACGCCAGCCGGAGGTCGACCAGGTCCGGCACGGCCAGCCGGGCCACCGTGCCCGGCTCGAGCTCGACGTGCGCCGGCAGTCCCGGGTTGACCGCGAGCCGCCAGCGCGGGTCGGGCCAGCCGGCCGCGAGCTCGGCCAGCGTGGCCACCCGACACGGCCCGGCGCCGCCGCCGGCGGCAGCGGCCATCGCCTCCACCGACGTGAAGGCGAGCAGCCAGGTGGTGTCGCCGGCCCGCACCGTCGGCCAGGCCGGCGGGCCGCTCGCCGGCAGCGGCAGCGCCAGCTCGGCGCCGCGCAGCAGCACCAGGCAGGCCGCCGTGTCGCCGGCGTGGCAGGCCTGCGCCAGCCGCCGCTCGAACTCGTTCGCCGGTGACCAGGCCAGCACGAGGCCGACCCTAGGGCCGTCCGGCGACCGGTGGCGCGGTCTGGCCGCTTCGCGCCGCGCGAGGTTCCGGGACCCCGCGGGCGTCCTACAGTCGCCGCGTGGAACTGCTCCTGGCCCGCAGCAGCAAGGAAGCCCACCTGCACATGGACCTGCACCCGTGCCGGTGCGGCGACCGCACCCGCCCCGCCGACTCGGCGGTGCTGGACCTCGACGGCGCCCTGGCCAGCCGCTACTCGGGGACCTGCCCGTCCTGCGGCACGCAGCGCGAGTTCCTGTTCCGGCTGCCGGACGAGCTGCCCGCGCCGCGGCCGGGGACGGTGGTCTTCGGCGCCGGCGGGCCGTCTGGAGCTGCTGGACCCGGGCGAGTGGCTGTGGGTCGCGGACCGGTACGCCGCGGCCGCGCCGGCCGACGCCACCCGCCTCGGCCCGGACGGGGCCGGGAGGCCCGCCGCGCGGTGGCGTACGCGGAGGCCGCGATGGGCGAGGTGCTGGCGTTCGTGCCGGCCGGCGCCGACGCGGTGCCGCCGGAGGCGTTCCGGTCCGACCGCGGCCGGACCGTGTACGGGGCCGAGCCCGGCCGGTTCTCCCGGGCGCGGCTGGAGGTCGTCCGGCAGACGTACCGCGAGATCCTGGTCGAGATCGATGCGCTGGTGCCGTAGCGCCGGAGCCGCGGGCGCTGACCGTTTGCTGTCAGCCGGGCGCGGCCCGGTCGGCGGCTCCGCACACTGACGCCGTGGTGCGCGGGCGGGCACGGCCGGGTGCGGCGGTGCCCGCCCTGCTCGCGCTGGTCGGCCCGCTCGCCGCGGCTGGCTGTCGCCGCGGTCGCCGTGGCAGCGCCGGCGGCCGCGGCCCCGCCGCCCGGCGTCTGCCTGAGCCCGCCGCGCGCCGCCGAGCCGATCCGGGCCCGGCCCTGGGAGGACCGGCAGCTCGACCCGCGCCGGGCCTGGTCGGTGAGCCAGGGCGCCGGCGTGGTCGTCGGGGTGATCGACTCCGGGGTGGACGCCGACCACCCGCAGCTGGCCGGCCGGGTGCTGGATGGCTTCGACTACGTCCGCAACCAGCCCGGCGCGCGCTTCGACTGCGCTCCGCACGGCACCGCGGTGGCCAGCATCATCGCCGCCGGGCCGACCGCCGGCACCGCGTTCCACGGGGTCGCGCCGGGCGCGCGCATCCTGCCGGTCCGGGTGACCGACCGGGACCGCATCGACGAGACCGACGGCACGTCGGTGCAGCCGGCGACGATCGGCACCGCGATCCGGTACGCGGTCGACAACGGGGCGCGGGTCCTCAACATGTCGCTCACCGTGTTCCGGGACATCCCGGAGATCCGGGCGGCGGTGCAGTACGCGCGGGCCCGCGACGTGCTGGTGGTGGCCGCGGCCGGCAACCTGCACGGCCAGGGCGACCCGACGCCGTACCCGGCCGCGTACGAGGGGGTGCTCGGCGTCGGCTCGATCGACATCGCCGGCGCCCGGGCGGAGACCTCGCAGGTGGGCGACTACGTGGACCTGGTCGCGCCCGGGGTCAAGGTGACCGGGGCCGACCCGGGCCGCGGCCACGAGCTGTGGGAGGGCACCAGCTTCGCGACCCCGTTCGTCAGCGGCACGGCCGCCCTGGTGCGGGCCGCCCGGCCGGACCTCACCGCCGACGAGGTGGCCGACCGGCTGGTCCGGACCGCCGGCGTGGCCCGCGGCGGGGCCCGCGGCACCGAGTACGGGCACGGGGTCGTCGACCCGTACCGGGCGGTCACCGACACGGTGGTCGGCGCGCCCGCGACCCCGGCCCCGGCGGCGGCCATCCCGCGCGTCGACCGCGTGGCCCAGCAGGCGGAGGCGGCCGCGCGCCGCTCGTACGAGGGGTCCCGGCGGGCCGCCCTGCTCGTGCTGGGGACGACGCTGGCCGTGCTGGCGGTGGCCGGGCTCCTGCTCGGCAGCCGGCGGCGCGGCTGGGCGGCGGTGCGCACCGGCCCGGTGACCGGCGACGACGACCGGGACGAGCCGCCGGACCAGACCGCCCTGCTGCGCTGACCGGCGGGCCCACCCGCGACAGGCGAAGTGCCGGCACGCGGGTCGCGTGCCGGCACTCGGCGGGGTGGCGTCAGGCCTTCATCGAGACCCCGGGCGTGGACCGGGCGGTGGACAGCTCGGCGGTCTCGAACTCGGTGGCGGCCCCGTCCATGGACCGGCCGACCTGGCCCTGGCGGAGGTGCAGGTCGGCCTGGATCCGCTTCCACTCCAGCCGGGCCTCGTCGAAGGCCTGCCGGGTCGGGCCGTCCCAGGTCTGGTAGGTGGCGAGCAGCGTGCGCTCCAGCGTCGCCATCTCGGTGTCCATCTGGCTGATCGTGGCGGCGATGTTGCTCGACGCCTCCCGCATGTCGGCCCACTGCGCTCGGATGACCATGATCTTCCTCCTGTTGGCGCCGGAGTCGCCGGCTAGGCCTGGTTGAGCGTCGCGGACAGGCCGCCGGTCGGCGCCGACTGCCCGCCGGCCGCGTTGTTCAGCCGCTGGTTGCTGGACGCGTCGGCCGACTCGCGGGCCTGCGCGGTCCGCCGGATCTGCACGGACAGCTCCTTGAGCTTCAGGTAGAGCCCGTTGAGCGAGCTCATGTAGTCGGTCTGGAACGTGGCGAACGCGGTGCCGGTCCGGCCGACCAGCGCCTGCTCCATCGGGACGCCGGCTCTGCAGGGTGGACGCGTGCTGCCGCATCCGCTCGGCGACGCCGTCGGTCACCTGCGACGCCTGCAGCAGGACGGCGGTGTCGCCCTGGGCGCGGTTGAGACTGGGGCGGTCATGGGCTGCTCCAGCACTGTCGGGGCGCCGAGCGGTACGGCGCTCTGCGGGACAACTTCCGCCGCCTGGCGGCTCGACAGCGAACGTACGGGCGGGACCGCGCTCCCCGGCCGGGCCGGCACGTTCAGGCCAGCGCCGCCGCTGCCGGTGGCCCCACCCGGTCAGCCACCCGGCACCGGGAGGCGGGCCGCGGCCGGGTCCAGCGCCGGCCCGCGCGGCACCCGGGCCGCCAGCGGCGCCGCCACCCGGGCCGGCGCGACGCCGTCGTACCCGAGCACCTGCCGCACGTGCTCCGGGTCGGACAGCGGGAAGAGCCGGCCCTGGTCGGTGACCAGCGCGACGGTGCCCTGCCCGGCCGGCTGGTCCGGGCGCGGCCACCACCTCGACGAGGGCGCCGCGCCCGGCCGGCACCACCACCCGGGGGTCGCCGGCCGCGCCGGCCGGGACGCCGGTCGGCGGCCTCCAGCCCGGCGCCGACGACCACCCGCGGCACGAAGCCGCCGGGTCGAAGACCGCGCAGGTCGGCGCCTGCGGGTCGTCGGCCGCGGCGAACTCCGGCCGGCTGCGCGGCGCCTCGCCCGCGGCCGGCGGCTGCGGCGCGGTGAAGGTCGCGTCGGCGATCTCCTCCCGGGTCACCGGCACCGGGCTCCCGGCCCCGCCGGCCACCTGCTGCAGCCGGGCCTGCAGCGGCGTGACCGGCTGCAGCTGCCGCGGCTGCACCAGGTAGCGCGGCCGCTCCGGCACCTCGCCGGCCGAGGAGTCGTCGACCTCGACGAGCTGCCCGACCCGCAGCGCCAGCCCCGGCACCGCGGTCGACTCCGCGGCCGGCGCCGGCGACCGGGATCGGGCCGATCGGCTCGCCCCGGGGCAGGCTGTCCAGCCAGGCCGGCGCGACCGGCACCTCGGCCTCCCGGCCCAGGTCCAGCGCGAGGTCGGCCCGCGGCCCGACCTCGTGCCGGTGCCCGAGAAGACGACGTAGCGGACACCGCGGACCGGACCAGCAGCGCCCGCGCGTCCAGCGGCGTCCCGGCCGTGGGCTGGCGGCCGACCAGCAGCACCGATCCGACGGTCCGCGCGCCGGTGTCGTCCACGCCGGGCTGGGTGCAGATCGTCCACCCGCCGGTCAGCAGCTGCGCCGGCTCGGGCAGCGTGTCCGGG
>CAWATS010000027.1:0-689980 GCA_963785005.1 uncultured Actinomycetota bacterium
CGTCGCCGCGCGTTTCGACTTCGCCCGGCCGAAGCGGACGCGGGCCGACGAAGCTCATGTCGCCGGCGAAGATGTTCCAGAGCTGCGGCAGTTCGTCCATCGCGGTCGCGCGCAGCAGCCGGCCGACGCGCGTGACGCGCGGATCGTTTTCCGCCGCCTGCACCGGCCCGGTGCGCGACTTCGGCGTCGGGAACCATCGAGCGGAACTTCAGCGCGTCGAACACCCGGCCGTCCTGGCCGACGCGCTCCTGCCCGAAGAACACCGGCACCGCCGTCTTCGAGCTTGATCGCGAGCGCGATCAGCGCCCACAACGGCGCCGAGACGAGCAGGCCGACGCCCGCCAGGGCGCACGTCGAACGTCCGCTTGATCATGCTCTGCCCGCTCGATCCCGGCGACGCGTTCGAACAGATGCATGGTAGGCCTGGACCGCGATCCGGCGGTCGAACTGCCGCGCGACCCGCCGCGCGCGCACGCCCATCTCCCGGTCGTCCCGGGATCGTCGTGCAGCGTCACGATGGCATCGGCGAGCGCCGCGGATCGCCGGGCGCCGCCAGGCAGCCCGCACCCGCCGTCCCGCGCGATCGCCGCCGGCCTCGCGCTCGGATCCGATCGCGGCGATGAACGGGCGGCCGGCCGCGAGAATGCCGTAGACCTTGCTCGGCACGATGTAGCCTTCGAGGCCGCTCTTCAGCGACACGACGAAGACGTCGGCGGTCGCGAACGATTCGTGCAGCCGCGCCTTGGGCTGATACGGGAAAGAACCGGACGTTGTCAGCCCGCGCGCGCGCGGCCATCGCCTCGAGCGCCCGGCGCTTGCGCACCCTTCGCCGACGATCGCGATCGACAGCTCGCGGCATCGACCGCAGCCGATCGGCGGCCTCGATCAGCACCGTCGAGGTTCTGCGACATGCCGACGTTGCCCGAGTGCATCACGACGAACCGATCGACGAGCCCGTGCTGCGCGCGCGAACGCGTTGTCCTTGGGCCCCGGCTGAATCGCGTCGCAGTCCGCCCAGTTGTGGATGACGTGGACCCGCGCCGGATCGGCGCCCTTCTCTTCGACCAGGCGCCGCTTCATGCGGTCGCCGAGCGCGACGATCGCGATCGGCGTGACGGAGCAGGTACCGGTTCACGCGATCGAGCGAGCGCGTCGACCGTCGGCGTTCTGGAAGTCCTCGAGCAGCGTCGCGACCTCCGGGAAGATGTCCTCACACAGGAAGACGAAGCGCGCGCCGGTGCGGCGCGCGGTCGCACAGCGCGGCGAGGCCCACGATCGGCGGATCGGTCAGCGAGACGACGACGTCGGGCCGACCGAGCCGAAGCTCGGCCACGACGCCGACCCGAAGTAGCTGACGTAGTTCGGCCGCCCGCGCCGCGAACCGGCCCGGCCGGCAGCGGCGTGCCGTACGCGCGCAGGATGTCGCACGCCGTTCGTGCTCCTCGCGGCCGACCGGACCTCGCCAGCCGGCGCGGCCGCCCGGTCGCCGCGTTCAGCGGCACGGCCGGCGACGACCGTCACGTCGTGACGCCGTAGCGGCCGACCAGATCCTCGGCCAGCTCGGTCAGCAGCTGACCGGTCGCCGCCGAAGTCGGGCCAGTACGATCGGTTGAAGAAGCACGATGCGCTTCACGCGAGGGCCGCTGCGCTGCTCCCGGTACCAGTCGATCGTCCGCTGCAGGCCGGCCCGGAAATCGGTCGTCGCCTTGAATCCGAATCGCGCCTGCGCGCGCGTCGACGTCGAGGCATCCGCCGCGGCTGACCGTCGGGCTTGGTGCGATCGAACGTCAATCCGGCCCGTGAAGCCGGTGAGCTCCGCGATCAGCTCGGCGAGGTCGCGGATGCAGATCTCGAACCCCGCGCCGATGTTCACCGGTTCCGCGCCGTCGTAGCGCTCGGTCGCCAGGACGATCGCTTCGGCGCAATCCTCCACGTAGAGGAACTCGCGCGTCGGCGTTGCCGTTCCCCAGCAGACGACCTCCGGCGCGCCGGCCTCGCGCGCCTCGACGCACTTGCGGATCGAGCGCCGGGATGACGTGCGACGACTGCCGGATCGAAGTTGTCGTGCGGCCCGTACAGGTTCACCGGCAGCAGGTAGATCGCAGTTGAAGCCGTACTGCTGCCGGTACGCCTGGCCCTGGACGAGCAGCATCTTCTTCGCGAGGCCGTAGGCGGCGTTCGTTTCCTCCGGGTAGCCGTTCCACAGGTCGCCTTCGCGAAACGGGACCGGCGTGAACTTCGGGTAGGAGCAGATGGTGCCGATGCCGACGAACTTCTCGACGCCCGTCCGTCGCGCATGCTCCATCGTCAGCGCGCCCATCATGAGGTTCTCGTAGAAGAAGCGGCCCGGGTGAGTCGCGGTTGGCGCCGATGCCGCCGACGACGGCCGCCAGGTGGATGACGACGTCCGGCGCGAGGTCGCGATACAGCCGCTCGACGTCCGGCTCACGCGTCAGGTCGTACTGCGCCTTCCGCGGCACGATGACGTGGCGGCAGCCGCGCGACTCGAGCGCGGCGACGACGTGGCGGCCAGAAACCCGCGACCGCCGGTGACGACGACCCGCTTGGATGCGAGGCTGATCACGGGTACATCTGGTAATCGAGTAATCGGGTAATCGGGTATCGATTGGTCGATCGGGCAATCTTCATCAATCGATTACCAGATTACCCGATTACCCGATGACTCAATTCATCGCGCGCCAGCCCTGCCGTCGCGCGGCATCGCGCTCGAGCACATGGCGGCCGAGCACCAGCACGTCCATGCGCGTTCGCAGAAAGCAGTCGAGCGCCTCGGCCGGCGGTGCACGATCGGCTCGTTCTCGTTGAACGACGTGTTGAGCACGATCGGCACGCCGGTCCGCCGCTCGAACGCGCGGATCAGCTGCCAGTACCGCGGGTTCGTCTCGCGGCTGACCGTCTGCAGCCGGCCCGATCCGTCGACGTGCGTGACCGCCGGAACGACAGCGCGCTTGCTCGGGCCGGACCGGATAGACCTGCAGCATGAACGGATCGGGCACGGCGCCGACGAAGTAGTCGTCGTGCGCCTCCTCGAGCACCGACGGCGCGAACGGCCGGAACTTCTCGCGAAACTTGATCTTGCGTGTTGATGATCTCGCGCATGTCGGCGCGGCGCGGATCGGCGAGGATGCTGCGGTTGCCGAGCGCGCGCGCGCCCCACTCCATCCGTCCCTGAAACCAGCCGACGACCTGGCCGTCGGCGATGCGCGCGGCGGTCCAGTCGTCAGAGCGCCGCCTCGTCGTCCGATGCGGCGGACCTGCAGCCGCTGCGCGCGAGATCGCCGCTGCGCGCGTCGAGCGCCGCCTCGATCGCGCGCATCGTCGAACGACGGGCCCCAGTAGCCGTGCGCCATCACGAAGCGGCGCGGCTGCGCCGAGCATCTGATTCCAGACGTAGAACGCCGCGCCGAGCGCCGTGCCGTTGTCGCCGGACGCCGGCTGGATGTAGACCTCGCTCGAACGGCGTCTCGCTCGCGAATCTTGCCGTTGGCCACGCTGTTCATCGCGCAGCCGCCGGCCAGGCAGAGCCGGTCGAGCTCCGTGTCGCGCGTGCAGGCCGTTCAGCACGTGAAAGGCCGCCTCCTCGAAGACCACCTGCAGCGACGCGGCGATGCGCTTCGTGTCGCGGCGTCGACCGGCTCGTCGCGCCGGCGCGCCGGACCGAGCAGCTCGCTCGAGCTTCGGCGTGAACACGCGGCCGATCGTCGGCTCGCCGTCGTCCCACGTCATGCCGACGCCGCTCGGACCAGTGCTGGAAGTACGACAGGTCGAGCTCGAACCGGCCGCCCGGCTGCGAGGTCGGACCAGCTCGCTCGATCTCGCTCGACGAAGTCGGGCTCGCCGTACGGCGCCAGGCCCATCACCTTGAACTCGTCGCCGAACTTCAGGAAGCCCGAGGTACTGCGTGACCGCCAGGTAGAGCAGGCCGAGCGAGTGCGGGAAGAACGTGCGGTGGAGCACGTCGAGCGACGAGCCGCGGCCGACGCGCCCACGACGTGCTGACGAAGTCGCCGAAGCCGTCGATCGCGCAGACGGCCGCCTCGTCGAACGGCGAGACGAAGAACGCGCTGGCCAGGTGCGCCGGGATGGTGCTCGACCCAGTGCACCGACCGGACCGCGCGCCGCGGTCGAGGCCGAGCGCCTCGGCGACCGCGTCGGGAATGCGCGCCGACGCTGCCGGTAGTTCGCGGCGCGATCGCCGAGCGAGTCCGCCGTCGGGCCGATGCCGGAGCGCGAACCAGCGCCTTGCGCCAGAGATGCGCGCGCGGATCGCGCGACACGGCGACGTGATCGACGTCGGCGGCGCGAACGCCGCCCATCTCGAGGCACGCCGCGAATCGCCTGCGTCGGAAAGCCGGCGACGTGCTTGATGCGCCGGAAGCGCTCCTCCTCGACCGCGGCGACGAGCTCGCCGTCGCGGACGAGCACCGCCGAGACGTCGCCGTGATAGGCGTTGATGCCGAGAATGTTCATGTACGGTCATGCGATCAATGCCGGCGCGGCGAAGCGGGAAGCAGCGCCGTGAATCGATCGCGAAACCGTTCTTCGGTGAATTGCTGGAGGAATCGCACGCGGCCGCGCGCGCCCATCGTCGTCGGCGGCCGCGCGATCGCGCAGCATCCGGACGACGCTCTCGTACAGCTGCGCGCGATCGCCGGCCGCCACGAGCCAGCCGGTGTCCCCGTCGGCGATGACCTCGGCGGCGGCGCCGTGTGCGCCGATGCAGGGCCGCCCCGCGCGCATCGCTTCGACGAACACGAAGCCGAAGCCTTCGTCGCGGCTCGGCATCACGAACACGCTGCAGCTCGCATACTCGCGGCGCAGCGCCTCCTCCTCCAGCCGGCCGAGAAACCGGACCTGTGGACCGAGGTCGAGGGCGGCCGCCTTGCGCTCGAGCCGCGGCCGATCGTCGCCATCGCCCACGATGCGAAGGATGGCGCCCGGCACCGCCGCCACAACCTGCGGCCAGATCTCGAGGAGCGGGTCGTGTCCCTTGTACCGTTCGTCGACCGCCATCCGCCCGACGATCAGCGCTGACGGCGGCGCCCCGTCCGCCGCGGCGCACGCCGGGACCGCTTCGACGCCGGGATGGCAGATGTCGATGGCACGGCGGGTGAAGCGCGGGTTGGCTTCGAGGAAGCCGTCGCGCGTGAACTGCGAAATCGCGATCAGCCGCTCGGCGCGATCGAGCGCGGCGCGCTGGATCCACGTCAGCGGCTTCCAGGCCTCCACGCCGCAGAGCATCGTCACCAGCGAGGCGCCGCGCGCGGTGAACGCGAGTGCGGCCGGCGCCACATGCAGGTGGACCGCGATCACGGTGGTGCCCGGTTCGCACGACGCCGCCACCCGGAGCGCCGCCGCCACGAAACGCGATGACCGGCCGTCGGCGCCTCGCACGCCGGTCGCGCCCGGCCGTGGCCGTCGCGGACGGCTCGTGGAGCGCCAGCACGGTGGCATCGTCGAAGGTGTCGGCGACGAGGCGCGCCAGCCTGGAAATGCCGTCGCGACCGGAGAGATTCGGGCGTCAGAACGACGACGGGGGCAGACACGTTATGTGAGCTCCGACGTAGAGACGGGCCATGGCAGGAGCGATCGCATCCCACCCGTACTGCTCGTGAGCAAAGGCGGCCGCGCGCTCGCCCATGCGGGCGCGCCGGGCCGGATCGTCCACGAGCGTGCGGATCGCGGCGGCGATGGCAGGTGCGGTCTGTTCGACCCAGAATCCACAGTCGCGCGCTTCAATCTCGCGCCAGGGCGTGGTCCGCGTCGCGATGACGGGCACCCCGGCGGCCAGCGATTCGACGACCGCGAGCCCGAAGCTCTCGGAGTCCGAGCACTGGACCATCACGTCCGCATCCTTCAGCAGCGCCCACTTCCCGGCCCCGCTGACGACGTCCAGCGCGTGCACGGCGCCGGCGTGCGGGGACAGCCGTCGCAGCAGATCCGGCACGAGCCCGTGCTCGTCGGGCCCGGCGAGCACGAGGTGGACGGATGGGTGCGTGGCCCGCACCTCGGCAAACGCGCCGGCGAGCAGGTCGAGCCGCTTGATGCGATGCATGCGTCCGAGGAACAAGACGACGAAGGCGTCGCGGCGGGATGCCGAGGCGCGCGCGATAGCCGCGGGCGGCCTGCCGCGCCGCGGCGAGGTCGACGCCGTTCGGCACCACGGCGACAGGAACGCCGAGCTGAAGGTCGCGGATCGCGTCGGCTTCCTGTTCGGAGGTCGCGTGCAGCAGCGCCGCGCCTTCGAGATTGCGGCGCTCGAGCAGCGAATACGCCATCGCCTTTCGCCAGCGGCCGCGCTGCATCGCCTGCGGCTGCAGCATGCCCCGCGGCGACACGACGTACGGCACGCCGCCGGCGCGCGCGAGACGGCTCGCCCACCACTCCGGCACGTTCCACACTCCGTGAATGTGGCAGACGTCGGCGCGAGCGAGCGCGGCCGTCAGCGGCCGGCGGAGCCGGGCGCCGAAGAACCGCCGCGGGAATGCGGCGGCCACGTACCGGACCGGCACCCCGTCGTACTCGCCGCCGCCGGCCGTGGACGGCGGCAGCGGCGTTCGGCCGTTGGCCGTCGTGGTCACGACCTCGACGTCGATGCCGGCGCGCTGGAGGCCCTTGCACAAGCCGAGCACCGAGGCCGGCGGCCCGCCGTACTGAAGCGCCGGGGCAAAATAGGGCGACACATGAAGCACGCGCACTGTGCTGATTACGCGTCGTCCGGTTTGAGCGGCGCTCGAACAGTCAGCTGCGTCGCCACCGCACCTGCCGGCTCGCGAAGCGGACCAGCAGGAAGCGGTCGAGCAGCACGGTCGGCACGCCGAGATAGACCATGAATCCCACCGTGACGCCGAGCATCGTCGCCCACGAGCGCTCGAAGAGGTAGGCGGACAGCCAGAACGCGACGGTGCCGAAGGCGACGAAGAGCTCGCGGTGCCAGATGATCGAGCGGAACAGCGCGTACATGGCGCCGATGAAGACGCCGAAACAGAAGACCGGGACGAACATCAGCGGCAGCCCGAAATCGATGTACGACTCGGCGGCAGTAGCCGAACGCGATGCTCGTGTTCGATTCGCGCCCGGCGACGCGCACGTTGGAGTATTTCCGAACCTTCTCGCTGTCCGACATGAGCTCGGGCTTGTTCGGAAAGAACACCCGCGGCGTGACGATGTGCGTCAGCGCGTCGTTCAGGATCGCGCCGTTGGTGTGCGGAAGGACGCTCGGCACCCGCGCGATCGCCAGGGCAGGATAGTAGACGGTCCACATCCGGTCGACCAGCGTGTCGGCGGTCCCCCACACCTCGGTCGGGTCGTTCTTGAAGAAGGCCGAGGTGAGGTCGCTGACCCGCTGCACGCGCGTGCTGCGCGATTTCGAAAACTGATCGACCTCGGCGTACTCCCTGCGGTAGTCCCTGCGGATGCCCATCCACACGAGCCCGAGAACGCTCACGCCGACGATCGCCACCGTGACGGCCACCCAATGCTGCTTGTTCCGGGGATTGAACACTTCGAGGACCGCGAGAACGGCGAGCACGATCGGCTCGCGAAACCCGCGCGAAGAACCCGGTGATGCCCATGACGACTTCGACGCTCACGACCATGGCCAGCGTGGCCCATCGCGGCGTCGGACTGCACAGCCGGCGCATGATCAGGAAGAGCACGCCGAGACGCGCCGTATCCAGCGTGGTGATGATTTGACGAAGCGACGGGTAGTCGGGCGCGATCGCCAGCAGCGTGCCCTCGACGAACACGCTCGTCACGTAGGCGATGACGAGCGGCCCGAAGGAGAACGCGAAGTCGGGACGTGGTTGCGTCGGGTCGGGCGGCTTCCGCGTCATCAGGCCCAGCCTTGATGCCTGCGGAGAGCGCCAGGACGCACGCAAGAGCGATCAGGACCATCGGGCGGTAGTCGCTCAGCTCGATGGCCTGGACGGTGCGGCCCGTCAAGCCCCTGGTAGAAGACGCCGAGGGACGTCTGTGACCACTGGAACGTCATGGCGAGCGGCAGGACGAAGAGCCGGTCGCCGGTCGACGTGAGCTTCAGGCACGCCCAGAGCGTGAGGATCGACACCGGGATGAGCCAGTCGCCTGCGAACAGGAACAGGACCAGCGAGCCCAGCCCCGACACCGATCAGTTCCATCTCGTTAAAGCGCATGTGCGTGCTCAATCTCTCCGGCGGCGAATACACGGGCCCATGCCGCCGCGAACCGCCCCTCGCTGTATCGGTCCGCCGACGCCAGCGCCGCACGCCCGCGCACTCGCCAGTGCCTCGGGCCGCGTCAGAAAGAATTCGAGCCCTTCGGCGACTGCCTCCGCGTCGTCGCGCGGGCACACCCATCCGTCGCGCTCGGTGCTCGATCATCTCCGGCAGGTTTCCGCTCGGCGTCACGACCGACGGCACCCCGGACAATTTCGCTTCGAGCACCACGAGGCCGAACCCCTCGCGGAGCTCGGGCCGGCTCGGACAGCAGTGGATGCTCGCGCGGCTCAGCAGCGCAGGCACGTCTTCGCGGTAGCCCAGCAGGTTCACCGCGCCGGCGAGGTCCTGGCCGGCGCGCCCGATCGCGCACGGAGGCGCGATGGCCGCGATACTCCGGCGCTTCCCATCCGTCGATGTCCCCGACGACGTCGAGCGTCGCGTCGACGCCGCGGCCGCGCAGCAGGCGCGATCGCGTCCACCAGCAGATCGAGGCCCTTGCCGGGATGATCTGCCCGACGAAGATCACCCGGCCGGGAATTCTCGCGGTGTCCGTGGACGGCGGCCGTTTCCGGCTGTGGGGCCATGTTCTCGATCGTCTCGATCTTCTCCGCCGGGATCCCGTGCGCCAGCAGTTCGCGGCGCGTGAAGTCGGAGTTGGCGACGAAGCGGTCGACGACCGGATCGATGATGCGGCGCCAGAGATGCGCGTAGAACCGGCCCGGCGGCGGCGCCGTGCCGAGCCTGGAGATGACGCGCACGCCGCGCGCCCGCAGCCACGCGAGGGCCGGAAGGTTGCGCAGGACCGCTTGGAAGTCGGGCACCAGGACGTGGGTCGGACGCACGCGCCACGACACCCTCAGCAGGTTGCCGCTGACGCGCACGACCTCGACGAGCATCCTGAGGACGGCAGCCGGCGTGAGACGTCCGCCGTTTGAGCGGGTACCAGTATGGCCCCACCGACCAGCTCGCGCCGCTGGCCTCCGCCAGCGGCGTGATCCGGAAATTCTCCCAGCCGTTCACGATGCTGTGCGCCGCCATGCCGCGATCGCGCAGCACACGCAGCACCTCGAAGGTCATCCGTTCGAGCCCGCCGGCGATGACCATCTGCCCGCAGGTGGCGACGATCCGCTGCGGCGCGCCGCTCCAGTCGGGCTCGGGCCCCGGGGAATGGCGGATCACGGAGCGGCAGGCGCGGACGAGGCCGGCCGTCATCTCGTCGTAGCTGAACTCGCTGACGATGGCGCGGCACGCCGGCGCCCAGTCGTATCCGGCGGCCTTGCGCTGGCGGATTCGCTCGAGCGCCGTCGCAAGCCCGCTGACGTCGCCGAGCGGATACATGTATCCGCTCTCGCCTTCCCGAAGCAGATCGGGCGCGCAGCCGACGGCATCGCTGACCACCACCGGCAGACCGGTCGCGAGGGCTTCGTTGACGACAAGGCCCCACGTTTCCGCAAAGTCGCTCGGCAGCACGAGACAGTCGGCGACGGCGTACACCTGACCGAGCCCGGTTTGATTCACGAACCCGATCGCCTTCAGATCGACGCCGTGCCGGACGGCCTCGGCGCGCATCTCCGCCTCGAGCGGCCCCGATCCGGCCACCAGCACCGAGACGCCAGGACCGAGCGTCGCCGCTGCGCGCACCAGATCCAGCGGATGCTTCGTGCCTGCGAGCTTTCCGGCGAACAGCGGCACGAAGGCATCGGGCTCGATGCCCCAGGCGCGGCGCGCCTCGGCGCGAGCCTGCGGCGACTGATACCGCGATGCGGCCGTCGCGAACCGCTCGTTGTCGACCGCGTGCGGCGTCCGGAAGATCCGGTAGTCGAGTGCGCCGAACCTCGCGAGGTACTCGTCGACGCGACGCCCGGGCGAGAGATAGCCATCGAATTGCCGCAGCAGGAGCCGCGTCTTGAGCGACCAGAGCGGACGCGTCCAACCCGCGGGCCCGCTCTGCAGATGTGAGTCTCCACGATAGAGCGTGGGGATGCCGAGGCGCCGGCACGTCAACAACGCTCGGACGAGGGTGAGCGACTGCCAGCCCGGGGATCATCACCACGTCGGGATTGGTCGCGGCGATCGCGCCGCCGATCGCCGGCACGTCGAGACCCGTGAAGTGGCTGCTGTCGATCCGATCGCCGGGCTCGGCGGCCCGCACGGTGATCGATTGATAGCCGCCGGTCAGCGGGACATCCCATTCGAACGCGCGCTCGAAGCCGATGCCCTGCTGCTCGGGCGTCGGCTGGGTCGCGTAGACCACGGTCAACGCAATCTCCGGCGCGTGCTCCTGGATGTGGCGAAACCACGGCGCGTAGTACTGAATCGGGTGGGTGAGGACCGCGGTCAACCGGACCGGCGCGGTCATGCGGCCACCCGATCGAAGACGGCGGCCAGCTGGCGCGCCAGGCTGCGTGCGGAGACATCCGCGGCGCGATCGAGCGCGACGTCGGCCGGATCGTAGTCGCAGTTCGCGGCGAGCGCCCGGAGGTGACACGCCACATCAGCGATTCGCGCGCGGGCAGGCGGCCCGTCGCCGTACGTGATGACGCGCACGGACGGCTCCGACGCCGTCGTCCGCAGGATCGACACGACGCTGCTCGCTTCGTGAAAGAGCGCGAGAATCGGCCGCGCCGCCAGCAGCGCCGGGTAGAGCTTGCTCGCGGTGTAGTGGCGCTCGGAGGTGCCCAGCAGCAGGATCCCGGACGCGCGCGTCTGCACCGACAACGCCTCGAGATAGTCGAGCCGTCCGGGCGCCTCGGTCACCGCCTCCGCGACGCCGCATTCGCGCGCGACCGGCAGCACCCGATACGCGTCGGCGTGGACTGATTGCTGGTGCCGAAGAAATGCAGCCGCAGCCGCCCCGACGCCGGGTCCTCGGCGCGCGCGCGTTCGAGCCCACGCAGCAGCAGGCGGAGCGTGTCGACGCCCTTCGGCAGCAGCGTGCCGACGTAGCACAGGTGCACGAGCCCATCCGACGGATCGACGCCGGAGGCGTACGGCGATCGCCCATGCAGCGACGCGAAGTCGTCCGGCTCGAACCCGAGTGGAATCACCCCCTGCGGCAGCCGCGCCGCCGCCGGCAGGCGCTCGACGATGCCGTCGAGCGTTCCTTGCGAGACGGCCACGAGCGCGTCCGCCGCGCCGACGGCGCGCGGCTCGAGCCACGTGCCGAGCGTCCGCGTTGCGCGGCTCTTCCAGTCGGGCCGGCCGTTCTGTCCCCCGCCGACCGAATGCCCCCACGCGCCCACCCACGGATCCTGATAGTCGAGGATGAACGGCACGCCGAATTCGGCCTTGAGCGCCGGTCCGAGCAATGCCGGATACACCGGATAGATGGTGATGAACAGCGCGTCGAACCGTTCGCGCGCCAGGATCTCCCGGCAGGCATGCCGGAGGCCGGTGAATGCCCGCAGACCCAGGTCCCCGAGCCCCACCCAGCGCGTCACGTCCGACCGCCACGCCGGCGCGCGCACGATGTGCAAGTCTGACGGCACGAGCGCCTCGAGATCACGATCGAGCCGCCCTTCGTACGCCGATGGATCCACTGTGACGATCGTCGGCGTCCACCCCGCTGGCGGCAGATGCGGCGCGAGCAGTCGCACGCGGTGGGCGGCCGCGCTCGAGTCCGGCGGAAAATGCGGCGTGACCATCAGGACGCGGCGCATCCCTTATTTCCGCGCCTCCACGCAGACGCCGGCGCCGCCGCAGACCCGGTCGGCGCGCTCGACTTGCGCGAGGACATCGCGAGGGATGACGCTGTCGAGATATCCTTTCGGCGAGACGTCCACGAACCCGGCGGCCTCGACGAGCGCGAGCAGGCCTTCCTGGTCGTACATCCACTTGTGGTCGTGGAGGTCCGCCCACTGCCGCACGAGGGCGAGGAGGCCGGTGCCGCTCGGGCGATCCGGCCGCAACAGCAGGAGGCCCATCAAGAGGTCACTGCTCGGCTGCTTCCGCTGCTCGGCCGGCTCGCGCTGATGCGCGAGATACCAGCCGACGATCGCCGCAAGGTCGGGGACGACGATGCGGCACACGCCGCCCGGAACGAGCGCCCGCCGCACGTCGCGCAGGAACCGCAGCGCTTCCTCTCGATAGAGGTGCTCGACCAGATGCGACGCGTACACGACAGCGATCGACTCGTCGTCGTAGCCGAGGCCGCCTCTGACGTTGCGGTACTTGATGCCCTGCGGCCAGTGGCCGATCTCGATGCCGATGAGCCGCGAGGCCGCGCGCGCGAGCCAGCGGTGACCGGCGAGCCGCGCCTGCCACGAGCCGTCGATGCTGATCCAGTCGGCGGCCGCCGCGGGGCCGGATCCGACATTCAGCCTGGGGCCGTCCGGCACGGCATCGGCGGCCACGACGGCCGCGGCGCTACTGGCCATTGAAGGGCTCCAGCGTCGCCGTCCAGGAGACGTACTCGGCGTCCGGGAACGCCGTACGCGTCCATGCCATGGCCTGCGGAAACGAGGCGCGAATCGCCTCGCCTTTCCCGTTGTCCTCGAAGCGCGGCGGCATCACCACGTGGACGCGCATCCGGCGCGAGGTGAGAAACCGATCGCGCCGCAGCTGGGCCAGCTCCAGGAAATCGGCGTGCCGGACGATCATGCGGCCCGGCAGGTCGAGCGCTGTCAGCGGGTCGACGAGATACCAGACGTCGGTCGACGGATCGAAATCGCGCCCGAGCGCCCTGGCGGCTGATGCGGCGTCGTGCCGCGAGAGCAGCGGGTTGTAGATGCCGCTTGGCGCCGGCCGGTAGCCGTCAGGGTAGCGCCACGTCTTCGCAAATACCGAGACGATGCCGTACGCGAAGGGCGCGAGGACGAATACGCATGCCATGGCGCCGAGCAGCGTCCGGACGGGAGCAGAAGCGTCGCGCCACCATGCGCGCCCTTCCACGAGCGCGAGCGGCAGCATGGCGAAGCCGGCCGACGCCAGATGGCGCGACTCCATGCTGACGGCGGAGGAAATCGTCCAGGCGAGAAGGATCGCGGCGATGCTCATTCCAAACACCGCGCGGGCGAGCTCCGGGGCCGCGCTGCGTTCGCGCGCGCGCGCCGCCAGCACGACGAGCAGCACGCCGCCGGGCAGACCGGCAAGGCTCAGCCAGAACAGGTTCTGCGTGATGCCGTGAACCGGATGCATGAAGACGAACATCAGGAGCGCATTGAGATCGGCAGCCGTCAGCGCCGGCAGCGCGAGCGCGTGGACGATGTAGTCCCACTGCCAGCCATGCCCCAGGTTCGCCAGGACAATATTTGCCGAGCCGCCATGCTGCTGGTTCAGACCGCTGAGCGCCACGATCGGCACCGCGGCCCCCGTCGTGACGGCAATCAGCTGGCCCAGCGATCGGACCAGGGCGTGAAAAAAGGGGCCGTCCCTTTCGATGGGCGTGACCTGAAAAAGGGGTACGGCCCCTTTTTCGTGAGCGACCGCCAGGCGCGCCACGCGAACCACACGATGACGCCCGCCGTCACGAAGACGGCCGAGTACTTGACGATGTACAGCGCGCCGGCGGCAAGGCCCAGCGCGGCCGCGCCGGCGAGCGCCCCGCGTTTCGCGCGCTCGACCGCCAGCGCCGCCAGCAGAATCCACGGCACGATCGCGAAGACGAGGATCTCCGCCGTGTAGAGAAACAACGCGTTGCTCGAGAACCGCATCCACGGGAGGACGAGGGCGAACGTGAAGAGGATTGTGTCGGGAAGATTGAAGCGGCCGAACCAGCACACCCATCCGGCCGATCCGGCCACCAGCGCAAGCACCGCCACCGCCCTCGCCGCGCGCGCTGGCGTCAGGCCGGCTCGCACGAACGGCAGGAACGCGAGCGGCGTGCCGGGCGCCCACACAATCAGATCTTCGCTGGCGCTGCGTGACAGATCCGCGTAGTCGGGGCGCGTCCAGTCGTTCGGCCTCGACGATTCGCCCGCCAGGAACTGCAGCACCGTTTTCATCTGGAGCGCCGGGTCGCTGTAGAAGCTCTGGTCGGTGCGCGAGGCGGCGACGGCGGCGACGGCGAGGGCGGACACGACGGCGATGCCCGCCGCGCGCCACGTGCGCGTCCTCATGCGGCGGCCATGTCCCGATACAGCTGTTCGTACTCGCCGACGATGGCGGCGTCGCTGAAGCGGCGGACGGCTTCCGCCCGGCAGACCGCGCGATCGATCGGTGCCGAGCCGGCCGACGAACGCGGCCATCTCGTCGACGTCGTCGCACAGGAACCCGGTGCGGCCGTGGTCGATGCCTTCGGGCACACCGCCGCGGCGGAAGGCGATCACCGGCGTGCCGCACAACATCGACTCGGGCAGGACGACCGGAAACGGCTCTTCCCATTCGATCGGCAGCAGCATCGCCGCCGCCCGGCCGAGCAGGGCCCGCTTCTGCTCGTCGTCGACCGGGCCGACGTAGGTGACGAGATTGCCGTCGATCGCGGCGCGATCTCGTCGTCGAAGTATTCTGCTCGTGCGCGCAGCGGCGAGATGTTGCCGGCGATGATGAGCCCGGCGCGGAGGCGGCGCGCCACGGCGATCGCATGGTGCGCGCCCTTGCAGCGATCGAGGCGGCCCAGGAACACGAGCGGCGCCGTCATCGCGTCGTGCCGGCCACGAACGGGTAGCGCTCGGGAGCCGCGCAGTTGTAGATCACCGACCAGTCGCCGCCGCCGGGCCGGCCGGTGTCGCGGATCGCGCCGCTGACCGCGGTGTAGTGCAGGCGCCGTGCGCCCAGCCGCCGGGCGATCGCCATGTTGGGCGGATTCACGGTCCGCATGTACGTCTGCACCTTGGGCACGTCACGCGCGAGCACCGGCGCAGATAGGCGAGCCGGCCGAAGTTGTGAATCACGTCGAAGCGCGATCGCCACGCACCAGGCGGCCGGCGAGCGTCATCGCGTTACGAGCGTTGCTCCACCGGGTCCACTCGCCTTCCCGTCCGAACGCCTCGACCCGGCCGTTCACCCGCGAGCCCGGCGCCGCCCACAGCGTGACGTCGTGTCCCGACGGGCCAGGCCGTCGGCCAGATCGGCGACGACCCGCTCGATGCCGCCGTAGTGATCGGGCGGCACCGGGATGAACGGATCCATGACCAGCAGGATCCTCACGCCAGCGCCTCGCGAACGAGCCGGTACAGCGTGCCGCGCTCGCACTCATGCTCCCAGTGCCAGCGGCGCCCGGCGGCCTGCCACGCGGTCCGCTTCGCACAATCGAGCGCGGCGGGATTCCGCGCCCACTCCGCAAAGGCCGCGGCGAGCGCGGTCACGTCTCCCGGCGCCACCAGCGCGGCCGCGCGGCCGAGGTCGACACCGAGCGCGTGCTGGCCGGGCGTGTCGCTGATGGCAACCGCGACGCCAGCCAGCATGTACGTGAACGCCTTGTTGGTCACGCACAGTTGGCGGTTGCGCGGCGTCATCTGCTCCAGCGCGAGGCCGACGTCGTAGCCGCGCGCCAGATCCACCATCGCGTCTGGCGGTGCGGGCGGATGATGGACGACCTCGACCTGGGGCGCGCGGGCCGCCGCCAGGCATCGCAGCGCGTCGAGATAGCCGTCCTGCGCGCGGCCGCGAAGCGCGAGCTCCGCCGACACGCCGGCGAGCCCGAGCGCCGTCACCGCGTCCTCGAGTCCGCGGCCCGGACCAAGTCGTCTGGCTGAACCAGTACACACGCAGCCGCGCCGGATTGACGCGCGAGAAACCGGGGGCCTGCTCCGGCAGCGGAAAGGTGTTGTGGATCACTGCGGGCTCGACGTCGTACTGCTGGCGGTACGCCGCCCCGATCGCCTCGCTCGAGGTCGTGAGAAACGCGGCGTCCCCGAGCACGGCGCCCTCCACCCGTGCGGCCAGCGCGTCGACGAGCGGCGCGCCGGCACCGCTCGTCTCTCCGCTGTGGAAATCCTCGAGGTCGAGCGCGTACGCGTCTGGCGCCGGCGTCCCGCCTCGGCCACAGCCGCGAGGGCGCCGGTCGTGCCGCCGTAGATGAAATCAGCCGGCTCGGCGGAGATGGCGTCGACAATCTCGGCGTGGATGCGGCCGAACGCCCGGACGACGATCGGCAGCGGCGCGCGCGCGGGGCCGAGAGTGGCGGCCGCGGCGCGGGCGGCGCGATACCGCGCACCCGTCCACCAGTAGGTCGCTCCGCCGGTACCGCGGCGGTAGTCGATCACCTGGACCGGCCACGAGCGGCGTGACCGCACGTCACGATCGGTCTCGGCCGCCCACGGCTCGTGAGACGACGCGACCACGCGCACGCCGAACCCGGCCGCCGCGAGCGCATCGGCGCTCTTCACCATGCGTGGGCAGGTCGACAGATGACCGGACGTGACCACCGTAATCCGTGCGCTCCGCGCCGTCATGCCGCGTACAACGCGAGGTAGTCGCGCGCGATGTCGTCCATGGTCCGCACCACGGGAATGCCGCGCCGCCAGCGGTCGATGGTGTCACGCGGGCGTCGCGCTGCCTCCTCGATGACACGAGACAAGCCGGCGACGTCACCACTCTCCACCAGCCGCCCGCTGGCGTGGTCCTCGACCAGCTCTGCGAGATTGCCCACGCGGCTGGCGATGATAGGCGTGCCAACCGCGAACGCCTCGAGGGCCACCGTGGGGCCGTTCTCGAACCAGATCGACGGGCACAGCAGGACGTCCAGCGAGGCCAGCAGCGCGGGCACTTCGTGGCCCGGCACGCCGGGTCCGAACACCAGACGGTCATCGCCGCCCGCGATCGCGCGCAGTTGGTCCACGTAGGCGCGGCTGCCTTCGTCGAGCATCGGCCCCCGGATATCCATGACGAACGCGATATCCCGCGGGATGGCGGATACCGCGCGGACCAGTTCCGCGAGTCCCTTGGCCGGATGGAGCCGTCCAACATAGCCGAAACGCACCGGCGGCATCGTCGGCTTCTCGTCGGGCCCCGGCTTGCGGACGATGCCCCGGTGACTGAGGCCGAGCCGATTGATCGCCAGCTTCGACGCCGGCGACCCGTTCGCCACCAGCATCCGGCCGGCGGTCTCGTTCAGGACGACGAAGCGATCGATGAGCGTGAACAGCTCCCGCTGCATGGCTTGGTACTCGACCACCGACGCGCTCATGCCCAGCGTCGTGCCCAGCCGTCCGGGAAAGTGGCGCGCCACCTGACTCAGGCCGACGGGGAGAGCGCCGGCCACCCGCGACAGCGGCCGCGGCGAGGCCGAGACGTGTGAGATTGCACGACGCACACTTGTCGGGGATCACGATGCCGTCGCATGGGACACGGCCCCACTGCATCAGCTCGCCGGCCCGGCACATGTAGCCGAGGCCCGGAAGGTGACAGGTGGCGACGACGCGGATGCCAAGGCGCCGCGCTTCGCGGATCTCGGGCAGGCCGACTCCCGTCGTGAAGCTGTGGACATGCAGAAGATCGGGCCGCTGGACGTCGAGCCACTCATGAAACGTCTCTGCGCCGCGGACCGGTACGCGGTGGTAGGCCTCGTCACGCGTTGCGTCGGCGGCGATCGGGTAGCGAAAGACCGTGACGCCGTCGTGCGCGTACGTCCGGGGCTTTCCCTGCTCCGTGTCGGGTGCGGCAATCAGGACCTCGTGTCCCGCGTCGCGCAGCCGTCGGCACAACCCTTCGACGTACACCTCGGTGCCGCCGACGCTGTCAGGAAAGTACCAACCGAGCAGGTGCACGATTTTCACGACTTCTCGACCACTGCATCGTGACGGCGATCCCGGAGCGCGGCAGGAACCACGATCTCGCCTTCGTCGGTCAGCGGCGTCCCGGCACGGGGGGACACGTCGGGCCAGCTCGCGTAGCGCAGCCAGTCGCGCCACGACAAGCGGGTGTGGCGGAGACGAAACCACGCGAGATGAACGTCGCGCCGGCGCAGGTCGCGCACGGCGGCACGGATGACGCGGCCGACCGCGTTCCGCTTCGCGCGCTCGCGCGCCTCGGCGGCCAGTGGACAATCCGGGCTGTCAAGCGCCGCGAGCCACTCCCACTCCAGCGCCGCGCCTTCGTACGCCGCGTTCGCGCCGCGCATCTCCTGCGCCGGATGGAGGCGATACCAGTACAGGTCGCCCGAGACCAACAGCACATTGACCCGGGAACACGCCGTCAGCCAGAAGAGCGTGTCGGAGTGCGAGCCCCGTTCCGGAAAGCCACCCGCCGACGCGAACATCTCGCGCCGGAACAGCGCCGACGCCGGCCCGAAGTTGAACAGCCCCTCGCCGAAAAACTCGCGCTCGTACGCCAGGCGCGGCGTCAGCAGCATCGGCGAGGGTCCGCCGGACCACGCACGATGAGCCGACAGGGCAAACGCCGCTGTCGGCTCGGCCGACAAGGCGCCGACCATGACGGACAAGCAGTGCGGGTACATCAAATCGTCGGAGTCGTGGTACTTGAGGTAGTCGCCGACCGCGAGGGCGGCGGCGCGATTGCGGTTGGGATAGTCGCCGAGGTTCCGCTCGTTCTGCACCACGCGCACGCGCGGATCCGAGAGATACCTCCGCGCCACGGCGACGGTGCCATCGGTGGAACAGTCGTCGACGACAATCAGCTCGAAGTCGGTGAACGTCTGCGCGAGCACGCTTTCGATGGCCGCGCCGACGTAGCGCTCGCGATTGAACGCGGTCATCAGGACGCTGACGGCCGGGCGCGGCGTCATGCCAGCGATTCCATCAGCGCGCGGCAGACCCGATCGACCGTGTCTTCGGTCAGGTTCATGGCGGATGGCAGATTGACGCCGGTCGCGCTGAGGCGGTACGCCACCGGGTCCCGGTCGGGACCATACCGGCGGCCAGGGTCAGGGGCCGGGGTCGGCCGCGGGCGCGTCCTCGGCCGGGACCGCCGCGGCCGCGACGGCCTCGTCGACCGTCGGGTACCCGGGCGGGCCGTCCGGTTCGGCCTGGCGCAGGACGTCGCGGACCTGGCCCACGTCCCGGGCGACGAGCAGCCGCACGCCGCCGCGGCTCAGGTCGCGCTCCAGCTCGCCGAGCATCTTCGCGGCGGTGACGTCGACGAACGGGGTCGTCACCGCGTCGAGGACCACCGCCCGGGTGGTCGGCTCGCACAGCGCCCGGATACGCGCCTTGACGTGGTCGGCGTTGGCGAAGAACAGCCCCGCCTCGACCCGGACGACGACGATCTCGGGGTCGGCCGTCCACCCCGGGTGCCGGCTCACGTCGACCCAGACCCCGCCGCCGGCGCCACCGGGATCGGCCGTGTCGACCAGGCGGACCACGTTCGGCCGCGACGACCGGTAGAGCAGCAGCAGCATCGACACGGCGATGCCGATGACCAGGCCGGGCAGCGTGTCGAAGACGAGGACCCCGAGCATCGCCGCCACCGCGGCGGCGAAGTCGGCCCGGGCGCCGACGCGGCCGTAGATGCGGCCCAGCTGGCCGGTCCAGACCGCGTACAGGCGGCGCAGCGCGGGGATGTCGACGAGCTCGACGACCGCGGCGATCACGACGGCGGCGAGGGTCGCCTCCGGGAGCTGCTCGAACAGCCCGGTGAGGAACAGCAGCGTGACGATCGTGAGAGCCGCGACGACGAGACCGCTGACCTGGGACTTCGCGCCCGCGCCGCCGTTGACGGCCGTCTTCGACAGGCTGCCGTTGACGACCATCCCGCCGGCGAGCCCGGAGCCGAGGTTGGCGCCGCCCATCCCGAGCAGCTCCCGGTTGGCGTCGATGTCGTAGCCGGCGCGGGCGGCATAGGTCTTCGCGGCGCCGAGGCCCTCCGCGAAGCCGACGAGCAGCAGGCCGACCGCGGGTCCGACCAGCTGCAGGTAGTCCCGGCCGGACGTCCCGGCCGGCAGCCCGAGTGCCGGTAGGCCGGACTCGATCTGGCCGACGATGGCGACGCCCTTCGCTTCGAGGTCGAGGACCGCGACCGCGGCGATGCCGAGGAGCACCGCGATCAGCGACCCGGGCAGGATCGGCAGCCAGCGCTTCAGACCCAGCACGACCGCGAGGCTGAGCACCCCGACGACGACCGTGGCCCCGTTGCTCTCGCCGAGGCGGCTGAGCAGCGTCCAGGCCTGCTCGAAGAAGTCGCCCTCGCCCTTGGGCACGCCGAAGAGCTTCGGCAGCTGCCCGACGATGATCGTGAGGGCGAGCCCGACGATGAACCCCTTTAGGACCGGCTCGGAGATGAACGAGGCGAGGAAGCCGAGCCGGCACAGCCCGGCCAGGACGGCGAGCACTCCGGTGACGACCGCCAGGACCGTGGTCAGGGCGACGTAGCGGTCGCTGCCGCCGGCGGCGAAGGTCGCGACGGTGCCGGCGGACAGCGCGGCGGTGGCGGACATGGGGCCGACCACCAGGTGCCGGGAGCTGCCCAGCGCGGCGTAGAGCAGCAGCGCCGGGACCGCGGCGTAGAGCCCGACCACCGGCGGGACGCCGGCGATCGTCGCGTACGCCAGCGACTCCGGGACCAGCACCGCCCACACGGTCAGGCCGGCGAGCACGTCGCTGCGCAGCCACGCCGGCCGGTATCCGCGCAGCGACCCGAACAGCCAGCCCGGCAACGCTCAGCCCAGCCCTTCGATGGCCTGGCCCGGCGAGCACGGCGCTCACCGGCAGCAGGATGCCCAGGAAATCTGCGGCACGGCGGGGCCGGCCGCCTCACCTCGGGGAGGTGAGACCCCGGGCCCTCGTACGAGGGCCTGCGCCGCGCGACAGCGGGACCACGGCCCGGTCTCACCCGGCCTCGCCCGCCGCGGGGGAGGCACCCGCCGGCCACCCGCTCGTAACGTCGCCGCATGACTGAGCCGGCCGACCGCGACCCGCCGGAGCCCGGCGACCGGGGCGGCCCGGACGCCGGCGCGGGGCTCTTCCCGAGCCGCTACGAGGTCCACGTCCACGGTCGGGTGTCCGATCAGACGCTCGCCGACTACCCGCTGCTGGCCGCCGGCCCGCGGCAGGTGGAGACGATCCTGGTCGGCGTCGTACGCGACCAGTCGGAGCTGTCCGGCCTGGTGCTGCGCCTGCAGGACGACGGCCTGGAGGTGGTCGAGTTCCGGCGGCTCCCGGACTGAGTAGCCGGGTCCGGCCTCAGCGGCCGGTGAGCAGGCCGATCGCGTGTGCCCGCTCGACCGCGTCGGCGCGGCCGTCCGCGCCGAGCTTCCGGTAGATGGCTCCGACGTGCGTCTTGAGCGTGTTGACGGTGACGTACAGCCGGTCGGCGATCCGGCTCATCGGCGCGACCGAGTCGAGCAGGGCGAGCACCTCGAGCTCGCGCTCGGTGAGCGCGTCCGCCGCCGGCCAGCAGCGCGGCGTCGGCCGGGTCCCGGCGACGGGCCGGGACTGCGGCTCGCCCGGCCGGGCGGGCGCCCCCGGCCTCGTTGCGGCGGGGCGGTCCGGCACTCGCCCCGGGCGCCTCGGCGGCCGGCGCGAGCGGCCGCGGTGGCGGCGCCAGGTCGGGCAGGCGGGTCCGCAGGACGGCCAGGTACTCCGGCGCCCCGGCGCTGCGCGCGGCCTCCGGATAGGCGGCCAGCAGGGCCAGCATGCCCGGCACGGTGTCGCGGCAGCTCGCGCGAGCGGGTGCACCAGCTCCTCGGGCGCCCGAGGACCAGCGGTCCGGACGAGCCCCCGGGCCGCATCGGTGCCGGCACCGAGGAGGTGCGCGGCGACCGCGTCCAGCAGGGAGGCCATGACCCGAGACCCACGGGATGAGCGGCGGCAGGTCGCCGACGAGGACCGGGCGGAGCTGGCGCCGGGCGGCGGCCGGTCGCCGGCGCGCAGCGCGAGCAGCGCGCTCGACGCATCGCGACCTCGGCGCCGGTCGGCCGGCAGGTCGCGGGCGGCGGCGGCCAGCCTCCAGATCCAGCCTCGGGCTCGCCGACCAGCGCGGCGATCCGCAGCTGGGTGGCCGCCGCACAGCAGCCCGCGCCCAGACCGGCGCGGAGCGGACCGGGTCGGCGACCGGCGCCAGGGCGGTCTGGGCGGCTGCGGGCCCGTCGGCCGCCAGGAGCAGGCGGGCCCGCAGCACGCGCGGCCAGCAGCGCCGGGACCGGTCCGGGTCCGCGTGCGGCCAGGCCAGCGTCGGCCCGGGCCAGCTGGGCCGGGCTCGCCGGGCAGTCCCGCGGAGGTAGGCGGACCAGGCGAGCGGCGAGCGCGCGGTCGCGGCGCTCGACTCGGGCCGAGCGCGGAGTCGTCGGCGGCGGCGAGGGCCTCGTGCGCGATCGCCGGCGCCGTCCGGGAGTGGCTGTCGGTCGCCGGCGAACAGCAGGGCCTGGTGGCGCCATCGCCTCCCGGGCCAGCGCTCCGATCCGGGTGACGCGCCGCCCGCCGTGCGGCTGCCCGGCCTGAGCGTCCCGGACCGCGTCGCGGCCACCAGGTCGGCGATCGCCGGCGGATCACCGTGCCAGAGGCCAGCAGGATCCCGAGCCGACCGAGCACGGCATCGACTCGCGGGCGAGGTCGACACCGGTGGCGAACGTCGAGCGCCGGCGGGTCGAGCCGCGAGGTCCAGCCGAGCTGGACCAGGTCGGCGAGGCACCGGACCGGGTCGCGCCAGCCGCGGCGCCGCCGCCCACGCGCGCAGCGCGAGCAGGTCGTACCGGGCCGCGGCCGGCCAGTCGTCGGTCGGCCGGCGCTCGGCGTCGGTGAGCAGCTGGATGCGCCAGTTCCAGGTCGCCGTCGAGCGCCTGGAGCAGGCCGGAGAGCGGCGAGCAGGTCCCGGGTATGGCGTCCCGCCAGTCGGACGGGAGGGAGGAGAAGCGCCTGACTGCAGGGCGCACGCCGGCCGGGAGCGTCGCCGAGCAGGTCGGCGCCGTGCTCGAGGAGCAGCGCGCGCGGTCAGCTCGTGGTCGCCGGACGTCGGAGGAGTCGACGACCGCGGCGGCCGGGCGGGCGTGCGCGGCGTGCCAGTGCGCGGCCCGCTGCCGGGCGACCCGACCCGGCGCGCCGGATCGCCGCGCCGGAGCAGCGACAGCAGCAGCGGGTGGTACGCGGTAGCGGCGGCGCCTGCTGCGCCGTCGGCGGTACAGAGCAGGCCCTCGTCGACGAGGTCGTCGAGCATGCAGCCCGGCGTCGGGCTGCCCGCTGACCGCGACCGCGGACGTCGGCGGTCAGGTCGGCGGTGCGGACGTCGCGGCGAGCAGGTCGCGCAGCCGGTCCGGCAGCGCCGCGAACACCTCGTGGGCCAGGTACTCGATCGTGGCGTGGTCGTCGTCGCCGAACCGGGTGAGGAACTCGTACGGGTCCTCGGCCCGGGTCATCCCGGCGATGGCCAGCCGGCAGCCCGGCCGACCAGCCCGCGGTGCGGGCCGGAGCAGGTCGACCGCCGTCTCGGTCGAGGCTCAGACCCCGGCGTGCCGCGAGCAGCGCCGCGCACCTCGGACCCGGTCCAGCGCAGGTCCTTCGCTCGGATCTCGGCGAGCTCGCCGGCGATCGCCAGCCGGCCGACGGGCAGCGGCGGGTCGACGCGGGTGGCGACGACGACGGTGGTCGACCGGTCGGACGTCGGACGAGCTCGGCCGAGCCGCCGCCACGACGTCCTGGACAGGGGGTGCCGGTGGTCGATGACCAGCAGCCGCCGGGGCTGCTCCTCGCGGCGGCGCCCCGGCCGGATCGCCGTGCAGCCGGGACCGGCAGGCCGCCGTCGGGCACGACGCGTCGACCGCGACCGAGGCCGGCAGGGTCGGCGACCCAGGTCTGGCCAGCAGGCTCGACTTGCCGCAGCCCGCCGGGGCGAGACAGCACCACCCAGGCCCGGTCGAGGGCGCCGTCCAGCAGCCGGTGCAGACGCTCGCGGGGCACCAGCGGCGCGCTGCTCATCGCGATTCGGTCGGCATCTGCCTAGCTCCCCGATCGGTTCCAGGTCACAGCCTGGACCCCCCGCGCTGTGCACGCAACACGATCGGGGACTCACCCAGCGTGGCAACCGTGGGTCGGCCGGACCGGACATGTCGCCCGTACCGGGTGAGGTCGCCGGCCCGTTCTCAGCGTTGCCGCTCGCCCGCTGCGCGCAGCAACCGGACGGACAGGACGATCCGGCAGGGGAACAGGACGACGACGATGAGCAGTCGCTGCCCCAGGCCGGCCCAGGCGTGCAGCGGGGCATCGTCCGGCATGACGAGCGCGCCCATGGCCACGAACCCGGCGCCGGCGACGAGCCCGGCCGACAGGACGTAGGCCGCGATGCTCCGCCACCTCGGATCGCGGGCCAGCCGCCGGGACAGCACGACCAGCCCGGTGGCACTGGCCAGGAAGAACATGATCCCGGCGACGACGTGGCCGCCCGGGTCGTAGGTGACGCCGGCGGCGTCCTGCCGCAACGGGAGGACCGCGGCGAGCAGCAACCCGACCCCGCTGACCGCCAGCAGTGCCGGGCCCGACGATGCCCGCCCTGCTCTGCCGTACGCCGCGGTGCAGCCCGATCGCGAAGGCGATCGTCAGCAGCCCGAAGACGACGAAGTTCAGCTGCTGGACCCATCCGTTCGGCCCGGCCTCCAGCGCGCTGACCGTCTCGGCGATGGGGCTGTACTCGTCGCTGCGGAAGAGCCTCCTGGGCCAGGAAGGTCGCGGTGAACAGGATCGGGCCGACGATCCCGGCCCAGGCCGCCAGGGACGTCCAGCGCGGCGGCCGCCGCTCATCGAGACCGTCGCGGACCAGGTCCCGGCCGCCGCTGCGCGCGGCGTGCGTCTCAGTCATTGCGACCTCCCGCTGTGCCGGACACCTGGTCGATGCGCCAGGGTCGCGTAACGGGGACGCTAGGAGCGGCCGCCGGGCCGGGACGATCGGGAGTTCTCCCCAGCTGAGGAGTCCGTGCTGCATGGCGAACAGGGCCGCGGCGGCCCGCGTCGAGACCCCGATCTTGGCGTAGGCGTTCTGCAGGTGGCGGTCCGCGGTCTTGGCCGAGATGCCGAGCGCGCGCCCGATCTGCTTGGTCTGCAGGCCGCGAGCGACCAGCGCGACGACCTGGGTCTCGCGCTCGGTCAGTCCGGCGGGCCGCGCCACCCGCGGCGGCCCGGTGCCCGGCCGCCTCCAGCACGGCGGCGACGCTGGCGGCATCCAACCGGCCGGCGTCGGCCTCCCGGCCGAGCACCTCGGCGGCCCGCTGCGGCGGGAGCGCCTCGCGGTGCGGCCGCGGCTCGGTCATCGCGTGGTAGGCGTCGGCGGCGGCGAGCAGCCGCGCCGGCGGGGTGAGCGCCGGCGCCGACGCGCCGCGGTGGTAGCCGGTCCCGTCCAGGCGCTCGTGGTGGGCGGTGGCGACCGGCGCCGAGGCCGGCGAGGAACGGGGAGCGGCAGAGGATGCGCTCGGAGTGGTACGCGTGCAGCCTGCACCCGCTCCCACTCGTCCGGCGTCAGCGGCGCGGCCTTCTGCCAGACGCGGGCCGGGACGGCGACCCGCCCGACGTCGTGCACGAGCGCGGCCCGCCGGACCGCGACCAGCTCGGCGGCCGGCAGCCGGCACCGCTCCGCCGCCGCCGCGGCCAGGTCCGCCACGCCGGCCGAGTGTCCGACCAGGTACGGCGAGACGAGGTCGGCGAACTCGCCCATCGCCGCGAGCGCCCGGTCGATCGCCTCGCCGTGCAGGCGCTGCCAGGGGGCGGGCTCGCCGGCGAGGGTCTCGTCCCAGCTGGACCGCTCCGCACCGACCGCCAGGATGGCGCCGGCGTCGTCCGCCAGCCGCGCGGCGATCGCCGGGTCGAACGCGCCGCCGGCCCGCTCCCGGAGCGACCCGTACGGCGAACTCCTCGCCGCCGAGCAGGTGTTGGAACGCCGCGTCCCGAGCCACCTGGATGATCCGCAACGGCGAGCGGGATCTCGTCCCCGCGGAGGCCGGCCGGCTCGCCCTTGCCGTCCCAGCGCTCGGTGAAGTGGACGAACAGGCCCCGCACCGAGGCGGGCATGCCGAGCCGGTCGCTGAGCATCTGCGCGACCTCGCACATGGCGGCGATGTGGCGCTGATGTCCTCGAAGGGCCCGCGGGAGCTTGCCGGCGACCTGCAGCGCGCGCGCCGGCAGTGCCCGGTCCTGGCTGGCCAGCGCGCGCAGGATGCCGGCCATCGTCTGCGCCCGCGAGCCGAACATCACCGGGGTGAAGTGCCGCAGGAGCGCGCCGTCGTCGAAGAGGTCGGCGGCGATCTCGGCGTCGGCGGTGCACCCGACGTAGAAGAGCAGGCAGCCGTAGTACGTCTGCGCCGCGGTCGGCGGGTCGACCCCGAGCCGCTCGCCGAGTCGGACGGCGACCAGGGTGCTGTGCAGGCCGTGCTCGAGCGGGAAGCCCATGCCGAGGTCGGTCGCCAGGCAGAGCGAGGCGATCACCTCGGCCGCGCGGACCTGGTCGCCGCCCGACGCTGACTCGCCCGGCACGTGCCGACGGTACCCCCGGCGGTCAGCGGACCAGCCGGAAGAACGAGCGGACCTCGTCGACGAACAGCTCCGGCTGCTCGAAGGCGGCGAAGTGACCGCCCCGGTCGAGCTCGTTCCAGTAGCGGATGTCGGTGAAGCGCGCGCTCGGCCCAGCGGCGGGACGGGCGGAGGATCTCCTTGGGGAAGATCGAGCACCCGGTGGGCACGGTCACGGGGTCGACCGCTCGCGAGCCGCTGCGACACCGCCTGAAGCTCTCCCAGTACAGGCGGGCCGACGAGGCGCCGGTGCCGGGCAGCCAGTACAGCATCACGTTGTCGAGCAGCTCGTCGCGGGTGAGCACGTTCTCCGGGTGGCCGTCGCAGTCGGTCCAGGCCCGGAACTTCTCGACGATCCAGGCGCACAGGCCGGCGGGCGAGTCGACCAGGCCGTAGCCCGAGGGTCTGCGGCCGGGTCGCCTGCTGCTGCGAGTAGCCGGACTCCCACTCCCGGTAGTGCTCGCGGGCGGCCGAGCGCCGCCCGCTCCTCGTCGGTGAGGTCGTCGAACGTCGCCGGGTCGGGTCCCGCGAGCGGCATGTTGAGGTGGATGCCCGACGACGTGGTCGGGGTCCTGCTGGCCGAGCTGGTGCGTGACGCTCGTCGCCCCAGTCGCCGCCCTGCGCGCCGTAGCGCTCGTAGCCGAGCCGGGCCATCAGCTCGGCCCAGGCGGCGGCGATGCGCTCCACGGTCCAGCCCGGTCGCGCCGGCTTGTCGCTGAAGCCGTAGCCGGGCAGCGACGGGGCACACCACGTGGAAGGCGTCGGCCGCGTCGCCGCCGTGCGCGACGGGGTCGGTGAGCGGCCCGATCACCTTCGAGGAACTCGACCACCGAGCCGGGCCAGCCGTGGGTGAGCACGAGCGGGAGCGCGTCCGGGTGCGGCGAGCGCGACGTGGAGGAAGTGGATGCCCAGCCCGTCGATCTCGGTGCGGAACTGGGGCAGGGCGTTCAGCCGCGCCTCGGTGGCCCGCCAGTCGTACGCCTCGCGCCCAGTAGCCGCACAGGTCCTGCAGGTAGCCGAGCGGGCACGCCCTGCGACCAGTCGTCGACCGTCTCGGGCTCCGGCCAGCGGGTGCGCCCGAGGCGGTCGCGAAGGTCGCGCAGGTCGACCTCGGGAACGTCGATGCGGAACGGGGTCAGCTCATCGGACACCGTGCTGCCTCCTCGCCGGGCGCCGGTCCGGCCAGCCGGCCAGAGCGGTCGCGCTCGTTGCCTGGTCCAGGCCGATCGCCGCCGCGCCGTGCAGCCCGCCGTCCTCGCCATGGGTGGCATCGAGGACCGGTGGGGGTCGCACCCGCCGGAAGGTCATCAGCCCGGCGGTGTAGGCGGCGTCGAACTCGGTGCGGGCGGCGGCACGCAGCGGGCCGGCGAGCCCGCCGAGCGTCACGACGTCGGCGTCGTGCGCGTTGACCAGGCCGGCGATGCCGGCCGCCAGCGCGACCGCGACGGCGGCCGCGGCCCGCCTCGCCGCCGGGTCCCGTGCGGCGCGGTCGAGTACGTGCCGGGCGTAGCTGCGGGGGTCGGCCGGTGGTGGGTCGCCGAGGTGGCGGGCGAGGGCGCGTCCGTCGACCTCGAGATCCCAGCAGCCACGGGCGCCGCAGGGGCAGGCCAGGCCACGGTCGCCGAAGGGGACGTGCCCGTACTCGCCGGCGGTGCCACCGGCTCCGGCCAGCGGCCGACCGTCGACGATGAGGGCACCGCCGACGCCTACCTCGACGATGAGGTGCAGCGCGGCCCGGGCCCCGGCGGCAGCGCCGGTGCGGGCCTCGGCGACTCCGGCGAGGGTCGCGTCGTTGCCGAGCAGCAACGGCAGGCCGGTGCCGGCGGTGAGCCCGGCGAGATCCACCGGGCCCCAGCCGAGGGTCGAGGCCTGGACCAGGTGGCCGTCGCGGACGGTGCCGGCCACCGCGAGGGCCACCGCCCGCAGCCGACCCGGGTGCCTGCGTCGCGCGTCGCGGATGCCCTGCCGCAGCGCGGCCAGCACGGCTGCGGGATCGCGGCTGTCGTGGCGGCCCGACCCGAGCACCCGCGGTCTGCCGTCGAGGGCTGCCACCGCGCACCGCCAGTCTTCGTGCCGCAGCTCCGCCGCGACGACGAGCGGGCCACGGGGGTGAGCCAGCAGGACGGTGGTGGGACGGCCACGGCCCCGCACCGGTGCCCGCGTCTCGCTCACCAGCTGCAGGTCGCGCAGGCGGGCGGTGATCTCGGTCGCCGACCCGCTGCTCAGGTTCAGCCGCCGGGCCAGCTCGGCCCGGGTGATGCCCGGCTCGCGGCGCACCTGCGCCAGCACGTCGGCCGCGCCGCGCCAGCGTTCCTTCCGGGCCCGCTCGGCTGGAGCGCTTGCCACCACCCGGCCCCACCACCTTATGCTCGTACGGCGAGGATAAAGCATGGGAGCTGTTGTGGACCTCAGGACCGTGGACGCCGTGCTGCTGGACATGGACGGCACGCTGGTGGACTCCGACGCGGCCGTCGAGCGGGCGTGGGGAAGCTGGGCAGCCGAGTACGGCGTCGACATCCGGGCGGTGCTGGCCATCGCCCACGGCAGTCCCGCCGACCGCACCGTGCGCCGGGTCCGGCCGGACCTGGACGAGGCCGCCGTCGCCGCGGCCGCCGGACGCCAGCTGGCCCTGCAGTACGACGACCTGAGCGACGTCGTGCCGGCGACGGGCGCGGGTGAGCTGCTGGCCGCGCTCGACCGGCTGGCGTTGCCGTGGGCGGTGGTGACCAGCGCCGACGCGCGACTGGCCAAGGCCCGTCTGGACGCGGCCGGCATCGCGCCGCCGCTGCTGGTCACCGTCGAGGACGTCGGCGCCGGCAAGCCCGACCCGGAGGGCTACCTGCTGGCGGCCGAGCGGCTGGGGGTGCTGCCGGCCCGCTGCCTGGTGGTGGAGGACGCCGAGCCCGGGCTCGCCGCCGGCCGTGCCGCCGGCGCGCGGGTCGCCGCCCTCAAGGGCCTGACCGGCGACCTGAGCATCGACGACCTCCGGCAGCTCGGGCAGCTGCTCAGCCGCTGCCCGGACCGCGCCCCGGGGCGCTCCTGCAGCACCCAGCCGTTGCCGTCCGGGTCGCTGAAGAAGACGAACGAGTTCCAGTCGCCGCCCCGCCCGTCCACCCGGTCGGCGCCGTCGAAGTGCTGGACCTCGCTGACCTGCACGCCCTGCCCGGCGAGCTCGGCACGGGCGGCGTCGACGTCGGCGACGACCAACTGCAGGCCCTGGACCGAGCCCGCCGCCTCGGCGGTCCCGCTGCCCAGCACGATCGAGCAGGCCGACCCGCGGGGCGTCAGCTGCACGAAACGCACGTCGGCGGAGATCCGGGTGTCGTGGTCGACGACGAAGCCGAGCCGCTCGGCGTAGAAGCGCTTCGCCCGCTCCACGTCCGTGACGGGCACGACCACCACTTCGAGCTTCCCATCCATGCTGCGTCTCCCCTCGGTCCGGCGCCCGGTGCGGGCGCGCCCGGACTGGGTCGGAGCGGCCGGGCCGTGCTCGACATCCGAGCGAGAAGATAGGCCAGACACGGCGGGCCGGAGGAACGGATCGGATGGACGGACGAGCCACGAACTGGGCCGGCAACGTCACGTTCGCCGCGCGCCGGATGCACCGCCCCGCCTCGGTGGACGAGCTGCGCCGGCTGGTCGCCGGCAGCGACCGCGATCCGCGCCCTGGGCACCGGCCACTCCTTCAACCGGATCGCCGACACCGCCGGCGACCTGGTCTCGGTCGCCGGCCTGCCGCCGGCGATCGAGATCGACGCGGACCGGGCGCACGCGTCACGCGTCGCCGGCCGGCGTGCGCTACGGCGAGCTGGCCGGGCACCTGCACGCGCGCCGGCCTCGCGCTGCGCAACCTCGGCTCGCTGCCGCACATCTCGGTCGCCGGCGCCTGCGCGACCGGCACCCACGGCTCGGGCGACGGCAACGGCGCCTGGCCACCGCGGTCCGCGGGCTGGAGCTGGTCACCGCGGACGGGGACCTGGTCACGCTGAGCCGGGACGCCGACGGCGACGAGCTTCGCCGGCGCCGTCGTCGGCGCTCGGCTGCGCTGGGCGTCGTCACCGCGCTCACGCTGGACGTGGTGCCGGCGTTCGACGTCGCGGCAGTACGTCTACGACGACCTGCCGCGCGAGCGGCTGGACCGAGCACTTCGACGAGGTCTTCGCCGCGGCGTACAGCGTCAGCCTGTTCACCGACTGGCGGGGCGCGGCGGATCGACCAGGTGTGGCTCAAGCGGCTCGACCGCCGGACGCCGGCCGCGCGCCGGAGCCGCGCTGGCTGGGCGCGCGGCCGGCCGACGGCCCGCGGCACCCGGTGCCCGGCCTGTCCGCCGCGAGCTGCACCGCAGCAGCTCGGCGTGCCCGGCCCGTGGCACGAGCGGCTGCCGCACTTCCGGCTGGAGTTCACCCCGAGCGCGGGCGAGGAGCTGCAGTCGGAGTACCTGGTGCCGCGCGGCGACGCGGTCGCGGCGCTCGCGGCGCTCGACCGGATCGCGCGAGCCGGTGGCGCCGGTGCTGCAGGTCTCCGAGGTGCGCACCGTCGCCGCCGACGACCTGTGGCTGAGCCCGAGCTACGGGCGCGACAGCGTCGGCGCTGCACTTCACCTGGGTCGCAGCGACGCCGGCGGCCGTGCGCCGGTGCTGGCCGCGGTCGAGGAGCGCGCTCGCGCCGTTCGACGCCCGGCCGCACTGGGGCAAGCTGTTCGGCATCGACCCGGACACGCTCGCCCGCGCGGTACGAGCGGCTGCCGGACTTCCGGCGGCTGATGCGCCGGTACGACCCGCCGGGACGTTCCGCAACGAGCTGACCGACCGCTGCCTGTCCGTCGAGCGCTAGCGACGCAATCCACCGCCCAGTGAGGGATCCACCTGCCCAGTGACGGATCCACCTGCCCAGTGACGGATCCACCGCCAGTGACGATCCACGCGCCCAGTGACGGCGGGTGCGCCGTCACTCGTAGCCTGAGTCCGTCACTCGGCGAGTCGGTTCGTCACCCCAACCCGGGAGCCCGCAGACGCAGCCGCGGTTGCCGTCGTGACATCCGCCTCGTCCTCAGCGCCGGACCAGCCCGGCGAGCTTGTCCGGGTTGGCCACCAGCCGGACCGTCTGCACCAGGCCGTCGGCGACGTCGAGGACGAACACGGTGACGGGCCGGTCGCCCGCGGACGCGACGATCGCCGGGCCGCCGTTGACCTCGGTCAGCTCGACCCGCAGGCCCGCCGCCGCCGGGGCGGCCGCGATGCCGACCAGGAAACGCGCCACCTTGCCGGCGCCGTGGACGACCCGCCGCGGGGCCCTGACCCGTCCGCCGCCGTCCGCCACCAGCGTCACGTCGGGCGCCAGCAGGTCGAGCACGGCCTGGACGTCACCGCCGCCGCAGGCGGCCAGGAACTGCTCGGTCACGCGGCGGCGGGTGGCGCGGTCGGCGTCGAACCGGGGACGGTTGCTGGCCACGTGCGCGCGGGCGCGGGCGGCGAGCTGGCGCACCGCCGGCTCGCCCCGGCCGACGATCTCGGCGATCTCGGCGTACCGGAACGAGAACGCCTCCCGCAGCACGAAGACCGCCCGCTCCAGCGGTGAGAGCGTCTCGAGCAGCACGAGCATCGCCAGCGACACGGAGTCGGCGACCTCCGCCGCTTCGGCGGGGTCACCGGCGGTGAGCAGCGGCTCCGGCAGCCACGGCCCGACGTAGTCCTCGCGGCGGGCCCGGACCCGGCGCAGCCGGTCGATCGCCAGCCGGGTGGTCACCCGCACCAGGAAGGCGCGCGGGTCGCGCACGTCGGCGCGCCGGACACCGCTCCAGCGCAGCCAGGCCTCCTGGACGACGTCCTCCGCGTCGGCGACCCGGCCCAGCATCCGGTACGCCACCGCCATCAGCAGGCCGCGGTGCTCCTCGAACAGGGCGGTCGGGTCCGGTTCGGCTGGCAACGGGGGCCTCCCTTCACGGTCTGCACCGTGTCTAGGACGCGGGACCGACCCGGGTCGTGACATGCGGCCTGCCCGGCGGCGAGCTGCCGCCGCCACACCGGATCACCGGTCCGCCGGGTCCTCCCTCAGCGTGACGCAGCATCGCCCGGGCGCCGGCTGGAGGGTGGCGCGCACGCCGGCGTGCCCGAGCTCGTCGAGCAGGGCGGTGATGAGGTGGAGGTTCATCCCGCAGACCAGCGCGGTGTGGTCGCGGGCCAGCGCGTGGAACGGGCAGTTGGCCAGGACGAGGACGTTGTGCTGCCGGCGCGGCTCGTACCCGTGCGCGGCGAGGGCCACGGCGACGTCGGCGAGCGCGGACCCGGCGGCGTACCCCGCCCCGGTCGCCGCCGGCTCCGAGCCGATGCCCCGCCTCGGCCGCGGCGCGCCGTACCGAGTCCAGGACGGGTACGCCGGCACCGGCCGCGTCCTCGACGGCCCGGGACAGGATCTGGCCGGCCAGGGCGTAGTGGCGCTCAGGGATGCTCACGTCGACCTGCCGGTCGGAGCGCCGGTACAGCTTCGTCGGGCGCCCCGCGCCCGGGCCGGTCCGTCCGGACAGGCGCCGGAACTCCGCGTCCAGCAACCCCTGCTCGACCAGCTTGTCCAGGTGGAACTTCGCGGTGTGCCTGGGCAGGCCGGCGCCCGCTGCGGCCTGGTCGCGGCTCACCGGCTCCGGCTGTGCCACGACGTAGCGGTACAGCGCGCGGCGGGCCGGCTCGGCGAGCGCGCTGACATCGCTGACCTGAGAGGCGAAGTCGTCCATCGGGGCGGCCGATCTCTTAAGGACATGACCATTGAGTACGAACAGACCCGGACCAGTCTAACGTCCACGATAGCGTCTTTTAGATTGAGAGGGACCCATGACCTCCACCGCGGCGGCCGCGTTCCCGCCCGCCACGCCGATGCGCGTGGTGCCCGGGCGGGAGCGGATCGACCTGGCCGGCGCCGAACGCGCCGCCGCCGGCTTCCTGGCGGCGCTCGGCGTCGCGACGGACGACGCGGCGACGGCCGACACGCCGCGGCGGATGGTCGACGCCTACCTGGAGATGCTCACGCCGCGCTCCTTCGAGCTGACGACGTTCCCCAACGACGGCGGCTACGACGAGCTGGTGCTCGCCAGGGGAATCCCGCTCCAGTCGGTCTGCGAGCACCACATGCTGCCCGTTCCTCGGGGTCGCCCACGTCGGCTACCTTCCTGGGCGAACGAATCCTGGGCCTGTCCAAGCTCGCCCGGGTGGTGGAGATGTTCGCCCGCGCGGCCCCAGGTCCAGGAGCGCCTGACCGGTCAGGTCGCCGACTGGCTGCAGGACAACCTGCGGGCCGCGCGGGCGTGGGGGTGGTCGTCGAGGCCGAGCACCTGTGCATGACCGTGCGCGGGGTGCGCGCCGGCGGGCACACGCACCGTCACATCGAGCTCTGCACGGAGTGCTGCGCGACGACGCGCGCTCCCGCGCCGAGTTCCTCGCCCTGACCACCTCGGCCCCATCCACGCCGGGTGGTGGCAGCGGTGGGTGACCCGCTCGCCGAGCTGGCGGCCACTGGAGTGGCGGTCTGGCTCGACGATCTCAGCCGCGAGCGCCTGCCTCGGGCAACTTGGCGGAGCTGGTCGGCGACGGGGCGTCGTCGGCGTCACCACCAACCCCACGATCTTCGCCAAGGCGCTGAGTGGCGCGACGACTACGAGGGCAGGTGCGGGACCTCGCGCTGCGCGGCGTGCCGTCGGTGAGGCGGTCCGCCTCATCGTGGCCGCGGACGTGCGCGAGGCCTGCGACGTGCTCCGCCCCGTCCACGACCGGACCGGCGCGGCGACGGCGCGTCTCGATCGAGGTCGACCCCGCCTCGCCCACGACACCGGGCGCACCCTGGCCGAGGCGCGGGGCCTGTGGTGGCTGGTCGACCGGCCGAACCTCTACGTCGAGATCCCCGCCACGCCGGCCGGCCTGCCCGCGATCACGGCCTGCCTCGCCGAGGGGATCAGCGTCAACGTCACCCTGATCTTCTCCCTCGAGCGCTACGCCGCCGTGACCGAGGCCTTCCAGGTCGGCCTCGAGCGGGGGCCGACGCGCGGTCTGCCGCTCGACGGCATCGCGTCGGTGGCCTCGCTTCTTCGTCAGCCGGTCGACGCCGAGGTCGACCGCCGCCTCGACGCGATCAGCGGCGAGGCGGCGAAGCGCTGCCGGAGAGGCCGCGGTCGCGAACGCGCGCCTCGCCTACCAGGCCTACGAAGCGATGGTCGTCGCGCCGCGCTGGCGGGCGCTGGCGGACAAGGGCGCCCTGCCCCAGCGTCCCCTGTGGGCCTCGACCGGCGTCAAGGACCCGGCCTACGAGGACACCCGCTACGTCGTCGAGCTCGTGGCCCCCGACACCGTGAATACCATGCCCGAGGCCACGCTGGAGGCCACCGCCGACCACGCCCGGGTCCGGCCCGACGCGGTCCGCGGCGCCTACGACGACGCGGCCGGGCTGATGGCGGCACTCGGGGACATCGGCATCGACTACGACGACGTGGTCGAGAAGCTCGAGCGCGACGGACTGAGGACGTTCCGCGCGTCCTGGGACGCGCTGCGCGGAGACCCTCGCGCGCAGCCTCGCGGCTCAGCGTGGCGGGGGAGGACAGGACGGTCCCGATGAGCGATCCACGCACGCATCGTCGTCGTCGGGGCAGGTCTGGCCGGCGCGAAGGCCGCGCAGGCGCTGCGCGAACAGGGCTTCGACGGCGCGATCGTGCTCGTCGGCGCGGAGCGGCACCTCCGTACGAGCGCCCGCCGCTGTCCAAGGGCTACCTGAAGGGCAGCGCCGAGCGGGACAGCGTCTTCGTCCACCCGCCGACGCTGGTACGCCGACCACCGGGTCGACCTGCGGCTCGGCCGCGACGGTCGACCGGACTCGACCGCCGCGGCGCACGCCGTCACCCTCGGCGACGGCAGCCGGGTCGCGCTACGACACGCTGCTGCTGGCCACCGGTGCCACCCCACGCCGGATCGCGGTGCCCGGCGCGGACCTGGACGGGTGTCCGTACCTGCGCAGGTCGACGACGCCGACCGCCTCCGGGACGTCGCTCGGCGCCGGGACCCGGGTGGTCGTCATCGGCGCCGGCTGGATCGGCCTGGAGGCGGCGGCGGCCGCCCGGACCGCCGGGCGCCGAGGTCACCGTGCTCGAGAGCGCCGAGCTGCCGCTGCTGCGGGTGCTCGGCGCCGCGGCTGGCCGGGGTTTCGCCGACCTGCACCGCGACCACGGCGTCGACCTCCGCTTCGGCGTCGAGGTCGCCGAGCATCCGGCCCGCCACCGGCGCGGTCCGCGGCCGGCGGGTGCCTGCTCGCCGACGGCACCGGCTCGGCCGCCGACTGGTCGTGGTCGGCATCGGCGGTCCCCCGAACGCCGAGCCTGGCGCGAGCCGCCGGGCTCGCGGTCGACGACGGCGTCCTGGTCGACGAGCACCTGCGCACGCTCCGACCCCGACGTCGTTCGCCGTCGGCGACATCGCGGACGCCCACCACCCGGTGCTGGGCCGGCAGATCCGCGTCGAACACTGGGCCAACGCGCTGCAACCAGCCGGCCGACCGCGGCCGGCGGCAATGCTCGGCAGCCGGACGCGCTACGACCGGCTGCCGTACTTCTTCACCGACCAGTACGACCTCGGCATGGAGTACACCGGCTACGCCGAACCCGACGAGCTACGACCAGGTCGTGATCCGCGGCGACGTCGCCGCCCGCGAGTTCGTCGCGTTCTGGCTGCGGGACGGCCGGGTCGTCGCCGGCATGAACGTCAACGTCTGGGACGTGACCGAGGCGATCAAGGCGCTCATCCGGTCCGGCGAGGTGGTCAACACCACCCGGCTCGCCGACCCCGACGTCCCGCTGGCCGAGCTCTGCGCCGGCTGAGCCACCCGCCGCGACAGGCTCGTCGCTGACTCTTTACGCCCGCCCCGGGCGCGGGCAGCATGTAGGCACGCGGCCAGGGGAGGACGACGATGCCATCCACCTCGCGGAACGACGGCACGGCGCACGGCTCGGGGGGATCCACGGAGCCGTCCGCGACCGGGTCGGCGACGCCGGATCCGGACCGGGACCCGGGAGGACGGCCAGCTCACCGCCGGGTTCGTCCGGCAGTGGCGCAACGCGGCGTACAACTGCTACAGCTCCGGCCACAAGTTCTGCCGTGAGGTCTGCCCGGTGATGCAGGTGACCCGGAACGAGGTGCACACGCCGACGGCGTTCCACGCCAACGTGGTGGCGATGGAGAAGGGGCACCTGTCGATCGAGGATGTGGCCCGCGACTACGTCCACTGCACGCAGTGCGGGGCCTGCGAGCTCCGCTGCCCCAACACGCTGTTCACCGGTGACTTCTACCGGTTCCGCACCAGAACCGTGGAGCTGGTCAGGGCGGTGCGGGCACTGGCGGTCGACTCGGGCATCCACCAGCCGGAGTGGCAGCGGTGGGTGGAGGAGACCGCCCGGCAGAAGTCCGAGCCCGTGCTCGGCGAGGTCCCGGTCAGCCAGGAGAACGTGCGCGACTGGGCGGACGGCCTGGACATCCCGGTGGGCGGCGAGACGATCCTGTTCTGCGACTGCGAGGGGGCGTTCTCCCGGACGTCGGTGCCGCGCGCCGCCGCCCGGATCCTCCAGGCAGCCGGCGTCGACTTCGGACTGATGCGCGAGCAGTGGTGCTGCGGCGGCCCGGCCGCCGAGATGGGGTACGTCGACCGGGCGCGGGAGTTCGCCCAGCACAACGTCGACGACTGGCGGGCGGTCGGCGCCAAAGGATCATCGTCTTCGACCCGCACGACTACATCTCGTTCACCGAGGACTACCCCCGGTACTTCGGTGACGAGTACGACTTCGAGATCGTGCTCATGGTCGAGCTCGTCGCGGAGCTCGTCCGGGACGGCCGGCTCGCCCTCACGCAGCCGGTCGAGCGGGTCGTGACGTACCACGACGCCTGCCGGCTCAACAAGCGCAAGGGCATCCACGAGGCGCCGCGGGAGGTGCTGCGCGCGATACCGGGGCTGACCTTCACCGACGTCGACCACGTGACCCAGTGGTCGTACTGCTCGGGCGCCGGCGGCGGCCTCGGCATCGAGCGCCCCGACCTCACCGCGGAGATCAGCCGCCGCCGGGTCGAACGCGCGGCCGACCTCGGCGTCGACACGCTCGTGAGCGCCTGCGTGTGGTCCGAGCGCCCGCTGTCCGAGCAGGGCGCCCAGCGGACGACCGGCCAATCGAGGTGATGGACCTGCTGGAGCTGGTGGCCCAGGCGGCCGGGCTGGACGGACGCGGGCCCGGGCCAGTCCGGAGTGACCCCGTGACCGCCACGCTGGTCACCGACCCGGTCATCGACGAGCTGGTCGGGATCTGCGGCGCCGAGCACGTCTTCGCCGACCGGTCCGCCCGGTTCAACCGGGCCCGGGTGCCGGCGCCCTTCCCGGTGCACCGGTGGGCCGAGCACGTGCCCGACGTCGTCGTGCTGCCCACCACCGCCGAGCAGGTCGCCGAGGTCGTCAGGCTGGCCAACCGGCACCGCATCCCGGTGGTGCCACGCGCCGGCGGCACCGGGCTGACCGACGGCGCCGTGCCGCTCCGGCACGGCATCGTCGTCGACGTCAAGCTGATGAACAGGATCCTCGAGATCGACCTCGAGGACCGAGCGGTGACGGTCCAGCCGGGCATCAGCATGCTCAAGCTCAACGAGGAGCTGCGGCAGCACGGGGTCATCTACCCGGACGACCCCGCTTCCTATCCCTGCTCGCTGGTCGGCGGCCGGATCGGCACCAGCGGCTGGTCGCTGATCGGCGGCCGCTACGGGCACACCCGGGACCTGGTGATCAGCTTCCAGATCGTGCTGCCCACCGGCGAGCTGATCCGGGTCGGGGACGGAGGCGGGCGCAAGGTCCGCAAGTCCTCCAGCGGCTACCAGCTCAAGCACCTGTTCATGGGACACCAGGGCACCCTGGGCATCGTCACCGAGGCCACCCTGGAGCTGGTGCCGCGGCCGGAGGCGGAGTTCGCGGCGTTCTTCTCGTACCCGGACTACGAGACGGCCTGGCGCTCGACCGCCGCCCTCGCCCGCTCCGGGCTGGCCACGCTGGCCGGTGTCGTCCTGTTCGACGAGTGGAAGCTGGCCTACCTCCGGCGCGACGACGAGGCGTACATCCCGCAGCCCGACTCGGTGCGTTGCGTGGTGGCGACCGCTGCGTACGGCACCACCGACGAGGTCCGCCCGGCCGCGCGACGCCTGCTGCGGATCGGGCGGGACAGCGGCGGGAGCTATCTCGGCGACGAGATCTCGCAGGGCGACTGGGCGTCCCGCCACGACCGCTACGCGACGCCGTTGCACGGCCGGCTGCGCACCGGGCAGGTGGTGCCGATGAGCTGGCACTGCGAGGACGCGTCGATCAACTGGAGCGCACTGCCGAGGGTCCGGGAGGAGTGGCACGAGATCGTCCGCCGGCTCGCCGACCGCTACCCGATCTTCGACGACTGGGGGATGTTCGCCTACACCAACGGCGCGTTCAAGCCGTGGGGCGACTACCTGACCGAGATCGACGTGGGCATCTGGGAGCAGGAGCTCGACGACGAGTCGTGGTCGGCGTTCGTCGAGGCGAAGCGGGAGATCGCCGCGGTGTCGCTGAAGTACGGCGGGTCCATCAGCGCCTGCCACGGCTCCTGCCGGGAAGGGGAGGTCGACCTGGTGCCGCAGGAGATCGGCGGCGGCTTCGAGGTGATGAAGAAGCTCAAGCGGGCCCTCGACCCCCTCAACATCATGAACCCCGGCAAGTACCTGCTCGACCAGCGCGTACGAGGGACCGGCGTACGAAGACGGTGACGAGGTGATCGGCTTCCGGCGCTCGGCCCAGCAACCGCCGGAGCCGAAGCGGGTGAACGACACCGTGGTCATGCGGTTCGAGCACGTCTACGAGGTCGACCCGGCGCTCATGCAGGAGCACATCCGGCAGCACGACTTCCCGGCCTGGGAGACCCGCCGGATCGTCGCCAGCCGCTGGGAGCACCTGGAATGGATGCACGCCCACTGGGCGGACTCGGTCGTCTCCGGCGAGGAGCTGCTGGCCGAGCCGACGACGAGGGAGGACCCAGCGCCATGAGGTTCAGCTACGTGATGCTCCCCGACTACCCGCTGGTCGACTCCCTCGCGTCCATCAGGAAGGCGGACGAGCTCGGCTTCTACGCCTGCTACGCGGCGGACGAGACCTGGCACAAGGACATGTGGCTGCTGTTCGCCGCGGCCGCGGACTCCACCCGCGACATCCGCTTCGGACCGAGCCTGTCCGGCGTCATCCTGCGCGAGCCGACCCTGATCACGCAGGCGGTGGCGACCCTGGACGAGCTCACCGGCGGGCGGGCCGAGTGCGTGATCTCGTGCGGCAACTTCGGCCTGCTCGCCCAGTACCACATCGACTGGGCGACGAAGAAGCCGCTGTCGCGGGTGGCGGAGGCGCACCAGGTGATGCGCACCTTCCTGGACGAGGGCAGCATCACCTTCGACGGCGAGTTCTACCGGTACACCGGGCTGTTCACCTTCGCCCGCCCGGTGCAGGAGCGGCTGCCGCTGAAGCTCGGCGCGATGCGCGGCCCCAAGTCGTTCCAGCTCGCCGGTGAGATCTCCGACGGTGTCCACCACGCGCTGAGCTACACCCGCGAGGCGTACGACTACCTGGTGGAGAACGTCAAGATCGGCGCCGAGCGGGCCGGCAAGGACTGGCAGTCGCTCGACATCGGCGCCTGGGTCGTCTTCGCGACCGGGCGGGACTCCGCCGCCGCGAAGGAGGCCGTCCGCAGCCTGGTGGGTCTGTACGCGTCGTCCATGCCGGCGGAGCAGCTCGAACGCAACGGCGTGGACCCGCAGGAGCTGCAGCCGGTCGTCGACGCGCTCGGCAAGGGCGACCTCGCCGGCGCGATCGAGCTGACCTCGCCGGAGATCGCCGAGCGACTGTCGGTGGCCGGGACGCCGGAGGAGTGCGTGGCGAAGCTCCGCAGCCAGATCACGGACGCGGGGGTCAACCACCTGATCCTCGCGATCACCGACGCCACGCTGGTGAAGGCCCTGATGGGCAGGGACCTCGACGACGTGGCCACGGTCGACGAGCAGCTGCAGCTCATCCACGACGAGGTGATGCCGGCCTTCGCCTGCCTAGGCCGGCGGGTCACGACCGGCGGAGACCCTGCCGTCGCAGGGCCTCCGCCGGTCCGGCGCTCAGCCGTGCAGCGGCTTGCCGGTCTCCAGCAGGGTCTTCAGGTCGCTGAGGACCTCGGCCCAGCCGCCGCCGGCGCCCGTCGACCGAGCCCGGCGACCATCGCGGCCAGTCTCCGGCGCGCCGGTGAGGTCGTGGGTCACGGTCAGGCGAGCTGACGCCGCCCTCGCGCTCGGCGATGTCGTACGTGAGCCGGGTGAAGCCCTCCGCCGTGTCCACGAACTCGCGCCAGGTCTGCACCAGCCGGCGCGGCGGGTCGGCCTCGACGACCTCGCCGTCGACGACGACCTCGGGCATGCCGGCCGCGCTGCATCTGCTCGTCGGCGACGGACCGGAACGCGCCGCCGGGACGCAGGTCGTACTCGACCCGGCCGCCGTACCCGTACCGCTCGGTCCACTCCGGCTTGGTGATCGCGTCCCAGATCGCCTGGGCGCCGGCCTTGATGTAGACCCGGTGGACCTGGACGGTCCGGGTGCTCTGCTGCGTGCTGCTGGTCATGACTGCTCCTCCAGCTCGGTCTTCAGGTCGGCGAGCGCCGAGACCTGGCGCTCGGTGTACTTGTCGATCCACCGGTCGTGGATCAGCCGGATCGGCACCGGGTTGAGGAAGTGCAACTTCTCCCGGCCCGACCGGCGTGCGACGACGAGACCGGCGTCCTCGAGCACCCGCAGGTGCTTCATGACGCCGAAGCGGGTCATCTCCAGCTCGGACTCCAGCTCGGTGAGCGTGCGGCCGTCACGCGCGAAGAGCCGGTCGAGCAGGAAGCGACGGGTCGGGTCCGCGAGCGCCTTGAACACCCGGTCGTCGTCGTCGCTCACGGCACGAAAATAGGTGACCAGAAGGTCACATGTCAAGCCAGCCAGTCGGTGACCCGGGCGGCGACGGCGGGCAGCGGGAGCGAGCCGGCGCCGAGCACGACGTCGTGGAACGCCCGGATGTCGAACGCGGGGCCGCGGCGTCGCTCGGCGTCGGCCCGCATCCGCTCGATCTCCAGCCGCCCGACCATGTACGCCAGCGCCTGGCCCGGCACGGCGATGTAGCGGTCGACCTCGACCTCGATGTCGACGGCCGGCAACGGCGTGTTCTCCCGGAGGTAGTCCACCGCCCGCGCGCGGGACCAGCCCAGGGCGTGCATCCCGGTGTCGACGACGAGCCGGCCGGCCCGCAGCGAGTCACCGGAGAGCATGCCGAGCCGGGCGAGGTCGTCGGTGTAGAGGCCCATCTCGTCCGCGAGCCGCTCGCAGTACAGCGCCCAGCCCTCGTCGAAGGCGTCGAACTCGACGATCCGGCGCAGCAGCGGCGCGTCGGCCATGCCCTGGGCGAGCGCGCTCTGGAAGTGATGGCCGGGCACCGCCTCGTGGTAGGCGGTGAACTGCAGCGTGTGCCGGGGCTGCCCGGTCGGCTCGCGGGTGTTCTGCCAGTAGGTGCCGGGACGGGAGCCGTCCAGCGACGCCGGCATGTAGTAGGCCAGCGGCGCCCGGGCCTCCTCCGCGGCGGGAACCGGCCGGACGAGACACGGCTGCCCGGGCAGGCGGGCGAACCACCGCGGCGCCGCCTCCTCCGCGCGGGCCACCGCCCGGCGGGCCTCGTCGAGCATCTCCTCCGCCGACGTGCACCGCAGCGCCGGGTCGTCGCGCAGCCGGCGCCGCACCGCCGCCGGGTCGGACTCGCCGAGGACCCGCCCGCCCAGCTCCGCGTACTCCCCGGCGAGCCGCGCGACGAGATCCAGCCCCGTGGCGTGCAGCTCCTCCGGCGTTCGGGACGTCGTCGTGTGGGTGCGGACCAGCGCGCCGTAGAGGTCCTCGCCGTCCGGCAGCCAGCACAGCCCCACCCGGGCGTCGTCCCTGCCGTGCGGCTCGACGGCGTCGGCGAGCGTGGCGGCGTAACGCCGGAAGGCCGGGCGGACGACGTCGGCGAGGACCCGCTCCAGCTCGCGGTCGAAGCGCCCGCGAGCCGTCCCAGCCGGCCGGCGGCTCGGGGCGGCGCAGCGGATCCGAGCCGGGTGCGGCCAGGTAGCCGTCGACCTGCGTCACGGCGGCCCGCACCAGCCGGGCGACGGGAGTGCGCCCGGCCGCGACGCCGGCGCAGATGCCGGTCACCGGCCACCTCGAGGTACCGACCGAGGCCGGCGAGCCGCTCCAGGTAGGCCTCGGCGTGCACCGGCCCGGGCAGCGTCGACATCGGCACGAACAGCAGGATGGCGGCCGCCGGCCCCTGCCACAGGTCGGTGACCTGCCACTCCGGCCGGCGGGTGTCCGCGAGGTCGGCGGCGTCGGTCGCGACGGTGCGGACCACGTCCAGGGTCAGCCGGTCACCGGCCGCGAGGCCGGCGCGGTCCACCTCGCCGGTCGCGGCCGCCAGCGCGCGCAGCCGCCCGGCCAGCGCCCGCTCCGCGGCGTCGCCCAGGTCCGGCAGCCGGGCGTCCCGGTCGTGGAAGCCGGACAGCGACGCCCACAGCGGGTCGGCGTCGAACAGGATCTCGACCAGGTCGTCGGCCAGCTCGGCCGGGCCCGGTACGGGGACGGCGGTACTCATCGAGGGTGAGTCTCCAGCATTCCGGTGCCCCCGGGCGCGGGCCTCCGGCCACGGATCCGCCAGCGGTGCCCGCGCCGACTGTGGGACAGTGCAGCCGGCGAGGGCACAGAGGTGGACATGGGTGCGGGCCAGTTCCGGGTGGTGGCGCTGACGGCGACCGGGCTCGTTCTCGCCGTCGTCGCCCTCGCCGGCTCGGGGCTGCTCTCCGCGGACGCCGCCGAGACCGTCGACGACCTGGGTCAGCTGCTCGGCGCGGCCGCCGCCGCGGCCTGCTGCACGGTGACCGGGCTGCGCGCGACCGGGTCGGAGCGGCGCTGGCGGCTGCTGGTCGCGGCCGGCATGGCGTCCTGGGGGATCGGTCAGGCGCTGTGGACCGCGTACCGGCTCGCCGGCACCCCGATCCCGTCGCCGTCGCTGTCCGACATCGGCTACCTGGGCCTGTTCGTCTTCATGCTGCCCGCGCTGCTCGTCATCGCCTCGGAGGGCAGCGGCCCGCGGGACGGCGGGCCGGAGTCCGAGGGCGGCCGGTCCCGGACCGTCCTGGTGCTCGACGGGCTGGTGGTGGTCGGGTCGCTGCTGACGCTGGCCTGGGCGACGGCGCTGGGCGCGGCGGTGCGCGCGGAGGCGCCGAGCCTCGCCGGCTTCGCCGTGGCGGTGGCGTACCCGATCACCGACCTGGTGCTGGTGGTGATCGTCGTGCTGCTCGCCGCCGTGCAGCGGGTGCGGTGGCGGCCGGCACTGCTGCTGCTCGGCCTCGGGCTGGTCGCGATCTCCATCTCGGACAGCTTCTTCACCTGGCTGGTGAGCAACGGCGCGGAGCGCATCCACCCGCTGTTCGACGCGGGCTTCGTCGCCGGGCCGGTGCTGGTGGCGCTCGCCGCGCTGGTGCCCGAGTGGCGGTCCGGCTCGCACGCCCGGCACCGCTCGGCGCTGCCGGCCTCGGCCCACCTGCTGGTGCCGTACGTGCCGCTGGTGGCGGTCGGCCTCGTGGTGACGGTGCAGACGGCGGCCGGCATCCCGCTGGACAGGTTCGAGGTGTACGTCGGGACGCTGGTGGTCGGCCTGGTGGTGATCCGGCAGCTGATCACGCTGCGGGAGAACATGCAGCTGCTGCGGCAGGTCCGCGACGGCCAGCGGCAGCTCGCCCACCAGGCCTTCCACGACCCGCTCACCGGGGTGGCGAACCGGTCGCTGTTCGGCGACCGGCTGGCGCATGCCGTGCAGGTGCACCGGCGCGACGGCCAGCCGCTGGCGCTGCTGTTCTGCGACCTCGACGACTTCAAGGCGGTCAACGACAGCTTCGGGCACGCCACCGGGGACGAGCTGCTCCGGGAGGTGGCCGGCCGGCTGCAGGGCTGCGTCCGGGCGGCCGACACCGTCGCGCGGCTGGGCGGGGACGAGTTCGCGGTCCTGCTGGAGGGCGCCGACGACCCGGGTGGCCTGGTCGCCGGGCGGGTGCTTCCGGCCCTGCACGAGCCGTTCCAGCTCTCCGGGGCGCCGCGCACGGTGCGGACCAGCATCGGGATGGTGGTCGCGGACGCCGGCGCGCCGGAGCTCACCCCCGGCCTGCTGCTGCACCAGGCCGACGCGGCGATGTACGAGGCGAAGCGGCAGGGCGGCGGGACGGTGGTGGCCTACCGGCCGGGGGACACCCCGACCCGCGCGGACCCCGACCTGCCGGCCAGGCTCGCCCGCGCCCTGGGACACGGCTTCGCCGCCGAGCCGGCCGACGGCGGGCTGCGGGTGCACTACCAGCCGATCGTGCGCCTCGCCGACGGCAGCACCGTCGCGGTGGAGGCGCTGGCCCGGTGGACCGACCCGAGCCGCGGGCCGGTGCCGCCCGACGTGTTCGTGGCGATCGCCGAGCGCACCGGCCTCGTCGCCGACCTCGACGACCGGGTGCTGGACCGGGCCTGCCGGGACCTCGTCGGCCTGCGCGCCTCGACCGGCAGCGGCCTGGCGGTGCACGTGAACGTGTCCGCGACCCGGCTCGGCGACCCGCGCCTGGAGCGGGCCGTCCGCGCCTCCCTGAAGCGGCACGGCCTGCCCGGCAGCGCGCTCGTGCTGGAGATCACCGAGACCAGCCGGGTGCCGGACACCGCGGCCGCGGCCGGCGTCCTGCAGCGGCTGCGCCGGATCGGGGTGCGGGTCGCGGTCGACGACTTCGGCACCGGCTACGGCACGCTGGCGCACCTGCACCTGCTGCCGGTCGACATCGTCAAGCTCGACCGCACGCTGACCACCCCGGACCCGGAGCAGGCGGAGCGGCTGCGCCGGTCGGTCGTCACGATCTCCCGCGCGCTCGGCATGCTGGTCGTCGCCGAGGGCGTGGAGACCGCCCAGCAGGCCGCCGGCCTGGCCAGGCTCGGCTGCGACCTCGGCCAGGGCTGGCTCTACGGCCGGCCCGTGCCGGCGGCCGAGCTGCGCCTGGTCGCGGCCCGGCTGCCGGGGGGCGGGCTGGAGGTGCCGCCCGCCCCGGTCCGCCCGGCCGGGCCCGCGGCGGCCGGGCCCGCGGCGGCCGGGCCCGCGACCGGCCGGGCCCGCACCGGCCGGGCCCGCACCGGCCGCCGACCCGGACGGCCCGGTCAGCGTCCCGGCGGCACCAGCGCGAAGACCGACGCCGTCGAGCCCGATCCCCGCCGGTTGATCGGACCGCCGACCAGCACGTACGCCCCCTGCGGTGGCAGCGCGTCCAGGTTCGCCAGGTTCTCCAGGCTGATCCGGCGCTGGTCGTAGAGCAGGACGGAGACCGAGAAGGTCTCGTTGATGCCGGCGTCCGGGCTGAACGTGTCGGTGCCGAGCGCCCCGCGCCGCCCGATCCGGCCGGTCTCGAGCAGCCACTGGGCCGCCTCGATGCTGAAGCCCGGCTGGTGGATGACGCCGTCCGCGTCCTGGTTCGGGTACGCGTCGGTGCCCCACCGGGTCTCCCAGCCGGTCTGCAGGATCACCGCCGCGTTGTGCGGGATCCGGCCGTACCGGCGCTCCCAGCGCCGCAGGTCGGCGACGGTCACCTCGTAGTCGGCGTTGTCGCCGACCAGCCGGCGGACGTCGATCCGGACCGCGGGCAGGTACAGGTCCTGCGGGCTGAGGTCGTCCGCGCAGCGGCCGCCCTCCTTGAAGTGGCACGGCGCGCCCCAGTGGGTGCCGGTGTGCTCGGCCTCGCGGACGAACAGCTGGTAGAACCCGTCCGGGTCGTAGTCGGCGATCTTCTCCAGGGTGAACTCGGGGTCGCCGGGGAACACGTTCGTCGTCGCCGGGTCGTTGACGTGCGCCAGGTTCACCACCCGGACGTCGCCGAGCCGCGGCGCCTTCGGACCGGATGCGTCGGCGACCCCCGATCCCGATGCCTGCCAGGTCGCGCCGAGCGCGATCAGCGCCATCGCCGCTACCCCGACCGTCACGATACGAGTGCGCATGTCGACCCCTTCCGACCGTTCTCCCGGACCCGTACCGGCCCAGGGCAGCACGGAACGTACCAATCCGGGGCGGCCGGGGGCGCGGATCGCGCCGGCCGGGTTCCCGCCGGCCGCACCCCGCGGGGAACCAGCAGGCCTCGGTGGACGACCCTTGGGGACGTGGTGTCTCTGACCGGCCGCCGGTGCGCGGTCGTCCTGGTGGGCGCGGCGGCGGTCGTGGTGGGCGCGGCCGGACCCGCGCTCGCCCACGTCGAGGTCGACGCGAGCCCGGCGCGGGCGCTGGCGGCGAACGCGACGATCACGATGGACGCCGAGGCCGAGTCCGGGACGGCCGGGATCTCGGGCGTGCGGATCCAGCTGCCGGCCGGGCTGGCGCCGGGTGACTTCCGGCTGCTGTCCGGTCCCGCCGGGTGGCGGGCGAGCGGCCGCCAGCAGGTGCTGGCGGTGGGCGGCCCGGGGCTGCCGGTCGGGCGGGACCTGCGGCTGTCGTTCCGGGTCCGGCAGCTGCCGGCGGCGCGGCAGCTCGTGCTCAAGACCGTGCAGACCTACACCGACGGCCGGCAGGACTCCTGGATCGAGGTGCCGGCGGCCGGCGCCCCCGAGCCGGACTCGCCGGCGCCGGTGCTGATGCTGGCCGCGGCGGCGCCGGGCGCCACCCCGATCCCGCGGGCGACGGCCGCGCCGACCCCGAGCGTCCCGCCGACGCCCAGCACACCGCCGCCGGCACCGGCCGTACCCAGCCCGACCCCGCCCGGGCAGGCCGAGCCACCGACCACCGACAACTCGTCCGCGGTCTGGCTCTTCGGCGGCGCCGGCATCGGGGCCCTCCTGCTCGGCGCGGCCGTCGTCGCCGCCCGCCGGCGTTCCGGCCCGCCGAACCCGGGTCGTGGCGATCAGTGATCCGCTACGGCTGCGGCGTCACTCGATCTCGAACCGCCGGCGGTCCTGGCCGCCGCGCGACGCGGTTCTCGCCGCGCCCGCCACCAGGGTGCCGATCGCCACCCCGATCGCCAGGTGGATGATCGCCATGGCCACGGCGACGCCCGTCGAGTCCGCCGACAGGAAGGGCACGACCACCGCGGCGACGGTGACCAGGCCGACGATCCAGCCGAAGTACGACAGCGGCCGCGGGGTGGCCAGCAGCAGCACGTGCACCAGGCCGGTCGCGGCCAGCGCGGCGAGGAAGGCGATCGCGCAGAGCACCCCGGTGTCGCGGTCGCCGAAGGCGCTCGCGTCGCTGGGTGCGTAGAGCGCGACCTCGGACACCGCCCGCACGACCAGCACGCCGACCAGGGCGATCAGTGCGGCCACCACCCCGGTGGCGAACCCGGCGGCCCAGAGCCGGCCGGCGTTGACGTGCACCGGTCCGCCCTGCGGCGGTGGGCCGGCGCCGCCAGCCCCGCGCCACTGAGTGTCGTCGTAGTACCCGCTCATCTGCTCTCCCTAGTCTCGGGACCGGCTCGTCGCCCGGCGCGCGGGCCGGTCCGGGTGCGATCGTGCCGCAGCGAGGCAGCAAGCAACAGCATCACGACTCCACATCTCCGGACCGGTGCGGAGGGGCGGTCACGGCCGCGCCGCTCCCCTGGGCTGCGGACCGGCCGGCCTCGAAGCGGGCCAGCAGCCAGGCGCCGAGCACGGTGGCGGCGAAGCCGAGCGCGGCGAGCCAGGACAGGCCCGGCCGGGCCCGGTCGCCCAGCAGCGCCAGGCCGACCAGCGCGGGCGCGATGGTCTCGCCGACCACCACCACGGCGGCGACGGTGGTGACCGGGCCGCGCTGCAGTGCCATCGCGAAGGTGACCAGCCCGAGGGCGCCGTAGCCGAGCAGCGCCCACAGCAGCGGGTCGGTGAGCAGCCGGACCAGGCCGTCGCCGACCAGAAAGGTCCCGTCGCCGGCGGACAGCAGCCGGGCCGCCAGAGCGACGCCGCCGTACGCGAGCCCGCTCGCCGCCGCGAGCGTGACCGCGGACCGGGCGCCGCGCTGGCGCGCCCCGACCCAGGCCAGTACGGCCAGCGCGGCGACGCCCGCCACCAGGCCGCCGCGGATGGCGGCGGTGGGCGACCGCGCCGGCTCGGTCGCGGCGCTGCCGGCGACCGCGATCAGGCCGCAGAACAGCAGCGCCAGCACCGCCCAGCTGCGGGGGCGCAGCCGCTCGCCGAGCACCAGGGCGGCCAGGATCGCGGTCACCCCGATGCTCGCGGCCACCCCGGCCTGCACGGCGAAGACCGGCAGCTGGCGCAGCGCGAGCAGGGACAGCAGGAAGCCGAGCGCGTCCAGGGCGGTGCCGGCCAGGTACGGCAGCTGCCGCAGCAGCCGGGCGACGAGCATCGCGTCCAGCCCGGGGCGACGCTCCTCCCGGCGGGCGGAAATGTCCTGGAGCACGGTCGCGGTGCCGTAGCAGACCACCGTGCCGGCGAGGGCGAGCAGCGCCTCGTCCATCAGCCGGTCCGTTCACCGGCGGCCCCTCCGGCCGCCGACCCGTGCTGCGTCCGCTCACCCGACGCCGGCTCGTGCATCGGCTGGCCGTGCACCGGCTGGCCCGGTGCCGGCTCGTCGGTGGCGAGGACACCGGCCCAGCGCTGGGAGCCGATAGCGCCTGCCGGCGAGGGCGCCTGGGCGGCGCCGGTGCTCCACTCCGGGCGCACCGGTCCCGGCCGCGGCAGCGCCGCGGCCTCCGCGGTCACCCGCGCCGGCGCCGGTTTCGCCGCCCGCGGCCGATCCCGCATCGCCAGCCGCTCGATCACCGACAGCCGGTGGGCGGCCGCCAGCGGCCGCTCCCAGAGGCGCACGGCCGCCGCCGCCGCGCCCGGTGCCACCTCGATCCAGGTGCACGGGTACGCCGGCACGAAGACCGGCGGCAGCGACAGCCACGCCCGGACCGGGACCAGCGCGCGTACCCAGCAGCCGGCGTCCGCGACCACCCGGCCGTGCCCGTCGGGGACCAGCGCGAAGCGGTGCGTGTGCCCGGTCAGCAGCACCGACGCGTCCGGGTCCCGGATCGCCAGCAGCTCGCCCATCGCGGCGGCGCGCGCCGAGAGGTCGGACTCGGCGTCGTCCGGGGTGCCGCCGTAGACCGCCGCCGCCTCGCGCAGGGAGCGGCCCAGGAACGCGGACAGCGCCACGAGCAGCACCAGGTCGATGGCCACGATGACGACCAGCCACCAGAGCCCGCGGTACACGACCCGCTCCACCTCCTCCGTCCGGCCTTGCAGATCCCGCAGCGCCAGCGACACCGCCGGCAGGTGCAGCAGCAGGAACAGCGCGAACAACGGCAGCGCGAACCGGCGCAGGGTGCGGCGCAGGAACCGGTAGAAGAAGTTCGACACCAGCCACAGCGGGACCGCCGAGGACGGGCGGACGTTGTCGATCTGGTCGAGCGCGAGGTCCGGGCGGGTCGGCGCGAGCGAGTCGAAGCGGTTCACCACCTCCTGCACGACGTGGTCGCCGGCGGGGGTGTCCAGCGGGTCGAACGGGTCGGTGTGCCGGTTGTAGACGTCGAGGGCGTGGCCGTGCTCGGCCAGCACGGTGACCGCCTCACCGTCCTGGCACCGCACGGTGATCCTGGCCCGCAGCGCGACCGCCGTGACCCCGAGCGCCTCCGCCACCCGGCGCCGGGCGGCACCGTGCCAGGCCAGCGCGGCGTCGTGGTTGCCGACCAGGTAGACCACCCGCACCCGCGGCCGGCCGGCCGCCTCGCGCAGCGCCCGGGCGACCGCCTCGGCGTCGCCCGCGCCGAGGATCCGGTCCACCGCCTCGGCCGGCGGCCCGCCGGCCTGGAGCAGGTCGAGGATGTCGCCGCCGAGCACCAGCAGCACCTCGCCGTCGTGCCGGCCCAGCCCGTCGACCAGCTCGACGAACTCGCCGGCAGCGCCGAAGTCGGCGACCGGGCCGCCGCCGGTGAGGTGGACGTCGGAGACGAAGACCAGCCGGCCGTCCGCCGGCAGCTCGAGCTCGAGCTCGGTCGGGCACGGGTCCACCGCCGTGGGGGCCCCGGCGGTCATCTCACGGCCCCTCGGGTCGCAGCTGCGGGAACAGCAGCGCCTCCCGGATCGAGGGCAGGTCGCCGAGCAGCATCACGAGCCGGTCCACCCCGACGCCGAGGCCCGCGTTCGGCGGCAGCCCGAGCTCGAGCGCCCGCAGGTACGGCTCGTCGACCACCATGGCCTCCTCGTCGCCGCCGGACCTGGCCAGCGCCTGCGCCTCCATCCGGGCCCGCTGCTCGATCGGGTCGGTCAGCTCGCTGTAGGCGTTGGCGTACTCCCGGCCGGCGATCACCAGCTCGAAGCGCTCGGTGACCGTCGGGTCGTCCCGGTGCGGGTGCGCCAGCGGGGAGATCTCCTTCGGGTGGTTGGTGATGAAGGTCGGCTGGACGATGGTCGACTCGACCAGCTCGTCGTACAGCTCGTCGACCAGCTTGCCGGGGCCCCAGCCGGGCTCCCAGTGCACGTGCGCGGAGTCGCAGACCTCGCGCAGCCGCTCGACCGGCCACTCGTACGACAGGTCCGGGATCTGCAGGTGCTCGGCCACCGCGTCCAGCATCGTCACCTGGCGCCAGTCCGCGCCCAGGTCGATCCGCTGTCCCTGGTAGGACACGGCCAGCGGTCCGACCGTGTCGGCCGCTTCCCGGAACAGCGCCTCGCACAGCCGCATCATGTCCCGGTAGTCGGCGAACGCCTCGTTGGACTCGAGCATGGTGAACTCCGGGTTGTGCCGGGTGTCCACGCCCTCGTTGCGGAACATCGGCCCCAGGTCGAAGACCCGGTCCATCCCGCCGACCAGCAGCCGCTTCAGGTAGAGCTCGCTGGCCACCCGCGCGTAGAGGTCGATGTCGTACGTGTTGTGGTGGGTGACGAACGGCCGGGCCGTCGCGCCCCCGGCCTGGACCTGCAGGATCGGCGTCTCCACCTCCTGGTAGTGCCGGGCCGACATGGACCTGCGCAGGCTGTCCATGACCGCCGAGCGGAGCCGGAAGCGCCGGTGGGTGTCCACGTTCATCGTCAGGTCGAGCTCGCGCTGCCGGGAGCGCACCTCGACGTCGGTCAGTCCGCGCCACTTGTCCGGCAGCGGGCGCAGCGACTTGGTGAGCAGCACGGCCCGGTCGGCCGAGACCGACAGCTCGCCGCGGCGGGTACGGACCACCCGGCCGGACACCCCGACCCAGTCGCCCGGGTCCAGCTCGAGGGCGGCGCGGTACGCCTCGACGCCGAGCACGTCGATGGCCAGCATGATCTGCAGCTGGTCGGTGCCGTGCCGGACGGTCCAGAACGTCAGCCCGCCGACCGCGTGCCGGAGCATGATCCGCCCGGCGACCCGGACCTCGTCGTCGGTCTCCTCGCCCGGGGCCAGCCGCTCCCAGCGCTGCCGGACCTCGGCCAGGGTGACCGTGCGGGTGAAGCCGACCGGGTACGGGTCCACCCCGGCGTCCCGCAGCCGGGCGAGCTTGAGCCGGCGGGCCAGCTCCACCCGGCTGGGCGGCTGGTGCAGCGCCCGTGCGGTCGCCCCGGCCCCCGTGCCCGGGGCGACCGCACGGGCCGCCGCCACCCCCGCGGCGCCTGACCCCACGGCGCCCGTCCCGGCGGTCCCGGTCGCGACCACCGCCCCGGCGGTCACCACCAGCCCGGCGGACCCGGGCGCCGCGCCGGCCGCGCCGCCGACCTGCCCGAGCCCGGCCGAGCCGGCCGAGCCGGCCGCCGGCGTACCGGCCGGCTTCCGGCGCCACGGCAGCCGTACCGGGCTCTCCACGAAGCCTTCCGCCCGCCCCATCGCGATCGCCACCCGGGGCATGTCCTCCAGCGACTGCACGGCGCAGTAGCGCGGCACCCACTCCGGCCCGAACTTCTGGTTGAACAGGTAGAGGGACTCGATCTGGAACCACCGGTCCATCCGGCGCAGGAACCAGGCCTGCACCCGGGTCCACAGCGACGCCCCGGCGACGTCGGCGGCCGTGATCAGCCCGCGCAGGAAGGCGAAGTTGAGCGAGAGCCGGGTGACGCCGAGCGCCGGCAGCTGCCGGGCCGCCTCCACGATCAGGAACTCGTTCACGACGCTGGGGGCACTCTTGTCCCGCCGCATCACGTCCAGGCTCGCCCCGTCCCGCGCCCACGGCACCAGGTTGAGGAAGCCGACCAACCCGCCGCCGCCGTCCCGGCCGATCACCACGACGCACTCGGCGTCCCGCGGGTCGAACAGCCGGCCCAGCGACATCGAGAAGCCCCGCTCGGCGCTCCCGCCCCGCCAGCGGTCCGACAGCTCGGTCAGCTCGGCGACGGTGGCCGCGTCCAGCGTCCCGGACCGCCGTACCTCGGCCTGCAGCCCGTCCCGGCGCCCCCGGGTCCAGCCGCGGCGGGCGTGCTGGCGTCCCTTCGCCTCGACGTCGAAGTCGGTCAGCTCGAGCACCGCCTCGTCGCCGAGGTAGACCCGGTGCAGGCCGGCCCGCTCGTACGCCTCCATCGCGCCCTCGGAGCAGCCGATGACGGCCGGCACCCGGCCCTGCGCGGCGGCCCGGTCGGCGTAGGCGGCGATGGCGCCCGGCCAGCTCTCCGGCGGGCCGATCGGGTCGCCGGCGGCCAGCGCGACGGCGCCGGCGACGCCGTAGGACACGACGCCCGCGCCGTCCCGGGCGGCGATCCGGTCGTCCCGGCTGGCGAAGTACGCCAGCGAGTCGTCGGAGTCGGCCAGCTCCTGGGCCGTCGGTCCGGCGTCGCCCCCGACCCGCGCCCGCGGGGCGATCGCCCGGACGAGCACGATCAGCACGCCGACCCAGAACACGGCGGCGACCGAGGGCGGGAACACGTCGGCGAACCGGCCCTGCAGCGGCAGGTCGCTGCCCAGCCCGACCGCCATCCGGGCGACGTCGGCGAGGGCGCGGCCCAGCCCGACCCGGCCGATCAGCCCGGGTTCGCTGGCGGCGAGCCCCAGCAGCCCGTACAGGGTGGTCGTCAGCACGACTGCCAGCGCCGGGCCGAGCACCCGGCGGCGCTCCCGCGGCCCGGGCCGGGCGGTGAACCACCGCTGCTGACCCAGCAGCCACCCGGCCAGGGCGGCCTGCACCACCGTCTCGACGACGTCCAGGCCCTTGACCAGGTGGAACAGCGCGCTCGCGGTGAGCAGCGCGACGGTGACGGCCCAGGCCAGCCGGTTGCGGCGGCGCAGCCCGCCGGCCAGCAGCATCAGCGCGACGCCGAGTGCGGCGACCGCGACCACGGCGCCGTCGGACACGACGTCCGGGGTGAGGAACCGGACCGCCCGCAGCCGGATCCGCTCGGCCGGTATCGCCGCCGACACGAGGTTCACCAGACCGGCCAGGAACGCCAGGGTGGCCGCGACCCGCGCCGTGCGGGCGCCCCGGTCGGCGAGGGCGACCGTGGCGGCGGCGGCCGGGTCCGGGCCGGGCGCGCCGTCCGGCCGGCCGGACCGCGCGGCGGCGGCATCGGGCTGGTCGACGGAGCTGCGGTCGAGATGCGCCGTCATCGCCGGTCAGCCTCCGTCGGTGCCGGCCGGGGTGGCGGCAGCCGCCCTGCCGGCTCGCTGGGAGAGGAGCGCGGGGCCGTACGGGAGGTCGTCGGTCGCCCCGGGCCGGGTGTGGGTCGCGCCCGGGACGGCCTGGATCCCGAGGTCCAGGGTCCGCGCTCCGAGCCGCACCCACAACCGCCTCGCGGTGGGAGCGGCGGGTCACCGGTGCCGCTGTCGGAGCGCTAGCCCGGCGCGGGCGGCAGCCAGCGTCCGGCGGGCGGCAGTGCGTCCGCCTCCGCCGGGCCCCAGGAGTCGCGCCGGTACGGCAGCGGCTCGTCGGTCCGGTCGACCAGCGGGTCGACGATGCGCCAGGCCTGCGCGACGGTGTCGCGCCGGGCGAAGTGCCGCGGGTCGCCGCTCACCGCGTCCGCCAGGATCCGCTCGTACGCCTCGGCCATCCGCCCCAGCGACCGGGTGAAGTCGACCGTGACGTCCACGGTCCGGGTCCGGTCCCGGCCCGGCTGCTTCGCCTGCAGCTCGAACGTCAGCGCCGGCTCGGGCTGCAGCCGCAGCCGCAGCAGGTTGCGCTGCGGCCGGGCCGACGCCGCGCCGCGGAACAGCCGGGTCGGCGGGCGCCGGAACTCGACCACGATCTCCAGCACCGTGCGCGGCAGGCACTTGCCGGCCCGCAGCAGCACCGGCACGTCCGCCCACCGCCAGTTGTCCACGTGCAGCCGGAGCGCCGCGTACGTCTCGGTGCTCGAGCCCGGCGCCACCCCCGGCGTGTCCAGGTAGCCGTCGTAGCGCCCGCGGACCAGGTCCGCCGGGCGGGGGGTGCGCACCGACCGGAGCAGCTTGACCTTCTCGTCCCGCTGCGCGTCCGCGTCGTCGGAGACCGGCGGCTCCATCAGCGTGTACGCGAGCACCTGCAGCAGGTGGTTCTGCACGACGTCGCGCAGGGTGCCGACGCCGTCGTAGAACGCGCCGCGGTCGGAGACGTCGAACGACTCGGCCATCGTCAGCTGGACCTGGCGGACGAAGTTCCGGTTCCAGACGGGTTCCAGGACGGTGTTGGCGAACCGGAACACGGTCAGGTCCTCGACCGGCTCCTTGCCCAGGTAGTGGTCCACCCGGAACAGCCGGTCCTCGGCGAAGGCGCGGTGCAGCTGGTCGTCCAGCGCCCGCGCCGAGGCCGCGTCCCGGCCGAACGGCTTCTCCACCACCAGCCGGGCGTCCCGGTTCAGGCCGGCCGCGGCGATCCCCGCGGTCACCGGACCGAACAGCGACGGCGGGACGGCCAGGTAGTGGGCGAGGAACCGGGCACCGGCGACCTCGGCCCGCAGCCGGTCGAACGTCGCCGGGTCGGCGAAGTCGCCGGCGACCAGGCTGGTCCGGGCGGCCAGCGCCGCGAAGGCCGCCTCGTCGACGGCGCCCTCCGCGGCCAGCACGCTGGCTCGCAGGTGCCGAAGCAGCGCGTCCCGGTCCCAGTCGGTCAGCGCCACGCCGACGATCGGCACGGTCAGCTCCCGGGCGACGGTCAGCCGGTACAGCGCGGGCAGCACCAGCTTCTTCGCCAGGTCGCCGGTGATGCCGTAGAGCACCAACCGGTCCGCCCGGACCGGACCCGTACCCGGCATGCTCACCCCCATTCGCGTGGCCGTCCCGCCACAGGTTGGACCTCGTCGGCGGTCGGCGCGTCCGCACCGGCCGGGCCCGTCCGCGCGGACCGGCCGGCGAGCTGCTGTCCGGCCCGGCGTACGTCCGCTCCGAGGTCGACCAGCCACGCCTCGACGTCGAGCACCCGCAGCACGTCGCGGTCCCCGTCGCCGCGCAGCAGCGCGGCCCGCAACTGGCTGGCCGCCTCCCTGCGCTGCTCCGCGGCCGGGTGGGCCGGGCCGGCCGGGCCCTCCTCGCCCCGGGCCGGCCGCCGCCCGGCCGCCGGGCCGCGCAACTGCCCGGCCAGGCCGGTCGTCGCGGACTCCAGCTCGGTGGCGGTCCGGTCGACCAGGCCGACCACCGCCGGCCACGGCACCCGGTGCGGGGTCGGGTAGCGGCGGTCCAGCTGCTCGGCACCGCGGACGATCCGCTGCACCAGCAGCGTCAGCCCCTGCCAGTCGACCGCCTCGACCGCCTCGACCGTCCGCTCGGCGCGCGTCTGGGCGTACGCCTCCTCGGTCAGCCGCAGCGCGGCCCGGGCGGTCCGGATCGGCTCGGCACGACCGATCCCGTGCAGCTGGGAGCGGACGGTCTCCGCGAGCACGGCGGCTCCGGCGTCCAGCCCGTCGGCGGTCACCCGCTTCAGCTGCGCACCGCCGCCGCGCGGCCAGGCCACCAGTCCGATCAGGATGCCGATGGCGCCGCCCACCAGCACGTCCACCAGCCGCGCCTCGGCCAGCCGCCAGGTCGCCGGGGCCACCTGGCTGAAGATCAGCGCGATCGTGACCGTGAACAGCGCCTGCGCCCAGGCGGCGCCGAGCAGCGGACCGGCGGCGAAGGCCGCGGTCATCACCAACGGCAGGCCGATCTCGGCGACCATCGGGTACGGGCCCACGACGACGAGCAGCGCCGCACTGACGACGGCGCCGGCGAGGGTGCCCCGGACCGCGGGGCCGAACGCCGTCCTGGTGTCCGCCGCCGAGGTCCGCATCAGGGTCAGCGTCGCCAGCCCGACCCAGAACCCGTGGGTCAGGTCGAGCGCCGTGGCCAGCAACCGCGCACCGGCCAGCGCGACCGCGGTCCGCACCGCGTTCTCGAAGGTGACCGACCGGGGCGTCAGGTGCAGCCGCAGCCGCGCCCACCACAGCGCCGCGGTGGAGCGGGAGGCGTACGGCAGGACTGCCGATCCGGCCGGGTCCCGGCCGGATCCGGCCGGCCGCTCGCCGGCGGCGACCGTGGCGGCGTCCCGGACCACTCCGACCGCGTCGGCGACCTCGGCCGCGGTGCCGGCCACCCGGACGCGGTCGACCAGCATCGCCTCCTCCGCCGCGGCCTCGGTCAGCGACTGCAGGCGCTCGCGCTCGAAGCGCCGCTGGGCGTCGGCGAGGCCGCCCGGCCGGGGTGCCCGCCCGGTGGCGAGCCCCTCGGACACCAGCCGCAGCGTGCCGGCGGCGGCCGAGAGCAGGGCAGCGCTCGCCGGGTACCGCTGCCCGGCGCGCAGCGTCAGCTGGACCCGGTCCACCCGGCTCTGCGCGACGCGCAGCGCGCCGGCCGCGTCGACCTCGGCGCGGTCGGCCGCCGCCGGCGACCAGGGCCGCTCGCCCTCGGGCTGGCTCTCCGGTCGCGCGGCCAGGGTGGCCTGCGCGGCCCCCTCCCGCGCCGTCGCCAGCCGCGCGGCCGGGACGGCGTCGCCGCCGGCCGCCCGGGCGACCGCGTCGACCTGCTCGGCAGTGGCGGCCGCGGCCTCGGCCAGCCGGTGCCGGTACGGCGGCGGCGCCGGCTCCGGCCACAGCAGCCGGTCGGCCACGGCGAGCAGGACCACCCCGACCACCAGGCCGGTCAGCCTCGAGTCGAGCGTCTCCGGCGCGTACGGCGGGAAGCACGGCAGGATGTAGAACAGCTGCAGTCCGGGCACGATCCCGGCCGGTCGCGGCCCGCCGGCCCGGCTGAGCACGACCGCGAAACCGACGACGGCCATGCCCGCCGCCGCCGCCCAGGCGTTGCCGGCCAGCAGCGTTCCGGCGGTCACCAGCAGCGCCGCGACCGGGAGGGCGGCGACCAGCGTCGCGGTCCGCTGCCGCGGCCCACCGACCAGGTGCGACAGCACACCGAGCGAGACCGCCGAGAAGAGCGCGTAGGTGGCCGCCACCGGGTCGCGGAGCCCGTACCGGAAGACGTAGAACCCGACGCAGGCGGCGAGGGTGCAGCGCAGCGCACGCTGCAGGGCGAGCCGCTCGGGCCCGGCGCGTCGCAGCCGTCGCAGCCGCTCGCTGCCGGACACCGCCCTCACCGCCCGTCGCGCACCGTGCGGCCGCGGCCGACCGCACCGCCATCATGGCGGTCACCCGGTCCCGCGCGCAGGCCGTCGCCCCTCGCCCCCGTGATCTTGCACTTGACCGCAACGTCTGCCCGGTATGCAGCTTTTGTGCCGCGGTCAAGTGCAAGATCGTCGCGGGGGACTAGTCGTCCTCGAGCTGCGCCCGGATCTCACCTCCCGGGTACTTGGCGCTGTGCACGTTGACGTACGTCGTGCCGGCCCGGACGGCCGCGACGAGCTCGTCGAACTCGCCCGGGTCGATGCCCTGGCCGGCGGGCCCGATCACGTCCGCCGGCCGGATGGTGCCGCGGACCGTGGCCGGCGCGGCCGGGCAGGCCTGCGTGCCGGCCGGGCCGTTGCCGAGGTTGGAGCAGAGGAAGACGCTGATGCCGCCGCTCTGCGCGCGCCCACCGAAGTGGATGTGCGCCTGGGCGACCGCGCCCTCCAGGCCCGAGTAGCTCAGCGCGTACGAGATCGTGCCGGCCGACGGGCCGATCCGGGCCCGGAACGCCCCGGAGCCGCTCGTGGACACCGTCAGCGGGTCCTCCTGGTAGCCGCTGAGCCGCTCCCGGACCGTGTTGTCGCCGTGCGAGTCGTTCTCGCCCGCCGTCGCGCCGGACGCCAGCAGCATCAGCACCGCGACCGCCCCACCACCCGCGGCCAGCCGCAACCGCCTGTCCATCCGGTCCCCCTTCCGTAGAGATGCGTGACGACCTGATCACGGACGGGGATGTGAGCTGGTTCACCCACCGGATGGACGGACGGACCGGACCCCGGGTGTCGGGGTCCGGTCCGTCCTCGGTTGCCGGGATCAGGTGGCGGCGGGCGCCGGCGGCACGGGCCCGGTGGGGACCGGGTCTGTCGACGGCGGTGTGCCGGGCGCGGCGGCCGCTCCGGCCGCGACGGTGCCCTCCTTGGGCATCAGGATCCACAGCACCGGATAGATCAGGAGCTGGCTGCCGGGGATCACCATGAGCACCAGTACGAACAGCAGCCGCGCCGGCCAGGGGTCGATGCCGAAGCGGCGACCCAGCCCGGCCACGACCCCGGCCAGCACGCGACCGTCGCGCGGCCGGACCAGGCCCTGGGCGGCGAAGGTGGCGTGGACGTCGTTCACGGTCTTTCCTCTCGCGTCGGGTGTCGTTCTGACACCAGGAGCGTGCGCCTCCGGCCACCCCCGGCGCATCGGGGACCGCCCTGGTTCGTCCCCGATCCGCGGCTCAGGGTCGCCGGGCGCATCCGGCGGCGAGCGTCATGGCGTCTCCTCCAACGTCGGCGCCGGCGTCATCCCGCGCTTCCGGAGCTCGTCCACCACCCGGTCGGCAACCTCGTCGAGGGGACCGTCGGCGGGGACCGCGAAGCCGGGCTCGTCGGGCTGCAGGGGCTCGAGGGTCGCCAGTTGGCTGTCCAGCAGCGACGTGGGCATGAAGTGGCCCTGCCGGTGGCCGATCCGCTCGCGCAGGACGTCGGTGGAGACGTCGACCTGGACGAAGTGGACGGACGGCTGGCCATTGGCGAGCAGCTCCCGGTACGCCCGCTTGAGCGCGGAGCAGGCGATGATCGCGTCCTGCCCGGCCGCCGCGCGCTCGCCGATCCAGTCCGCGATCGTCCGCAGCCAGGGCCAGCGGTCCTCGTCGTCGAGCGGCCGGCCGGAGCGCATCTTCGCCACGTTGGCCGACGGGTGGAAGTCGTCGCCCTCCGCGAACGCCCAGCCGAGCCGCTTCACCAGCTCCAGCGCGACCGCGCTCTTCCCGGACCCGGCCACACCCGTGACCACCAGCGTGGTCGTACCGTCGCCGGTCACGTCGTGGTCTTACCCCGGTCGCCCGGCATCGGCAACGCACAGATCCTCGCCACGGAACTGTCGGTGAAGGGCGGGAGGATGCGGGTCATGGCGCGATGGGACGAGGTGGCGAAGGCGGAGCCGGAGTTCGCCGGGCGGGTGCGGCGGGTGCTGGAGGCGCACAAGCACAAGACGATCGCCACGCTGCGGCGGGACGGCTCGCCGCGGATCAGCGGCATCGAGGCGACCTTCACCGGTGGCGAGCTGTGGATCGGGTCGATGCCGGGGGCGGTCAAGGCGCTGGACCTGCAGCGTGACCCGCGGATCGCCTTGCACAGCGGGTCCGACGACGCGGACGAGGCCGACCCGGGCAGCTGGTCCGGTGACGCGAAGGTCGCCGGCCGGGCGGTCGAGCTCACCGACCCGGCCGAGATCAAGGCGTTCTGGCGGGCGTCCGGGCAGCCGGGGCAGCCGGGCGGCTCGCACCTGTTCCGGATCGAGCCGAGCGAGGTGGTGCTGACCTGGGTCGACCCGCCGGTCGGGCTGGTGATCGAGTCGTGGCACGAGGGCCGGGGCTACCAGCGCCGCCACCGGACCTGACGCCAGCGCGGTCAAGCGTCCGGCCGGGGTGGGCTCCACCGCACGAACTCGATCTCCTCGCTATCGCCGACCCGTCGATCGGATGTCACCCGGGCGGATCGACGCCGGCTACCGACCGGCACCGTCCTGCGCCGGTCGGATGACGCCGAGCCGGCCGGCCAGCGCCTCGGCGTCGAAGGGCGCCCGGACCTTGACGTCGTTGTCGAAGTAGACGAAGACGTCCCGCTCGTACCCGCCCGCCGGCGGCGCGAGGGTGCGGCCCTCGGCGGGCGTGCCGCCGGCCCGCCAGGTGCGGATGCGGCCCGCCCAGTCGTCCAGCGCCGGCGGGTCGTAGCCGCTGACGTAGAGCTCCTCGGCGCCGTGCAGCCGGACGTAGACGAACTCGGACGTGACGTCGTGCAGCATCGGCCACTTCCCGGCGGTGTCGGCGACGACCAGCGCGACGTCGTGGGCACTGAGCAGCTCGATGAAGTCCGCCCGCTCGAAGCTGCGGTGCCGGACCTCGAGCGCGTGCCGCAGCGGCCGGTCGGCGTCGGTGCCGGTCAGCGCCCGACCGTCCAGGCGCTCGTCGTGCCGTTCGGCCAGCGCCGCCGCCGCGCCGGTGGTCCGCGGCAGCAGCGCGAAGAACCGCTCCAGCCGCCCGGCGTCGAAGCCGAGGCTCGGCGGCAGCTGCCAGAGCACCGGACCCAGCTTCGCGCCGAGCGCGAGCACGCCGGAGGCGAAGAAGTTCGCCATCGGTGTCTCGACGCCGGCGAGCTTCTTCATGTGCGTGACGAACCGCGGGCCCTTGACCGAGAAGACGAACCCGTCCGGGGTCTCCTCCCGCCACCGCTGGTACGACGACGGCCGCTGCAGCGAGTAGAACGAGCCGTTGATCTCGACCGAGTTCAGCCGCCGGGAGGCGTACTCCAGCTCGCGCCGGTGCGGGAGACCCGGCGGGTAGAAGACGCCCCGCCAGGGCGGGTACCGCCAGCCGGAGATGCCGATGCGGCACGGCTGCTCGGGCCAGGCGTCGGACATCTCACCTCCTCGCCCCCGCTATACCCGCACCCGGCCGGGACGCAGCAGGCGGCCGGCCGGTTGGGGGCCGGTTGGGGGATCCCCCCGACGCGGAGCGGGGCCGCGACGCGCGACCGTCGGGACGCCGGGTCGGGGAGCGGCACAGCGCGACCCGATCCGCGTGGCCCGGCCCAGCGGTCCCCCCGACCGCCAGCCAGCACGCTCCCCGACCCGGTCCCACCAACCACCGTCCGGAGGGACCGCCATGTTCGCGCGCCGACCACCGCCCGCGCCACGCCGCCGGGTCAAGGGCAAACCGATGCCCGGCCGGGTCATCGCGGTGCTGGTCGCCGCGCTGGGGCTCGGCTCGCTGGCCGGCCCGCTGCCGGCCGCACAGGCCGCGCCGGCACCGGCCGGCGCCGGCGCACCGGTCCCGGCACTGAGCTGGACCGACTGCGGCGGCGGCTTCCAGTGCGCCACCGCCGCCGTGCCGCTGGACCACTCCCGCCCACGCGGGAAGACGATCGATCTCGCGCTGATCCGCAAGCCGGCGGCCGATCCCGCCGCCCGCATCGGCTCGCTGTTCGTCAACCCGGGCGGGCCGGGCAGCTCGGTGGTGGACTTCGTCCGGACGACGCCGCCGGCCGGCCTGGACCTCATCACCCGCCGGTTCGACTTCGTCGGCTTCGACCCGCGCGGCGTCGGCCGCAGCCAGCGGATCGACTGCGGCGACGTCGACTTCCCGGACGCGCTGCCGCGACCGGGACGGACGGACGAGGCGGCCTGGATCCGGTCGGCCCGCGAGTACGGCCGCGCCTGCGTCCAGCGCAACCGGGAGAACCTCCCGTACCTCAGCACCGCCGACACGGCCCGTGACCTGGACCTGCTCCGGCGCGCCGTCGGCGACGAGAAGCTCACCTACATCGGGCTCTCCTACGGGACGCTGATCGGCGCCACCTACGCGAGCCTCTTCCCGGGCCGGGCCCGGGCGCTGGTGCTGGACGCGGCGGTCGACCCGGAGGTGTTGCTGCACCGGCCGCTGGAGGCCCGGCAGGAGCAGGTGTCGGCGTTCGAGCGCGCGCTGAGCCGCTTCTTCACCGCCTGCGCCCGCGACCAGGTCGCCTGCGCCGGCTTCGGCGGCGCCGACCCGGAGACCGCATTCGACAAGCTGGTCGCCCGGGCGGACGCGCACCCGATCCCGGCGCCGGACGCACCGGGCGCCGAGCCGCTGAGCGGCGACGACATCCTCGACGCGGCCGACGAGGTCGTCTACTCGAAGTTCGCGTGGTCGTTCTTCGCCGCCGGGCTCGCCCGGGCGCAGGCCGGTGACGGCAGCCTGGTCCAGCTGTTCAACCAGCCCAGCCCGACCTTCTCCTACGACGCCGCCGACGTGATCCGGGCGCTGGACCAGGACTACCCGCGCCGGCCGCAGCCGTTCCTGGCGACGGGTCGGTTCTCCGGCCGGGCGTTCCCGCACTTCGGCTGGCTGAGCGGCTACGTCGAGCTGCACCAGGGGTTGCTGCCGGTGGAGGCGGCCAAGCCGTACCGCGGGCCGTTCCGCAACCCGGGCTCGGCGACGCCGGCGCTGGTCATCGGGACGACGTACGACCCGGCCACGCCGTACGTGTGGGCGCAGAAGCTGACCGCCCAGCTCGGCAACGCGCGGCTGCTCACCTACGCCGGCGACGGGCATGGGTCGCTGACGGACCTGAACCCGTGCGTGATCGGCACCGCGTTCGCCTACCTGGAGCAGGGCGTGCTGCCGGCCGAGGGCACGGTCTGCCAGCAGGACGCGCCGTTCGAGCCGCTGCCGGCGGCGGCCGCGAGCCGGCAGTCCGGCCCGGCGGCACGCGTCCCGTGGGACACCGGGGCGCGGCTGCGGTAGAGCCGGCCCAGGTCGCGAGGGGGCAGCGGTGCTCGGCGCCGCTGCCCCTTCGCGCAGTTCAGTGGTAGCACGCTGTATCGAATTGACCCCGGCGGCTAGGCTCCGGGACGTGGGCGTCGACCTGGTCGGGCGGGGCGACGAGCTGGCCGAGATCGACCGGCTGCTCGCCGCCCCGGGGAGCGCGCGGCCGGTGGTGCTGACGGGCGAGCCCGGCATCGGCAAGACCCGCCTGCTGGCCGAGCTGCGCCGCCGAGCCGGCCGGCAGCGCTGGACCGTCGCGAGTGGACAGGCGAGCGGCTGGGAGCGGGAGCTGCCGTACGGGGCGGTGGTGGACGCGCTCGACCCGCTGCCGGCGGCGCTGGTGCGCTCGCTGCCGGCCCAGCTGCGGGCCGAGCTGGCCGCGGTGCTGCCGTCGGTTCCCGCCGACCGCGCGGAGGCGCACCTTCCCCGGCACCGGCTGCACGCCGCGGTCCGGACCGCGCTGGCCGCCTTCGCGGCCGACCGGCCGCTGCTGCTGGTGCTGGACGACCTGCACTGGGCCGACGACGGCACCGTCGAGCTGGTCACCCACCTGGTGCGGCACCCGGTGCCGGCGCCGCTGCTGCTGGCGGTGGCGTACCGGCCGCGCCAGGTCGCCGGGCAGCTCGCGGCGGCGGTGGACGGCGCCGCGGCCGCCGGGGAGCTCGTCCGGCTCGACGTCGGGCCGCTCGCCGCCGAGGAGACCGCGCGGCTGCTCGGCCCGCAGGTTGCGGCGGCGGACGCCCGGCGGTGGCACGAGGCGAGCGGCGGCAACCCGCTCTACCTGGCCGCGCTGCGCGGCGGCAGCCCGCCGCGGGCGGACCTGGACGCGGTGTCCGGCACGGAGCGGGCGGTGGTCCGGGCCGCGGCCGTGCTCGGCGCCGTCTTCGACCCGGACCGGCTGCCCGCGGTGGCCGGGCTGCCCGCGGCCGAGGCGGCGGCGGCGCTGGACGCGCTCGCCGCGCGCGACCTGGTGCGTGCCGAGGACGGCACCGGGCGGCTGCGGTTCCGGCATCCGCTGCTGCGTACGGCGGCGTACGCGGACGCCCCGGCCGGCTGGCGCCGCGAGGCGCACGCGCGGGCCGCGCGCGGCCCTGCGCGCGGCCGGGGTGCCGCTGGCCGGTTGGGCACACCACGTCGAGCGGTCCGCCGCGGCCGGCGACGAGACCGCGAGCGGGCTGCTGGCCCGGGCCGCGGCGGAGACCCGGTGGCGGGCGCCGGCGACGGCGGCCCGGTGGTACGGGGCGGCGCTGCGGCTGCTGCCCGCGGACCGCCGCGGTGCCGGCGCGCAGCGGGTCCGGCTGCTGCTCGCCCGCGCCGAGGCGCTCTGCGTGGCCGGCGACCTGGCCGCGAGCCGCGACACGCTGACCGAGGCCGGGCCGCTGCTCGCCGCCGCCGGCGCCCGGACCCGGCTGCGCGCGGTCATCCTGACCGCCCGGGTCGAGCAGCTGCGCGGCCGGCACTCCGAGGCGGTCGCGGTGCTCCGCCGCGCACTGTCCACTTCGGACCAGCCGGCGCCAGCCGCGCCGGCCGCCGCCGGTGGCGCCGACCGGCCGGGAGCCGCGGACGCCGCGGCGCTGTCGCTGGAGCTGGCGACCGCGGAGCTGCTGCGCGGCGACTTCCGGGCGGCCCGGGCGGCGGCCGCCCGGGTGCTCGCCGGCGGGCCCGCCGACCGCGACCGGCTGCCGCGCGCGGCCGGCGGGGCGGTCGTCGCGCTGGCGCTCTACGCGGACGGCGACACCGCCGGCGCGGCCGCATCCGCGGACCAGGTGGGCCTGCTGGTCGACGGGCTGACCGACGCCGAGCTGGCGCCGCGGCTGGACACGCTGATGTGGCTGGGCTGGGCGGACCTGCTGCTCGGTCGCTACCCGGAGGCGCTGCGCCGGCAGGACCGCGCGCTCGCGCTCGCCCGGGCCACCGGCCAGGCCCACCTGCTGACCCGGCTGCTGGTCGGCCAGGGCAGCACGTTGCGCTGGGTCGGCCGGCTCGCCGAGTCCCGGGCCTGCTTCGAGGAGGCGTACGACGCGGCGCGGCTGTCCGGCAGCGAGGAGCTGCAGCTGATGGCGCTGTCGATGCTCTGCCGGGTGCACACCTGGCTCGGCGACCTGCCGGCCGCCCTGCGCCACGCCGACCGGACGCTCGCCCTCGCCGACCGGGTGGACGGCTGGTGGGCCGCGCTGGCACCCGCGGTGGCGGCGCAGGCGCGGCTGGAGGCCGGCCACCCGGCCGGCGGCACCGCCACCATCCGGGTGGCGGCCGGCGGGCCCGGGCTGCCCCGGATCGACCACGGCAGCCGTCCGGCCTGGTACGAGCTGCTCGTCCGGGCGGCGCTCGCCGAGGGCGAGCCGGGGGAGGCGGCGACCTGGGCGGACCGGGCGGTCGCCGCGGCGGCCGCGGCGCCGCTGCCGAACGCGGCCGGTTTCGCCGCGCTGGCCGCGGCCGAGGTCCGGCTCGCCGCCGGGGACCGCGAGGCGGCGGCCGCGCTCGGGGCGGACGCGGCGGACGCGTTCGACCGGGCCGGCAACCCGGTGGACGGCGCCCGGGCGCGGCTGGTCGCCGCGCGCGGCGCCGCGGCCGGCGGGCGGCGCGACGACGCGGTGGAGGCGCTGGGGCGGGCGGAGCGGGACGCGACGGCCGCCGGCGCGACCCGGATCGCCGACGCGGCGGCCCGCGAGCTGCGCCGGCTGGGCCGGCGGGCGCAGCGGCGGGTCCCGGCCGACCCGGTCACCGGGCCGGCGACGGCGCCGCTGAGCCACCGCGAGCGGGAGGTCGCCGGACTGGTCGCCGAGGGCCGGACCAACCGGGAGATCGCCGGGGCGCTGTTCCTCAGCGAGAAGACCGTGGAGCGGCACCTGAGCCGGATCTTCGGCAAGCTCGGCGTGTCCAGCCGGGCCGCGCTGGCCGCGCACGTCGCGACCGCCGAGCGCCCCGCGCCGGATCCGGTCCGCATCGGCGCCCGCTGACCCGCTCACCTCGCCGATCTTGACGTTACGGACTCCGACACGCCGCGGAAGGCGTGCGTAACGTCAAGATCGGCGGGCGGGGCTGCGGCGAGACCGGCGGGGCTGCGGACGAGACGGCGGGCGGGGCTGCGGCGGACCTCGATTTCGCCGGCCGCCGACCGGGTAGGGAGACGACCATGGTCATGCCACCGATCGATCCCGAGCCGCCGACGCCCCGGCCGGACCCGACGCCGCCCGGCCCGTCCCCCGACCCGGTGCCGCCGACCCCCACGCCCAGCCCGGACCCGCTGCCGCCGGGCCCGGACCCGTCCCCGCCGACCCCGACTCCCGGCCCCATCGCCCCGACGCCGGGTCCCGACATCACCTTCTGACCGGACTGACTCGGAACCCGCGAGCCGAGGGCGACCCGCGCGTTTCCCTGCGCCTGGGTCAGCCCGCGCCCGGCGCGCCCGGCGAGCCCGAGTCGAGCTCGCCGTCGTGCTCGACCAGCCGCCGCCGGGACAGCTCGATCTCCTCCTCCGCCGCGATCCGGCCGGCCCAGCTCGCGCCCTCGACGGACTTGCCGGGCTCGAGCTCCTTGTAGACGCCGAAGAAGTGCTGGATCTCCAGCCGCTCGAACTCCGGCAGGTGGTGGATGTCCCGCAGGTGCTCCATCCGCGGGTCGGCGGACGGCACGCAGAGCACCTTGTCGTCGCCGCCCATCTCGTCCCGCATCCGGTACATGCCGATCGCCCGGCAGCGGATCAGGCAGCCGGGGAAGGTCGGCACCTGCAGCAGCACCATCGCGTCCAGCGGATCGCCGTCGTCGCCGAGGGTCCCCTCGATGAAGCCGTAGTCGGCCGGGTACTGGGTCGCAGTGAACAGCGTCCGGTCGAGCCGGATGCGTCCGGTCTCGTGGTCGAACTCGTACTTGTTCCGCTCCCCCTTGGGGATCTCGATCGTGACGTCGAAGTCCACGGGTCCTCCTCGGCTCCGGCGACGGTGGCGGGTGATCGTGGCCCGTAGTCTCCACCACTGTGGGGACCGCGGGGCTGCCGCCGCAGGCGCGCCGGCCCGGCGCGGGCCAGGGTGCCGCCCGGGTACGGCGGGGGACGGCCGCCCTGGCCGGGCTGCTGCTGCTGGTCCCGGCGGCCGCGGGCAGTGCCGCGGTCGGGCCGGCCGGGTCGGGCGGCGCGGCCGGCCAGCCGGCAGCGGCACCCGGGGCGGCGCGCCCGGCGCCGGAGCCGCCGTCGCCCCCGCCGCCGGTGCTGGCCGCGCCCGCCGCCGGTCCGGCGCTGACCCCGGCCGGGATCGGCAGGGCCCTCGCCGGCCCGCTGCGGGACCGGCGGCTGGGCTCGCGGGTCTCGGCGACCGTCCTGGACGCGGAGACCGGAGAGGTGCTCCTCGACCGGGCCGGCGGGACCTTCGTGATCCCCGCCTCGACCGCGAAGCTGACCACCGCGGTGGCACTGCTGGCGGTGACGCCGTCGGACCGGCGGCTGTCCACCCGGGTCGTCGCCGGCGCTCGGCCGGGCGAGGTCGTGCTGGTCGGCGGCGGGGACGCGACGCTGTCCGCCGCCGCAGCGGGCGCGCCGTCGACGTACGCGGGGGCACCGCGGATCGCGACCCTGGCGGCGGCGGTGCGGCGGGCCGGCGTCCGCAAGGTCGGCCGGGTCGTGGTGGACGGCTCCCTGTTCACCGGCCCCCGGCTCGGCCCCGGCTGGGACCCGGCCGACGTCACCGGCGGGTACGTCGCGCCGATCGCGGCGCTGACCCTGGACGGCGGCCGGCGGGCCCCGGCCAGCCGGGACCGGTTCGCCGAGCCGGACCTCGCCGCCGGCCGGGCGCTGGCCGCCGCGCTGGGCGCCCCGACCGCGCCGGTCGTCCGCGGCCGGGCGGCGCCCGGGGCGGCACTGCTCGGCGAGGTGCGGTCGCAGCCGCTCGCGCGGGTGGTGGAGCAGATGCTGCTGGCGTCCGACAACGTGCTCGCGGAGACACTCGCCCGGCAGGTCGCGCTGGCGGAGCGGCGGCCGGCGAGCTTCGCCGGGGCGGCCGCGGCGGTGCGCGCGGTGCTCGGCCGGCTGGGGCTGCCGGCCGGCGGCGACCGGCTGGTCGACGGCAGCGGCCTGTCGATGCGGGACCGGGCGACGCCGGCGCTGCTCGCGGCGGTGCTGCGGGCCGTCGCCGGGCCGGACCGGCCGGAGCTGCACGCGCTGGTTCCCGGGTTGCCGGTCTCCGGGTACGACGGGACGCTCGACGACCGGTTCCGGGCCGGCCCGGCCGCGCTGGCGGCCGGGCAGGTGCGGGCCAAGACCGGCACCCTGACCGGGGTCAGCTCGCTCGCCGGGCTGGTCCGCGGTGTCGACGGGCGGCTGGTCGCCTTCGCGGTCGTCGCCGACCGGGTGTCGCCGACCGGAACGCTGCGTGCCGAGGCGGCGCTCGACGCCGTCGCCGCGACCCTCGCCCGCTGCGGCTGCCGCTGACCCGCCGCCGGCGGGCCGAACCGGCGGCGCGGCGTACCGTGACTGGCATGAGCGAGCGCGAGTGCCCGCAGCGCGAGCGGGGAGCGAGGAGGGCCGCCCGGCTGGCTGCCCCGCGCGGAGGCGCGGGAACTGGCATTGCGCCCGCCGGGCTGTCCGAGGAGCGGGAGTGAGCAGCCAGCCCGGAATGGTCGACTGGGACCTCGCCGTCGCCACCGCCCTGCGACTGCTCTCCGCCGGTCCCGAGGTGACCCGCAGCGAGGCCGACGCGGCGGTCGACTCGCTGCGCCGGCAGGTGGACGTCGCCGCCGGGCACGTCGAGCGGATCACCGGGCTGCACGCCGTCGGTCCCACCCCGCCGACCCGGGTGGTGGACCGGCCCGGCTGGGTGCGGGTGAACGCGGACGGCATGGCCCGGCTGCTCACGCCGCTGGTCGCCCGGCTCGAGGAGCGCCGGCCGCACCCGCCCGGCCGGATCGGCCAGGCGATCGGCCCGCGCGCCACCGGCCTGCAGGCCGGCGCCGTGCTCGCCTTCCTGTCCGGCAAGGTGCTCGGGCAGTTCGAGTTCTTCGCCGACCCGGACGGCCAGCTGCTGCTGGTGGCGCCGAACGTCGTCGAGGCGGAGCGGGCGCTGGGGGTCGACCCCGCCGACTTCCGGCTCTGGGTGGCGCTGCACGAGGTGACCCACCGGCTGCAGTTCACCGCGGTGCCGTGGCTGCGCGACCACCTCACCGGCGAGATCGACGCGCTGGTGGCGGCGACCGACCTCGACCCGGACGCGCTTCGGGAGCGGCTCGCCGCCGTGACCCAGCAGCTGGGCAGGGTGGTCCGCGGCGAGCGCGACGACGCCGGCCAGGGCCTGCTCGGCCTGGTGCAGAGCCCGGCGCAGCGCGAGGTCGTCGACCGGCTGACCGCCTTCATGTCGCTGGTCGAGGGGCACGCCGAGTACGTGATGAACGCCGTCGGGCCGGACGTGGTCGGCTCGATCACGGTCATCCGGGAGCGCTTCGGCCGGCGCCGGCAGGGCACCGGGCCGCTGGACCGCTTCCTGCGCAGGGCGCTGGGTCTCGACGTCAAGCTGCGGCAGTACGCGGACGGCAGCCGGTTCGTCCGCGCCGTGGTGGACGCGGTCGGGACCGAGGGGTTCAACGCGGTCTGGACGTCCGCGGAGACGCTGCCCAGCCGCGTCGAGCTGGGCGCCCCGCTGGACTGGGTGGAGCGGGTGCACGGTTTCCGCCCCGCGGCCTCCGCGTAGACCGTGCCGCCGGGTGCCCTCCGCTCGCTCCGCGTGCCGGGTCGGCTCGGACAGCTGGTCGCTGTCGGTCCAGCACTGGCAGTGCTGAATAGCACCGACAGTGCTGGCGTCCGCCGGAGCACAGCCCGCCCCGAGGCGGGGAGGCTAGCGTCTCCGGGGTGACGCAAGCTGCTCCTGGCCGTCCGGCCACGGCGGTCGCGCAGGTGCGCCTCGCGGTGCGGCGGATGCTGGTGGCGCAGCGGCCGGCGGGAGTGCTCGTCGCCTGCAGCGGCGGAGCGGACTCGGTCGCGCTGGCCGCGGCGACCGCCTTCGAGGCGCCGCGGCTGGGGATCTCGGCCGGCCTGGTGACCGTGGACCACGGCCTGCAGGACGGCTCCGCCGACCGGGCGGCCGCGGTCGCGGAGCTCGGTCGCCGCCTCGGCCTCGATCCGGTGCTGGTGCGCCGCGTCGTGGTCGGCACCGCCGGCGGTCCGGAGGCCGCCGCCCGGACCGCCCGCTACACCGCCCTCCGCGCCGCGCTCGACACCGCCGGCCGGCCCGGAGCGCGGCCGGCACCGGACCACCGGGGCGGGTGGGCGGTGGCGCTGGCGCACACCCTCGACGACCAGGCCGAGACCGTGCTGCTGGGACTCGGCCGTGGCTCGGGGCCGCGCTCGGTCGCCGGCATGCGACCGGCCGACCCGCCCTGGCTGCGCCCGCTGCTCGGCGTCCGGCGGGCGACCACGCGCGCCGCGTGCGCCGCCGAGGACCTGCCGGCCTGGGACGACCCGCACAACGAGGACGCCCGCTTCACCCGGGTGCGGCTGCGCCACGAGGTGCTGCCGCTGCTCGAGCAGGTGCTGGCCGGCGGCGTGGCCGAAGCCCTCGCCCGGACCGCGGAGCTGCTCCGGGACGACCTCGACACCCTCGACGAGCTCGCCGCGGCGGCCCTCGCCGAGCTCGAGGCCGACGGCGAGCTCGACGCGCTGGCGCTCGCGGCGCGACCGGCCCCGATCCGGACCCGCGTGCTGCGGCAGTGGCTGCGCGCCCACGGCGTACCGGCGGTCACGAGCGCCCAGCTGCGCGCGGCCGACGCGCTCGTCGCGGACTGGCACGGCCAGGGCCCGGTCGCGCTGCCGGCCGGGTTGGCCGCCCGGAGGCGGTCTGGCAGGCTGCATCTCGCCCGGCCGGACCGCCGCTGACGAAGCGCCAGCAGAACGGGGAGCGGTGCACACCTACGACGGCGACATCGACGAGGTCCTCATCTCCCAGGACAGGATCGCGGCGAGGATCAAGGAGCTGGCCGACCGGATCTCCGCCGACTACGCCGACCGCGAGCTGCTGCTGGTCGGCGTGCTCAAGGGGGCGGCGATCCTGATGTCCGACCTGGCCCGGATGCTGTCCCGCCCGGTGACGATGGAGTACATGGCGGTCTCGTCGTACGGGTCGTCGACGTCCTCGTCCGGCATCGTGCGGATCCTCAAGGACCTCGACCGCGACATCTCCGGCCAGCACGTGCTGGTGGTCGAGGACATCGTCGACTCCGGGCTGACCCTGTCCTGGCTGCTGCGCAACCTGCACTCCCGGCAGCCGGCGTCGCTGGAGGTGATGGCGCTGCTGCGCAAGCCGGACGCGGTGAAGGTGGAGGTGCCGGTCCGCTACCTCGGCTTCGACATCCCGAACGAGTTCGTGGTCGGCTACGGCCTCGACTACGCCGAGCGCTACCGCGACCTGCCGTACATCGCCCGGCTCCGGCCGGAGGTCTACACCAGGTGAGGCGGTGACATCCGGGGGCGGCCCCCGGACCCGAGGAACGCGGCCCGCCGCTCGCCCGTTGTCGGAGCAGGGCCGCCACTGCGGTGACCCTGCGTCGCCCGAGCGCCCGGTGTACCTTTCCTCCTAGGGACAGATCGCCGAGCGCGCCGGTGGCGCCCACCAGGTGGAGCGGGAGGGACGGAGTCCGCCGGGCACGGCGCCTCCGCTGAGACGTATGGATCGTCGTCGCATAGTCCGATCGCCGTGGTTCTGGATCGTCCTCGGCCTTCTCGTCGTGCTCACGGTGCCGTCGCTGCTGCGCGGCAACGGCGGCTTCGAGGAGGTGCCGACCTCCGTCGCGCTCAACCAGCTGGAGAGCGGCAACTACTCGAACGTCGTGGTCAACGACCGCGAGCAGACCCTCGACATCACGCTGAACAATCAGGTCGACGGCCACGACAAGATCACCTCGGCGTACCCGTCCGGCCTGGACACCCGCGTCGGCGAGCTGCTCGACTCGAAGAACCAGAAGTTCGAGACCAAGATCAGCCAGCAGAACATCTTCGTCACCCTGCTGGTCAGCCTGCTGCCGATCCTGCTCGTCGTCCTCCTGCTGTTCTTCATCATGAACTCGGTGCAGGGCGGCGGCAGCCGGGTGATGAACTTCGGCAAGTCCAAGGCGAAGCTGGTCAGCAAGGACACCCCGAAGACCACGTTCACCGACGTGGCCGGCGCGGACGAGGCCATCGAGGAGCTGCAGGAGATCAAGGAGTTCCTGGAGAGCCCGGCCAAGTTCCAGGCCATCGGCGCCAAGATCCCCAAGGGCGTCCTGCTGTACGGCCCGCCCGGCACCGGCAAGACGCTGCTCGCCCGCGCGGTCGCCGGCGAGGCCGGTGTCCCGTTCTACTCGATCTCCGGCTCCGACTTCGTCGAGATGTTCGTCGGCGTCGGCGCCTCCCGGGTGCGCGACCTGTTCGAGCAGGCCAAGGCCAACGCGCCGGCGATCATCTTCGTGGACGAGATCGACGCGGTCGGCCGGCACCGCGGCGCCGGTCTCGGCGGCGGGCACGACGAGCGGGAGCAGACGCTCAACCAGCTGCTCGTCGAGATGGACGGCTTCGACGTCAAGGGCGGCGTCATCCTCATCGCCGCCACCAACCGGCCGGACATCCTCGACCCGGCGCTGCTGCGCCCGGGGCGCTTCGACCGCCAGATCGCGGTCGACCGGCCCGACCTCGAGGGCCGCAAGGCGATCCTCGGCGTGCACTCGAAGGGCAAGCCGCTCGGCCCGGAGATCGACCTCGCGGTGATCGCCCGGCGCACCCCCGGCTTCACCGGCGCCGACCTCGCCAACGTCATCAACGAGGCGGCGCTGCTGACCGCCCGGCAGAACGGCCAGTTCATCACCATGCTCTCGCTCGAGGAGGCGATCGACCGCGTCATCGCCGGCCCGGAGCGCAAGACCCGGGCGATGAGCGACAAGGAGAAGAAGCTCACCGCGTACCACGAGGGAGGCCACGCGCTGGCCGCGTGGGCACTGCCCAAGCTCGACCCGGTGCACAAGGTGACGATCCTGCCGCGGGGCCGCTCGCTCGGGCACACCCTGGTGCTGCCGACCGAGGACCGCTACACCCAGATCCGCTCCGAGATGATCGACCAGCTGGTGTACGCGCTGGGCGGCCGCGCCGCGGAGGAGCTCGTCTTCCACGAGCCGACCACCGGCGCCAGCAACGACATCGAGAAGGCGACCGCGCTGGCCCGCGCCATGATCACCGAGTACGGGATGAGCTCCAAGCTCGGCGCCGTCAAGTACGGCCAGAAGGAGTCCGAGCCCTTCCTCGGCCGCGACTACGGCCACCAGCGCGACTACTCGGAGACCGTCGCCACCGACATCGACTCGGAGGTGCGGGAGCTGATCGAGCTGGCGCACGACGAGGCCTGGGAGATCCTGGTGGAGTACCGGGAGGTCCTCGACGAGCTGGTGCTCGAGCTGATGGAGAAGGAGACGCTGGGCAAGGACGAGCTGGCCCGGATCCTCGCCCCGGTCGCCAAGCGGCCGCCGCACAACACGTACGCGGGGTTCGGCCGGCGGGCGCCGTCGGACAAGCCGCCGGTGCTGACCCCGGCCGAGCTGCACTCGGTCGGCTCCGGTCAGGGCCTGCCCAACGGCGGCACGCCCAACGGCAGCTCGCCGGCCGGCCTGCCGTCACCCGGCCCGGGGGCGAACGGGCAGGGCGGCAACGGCTGGGGCAACGGCTCCGGCGGCCGGCACTCCTCCCCGGAGGGCCTGCCCGCCGCAGTCGGCGGACGGCGGGTGGCGGCCGGGTGACGCCTGGCCGGCCGACGACCCGCAGGCGGGACCCGGGTCGGGGACCCAGGGGTGAGCGACGGGTCCGACCCGGCGAGGATCGAGGCCGCCGTCCGCGAGCTGCTCGAGGCGATCGGCGAGGATCCCGACCGGGACGGCCTCAAGCGCACCCCCGAGCGGGTCGCCCGGGCGTACGCGGAGCAGTTCGCCGGCCTCTACGTCGACCCCGCGGACGTGCTGGAGACCACCTTCGACGCCGGCCACGAAGAGATCGTGCTGGTGAAGGACATCGAGATGTACTCGACCTGTGAACATCACCTCACCCCGTTCCACGGGGTCGCGCACGTCGGCTACATCCCGAACATCGACGGCCGGATCACCGGCCTGTCCAAGCTGGCCCGGCTGGTCGACCTCTACGCCAAGCGCCCGCAGGTGCAGGAGCGGCTGACCTCCCAGGTGGCGGACGCGCTCATGCGCAGGCTGGAGCCGCGCGGCGCGATCGTGGTGATCGAGGCCGAGCACCTGTGCATGTCGATGCGGGGGATCCGCAAGCCGGGCGCCCGGACCGTGACCTCCGCGGTGCGCGGGATGTTCCAGACTCATCCGTCCACCCGGGCCGAGGCGATGAGCCTCATCCTGGGCCAGTGACCGGCGGCGGGAGCCTGCCGCGACCGCGGCGGGGCGTCGTGCTGGGCGTCCTGAACGTGACGCCCGACTCGTTCAGCGACGGCGGCCGGTGGACGGACCTCGGCGCCGCGGTCGGGCACGGGCTGGCGATGGCCGCCGACGGCGCCGACCTCGTCGACGTCGGCGGCGAGTCGACCCGCCCCGGCGCCGACCGGGTGGACGCCGAGGAGGAGGCCCGCCGGGTGGTCCCGGTGATCCGCGCGCTGGCCGCCGAGGGCGTCGCGGTGAGCGTGGACACCACGCGGTCCGCCGTGGCGATGTCCGCGCTCGACGCCGGCGCCCGGGTGGTGAACGACGTGAGCGGCGGGCTGGCCGACCCGGACATGGCCAAGGTGGTCGCCGCGGCCGGGGTGCCGTGGATCCTCATGCACTGGCGGGGTCACAGCCGGGACATGCAGGCGCTGGCCTCGTACGGCGACGTGGTCGTGGACGTGCGGACCGAGCTGCTCCGGCAGGCGGACGCCGCGCTGGCGGCCGGGGTGGAGCCGGCCCGGATCGTGCTCGACCCCGGCCTCGGCTTCGCCAAGTCCGCCGAGCACAACTGGGCGCTGCTGGCCCGGCTGGGCGAGCTGGTCGCCGCCGGCTTCCCGGTGCTGGTCGGCGCGTCCCGCAAGTCGTTCCTCGGCCGGCTGCTCGCCGGCCCCGACGGCACGCCGGCGCCGGTCGGCGACCGGGAGCACGCGACGGTCGCGGCCAGCGTGCTGGCGGTGGCGCTGGGCGCCTGGGGCGTGCGGGTGCACGAGGTCCGGCCGACCGTGGACGCGCTGCGCGTGGTGGCGGCCTGGTCGCGGGCGGGCGGGCACCCGCCGACCGCGGCCGGGACAGCCGGGACGGACGGGACGGACGGCCCGGTGCCCGATGCCCGGGGGACCGGCCGTGGCTGACCGGATCCAGCTGACCGGCCTGCGGGTGCGCGGCCGGCACGGTGTCTTCGGCCGGGAGCGCCGGGACGGGCAGGACTTCCTGGTGGACGCGACCCTGTGGCTGGACAGCCGGCCGGCCGCGGCCAGCGACGAGCTGGCGGACACGGTCGACTACGGCGGCCTGGCCGAGCGGATCGCGGGTGTCGTCGGCGGCGAGCCGGTCAACCTCATCGAGACGCTCGCGGCCCGGCTGGCCGAGCTGTGCATGGCCGACGAGCGGGTGTTCGCCGCCGAGGTGACCGTGCACAAGCCGCACGCGCCGATCGCGCGCGAGTTCGCCGATGTCGCGGTCACCGCCCGACGGTCGCGGCGATGACACGCGCCGGCGGAGCCGGGATGAGCCGCGCCGTCCTCTCGATCGGCGCCAACCTCGGCGACCGGCTCGCCCTGCTCCGATCGGCGGTCGAGGCCCTCGGCCCGGCGGTGGTCGCGGTGTCGCCGGTGTACGAGACCGCCCCGTGGGGTGGGATCGAGCAGGACGACTACCTCAACGCGGTGCTCGTGGTCGACGACCCGGCTACCGACGCCTGGGGTTGGCTGGACCGGGCACACGCGCTGGAGGCCGCCGCCGGCCGCACCCGCGACGTCCGGTGGGGACCGCGGACCCTCGATGTGGACGTGGTGGTCGTCGACGGCGTCACCTCCGCCGACCCCCGGCTGACGCTGCCGCACCCGCACGCGCACGAGCGCGCCTTCGTGCTGCTGCCGTGGGTCGCCGTCGACCCGGACGCGGTGCTGCCCGGCCGCGGCCGGGTCGCCGACCTCGCCGCCGACCTCGACCCGGCCGGCGTCCGCCCGCGTCCCGAGCTCACCCTGCGCCCGCCGGCCGCCGGCGCCCCGCGGGCGGCATCGTGACCGAGCCGCTGGGCGCGACCCGGCTGCGGGACCTGGCCGGCTACGCGGCCGCGGTCACGCTGCTGGTCTGGCTCGCCCTGCGCCAGTGGTACGGCGAGCTGCCCCGGCTGAGCTGGTTCCTGCCGCTCTCGCTCGCCCTGCTCGCGCTCGCCGAGGTGATGGCCGCCGGCCAGCTCCGCGCCCGCATCCGGCGGCTGCCGGGCACCCGACCGGTCGAACCGCTGGCCGCCGCCCGGTCGCTGGCGCTGGCCAAGGCGAGCGCCGTGGTCGGGGCGGTGATGGCCGGCGTCTGGGCCGGCCTGCTGGTCTACGTGCTGCCCCGGCTGGACTTCCTCGCCGCGGCCGCCGACGACGCCCTGACCGGCGCGATCGGGGTGCTCGCTGCGGCGTCGCTGGTCGCCGCCGCGCTCTGGCTGGAATACAGCTGTCGCACCCCCACGCCGCCGGACAGCGACGATCAGTCTAGCCCGAACGGCCCAAAGCGGGCCTGACCGGATGTCCCAGCATCACAGCATCCGCATGCCGGGACGACGCAGCGCGATCGGACCGATAGCCTCGACGGGATCCCTGGTCGTCCCCGGGGGTCGGTGGGACAGGGGTGGCATGGGCAGGCACAGCCGGGAGCGTGAGTCGGAGGGCGGCGGCCTCGTCGTCAACTCCTCCGACGAGCACTTCCGTGCCCTCATCGAGCTGTCCCCGGACGCCGTCTACGTGATCGTCGACGGCTACCACGCGTTCGCCAACGAGCGCGGGCTGCAGCTGCTCGGTGCCAGCAAGATCGAGGACCTGCGGACCCGGCCGGCACTGGACTACATGCACGAGTCGGTGCGCGGCGTGGCCGAGGGCCGGCTGACGAGGATGGCCGTCGAGCGCAAGCCGGTGGCGTACGTCGAGGAGAAGCTGGTCCGCCTCGACGGCGTGGTGGTCGACATCGAGGCGGCCGGCCGGCCGATCCGCTTCCGCGGCCGGGACGGGGCGCTCGTCGTCATCCGCGACATCAGCGAGCGGTTGAAGGACGCGGTCCGGGTGCGGACGGCGGAGGAGAAGTTCCGCGCGGCGTTCCAGAACGCGCCGACCGGGATGGCGATCGTCGACCGGGCCGGCATGTTCCTCGACGTCAACCACGCGCTGGCCCGGCTGTTCGGCCGCCGGCTCGGCTCGCTGCACGGCGACCTGCTCTGGCACCACGTCCACGAGGAGGACTCGCAGCGGGTCCGCGGCGACTTCGACCGGGTGGTGGAGGGCATCGAGGAGGAGATCTCCGGCACCTTCCGCTACCGCACCGGCGCCGGCAGCGACGGCTGGGTGCACGCGTCGGTGTCCCCGCTGGTCGGCCAGAAGTCGTACATCGTGCACCTGGTCGACGTCACCCAGCAGAAGAACACCGAGTACGACCTGCACCGCAAGGCCACCCACGACCTGCTGACCGGGCTGCCGAACCGCGGTCTGGTGCTGCACCAGCTCGGCGCCGCGCTGCGGTCGCTGCGGCAGGAGCCGGGCCAGGTGCACGTGCTGTTCGTCGATCTCGACGGCTTCAAGGACGTCAACGACCGGCACGGGCACGCGGTCGGCGACCGGGTGCTGCGGGCGGCGGCCGAGCGGATGCGGGGTGCGCTGCGGCCGACCGACACCATCGGCCGGATCGGCGGCGACGAGTTCGTGGTGATCCTCAAGAGCCTGCCGCAGGAGGTGCCGGCCGAGGAGATCGCGCACCGGCTGGCACAGGCGGTGGCCGCACCGGTGGCGTTCGAGGAGGGGATCGTCAGCGTCCGGGCCAGCATCGGCCAGGCGTCCACCGACGACCCCGACTTCCCGGCCGCCCGGCTGCTCGGCGCCGCCGACGCGAACATGTACAAGGTGAAGCAGGCCACCAGGGCCGCCGAGGAGTTCGTGCCGCGGCAGGCGACGGCCGCCCTGCGCGCGGTCAAGTAACCGCCGAGTCACCCCCGAGCCCGCCGGGCGGACGAACGCGGCGCCCGGAACGTCGTTGGGTCGTGATTGGCTGTCATCGCGCGGGCGGTCGGCCCGTTCGCGGCCGGACGGTGCCGGCCGGGACCCGGAAGGCGGTGACTGCTCCCATGCCGGACACCCGCCGGGCGCGGGTCGCGGGAGCCGTCCGGATCGTCGTGCTGGCGGTCGTGGCGGCCGTGCTCGCCACCGCCTGCGAGCGGGCCGAGCCGCCGGGTGACGCCGCCAAGGGCAGCCTCGTCGTCGGCTCCGGGCTGCGGTCCGAGTCGCGGATCATCGCCAGGATGTACGTGCTGGCGCTGCGGAAGGCCGGCTACGAGGTGGCGGCCAAGCCCGCCGCCACCGACCGGGAGACCTATCTCGCGGCCCTGCGGTCCGGCTCGGTCGACGTCGTCCCGGAGTACCTGTCCGGGCTGACCGACCACCTCGGCACCGCGGGGCGCGGCAGGGCCGTGGCGGGTCCGGCGGCCGGCGGCGACGTGGAGCGGACCCACCGCGCCCTGGTGGCACTGCTCGCCGGCACGCCGCTGCGGGCCGGCGCGCCGTCCCCGGCCACCAACCAGACGGCGTACGCGGTGGCCAAGGAGCTGGCCGACAAGGAGGGCCTGCGCACCATGTCGGACCTGGTCAAGCTCAACGGCCAGCTGGTCCTCGGCGGCCCGGTCGGCTGCCCGGCGGACCGGTTCTGCCTGTCCGGGCTGCAGGACGTCTACCGGCTGCGCTTCAAGGACTTCAAGCCGCTCGGCCCGGTCTCCAGCCGGCCGGTCTTCGCCGCGCTCGAGGACGCGACGGTCGACGTCGGGCCGGTGCTGTCCGCGGACGCCGGCGTCGCGGCGGGCAACCTGACGGTGCTCAAGGACGACAAGCACCTGCAGGACGCGCAGAACATCCTCGCGCTCTACCGGGACGCTCTTCCGGCCGACGCGCGGGCCGCGGTGGAGCGGGTGAACCAGGCGCTGACGACGGAGAAGCTGCAGGAGCTGAACAAGAAGCTCGAACGCGACGGCGGCGACCCGACCGACCTGGCGGAGCGATTCCTGCGGGACGCCGGGCTGGTCTGATCGCCGCCCCCGGCCGGGTCCGGCGGAGTTCCACGAGACACCCCCTAGGGTGACGGTATGGCGCGCACACGGACCGCCGGGGGTCGGGGTGTGCTGCGCGCGCTCGCGATCACGGTGGCGATCGGGCTCGCCGCCGCCTCCACGGCCGCGGTGGTGCTCAGCGCCGACCCGCAGCTGCTGCGACTCGCCGTGGTCGGCGCGTTGTGGGCGTTCGTGCTCGCCGCCTTCGCCGCGCCCCGGCGCCGGGCCGGCGCCGGCACCGGGAGCGCGGACGGCGACGGGCTGCCCGTCGGCAAGGAGCTCGAGCTGCGCCGGACGTACGAGATCGAGCTGGAGCGGGAGGTCGCGGCCCGGCGCGAGTACGAGATGCAGCTGGAGGTCTACCTGCGCCGCGAACTGGAGCGCGGCCTGCAGGAGCAGGTTCAGACGCTGCGCGAGGAGGTGCAGCAGCTGCGCGGGGACATGATCGACCGGCTGGACGGCGAGCTGCGGATGGAACGGATCGAGACCACCCGGCTGATCGGCGGCAGCCTGCGGGCGCTGCAGGACGAGGCCCGCCGGCTCGGCATCGGCCTGCAGGTGCCGGCGGAGCTGTCCGAGCCGTCCTACTCGGTCCGGGACCGGCCCGAGCTGCCGGCCGCGGCGCTGCCGGCCGGCTGGCCGACCGACCCGGGCGGGATCCCGCCGGCCGGCGCGGGCTACGGCTCGTCCGGCTCGACCGGCTACTCGTCGTACCCGTCCTACTCCGACTACCCGGTCCCGGACTACCCGGCGGCGGAGCACTCCGGCGCGAGCTACCCGACCGCCGACCGTCCCGTCCCGAGCCCCGCCGCGGACTACCCGGTCGGCGACCATCAGGTCCCCGACTACGCCGCTCCGACTACTCCGCTCCCGACTACTCCGCTCCCGACTACTCCGCTCCCGACTACTCCGCTCCCGACTACCGGGTCCCGGACTACGCCCCGCCGGCGTACTCGCCGTACTCCTCCTATCCGGACCCGGCGCCGCCGACCACACCGGCGCCGCGAGCGCCGCAGTACGGGGAGCCGGCCGCGCCGCGCCGCCGCCGCTACCGCGACGAGGGCGAGGACAACGAGGTCATGTCCCGGCTGCTCGGCCGCTGACCGGTGCGCGGGCCGGGTGCGGCGCGACATCTAGACTGCGGGAGTGGGTTACCGGTCCGAACCGATGCTGGCCTTCTCCGGCGTCGGCCGGGTCTTCGCGGACGGGACCGAGGCGCTGCGCGGCGTCGACCTGCAGGTCGGCCGCGGCGAGTTCGTCACCGTGGTGGGCCCGTCCGGCTGCGGCAAGAGCACCCTGCTGCGGCTCGCGTCCGGCCTGGACGGCCCGAGCACGGGCGCCGTCACGGTCGCCTCGGAGCGGGTCGGCTACGTCTTCCAGGACCCGACCCTGCTGCCGTGGCGGAGCGTCAGTCGCAACATCGAGCTGCTCGCCGAGCTGGAGCGGGTGCCGAAGCCGGAGCGCCGGCGCCGGGTGGCCGAGGTGATCCGGCTGGTCGGGCTGGACGGCTTCGAGCGGCACCGGCCGCGGGCGCTGTCCGGCGGCATGCGGATGCGGGTCTCGCTGGCGCGCTCGCTGGTGCTGGAGCCGGACGTCTTCCTGTTCGACGAGCCGTTCGGCGCCCTGGACGAGATGACCCGGGAGCGGCTGAACGACGAGCTGCTGCAGCTGTTCGCGGACCGCCAGTTCGCCGCGCTGTTCATCACCCACTCGGTGGCCGAGGCGGTCTTCCTGTCCACCCGGGTGGTGGTCATGTCGCCGCGGCCGGGCCGGCTGCTCGGCGACGTGGCGGTGCCGTTCGGCTACCCGCGGCTGCCGGAGCTGCGCTACACGGAGGAGTTCGGCAAGGTCGCCGGCGAGGTCTCCGACCTGCTGCGTGACGTCCCCCGCCGCTGAGCCGGCGATGGCCGACCACCTCGGGCCCAACCGGCGCTTCTGGGACAGCCTCACCGGCGAGGAGGGCGAGTACGCCCGGCAGTCCGAGTACGGCCGGGCCCAGTGGGCCGCCGAGCCCAACTGGGGCGACTGGAGCGTCCCGGAGTCGCAGCTGCGGCTGCTGCCCGACCCGGTGGCCGGCCTGGACGCGGTCGAGCTCGGCTGCGGCACCGCGTACCTGTCCGGGTGGCTGGCCCGCGCCGGCGCCCGCCCGGTCGGCGTGGACGCCTCCGCCCGGCAGCTGCTGCTCGCCCGCGAGCTGCAGGCCGAGTTCGGCGTCCGGTTCCCGCTGGTCCGCGCCGACGCCGAGCGGGTGCCCTGCCGGGAGGCCTCGTTCGACCTGGCGCTGTCGGAGTACGGCGCGAGCAGCTGGTGCGACCCGTACCGCTGGGTCCCGGAGGCGGCCCGGCTGCTCCGGCCCGGCGGCCGGCTGGTCTTCCTGGTCGCCGGGCCGCTGCTGACGCTGTGCGCGCCGCAGGACGGCGGGCTCGCCGGCGACCGGCTGCTGCGCGACTACTTCGGGCTGCACCGGGTCGGGATGGCGGCCTTCGGGACCACCGAGTTCCAGCTCCCGTACGGCGGGTGGGTCCGGCTGCTGCGGCGCAGCGGCTTCGTGGTCGAGGACCTGGCCGAGATCCGGCCGCCGCCGGGGGCGCGCTCACCGTGGCCGTTCGTCGACGCGGCTTGGGCCAGCCGGTGGCCTTCGGAGTGCGTGTGGAGCGCCCGAAAGAGTGCCGACACCGCCCGAAACAGCATGCATGGGCAGGTCTGATAACGATGTGTAGTCAACTCGTACGGCTGTGCCGCCGGTGAGTGGGGTGCGTTAGGGTGGGATCGCGCGGGGGGCTACGGACAGAAACGTCTGCGGCACGCTGAGCGCTGTAGGTCGGCGTCGGTGGCCGCGAACCAGGGTCGAGGTCCGGGAGGCGTACGGATGAGCGTGGACACGCGTCCGCCGCAGGTGGCGGACGGCGTGGTCGGGTCGAGCACCCCCGGCTGGCGGCAGCGGCGACGTGCCGGCGGCCAGCTCGGCAAGCTGCTGCCGCCGTTCGTCACCTTCCTGGTCTTCCTCGGCTTCTGGTACCTGGTCAGCCTGGTGCTGCTCGACGAGGACCGGCGCTTCCTGCTGCCGCCGCCGCACGAGGTGGTGCAGGTCGCCTACTTCGACCCGTTCAACCGCTTCGACATCCTCAGCGCGTTGTGGCTGTCGACGGTGATCGCGATGGTCGGGCTGGCCATCTCGATCGTGCTGGGCGTGGCGACGGGCATCGCGATGAGCCAGGCCCGCTGGGTGGAGCGCTCGCTCTACCCGTACGCGGTGGTCCTGCAGTGCATCCCGATCCTGGCGCTGGTCCCGGTGATCGGCTTCTGGTTCGACTACGGGCTGGCCAGCCGGCTGATCGTGACCGTGCTGATCTCGATCTTCCCGGTGATCAGCAGCACCCTGTTCGGGCTGCAGTCCGCCGACCGCGGGCAGCACGAGCTGTTCACCCTGCACCACGGCAACCGCCTGGTCCGGCTCTGGAAGCTGCAGCTGCCGGCCGCGCTGCCGGCGATGCTGACCGGTTTCCAGGTGGCCGCGACGCTGGCGGTGGTCGGCTCGGTGGTCGGCGACTTCTTCTTCAAGCAGGGCGACGCCGGCATCGGCGTGCTCATCGACACCTACCGGGCCCGGCTGCAGTCCGCGGAGCTGTTCGGCGCGGCGATCGCCGCCTCGCTGCTCGGCGTGCTGGTCTTCTGGCTGTTCGGCCTGGTGGCCAGAGTGGTGACCGGCGGCTGGTACGGCTCTACGGCGTACGACAAGCCGGCGTGATCCCGCAGAATGTCGGGCGGCCCAGAGCTCGCCGTCCGCACACCCCGCACGAATGAGGAGATCCATGCGTCCACGCAAGCTCGGGCCGGTCGCAGCCGGCCTGACCCTCCTGCTCGCCGCGGCGGCGTGCAGCAGCGACTCCACCACCGACTCCGGCGCGCCGGCACCCCAGGCCTCCGGCGAGGCCCTGAACCTGAAGGGCACCTGCCCGGACACCGTGGTGATCCAGACCGACTGGTTCCCGGAGAGCGAGTACGGCAACCTCTACCAGCTGCTCGGCCCCGGCTACGCCATCGACAAGGGCAAGAAGCGGGTGAGCGGACCGCTGGTGGCCGGCGGCAAGGACACCGGGGTCAAGGTGGAGATCCGCACCGGCGGCCCGGCGATCGGCTTCCAGCAGGTCAGCGCGCAGATGTACGCGGACAAGACGATCACGCTCGGCCAGGTCTCCACCGACGAGGCGATCCAGAACTCGGCCAAGCAGCCGACGCTGGCGGTGATCGCACCGCTCGAGATCAGCCCGATCATGATCATGTGGAACAAGGACAAGCACCCGGACTTCAACACGATCGCCGACATCGGCCAGACCGAGACCAAGATCGTGTACTACCAGACCGACACCTACATGCAGTACCTGCAGGGTGCCGGGCTGGTCCGGCCGAGCCAGCTGGACGGCAGCTACGACGGCTCGCCGACCCGCTGGGTGCAGGACGGACGGCGACATCGCGCAGGGCGGGTTCGCCACCTCGGAGCCGTTCATCTACAGCGACGAGCTGCCGAAGAAGAAGTACCCGAACACCGACCTGCAGCTGATCAACGACACCGGCTACCCGATGTACGGCCAGGCGCTGACCATCCGGGCCGACGAGAAGGACAAGCTGGCGCCCTGCCTGCAGAAGCTGGTGCCGATCATGCAGCAGGCGACCGTCGACTTCATCACCAACCCGGCCGCGACCAACGCTCTGGTGATCAAGGCGGTGGAAACCTTCAAGGACTTCTGGCAGTACTCGCCCGGGATGGCGGACTACGCCGTGAAGACCCTCAAGGACCTCGGCCTGGTGAGCAACGGCCCGGACAAGACCCTCGGCAACATGCAGTCCGAGCGGGTCACCCGGATGGTGAGCATCCTGACGCCGATCTTCGCCGCGCAGCGCAAGCCGGTGAAGGAGGACCTCAAGGCGGAGGAGCTGTTCAGCAACGAGTTCATCGACACGAACATCGGGCTGAAGTAGCCGTGCCGGCGGAACCGGGAGGGTCGGCAACCGGCGGCCCTCCCGGGCCGCCGGTCCGGCTGGTGCGGGCCCGGCACGTGCTGACGTCCGGGCCCGCGGGGCACGTCCGCGACGGTGCGGTGGCGGTCCGCGGCGACCGGATCGCCGCGGTGGGCGGCTGGCGGGAGCTGCGCCGCGAGCACCCGGACGCCGAGGTGCTCGGCGACGGGACCGGGATCCTCACCCCCGGCTTCGTCAGCTGCCACGGCCACTTCTCCGAGGGCCTGGTCACCGGCATCGGCGAGACCCACACGCTGTGGGAGTGGTTCGTGCACGTGGTCGGGCCGATCGAGCCTTACCTGACCCGGGAGATGGCGTACGTCGGCACCCTGCTCAAGGGCGCCGAGCTGGCCCTGTCCGGGGTGACCACCACCGCGGACATGTTCTGCCACGCGCCCGGGCCGGAGCCGTCGGTGCCCGGCGTGGTCGAGGCGCTGGACCGGATCGGCCTGCGCGGCGACGTCTCGTACGGGGCCCAGGACGACAGCAACCCGCGCCCGCTGGAGCGGGTGCTGGCCGAGCACGAGGCGCTGGCGGTGGCCGCGGCCGCGTCCCGGCGCAGCCGCTTCCGGGTCGGGCTGGCCACCGTCCCGGCGGCCTCGGACCAGCTGATCGCCGCCACCGTCAAGCTGCTCGGCGAGACGCCGCGGCTGCACGTGCACCTGCACGAGGTGCGCGAGGAGGTGACCCACTCCCGCACCAGCCGCCGGCGAACGGGTCCCATCGAGTTCGCGGCCCGGGCCGGGCTGCTGGACGCCCAGGTCGTGGCCGCGCACTGCGTCTGGCTCGACGACACCGACGTCTCCCTGCTGCGGCGGCACGACGTCGCGGTGGCACACAACCCGGTGTCGAACATGATCCTCGCCTCCGGGGTGGCCCCGGTGCCGCGGCTGCTCCGCGAGGGCGTCACCGTCGGGCTCGGCGTGGACGGCCCGGCCAGCAACGACAGCCAGGACATGCTGCAGACGATGAAGGTGGGCGCGCTGCTGCAGAAGGTGCACCACCTGCAGGCCACCGCGATGACCGCGCCGGAGGTGGTCCGGATGGCCACCATCTCCGGTGCCCGGGCACTCGGCATCGACGACGAGGTGGGTAGCCTGGAGCCGGGCAAGGCGGCCGACCTGGTCCTGTTCACCGAGCGCTCGCCGTCGCTGAACAACATCCACGACCCGTACCAGGAGCTCGTCTACTGCGCCTCGGTGCGCGACGTCGAGGAGGTCTGGGTGGGCGGCGAACCGGTCGTCGCGCGCGGCCGGGTTCTCGGCGTAGACATGGGGGAGCTGTTGCCGCACGCGCGGGAGCTCGCGGTCCGGCTCGCGACCGACGCGGGCCTGGACTCCGAGCTGGCCCGGCCGAGCCCGCCCTAGGAGGAGGAGCCGTGACGATCACCCTGCCGGACACGGACGCGGTTGCCGAGGACGGTTACGTGCCGGTGATCAGCCTCGCCGGGCTGGACGACCCGTCCCGGCGGGCGGAGGTCGCCGCCCAGCTCGGCGCCGCCCTGCGCCGCAGCGGCTTCTACATCGCCGTCGACCACATCGTGCCGCTGCCGGTCTTCGACCAGCTCACCGCCGCCGCGCTGGAGTTCTTCCACCAGCCGGAGGAGGAGAAGGCGCGGTACGGGCCGAGTCCGGACGACGCCACCCGCCGCGGCTTCACCTCGCGCTACCGGGCCGCCTCCGGCATCGGGGTGAACACCGACGAGGACGCGGCCGAGGCGTGGGCACTCAACCCGTACGACGAGGGCCTGGGCTGGCGGGACCTCTCGGTGCTGGAGCCCAAGTACCGCGCGGCGTTCGTGCACCCGAACCGGATCCCGGACACGCCGGGCTTCCGGTCCGCCGCGCTGTCGTACTTCGCCGCGATGGAGAGCCAGATCTTCACCCTGCTGGCGCTGCACGCGCTCGACCTGGGGCTGCCGCCGGACCACTTCACCCGGCTGTGCGCCGGCGCGATGACCAACCTGGTGGTCAACCACTACCCGCCGCAGCGCAAGGACCCGCTGCCGGACCAGAGCTGCCTCGGCCCGCACACCGACCTCGGCGTGATGACCGGGCTGCTGCACTCCGGGCAGAAGGGCCTGCAGGTGGTGGACCGGGAGAACCCGAGCGAGTGGGTGCCGGTGCCGACCGTGCCCGGCGGGCTCGTGGTCAACGCCGGCGACCTGCTGGTGCTGGTCTCCGGCGGCCGCTACCGCTCCGCGCTGCACCGGGTGGTGTGCGCGGAGAAGGAGGAACGGGTCTCGGTGCCGGTCTTCGTGCAGCCCGGGCCGCAGACCGTGGTCTCGCCGGCGCTGCGCCCGCCGCCGGCTGCGCCCGGCTTCGAGCCGGTGCGGTTCGGCGAGTACTTCGCGGAGCGGATCGGGATGATGTACGCCGAGCCGGAGCACTGACGGTCCGATGGCGGAGAGCACGTCCACGGTGCCGGCGGCGGCGACGCCGGCACCGGCGGGGAGCGCCACCCGCCTCGGCCGGCGGCCGGCCCGCCGCGGCCCCCGGCGGCGGCGCGGCCCGCGGGCCTGGCTGGCGCTCGCGTTGCCGCCGGTGCTGCTCTTCGGCGCCATCGTCGGGCTCTGGTACCTGATCAGCTACCGGCTGCTGGACCCGGACCGGCGCTTCCTGCTGCCGCCGCCGCACAAGGTGGTGGAGGTCGCCTTCCTCGACCGGGACAACGCCGAGGTGCTGCTGCGCGCGCTCGGGCTCACCGCCGCGGTGGCGATGATCGGGCTCGGGGTGGCCATCGTGATCGGGATCGGCACCGGCGTGCTGATGAGCCAGGCCCGCTGGATCGAGCGCGCGGTCTACCCGTGGGCGGTCGTCCTGCAGACCATCCCGATCCTCGCGCTGGTGCCGCTGATCGGCTTCTGGTTCGACTTCGGGATGTTCAGCCGGGTGCTGGTCTGCGTGCTGATCGCGGTCTTCCCGATCACCAGCACCACCCTGTTCGGCCTGCGCAGCGTCGAGCGGTCCAACCACGACCTGTTCACCCTCTACGGCGCCGGCCGGCTGACCCGGCTGGCGAAGCTGCAGTGGCCGACCGCGCTGCCGGCGATCTTCGCCGGGCTGCGGATCTCGGCCGGGCTGGCGGTGATCGGGGCGATCGTCGGCGACTTCTTCTTCAAGCAGGGCGAGGTGGGGATCGGCACGCTGATGGAGGTCTACCGGCAGGGGCTGCGGTCCGAGCAGCTGTTCGGCGCGGTGATCCTGTCCTCGCTGCTCGGCGTGGCGGTCTTCTGGTTCTTCGGCTTCCTGGCCCGCCGGGTGGTCGGGTCCTGGCACGAGACCGCCAGCGACCTGATCCCCGACTAGGCAATGCCCGCTCCGGCGACAGGTCGCCGGGCGCAGCCCATGCCCGCGCCTCCGCGCGGGGCGACCGGCCGCCGTCGCTCCCCGCACGCGCGCCAGCGGACGCACGTGCTCAACCCGGCGCCTGCCAGCGCAGCGCGCAGACGAACGGGTCCAGCGAGTCGGTGAAGGTCGCGCCGGTGAAGACGTCGCCGTACGCGCGGTGGAACTGCGGCCGGGTCAGCGGCCGGTTTGTCGCCGCGTGCTCCATCCAGACCTTGTGCTGCCGGAGCCGCAGCACCAGCCATGCGTCGGCAACCGAGCCCCGCCGGCGCAGGGTCCGGAGCGCGTCGCCCACGCCGTACCAGCGGTGCCGCAGCGCGGAGTGCGGCCGCTGCTGGGTGCCGGGCGAGACGATGTCGACGAGCACGGCCCAGCCGCCCGGCGCCACCAGGCTGCGGACGTGCGGCAGCACCCGGTCGTGGTCGCGCAGGTGGAAGATCGTGTTGACGCTGAACACGAGGTCGAAGCGGCCGTCCGTCTCCGGCGTCACGTCCAGCAGGCTGCGCTGCCGGTAGGAGATGGTGTCCCGGCCGTGCCGGGACCGGGCGATCTCCAGCTCGCGGGCGGAGACGTCGACGGCCAGCACCGAGCCGTACCGGTCCGCGAGCAGCTCGTCGAAGCGCCCGGTGCCGCAGCCGAGGTCGGCGGCCCGCCCGCGCGGGCCGCCGACCACGGCTGAGTCGAGAGCCGCGGTGAGCCAGGGCCGGTAGACCCCGTCGTTGATCTCCGCGTACCGCTCGTACAGCTCCGCCAGCGGGTCGAACAGCGCCCCGCCGGCGCTCATCGCGGCGCGACGGACGGCACCGCTACTTCACCCCGACGCTCTGGTCGATGAACTCGTTGGTGACCAGGTCGGCCGGCTTGAGGCCCGACTTCACCGGCGTCTTCTGGGCGGCGAAGATCGGGGTGACGATCGAGATGATCCGCTCGACCCGGCCCTCGTCGAAGTCGCCGACGGTGGTGTTCTTCCCGTTGCCCAGGATCGCGTTGTCCTTCATCGTCTTGGCGGCCGCGTCGCCCTGCTCCTTGGAGTACGGGAAGGCCTTCGGGTACTTGCCGACCAGCTCGCTGATGAACTGGTTCGTGCTGCCCGGGTCGGCCACGTACGCCGCGGTGGAGCGCTGCAGCACCGGCACCAGCTTCTTCAGGCAGCCGGACAGCTGCTCCTTGCGGTCCGGCCGGATGGTCAGCGTCTCCGGGTAGACCGGATAGCCGGAGTCGGCCACCAGCTGGTAGTCCACCTTCTTGCCCCACACCGACGGGTCGTTCTGGTAGCGGAGCACCTCGTTCGTCACGTAGCCCTGCTGGACGATCGCGCCCTTCTCGGCCTTCCACTGGTCCGGGGTGCCGGCGTAGCTCGCCGCGACCTGGCTCGGGCGCAGCAGGCCGGCGCCGAGCAGGTACGCCATGTAGGTCGCGCCCTGGAAGTAGATGACCGGGGTGTCCGTCTGGCCGATGTCCGCGATCGTGTTGAAGTCCGGGTGCTGGGCGGGATCCCACAGCAGCACGACCGGGCTCAGGTCGAGCGGGGCGAAGACCGACAGCGCCGGCTTGCCGCTGCCGCTGATCTGCGCGGCGGAGTCGAGGTCGGCGCCGCCGAAGGTGATCGAGTTGTCGGTGTAGAGCAGCGAGGTCGACGGGGTGAAGTTGTTGGCCGGGCCGCCGGCCCGGATCTCGATCTTCACACCCGTGTCGACGCCGTTGTCGACCAGCGCGCCGGTGACCTTGTTCTTGTTGCCGTCGATCGTCGGGCCGGTCCCGACCAGCCGGTACAGGCCGCCGTACTCGGCCTGCGGCCACCAGTTCGTCTGGAAGACGACCGTGTCCGGGCAGACGCCCTTCAGCGCGCTCGCCGCGCCCGCGCTGGCGGTCCCCGCGGCCGACTGGCCGCCCTCGCCGGTGGTGCCGGAGTCGCTGCAGCCGGCGGCCGCCAGGACGGCTACCGCGGCCAGTGCCGTCCCGGCCAATCGCCGGGACCCTCGTGCTCGCATGGCTCTCCTGTTCCTCGAACTAGTCGGGACGGTCTGGGCCTTGTGTCATGGGCCTTAGGTCAGCTGTGGCTCGCCCGCGCGCAGGCCGCGGGAGACTCGGGCGGCGAGGTCGGCGAACTCCGCGGTGAAGCGGAGGTCCCGCGGCCGCGGGTAGTCGAAGGGGACCGGGATGTCCGCGACCACCCGGCCGGGCCGGACGGACAGCAGCACGACCCGGGTGGACAGGAAGACCGCCTCGGCCACCGAGTGGGTGACGAACAGCCCGGTGAAGCGCCGGGCGGTGTAGAGCTGGAGCAGCTCGTCGTTCAGCCGCTCCCGGGTGAGCTCGTCCAGCGCCCCGAACGGCTCGTCGAACAGGCACAGGTCCGGGTCCAGCAGCAGCGAGCGGGCCAGCGAGACCCGCATCCGCATGCCGCCCGACAGCATCCGGGGCAGCTGCCGCTCGAAGCCGCCCAGGCCCACCAGGTCGACGGCGGCGGCCACCCGGCGCCGCCGCTCGGCCCGCGGCAGCCGCTTCAGCTCGGCGGCCAGCTCGACGTTGCGGGCCACCGACCGCCAGGGCAGCAGCGTCGGGTCCTGGAAGACGTAGCCGACCTCACCGGAGCCGACCCGGACCCGCCCGGCGGTCGGCTCGCTGAGACCCGAGGCCAGCCGCAGCAGCGTGCTCTTGCCGCAGCCGGACGGTCCGACCACGCTGACGAACTCGCCGCGCTCGAGCCGCAGGTCGATCCCGGTCAGCGCGAGGGTGCCGGTGGAGAAGCGCTTCTGGACGCCCTCGAAGCTGAGGGCGAAGGTCGGCGGCAGCCCACTGCCCGCGGCCGTGCGACTCTCCATCCGTCCCGAACGCCCTCTCTGATCATCACCGGGTCACGTTCAGTGACGTGTCGGTGGTAACCGGGCCCCGTGGGACGGAATCGTACCTGGCGGGACGTCAGGGCGCGGAACCGGCTCCGGTCGCCGGCCACACCAGGGCGCCACTGGCCGCGTCGTCCGGATAGACGATCTTGAACGAGCGGTCGACGAACTGCTCGACCAGGCTCTGCGCGAGCACGTTCTGGTGCGTCTCGTCGAACTGGACGCCGGCCCACGGCATCACCGTCTGGTCGCCCGGCACGTTCAGGCTCAGCAGCGCGGTGCGGACCCGCTGCGGCTGGGTGGTGCCGGCCGCGTCGACCGCCTGCGCCGTCGTCAGCACGGCGGTGAACGCGGAGGCGGCCGCCTCGGTCATGGCGCTGTTGTAGCGGCGCTGGTAGAGGCCGGCCACCGCGCGCGCCGCCTGGTTGCGGTCGGCCGACTCCTTGGCCCAGGAGACCGACCGGCTCAGCCCGGCGACCACCTGGGCGCTGGACTGGTACGACTTGTCGGTGAGGTAGCCCAGCCCGAACGACATGACGGCCTTCGCCTTGTACTGCCGGGCGCCGAACGCCTGGATCAGCGGCTGGACGGTCGCCGGGGTGGCGTACAGGAAGATGGTGTCCGGCTGCTGCGCCCGCACCTGGTCGACGACGCCGAGCAGGTTGCCGGCGTCCGGCGGGAAGGAGACGGCCTGCGGGGGGCCGTAGCCACCCTGCTCGGCCAGCTCCCGGACGGTCGTCAGCACGTCCTGGCCGGCCTTGTCGGCGGCGTGCAGCACCAGGATCTTCCCGGCCGAGACGCCCTCCTTGCGCAGCAGCGAGAAGAAGGACTCGCCGGCCGAGCGCCAGGACGGGCCGAGCCGGAAGAACCAGTCCCGACCGGCCTCGGTCAGGAAGGTGGCCGGGCTGTCCGCGTTGAGGAACGGGATCTCGAAGCGCTCGGAGCGCTGGCTGGCGTACTCGGTGATCTGCGGGTCGAACGCCCCGATCAGCGCGTCCGCGCCCTGCTCCGAGACCAGCCGGGTGACCGTGGTGCCGGCGATCACCTGCGGCTCGGTGCCGGAGGCGTCCTCGGAGATGATCTTCACCCGGGCGCCGCCCAGGTTGGGCAGGCCGGCGCCGGCGGCGAGCGGCAGCGGGATCGAGGGGTTCAGGCCGTTGATGACGTCGGCGGCGAGCTGGGCGCCGCGCCGCGCCTCGCTGCCGGCTCCCGCGTTCGGCCCCTTCAGCGGGGCCAGCAGGCCGATCCGGAGCTCCTGGTCGGACGCCGCCGGAGGCGCGTCGTCCCCTCCGGTGCAGCCGGCGGCGGCGACCGCGAGAGCGGAGACGAGGAGCAGGGTCAGGCGGCGACGCCGGACGATCATGACGGCAGGTCCTCTGCATGGCGCGGGGGGCGAGACCTCGGCAGGCTACCCCCTCACCGATGACACCGGGCCCAATGCGAACGCAGTGTGATCAACCGAAAGCGGAGCGCAGATCGGTGTCAAGGGGCGTTCACGCGGGCGCTCCCGGTGGCCCTATAGTGCCCGGGAAGTACCCGGGAACAGCGTCGGCACGTGGGAAGGTCGCGAGAGCTGGTGGACAGACTACCCGCGGAGCACCCTGCTGCCCCGACGTCACTGGCTGCGGGAGACCCATCGGCACAGGGGCGGCACCGTGGGGAGCCAGTGGGCTCGCCGCCGGCCGCCGCCGATCCCCGCGCGGTGACGACGGGCGCCGCACCGAGGGACGACCGCACGGACGGCGGCGGGCAGCCGCCGGACCCGCCCGCTCCCCCGCGGGCCGGCTGGCAGGCCCTCTCGCCGCGCAACTGGCGGGTGCGCACCAAGCTGATCGCGGTGCTGGTGGTGCCGGCGGTCGCGTTCCTGGTGCTGGCCGGCTTCAACATGGGCGGCCAGATCGGCAGCGCCCGGGAGTTCGGCCGGGGCGAGACGATCGCCGAGTTCGGGCGCCAGGTGACCGCGCTGGTCCACGAGGTGCAGGCCGAGCGCGACCTGTCCGCCGGCTACATCGCCGCCGGCCGCCCGGATTCCAACGCCGCGAAGATCGCCCAGATCACCGAGGCCAACGCGAAGCAGGAAGACCCGACCAAGAAGCAGCCGGTGCCGGCGCCCAGCCTGGCGAACCCGATGCTCGCGCAGCGGCTCAACGTCGACGCCGCGATGGCGTCGTACACGGCGGCCGAGCGCGACCTCGGCGACGTCGGCCCGCAGGCCACCGCCCGGATCGACGCCGCCCGGGCGCAGCTCGACGGCCTCGCCCAGCTGCGCTCGGCGGTGCTGAAGAAGCAGCTGACCGAGGGCGCGATCACCGGTCAGTACACCAACGTGATCACCGCGCTGTCCGAGGTCGACCGGGAGATCGGCCAGCGCAGCGGCAACCGGGAGCTGTCCCAGAGCGTCGCCGGCCTGACCGCGCTGGCGGACCTGAAGGAGACGCTGTCCCAGGAGCGGGCGCTGCTGTACGGGGTGGCCGCGGTCAACCGGTTCCAGTTCGGCCAGTTCCAGGACCTGTCCGGAGCGGTGGCCCGCCGGCAGGCGGCACTGCTGCGGTTCCGCACCGACGCCACCGCGGACCAGCGCAGCCAGTACGACCAGCTGGTCAACGGCCAGTCCGTGCTCGCGGTGAAGCGGCTCGAGGACAACGTGATCGCCGGCCAGAACCGGGCCGACCTCGGGCTGGACGAGCAGCAGTGGTACTCGGCAGCCACCACCTACAGCCAGGCGATGCGCGAGGTCGAGGTCTCGCTGCTCGACCAGGTCGTCGCCCAGGCGCGGGAGCTGCGCGCGGAAGCGCAGCGGCAGGCCATCACCACCGGCGTGATCATCGCCGCGATCCTGGTGATCGCGTTCCTCACCTCGCTGCTCATCGCCCGCTCGATGATCGGCCCGCTGCGCCGGCTGCGAGCCAGCGCCCGGGAGGTCTCCGAGGTCCGCCTGCCGGAGGCGATCGAACGGCTGCGCCGGCCGGACGCGTCGGCCACCCCGCTCGAGGTCGAGCCGATCCCGATCGACTCGCGCGACGAGATCGGCGACGTCGCGATGACCTTCGACCAGCTGCACCGCGAGGCGGTCCGGCTGGCGACCGAGCAGGCCGCCCTGCGCTCGAACGTCAACGCGATGTTCGTGAACCTGTCCCGCCGCAGCCAGGGCCTGGTCGAGCGGCAGCTGAAGCTGATCGACGAGCTGGAGACCGGCGAGCAGGACCCGGACCAGCTGGCCAACCTCTTCAAGCTCGACCACCTCGCCACCCGCATGCGGCGCAACTCGGAGAACCTGCTGGTCCTCGCCGGTGAGGACGCCGGCCGCCGGTGGGGCCGGCCGATCCCGCTGGTCGACGTGCTGCGGGCGGCGACCTCGGAGGTCGAGCAGTACCACCGGATCCAGCTGACCGGCGTGCCGGACGTCGAGGTGATGGGCCACGCGGTCAACCACGTCGTCCACCTCGTCGCCGAGCTGCTGGAGAACGCGACCGTCTTCTCCTCGCCGGAGTCGAAGGTGCTGGTGCACAGCCAGCGGCTGTCCGACGGCGGCGCCATGGTGGAGATCGAGGACCGCGGCATCGGCATGACCGCGCAGGAGATCGCCGAGTCCAACGAGCGGCTGGCCCGCCCGCCGGTCTTCGACGTGTCGATCTCCCGGATGATGGGCCTGTACGTGGTCGGCCGGCTGGCCGGCCGGCACGGCATCACCGTCCGGCTGCGGCAGTCCGAGACCGGTGGCGTCAGCGCCTTCGTCCGGATCCCGATCGACGTGCTGGCCAGCCGCTTCGAGCAGCGACCGGACGAGCCGGTCGGGGCCGGCGTCGGTGGCCCGGACGGCCGGCCGGTGCGGGGGCGGGCATGCCGCTGCCGCCGCCCGGTGGGCTCAACGGACCCGGCGGGCTGCCCGGCGTCCCGATCGGACCGGTCGGTCCCGGCGGCGGTCGACCCGGCGGCGACCTGCAGCGCCGGTCGCTGGCCGGTCCCGGCGGGCCGGGCCAGGACGGGCCGCCGCTGCCGCGCCGCACGCCGGCCGGCGCGAACGGGGACGGCTCGGACGGCGCACCGCTGCTGCCCGCGCCCGGCGCGCCGGTGAACGGCACCAACGGCTTCCCCGGCGGTCGGGTTCCTCCGACCCTCGGCGGCGCGACCCGCGCCCCCGCGACCGGCCGCCCGGACGGCTCCGCCGGCCCGGGCGGCTACCCCGGGCAGGGCGATCCCGGTGCTCGCGCCGGCTTCCCGGGCCAGGGCGGACCCGGCGGTCCGGACGGCTCCGGCCGCGCCGGCTTCGGCGGTCCGGGTGGTCCGGGTGGTCCCGGCGGCTTCGCCGGTCCGGGTGCTCCGGGCGGCCCCGGCGGCTTCGCCGGCCCGGGTGGTCCCGGCATGTTCCCGGGACCGGCCGCACCGGGCGGTCCGGGTGGGTTCGCCGGCCCCGGCGGCCCGGGCCAGTACGGCGGTCCGGAGGTCCGCGAGGAGCGGACCCCGATCTTCGAGCAGCTGCAGTCCGAGTGGTTCCGGCGCCGCCCGGCGGCCCGGCCGGTCACGTCCGGCGAACCGGCACCGCAGGGCGTCCCAGGGCGCCGGCGCCGGACCGGCCGGACCAGGCCGCCCCGGACCGGCCGCACCCGGTGCCGCGGCTCAGCAGGACCAGCAGGCTCCTGCTCCGGTCGCGGCGGGCGCACCGGTCGACGACGAGCCGTGGGCCTCGCCAGCGGACGAAGGCTGGCGGGCCGCCGAGCGGCTGCTGCAGCCGACCAGTGGCGGCACCACCCGCGCCGGCCTGCCGATGCGGGTCCCGCAGGCACACCTCGTGCCGGGCGGGGCCGACGTACCACCACCGCCGCCGGTCGCCCCCGGCGCGCCGACGTACCGCTCGCCCGAGGCGGTCCGCAGCCGCCTCGCGAGCTACCACCAGGGTGTCCGGCGTGGCCGGCACGCCGACCGCAGCGGCGAGGGTGGCGAGCAGGACTCGTCGCCCGACGTCCTCGTCCAGCAATCCCAGGAGCACTCGTGACCACGTTGAGCCCAGCCGCCCAGAACCTGAACTGGCTCGTCACCAACTTCGTCGACCGGGTGCCGGGCGTGGCCCACGCGGTCGTCGTGTCGGCCGACGGGCTGCTGCTGGTCTCCTCGGAAGGGCTGCCGCGGGACCGCGCGGACCAGCTCGCCGCGGTGGCCTCGGGCCTGACCAGCCTGACCCAGGGTGCGGCCCGCTGCTTCGAGGCCGGCAACGTCGTGCAGACGGTGATCGAGATGGAGCGGGGCTTCCTGTTCCTGATGTCGATCAGCGACGGCTCCTGCCTCGCCGTGCTGGCGGCGACGAGCTGCGACGTCGGCCTGGTCGGCTACGAGATGGCGCTGCTCGTCGAGCGGACCGGAGACGTGCTGACCCCGGCGGTGCGCAACGAGCTGCAAGCCGTCCTCCCTCGATGACGACGATCACCAGCAGAGAGCGTCGGGGTGAGCAGCTTCCAGCCGGAGGGTCCGCTGGTCCGGCCGTACGCGGTCACCGGCGGGCGGACCCGGCCGGACTACGAGCTGGCGATCGAGGCCCTGGTCTCGACCACCCGGCTGGGCGACCGCTCGGCGGAGTCCACCGCGCCCGAGCGGCAGCTGATCTGCGACCTGTGCCGGCGGGCCCGGTCGGTCGCGGAGATCGCCGCGTACCTGCGGATGCCCCTCGGGGTCGCGCGGGTACTGGTGGGTGACATGGCCCAGGAGGGGCTGGTGCGGGTGCACCAGGCCGCGGCGACCACCGATCGACCTGATCTGGCCTTGATGCAGAGGGTGTTGAATGGACTTCGAAACCTCTAGGCAGACCGCCTACGTGGACTCCAGCGCGGCGACGACCTCGGCGAAGATCGTCATCGCCGGTGGCTTCGGCGTCGGCAAGACGACGCTGGTCGGCGCGGTCTCCGAGATCGAGCCGCTCACCACCGAGGCGGTCATGACCGAGGCGAGCGCCGGAGTCGACGACCTGTCCCACACCCCGAACAAGACCACCACCACGGTCGCGATGGACTTCGGCCGCGTGTCGCTGGACAGCGACCTGATCCTCTACCTGTTCGGCACCCCCGGGCAGCACCGGTTCTGGTTCATGTGGGACGACCTGGTCCGCGGCGCGATCGGCGCCGTGGTGCTGGTGGACACCCGCCGGCTGACCGACTGCTTCGCCGCGATCGACTTCTTCGAGGCGCGCCGGCTGCCGTTCATCGTCGCGGTCAACCGCTTCGACGGGATCCTGACGCACTCGATCGAGGACGTCCGGGAGGCGCTGGCGGTCGGCGGCGCGACGCCGGTGATCCAGACCGACGCGCGCAGCCGGGAAGCGACCAAGCAGACGCTCATCACGCTGGTCGAGCACGCGATGCGGCGTACCCAGGAGGAGCTCACCGCGCGCCGTTGAACCCGGGGGACGGCCCCCGGACCCCCGGGCGAGCGCTCCCGCAAGCCACGCACCGCGGGCCCAGCCGTGTCCGGGACACGGCTCGCTGTGCCAGGCCACCGGGGTCCCCGCCCCCGGCGGGGCTCGTTGGGTGAGCCCGGTGATCAACGACACCAGCTTGCGGGAGCGCCCGCCCGGGGGTCCGGGGGCCGCCCCCGGATTACTTGTCGATGTCGCCGACGACGAAGAACAGCGAGCCGAGCACGGCGACCAGGTCCGGCAGCAGGGTGCCCGGCAGCAGCACCTGCAGCGCCTGCACGTTGTTGTACGACGCCGAGCGCAGCTTCAGCCGCCACGGCGTCTTCTCCCCGCGGGAGACCAGGTAGTAGCCGTTGAGGCCGAGCGGGTTCTCCGTCCAGCAGTAGGTGTGCCCCTCCGGCGCCTTCACCGTCTTGGGCAGCTTCACGTTCACCGGGCCGGACAGCGCCGGCAGCCGGTCGAGGACGGCGTCGGCGAGGTCGAGCGACGCGTACACCTGCTCGAGCAGGCACTCGAAGCGGGCGTGGCAGTCGCCGCTCGTGCGGGTCACCACCCGCAGCACGTCGCCCAGCTCCCCGTACGCGAGGTAGGGCTCGTCCCGGCGCAGGTCGAAGTCGACCCCGGACGCGCGGGCGACCGGACCGCTCACCCCGTACGCGCGCACGTGCCCTGGCGCGAGAACGCCGACGCCGACCGTCCGGGCCAGGAAGATGTCGTTGCGCCGGATCAGCGGGTCGATGTCCGCCGAGACCCGCAGCCGGACGTCCGCGACGGCCTGGCGCACCCGTCCGGTCCAGCCGGCCGGCACGTCCTCCTTCAGCCCGCCGATCCGGTTCGCCATGTAGTGCATCCGCCCGCCGAAGGCCTCCTCCAGCACCGCCTGCAGGGTCTCCCGCTCCCGGAAGGCGTAGAAGACCGGCGTGATCGCGCCCATCTCCAGCGGGAACGAGCCGAGGAACATCAGGTGGTTGAGCACCCTGTTCAGCTCGGCGAGCAGCGTGCGCAGCCAGACGGCGCGCTCCGGCACCTCCATGCCCAGCATCCGCTCCACCGCCATGACCACGCCGAGCTCGTTGGAGAACGCGGACAGCCAGTCGTGCCGGTTGGCCAGCACGGTGATCTGCCGGTAGTCGCGGACCTCGAACAGCTTCTCCGCGCCGCGGTGCATGTAGCCGACGATCGGCTCGGCGGAGAGCACCCGCTCGCCGTCCAGCACGAGCTTCAGGCGCAGCACGCCGTGCGTGGAGGGGTGCTGCGGGCCGATGTTCAGCACCATGTCGGCGGTGGGCAGGTCGTCGGCGCCCGCGCCCGTCCCGACCGTCAGCGTCCGCCCGGCCGCAGTCATGGGGCGAGTGTCCCACCCCTCCGGGCGGATCAGCCGGAGAAGGGCCAGGCCTCGGCGGCCGGCTGCGCCTGCTGCCGCGCCATCGCCGAGCGGTAGAGCCGGTCGGCGGCGACCCGGACCGCGCGGTCGGTGTCCACCCCCGTCTGGTCGGCCAGGGTCACCAGCGCGAACGCGAGGTCGCCGAGCAGCGTCTCCCAGTCCCGGGTCGGCCGGAACGGCCGCCGCCCGTGCTCGGTGGCCCGCACCACCTCCTCGGCCAGCGCCCCGGTCCGGGCCTGCAGGTCGAGCAGGAGCGTCGGCGGCGTGGCGTGCAGGCCCAGCCGGTCCGCGGTCTCAGCGACGAACTGCTGCAGCTCACGCACGCGGAGGAACCTAGCGCACCGGCCGGGATCCCTGTCGCACCGCGGTCTCCCGGGCTAGCCTCTGCAACGTGCGCGCAGGGCGCCACCGGTCCGCGGAAAGGGCACAGCCCACCTGAGAGGACACCACCGGCGAACGGTTGCCTACCTCCTTTCGGCCCACGACGCGGACCGGGGCGTGACGAGAGGAGGCACCCGTGCCGACCGTCTGCATTCCCGACGACGCGAGCCTCGAGCACCTGCGCAAGCTGGCCCGCCGGCTGCAGCGCGGCGTCCGCTCCGGCGACGCCGCCGCCGTCGACCTGGTGACCCGGCGGCATCCCGCCGGCGCGCCGGCCGACCCCGCCCGCTTCCCGCTCACCGCCGCCCAGCTGGCCGTCGCCCGCGAGCTGGGCTTCGCCAGCTGGCCGCGGCTGCGCGAGCACCTGGACCTGATCGCCCGGCTGCGCCGTGATCCGGACGCCGACCCGGGCGCCGGCCCGGACGCCGACCCGGACGCGCGGGAGGACCCGGCGGACGCGTTCTGCCGGTTCGCCTGCCTGGTCTACGGCCGCCAGGACGGGCCGGAGCGATGGGAGCGCGCCCGGGCGCTGCGGCGTTCCGACCCCGACCTGCCCGCACGCACCGTCTGGGCGGCCGCCGCCGGGTCGGACCCGGACCGGGTCGCCGCCCACCTCGAGGCCGACCGGACCCTCGCGCGGCGGCCCGGCGGACCGTACGGCTGGGAGCCGCTGCTCTACCTGACCTACTCGCGCGTCGACCCCGAGGTGCCGGCCGGACCGGTGCTGCGCACCGCGCGGCTGCTGCTCGACGCCGGCGCCGACCCGGACGCCGGCTATCTCTGGCACGGGCTGGTGCCGCCGTTCACCGCGCTGACCGGCGTCTTCGGTGAGGGTGAGCAGGGCCCGGGGCGGCAGCCGAGGCACCCGCACTCGCTCCCGCTGGCCAGAGTGCTGCTCGAGGCCGGAGCGGACCCGAACGACGGCCAGACCCTCTACAACCGGATGTTCGGCCCGGACGACGACCACCTGGAGCTGCTGTTCGAGTACGGGCTGGGCAGCGGCGACGGCGGTCCGTGGCAGGCGCGGCTCGGTGGCGCGCTGGAGACGCCCGCCGAGATGCTCACCATGCCGTTCACCTGGGCCGCCGAGCACGGCTTCACCGAGCGGGTGCGGTTGTTGCTGCGGCACGGGGTGGACGCTCGCAGCACCGCTCCGGACGGGCGCGCCATGGTCGAGCTGGCCGCCGCGGGCGGTCATCTGGACATCGTCGAGCTGCTGGTCGCCGCGGGTGCTGCCCGCCCGGAGCTGACCGGGGTCGACGCGCTGGTCGCCGCGGTGCTCGCCGCCGACGCCGACGGGGTGACCCGGTTGGCCGGGGCCGAGCCCGACCTGCTGGCCGCGGCGCGCGCCGAGCGGCCGGCGGTGGTCGCCGAGGCGGTGCACTCGCGCCGCGGCGCGGCGGTCGAGCTCGCCGTCCGGCTGGGATTCGACGTGAACGTGCTCGCCGATGGGCATACCGCGCTGCACTCGGCGGCCTGGGACGGCGACCTGCCGCTGGTCCGCCGGCTGGTCGAGCTCGGCGCCGACCCAGGCATCCGGGACCGCACCTTCGACGGCACCCCGCTGGGCTGGGCGCGGCACGCGCAGCGGCACGAGGTGGCCGACTACCTCGCCCGGCTCACCGCCGAGGACGGCTAGGGCAGCCGGACCGGCGGCCGCCTCAGCCCTCCCGGGCGACCCGGGCGGCGAGGCCGGACAGCACCAGGTCCAGGCCGCCGGCTGAGTGGCCGGGCGGCCGGCTGCAGTGGCCGGGCGGCCGGCTGAGTGGCCGGGCCGCCGGCGCCGCTCACCGGCGCTTCCGGGCCCGGGTGGCGGTCGGCGGGAACGGCAACCGTACGCCGACGCCCTGCACCAGCCAGCCGAAGCCGCCCAGCCCGGCCCGGTCGACCAGCTCGGCGGCCTCGCCGGCCCGCTGCAGCGCCCGCGCGTACCCGGCCGGGTCGGTGCGGGCGAGCTCGACCGGCGGCCGGCGCGGGTCCAGGCCGAGCGCGAACAGGGCGGCCCGCTGGTCGTCCAGCCGGGTCTCGGTGGCGCCCGCGGCGGTGCCGGCGGCCGCGACGGAGTCCAGCGCCACGTGCGCGGTGAGGTTGCAGGACCCGTCCGGCACCGGCCGGACCTGGACGCCGCCGCGGTAGCCGGTGAGCGTCCCGTGCGGCGGGCGGGCCTCCCGGGTGTGCCCGTAGTCGACGGCGACGGCGACCCCGCGGCCCAACCGGCGGACCGCGGCCGCCCAGGCCTGGTCGCGGGTACGGCCGACCTCGGCCCGGTCCCCGACGCCGGCCAGCGGCCACCACCGGGCCAGCCAGGCGGCGTCGCCGGTGGGGGGCGGCGGGCCGGTCGACTCGACCCCGGCCGGGGAGACCAGCACGGTCCGGGCGCCGGCGGTGGTCCGCTCGACCACGTCCAGCGGGACGTCGTCGAGCCACTCGTTCGCGATCAGCAGGCCGGTGATCTCCGGCAGCTCGGCGACATCGCGGACCACCCGTACCGGGGCATCGAGGGGGCCGACCTCGACGGCGGTCAGCCGGAGCCGGGCGCGCAGGGCCGGGTCCGCGCCGGCCGCCACCCCGGTCAGCAGCTCGCCCCGGCCGGCGCCGACGTCGACCAGGTCGAGCGGGTCGGGCCGACCGAGCGCGGCGTCCACCCGCCGCAGCAGCTCGAGGACCGCCCCGGCGAACAGTGGCGAGGCGTGTACGGACGTCCGGAAGTGCCCGCCCGGCGGCTCGCCGCGGGCGTAGAACCCGCCGGGCCCGTACAGCGCGTCCGCCCACGCCTCCCGCCACGGCCGCGCCACCCCCACCGGCGCAGGCTACGGCCCGAGTGACGTCCTCCGTCGATGAGTGACGACACACGACCCGTCACTCGCGGGCGAAACACGTCACTCATCGACGGAGCACGTCACTCGGGGTCCCGGGACGGTGTGAGGGTTCGCACATCCCGGCGACCGGGGCGGCGGACGTAAGGTGATCTCGACCGGTACCCCGCTCGAGGACTGGATCACGTGATGAGCGCAGAGCCCCGCGTCGCCGCCCGCCTCGCGGTCGGCGTGATCGGCACCGGACGGGTCGGCGCCGTCCTCGGTGCCGCGCTTGCCCGGGCCGGCCACCGGGTCGTCGCCGCCACCGGGGTCTCCGCCGGGTCCGTCCGGCGCGCACGGCGGCTGCTGCCCGGCGTACCGCTGCTGCCCGCCGACGAGGTGGTGGCCCGCGCGGACCTGGTGCTGCTGGCCGTCCCGGACGACGAGCTCGCCCCGCTGGTCGCCGGCCTGGCCGAGACCAAGGCGTGGCGGCCGGGGCAGCTCGTCGTGCACACCTCCGGCGCGCACGGCGCCGGCGTGCTGGCGCCGGCCGCCCGGGCCGGGGCGCTCCCGCTGGCCCTGCACCCGGCGATGACCTTCACCGGCGCGCCCGAGGACGCCGACCGGCTGGCCGGGACGACGTTCGGCGTGACCGCGCCGGAGCCGCTGCTGCCGGTCGCCACGGCGCTGGTGCTGCAGATCGGGGGCGACCCGGTGGTGGTGGCGGAGGAGGCGCGCCCGCTCTACCACGCCGCCCTCGTGGTCGGCGCGAACCACCTCGTCACCCTGGTCAACGAGGCGGCCGACCTGCTCCGCCGGGCCGGCGTCCAGCAGCCCGCCCGGGTGCTCGGGCCGCTGCTCGGCGCCGCGCTGGACAACGCGCTGCACGCCGGCGACGCGGCGCTGACCGGGCCGGTCTCCCGGGGCGACGCCGGCACCGTGGCCGGCCACCTGCGCACGCTGTCCGAGCACGCGCCGGACTCGGTCGCCGGCTACCTGGCACTGGCCCGGCTCACCGCCGGCCGCGCGCTCGCCGCCGGCCGGCTCTCGGCGACCCAGGCCGGCCCGCTGGCCGACGTGCTGGGCGGTGTCCCGCGCCGATCGGGCGGCGCGCCGGCCGACGGAGCTGCCCTGTCCGCTCCCGCCCGGACCGACGCATGACCAGCACCCCGCCCCGCACCGCCCCCGGCCGGCTGGCCTTCGACGATCCGGAGGCCGTGACCGTCGAGGCCGGGCAGCGCCCGCCCGCACCGCCGATCCGGCGGAGGGCGGCCGCGCCCGCCCTGCCCGCGGCACCCGACTCCGGGACCGCGGAGCCGGCCGCGCTCCGGCCGGGCGGCCGCCCTCCGGATGGGCCGGTGGTGGCGCGGACCCGGGCGCAGCTGGCGACCGCGCTGGACACGGTCCGGGTGGGCGGCCGCACGGTCGCCCTGGTGCCCACGATGGGCGCCCTGCACGCCGGCCACGCCGCGCTGCTGCGCGAGGCCACGGCGCTCGCCGACGCCGTCGTGGTGACGATCTTCGTCAACCCGCTGCAGTTCGGCCCCGGCGAGGACCTCGACCGCTACCCGCGCACTCCGGGCGCCGACCTCACCCTGCTGCGCGAGCACGGCGTCGAGCTGGTCTTCGCGCCGAGGGCGGCCGAGGTCTACCCGGGCGGTGCCGCGCCGGCGGTGACCGTCGCCCCCGGACCGCTCGGCGAGCTGCTCGAGGGCGCCAGCCGCCCCGGCCACTTCACCGGCGTGCTGACCGTGGTGACCAAGCTGCTCGGGCTCATCCGGCCGGCGGTCGCGGTCTTCGGCGAGAAGGACTACCAGCAGCTCACGCTGATCCGCCGGATGGTGGCGGATCTCGAGCTCGGCGCCCGGATCGTCGGCGTCCCGACCGTACGGGAGCCGGACGGGCTGGCCCTGTCCAGCCGCAACCGCCACCTCTCGCCGGCCGAGCGGTCCCGCGCGCTCGCGCTGTCCCGGGCACTGCGGGCCGGCGCCGCCGCCGGCCCCAGCGGTGCCGGCGCCGTGCTGGCCGCCGCGACCGCCGAGCTGCAGGATCCGGGGATGACCGTCGACTACCTCGCCCTGCGCGGACCCGACCTCGGCGCCGCCCCGGCCACCGGCCCGGCCCGGCTGCTGGTCGCCGCCCGGGTGGGCGCCACCCGACTGATCGACAACGTGCCGCTGATCCTGGGGGCCGGGTGACGCCGCGGCTGCCCAGAAGGCTGCGCGCTCCCGACCCGGGCTGGACCCACGTCACCGACGTCGTCGTGGTCGGCTCCGGCATCGCCGGACTGTCGGCCGCCCTGCACGCGCGCGCCGCCGGGCACGCGGTCACCGTGGTGACCAAGGTCGACATCGCCGAGGGCTCCACCCGGTGGGCGCAGGGCGGCATCGCCGCCGCGCTCGACCCGGCCGACTCGCCGGCGGAGCACCTCGCCGACACCCTGGCCGCCGGGGTCGGCCTCTGCGACGAGCAGGCGGTCCGGGTGCTGGTCGCCGAGGGCCCGGACCGGGTCCGCGAGCTGATCGCCCTCGGCGCGAGCTTCGACCGGGACCCGGACGGCGCGCTGGCGCTCACCCGGGAGGGCGGGCACCACCGGAACCGGATCGTCCACGCCGGTGGCGACGCGACCGGCGCCGAGGTCCAGCGTGCCCTGGAGGAGGCGACCAGGCGCGACCCCGGCATCACCGTGGTCGAGCACGCGCTGGTCCTCGACCTGCTCACCGGCGCGGACGGTCGTACGGCCGGAGTGACCCTGCACGTCCTCGGCGAGGGCACCCCGGACGGCGTCGGCGCGGTCCTCGCCCGCGCGGTGGTGCTCGCCACCGGCGGGATGGGCCAGGTCTACTCCGCCACCACCAACCCGGCGGTGTCCACAGGCGACGGTGTCGCGCTCGCGCTGCGGGCCGGGGCGGTGGTCACCGACGTCGAGTTCGTGCAGTTCCACCCGACCGCGCTCTACCTCGGCCCCGCCGCGCGCGGCCAGCAGCCGCTGGTCAGCGAGGCCGTCCGGGGCGAGGGTGGGGTGCTGGTCGACGCCGACGGCAAGCGCTTCATGACCGGCGTGCACGAGCTGGCCGACCTGGCGCCCCGGGACGTGGTGGCGAAGGCGATCCTGCGGATCATGCAGGCGGAGGGACTCGACCACGTCTGGCTGGACGCCCGGGGCCTCGGCCGGGAGCGGCTGGAGCGCCGCTTCCCCTCGATCGTGGCCCGCTGCCGGCAGGCCGGCGTGGACCCGGCCACCGATCCGATCCCGGTCGTCCCGGCGGCGCACTACGCCTCCGGCGGGGTCCGGACCGACCTGCGCGGCCGGACCAGCGTGCCGGGACTGTACGCGTGCGGCGAGGTCGCCTGCACCGGTGTGCACGGCGCGAACCGGCTGGCCTCCAACAGCCTGCTGGAGGGCCTGGTCTTCGCCGGCCGGATCGGCGCCGACCTGACCCGCGCACTGCCGGACCGGGCGCAGCCGGTGCCGGTCGACGTCGAGGTCGGGCTCGTCGACCCCGCCGGGCGGGCCGGGCTGGCCCGGGAGATGTCCGCCGGCGCCGGGGTGATCCGGACCGACCGGAGCCTGCACGCCGCGGCGATGGCGCTGGCGGCGGCGGCGTCCGACGACGCCACCGTCGAGCCGCGCCCGGAGGCGTGGGACGCGACCAACCTGCACACGGTGGCGACCGCGCTGGTCGCGGCCGCGAGCCGGCGGGAGGAGACCCGCGGCTGCCACTGGCGGGAGGACTTCCCGGACCGCGACGACGCCCGCTGGCACGGCCACCTGCTGGCCGGCCTCGGCACCGACGGGGTGCTCACCGAGACCTACCAGGCGGTCGGGTCGTGACGGCGCGGGAGCGGCTGGCGGCGGCGGGGCTGGCGCCGGACCCCGTCCTCGACCTGGTCCGCCGGGCGCTGGCCGAGGACCTGCCGCCGGGCGGCGGGGTCGAGCGGCGTCGACGTCACCACCGCGGCCACCGTCCCGGCGGACCAGACCGCCACCGCCGACCTGGTGGCCCGCGCGGACGGCGTGCTCGCCGGCCTCCCGGTGGCCGCCGCCGTCTTCGAGGTGGTGGACGACCGGGTCCGGTTCGAGCCGCGGGTCGCCGACGGCGCTCCGGTGCGCCGGGGCGACCTGGTCGGCACCGTGACCGGACCGACCCGCGCGCTGCTGTCCGCCGAGCGGGCCGCACTGAACCTGCTCTGCCACGTCTCCGGCGTCGCCACCCTGACCGCCCGCTGGGTCGACGCGGTCGCCGGCACCGGCGCGACCGTCCGGGACACCCGCAAGACGCTGCCGGGCCTGCGGGCGCTGGAGAAGTACGGGGTCCGCAGCGGCGGCGGCGCCAACCACCGGATGTCGCTGGTGGACGCCGCGCTGGTCAAGGACAACCATGTGATCGCCGCCGGCGGCGTGGCCGCGGCGTTCGCCGCGGTGCGAGCCGCGTACCCGGGCCTGCCGGTCGAGGTGGAGTGCGACTCGGTCGAGGACGTCCGGGCGGCGGTCGGCGCCGGCGCCGACCTGGTGCTGCTGGACAACATGAGCCCGGACGCGATGCGCGCGGCGGTCGCCGTCACGAAGCCGGCCGGGGTCCGCACCGAAGCCAGCGGCGGGCTCACCCTCGACCGGGCGGCCGAGGTCGCCGCGACCGGCGTGGACTTCCTCGCGGTCGGCGCGCTGACCCACTCCGCCCCGGCGCTCGACATCGCGCTCGATCTGCGGCCGGGGGAGGCCTGATGCTGCTCGCGATCGACGTCGGCAACACCAACACCGTCCTCGGCGTCTTCGACGGCACCGAGCTGACCGACTCGTGGCGGGTGAAGACCGACGCCCGGGACACCGCCGATGAGCTGGCCCTGACGTACCGCGGGCTGCTGCACGACACCAAGGTCGACGGGATCGCCGCCTGCTCCACCGTTCCCGCCGTGCTCGGCCAGCTGCGGGTCATGCTGGGCCGCTACTACCCGGACCTGCCGACCGTGGTGGTCGAGCCGGGAGTCCGCACCGGCGTCCCGCTGCTCAACGACAACCCGAGGGAGCTCGGCCCGGACCGGATCGTCAACTCGCTGGCCGCGTACACCCTCTACGGCGGGCCGGCGGTGGTTGTCGACTTCGGCACCTCGACCAACTTCGACGTCATCAGCGCCCGGGGCGAGTTCCTGGGTGGCGCGCTCGCCCCCGGGATCGAGATCAGCATCGACGCGCTGGCGTCCCGGGCGGCCCGGCTGCTGAAGGTGGAGCTCGCCCGCCCGCGCTCGGTGATCGGCAAGACCACGGTGGAGTCGCTGCAGTCGGGGATCCTGTACGGGTTCGCCGGCCAGATCGACGGCCTGGTGCGCCGGATCGTCGCCGAGCTGGGCGGCCGGGCGGCGGTCGTCGCGACCGGCGGGCTGGCCCAGGTCGTGCTGGACGAGTGCGAGACCATCCAGGCGCACGAGCCGGACCTGACCCTCATCGGGCTCCGCCTGGTGTACGAGCGCAACAGGTGACCCCGCGGGTCGGCGAGCCCGAGGCACCGTCGATCGGGCCGCGGCCGGTCTAGGAGCGCAGGGTGTAGCGCTCGCAGGTGGTCAGGTACGGCATCGAGAAGTGCTGCCGGCCGACCAGCTGCGGATGGGTCCGGGTCAGCTCGGCGACCCGGTCGAGCAGCGCGGACCGCCGGGGCGCCCGCATCCGGATGACGTAGCTGCGCGAGCGGACCAGGTCGGCGAGCGTCGCGGCGTCGAGCTGCTGCTCGTGCTCGGCGCGGAGCGTCTCGGGCGAGCCGAGCGGCGGGCCGAGGTCCGCCGGCGCCCGGTGCCGGGAGACGCTGGCATGGTCGTCGTCCTCGCCCATCAGCTCGGACAGCGCCCGGACCCAGGCCACCGAGTCCTCGCGGGCGTTGTAGAAGGTCGCCAGCACCCCGCCCGGCCGCAGCACCCGGACGATCTCCGGCAGCGCGCGGTCCCGGTCGAACCAGTGGAACGCCTGCCCGACGACGACGAGGTCGACCGAGCGGTCCGGCAGCGGCAGCCGCTCGGCCGACCCGGCCAGCACCGTCGCCGGGCGCACCGCCCGCGCCAGCCGCCGCCGCATCGCCGCGGACGGCTCGACCGACACCGTGTCGACACCGCGGGCGAGCAACGCCCGGGTGAGCTGCCCGGTGCCGGCGGCCAGATCCATCGCCCGCAGCCCGGGCCGGTCCCGGACCGGGTCCAGGGCCCAGTCGACGGTCGCCTCGGCGTAGTCGGGCCGCCCCCGCTGGTACACCTCGGCCGCCTCGGCGGCCGACCACGCCGTCCGCCGCGACTCGTTCAGCTCCACGATCACGAGCCTAGGCAGCGGTGGCCGCAGCCGACGGTGGGTAGGGTCGTACGCCGTGACGCAGGTGCCGACAGCCGAGCAGGCGGAGGAACTCCCCGAGCAGGTGCGGGTCCGCCGGGAGAAGCTCGACCGGCTCCGGGCCGCCGGCATCGACCCGTACCCGGCCGGGGTGCCGCGCACGACCTCGCTGGCCGGCGTGCACGAAGCCCACCCGGACCTGCCGCCGGACACCGCGACCGGCGCGGTGGCCGGGGTGACCGGGCGGGTCATCTTCAAGCGCGACACCGGGAAGCTGTGCTTCGCCACCCTCCGCGAGGGCAGCGCGTCCGGCACCGAGCTGCAGGCGATGCTGTCGCTGGACCGGGTCGGCGAGCAGTCGCTGGCCCGCTGGAAGGCCGACGTCGACATCGGGGACCTCGTCTTCGTCGCCGGAGAGGTGGTCACCTCCCGGCGCGGCGAGCTGTCCGTGCTGGTCGACGAGTGGCGGCTGACGGCGAAGGCGCTGCGCCCGCTGCCGGTCGCGCACAAGCCGATGAGCGAGGAGGCGCGGGTCCGGCAGCGTTACGTGGACCTGATCGTCCGGCCGGAGGCCCGCCGGATGGTCGAGGCCCGCTACGCGGTCGTCCGCTCGCTGCGCGACGAGTTCCACCGCCGTGGGTTCGTGGAGGTGGACACGCCGATGCTGCAGCTGCAGCCCGGCGGCGCCGCGGCCCGGCCTTTCGTCACCCACAGCAATGCGCTCGACGTCGACCTCTACCTGCGGATCGCCCCGGAGCTGTTCCTCAAGCGCGCGGTGGTCGGCGGTATCGAGCGGGTCTTCGAGATCAACCGCAACTTCCGGAACGAGGGAATCGACGCCACCCACAGCCCCGAGTTCGCGATGCTGGAGGCGTACGAGGCGTACGGCGACTACGACTCGATGGCCACCCTGACCCGGCAGGTCGTCCAGGCGGCGGCAGTGGCTCTCGCCGGCGATACGACCGTGACACATTTCGACGGCAGTGACTACGACTTCGGCGGCGAATGGACCTCGCTGCGGCTGTACGACGCCGTGTCCGGTGCCGTGGGTGAGCCCGTCACGCCGCGTACATCGCTGGAACGGCTGCGTGTTATCGCGACCGCGCACGATCTCGACGTGAATCCGGGCTGGGTGGCCGGGAAGCTCGTCGAGGAGTTGTTCGAGGCGCTGGTGCAGCCCGGTCTCGTCGCGCCCACGTTCGTGCGCGACTTCCCGCTGCAGACGTCTCCACTGGTCCGCGCGCACCGGTCGGACCCCGGGCTGGCCGAGAAGTGGGACCTCTACGTGCAGGGGATCGAGACCGCCACCGCCTATTCGGAGCTCACCGACCCGGTGGAGCAGCGGGAAAGGCTCCTCGAGCAGGCCGCGCAGGCCGCCGCCGGCGATCCGGAGGCGATGCGGCTGGACGAGGACTTCCTGCGGGCGCTGGAGTACGGGATGCCGCCGGCCGGGGGCCTGGGAATGGGGATAGACCGGCTGCTGCGGATCCTCACCGGAGTGCGAGGCATTCGTGAGACCATCCTGTTCCCGCTGGTGCGGCCGGAGTAGGTCCGACTGGCAATCCCGGGGAGTTGTCCTTATGCTGATCGACAACTCCACAAGGGATGAGGTGGGCATGGCGCAGAAAGTGCAGGTGCTGCTGGTCGACGACCTCGACGGCGGCGAGGCGTCGGAGACCGTGGGCTTTTCGCTGGACGGCGCCTCCTACGAGATCGACCTTTCCAAGAAGAACGCGGACCTGCTGCGGGACACGTTCGCCAAGTACGTCGGCGCGGCCCGGAAGGCCGGCCGCTCCGGCGGCGGTTCCGGGGCCCGCTCGTCCGGCGGCCGCTCCCGCGGTGGCACCTCGATGGACCGCGACCAGGCCGCCGCGATCCGGTCCTGGGCGAAGAAGCAGGGACTCAAGGTCAGCGACCGGGGCCGGATCCCGGCCACGATCATCGAGCAGTACAACCAGTCCGCCTGACGCGTCGGCCCGGCCTGACCGGGCGGTGCGCGGCCCTCGGCGGCGTCTGGGGCGTCTGGGGCGTCTGGGCGTAGGCAAAGGTGTGACCGCCGAGCCGCGGTGGCCGGGTTTGCGGCGTCCTGGACCGTGACGGACACGCCGGGCCGGGCTGGCCTGCTGGCCAGCTGGCCCGGCGGGCCTCGCTGCGGGCAGGCACGGTTCCCGTCCGCACCCACCGGTCGGGTGCCTCGCCTCAGCCGCCTGGCGACCTGCGGGGCGCCGGTGACCTGCGGGTTGCCGGCGCCCCGTCATGTCCGGCGGCCCGTTCGCCCTCGGCGTACGGGCCGGCGGAACACCGCCCGGCGCGCCCGGGGTTGGTCTGGTGACGGTCGGGGACGGCCGCCGAGGCAACCGGACGTCCTGCTCAGGCGAAGCCTGGTCGTGTCGGCGACGGAACGAGAACGTCACCGGTCACGGCTAGAGTGAGCCGGGACAGGCGCGGGGCCGCAGATCGTCCCCACACGGTGTCGCCCCACCCGGGGGACCGCAGCTTCCGGGGTCGCGGGGCAGTGAGGAGAGACCGATGTTCGAGAGGTTCACGGATCGGGCGCGGCGGGTTGTGGTGTTGGCGCAGGAGGAGGCGCGGATGCTCAACCATAATTATATTGGTACGGAGCATATTTTGTTGGGTTTGATTCATGAGGGTGAGGGGGTGGCGGCGAAGGCGTTGGAGTCGTTGGGGATTTCGTTGGAGGGTGTGCGTAGTCAGGTTGAGGAGATTATTGGGCAGGGGCAGCAGGCTCCGTCTGGTCATATTCCGTTTACGCCGCGGGCGAAGAAGGTGTTGGAGCTTTCGTTGCGGGAGGCTTTGCAGTTGGGTCATAATTATATTGGTACGGAGCATATTTTGTTGGGTTTGATTCGGGAGGGGGAGGGTGTTGCGGCGCAGGTGTTGGTGAAGTTGGGTGCGGATTTGAATCGGGTTCGGCAGCAGGTGATTCAGTTGTTGAGTGGGTATCAGGGGAAGGAGCCGGCGTCGTCGGCGGTGGAGGGGACGCCGTCGACGTCGTTGGTGTTGGATCAGTTTGGGCGGAATTTGACGGCTGCGGCGCGTGAGTCGAAGTTGGATCCGGTGATCGGTCGGGAGAAGGAGATCGAGCGGGTCATGCAGGTGTTGAGTCGGCGGACGAAGAATAATCCGGTGTTGATTGGGGAGCCGGGGGTTGGGAAGACGGCGGTGGTGGAGGGGTTGGCGCAGGCGATTGTGAAGGGGGAGATTCCGGAGACGTTGAAGGATAAGCAGTTGTATACGTTGGATTTGGGTGCGTTGGTGGCTGGGTCGCGGTATCGGGGGGATTTTGAGGAGCGGTTGAAGAAGGTGTTGAAGGAGATCCGCACCCGGGGTGACATTATTTTGTTCATTGATGAGTTGCATACGTTGGTGGGGGCGGGTGCGGCGGAGGGCGCGATCGACGCCGCGTCGTATTTTGAAGCCGATGTTGGCGCGGGGTGAGTTGCAGACGATCGGTGCGACGACGTTGGATGAGTATCGGAAGCATTTGGAGAAGGATGCGGCGTTGGAGCGGCGGTTCCAGCCGATTCAGGTTGGTGAGCCGACGGTGGCGCACACGATCGACATTTTGCGGGGGTTGCGGGACCGGTATGAGGCGCATCACCGGATTTCGATCACGGATGGTGCGTTGGTGGCGGCCGCAAGTTTGGCGGACCGGTATATTTCGGATCGGTTCTTGCCGGATAAGGCGATCGATCTGATCGATGAGGCTGGGGCGCGGATGCGGATCCGGCGGATGACGGCGCCGCCGGATCTGCGGGAGTTCGATGAGCGGATCGCGGGGGTGCGGCGGGAGAAGGAGTCGGCGATCGACGCGCAGGACTTCGAGAAGGCGGCGTCGCTGCGGGACCGGGAGAAGCAGCTGCTGGCGGCGAAGGCGGCCCGGGAGAAGGAGTGGAAGTCCGGGGACATGGACGTCGTGGCTGAGGTCGACGACGAGCAGATCGCCGAGGTGCTGGCGAACTGGACCGGGATCCCGGTGTTCAAGCTGACCGAGGAGGAAACGTCCCGGCTGCTGCACATGGAAGATGAGCTGCACCGCCGGGTGGTCGGCCAGGCGCAGGCGATCAAGGCCGTGTCCCAGGCGATCCGCCGGACCCGGGCCGGGTTGAAAGACCCGAAACGCCCGGGTGGGTCGTTCATCTTCGCCGGGCCGAGCGGGGTGGGGAAGACGGAGCTGTCGAAGGCGCTGGCGGAGTTCCTGTTCGGCGACGACGACGCGCTGATCCAACTGGACATGTCCGAGTTCCACGACCGGTACACCGTCTCCCGCCTGGTCGGCGCCCCACCCGGGTACGTCGGCTACGACGAAGGCGGGCAGCTGACCGAGAAGGTCCGCCGCAAGCCGTTCTCCGTCGTCCTGTTCGACGAGGTCGAAAAGGCGCACCCGGACGTGTTCAACACCCTCCTGCAGGTACTCGAAGACGGCCGGCTCACCGACGGGCAAGGCCGGATCGTGGACTTCAAGAACACCGTGCTGATCCTCACCACCAACCTCGGCACCCGCGACATCGCCAAAGCCGTCTCCCTCGGCTTCCAAGCCGACAACGACACCGGCTCCAACTACGAACGGATGAAAAACCGGGTCGTCGACGAGCTGAAACAACACTTCCGGCCCGAGTTCCTCAACCGCATCGACGACATCATCGTCTTCCACCAGCTCACCGAAGACGAAATCGTGTCCATCGTCGACATCATGCTCACCCGCGTCGACGCCCAACTCAAAAGCAAAGACATGGGCCTCGAACTCACCCCCGCCGCCAAAGCCCTCCTCGCCAAAAAAGGCTGGGACCCCGTCCTCGGCGCCCGCCCACTACGCCGCACCATCCAACGCGAAATCGAAGACACCCTCTCCGAAAAAATCCTGTTCAACGAACTCAAACCCGGCCACATCATCGTCGTCGACACCGACGGCGAAACCAAAACCTCCCACTTCACCTTCCACGGCGAACCCAAACCCACCCCACTCCCCGACACCCCCCTCCTCGAAGCCACCACCGCCCCCACCGCAGCCCCCGAGACCACCACCCGTACCGAATAGGTGCGGACAGCGAGAGGCGGGACCGGGCCGGTCCCGCCTCTCGCCGTTCGGGTCGGTCAGCGGGCCGTGCGCCGCCGGAACAGGGCGGACGCCGCCGCGCACGAGACCACCAGTAGGCCGCCGCACCAGGCGACCGCCAGCCAGCCGCTCGACCCGACCGGCGTGCCGACCAGGAGCCCGCGCACCGTCTCGATGATCGGGGTGATCGGCTGGTGGTCCGCGATCGCACCCAGCGCCGCCGGGGAGGAGTACGCCGAGGACGGGTCGACTTCGGCCTGCACCGGATCCTGGACGGTATCGACGCGCTCGACCGGTCCCGCGCAGCCGAGTGACGCCGGTGTGGCCGAGTGACGGCCTTCGCGCCGAGTGACGGCTGTCTGGGCGTCACTCGTGGTCGGCATGGCGTCACTCGTGAACGGGTGGCGTCACTCGCCGCGGGATGTGGGCTCGATGGCCGGGTAGTGCGAAGCGGCCATCGGCGAGCGGCTCGATCAGGCCGTCCGCCACCAGCCCGTCCAGGGCCCGGGTCCGTTGCAGGTCGTCGGACCAGGCCGCGGCCAGGTCGGCGGCGGTGACCGGCGCGTCGCTGCCGCGCAGCACGTCCAGGAGCCGGCCGCGCACCTGCCGGTCGGTGCCGGCGAACGGCTGCGGCGGCGCCGTCGGCCCGGCGTACGCGGGACAGCCGGCGAGCCGCCACGCACAGCCGGCGCGGACCGGGCAGTCGCCGCACCGGGGCCCGCGCGCGGTGCAGACCAGCGCGCCGACCTCCATGGCCGCGACGGCGAAGCGGGCGGCCCGCGCCGGCTCCACCGGCAGCAGCACCTCGACCGCGGCCAGGTCCCGGGTGGTCGACGGCGGGCCGGCGTCGCCCTGGCCCAGCACGGCGCGCGCGACCAGCCGGCGCACGTTCGTGTCCACCACCGGATGGCGCCGGCCGTGGGCGAAGGAGGCGACCGCGCGGGCGGTGTACGCGCCGACGCCGGGCAGGGCGAGCAGCTCGTCCAGCTCGGCCGGGACGGTGCCGGCGTGCCGCTCGACCAGCGCCCGGGCCGTCTCGTGCAGCCGCAGCGCCCGGCGCGGGTAGCCGAGCTTGCCCCACATCCGGACCGCCTCGCCGGGCGGGTCCGCCGCCAGGTCGGCCGGCACCGGCCAGCGCGCCAGCCAGGCCTCGTACGCCGGCAGCACCCGGCCGACCGGCGTCTGCTGCAGCATCACCTCGCTGACCAGCACACCCCAGGCCGGGGTGTCGGGGCGGCGCCAGGGCAGGTCGCGCGCGTGCCGGTCGTACCAGTCCAGCACCGCGTCCGCGAACCGCTCCATCCCGGCGCAGGGTACCCGGGCCGCACCGCCGCCGGCCGGGACGGCATCCCGCCGGCCGGCCGGACCGGGATCGCGGCGAGAGGGCGGAGGCGGCCGGCGCGGCTCCGCGGGACTCGGTGGGGGCGCGGTTACGGTGGGCCGGTGCTGCACCCGGTGGGCTCGCTGCCGGCGTCGGTCTACTGGCGGCGCCGGGCGGTGGCGATCGCCGCGGCGCTCGGGGTGCTGCTGACGGTGTGGGTCGCGCTGCCGCACGGCGACGGCGGCAGCGGGGGACGGCAGGACACCGCCGCGCTGGTCGGCTCGCCGAGTCCGATCGGCGGGGAGCCGACCTCGCTGGCCGCGACGCCACCGGCGGGCGACCCCGGCCGGGCCGGCAGCACCGGCGCGGGCGGCGCCGGCCCGGCCACACCGACGACCACCGGGCCGGCCCCGCCGCCGCCGAAGCCCTGCACCGACCGTGCCCTCTCGCTGCGGGTGGTCCCCGAGCGGCCCGCGTACCAGGTCGGCGCCAAGCCGGTGTTCGACCTGGTGGTGCGCAACGTCTCGGCGGCCTCGTGCGTCCGCGACCTCGGCGCCCGGCTGCAGGAGGTCCTGCTCTACGCCGGCGCCCGGCGGCTGTGGTCGAGCAACGACTGCTACCCGGAAGGCGAGCGGAACGTGCGGGTGCTGCGGCCCGCGGAGTCGGCCACCTTCTCGGTGGAGTGGTCCGGGCTGTCGTCGCGGCCCAGCTGCGCCGGCACCCGGGTCCGGGTCGGCACGGGAACCTATGCTGCGGTCGCCCGGCTGGGCACCCTCGTGAGCCCGCGGGCGCGGCTGGACCTGCGCTGAGCCGCGCGGTCAGACGTAGCGCTCGAGGATGCTCGACTCGGCCAGCCGGGACAGCCCCTCCCGGACGCTGCGCGCCCTGGACTCGCCGACGCCCTCGACCGCCTGCAGGTCGTCGACGGTGGCGGCGAGCAGCTTCTGCAGGCCGCCGAAGTGGTCGACCAGCCGGTCGACCACGGCGCCCGGCAGCCGCGGCACCTTGGCCAGCAGCCGGTATCCGCGCGGGCTGACCGCGCTCTCCAGCGCCTCCGGCGTCGCCGTGTAGCCGATCGTCCTGGCGACCTGGCTGAGGTCGAGCAGCTCGGTGGCCGACAGCGCGGCCAGCTCGGCGAGCGCCTCCCCGGTGGTCCGGGTCCGCCGCCCGCCGGGCACGTAGTCCCGCGCGACCAGCTGCCGCTCCGCCTCCACGCCGGCCAGCAGCTCGTCCAGCTGCAGGGACAGCAGCCGGCCGTCGGTGCCGAGCTCGACGACGTAGGCCTCGATCTCGTCGGCGATCCGGCGCACCATCTCCAGCCGCTGCACCACGCTCATCGCGTCCCGGACGGTGACGAGGTCCTCGATCTCCAGCGCGGACAGCGTGCCGGCGACCTCGTCCAGGCGCATCTTGTAACGCTCGAGGGTGGCGAGCGCCTGGTTCGCCCGGGACAGGATCGCCGCCGAGTTGTCCATGACGTAGCGCCGGCCGGCGACGTACAGCCCGATCACCCGCATGGACTGGCTGACCGAGATGACCGGGAAGCCGGTCTGCGAGGAGACCCGCTGCGCGGTCCGGTGCCGGGTGCCGGACTCCTCGGTGGGGATCGTCGGGTCCGGCATGAGCTGCACGGCGGCCCGCATGATCCGGGAGCCGTCGGTGGCGAGCACCACGGCACCGTCCATCTTGGCCAGCTCCCGCAGCCGCGTCGCCGAGAACTCCACGTCCAACGGGAACCCGCCGGTGCACAGGCTCTCCACCAGCCGGTCGAAGCCCAGCACGATCAGCGCCCCGGTGTTGCCGCGGAGGATGCGCTCCAGACCGTCCCTGAGTCCTGTCCCCGGCGCGATCATGGCGAGGGTCGTGCGCAGCCTGTCCTCGCGGTCCGGCACCGCCACCTGCTCTCCCCGGCTCCTAGGTCCGGCTCAGTCTACGGTCGGGTGGCGAGACGGCCACCACCCGTGAGGAGAACGTCGCACGACGCATCCGGACCGGGCCATGGTCAGCGGTCGGGCGCCGGATCGTGGACCGCGCGGAGCTTCGGCCTGGCCCGGGCCCGCTCGTCGGCGCGGGCGGCGGGACCCTTCGGCGCTCGCAATGCCTGCAGCGCCGCGCGCAGGTCTGGCACCTCGGTGACGCGCAGCCCGTCCGGCACCGGCCCGGGGTCCGGCGGCACCAGCGCGTGGCCGAAGCCGAGCCGGGCCGCTTCCGCCAGCCGCCGGCCGACGCCGCCGACCCGGCGCAGCTCGCCGGACAGGCCGACCTCGCCGACCGCGACCACCGAGGCCGGCAGCGGCGCGTCCCGGGCGGCCGACGCGATCGCCAGCGCCAGCGCGAGGTCGGCGGCCGGCTCGGTCACCCGGACCCCGCCGACCGTCGCCGAGAAGACGTCACTGTCGCCCAGCCGCACCCCGGCCCGCCGCTCCAGCACCGCGAGCACCATCGCCACCCGGGACGAGTCGAGGCCGCTCACCGCCCGGCGCGGGGTGGCGAGCGTCGACCGGGCGACCAGCGCCTGGACCTCTGTCAGCAGCGGGCGCCGCCCCTCGACCGTCACCGTCACGCAGGTGCCCGGCACCGGCTCGGCCCGCCGGGACAGGAACAGCCCGGACGGGTCGGGCAGCCCGTCGATGCCGCCGTCGGTCAGCTCGAAGCAGCCGACCTCGTCGGCGGGGCCGAACCGGTTCTTCGTGGCGCGGACCAGCCGCAGCGTCGAGTGCCGCTCGCCCTCGAACTGCAGGACCACGTCGACCAGGTGCTCCAGCACCCGGGGTCCGGCGATGGCCCCGTCCTTGGTCACGTGCCCGACCAGCACGGTGGCCATGCCGCGCTCCTTCGCCGCGGCGATCAGCGCGGCGGCGACCGCCCGCACCTGGGTGACTCCGCCGGCCGCGCCCTCGGCCGCGGGGGAGGCCACGGTCTGCACCGAGTCGATCACCAGCAGCCCGGGAGAGACGGCGTCGACGTGGGTGAGCACGGCCGCGAGGTCGGTCTCCGCCGCCAGGTAGAGCCGGGGGTGCAGCGCGCCGGTGCGCTCGGCGCGCAACCGCACCTGGGCCGCCGACTCCTCTCCGGTCACCACCAGCGCGGGCGCCCCGCCGGCCGCCGCGTAGCGGCCGGCCACCTCCAGCAGCAGCGTGGACTTGCCCACCCCCGGCTCGCCCGCCAGCAGCAGCACGGCGCCCGGCACGAGGCCGCCGCCGAGCACCCGGTCCAGCTCGTCGACGCCGGTCGGGCGGGCGCGTGCCGCCTCGACGTCGACCTCGACGATCGGCCGGGCGGCCGCGCTGACGGCACCGGCGGTCACCGCCGCGGCCAGCGGCCGCAGCCCGACCGGGCCGGCGCCCACTTCGACGACCGTGCCCCAGGCCTGGCATTCCAGGCAGCGACCCACCCAGCGGGGCGGGGTGTGCCCGCACTCGCCGCACCGGTAGGTCGAGCGGTCCCTGGTCCTTGCCACGGCGCCGACCGTAGCGGCCGGCCCCGACAGAACCGGCGGCTACTCCTCGCCGCCGACCGGCACGGTCGGTGCCGGTGAGATCTCCCGCTCCGGCACGGCGACCGCGACGTCGACCGTCACCGCGCCGCCCCGCTCGAAGACGAACGTGATCGGCACGACCTCGGACGGTCGCAGCGCGCGGGTCAGCCCGGTGAGGATCACCGCCGGACCATCCCCCCGGAAGCTGACCAGGCCGTTGGCGGGGATCTCGATCCGGGTGGTCGGCGGCTCGGACGGGGTCGGGCTCTCGCTCGGCGCCGCACTCTCCGAGGGTGTCCCGCTGGCCGACGGCGTCGCCGAGCCGCTCGGGGTCGGGGTCGGGGTCGGCTCCGGCGTCGGGCTGGCGGTGCGCTCCGCGGTGCCGGCCTCGCCGGCCGCGCCCGCCGGCGCGAAGACCACCCGCTCCGCGGCGTCCGTCCGCACCTCGACCAGCGCGTCCGACTCCAGCCCCTCGTTCACCACGACCATCCGCAGCCGGGCGTCGGCGCCCTGCGGGTACCGGCCGCGGAGCGGGTACTCGATCGCGATGTCACGCAGCGCTATGTCCGCCCCGGCCTCCGCGTTGGTCCCGTCGATGGTCGGGCGCTGCTCCGCCGTCTGGGCCTGCTGGCCGGCACCGCAGCCGGCGAGCAGGACGCCGCCGGCGGCCACCAGCGAGGCGAGGACGACCCGGGACCTTCCGGCGCGACGGCGCGGCGAGCGGATCACGGCGACGGGCCTCCTGAGGTACGGCGTCTCGGGCCGCAAGAGTAGCGGCGCGCGCCCCGCGGCACCCCCGCAGCCCGCGTACACGCTCACCGCACCGACGCGCCGGAGGCGAGCAGCAGCGCCACGTCCACTCCGGCGACGATCAGCACGCCGAGGAATGCCGCCCGCGACCCCGGCCGGCGGCCGAGCAGCGCCGCCCCGCAGCCGCAGCCGACGGCGACCGCGACGGCGCCCACGCCGAGCAGGCCGGGCGGTCCCGGCGGTCCCACGGCCAGCACCACCGAGGCGGCGATCAGCAGCGCCGCGGCGGCCACCCTGCTGCGGTCCGGCCCCAACCGCTGCGGCAGCCCCCGTACGCCGGTGCGCAGGTCGTCCTCGATGTCGGGCAGGACGTTCGCGAAGTGCGCGGCGGCGCCGAGCAGCGACCCGGCGGCGACCAGCCAGCCGACGATCGGCTGGCCGGGCAGCCCCGCGGTGATGAACGCGGGCAGCAGCCCGAACGAGACCGCGTACGGCAGCACCGAGAGCGCCGTCGCCTTCAGGCGCAGGTTGTACGCCCAGGCCGAGGCGACCGCGAGCAGGTGCAGGCAGCCGGCGAGCAGCCCGGACAGCAGCGACAGCGGCACCACGGCGACCGCGGCCAGGACCGTCGCCGCCCTGAGCACCGCCGGGTCCAGGACGCCGACGGCGGCCGGCTTGTCGCCGCGCCCGCTGCGCACATCCCGGTCCCGGTCCAGGTAGTCGTTCATCCACCCGACGGACAGCTGCCCGGCGAGCACCGCCGCCGCGACCGCCACCGTTCCGGCCGCACCCCGGCCGACCGCCGCGGCGAGCGCGGCCGACACCCCCGTCACCGCCACCGTCGGCTCCGGGTGACAGGCGCGCACCAGCGCGCGGACGGTCCCCACGGCCGACACCGTACGGCGAGCCGCTCGCGGGTGGCGGCGAGCCGCTCAGCGCACCGGACCGCCGCTGAGGGACAGCGTCGCCAGCTCGACCTCCAGCGCCCGGGGCGTGGTCGGTCGCGGCAGCACCCGCACCACCTGGCCGTCGCCGCGCACCAGCACCAGGACCGGACCGCCCGGCCGGCGCTTCCCACCCGCCTCCGCCTGGTAGGAGGCCGCGAGCGCGCCGGTCGGCTCGACCAGCCGTACCACCGCCCGCTCGGCCAGCCCGGCCGGCAGCGGCGGGACGCTGCGGTCGACGAGCAGGAACGGCACGTCGTAGCGGTCGGCGGCCGCCCCGACCTCGCGCAGCGCCGCGTCGCACCCGCAGCCGACCGGCGCCAGCGCGAGCACGGCCGGCCGGAAGTCACGGACCGGCTTGGTGGTCCCGTCGGCGAAGGCGGACCGGGACGTCCGGCAGCAGCTTGCCGGCGCCGGCGCCGTCGACGCCGGGGGTCGCCAGCGGCGCCGGCTGGGTGGACAGCCGCCGGGGCTGGAAGAGCACCACGAGGCTGGCGAGACCGGCGACCAGCAGCAGCGCCACGATCACCAGCGGCCCGGCCACGCTGCTCGGGCTGGCGAGCCGGCGCAGCCGCTCCCGGCGGGCCCGCGCCCGGCGCTCCCGCTGCCACGCCCGGACCTCCGGGTCGAGCTCGCTGAGGTCGTCCGGGACGACCACGTCGTCGATCCAGGACGGGTCGCCGCCGGGCCGTCCGCCCTCGCCCGAGCGGTCGTCCTCGTCGTCGCGGCGCACCCGTCCACTCTCCGCCGCGCCCGCGCCGCGCGCAATGCCGGGCGGCGATGCACGCCGGTCCGGCGTTGTCAACCCCCGATTGCCAGCATCTATGGCTCTGACCTGCGGAAACGGCCGCCACACCGGGTGGAGTCGGTCGCGCGCCGTGTTATTCTGGACTCAGCGAAAGGGGTCAAAGACACATGGTTTTCAAGGTCGGCGAGACCGTCGTCTACCCGCACCACGGGGCAGCTGTCATCGAGGCCATCAAGACCCGCGCGATCAAGGGCGAAGAGAGGACCTATCTGGTCCTCAAGGTCGCCCAGGGCGACCTCACGATCGAGGTGCCGGCCGCGAACGCCGAGATCGTCGGGGTCCGCGACGTGGTGGGCCAGGAGGGCCTGGACAGGGTCTTCGAGGTGCTCCGCGCGCCGCACACGGAGGAGCCGACCAACTGGTCCCGCCGTTACAAGGCCAACCTGGAGAAGCTCGCCTCCGGCGACGTGAACAAGGTGGCCGAGGTCGTTCGCGACCTGTGGCGGCGCGACCGGGAGCGCGGCCTGTCCGCCGGCGAGAAGCGGATGCTGTCCAAGGCCCGGCAGATCCTCGTCAGCGAGCTCGCGCTCGCCGAGGGGACCAACGAGGACAAGGCCGAGGTTCTCCTCGACGAGGTCCTCGCCTCCTGACGCAGCTGCACCAGCGGGGTGGGCGTCGCCGGCATTCTCCTGGCGGCCGGTCCTGGCCGCCGGCTGGCTGTCGACGTCCCGAAGTCGCTCTGCCTGCTCGGCGGCGTCCCGCTGCTCGCCCGGGCCGCCACGGCCCTCCTGGAGAGCGGCACCGTCGACCAGCTGGTCGTCGTCGGGCCGCCCGGGGCCGCCGACCGGGTCCGGCAGGTGCTCGACTCCTGCGTCCCCGGGCATGGCGCCGTCGTCCTCGACGGCGGGGCGTCCCGGCACTCGTCACTCCACTGTGGACTGTCCGGTCTGGACGCTCGGGTCGAGACGGTGGTCGTGCACGACGCCAGCCGGCCGCTGGCGCCGGCCGACCTCGTCGTGCGGGTGGTGCGGGCGGTGCATGACGGCGCCGACCTCGCCGTGCCGGTGCTCGAGGTGACGGAGACGGTCAAGCAGCTCGACGCGGCCGGCCGGGTCGTCCGCACGGTGCCGCGGGAGGCGCTGGTCCGGGTGCAGACACCCCAGGCCGTACGGCGGGCGGTGCTGGCGGCCGCGCACCTCGGCTGCCCGGCCGACCTCCGCCCGGACGACGACGGCCTGCTCGCCGGTCCCGGCGCCCGGATCGTCGCCGTCGACGGCGACGACGACGCCTTCGCCGTCGTCCGCGGGCCCGACCTCTCCCTCGCCGAGGCCGCCCTGGCCCGCCGCCGCTGGCTGGCGCGGTGACCACGGATGCTTGCCGGAGCCCCGAGTGCGGGGTCTCCGGCCGAGTGCGCAGTCCGGCGCCGAGTGACGACGAGTGACGACCTACCGCGGCGCACTCGGCGGTCGGACTGCTCCGTCGGGGGCCGATCTGCGCCCTCGGTGACGGGTCCACGATCCGCCGAGGTCACTTGGACGTAGCGAGAGACCGAGCCTCACGCCGGCCGGTGGTCGGCCAGCGCCAGCAGCTGCTCGGCGAGCAGGAGGTCCGCCGGGTAGGTCACCTTCAGGTTGCGCGGATCGCCGGGCAGGCAGTGCACCCGCAGCCCGCCGTAGCGCTCGATGCAGGCGGCGGTGTCACTGCCGGTGAAGCCGTCCCGGGCGGCGCGCTCGTACGCGGCCAGCAGCGGCCCGGCGCGGAAGGCCTGCGGCGTCTGCACCCGCACCAGCCGCCCGCCGGCCGGCTCGCCGCGGACTCCGAGCTCCGGATGCCGCCGGCCGGCGTCGTCCAGCGGCACGCCCGGCACGGCCGCCCCGTGGACCCGCGCGGCGTCGATGGTGTCGCCGATCAGCGCGGGGCCGGCGAGCGGCCGAGCGCCGTCGTGGACCGCGACCACGTCCAGCTCGCCGCGCCGGATCGCCGGCGCGAGCTGGCGCAGCGCCGCCCACTCCGAGTGGTGCCGGGTCGGCCCGCCGGTCACGAGCTCGACCCGCCCCCGGACCTCGTGCTCGACGGTGCGCTCCGCGAGCGCGCGGTCGGCGGGGCGCACCACCAGCAGCAGCCGGCCGACCGCCGGCGCGTCGGCGAACGCCTGCAACGCCCAGGACACCAGCCGGCGGCCGGCCAGCGGCAGGTAGACCTTGTTGCCGTCGCCGCCCAGGCGGGTGCCGGAGCCGCCGGCGAGCACGACGGCCGCGGCGGACGGGGTGGCCTGCACGTCCTCGACGGTATCCGGCCCGGCGCGGCGGCTGGCGAGCTCCGTGCCCGGGCGCGGGGAGGTCCGCCCGGCCGTCCCGTCGCGAAGGAGCCGGTTCGACGGTGCCCGCACCCGTGTCAGTGCGGCTGGTCGAGCCGACCCGCTGCCGCCGCGCGACATGCTGGTCCGCGGCGGCGGGTCCGACCTAAGGTCGCCGCAGGCGACCGGGAGGGGTGCTGCGATGACGGCCACCGGAGGCCGCGAGCTGGCCGGGATCGGGGTGTCCCCGGGTGCGGTCGTGGGGCCGGTCGCGCGGTTCGTCCGGGCGGTCCCCGAGCCGCCGCCGGCCGGTCCGGCGCCGGCGGACGCCGAGGCCGAGGGCGCCCGGCTCGCGGCCGCGCTGGACGAGACCGCGGCCGACCTCGACCGCCGGGCCGAGGCCGCGGACGGGGCGGCGGCGGAGGTGCTCGCGGCGACCGCGCTGATGGCCGGCGACCCCGGCCTGGCCGCCGAGGCGGCCGCGCTGGTCGCCGGCGGATCACCGGCGGCGCGGGCGGTCTGGGACGCCTTCGCCGGCTACCGGGGCGTGCTGGAGGCGGCCGGCGGCTACCTCGGCGCCCGGGTGGCCGACCTCGACGACGTCCGCGACCGGGTCGTGGCCCGGCTGCTCGGCCGGCCGGTGCCCGGCCTGCCGGATCCGGGCCACCCGTACGTGCTGGTCGCCCGGGACCTGGCGCCGGCGGACACGGCGACGCTGCGCGCGGAGACGGTGCACGCGATCGTCACCGCCGAGGGCGGTCCGACCTCGCACACCGCGATCCTCGCCGCCGCGCTCGGGATCCCGGCGGTGGTCGCCTGTCCCGGCGCGCTGGACCTGGTCGAGGGCGCCCTGGTCGCCGTCGACGGCGCCGCCGGCACGGTGGTCGTCGAGCCGGACGAGTCCACTGTGGAGTCCATCCGCGCGGTCGCGGCGGCCCGCTCGGCCCGGGGCGGCGTCCGCGAGGGCGGTGGGCGGACCGCCGACGGGCACCCGGTCCAGCTGCTCGGCAACGTCGGGGACGCGGCCGGGATGACGGCCGCGCTGGCGGCCGGCGCCGAGGGCGTCGGGTTGTTCCGCACCGAGTTCCTCTACCTCGACCGGGCCTCGGCGCCCGACCTGGCCGAGCAGCGGGCGGCGTACCGGGCGGTCTTCGAGCTCGCCGCCGGCCGCAAGGTGGTGCTGCGCACGCTGGACGCGGGAGCGGACAAGCCGCTGCCGTTCCTGGGCCTCGACCCGGAGCCGAACCCGGCGCTGGGCGTGCGCGGGCTGCGCACCCGGGTGCGGCGGCCGGAGGTGCTGGCGACCCAGCTGGACGCGGTCGCCGCCGCGGCGGCCGACACCGGCGCCGACGTCTGGGTGATGGCGCCGATGGTGTCCACCGCCGACGAGGCGGCCGAGTTCGCCGCGGAGGTGCACCGGCGCGGGCTGCCGGCAGCCGGGATCATGGTGGAGGTGCCGGCGGTGGCGCTGACCGCCCGGGCCTGCCTGTCCGATGTGGACTTCGCGTCGATCGGCACCAACGACCTCACCCAGTACGCGCTGGCGGCCGACCGGCAGTCGGCCGCGCTGGCGGCACTGACCAGCCCGTGGCAGCCGGCCCTGCTGCACCTGGTGGCGCTGACCGCGGCGGCCGGCACCGAGCTCGGCAAGCCGGTCGGCGTCTGCGGCGAGGCGGCCGGCGACCCGGCGCTCGCGGTGGTGCTGGTCGGGCTCGGTGTCGGCAGCCTGTCGATGACGCCGCGCGGGCTGGGCGACGTGGCTGCCGCGGTCGGGTCGGTCGAGCTGGCCACGGCGCGCCGGCTGGCCGGCGTCGCGCTGGCGGCGCGGTCCGCCGAGGCGGCCCGCGCCGCCGTCCGGGCCGAGCTGCCGATCCTCGCCGACCTCGGCCGCTGACGCGGATCCGCCGGCCTCGGCCGCTGCGGCGGATCCGCCGGCCCGGGGCGGCTGCCGATCACGTTCACCAACCGCGTACCAGGAAACGGACCCGATCTTGGTCGCCGGGTTGGCAGACGTGATCGACGCTCGGCGGTGCGCCCGGCGGGTCGCGTGACACCATCCCGCTCATGCGGGTGGGGATCGGGGTCGACGTGCACGCGGTACGGCCCGGCCGGCCGTGCTGGCTGGCCGGGCTGCTGTGGTCCGGTGTGGACGGTTGCGCCGGCCACTCGGACGGGGACGTGGTCGCGCACGCCGCCTGCGACGCGCTGCTGTCCGCCGCCGGGCTCGGCGACCTCGGGTCGGTCTTCGGCACCGCCGACCCGGGCTGGTCCGGTGCGTCCGGGGTCGCCCTGCTGGCGGAGGCCGTACGGCGGCTGGCGGCGGCCGGGTGGACGGTGGGCAACGTCGCGGTGCAGGTGATCGGCGAGACCCCGCGGGTGGCCCCGCGCCGGGCCGAGGCGGAGGCCGCGCTGTCCGCGGCCGTCGGCGCGCCGGTGGCGCTGTCCGCCACGACGACCGACGGGCTCGGCCTCACCGGCCGCGGCGAGGGCCGCGCCGCCGTCGCCACCGCCCTGATCCTTCCCGCCGGATCGTCGCGGCCGTGATGATCGGCCGACGGATGCTGCTGCCCGGGGCCTCGACAGCCGGGAGCCGGTCAGCCGATCGGACCTGAACCCCGGGCCGCCTGCACTAGCCTGTCCGCGTGCCCGAGCCGGCCGCGGACGTCCGTCCGGATGCCGTCGCGGCCCTCGCCGAGGCGGTCCGCGCGGAGCCGGACCGGCCCGAGCTGTGGGGAAGGCTGGCGACCGCGCTGCTGTCCGCCGAGCGGCCCGCCGACGCCCTGCGGGCCGCCGCCGAGCTGGTGCGGCTGGCGCCGGGCGCCGAGTGGGGCCACCGGCTGGCGAGCGAGGCGCTCGGCCGGCTCGGCCGGCCCGCGGAGTCGGTGCGGGCGGCGGAGGCGGCCGTACGGCTGGCGCCCGGACAGTGGTACGTCCAGGCGCAGCTCGCCCGGGCGCTGGTGGCCGCGGACCGGCCGCGCGACGGCTGGGACGCGGCGGCCCGTGCGGTCGTGCTGGCTCCGGACGAGCCCCAAGCGCACCTGGCCGTCGGCACGGTCGCGGAGGCGCTGGCGGACCGGCGGCAGGCCGAGACGGCGTACCGGCACGCGCTCACCCTCGACCCCGCGGACGCCGAGGCCCGCGCCGCCCTCGCCCAGCTGACCGGCCACGCTCCCGATCCCGCAGTCGACCCGGTGCCGCGCCCGGCACTCGCTGCCGGACCGTCGCCCGCGATCGCGGGCCCGCCGGGGACGGGGTCCCGACCGGCGCCCCCGCTCGCCGACGGGGCGTTGCCCGGGTCGGCTGCCGGGTACGGCGGCCTGCCGGGCGGGCCGGCTGCCGGGGCCGCGGCGCCGCCCGGATCCGCTCCCGGCGGTGGATCGGGCGGTGGATCGGGCGGGTGGGGCGTCCGGGCGGGCGGGCCCGCAGCCGACCCGGGTGCCGCCTGGCGGACCGGGCTGACCCGGATCCTGCGCGGCCAGTGGCTGCTCGGGATCGCCTGCTACGCGGGCCTGGCGTACGACCCGACCGCGCCGTACACCGCCGGCGCGCTGACCGGTGTCGTCGTCGTGCTGGGCGCCTTCGGCTGGCTGCGCTGGCAGGCCCAGCCAGCGGCCGTGCGGGAGCTCGCCAGGCGGCTGCCGCGGACCGACCGGCGGGCCCGGACGCTGACTCTGCTCACCCTGGTCGGCGCACTCGCGCTGGTCACGGCGGTGCCCGCGGCGATGCTCGGCTCGCTGGCCGCCGCCCGCGTCGCCGTCGTCGTCTCCGTCGCCGCGACGACGGCCGCCTCGGTGCTGCTCGGTCGTGCGGTCAGGCCGGGATCCGCAGCGGCAGCGGGCGGGTCGAGATCGGCCTGACCGCCGAGGCGGTGGCCGGACCGTCGGCCGCGTCCATCGCCTCGAGCCGGTCCCGCAGCCGGGTCAGCGCGCGGCTGCGGGTGGTCCGCACCGTGATCTCGCTGATCCCGAGCGCCTCGGCGACCTCGGCGTCGGGCCGGTCCTCCAGCACCGTCGCACGATCACCCGGCGCTGCCGGCCGGTGAGCGCGGCCATCGCCTCGACCAGCGCGATCCGGTCCAGCACGGTCTCGTCGTGGGCCGGCCGCGGCCGGTCCGGGAGCTCGGCGACCATCACCTCGTGGGAGGTGCGCCGCCAGCGGCTCACGCACTCGTTGCCGACCGCGCGGCGCAGGTAGGCCCCGGGCGCGTCGACCTCGTCGGTGTTGCGCCCGCGCCGCAGCACCCGTACCACGACGTCGTGCACGACGTCCTCGGCGTCCGCCCCGCCGGCGCCGAGCCGGGAGCGGGCCGCACGGACCAGGTCGCTGCGGTGCGCCTGCAGCACGTCCGCCCAGCGCTCGGCGCCGGGAGCGGGGCGCTCCATCTCGGCCATCGCGGTCATGACGTCCTCCTGGGTGCTGCCTGCCTGGTCCGCGTTGTCGCGGTGCAGCCGAGGTTGCTCCCGGGCGCCCGCCGCGCGAAGGGGGGTAACCCCCCTGCCCGCGTACGCCTCCGCGGCGAGAGGGTCCGGTCGTGGAGCTGACGGTGGCGAGCCGGACCGGCACGGACCGGGAGGCGAGCGACGACCGCTGGGTGGCCATCACCGGCGACCGCGCCGTGCTGCTCGCCGTGGCCGACGGGATGGGCGGCACGATCGGCGGCGGCGACGCCGCGACCGCCGCCCTCGCCGCCCTGGTCGACGCGCTCAGCGCCTCCCCGGCGAGGGGTGGGCAGGCGCTGGGCGCGGTCGCCGGTGCGACCGACGGGACGGACCGGCCGCCGTTCGGCGTGCCGAGCCGCCGGTCGACGGCGATCGTGGCCGCGCTGGCCGCCGCGGTCGCGGCCGCGCACGCCCGGGTCCGGTCGCTGGCGCCGGACGAGCTGCCGATCTCGTTGCGGGCCGGCACCACCCTGACCGCCGCCGTCCTCACCGGTCGCCGGCTGCACCTGGCCCACGCCGGGGACTCCAGCTGCTGGTTGCTGCGCCGCGGCCGGGTGCGCCGCCTCACCGAGGTGCACACGCATGCGGCGGCGCTGGTCGCGGCGGGCGCGGTGGAGCAGGGGTCGACGGCCGAACGCCGCCTCGGCGGCCTGCTCACCCGCTTCGTCGGGATGCCCGGGACGGTCTGTCCACAGGTGACGACCGTCCGGGTACGGGCAGGCGACCGGGTCCTGGTCGCCACCGACGGGGTGACCCGCGCGCTGCCGGTCGCCGCGCTCGGCGCGCTGCTGTCCCGGCCGGACACCGGCGCCGCCGAGCTGGTCGCGGCGGCGGCGGCCGCGGGCAGCCGGGACGACGCCACCGCGCTGCTGGCGGCCGTGGACACCGGCGCGACGGGTGGAAATACTCGGTTTGCGCTCCACTCGGCGGAGGTCTCGGAGGTCTCGGAGGTGCGGGCTCGATGACGGGGACGGTCCGCGATCCGGCCGCGCCGTCGGTGGGCGCGGTGCGCACCGTGCCGCTGGAGCCGGGGGAGACGGTCGGCGACCCGCCGGACTCCCGGTGGCGGGTGGTCCGGCACGTCGCCGACGGCGGGTTCTCCTCGGTGTACGAGGTGCGCCCGGCGACCCCGGAGACCGTCGACCGGCACGGCGGGGCGCCGCGGGCGCTGAAGTGCCTGTGGGGCACCCCGGCCGAGCTCACCGCGATCGGGAGCGAGGCGGCGAAGACCGCCGCCGTCGACGGGCACGCCGGCGTGCTGCGGCTGGTGACCTCGTTCCGGTTCGAGCGGACCGAGGCGCCGCACCACCACGTCGGGCTCGTGCTCGAGCTGGCCGACGAGGACCTGCCCACCTTCGGTGCCCGGGTGGCGCCGGACGAGCGGGCCTGGGCGGCGGTCTTCGAGCAGGTCGCCGCCGGCCTGGAGCACATCCACGCCCGCCGCGTCGTGCACGGCGACATCAAGCCGACGAACGTGCTGCGGCTCGGCGCCCGTTTCGCGGTCGCGGACTTCGGCGTGTCCGCGCCGCTGGAGTCGACCCGGTCCGCCGGGATCGGGCTCGCCCGGACCATCGCCTTCTGGCCGCCGGAGTCCGCGTCGCAGGGCGTGCTGCTCGCCGACGGGGTGCGCCGGCCGCCGGTGGAGGGGTGGCGGGCCAGCCAGGGCGGCGACGTCTGGGCGTTGGCGGTCAGCGCGCACCGGATGCTGACCGGCCGGCACATCACCGCGGGCACCACGCCGGAGCAGCAGTACGAGCTGGTCTGCCTGGGGCGGTACGCGGTGGACGGCCGGCTCGGCGCCGGCTGGCGCCGGCTGCTGGCGGACTGCCTGGTGCACGATCCGGCCCTGCGGCGGGTGAGCACCGCCGCCGAGCTGCGCCGCCGGCTGGCCGAGCTGGCGCTGCCGGACTCGTACGGTCCGGCGCCGTGGCCGCCCGGGTCGCCCCGGCTGGCCGCGCTGCTCGACCTCGACCCGGCCGCGGGCGGGCCGCTGCTGGCGCTGGCGCTGGACCGGCCCGGCGGCCGGGTCTCGGGGTCGCTGCTGCCGGTCGACGGCGTGCTGCCGGCCGCGGTCCGGCACCTGACCGAGGACGTCCTGCCGGCGCTGGCCGCCCGGACCGCCACCGCGTCCACCGCCGCCGGCCGGACCGCCGGGCCCGGCGGGTCGCTCCCCGGCTTGCCGGGCCCAACCGCCGGGTCCGCGGGCGCCGGCTGGTCGGCGGGGCGGGACCGGGCGGCGGGCGCTGCGGGACCGGCCGATCCGGCGGCCACGCTGCTGGTGGGCGCGGCCGAGCTGGAGCGCACCCGGCAGCTGAGCGAGAGCGTGTCCCGGCAGCGGGACCGGATCGCCGCCGACCGGGACCGGCTGGCCCGGTCCCGGGACGACCTCGAGGCGGACCGGGACCGGCTGCGCCGGGACCACGAGGTGCTGGCCCGCCGGCTGGACCGGCTGGAACGGGACGCCGCCGACCGCCGCGCGGCAGGCGACCGGCAGCCGACCCGCGTCCTCGCCACCCGCGAGCCGACCCGCGCGTTGGCGCCCGTGGTGCCGGCACCGTCCACACCGTCCGTCCCAGCGGGACAGTCCGATCGGGACGGCGGCCGGCTCCTGCGCCGGCTCGGGCGGCCCGGCGACCGGCAGGCCCGCCCGGCCGCGCCGCCGCCGGCACCCGTCGCCGCCCCGCGCCGGGTGCTGTTCCGGCGGACCAGGCGGATGCTGCGCCGGCTGGTCGCGCTGCTCGCGGTCCTGGTCGCGTTCGCCGTCCTCGGCCTGGTCGGCGTCTCGGCGCTGCTGGACACCCCGCCGGACCAGGTGGCGTCGCGGGTGCTGGACATCGTCGACCGGGTCCGCGGCGGCGGCTGACGGCGTGCTCCCCGGCTCCCCGACCCGAGCCCGGCTGCGGCGACCCGGCCGGCCGGAGGTTCCGCTCGGCCCGGGCGAGACGGTCTCCTTCGGACGGTCCAACCCGCACCCGAGCGCCGACCTCGCGGTGAGCGACAGCCCGCGGGTGAGCCGGCGGGCCGGGACGCTGGACGTCACCCCGTTCGGGGTGCTGCTGACCAACACCGGCTCCAACCCGCTGTTCGTCGACGAGCCCGCCGCCCGGCACACCGTCCGGCCCGGCCAGGCGCACCTGGTCACCACCGGCCGGGTACGGATCGGCTTCGCCGGCACCGACGACGGCCTGGAGCTCGAGGTGACCGGCGCCGCCCGCCCGGGGGACACGATCAGCGGCGCGGACGAGGCGACCGCGGAACGTACCCGCCCGGCCTGGTCCCTGCTGGAGGGCACCGCCTACTTCGCCTGCCTGGTGGCCCTGTGCGAGCCGACCCTCCGGCACCCGGACAGCCCGTGGATCCCGACCAGCCAGCAGGTCGCCGACCGGCTCTGGGAGCGCGGGCTGGTGCCGGAGCCGCGGACGTCGGACTGGGTGGACCGCCGGCTGGACGACGTGCGGGAGAAGCTGCCGGTCGGCGAGCGCCCGTGGTCGGCCGGCCGCGCCCGCTGGGCCAGCGAGCAGGAGCAGCAGCAGGCGCTGGCGCGGGAGCGGTCGGGCGCGCCGCGGCGGGGCGGGCGCAAGGAGCAGCTGGTGGAGTTCGCGGTGTCGTCCGGGATCGTCACGCTCGCGACGGTGCGCCGGCTGCTCGGGTAGGCCGTCCCCCGGGGGCCCGCCCGGGTCGGCGTCCCGGCAGCCCCCGTATCCTCGTACGGGTGAGCCTGCGGCTGTACGACACCGGCACCCGGACGGTGCGGGAGTTCGCCCCGCTCGTCCCCGGCGCGGTGTCGATCTACTACTGCGGCGCCACCGTGCAGGGCGCGCCGCACATCGGCCACCTGCGCTCCGGCCTCGCCGTCGACCTGCTCCGGCGCTGGCTCGAGCACACCGGCGCGGCCGTCACGCTCTGCCGCAACGTCACCGACATCGACGACAAGATCCTCGCGGTCTCCGCCGGCGAGGGCGTCCCGTGGTGGCAGGTCGCGTACCGCAACGAGCGTGCCTTCGGCGCCGCGTACGACGCGCTCGGGGTGCTGCCGCCGACCGTGGAGCCGCGCGCCACCGGCCACGTGCCGGAGATGACCGCGTTGATCCGCCGGCTGGTCGACGCCGGGCACGCGTACCCGGCCGGCGGCGACGTCTACTTCTCCGTCCGGTCCTGGCCGCAGTACGGGCAGCTGTCGGGCCAGCACGTCGAGGCCATGCAGCAGGGCGAGCCGACCGGCGCGAAGCGCGACCCGGTCGACTTCGCGCTGTGGAAGGCAGCCAAGCCGGGCGAGCCGTCCTGGGAGACCCCGTGGGGTGCCGGCCGCCCCGGCTGGCACCTGGAGTGCTCGGCGATGTCGACCCGGTACCTGGGTCCGGTCTTCGACGTGCACGGCGGCGGCCTCGACCTGGTCTTCCCCCACCACGAGAACGAGCAGGCGCAGTCCCGGGCGGCCGGCGACGGCTTCGCCCGCTGGTGGTTCCACAACGGGCTGCTCACCCTCGCCGGCGAGAAGATGAGCAAGTCGCTCGGCAACTCGCTGCTGGTGCTGGAGCTGCTGCGCCGGTGGCGCGCGGTCGAGCTGCGCTACTACCTGACCTCCGCGCACTACCGGTCCTCTTTGGACTACTCCGAGGAGGCGCTGGCCGAGGCCGCGGCGGCGTACCGGCGGGTGGAGGGCTTCCTGACCCGGGCGGCCGAGCTGGTCGGCGACGTCCAGCCCGGTGGCCTGCCGGAGGCGTTCGCCGAGGCGATGGACGACGACCTGGCGGTGCCGCAGGCGCTGGCGGTCGTGCACGGCGCGGTCCGGGAGGGCAACGCGGCCCTGGCGGCGGGGGACAAGGCACTGGTGACGGAGCGGTACGGCGAGGTCCGGGCGATGCTCGAGGTGCTCGGCCTCGACCCGCTGTCCACGCTGTGGCGGGACGAGCGCCGCGCCGACCTCGCCGGCGTGGTCGACGCGCTGGTCGCGGTGGCGCTGGACCAGCGCGAGGAGGCCCGGCAGCGGCGCGACTACGCCGCGGCCGACACCATCCGCGCCCGGCTCACCGCCGCCGGCGTCGCCGTGGAGGACACCCCCGGCGGTCCACGGTGGACACTCGCGGATCCTGCGTGAGCGCGCACCTCCGCACCGAGTGCGCACCTCGCGACCCGGCGGCGCAGACGTGACCGTGTTCTCGCGCGGCGACCTGCGCCCCCGGCACGGCGTCTTCGTCGCGGCGGGTTCGGCCGGGCCGGGGCGGCGGCGCTGATGGCGGGGAACTCGCAGCGTCGGGGCGCCCGCCGCGGCTCCGGAAGCAAGAAGGGCGCCGTCGTCGGCTCCGGCGGGCAGCGCCGGCGCGGGCTGGAGGGCCGGGGGCCGACGCCGCCGGCGGAGGCCCGGAAGGGGCACCCGGCGCAGCGGCGGTCGGCCGCGGCGGGCCGGGCGGCGGCGGCCAAGCGGCCCGCCCGCGCCCGCGGCGAGACACCCGAGCTGCTGGTCGGCCGCAACCCGGTGGTGGAGGCGCTGCGCGCGCAGGTGCCGACCACCGCCCTCTACGTCGCGCACGGGCTCGACGCCGACGAGCGGATCGCCGAGTCGGTGCAGCGGGCCGCGGACCGCGGCGTGCCGGTGCTCGAGGTCGGCCGGAACGAGCTGGACCGGATGACCGGCGGCGTGCTGCACCAGGGCATCGGCCTGCAGGTCCCGCCGTACTCGTACGCGCACCTCGACGACGTGCTGACCCGGGCGGTCGAGTCCCCGGACCCGCCGCTGCTGGTCGCGCTCGACGGCGTCACCGACCCCCGCAACCTCGGCGCGGTGGTCCGGTCCGCGGCCGCGTTCGGCGCGCACGGCGTGGTCGTGCCGGAGCGGCGGTCGACGCCGATGACGGCGACGGCCTGGCGCACCAGCGCGGGCGCGGCGGCCCGGCTGCCGGTCGCCCGGGTGACCAACCTGGTCCGGGCGCTGAAGGCGGCGCAGCAGGCCGGGTTGCTGGTGGTCGGGCTGGACGCGGACGGCGAGGTGCCGCTCGACGAGCTGGAGGCGGCGGTCGACCCGCTGCTGCTGGTGGTCGGCTCGGAGGGCCGGGGGCTGTCCCGGCTGGTCGGCGAGACCTGCGACCTGCGGGTGTCGATCCCGATGACGGCGGCCACCGAGTCGCTCAACGCCGGGGTGGCCGCCGCGGTCACCCTCGCCGAGGTCGCCCGCCGACGCCGGGCCGCCTCCCGCTGAACCACTCGCCGCTCGCGCGACCCCTGGCTGCGCCGAGTCGGGACGTCGCCTCGCGAGTGACGCCGCCGTGCCGCGGAAGGCGTACGCGCCATCACTCGCGGTAAGCGCCGTCACTCGCGGGGAGGTGCCGTCACTCGCGGGGCGGGGCGGTCGAGTCGCGGACGACGACCCGGGGGCGGAAGACCCGCGAGTGCACCGCCGCCGCCCGGTCACCCTCCAGGTCGGCCAGCAGCCCGTCGATCGCCGCCCGCGCGATCTCGGCGATCGGCTGCGCGAGCGTGCTCAGCGTCGGCGCGCAGTACGACGCGAGCGGGATGTCGTCGAAGCCGACCACGGACAGGTCCCGCGGCACCACCAGCCCGGACCGGTGCGCCTCGCTGATCGCGCCGAGCGCCATCAGGTCGGACGAGCAGATCACCGCGGTCGGCCGGACCGTCTCCAGCAGGGCCGCCATCGCCGTCGCGCCGCCCGCCGCGCCGTACGGCGCGTGCGCGATCAACTCCGGGCCGTGCGAGAACCCGGCCTCCGCCAGCGCCACCTCCCAGCCTGCCGTCTTCAGCCGCGACGGCATCGACCAGTTCGGCCCGCTGACGAAGCCGATCCGCTCGTGTCCGAGCTCGACCAGGTGCCGGGTGGCCAGGTAGCCGGCGGACTGCTCGTCCACGCCCACGTTCGGCACGTCCAGCGACGGCATCCCGCCGTTGACGAAGACCATGTGCACGCCCTCGTCCTTGAGCTGGCGGTAGTGCTCGTGCGAGGCGGCGGCGTCGGTGGACTCGGGCGAGACGAAGACCATCCCCTCGATCCCGCGGGCCAGCAGCATCCGGACGTACTCCTCCTCCCGCATCGAGGCGGACCGGGTGTTGCACAGCACGCTGGAGTAGCCGCGGCGGGCGGCCCGGGTCTCCAGCGCCTCGGCGAACGCCGGGAAGACCGGGTTGCTCAGCTCCGGGACCAGCAGCCCGAGCACCCCGGTCCGCTGCAGGGCCCCGAGCCCGCGCCGCGTGTACGGCCGCTCGGCCAGCACCTGCAGCACCCGGCGCCGGGTGTGCTCGTTCACCCCGGCGCGCCGGTTCAGGACGCGGCTGACGGTGGAGATGCTGACGCCCGCGGCGTCCGCGATCTCGGCCAGACCCGGCACGTCGCCCTCCTCCGCGGGATCCGGTGCGGTGCCGCCGGTGCAAACCATCTGCAAAAGTTTGCACACAGTACCCGCCGCACCGCCGTCGGCACAGCCCTGGCGGCTGCGGCCGACCCCCGCCCCGCCGCCGACGGCGCGACCACGAGCCCCGGCCCGACGCCGCCCGGCGCGGCGGCTTAACCTCAGTGCGTGCGCACGTCTCCCGGAGTCCTGCCCGCCGAGGTCGAGGCCCTCCTCGACGCGGCGCTGGTCGCTGAGCTGACCGTGGTCACGGCGGAGGGCCGGCCGGTGACCTACCCGCTGATCCCGCTCTACGACGGGCGGGTCATCGCGATGACGTCGGCGGTGCTGTTCGCCCGCAAGCTCGAGCACCTGCGCGGCAACCCGAAGGTGTCGGTGTCGCTGTCCGACCCGGTCGGCGTGCCGGCGGAGCCGTTCGCGCGGGCGACCGTGCAGGGGCTCGCGCGGGTGCTCGACGAGGACGACCCGCACTCCGCGTGGGAGCGGCTGCTGCCGCTGTGGCAGGCCAAGGAGCCGGCGATCGGCAAGCTGGTCAAGCAGCGCTTCGGCCTGCCGCTGTTCTTCGAACGGATCGTCATCGAGATCAGCCCGGTCCGGGCGCTGTACTGGCCGGGCGGCGACACGGCGTCCCCGCCGCAGGTGTTCGAGCTCGCCGGGGCCTCCTGATGGCGCGGCTGGCGGTCGACGAGGCGGTCCGGCGGAGCTCCTCGTACGCCCACGCCGTGCTGTCCTGGGTGGACGACGACGGCTTCCCGGTCAGCGTGGCCGGGCCCTTCCGGGCCGACGGCGACGAGGTCCGGGTCGGTCCGCTGCCCGAGCAGCTGCGTCCCGCCGCCGGGCGGGAGGTCTGCGTGACCTTCAGCCACATCCGGCCGCGGCCCGGCGTCGGCTACGACCAGCGCCGCTACGTCAACCTCTGGGGTCCGGCCGCGCCGGCCGGCGGCGAGGTGGCGGTCCGGGTGAGCCGGGCGAGCGGCTGGGACGAGGCCGAGACCCCGTTCGTCGAGTACGCCGAGCGCAACGTGGCGGCCGGCCTCTCCTACCTGGCCGAGCGCGGCCGCCGGCCCACGCTGCCGGCGTTCTGGCGGTTCTTCCTCGCCACCAGACTGCCCTTCCTCACCGCGACGCTGGTGCCGGTGGCGCTCGGCGGCGCGGTGGCGGCGCACGACGGCCGCTTCGCCTGGGGCTGGTGGCTGCTGGCCCTGCTCTCCGCCGTCTGCGCCCACCTCGGCATCAACATCGCCAACGACCTCGCCGACGCGTCCGGCAGCGACGCCGTCAACGTCACGCCGACGCCGTTCAGCGGCGGTTCCCGGGTGCTGCAGTACGGCCTGGTGTCCCGGGACCGGCTGCTCGCCCTGTGCCTGACGATGTTCGGGATCAGCGCCGCGGTCGGGCTCTGGCTCGCCGCGGCCCGCTCCTGGGAGCTGCTGCTGCTCGGGGCGGCCGGGGTGGTGCTGGGAGCGGGCTACTCGGTGCCGCCGCTGCGGCTCGTGCACCGCGGCCTCGGCGAGCCGGTGGTCGCGGTCGGCTTCGGCCCGCTGATGACGGTCGGCACCTATCTCGCGGTCACCCGCGAGTGGTCCTACCCGGCGTTCTACAGCTCGCTGCCGGTGGGGATCCTGATCGCGCTCGTGCTGTACGTGAACCAGGTGCCGGACCGGCTGGCCGACACGGCGGTGGGCAAGCGCACGCTCATCGTCCGGTGGTCGAGCCAGCGGGTCATCGCGGCCTACGTCGCGGCCGTCGCGGTCGCCTTCGCGCTCGTCGCCCTCGGGCCGCTGCTCGGCGACGCACCCGCCTGGACGCTCGTCGCGCTGCCGGCCGCCGTGCTGGCCCGGCCGGTCGTCAAGGGACTGCGGGCCTCCTACGACGCGCCGTTCGGGCTGCTGGGGGCGATGGCCGCCAACATCGGGCTGCACTTCGTGGCCGGGCTGCTGCTGACCGTCGGCTGGTTGCTGGCCACGGTCTGGTGACGGCGGCCGGGAGGCAGGCCGGCTGTCAATCTGTGGCGGCACCGTCGGCGAGGCCGGTGGCGACCAGCCGGGCGAACGGGCCGTCGGCCGCGACCAGCTCGTCGTACGAGCCGTCGTCCGGGTCTGTCGGTAACCTGCGTCTGGATAGTAGCTCGTATCATGATCGGCCGGTGCGGCACCGGCCGGTCCCGGGTGACGTCGGCCCGTCCCGAGTGACGTCGGTCCGTCTCGGGTGACGTCGTACGCGCCGTCTCTCGCGTACGGATCCGTCACCCGCGGCGAGATGGCGTCACTCGGCCGGGGGACGCCTCGCGCTGGCCTACGATCGCAGGCGTCGCCGCCTTAGCTCAGTCGGCAGAGCAGCCGCCTTGTAAGCGGCAGGTCGTCGGTTCGAATCCGACAGGCGGCTCGGTCCTGACCAGCACCGACGGAGACCGCCGGCGCCTGGCCGGCGGAGCGGCTGTTGGGTCTGAGTTCTGGACCTCACTCCTCATGCTCATCAGCGGCAAATGGGGGCTCATCGAGCGGGTCGAGGACCCGGCGCCGACGCCCTTCTAGCTCACTAACTTGCTAGCATGGTAGCCATGCCGGCGAAACAGCAGTTCAACGTGTACCTGCCGGCCGAGTTGGTGCGCCGGGTCAAGCACGCCGCGGTGGACGCCGACCGGTCGCTGTCGGAGTTCGTCGAGAGCGCGCTCGAGGCGTACCTGCGGGAACGGGAGGAGGAGCGGTCATGAGGGTGCTGCCGATCCGCTACTGCGTGGACGTGGAGGCCTCGACCAGGTTCTACCGGGTGCTCGGGCTCGACCTCGGCGCGGCCACCCGGCCCGGCAGCTGGGTCGAGCTGCCGGCCGCGGCCGGGATCCTGGCCCTGCACAAGACGGCCGAGCACGCCGGCGACTGTGAGCTGGCGTTCGAGGCCGACGAGCCGCTGGAGGCGGTCGCGGGCCGGCTGGCCGGGGCCGGCTACGAGCCCGAGCCGATCGTCGACGAGAGCTACGGCCGGTCGCTGCGGGTGCGCGACCCCGACGGCGTGTACGTGCAGGTCAACGAGAACGACCGCGCCCTCTACACGTGACCCGGACCGCACTCCGGCTCGCGGCCGGGGTGGTCGCGCTCGAGTTCGCCGCGGCGGTCACGTCGTTCGTCTCGGCCACGTTGTTGCCGACGGTGGCCGCCGCGCTGGACGCCCGCGCCCACCTCGGGTTGCTGCTGGCCGGCCCGACGCTGGGGCTGTTCGTCGCGCTGCCGCTGGCGCCGGCCGTGCTGCACCGGCTCGGCCCGCGGCGGACCCTCGCCACCGGCCTGCTCGCGTACCTGGGCGGCGCGGCGGTGTCGGCCACCGCGGTGTCGGCTCCGATCTACGCGGCCGGGCGGTTCGCCGGCGGGCTGGGCAGCGGGCTGCTCGCGGTGTTCGGGGTCAGCGCGGTGATCCGGGAGCTGGACGAGCGGACCCGGGCCCGGGTGGTGGCCGCGTCGTCGGCGATGTGGATCCTTCCGGCGTTCGTCGCACCGCCGGCCACCCTGGCGCTCGAGCACGCGGTCGGCTGGCGGTGGGCGCTGCTCGCCCCGGTGCCGGTCGTGCTGGCCGGGCGGTTCCTGGTCGCCGGGGCCGCGGCCGCCGCGCCCGACGAGCCGCCGCGCCGGCCGGTGGGCCGCACGCTGCTGGTGCCGGCCGGGGTGGCGGTGCTGCTGGCCACGCGCTCGCCCGTGCTGGTCGCGGCCGGAGCCGTGGTCGCGCTGGTGGGCGTGGCCCGGCTGATGCCGGCCGGGAGCGCGCGGCTGCGGGCCGGGGCGCCGGCCGCGCTGGCCGCGATGCTGCTGTTCGCGACCGGCTGGTTCGGCGCCGACGGGCTGGTCACGGTGCTGTTCACGGACGGCTACGGTACGAGCGTGGGCCGAGCGGCCATCGTGCTCAGCGCCGCGCCGCTGGCGTGGGCGGTCACCAGCCTGGCGATGGGGCGGAGGGTGCCGCCGGCGGTCGGGCTGGCGCTGGCCGCCGCCGGGGTCGCGGTCGTCGCGGCGTCCTCCTCGTACGGGCTCGGGCTGGCCGCGTGGACGCTGGCCGGCGCCGGCATCGGGCTGGCGTACCCGGGGCTCTACCTGCGCTGCACGCCGGCCGGCGGGCCGGCGGCGGCGCTGGCCACCGCGGTGATCACCGCGGAGGCGTTCGGCGCGCTGCTCGGCTCGGCGGCCGGCGGCGTGCTCGCCTCCACCGCCGGCCTCACCCCCGCCTACGTCGCCTTCGCCGCCGTCCTGCTCCTGGCCGCGGCGGCTGCCACCCGCTCCGGCCCACCGGCGGCCGGCGGCAGTGCGGACCTCGCCGGTGCTGACTCGCCCGCCGGTGCTGACTCGCCCGCCGGGCTGACTCGCCCGCCGGTACTGACACACCGACCGGTGCCGCGCCCGCCGATGCGTCGGCCGGCGCCGAGGGCGGGCCGCGGTGACCGCGGTCGGGACGCCGGTGGGGGAGGCCGACGTGCGGCTGGAGGTGCCGGAGGGGACGCCGGCCGCCCTGCTGCTGCTCGGGCACGGCGCCGGCGGCACGGTCGACTCGGCCGACCTGGCCGAGGTCGCCACCGCCGCGGTCACCGCCGGGTACGCGGTCGCCCGGGTCACCCAGCCCTACCGGGTCGCCGGCCGGCGCTCCCCGCCGCGGGCGCCGGTCTTCGACGAGGCCTGGCTCGCCATGGCCGAGCAGGTGCGCGTGGACGGTCTGCCGCTGGTGGTCGGTGGCCGGTCGAGCGGGGTCGCCGCACCGCCGACCGGGTCGGCGCGGTCGCGCTGGTCGCGCTCGCCTTCCCGACCGCGCCCCCGCGCAGCCCGGACAAGTGGGAACGGACCCTGTGCCTGTGACCCGGGCGTAGGGCGAGTGAGGCAGGTCCGCCAGGTGCCAGTGCAGCTCTGCGACGACCAAGGCCGCAGCAGGAGCTCCCGGCGTTGGTGCGACTTTGGGCTGTCGAAGGTCTGCCTCTCTGGTCCGGAGGCCGCCGTACGCGAGCAGCTGCACCGGCAGACCGTGCGGCGCACGGCTGGCGGCGAGGCACCGCTCCCGGTGGTGGCGGTGGTCTCAGTTCTAGTCTCGTTCGCTTCCGTCCGAGGCCGTCCGTCCGCGTACGCGGCCGGTGGTCTTACGCTTGATAGACCGCCTCGTACGCCCGCGTACGGCCCACCGTGGACCTTGCAAGCGGCAGGTCGTCGGTTCGATCCCGACAGGCGGCTCCCCTCACCAGCACCTCTTCCCGAACGAAGCGAACGGAGCGTGAGGAGAGCGCCGCCGATGAGGGCACCGCCGAGTGACCGGCCGGGACGCCGGTGGAAGGCAGCTGAGCGCAACCCGACGCCCGTGCGCCAACCTCGCCCCGTCGTGTGCCGGGTGGCGAACCCGGCCCGTGCGAGACCCCGGTTCGGGGGGTGAGCTCCTGCAGGGTTCTCGGCATCGCCTCCTGGTCGTCGGGCTGGCCAATATTCACCAGAACGCTATTGCAGTGAACACGTCGCCGTTCTATCGTGGTCGGTGGGCACCGATCGCAGGGAGCGAGATGAGAGCGTCGGATCCCGCGGACACGCGGATGATGGGGATCGTGCACGGCGCGTTGCGCCGCGACCTGCTTCGCACCCGGGAAGTGGTGGTGACGGAGCCGTACCCGCAGGGTCGACAACGGCGGGCGCTCGGCGAGCACGTGGTGTGGCTGATGCGAGTTCCTGCATGCGCACCACACCAGCGAGGACGAGGGCCTGTGGCCGCTCGTGCGCGCACGGAACCCGGCTGCGGGCGAGCTGCTGGACGCGCTCGAGGCTGAGCACCAGCGGATCGATCCGGCGGCCACGGCGTTGGCCTCCGCCGGGCGGCGGTACGCCGAGACGACGGCCGACGAGGCCCGCGGCGAGCTCGTCACGGCACTCGATGGATTGACCGCCGTGCTTCTCCCTCACCTGGACCGCGAGGTCGAGGAGGCCATGCCGGTCGTCTCGGCGAGCATCACGCGGGCCGACTGGCAGGCGGTGGAGCAGCGTTACAACATCAAGCCCAAGTCGTTGGCCCAGCTCGGGATGGAGGGGCACTGGCTCCTCGACGGCATCGACGCCGAGGGCTACGACGTGGTGGTGCACACCGTGCCGGCGGTGCCGCGCTTCATCCTGGTGCACGGCTTCGCGCGGGCCTACCGCCGTCGGGCGCGGGCGCGATGGGAGCCGGACAGCGCGGCGCAGCGGCCAGTCGTACGGTGAGCACGGACCCGGCGCCGGCCCGCCGCGCTTACCGCTCGCCGCGGCGCGAGCAGCAGGCCGCCGAGACCCGCGCGAGCGTGCTCGACGCGGCCATGCTGCTGTTCGCCGACCGTGGCTGGGCGGGGACGGGGATGCGTGACGTCGCCCGCGAGGCGGACGTGTCGGTCGAGACGGTGTATGCCAACTTCCCGTCGAAGAGTGAGTTGCTGATGGCCGCCATCGACGTCGCGGTGGTGGGCGACGCGGAGCCGGTGTCGCTTGATCAGCGTCGCGAGTTCACGGCTCTCGGGCAGGGCGGCCGGGAACAGCGAGCGCGGGCGGCCGCCCGCCTGGTCACCGGCATCCACCGCCGCACCGCAGGCGTCCACCTCGCGCTCCGGGAGGCCGCTGCGTCGGACCCCGAGGCGGCCCGGCGACTGCGGGCGGGCGAGCAGCGTCGGCGCACCAACGTCGAGCAGGGCGCGTCGCTGGTCGCTGGGCGGGCGGTCACTGCCGAGGAGTGCGACGGGCTGTGGGCGGTGACGGACGTCGAGGTCTACCGACTGCTCACCGACCTGCGCGGCTGGACCGCGGATCAGTACGAGACGTGGCTGGCCGATGTGATCGAGCGGCTACTCCGTGATCCAGGTGGACGTACCTGACTCGTGGCGCGAAGGGAGCGGGCATGGGTACCACGAAGCGACGCGTCGCCCGTGCGTGCCGCGTCGAGGTGACCGTCGCCGCGCCGATCGAGTCGGTGTGGCGGGTCGTCGCCGACGTCACCCGCACCGGCGAGTGGAGCCACGAGTGCCACCACGTCGCCTGGCTCGACGGGGCGACCGGGGCCGCGCCCCGGGTCCGGTTCCGCGGGCGCAACCGCTCGGGCTGGCTGCGCTGGAGCCGGACCTGCGAGGTCCTGGTCGTCGACGCCCCTCACCAGATCGCCTGGCGCACGATTCCCACCCGGCTGTTCGTCGACAGCACCGACTGGCACATCAGCCTCGAGCCGGCTGGGACGGGCACCCGGATCGTGCAGTCGTTCCAGGTGACCAGATGCCCCGACTGGTGGGAGTGGCTCGTGGCCCGCGTGAACACGCCGCACCTCGACCGCAGCGCCGCGCTCACCACGGATCTGCACCGGATCGGCGAGGTGGCCGCCGCCGACGCCCGCGCCGCCCGGCCGGCGCGAGGACCGCGACCATGACCTCCGCGCGCACCCGCCTGACCCGGTGGGGCAACGCGATCGGGGTCTGGCTCTATCGCCGCACCGGCGGACGGCTCGTCGGCCCGAGCAGGGGCACCACCATCGGGCTGCTCACGACACCCGGCCGCAACACCGGGATCCCGCGGACCGTGTCGATCGGGTTCCACCCGTACGGCGCCGGCTACGTCGTGGCGGGCACCGGCAGCGGGTCCAGACGGGACCCGCAGTGGTTCCGCAATCTCAGGGCCACGGCACACGCCGAGATCCAGATCCGATCCACGCATACCGACGTCGACGTTCGCGTCACCGAGGACGGCGAACGGGACATGCTGTGGAACGAGGTGATCCTTGCCCAGGCTCCCTGGCGACAGCGTTACGAGAAGAAGGCCGCTCGAGTCATCCCCGTCGCCATCCTCATCCCAGCCACCCCGAGACATGACGAACCAGGCCGGTCGGCGACGACTGAGTCCGGCTTCTGCCTGCTCCACATGCACTAGAGATCCATGAGATCGACATCTCGCGCGTGGCGTCGAGCCACTCGGAGTCCCAGGCAAGCTTGGACAGCTCGACTGCGAACTCTTCCCGGGCCCCCCGCTCCGCCCGGTCGAGTACCCGGCCGATACGACCGATCACCATCAGGAGGACGCGATCCAGCATCTCGTAGGTATCGGACAGGACTTGCAGAAGCTCGGCGCGGCGCTTCTTGGGCAGCCGGGCGGCCGTCATGATGTGCTGCCCGACCCGCTCGAGAGCCTCGAGCAGCTCATTGAACAGACCGAGGTTCATCCCGGTAGCCCTCCCGGTGGCCGCGGGCATGGCGAGCGACTGCCCGAACCGAGTTCAGCGGAATGGTACGGCGCGTCCCGGGTGGCTTGCGGGTCAGCTGCCGGACGGCGGGGTTGGCAGGTCGAGCTCGAGCACGAGTTCGCCGTCGTGCACCCCGCCTGTCGCCCGGAAGCCCTGCCGCAGGTAGAAGCCGATCGGCGAAGCCGGGCCCTGGACGCACGAGGTGATCAGCACCCGGGCGTCGGGCCGCGTGCGGAGGTACTCGACCACCAGGCCGAGCGCCGCGGTCCCGTAGCCGCGCCCCTGGTGGCGCTGGTCGACCAGCAGCCGCCAGAGGAAGTACGGGCCCAGGTAGTCGGGGTTGTCCACCGTGATGCCGTCGCTGATCATCACGAACCCGACGGGTGTGTCGTCGACGTACACGGCGCGGTACCAGGGGCACGCGTCGGGAGTCTCCGCCGCCTCGACGAGGGACGCCGCGACGCCCGCGACATACTCGGACTGCTCGGCGGTGACCGTCAGCGCCTCGATCGCCGCCCGGTTCGCCGGCGTGATCTCGCGGAGGCTGACGTTCGGAGCGGGGATCGTCATGGGGGCATCGTCGCGCACCGGCACGGCGCGGCCGGCGGACGGCGCGGGGCGCCGGCGGCTTGTCGGGCGCGAGACGGGTGCTCTACTGTCGGCTTGCCCGCGCGGAGGCGTGCGGGTGCCATGACGACCAGCGAAGTCCGGTGCAACTCCGGCGCTGTCCCGCAACTGTGAGCCCCCTTCCCGGGGACGAGCCAGGTCGCCTGCGTCGTGGCGACGAACCGTCCTCGGAGGAAGGGCAGGTCGTCGGCGCGCTCACCGGGCCGCCGTCGAGCTCTCTTCATCCTTCGCATTGCGGAAGGATGACCCGTGTTCCGTCCCCGGCCGCCGCTAGGCGCCGCCCGTGTCCCACTCCTCGTCGCCGCCGTAGCGGTGGCGCTGACCGCCGGCTGCGGCGGGTCGGAGCCGGCTAGCCCGGCTCCGACCGCGTCAGCCTCCGCAGCGGCCGGCTCCTTCCCGGTCACGATCAAGGCCGCGAACGGCGCCGTCACCCTGGACAGCCGCCCGCAGAAGATCGTCTCGCTGTCCCCGACCGCCACCGAGATGCTGTTCGCGGTGGGCGCCGGCAGCCAGGTCGCCGCCGTGGACGACCAGTCGAACTACCCGGCCGAGGCGCCCAAGACCACGCTGTCGGGCTACAAGCCGAACGTCGAGGCCATCGCCGCGCAGGAGCCGGACCTCGTCGTGGCCAGCGACGACACCAACGGCCTGGTGGCCGGGCTGGGCAAGCTGAAGGTGCCGGTGCTGATCAACCCGGCCGCCGCGAAGCTGGACGACAGCTACGCCCAGATCGAGCAGCTCGGGGCGGCGACCGGCCACCTCGGGGAGGCGGCCGCGGTGGTGGCCCGGATGCGCAAGGACATCGCCGACCTCACCGCGCAGGCCGCCCGCCGTCCGCGGCGTGACCTACTACCACGAGCTCGACCAGACCCTCTACAGCGTGACCTCCCGGACCTTCATCGGCTCGGTCTACTCGCTGCTGGCGCTGACCAACATCGCGGACAAGGCACAGGGCGGCGGCGGGGACTACCCGAAGCTGTCGGCCGAGTACGTGCTCTCGGCCGACCCGGACCTGATCTTCCTCGCCGACACGAAGTGCTGCCAGCAGAGCGCGGCCACGGTGGCGAAGCGACCCGGGTGGTCCGCGGTGACCGCCGTGCGGACCGGCAACGTCGTCGCCCTCGACGACGACATCGCCTCCCGGTGGGGCCCGCGGGTGGTCGACTTCCTGCGGACCGTCTCCGAGCGGGTGTCCACGGTGTCGCCGGCGCCGTCACGCTGATGGCGCTCACCCGGCCGGGCTCGCCGTCCGAGCGCCCCGGGCGGGCTGCGCCCGGTACGGCCGGCCAGCCCGGGACGGCGGGCTCGCCCGGTACGGCCGGCCAGCCCGGCGCGGACGGTCCGCCGAGCCCGCCCGGCCAGCCCGGCGCGCACGGTCCGCCGCCGGCGGGTCCGGCCGGCGCCGTCCGCGCGCCGGGCGGACGGGTGGTGCGACCGTCCCGGCTGCGTCCGGGCTGGCTCGCCGCCGCGCTGCTGGTGCTCGCCGGGGCCCTGCTGGTCGGGTTGACGGTCGGGGCGGCCCGGCTCGCCCCGGCGGCGATCGCCGGCGAGATCGTCGACCGGGTGCTGGGCCGCCCGTCCGGGCTGTCCGAGACCGGGCAGGCGATCCTGTGGCAGGTCCGCGCGCCGCGCGTGGTCCTGGGCGCGGTGGTGGGGGCCACCCTGGCGCTGTCCGGCGCCGCGTACCAGGGTGTGTTCAACAACCCGCTGGCCGACCCGTTCCTGCTCGGCGTCTCGGCCGGCGCCGGGCTCGGCGCGACGCTGGCGGTGGCGGGCGGGCTGCCCATCGTCGGCGGCGGGGTGGGGCTGCTGCCGGTCGCCGCCTTCGTCGGCGCGCTGCTCGCGGTCGCCGTGACGTACCTGCTCGGCCGGTCGGTCGGCGGCCGGAGCACCGCCTCGCTGCTGCTCGCCGGCGTCGCGGTCGCCGCGTTCGGCACGTCGGTCCAGTCCTACGTCCAGCAGCGGCACCAGGAGACGATCCGCCAGGTCTACTCCTGGCTGCTCGGAGACCTCAGCTCCGCCGGCTGGCGCGAGATCGCCGGGATCGCCCCGTACGTGCTGGTGGGCTGGATCGTCGTCCTCGCGCACCGGCGGCTGCTCGACGTGCTCCGGCTCGGGGACGCCGAGTCTCGCTCGCTCGGGGTGCGCACCGCCCGCGTCCGGCTGACCGTCGTCGTCGCCGCCACCGTGGCGACCGCGGCCGCGGTGGCGGTGAGCGGGCTGATCGGCTTCGTCGGCATCGTCGTCCCGCACGCCGTGCGGATGGTCGTCGGCAGCGCGAACGCCGTCGTGCTGCCGCTGTCCGCGCTCGTCGGTGCCGCCTTCCTGGTGCTCGCCGACGTCGTGGCGCGGACCGCGGCCAGCCCGGCCGAGGTGCCGATCGGGGTGGTCACCGCCCTGGTCGGCGCGCCGTTCTTCGCGCTGGTGCTGCGCACCCGGCGGCGGGAGCTGCGATGAGCGGGCTGGCCCTCGATCGGGTGTCGGTCGTCCGCGACCGCCGCGAGGTCCTGCACGAGCTGACCGTGCGGCTGCCGACCGGCGGCTGGCTGGCCCTCATCGGGCCGAACGGCGCCGGCAAGAGCACCGCGCTGCTGGCCGCCGCGGGCCTGCTGCCGCACCGCGGCGACGTCGTGGTCGACGGCGTCGAGCGGCGCCGGCTGGGCGCCGGCGAGCTGGCCCGCCGGCTGGCGTACGTCGCGCAGGAGCCCACGCTGCCGGCGGACATGCCGGTGCTCGACTACGTCCTGCTCGGCCGCCGCCCGCACCTGAGCTACCTGGGCCGGGAGTCGCGACGGGACCTGGACGTGGTGGCGGACGTGCTGGACCGGCTGGACCTCGCCGGACTGGCGGAACGGCCGCTGGGGGAGCTGTCCGGCGGCGAGCGGCAACGGGTGGTGCTCGGCCGGGCGCTGGCCCAGCAGCCCCGGGTGCTGCTGCTGGACGAGCCGACCAGCGCGCTCGACCTCGGTCGCCAGCAGCGCGCGCTGGAGGTGCTCGACGGCCTGCGCCGGGAGGACGGGCTCACGCTGGTCACCGCGGTGCACGACCTGACGCTGGCCGGGCAGTTCGCGGACCTGCTGGTGCTGCTCGCCGGCGGCCGGGCCGTCGCCGCCGGGACGCCCGCCGAGGTGCTGACCGAGCAGACGCTGAGCGCGGCGTACGAGGCCCGGGTGCGGGTGCTGACCCAGCCGGACGGCACCGTCGCCGTGCTCCCGGTCCGCTCGCCGCCCGGGGAGGTGGCCTGATGCCGGTCGGCGCGGCGGCGGCGGTGCCGGTGGCGGTGCTGCTGGACCGCCTGTTCCGGGAGCCGCCGCCCGCGCTGCACCCCGTCGTCTGGGCGGGGGCGTACCTGAACGGCACCGGCAGGGCGCTGCTGCGGGTGCCCGGGCGCGGCGCGGGACTGGCGGCGGGGAGCCTCGGCTGGGCGGCCGGGTTCGCGGCGGCGGTCGCGGCCGGCGCTCTCGCCGAGGCGGCTGCCGGGCGGCTTCCGGCGCCGCTGCGCCCGCTGGCGCGCGGCGTGGCGCTCTGGCCGCTGCTGGCGCTGGAGGGGTTGCTGGTCGAGGTGCGGGCGGTCGAGGCGGCCGGCTCGCTGGCCGGGGCGAGACGAGCGGTGTCGCGACTGGTGAGCCGCCCGGTCGACCGGCTGGACGAGGCCGGCGTACGGGAGGCGGCGCTGGAGTCGCTGGCGGAGAACCTGTCCGACTCGGTGGTCGCGCCGCTGTGCTGGTACGCGGTCGGCGGGCTGCCCGCGGCGGCCGGCTACCGGTTCGTCAACACCGCGGACGCCGTCTGGGGCTACCGGGAGCCGTGGGGCAGCCGCGGCACCTGCGCCGCCCGCGCGGACGACCTGGCCAACCTGCTGCCCGCGCGGCTGACCGGGCTGCTGCTGGCCGGCCGGCGGACGCCGGTGCGGCGGCTGGCGGCGGAGGCCCGGGCCACCCCGTCGCCGAACAGCGGCTGGCCGATGGCGGCGCTCGCGCTGCGGCTGGGAATCCGGCTCGGCAAGCCGGGCGTCTACCAGCTCAACCCGGCCGGCCGGGTCGTGGACCGCGCCGACGCGGTCCGGGCCCTGCGGCACGTCGCCCGGCGCGCCCGGCTGGCGGCGGCGCTGGTCACCGTCCTCGCGGCGGCCGTACCGGCCCCGGTCGGCGGCCGGGGCCGGCCGTACGCCCGATGACCGCGGTGCTGACGCACGGTGGCTCCGACTCCGGACCGGCGCCCCGGTGGGACTTCTCCTCCAACGCGAACCCGCTCGGGCCGGGTCCGACCGTCCACGCCGCACTGTCCGGTGTGGACTGCACGGCCTATCCGGATCCGGCGTACGCGGCCGTCCGCGAGCGGATCGCCGCCGCCGAGGGGGTGCACCCGGACCGGGTCGTCGTCGGGTCCGGCGCCGGCGAGCTGCTGCACCGGCTGGCCGGCGCGCACCCCGGTCCCGTCGCCGTCCTGCGGGCGAGCTTCGGCGAGTACGCCCATGCCGCCACGGTGCACGGCCGTCCACTGCGGACGGTCGCCGGATGGGAGGAGCTGCCGGGAGCTGCCGAGGGTGCCGGACTGGTGATCGTCGGCGCGCCGAACAACCCGGACGGCGCCGTACCGGACCGGGCGCTGCTGGACCGGGTGGCGGACCGGGCACCGCTGGTCGTCGACCTCGCCTACGCCGAGCTGTGCCAGCACCCGGTCTCGCTGCCCGCGCCGGCGTGGCGGCTGGTCAGCCCGACCAAGGCGCACGGCGTCCCGGGCGTCCGCGCCGGCTACCTGCTCGCCCCACCGGAGACGGCCCGGCGGCTGCGCGAGCGGGCGCCGTCCTGGGTGCTGTCGGCGCACGGCGTGGCGCTGCTCGCCGTCGCCGTCACCGCGCCGGCCCGGGCGGAGGTCCGCGAGGCGGCGGCGACGCTGTGGTCGTGGCGGGACCGGCTCGCCGCCGCGCTCGCCGCCGCCGGCTGGCCGGTCCGTACCGGCGCCGCCACGTTCCTGCTCGCCGAGGTGGCCGCCGCCGGCGGCGGGACGGCGGTCGCTGCCGCGCTGCGCCGCCGCGGTCTGCGGGTCCGGGATGCGACGTCGTTCGGCCTGGGCACCGAGGTGCGCCTCGCCGCTCAGCCGGCCGCCGCCGTCGCCGAGCTCGTCCGCGCGCTCGCCGACCTCCGCCAGGACCGGACATGCGCGCGCTGATGGTGCAGGGCGTGTCCAGCTCGGCGGGCAAGAGCCTGCTCGTCACCGCGCTGGCCCGGCACTTCGCCCGGTCCGGAGTGGACGTCGTCCCGTTCAAGGCGCAGAACATGTCCAACCACGCCCGGGTGGTGGCCGGCGGGGAGATCGGCACCGCTCAGTACCTGCAGGCGCTCGCGGCCGGCCTCGACCCGGAGGTCCGGATGAACCCGGTGCTGGTCAAGCCGGAGCACGGCGGCAGCCAGGTCGTCACGCTCGGCCGGGTGAACCGGGAGCTGACCGCACTGCCCTGGCGGGAGCGGGCGGACCGGCTCTGGCCCGTCGTCGAGCCGGCGCTGGTGTCGCTGGCCGCGGAGCACGACCTCCTGCTGGTCGAGGGGGCCGGCAGTCCCGCCGAGATCAACCTCGCCGACGTGGACCTGGCCAACCTCCGGGTCGCCGACCGGATCGACCCGGCCGTGCTGCTGGTCGCCGACATCGACCGCGGCGGCGCCTTCGCCCACCTCGCCGGCACCTGGGCGTTGCTGCCCGGCCGGCACCGGGACCGGATCCGTGGCCACGTGCTGAACAAGTTCCGCGGCGACCCGGCCCTGCTCGCGCCGGCGCCGGAGCGGCTCGCCGAGCTCACCGGCGTACCCGTGGTCGGTGTGCTCCCGATGCTCGAGCACGCCCTCCCGGACGAGGACTCCGTCTCGTCCCACCCCCGGGCCGCCGGCGGCTTCCGGGTGCGCATCGTCCGCTACCCGACCGCGTCGAACCTGGACGAGTTCACCGCGCTGCAGCAGGTCGCGGACGTCGGCTGGGTCACCACCCCCGACCAGCTGTCCGGCGCCGACCTGGTGGTGCTGCCGGGCTCGAAGCACGTCTGCGCCGACCTCCGCTGGTTGCGGGACACCGGGATCGGCGACGCCGTCGGACACCTTGCCGCGGTCACCCCGGTCCTCGCCGTCTGCGGCGGCCTGCAGATGCTCGGCACCCGCCTGGACGACCCCGCCGGCGTCGACGGGTCGGCCGCCGGGCTCGGGCTGCTGCCGCTGGTCACCGAGTTCGGGCCGGACAAGAACGTCCGGCGGACCCGCAGCCGATTCGCCGCCCTGCCGGAGCCCTGGTCGGGCTGGTCCGGCCTCGCGGTGTCCGGCTACGAGATCCGGCACGGCGTGACGCGCCCCCACGGCCCGCTGCGGGAGGCGCTGCCCGACGGCCTCGGCTGGGTCAGCGGGCGGGTCCTCGCCGTGTACCTGCACGGCCTGCTGGAGGACGCCGAGGTCCTGTCCCGTCTCACCGGCGCGCCGCCTGCACCCGACCTGCACGCCACCCTCGACCGGCTCGCCGACGCCGTCGAGCGACACCTCGACCTCGACCGGGTGCACAGCTGGCTCGGCTCGGCGAGCCCGCCGGTCTGGTAACCTGCGTTCAAGGATTAGCTGGTCGCACGGCGGTCCCGCTCGGCACCCGGAAGGGCTAGCCTGCAGGAGCGCGACGAGATCAGCTGCTGAGTTGGGGGCTGCCGGGTGCACGAGCTCGCCATCACCGAGAGCCTGGTCGCCGCCGTGGCCGACCAGGTCGGCGACCAGCGGGTGAGCCAGGTGACGCTGCGGGTCGGGCGGCTGTCCGGGGTCGTCGCGGACTCGGTGCTGTTCTGCTTCGACCTGTGCACGCAGGGCACCTCGCTGCAGGGCGCGACCCTGGAGATCGTCGACGTCCCCGGCCGGGCGCGGTGCCGCAGCTGCCGCTCCGAGCTCGACCTGCCCGACCTGATCCCGCTCTGCCAGTGCGGCAGCGCCGACGTCGACATCGTCGGCGGCCAGGAGCTGGTCATCCAGAAGGTGGAGGTGCTGGTCTGACATGTGTGGCACTTGCGGTTGCTCCGATGACGCCGCGCCGAGGGTGACCGACCTCGACCTCGCGCACACCGGCGACCACCACCATGGCGGCGACCACCACCACGACCACGACCACGGCGACGATCACGACCACCACCACGGCGACGATCATCACGACCACGACCACGACCACGACCAGGCGCCGGCGACCCGGACGCTGGTCATCGAGCAGGCGGTGATGGCGAAGAACGACCTGCTGGCCGCGCGCAACCGCGGGTGGTTCGACGGGCGTGGCATCTCCGCGGTGAACGTGATGAGCTCGCCCGGCTCGGGCAAGACCACCCTGCTGGAGCGCACCATCCGCGACCTCGGCGGCGAGATCGCGATGTCGGTGATCGAGGGCGACCAGGAGACGCTGCTCGACGCCGAGCGGATCCGCGCCACCGGCGCCAGGGTGGTGCAGGTCAACACCGGCAGCGGCTGCCACCTCGATGCCGACATGCTCGCCCGGGGCCTGGCCGCGCTCGACCCCGGTCGGGACTCCCTGGTGCTGATCGAGAACGTCGGCAACCTGGTCTGCCCGGCGCTGTTCGACCTCGGCGAGCGGGCCCGGGTGGTGATCATGTCCGTGACCGAGGGCGCGGACAAGCCGCTGAAGTACCCGCACATGTTCCGGGCCGCCGAGCTGATGGTCCTCAACAAGGTCGACCTGCTCCCGTACGTCGACTTCGACGTCGACCAGTGCGTGGCGTACGCCCGGCAGGTCAACCCGCAGATCCAGGTGCTGAGCCTGTCCGCCACCCGCGGCGACGACCTGGACCGGTGGTACGGCTGGCTGCGCGGGCAGTTCCCGGCCGGCCGGGACGGGCGGCCGGCGCCGGCCGCGGTGCCCGCGGGGAACTAGGCCGCGGCGGGCCGGACGGCGGCCCGCCGGCCGATGATGGACCAGGCGGCGGGCAGGATCGCGGCGGCGGCGACCGCGGCGCCGGCGGCCAGGGTCACGTAGCCGCCCGCGGCCATGACGAACCCGGACGCGGCCCCGCCGCCGGCCGCGGCCGCGCCCATGCCGACCTCCCCCCAGCCCTCCCGCCGGGGCCGGTCGGCGGGAGCGACCCCGGTGGTGAGCAGGGTGCTGCCGGCGATCAGCGCGAGGTTCCAGCCGATCCCGAGCAGCACCATCGCACCGGCCAGGCCGGTGGAGGACGCTGCCGCGACCGCGGCGAGGACGGACGCGGCGGCCAGCGTCGCCCCGGCCCACGCGGCGACCCGGGCGGCGCCGATCCGGTCGGCGAGCCAGCCGCTGACCGGCGCGGGCGCGAACATGCCGGCGATGTGCAGGCTCACCACCAACCCGATGGCTCCGAGGCCGGCGCCGACGTGGTGCAGCTGGATCGGCGCCATCGTCATCACCGAGACCATGACGAGGTTCGCCACCCCGAGCACGGCCAACCCCACGATGCCCTGCCGGCCCAGCGGCGGCCGGGCGGGCATGGCGGCGGCCGGCGCGGCGGCAGCGGCCGCGGCGGTGGGATCCGCCGGCTGCGGCCCGAGCCCGAGCGCCAGGATGCCGGCCGCGGCGGTGAAGCCGAGCGCCGCGACCAGGTACGGACCGGCCAGTGCGGGCAGCCCGAGCCCGGCGGCCACCCCGCCGGCCGGTGCCAGCAGGTTCGGACCGGCGACCGCCCCGATCGTCGTCGCCACCAGCACCGAGGCCATCGCCCGCGCCCGGGAGGCCTCCGGCCCGAGATCGGCCGCCGCGTAGCGGCCGAGCATCACCGTGGTGGTGCCGGCGCCCAGCAGCAGGCTGCCGAGCAGGATCAGCGGGAGGCTCGCCGACAGCGCGGCAAGCGTGACCACGACGCAGCCCGCCACCGCCACCAGGGCGCCGGTGCTCAACGCCGCGCCCCGCCCGCGCCGCCGGGTCAGGGCGGACAGGAGCAGGGCCGAGACCGCGGCGCCGACCACCAGCAGCGCCTGGGGCAGGCCCGCGCTCGCATCGGAGCCGCCGACCTGCCGGGCCAGCAGCCCACCGGCCGCGCCGGCCAGGGACTGCGCCAGGCCACCGAGGATGCTCGCCGCCCACAACGCATGAACGGCCCGGTGCCGGGTCGCCGGATCGGTACGCGGGTCGAAGCGTGGTCGCGGCGGCTGGATTCGGCATACCTCTACGCTAGGAAGCCGGACGACGGCAAGGAATGGACGTCGGACGGCGTTGCCGCCCGCCGGCCTTGCGTTCGAAAGGAGTCCAGGGGTGGACGCTTTCCGATCGATGAACCTGGACGAGACCGACTGGCGGCTGCTGGCCGAGCTGCAGGCCGACGGCCGGCTGTCCTTCAACGAGCTGGCCCGCCGCGTGCACCTCTCACCGCCGGCCGTGGGCGAGCGGGTCCGCCGGCTCGAGCAGGCCGGTGTCATCACCGGCTACTCCGCGCAGGTGGACCCGGCCCGCGCCGGGCAGCCACTGCTGGCCTTCGTCCAGCTGCGGTGCCGGCTCGGCGACTGCCTGCTCAAGACCAGCACCGCCGAGGACTACCCGGAGCTGGTGGAGATCCACAAGCTGTCCGGCGAGTTCTGCTCCATGCTCAAGGTCCGCGCCTCCTCCCTCGCCCACCTCGAGGGGCTCGTCGAGCGGCTCGGCACCCACGGCGAGATGCGCACCCACATCGTGCTGTCCACCCAGTACGCCGGGCGACCGGTCCAGCAGCCCGTCCTCGAGCGCCCGGTGACCCCCGCCGAAGGGTGGAGCTCCTGACGCGGCGGCTCAGACGACCGGGAGCCGCGGGGCGTCGAGCGGCCCGTGCCGGATGAGGTCCTCCCAGCTGCGTGCCAGCCGCGCGACGACCTCGGCGAGCACCTCGCGGGAGAAGGTGAACGGGAGCCGGATGTAGGAGTCGTGTGCGCCGGTGGGGTCCGTCGTCCGGCCGGGGACGACCTCGACACCGTGGCGCAGGGCGACCGTGGCGAACGCCCGCGCGTCGGCGCCGGGCAGCTCGATCCACAGCGCCGGTCCGCCGTCCGGCACCCGCCAGCGCCAGGTCGGCAGCAGCTCGCCCAGCAGCTCGGTGACCTGGCCGAGCCGGTCGCGCCGCACCCGGGCGCGGCGGGCGGCGAGCTCGTCGAGCCGGGGGAGCAGCCGAGCCGCCAGGGCCTGCTCCACGACGGCGCTGCCCAGGTCGGCCAGCGCCTTGAGCCGGGCGAGCCGGTCGACGATCTCGGCCGGGGCACGCACCCAGCCGAGCCGGAGGCCACCCCAGACCGACTTGGACAGGCCCGCGACGGTGAGGATCTCCGCCGCGCCCGTTTGGTAGGCGCCGACCGGCGGGAGAGCGCCGGCCGGGTCGGCCAGGTAGGCGACGTCCTCCAGCACCGGGACGCGGAACCGGCCGGCCAGCTCGGCGACCTGGCGGCGCCGCGGCGCCGACATCAGCGTGCCGGTCGGGTTGTGGAAGGTCGGCATGACGAACAGCAGGTCCGGCCGCGGGCCGGACAGGGCGGCGTGCAGGCCGTCCCGTCGGATGCCCTCGTCGTCCAGCGGCACGCTGACCGGCCGCGCGGCCGCGGCCCGGAAGATGTCGAGGCAGCCGGGCCAGCTCGGCGACTCGACGACCACCACCGAGTTGCGACGCAGGTAGAGCTGCGTGATCAGCCCGATGGCCTGGGTGGCGCCGTTCGTCACCAGGACCTGTGCCGGCTCGGTCGGCAGGCCGCGAGCGGTGTGGTCCTCGGCCGGTCGGCACCGCGATCGAGCCGGGCTGACATGCCCGACCTGCTGACTCTCGGCGCGTTCACGCTGGCGTCGCTGGCGCTGATCCTGGTGCCCGGCCCGAACCTGATCTACATCGTCACCCGCAGCATCGCGCAGGGAACCCGCGCCGGGCTGACCTCCGCGGCCGGCGTGGAGACCGCCACGCTGGTCTACGTGGCGGCGACCGCGCTCGGCGTGTCGGCGCTGATCGCGCGGTCGGACCTGGCCTTCGCCCTGCTGCGGTACGCCGGCGCCGGCTACCTCGGCTACCTGGCGGTGCACACGATGCGGCAGCCTCCGACGGTCGGGCTGGACGCCACCGCCCCGACCCGGTCGCTGCGCCGGACCTACCGGGACGGCGCCATCGTCAACCTGCTCAACCCGAAGGTCGCGCTGTTCTTCGTGGCGTTCCTGCCCCAGTTCGTCACGGCCGGCGCGCCGGTCGGGTCGGCCCGCGGCCAACTGCTGGTGCTCGGGGCGGTCTTCCTCGTCCTCGCGCTCGCACTGGACATCGGCTACGCGCTCGCCGGCGGCGCGGCCGGAGCGTGGCTGCGCCGCCACGGCAACCGCATCGGCTGGCTGCGCTGGCCGGTCAGCGCCGTCTACCTCGCCCTCGCCGGCTACGCCGCGCTGGCGTGACCCGACTCAGACGCCGATCGCGCGCCAGGGTCCCCAGATCGCGAACGTCATGCCGGCGCTGGCCTGGATGTTGACGAACAGCGTGTGCCCGTCCGGGCTGAAGGTGGAGCCGGCGAACTCGTCGTTGAACCGCTCGACCCCGGTGCTGCTCACCAGCCGGTTGAGGGCGATGTCGAACAGCCGGCCGCGCCTGCTCAGGCCGCGCAGGTAGTTGTCGTCGACGTTGTCCTCGCAGACGACGAGCGTGCCCCGCGGGCTGGTGGTGACGTTGTCCGGGAAGTCGAGCACGTCCGGGCCGGGCGACTGGTAGAGCAGCCGCAGGATCCTGGCGCGGGTGTGGTACGCCCAGATCTGCCCGTGCCCGTTGCCGTAGCCGCCGACGATCGGTCCGATGCTCCCCTCCGCGGGCCCGCCGCCCTGGGTCGAGCAGAAGTAGACGACGCCGTCGTCGTAGGCGGCGCCCTCCAGCCGGGAGAAGTGCGCGGCGCCCTGCGCGCGCCCCTGGCTGCCGACATGGTTGAGGGCCTGGTCGTTGGTGGTCGGCGCGGTCTCGCCGGGCGTGTACGGGAAGCTCGGCGCCGGGTCGTCGATGTCCACCCACTCGACCCGGTAGATGGCCCGGTCCGGCTGCTCCGCCGCCAGCTCTGCGTTCGGCTGGCCCCTGACCGCCAGCATCTGCAGCCGGCCGCGGTTGCCGAGCCGGCCGGTGTGCAGCGGGTTGCGCCGCGGGCGGTAGCGGTAGAAGCCGGAGGGGAAGCCGAAGTTGTCCTCGGTGAGGTAGAGGTCGCCCGAGACCGGGTCGAACGCGACCGCCTCGTGCAGGAAGCGACCGGCCGCGGTGATCGGCTCCCGGTCGGACTGCCCGCGCGCGGGCACCTCGTAGACGAAGCCGTGCCGCTGCGTCAGCGGGACGTTCGGACCCCGGTGAAGTCCGGGCCGACGTCCGGACCGTTGACCGTCTCCTCGCAGGTGACCCAGCTGCCCCACGGCATCGGGCCGCCGGAGCAGTTCATCTGGGTGCCGTTGAGGCTGGTGTAGCTGTGCACCACCTCGCCGGTGCGGGTCACCTCGATCGTGGTGGTGCCGCCCCGCGCCATCGGGTCGTACGCCTGGCTGGGGTCGCCGAACGCCGTCCCGGTGCCGTTGACCTCGTGGTTGCGGACCAGCAGCACGTTGCCGTTGCGCCGGCCGAAGGCGGCCATGCCGTCGTGCCGGCCGGGCAGGGCGGTGCCGTCGTCGAGGACGACCGGGAACTCGGTGTCGTGGAAGGAGCGGTAGTGGAAGCCCTTCGGCAACCACAGCCGGACCGCGCCGTCGCGCAGGTCCGGGATCGGCCCCAGCTCGCCGCGGGCGGACCCGCCGGCGTCCGCGGCGGCCGACCGGGCGACGAAGCCCTGGAACGGCCCGCCCAACACAGCTCCGCCGGCGGCGACCGCCGCCCCGCGCAGGAAAGTCCGTCGATCCACGGCGACCATGTCGCACCTCCCCAGGAGGCGCCGATCATATCCACCCCGACGAGGCAGCGGTGCCGGTTCGTGTCGGCCGGCCAAGCTCCCGGCTAGTGCCGGCCGCCTGGTCCTGAGTGGTCGGCGGTCAGGGCCGCCAGCAGGGCGGTGACGAGGGTGTCGAGGTCGGCGGCGACGAGGTCGGGCGGCGGGCCGGCGATCGGCGGCCGCTGACCCGGCCGGGCCAGGAAGGCGGCGCGCGCCCCGGCCGCCCGGGCACCGACCACGTCCCAGTCGTGGGCGGCCACCAGCCACAGCTCTCCCAGCGGGACGTCGAGACGCTCGGCCGCCAGCGCGTACGGCCGCGGCGACGGCTTGAGCATCCCGACCTCGTCCGCGCTGACCACGCCGTCGACCAGGCCGGCGAGGCCGGCGTTCTCGATCTGCGCGGTCGCCACGGCGAGGACGCTGTTGGTGAGCGCGACCATCGGCACCCCCGCGGCCCGCAGCCGGGCCAGCGCCGGCGCGGTGTCCGGGTGCGGTGGGAGCGTCGTCATGCCGGCGACCAGCCGGTCGGTCGCGTCCGCCGGCAGCTCGACCCCGCGCTCGGCGGCGAGGTCGCGCAGCGCGGCACCGCCGAGGGCGCCGAACGGCTCGTAGCCGCCGGTCGCGGTGATGGTGAGCGCCGCGTGCAGCATCCGGCGGAACCAGGTCCGCCGGGACGCCTGGCCGTCGCCCACCAGCTCCTCGAACACCGGGTCGAGCGCGGCGAGGTCGAGCAGGGTCTCGTTGACGTCGAGCGCTATCCCGGGCACCGGGCCATCATCGCGCTCCCGGGGGTGGCAGCTGCGGGGCGGGTCCGGCGGGCGGACAGGACGACGACCAGCGGCCACAGCGCCTGCGCGCCCGCCGCGACCCGCTCCGCCAGGCCCGCCCGGGAGCCGTCCAGCTCCACGGCGAACCAGCCGACCAGCCCGAGCAGCACCGCGGCCGCCGCGGCGCAGACGGCCGGACGCAACGCCCACGGCACCGGGTCGACAGCCCGGCTCGGCGTCGCGGCTCGGCGGCGGGCGGCGAGCGCGGGCCAGGCGGCGAGGGCGCCGAAGGCCACCGCGGCGGCCAGCGTGTGCGGTGCCGATCCGCCGTCCCCGACCGGCAGCGGGAACACCGCCACCAGCACGGTCGCGACCCCGCCGATCCCGAGCACCATCCGCCCGGGCGACGCCGCCGGCCGCAGCGCGAGCGCGGTGACGACGTGACACGCGCCGACCGCGGCCAGCGCGGCGGTCATCACCCAGCGGTCGTCGGCGTCGCGGGCCGCCAGCGCGCTGATCGTCCCCCGCACCGGGTCGAAGCCGTCCCGCTGCCGCGCCGCCGCCACCGTCCAGCCGCCGATCAGCAGCACCGGCGCCGCCGCCGACGACACGACCCCCCACCACGGCACCCCCCGCACGGTCCACACCGTACGGTCTGGCGCGTGCTCCTCCTGGTCACCGGCGGTGCCGGCTTCGTCGGGTCGCACGTGGTGGAGCGGCTGCTCGCCGCCGGGCACGGCGTCCGGGTGCTGGACGCGCTGGCACCGGCCGTGCACGCCGTCGCACCGAGCCTGCCGGACGGCGTCGAGCTGGTCGTCGGCGACGTCCGGGACGCCGGCACGGTGGCCGCCGCGCTCACCGGCGTCGACGCCGTCAGCCACCAGGCCGCGATGGTGGGTCTCGGCCTCGACCTGGACGACCTGCCCGGGTACGTCGCCTCGAACGACCTCGGCACCGCGGTCCTGCTCGCCGAGGCGGCCCGGGCGGGCATCCGCCGGCTCGTGCTCGCCAGCTCGATGGTCGTCTACGGCGAGGGCCGCTACCGCTGCGTCGTGCACGGCGAGGTCGCGCCCGGGCCGCGGGCGGCGGCCGACCTCGACGCCGGCCGGTTCGAGCCGCCGTGCCCGGCCTGCGACCGGCCGCTGGAGCCCGGGCTGGTCACCGAGGACGCCCGGCTCGACCCGCGCAACGGCTACGCCGCGACGAAGGTGGCCCAGGAGCACCTGGCCGCGGCCTGGGCGCGCGGCACCGGCGGGTCGGTGGCGGCCCTGCGCTACCACAACGTCTACGGCGCCCGGATGCCGCGCGACACCCCGTACGCCGGGGTCGCGTCGCTGTTCCGCTCCGCGCTGGCCCGCGGCGACGCGCCCCGGGTCTTCGAGGACGGCGGGCAGCGCCGCGACTTCGTCGAGGTGCGGGACGTGGCCGCCGCCAACCTCGCCGCGCTGGCGTCCCCGCCGCCGGCCGGAACCCTGCGCGCGTACAACGTCGGCAGCGGGACGCCGCACACGGTCGGGGAGCTGGCGAGCGCGCTGGCCGCCGCGCACGGCGGGCCGGAGCCGGTGGTGACCGGCGACTTCCGGCTCGGCGACGTCCGGCACGTCACGGCCTCCCCGGCCCGGGCGCGCGCCGAGCTCGGCTGGGCGGCCGAGGTCGACTTCGCCGCCGGGATGACCGCCTTCGCGCACGCGCCGTTACGGGCCTCCGCCGCTCGGTGACAGCGTCCGCTGAGGGCGAAATTCGATACGGAACGGGCCCGTATCGCAACCGGCCTCGGCAGGGCGTAGGGTTCCGTTACGACACCGTTCCGTATCAGATCTCGAGGACCCGCATGACCATGCCGCAGACGCAGCCGCAGACCGGACACCCGCAGCGCTGGAAGATCCTCGGCGTACTGGTCGTCAGCCTGCTCGTCGTCGTGCTCGACAACACCATCCTCAACGTGGCGATGAAGACGATCGCCGATCCGCGCGAGGGCCTGGGTGCGAGCCAGAGCGAGCTGGAGTGGGCGATCAACTCGTACACGCTGGTGTTCGCGGGCCTGCTGTTCACGGCCGGCATCCTCGGCGACCGGCTGGGCCGCAAGCGGGTGCTGCTGGTCGGGCTGGTGGTCTTCGGCCTGGCGTCGCTGGCGTCCGCGTACGCCCAGGACCCCGGTCAGCTGATCGCCGCGCGGGCGCTGATGGGCGTCGGTGCCGCCGCGATCATGCCGGCCACGCTGTCGATCATCTCGAACGTGTTCGACCCGCGCGAGCGGGCCAAGGCGATCGGGGTGTGGGCCGGCTCGGTCGGCCTCGCCGTCGCGATCGGCCCGGTCTTCGGCGGCTTCCTGCTGGAGCACTTCTGGTGGGGCTCGGTCTTCCTGATCAACGTGCCGATCGTCATCGCCGGTGTGGTGGCGGTCTTCGTGCTGGTGCCGGAGTCCCGCGATCCCAACCCGGGCCGGATCGACCTGGTCGGGGTGCTGCTCTCGATCGCCGGCCTCGGCATCTTCGTGTACGGCATCATCACCGGCGGCGAGTCCGGCGAGTGGAGCCGCCCCGCCGTCTGGGGCTCGATCGCGGCGGGCGTGGCCATCCTGGCGGCGTTCGTGGCGTACGAGCGGAGGATCGACCATCCTGCGCTGGACGTGCGGCTGTTCCGCAACCCGATGTTCTCCGCCGCCGTCGTCGGCGGTCGGCCTGGTCTTCTTCGCCGCGATGGGATCGCTGTTCTTCGGCACGTTCTACCTGCAGCTGGTGCGCGACTACTCCCCGCTGCAGACCGGCCTGCTGTTCCTGCCGTTCGCGGCGGCGCAGCTGTTCTTCGCCCCGCGCAGCGCCGCTCTGGTGCGGCGGTACGGCCCGAAGGCGGTCTGCACCGTCGGCATGGCCCTCGTCACCGTGGGACTCGCCGTCTTCCTCGTCATCGGGGTGGACACCCCGATCTGGGTGCTGCTGATCGCCTACTTCGTGATGGGCGCCGGCATGGCCAACGTGATGCCCCCCGCCACCGAGGCGGTGATGTCCACCCTGCCGCGGGAGAAGGCCGGGGTCGGCTCCGCGGTCAGCAACACGATCCGCCAGGTCGGCGGCGCGCTCGGGGTCGCGGTGCTCGGCTCGGTGCTCTCCGAGGTCTACCGCAGCGGCATCGCCGACGAGCTGACCGGCCTGGCGGCGCCACTTCGGGAGATGGCGTCGGAGTCGATCGCGGCCACCTACGCGGTCGCGGCCCAGATCGGGCCGGCCGGCGACGCGCTGATCGAACCGGCCAACGCCGCGTTCGTGCAGGCGATGCACTGGGCGGCGGGCGGCTCGGCGCTGGCCGCGCTGCTCGGCGCGCTGGCGGTGCTGCGGTGGCTGCCGCGGCGGTCGGCGCCGCAGCCGGTGTCGGCCGGGCCCGCCCCGGCCGCCGAGCTGGCGGACGTGACGTGATCTCCCGGGACGCGACCGCGCACCCGGCCGTGCCCGGGCCGCGACCGCCGGGCCGGCCGCGAAGCAGCCGCGTCGACGAGGCGACCATCGAGGCGGTCCTCGACTTCCTCGCGGAGGGCACGACCGTCGAGGCGCTGTCGATGGAGGCGGTCGCGGCCCGGGCCGGCGTCGGCAAGGCGGCCATCTACCGTCGCTGGCCGGACAAGGAAGCGCTGGTGCTGGACGCGGTCGCCGCGGCGAAGGAGCCGCTCCCGGCGCTGCCCGGCACGTCGGTGCGCGACGACCTGGTCCTGCTCGTCCGCACCGTCGGCAAGGCCCGCGACGGCCGGGCCGGGAAGATCCTGCCGTGCCTGATCCCCCAGCTGCAGCGGCCGGGACGGCTGCGGTCGCTGTACCTGGACATGATCGAGGAGCGGCGCGACGTCACCCGCGAGGTCCTGCGTCGCGGCATCGCCACGGGCGAGCTGCGTCCCGACACGGACGTCGAGCTGGCCGTGGTGCTGCTCGCCGCGCCGATGATGATGGCGCTGCTCGGCTCCGTCCCGCGCCTGGACCGCCGGCGGCTCGCCGAGCGGACGGTCGCCGCGGTGCTGAGCGGGATCGAGGCGCCGGTGCGGCCGGCGACGATCTCGACGCCGGCGGACTCCGTGGCCGGTCACCTCCCGGCGGAGGTCGGCTGAGGCTGCCGGCGGCGGGCACCGCGGACGCGCCCGCGGCGCCCGGGACCAGCCTGGCGAACCACCGACCCTTGTCCGTCCAGGCGCCGGCCAGGGCGAGACCGGCCGGCGGCGCGAGCCCGGCCAGCGCGTCCGGCCCGAGGTGCGCCCACGGGAACCACGCCGACGGCGGCCCGGTCGGCGGCTCCAGCCGGGCCAGGGTCCGGCGCAGCGCGGTGCCGGGCGGGTCGATCTCCAGCAGCGCGCTGCCGACGCGGGTGCAGCAGCCGGGCGCACCGGCGCAGCAGCGCCGCCGGGTCGCCGCCGATGCCGACGTTGCCGTCGGCGAGCAGCAGGTGCCGCCACCGTCCCTCCCCGGGCAGCCGGCCGAACAGGTCGCGCCGCAGCGCCGTCCCGCCGCGGTCCCGGCAGAGCGCGACCGCGTGCGGCGCCAGGTCGACGCCGAGGGCCGGTACGCCGCGGGCGGCGAGCAGGGCGGTGAGCCGGCCCGGTCCGCAGCCGAGGTCGAGGGTGGGGCCGGCGCAGCGGGCGAGCAGGCTCCGGTCGCCGGGGCGCTCGCCGACGGTCCAGGCGGCGAGCGGCAGGTCCGTGGCGGAGCCGTCCGCGTACCGGACCCGCCAGCCGGTCGCCGTGCCACGCTCGGCCGCCCGGAGACCCGCCTCGTACACCTCGACCGCCGGCCGCACCGCCCGCCGGTCCGCCGCGGCCCGTCCGTCGTCCGCGGCCGCCGCCGGCCAGCCGGTGCTCACGCGGCGACCGCGGCGACCGCCGCCGCGAACCGGCCGCGGGGCGCGAGCGCGGCGACGGCGGTGGCGTCGGCCCAGCTGTCGACGTCCCGCAGCACCGGCAGCACCGCCACCCGCAGGCCGGCTCCGCGCAGCGCCTTCAGGGTGAGCCGCCCGGTGTCCGGTGTGGACATCGGCACCGATCCGAGCAGCCGGGCGTGCTCGGGGTCGTGCAGCCCGAGCGCCCACCAGCCGCCGTCCTCGGCGGGACCGAGCACCGCGTCCGTCCCGGAGTCCAGTGTGGACAGGCAGTGCGCGAGGAGGTCCGGTCCGGCCTGCGGGGTGTCCATGCCCAGCTGGAGCGCCGGTCCGCCGATGTCGGCGAAGGCCGCCGCGATCCGTTCGGCGAGCCCGTGTCCCCGCTGCGGCAGCACCCTGACCCCGTCCGGCGCCGGCAGCAGACCGTCCAGGGCGAGCACCGTCCCGGCTGTCCGGCGGGCCGCGTCCAGCGTGTCCGCCAGCGCCGCCGCCGCCACCCGCGCCGCCTCCTCGGCGGTGCACGGCGGACAGAGCCGGGTCTTCACCCGGCCCGGCACCGGCGCCTTGGCCAGCACCAGGAGCCGCCCTGTCACCGGGACAGCACCGAGGCCATGTCCCGGGCCGCGCGGACGGTCCCGCGTACCGATCCCGTCACCTTCGACCGGGTGCCCGCGGCGCGGTGCCCGTAGTCGACGTCCACCTCGGCGATCCGCCAGCCGGCCGCCGCGGCCCGCAGCACCACCTCCAGCGGGTAGCCGAAGCGCCGGTCGGTCACCCCGAGGTCGAGCAGCGGCTGCCGCCGGCAGGCACGCATCGGGCCGAGGTCGTGCAGCCGGGCCCCGGTCCGGCGGCGGAGCCGGCGGGCGAGCACCGCGTTGCCGACCCGTCCGTGCCACGGCCAGGCCGCCCGGTCCACCGGGCGGCGGCGGCCGAGCACCAGGTCGGCCTCGCCGCGCAGCACGGGTCCGGCCACGGCGGGCAGCTGTCCCGGGTCGAGCGACCCGTCCGCGTCGAGGACGCAGACCACGTCCGCCGTGCAGGCCAGCAGCCCGGCGTGCACCGCCGCGCCGAAGCCGCGCTCGGGCACGTCGACGACGGCAGCGCCGAGGCGTCGGGCCACCTCCGCCGAGCCGTCGGTGGAGCCGTTGTCCGCGACGACCGCCCGGTAGCCCGCCGGCATCCGGCCGAGCACCCACGGCAGCGCCGCGGCCTCGTCCAGGCAGGGCAGCACGACGTCCACCGCGGGCGGCACGTCGGGCACCCGCGGAACCTAACCGGCCCGGCTCGCGGGCGACCCTTACAGCTCGCGAACGGCCACCGGACGGGCGCGCGGGCGGCGCGGGCCCGCGCCTAGGCTGCCAGTCGTGGGCGAGGGGCGGGTGCTGGTCGTCGACGACGACGGCACGGTCAGCGACGTCGTCCGCCGCTACCTGGAGCGCGAGGGCCTGTCCGTCGAGGTGGTGGGTGACGGGACGAGCGCGCTGGCCCGCGCTCTCGCCGACCCGCCGGACCTGGTCGTGCTCGACCTGATGCTGCCGGGACTGTCCGGGTTGGACGTCTGCCGCCGGCTGCGGGAGACCAGCGCGGTGCCGATCGTGATGCTGACCGCGCTCGGCGAGGAGTCCGACCGGGTGCTCGGCCTCGAGCTCGGCGCGGACGACTACGTGACCAAGCCGTTCTCGCCGCGGGAGCTGACCCTGCGGGTGCTCTCCGTGCTGCGCCGCAGCCGGGAGCCGGCGCCGCGGCCGGACCGGCCGGCCGTCCTGCGGGACGGCGACCTCACCGTCGACACCGCCGCCCGGGTCGCCACCGCCGGCGGCCGGGAGCTGCTGCTGACGGTCCGGGAGTTCGACCTGCTCGCCTTCCTGCTGGCCCACCCACGACATGCCTTCACCCGGGCCGAGCTGCTGGAACGGGTCTGGGGCTGGACCTTCGGCGACCAGTCCACTGTGACCGTCCACGTGCGACGGTTGCGGGAGAAGCTGGAGCCGGGCGCTGCCGAGCCGCGGGTCGCCACCGTCTGGGGGGTCGGCTACCGCTACGACCCGGTGGACGCGCCGTGATCCCGGACGCCGTGCAGGTGGTGCTGATCGCGCTGGCCTGCGCGCTGCCGGTCGGCGTCCTCGGCTGGCTCGGGCTGCGGCTGCTCGGCCACCGCTCGATCGTGGCAAGCGTCTCCACGGTCGTGGCGGCCGCGGTGCTGGCGGTCGTCGCCGGTGTCATCGGCACCTCGTACGCGATGTTCCTGTCCCCGCACGACCTGGGCGTGGTGCTCACGGTGGTCGCCGCGGCCGGGTCCGTCGCCCTCGGCTGGGCGTTGTGGGTGGGTGGCCGGCTGGCCCGGCAGAGCGTGTGGGAGCGGGAGGCGGTCGAGCGGGAGCGGGCGCTGGAGGCGAGCCGGCGGGAGCTGGTCGCCTGGGTCTCGCACGACCTGCGCACCCCGCTGGCCGGGCTGCGGGCGGTGGCCGAGGCGCTCGAGGACGGCGTGGTCACCGAGCGGGACCAGGTCGCGCGCTACCACGCGACGATGACCCGCGAGGTGGACCGGCTGGCCGCGATGGTCGACGACCTCTTCGAGCTGTCCCGGATCCACGCCGGCGCGCTGCGGCTGCAGCTCGACGCGGTGTCGCTCGGCGACGTGGTCTCGGACGCGGTCGCCGTGGTGCGTCCCACCGCGGCCGCGAAGCGGGTCCGGATCCTCGCCGACGGCGCCGGGTCCTGGCCGGTCGTGCACGGCAGCGACCCGGAGCTCGGCCGGGTGGTGCGCAACCTGCTGGCGAACGCGATCCGGCACACCCCGTCGGAGGGGACCGTGACGCTGGCGGCCGGCGCGGACGGCGACAGTGCCTGGTTCGCCGTGCAGGACTCCTGCGGCGGCATCCCGGAGGCCGATCTGCCGCGGGTCTTCGAGGTCGCCTTCCGCGGCGAGGCGGCCCGCTCGCCGGCGCCGGACCAGGCCGGCGCCGGGCTCGGCCTGGCGATCGCCCGCGGGCTGGTGGAGGCGCACCGCGGCCGGATCGGGGTGGAGAACGCCGGGCCCGGTTGCCGGTTCGTCATCCGCCTCCCGCGGCCGACCTGACCCGCACCCCGCGCCGAGTTCGCACCGATGAGCTTGACCTCAGTGCGGAGCGTCTCCCACGGCGTGATCGCAGCTCCGTGAAGGTCCAGGGCGAGGCGGGAGCGGGAGCGGACGACCCGGGCGGCGGCGAGGACGGCGGTGAGCACGGCGACCGCGAGCAGGATCAACGCCAGGTTGCGCGGGTAGTCCAGCGGCGTCGAGGACGGGTTGCCGGCGCCGCCGCGGCCGGTGAGCACCGGCAGCGCCACCAGCGTCAGCACCGCGCCGACGAGCAGCCCGCCGCGCACCACCGGGCGGGCACCCGCCGGCACCGCCCGGGTGACCAGCCAGCCGACCACCGCGACGGCCGGCACCAGCACCAGGTCGTGCAGCAGCACGCCGCCGACCAGCCAGGTCGCGGTGACCGGCCAGTCGGTCGCGACGCCCCCGGTGAGCACACCCCAGCCACCGAACCCGATCGCCGCGAGCCCGAGCCCGCCGAGCCCGAGTCGCCAGCGCCGGACGTCAGCCATCAGAGCACCTCCACCCGGGACACCCACTTGGTCTGCAGGACCCCCGGCCGGTTCGGGGCGATCAGCCGGACCGGGAAGCCGTGGTCGAGCGCGAGCGGCTCGCCGTTCAGCTCCAGTGCCAGCAGCGTCAGCTCGTCCGTCGCGTGTGCACTGTCCACTACCGACTCGCGGTAGATGCCGTCCCGCTCCAGCGAGACGACCCGGGCGGACGCGCCGACCGGGGCGCCGGCCCGGTCCAGCAGGTCCCGCAGCCGGACCCCCCGCCACCGGGCCGACGCGCTCCACCCCTCGACACAGGTGATCGGCAGGGTCGCCTCGTGCTGCGGCAGCGCGCGCAGCTCGGCCAGCCCCAGCGCGTACGGCCGCGGGCCGGAGACGGCGAGCCGGTAGCCCGGGTCGCGGGCCGACTGCTCGACCCGCGCGCCCTCGGCGGTGCGGTTGACCGGCAGGCCCTGCGGGCCGATGTCCGGGCGGCGCGGGGCGAGCAGGGCCAGCGGGCTGAGCGGGCGCAGGGTCTGCCCGACGGTCGCGACGGTGACCGCGGCGACCGCACCGCCGACCGCGAGGAAGAAGCCGCGCCGACTGAGTCCCGCGGGCGGCTGCTCCCGCCGGTCGCGGAACGCTGCCGCGATCACCGGCGCCTTCACCGCGACGTGCAGGGCGATCGAGCCGATGGCGACCCAGCCGACGTAGTAGTGCACCCGCGGGAAGTAGAACGACCAGGGGTACCACTGGGCGATGTTGATCAGCCCGGTCGCCACCTCGAAGACGGCGGCGGCGACGAGGACCAGGATCGACAGCCGCTCCAGCCCGTGCAGGACGGAGCGCACCGGCGGCCAGGACCACAGCTTCGGGGAGACCGTCCACAGCTTGGCCAGCAGCAGCGGGATGGTGGCGATACCGGTGGCGACGTGGATGCCCTGGCTGAGCCGGTAACCCCAGACGGGCCGGCTCGGCACGGTGAGCCAGGCCGGCGGCTGCTGCAGGTAGTGGCTGATCAGCCCGGTGACGAAGCAGGTCGCGAAGGCGATGCCGAGCCAGCGGCCGATCCGGGCCGCGGTGCCGGCGTCGTGCAGCGGCGAGGGGAACGCGCCCTCGCTCAGCGGGCCGCGGCGCAGTGCGTCCGGAGGCGGCGGGAGCGGGCGGGTCAGCGGCGAGCCCATGGCGGCCACCGTAGGCACGGTCGCCGCGGGCAGCGCCCGACCGGCCCATTACGGATCCCGGACGCCTGCCGGCCCGGCGGCGCCGCCCGCGCGTGCGGGAGGCTGCAGCCGTGATCGACCCCCGGCACGCCTACCCGGCAGCGACCGACGAGCGCCGGGTCCCGCGTCGGCAGCCGCCGGTCCGGCGGGGAGGCAGTGACGCGCCGTTCTCCCGACGCTCGGCCCGATCGCCGTCCCGAGACAGGGCCGCGGACGACAGGCGGCCCGGACCAGCAGCTCGGCAGGGAGCCAGTCCGGCCACCGGTCGGGCCGCCGTCGGACAACCGCGGCGAAGGGCCACCGTCCGGCCAGACCCGGCACCCGGCACTCTGGGTGCGCGCGTCGGACGGCACACCTCGGCCGCAGGTGCCGCGGCCGGTGATCGAGCCCGGCGGGCGTCCGTCGGCGGACGGCGGGCGTGGCCGGCGCTCGGCGGCACGGCGGGTCGCTGGTGCTCGCCGCGTGCTCGGCGCCGCCCTCGCCGCGGGCCGGCCGAACGACGCCCGCTGGCTGCTGGCCGGCCTGCTCGCCGCCGCCTGGCTGGTCTTCCCGGCGGCGGTCCGGCTGGTGTTCCGGGTGCCCGCCCGCACCGCGGTCCCGCTGATCGTCGCCGGCGGCGTACTCCTGCAGGTGGTGGCGATCGGGGTCCCCCCGCGCAGCACCGACGACTTCCACCGCTACGCCTGGGACGGGCGGGTGCAGGCGTCGGGCACCGACCCGTACCGGCATGTCCCCACCGACGCGGCCCTCGCCCCGCTGCGCGACGACTGGCTGTTCCCGCCGGAGTGCCGGGACCGCATCCCGGTCTGCACGATCATGAACCACCCGCGGTCGCCGACGATCTACCCGCCGGTCGCGCAGGCCTTCTTCCTCGCCGTGCACCTGCTGTCGCCGCCCGGCGCCCGGTGGAAGCCGTGGCAGCTCGCCGCCGCGCTGATCGCCGTGCTCACCACGCTCGCGCTGGTCGGGATCCTGACCAGGTCCGGGCGTGACCCGCGGTGGTCGGTGCTGTGGGCGTGGTGCCCGCTGGTCGTCATCGAGGCCGGGAATGCCGCGCACGTCGACGTGCTCGGCGCGCTGCTGGTCGTGCTCGGCCTGCGCTGCGCCGCCGCCCGCCGCCCGCTCGCCGCCGGCGGGCTGCTCGGGGCCGCCGTCGCGGTGAAGCTCTACCCGGCGCTGGTGCTGCCGGCGGTGCTGCGCCGCCGCGGTGTCCTGGTCCTCGCCGCGGCGGTGGGCACCTTCGCCCTGTCGTACCTGCCGCACGTCCTCGCCGTGGGCACCGAGGTGCTCGGCTTCCTGCCGGGCTACCTGGCCGAGGAGGGGTACGACGGGTCGGGCCGCTTCCCGGTCCTGCGGCTGCTGCTGCCGGCCACCGTCCCGCCGGGCGTCACCCTGCTCCTGGCGGCGCTGCTGCTGGCGGCGGTCGCCGGCGCGGTCGCCTGGCGGACCGACCCCGACCAGCCCTGGGACGGCGCGGTGGTGGTCACCGGGGTCGCGCTGCTGCTGGCCGGTCCCAGCTATCCGTGGTACGCGCTGCTGCTGGTCGCGCTGGTCGCGCTGTCCGGCCGGTGGGAGTGGCTGCCGGCGGCGGCCGCCGGCTACCTGCCGTACCTGGTCGGCGCGCTGAGCCTGCAGCACGAGCCGACCAAGGCCGCGTCGTACGGCACCGCCGCCGCCCTCGTCCTCCTCCTCGCGGCCGGCCGCACCCGCACCACCCGCCGCCGCACGCTGAACTGACCCGCGTCAGGCCGCGTCCACCTCGACCATCGCGACCGCCACCCCCGAGGGCTCCGGCACCGGGTCGCCGTTGAGTCGGAGGCCCTCGATGTGGAAGGCGATCGCCTCACGCATGCTGTGCTCGGTCTCCTCGATGGTGTCGCCAAGCGCCACGCACCCCGGCAGGTCGGGAGCCCACGCTCCGAAGCCGCCGTCATCCGCCTGCTCGATGACGATCGCGTACCTCCGCGGATCGCTCACCTGTTCCTCCTGTCAACCTTGCCTGCCTGAGGATCGGCGAGCGTCTCGGTCCCGCGCGGCGATCGCAGGATGGTATCGGGGGCGGTGTCGTACGGTCGGGGCGTGGCTGGGCAGGGCTTCGAGCTGGTGTGCGAGATCGAGCCGCCGACGCGGCCGGACCTGACCCGGGTGCGGCACCAGATCGGGGTGCTCAGCGCGGTCGCCGGCTCGTTCCTGGTGCCGGACAACCACCTCGGCCGGGCGACGGTGTCGAGCATCGCGGTCGCCCGCGAGGTCCAGGCGATGGGCGGGCGGAGCATCGCCTGTCTCAACTCCCGCGACCGCAACCTGCTCGGCTTCCGGCGGGACCTGCTGACCGCCGCGGCGTACGGAGTGGACCAGTTTCTCTTCGTGTACGGCGACAAGCCGTCGTCCGGGAACCGGACCAGCGACCTGACCGTCCGGGCGATGGTCGAGGAGGTCCGCTCGCTGGCCGAGCGACCCGGCCTTCGCCGGGACCGGGCCGTTCCGGGTCGGCGTGGCCGCCGGGCTGCGCCCGCTGGTGCCGTGGAAGCGGGAGGCGGACTTCGTCTTCGCCCAGGTCTGCTACTCGCTGGACGCGCTGCTGCGGTGGCGAGACACGCGGCGGTGCGGTGCCCGGTCTACGCCGGGGTGATGGTGCTCGCCAGCGCCGGCATGGCGAGCCGGCTGGCGGCGACGATCCCCGACGTCGAGATCCCGGACCGGCTGGTCGAGCAGGTGACGGCGGACCGCCAGGCCGGCGTCGACGCCGCCTGCGAGCAGGTGCTGGCGGCTGCGCGACAGCGGCGCCTTCGACGGTGTGCACCTCGTCCCGGTCGCCCGCTACCGCGAGGTGGCCGCCCGGCTGGAGCGGGATCTCTAGCCGTGCCGATGCGGAACCGGGTGACGCCGACGGGCGACATCGTCGCGATCGGCCTGCGCGGAGCGTGGCTGGGCAACCGCGGGATCCTGCACGAGGGCAGGACCGTCGTCCGCTCCCACCGCAGCCAGCTGTGGATCGTCTGCGCGCTCGAGCACCGGGACTGGCGGCTGCCGCAGTGGCAGCCGAACCACTTCACCGTGCTGTTCTTCCACGACGAGGCGGTCGCCCTGGCCGCCGGCCACCGGCCGTGCGCGCTGTGCCGCCGCGGCTCGTACGAGGACTACCGCCGGGCCTGGGCGGCCGGTCTCGACACCGCGGTCCCGCTGGCGAAGGAGATGGACCGCCGGCTGCACGGCGAGCGACTCGTCCGCGGCACCCACCGCCGCCGGCTGCACCCCTCGACCTGGCCGGTGCTGCCGGCGGGGACGTTCGTCGCGGCGGGCGGCGATCCCGTCCTGGTCCTCGCCGACCGCATCGTGCCCTGGACGGTGCAGGGATACGGCGAGCCGCGGGCCCGGCCCCGCAGCGGACCGGTCGAGGTGCTCACACCGCCGGCCACCGTCGCCGCCCTGAGCGCCGGCTACCGCCCGCAGATCGACGCCGCGGCGGCGCGCTGAGCGGCTCAGGACCGCAGTGCGGAGTCGAGCAGCTCGGCGATCCGGGCGGTGCCGGGGGCGGCGAGGAACTCCTCGAGGGAGACCGGGCGGCCGGCGCGGTCGGCCAGCGGGAGCCGCCAGTTCGGGTACTCCTCCGTGGTCCCCGGCAGGTTCGGCTGCCGCAGGTCGCCGACCGCGTCGGCGGGTGACGCCAGCACGACCCGGCACCGGGTGCGGGTCAGCAGCCGGTACATGTCCAGCACCAGCTCGTCGTCCGGCGTGCCCGGCGCGGCCAGGCCCTCGGCCCGCATCATCGCGAGGAGCCGGTCCCGTTCCGCGTCGACCCGGGCCTCCTCCTCGGCCACCGGGCGGTCCAGCTGGCCCAGCGCCGCCCGCACCCGGACCTGCTCGGAGGCCAGCAGGCCGTACGCCGTCGGCAGGTCGTGCGTGGACACGCTCGCCACCGCCCGCTCCCGGTAGCGGGCCGGCGGCAGCGGCGTGATCTCGTCGTCCTCCCGGGCGAACCACAGCACCGCCGAGCCGAGCACGCCGACCCGGTCCAGCGCGGTCCGGATCGACGGCTCGACCGTGCCCAGGTCCTCGCCGACGACGAGCGCCCCGGCCCGCGCCGCCTCCAGCACCAGCACGGCGAGCATCGCGGGCGCGTCGTACCGGACGTACGTGCCGCCGGCCGCCCCCCGGCCCCGGGGCACCCACCACAGCCGGAACAGCCCCATCACGTGGTCGACCCGCAGGCCGCCGCCGTGCCGCAGCGCCGCCCGGACCACCTGCCGGTACGCGGCGAAGCCGGTCTCCGCGAGCCGGTCCGGCCGGAACGGCGGGAAGCCCCAGTCCTGGCCGAGCTGGTTGAACGAGTCCGGCGGCGCACCGACCGTGGTGCCGGCGGCCAGCTCGTCCGGCAGCAGCCACGAGTCCGCGCCGACCGGGTCCGCACCGACGGCCAGGTCGTGCACCAGCCCGACCGCCATCCCGGCCGCCCGGGCGGTCCGCTGCGCCGTCGCGAGCTGCTGCTCGGCGCGCAGCTGGATCCACCGGTGCAGCCGGACCCGGTCCTCCTCGGCCGCCGCGGCCGCCTCCCGGCCGGGCCGCCGCAGCGGCGCCGGCCAGCGCCGCCAGTCCGCGCCGTGCTGCTCGGCCAGCGCGCAGAAGACCGCGAAGGCCTCCAGCTCGGCCGGGCCGGCCGGGACCGACGCCGGCAGCAGCATCGCCAGGGCCGCGCGCTTGGCCCGCCACACCGCGTCCCGGTCGATCCGGTCGGCGGGCGGCGGCCGGAGCGCGTCCACCGCCGCGCGCACCGACGCCGGGGCGGAGCGGTACTCCGGCAGCAGGTCGACCGCGACCGCCAGCTGGTCGGCGAAGCGCCGGCTGGACGGGAAGTACGGGGAGGGCTGCACCGGGTGCACCGGGGTCAGCGCGTGCATCGGGTTGACCAGCAGCACGTCGGCGCCCTGGGCACCGAACGCGCCGGCCAGCGTGGCCAGGTCCGCGTAGTCGCCGATGCCCCAGGACCGGGCCGAGCGCAGCTGGTAGAGCTGGACCTGCCAGCCCCAGGCGCGGCGCCCGAGCGGGTCGGGCAGCGCCGGCGGCGCCACCACCAGCGGGACGTCGGCCGAGGCGAACCGGTGCACGCCGGCCGGCAGCGGATCCCCCGCGGTGACCTCGACGGTGCGGCCGTCCTCGAGCGTCACCTTGCCGGTGGCCGGTGCGGGCCCGGCGGTGACCAGCGCCGGCGGCGCCGGCGACCCGACCACGGCCAGCGCCGCCTCGACGGCCTCCGGGGCCACCACCACCCGCTGGCGCGCCCAGTCCGCGTACTCGGTCGCCACCCCCGCCCGCGCCGCCCGGTCGGCCAGCGTCGGGTCCTCGATCGCCACGCCCGCACCGTACGGCCCCTCCCCGTGATCTTGCACTTGGCGGCTCGCAAACCGGGCATGAGCAACTCTGGTCGCCGCCAAGTGCAAGATCACGCGGGAGTCAGCGGGACGGGCAGGTCCGGCGGCGGGGCGAGCCGGCGCCAGCGGTCGGCGTCCGCGTCCCGCACGACGGGGGACGCGGCGGCGAAGCGGGCCACCGCGGCCCGGTCCAGCAGGTCGTCCGGGAACTGCCCGCGGGCCGCCGCCCGGGCCAGCTCGGCCAGCGGCAGCGGCACCGCGGACGCCACGAACACGACGTTGCCGGCGTCCCGCTCGCGCAGCAGGTCCCGGTCGGCGGTGAGCGCGACGTGCTCGAAACCGGCGAGCAGGGTCGACGCCTCGGCCCGGGACACCCGCAGCGGCGGGCAGTCGATCACGTTGAGCACGTAGACGCCGTCCGGCCGCAGCACCCGCCGGACCTGCGCGGCGAACTCCAGGGTGGCCAGGTGCGGCGGCACCAGCACACCGCTGAACGCGTCCCCGACCACCACGTCCGCGGACCCCGCCGGCCGCTCGGCCAGCCGCCGGCGGGCGTCCCCGACCCGAATCCGCAGCCCGGGCAGCGTCCGCAGGCCCAGGTGCTCCCGGGCCACCCGCACCAGCTCGCCGTCGTACTCGTAGACCAGCTGCCGGGACCGCGGCCGGGTGGCCGCGACATAGCGCGGCAGCGTGAAGCCGCCGCCGCCGATGTGCAGCACCTCGATCGGCTGCCGCGGCGGCCGGACGAGATCGAGCACGTCCCCGACCCGGCGGACGTAGGAGAACTCGAGGTGGGTGGGGTCGGCCAGGTCGACGTACGAGCTCTCGTGCCCGTCCAGGAAGAGCATCCGGCCGGACGGCCGGGACGGGTCGGCCTCGATGGTCGCCACCGAGTGCGAGGTCTGGATGTCGTACGGGGGCGCCGGGGGGAGCGCCGGCGCGGGACGGCGGCCGCCGCCCCTCACCGAGGTGCGGCGGGGCATGATCCCAGGGTGGCACGCGGACAGGGCTGCACGTTCTGCCGGATCCTGGCCGGCGAGCTGCCGGCGACCGTGGTGCTGGCGGACGAGCAGGTGGTCGCCTTCCTCGACGCCAAGCCGGTCTTCCGCGGGCACGTCCTGCTGGTGCCGCGACTGCACGTGCGGACCCTCGCGGAGCTGCCCGCCGACCGGGTCGGGCACTTCGCCCGGACCGCCCAGCGGCTGGAGCTGGCGGTCGAGGGCGGGCTGACCGCACCCGGGTCGATGGTGCTGGTCAACAACGTGGTCAGCCAGTCCGTACCGCACCTGCACCTGCACGTCATCCCGCGGCGGCCGAAGGACGGCCTGCGCTTCTGGCTCGGTCCGCGCCATCCGTACACCGACGACGACCCACCGGAGGGCTACGCCCAGCGCATCCGGGCGGCGCTCGGCGACCAGAACTAGGACCATGTCGTCGGCCCGGCGTCCCGGCGGGCGGGTAGGGTGGCTGGTGTCCGGCGGTCAACGGCGATCGTCGGCGTTTCGCGTACCGGGAGACGTTTCGTGGTTGCACGGATGTCCGCGTGGCAGTCCGCCCAGCACCAGCTCGCCGAAGCGGTCCGCCAGCTCGGCCTCGACGACGGCTTCCACGAGCTGCTGCGGACGCCGCGGCGCGAGGTCGCGGTGGCCGTCCCGCTCCGGCACGACGACGGGCACGTCGAGGTGCTGCGCGGCTACCGGGTCCAGCACAACCTGACCCGCGGCCCGGCCAAGGGCGGCGTGCGCTTCCACCCGGCCACCGACCTCGACGAGGTCCGCGCGCTGGCGATGTGGATGACCTGGAAGTGCGCGCTGATCGGGGTGCCGTACGGGGGAGCCAAGGGCGGCGTCGCGGTCGACCCCAAGGCGCTGTCCCGCAACGAGCTGGAGCGGATGACCCGGCGCTACTGCTCGGAGATCCTGCCGGTCATCGGTCCGGAGAAGGACATCCCGGCGCCGGACGTCGGCACCGACGAGCAGACCATGGCCTGGATGATGGACACCTACTCCATCCACTCCGGCTACACCGTCACCGGTGCCGTCACCGGCAAGCCGGTCTCGATCGGCGGCTCCGAGGGGCGGGGCGGCGCGACCAGTCGCGGGGTGATGTACGCGGCGTTCAGCGCGCTGCGGGAGGCCGGGGTGGACCCGCGCGGCGCCACCGTGGCGGTGCAGGGCTTCGGCAAGGTCGGCGGGCTGGCCGCGCAGTTCCTGCACGACGCCGGCTGCCGGGTGGTCGCGGTCTCGGACGTGGCCGGCGGCGCGTACGACGGCGGCGGGCTGGACACCTCCGGGCTGCTGCGGCACGTCCGCTCCGGCGCCCCGACCGTGGTCGGCTTCCCCGGCACCGACAAGATCACCAACGACGAGCTGCTCGAGCTCGACGTGGACATCCTGGTCCCCGCCGCGCTGGAGGGCGTGATCCACGAGGGCAACGCCGCGGCGGTCCGGGCGCGGTTCGTGGTCGAGGGCGCGAACGGTCCGACCACGCCGGACGGCGACGCGATCCTCGCCGAGAACGGCGTGGTGGTGGTGCCGGACGTGCTCGCCAACTCCGGCGGCGTCGCGGTCTCCTACTTCGAGTGGGTGCAGGACCTGCAGGCCTACTTCTGGACCGAGGACGAGGTCAACGACCGGCTCAAGGCGATGATGGAGCGCTCGTACGCGCAGGTCTCCACGCTGGCCACCGAGCGCAAGGTGTCGATGCGGACGGCGGCGCAGATGATCGGCGTCGGCCGGGTCGCCGACGCGCACCGGACCCGCGGGCTGTATCCCTAGCCCGCATCCCTGGCCTGCCCTGCCAGCCCGTAGTCCCCGAGCCTGCCCAGCGGAGCGCCGGCGGCTTCGGCGGCGCGGGGATTGACACCCTCGGCGGCAGACGGCTACGTTCGCCTAGCGATATCGTTCTTCCGCATGCCGGAACCTTCTGGAGTCGCCTTGTCGCGTCCCAGCCCGACGGCCGCCGTCGAGGGTGCCCCGTGACCCTCTCGACGCACGTGCTCGACGCCGCGCTGGGGCGCCCGGCGACGGACGTCCCGGTGGCCCTGCACCGGCGGACCGGCGACGGCGGCTGGGTCGAGCTCGCCAGCGGACGCACCGACTCGGACGGGCGGCTGCGTGCCGTCGCCCCGTCCGGGGAGCCGCTCGTGCTGCGCGACGGGGTGCACCGGATCGACTTCGACACCGCCGCGTACTTCTCCGGCAGCGGCCAGCGCGGGTTCTACCCGCAGGTCAGCGTCACCTTCGAGGTGTCCGACCGGCTCGCGCACTACCACGTCCCGCTGCTGCTGTCGCCGTACGCCTACTCCACCTACCGAGGGAGCTGAGGTCTGTGGGGGTCACGCTCGGGCACAACCAGTACGGCAAGGCGGAGACCCGGGTGGTGCGCGTCTACCGCGACGCCGACCCGCACGAGCTCGTCGACTACAACGTCAGCGTCGCCCTGTCCGGGGACTTCGCCGACATCCACCTGACCGGTGACAACGCGAAGTGCCTGACGACGGACGCGACGAAGAACACCGTCAACGCCTTCGCCAAGGAGCACGGCGAGCAGGCCCGCCAGCCGGAGTCCTTCGGCATCGCGCTCGCGCGGCACTTCGTCGAGGACGTGGAGCCGGTGCGGCGGGCCCGGGTGCGGCTGGAGATGTACCCGTGGCGGCGGCTGGACTCCGGCGGGTCGCCACACCCGCACGCGTTCGTCCGCGACGGCGGGTACGTGCGGACCGCCACGGTCACCTACGCCGACGGCCGGGCGCTGGTGGTCTCCGGCATCAGGGACCTCGTCCTGCTCAAGACGACGGACTCGGAGTTCCACGGGTTCCTCTCCGACCGCTACACGACGCTGAAGCCGACGACCGACCGGATCATGGCGTCCGCGGTGACCGCGCAGTGGTGGCACGTCGACCTCGACGTCGACTGGTCGAAGTCGTACGCGGCCACCGTGGCCACGATGACCGACGTCTTCGCCGGGCACCACAGCCTGGCGCTGCAGCAGACGGCGTACGCGATGGCCGAGGCGATGATCAACGGTCAGCCGCAGATCGGCGAGGTGCGCTTCTCGCTGCCGAACAAGCACCACTTCGTCGTCGACCTGGCCCCGTTCGGACTGCAGAACCCGAACGAGGTCTTCCACGCCGACGACCGCCCGTACGGGCTCATCGAGGGGACCGTCCGCCGCGACGACGCGCCGCCGGCCGAGCAGGCGTTCGACCCGGGCATCGGCTGGTAGGAGGAATCGTGACCGTCACCGCCCGCCCCACCAGCCTGGCCGAGGCCTTCGACGCGCTCGACGAGCTGCCCGGCGCCCAGCTGCTCGCCGGCGGCACCGACTTCATGGTCGAGGTCAACTTCGGCCACCGCCGGCCGCAGGCGGTCGTCGCGATCCGGCGGGTCGCCGAGCTGCGCGGCTACGAGATCCGGGCCGACGAGATCGACATCGGCGCGGCCACCACCTGGACGACGATCGAGCGTGAGCTGGCGGACGAGCTGCCGGCGCTGGCGGCCGCGGCCCGCACGGTGGGCTCGCCCCAGATGCGCAACGCCGCCACCATCGGCGGCAACGTCGGCACCGCCAGCCCCGCCGGCGACGGCCTCCCGGTGCTGCTGGCGCACGACGCCACGGTCGTGCTGGCCAGCCGGTCCGGACAGCGCACCCTGCCGCTGGCCGAGTTCATCACCGGCGTCAAGCGCACCGTGCTGGAGCCCGGCGAGATCATCACCCGGGTGCGGGTGCCCCGGCTGAGCGGGCCGCAGGAGTTCCTCAAGGTCGGCACCCGCAACGCGATGGTGATCTCGATCTGCTGCGCGGCGCTGGTCGTCGACGGCGCCGGGCGCACCGTGCGGATCGGGCTCGGCTCGGTGGCGCCGACGCCCGTCCGGGCGCCCGACGCGGAGTCCTACATCACCGCGGAGATCGACTGGGACGCGATGTCGGCGCCGGCCGGGTCGGTGGCCCGCTTCGGCGAGCTGGTGCGCGACGCCGTGCGCCCGATCACCGACCACCGCAGCAGCGCCGCCTACCGGACCCGCGCGGTGCAGGTCATCGCCACCCGTGCCCTGGAGAGGAGCTTGGCGGCATGAGCGCTCCCGAGTCGAACCGCAGCGGCGGGGTCAGCGACGCCCTGCACGATCCCAGCACCGAGGACGGCCGCGGCGGCCAGGGCTACCCCGGGCCGGAGGGCGAGCGGGACTTCCCGCTGGAGACGTACGTCCTGTCCGTCAACGGCCGCGAGCTGCAGGTCGACGACGGCTGGGTCGGCGAGAACCTGCTGTACGTGCTGCGCGAGCGGCTCGGCCAGCCCGGCTCGAAGAACGCCTGCGAGCAGGGGGAGTGCGGGTCCTGCTCGGTGCTGCTCGACGGGGCGCTGGTCGCCTCCTGCTGCGTGCTGGCCGCCGACGCGGTGGGCTCGCAGATCACCACGGTCGAGGGCCTGGCCGGCGAGGGCGAGCTCTCCGACGTCCAGCGGGCCTTCCTCGACCAGGGAGCCGTCCAGTGCGGCTTCTGCATCCCCGGCATGATCGTGGCGCTCACCGACCTGCTCGACCGCAGCCCGGCGGCGAGCGAGCTGCAGATGCGCGAGGCGATCTCCGGCAACCTGTGCCGCTGCACCGGCTACGGCCGCATCTTCGCGGCGTTCCGCCAAGCCCAGCAGGAGCGTGACCATGCCCGCGCCTAGCATGCCCTCGACGTTCACCCGCAGGCGGCGCTCCGCCCTCGGCGAGAGCGTCCTGCGACCGGACGGCCCGCCCAAGGTCAAGGGCGAGTTCGCGTTCTCCTCCGACCTCTACGTGGACGGCATGGTCTGGGGCAAGACGGTCCGCAGCCCGTACCCGTACGCCCGCATCGTCGAGATCGACATCTCCGGTGCGCTGGCGATGCCGGGCGTGCACGCGGTGGTGACCCAGGACGACCTCTGGGGCGCCCGCACCTACGGCCTGGAGCACCACGACCAGCCGGTGTTCGCCCACGACGTCGTCCGTTTCCACGGCGAGCCGATCGCCGCGGTGGCCGCCGACCATCCCGAGCTCGCCGCCCGCGCCTGCGCGGCGATCAGGATCGAGTACGACGTGCTCGACCCGCTCGTCGACCCCGAGGCGGCGATCACCGCGCCGCCGATCCATCCGGACGGCAACGTCTTCCGGTACATCGCGCTGCGCCACGGCGACCCGCAGGCCACCGGCGACGTGGTCGTCGAGGGCGACTACGAGGTGGGCATGCAGGACCAGGCCTTCCTCGGGCCGGAGTCCGGCCTGGCGGTGCCCAGCGACGACGGCGGGGTCGAGCTGTTCGTGGCGACGCAGTGGCTGCACGTCGACCGCGACCAGATCGCGGCCTGCCTCAACCTGCCCCGGGAGAAGGTGCGACTGTCCCTGGCCGGCACCGGAGGGGCGTTCGGCGGGCGCGAGGACCTCTCGATGCAGATCCACGCCTGCCTGCTCGCGCTGGTCACCCGCCGGCCGGTCAAGATGGTCTACTCCCGCGAGGAGTCGTTCTTCGGCCACGTCCACCGCCACCCGGCGAGGCTCTGGTACCGCCACCACGCCCGGCGGGACGGCACCCTCGTCAACGTCGAGTGCCGGATGGTCTTCGACGGCGGCGCGTACACGTCCTCCAGCACCGCGGTCATCTCCAACGCGACCTCGTTCGCCGCCGGGCCCTACTACGTGCCCAACGCGACGGTGGACGGCTACGCGGTGCGGACGAACAACCCGCCCTGCGGGGCGATGCGGGGCTTCGGTGCGGTGCAGACGTCCTTCGCCGGCGAGGCGCAGATGGACAAGCTCGCCGACGCGCTCGGCATGGACCCGGTCGAGCTGCGGCTGAAGAACGCGCTGAAGACGCACGACCAGCTGCTCACCGGGCAGGTCATCACCGGCACCGCACCGGTGGCGGAGTGCATCCGGGCCTGCATGGAGCTGCCGATGCCGCCGCCCCCGGACCCGGCCGCCGACCTGATGAGCCTGCCCGGCGGGGCCGGCCGCACCGCGCTCGCCCACAACGTGCGGCGCGCCACCGGGTTCGCGGTCGGCTTCAAGAACCTGGCGTTCTCCGAGGGCTTCGACGACTACTCCTCCGCCCGGGTCCGGCTCGAGCTCGGGGCCGACGACGAGCCGGTGGCCACCGTGCACGTCGCCACCGCGGAGGTGGGCCAGGGCTTCGTGACGCTCGCCCAGCAGATCGCCCGGGCGGAGCTCGGCGTCGACACGATCGTGCTGCACCCGGCGGACACCCAGGTCGGCTCGGCCGGCTCCACCAGCGCCTCGCGGCAGACCATGATGAGCGGCGGCGCGGTGCAGATGGCCTGCGCCGGTGTCCGCGAGGTGATCCTCGAGCGGGCCGCGCTCGACCTGCACCTCGCGCCGGCCGACCTGGTGCTCGGCGACGGGGAGCTGACGACCAAGGACGGGACGCGCAGCGTGTCGCTCGCCGACGCCCTGCGGGCCGGGCCCGTCGAGGCCTACCGCGAGTTCCACCACGCGCCCACCGACCCCCTCGACGAGAACGGGCAGGGCAACGCGCACTGGTCGTTCGCGTTCGCGGCGCACCGGGCGGTGGTCGACGTCGACGCGGAGCTGGGCCTGGTCCGGGTCGTGCAGATCGCCACCGCGCAGGACATCGGCAAGGCGCTCAACCCGCTGGCGGTGACCGGCCAGATCGAGGGCGGCATCGCCCAGGGCCTCGGCCTGGCGGTGATGGAGGAGATCGTCGTCGCGGACGGCCGGATCCGGAACCCGTCGTTCACCGACTACCTGCTGCCGACACCGCTGGACATGCCGCCGGTGCTCCAGACGTGGATCGAGCAACCCGAGCGCGGTGCCCCGTACGGCGCGAAGGGCGTGGGCGAGCCGCCGACGATCTCCTCGACGGGGGCGATCGTGGCGGCGATCCGGGCGGCGACCGGGCGCCCGCTCGAGCGCATCCCGGTCCGGCCGGACGACCTCGCCCTGACCCCCGCCACCTCCGCCGGCTGACCGCGCCGCCGGGCCGGACCCGGCGGCCGGTCGGCCCTAGCCGTTGCACAACGGTCGCTCCCGGGTGGCCGCACTCCTGAAGAGGGGGTACGACGATGTCCGCTACCACCGCAGAACCTGTCGCGGGCCGGTCCCGGGGCAAGCACCCGGTCGACCAGATCCTGCCGGTGCCGCAGCTCGCGCTGTACGGCTTCCAGCACGTGCTGGCCTTCTACGCCGGCGCGGTGATCGTCCCGATCCTGCTGGCCAACGCGATCGGGCTCACGCCGGAGCAGCTGGCGTTCCTCATCAACGCCGACCTGTTCACCTGCGGCATCGCCTCGCTCATCCAGACCATCGGGTTCTGGAAGATCGGGGTGCGGCTGCCGCTCCTGCAGGGCGTGACGTTCGCCGCGGTGAGCCCGATGATCAGCATCGGGCTCGCCGAGGACGGCGGGGTGCCCGGCCTGCGCGCGATCTACGGCGCGGTCATCGTCGGCGGCGTCGTGGCGTTCCTGATCGCCCCGTTCTTCGCCCGGTTCATCCGCTTCTTCCCGCCGGTGGTCACCGGCACGGTCATCACCGTCATCGGCGTCGTGCTGCTGTCGGTGGCGGCTGCGGACGCGGCCGGCGGCCTGGGCAGCCAGTTCACCGACCCGCCCACGTTCGGGGCGCCGCGCAACCTCGCGCTCGCCGGCTTCACGCTGCTGGTCATCCTGCTGATCTACCGGTTCTTCAAGGGTTTCCTGTCCACCATCGCGGTGCTCATCGGCCTGGTCGTCGGCACCGCCGTCGGCGCGCTGTTCGACTTCACCGACTTCAGTCGCGTCGCCGACGCCGACCTGTTCGGGGTGACCACACCGTTCTACTTCGGCACGCCGACGTTCAAGCTCGCCGCGGTCATCTCGATGATCATCGTCATGATCATCACCGCGGTGGAGACCACCGGTGACGTCTTCGCCACCGGCGAGATCGTCAAGAAGGAGCTCGACGGCAACGACGTCGCCCGCGCGATCCGGGCCGACGGCCTGGCGACGACCATCGGCGGCATCCTCAACTCCTTCCCGTACACCTGCTTCGCGGAGAACGTCGGCCTGGTCCGGCTGACCCGGGTCAAGAGCCGCTACGTCGTCGCCACCGCGGGGCTGTTCATGATGATCATCGGGGTGATCCCGAAGATCGGCGCCATCGTGGCCGCCATCCCGCTGCCGGTCCTCGGCGGCGCCGGCATCGTGCTGTTCGGCACCGTGGCGGTCATCGGCATCCAGACGCTGCGCCGGGTGGACTTCCACGAGGAGAGCAACGTGATCATCCTGGCGGTGAGCCTGGGCTTCGCCATCGCGCCCACCGTCTACCCCACGATCACCAGCGGGTTCAGCGAGGGCGTCCGGACGATCATCTCCAGCGGCATCACGCTGGGGGCGATCGCCGCCATCCTGCTCAACCTGCTGTTCAACGTGTGGGGCGGCAACGACAACCTGGTCTCGAAGTTCATGCCCAGCTCGCAGCACGCGGAGATGCTGACCGTCGACCAGGTCAACCAGATGAACCGGGAGCAGTTCGTGCGGGAGTTCGGCGGGCTGTTCCAGAAGTCGCCGTGGGTCGCCGAGCAGGCGTACCAGGCGCGGCCGTTCACCGACGTCTACGACCTGCGCAAGGCGCTGCAGGATGCGGTCTTCGACGCCGACCCGGAGCGCCAGCTCGCGCTGATCCAGTCCTACCCGCAGCTCGGCAGCGTGTTCAGCGAGCTGACCCCGGCGAACGCCCTGTCGGTCTCCGACCAGGCGATGGCCGGGCTGGACCGGCTCGACAGCGACGAGCACCAGACGCTGGACAGCCTCACCCAGGCGTACCAGAAGAAGTTCGGCTTCCCGATGGTGATGGCGGTGCGGGAGAACACCAAGGAGACGATCATGCGCTCCGGCAACGCCCGGCTGCAGAACAGCCCGACCGCCGAGCGGGCGACCGCCCTGGTCGAGATCGCGAAGATCGCCAACCTGCGGCTGCTGGACCGCGTCGAGGAGCCGGACCTCGCCACGACCGGCTCGACATGAGCGAGCGCGAGGAGCGGGCACTGAGCGAGCGCGAGGGCGAGCGGCGCGAGCCGGGGACGCGCACCGTCCTGCGCGGCGCGCGCTGGCCGGGCGACGTCGCCTTCACCGACGGCCGCATCGACGCGGTCGGCTCCGTCCCGCCGCTGGCCGGCGACACGGTGGTGGACTGCGACGGCGACATCGTCACCGCCGGCCTGGTCAACACCCACCACCACTTCTACCAGTGGATGACCAGGGGCTGGGCGTTCGACTGCGACCTGTTCGGCTGGCTCAGCACGCTGTATCCGGTGTGGGCCCGGCTGACCCCGGAGGACGTCGAGGCCGCCGCCGCGGTGGCCCTGGGGGAGCTGGCCCTGACCGGCTGCACGACCGCGGCGGACCACCACTACGTGGTGCCCGGCGGGGACGACTCGGTGTTCGACGCCATCGCCGCCTCGGCGCGCACCATCGGCGTCCGCACGCACATCGCGCGCGGCTCGATGGACCTCGGCCAGAGCGCCGGCGGCCTGCCGCCGGACTCCGTGGTCGAGGACCGGGACGCGATCCTGGCCTCGACGCAGGCGGTCCACGACCGGCTGCACGACGGGGACCGCATCGTCGTCACCGTCGCGCCGTGCAGCCCGTTCAGCGTCACGACCGGCCTGATGACGGAGTCCGCGGAGCTGGCCAGGCGGCTGGGCCTGCGGCTGCACACGCACCTGGCGGAGACCCTCGACGAGGAGCGGTCCTGCCTGCAGCGCTTCGGCAAGCGCCCGCTGGCGGTGCTCGACGACCTGGGCTGGATCGCTCCGGACGTCTGGGTGGCCCACGGCATCCACTTCGACGACGCCGAGGTGGCCCGGCTGGGCGAGACCCGCACCGGGGTCGCGCACTGCCCGTCGAGCAACTGCCGGCTGGGCTCGGGCATCTGCCGGACCACGGACCTGGTCGCCGCCGGCGTGCCGGTCGGCCTCGGGGTGGACGGGGTCGCGTCGAACGAGATCGGCGGGCTGCTGCCCGAGCTGCGGATGGCGTTGTTCCTCGCCCGGCAGCGCAGCCTCGACCCGACCGCGTTCCTGCCCGCGGACGCGCTGCGGCTGGCGACCGAGGGCGGCGCCCGCTGCCTCGGCCGCGACGACGTGGGGCGGCTGGAGCCCGGGTTGCGGGCCGACGTCGTGGTGTGGCCGGGCGACGACCTCGCCGACGTGCTGGACCCGCTCGCCGGTCTCGTGCTCGGTCCGGAGCGCACCGCGCGGCATGTCTTCGTCGAGGGCGAGTACGTCGTGGCCGACGGTGCCCTCGTCGGCGCGGACATCGTGACGCTGCGCGCCGAGCTGGCCCGGCGGGCGCGGCGGCTCTGGCCCGATCGGGTGCCGGCGTGAGCGCGCGCACCGGGCTGGCCGGTTCCCCGGCGGCCGGCGGCCCGACCGGCGAGCGGGCGCCGTGACCGGGACCCCGGCGCCCGCGACGGACCGGGTCGCGTGGTTCGACGCGGTGCCCCGGCCGACGGCCGTCGCCGCCCTGCTGACCGTGTGCCACTCGCGCCGGTGGGCGGAGGCGGTGGCCGACGGCCGGCCGTACCGGGACCTGCAGAGCCTGCAGCGCACCGCCGACGAGACCTGGCTGCACCTCGATCCCGCCGACTGGCGCGAGGCCCTGGACGGACACCCCCGGATCGGCGAGCAGGGCGGCTCGTCCGCTCAGTTCTCCCGGCAGGAGCAGGCGGGCATGTCCGGCGCGGCGGAGGACGTCCGGGCGGCCATCGCGGCGGGCAACCGCGCGTACGAGGACCGCTTCGGCCACGTCTTCCTCATCTCGGCCGCGGGCCGCTCCCCGGCGGAGATCCTGGCCGAGCTCGTGCGCCGGCTGGACAACTCCCCGGACGCGGAGCTGCGCGAGGCCGCCGAGCAGCACCGCCGCATCAGCGCGCTGCGGCTGGAGCGGCTGCTCGGCGGGCCGGCGACCCCGGGCTGACACCGGCTCCGGCGGGCCGGGGACATGCCCGGGCCCGCCGGGCCCGGCTCACGCCGAGGGACGCTCGGCGGCCAGGTCGGCGGCCAGGTCGGCGGCGGCGGACCGCAGCAGCGGGATGGCCCGGGCGACGAGCGCGGCGTTCATCCGGGCGGCCGGCCCCGAGACCGAGATCGCGAACGAGCTCGGCCCGCCGAGGACCGGCACCGCGACGCACCGCACGCCGATGTCCTGCTCGCCGTCGTCCATGGCGTAGCCCTGGCGCCGGATCCTGGCCAGCTCCCGGGTCAGCGCGCCGAGGTCGGTGATCGAGCGTTCCGTCTGCGCGGACAGCCCGGCGCGGCCGACCAGCTCGGCCACCTCGGCCTCGCTCAGCTGGGCGAGCAGGGCCTTGCCGGCGCCCGTGGTGTGCAGGTGGACGCGGCGGCCCACCTCGGTGAACATCCGCATGGCGTGCCGGGAGGGGACCTGCGCGACGTAGGTCGCGCGGTCGCCGTCGATCATGGACAGGTTCGCCGTCTCGCCGAGCGCCTCCACCAGCTCGGCGAGACAGGGCCGGGCCCAGTCGGCGAGCATTCCGCTCGCGCTCTCGCCGAGGTTGATCAGCCGCGGTCCGAGGGCGTAGCGCCGGGACGGCAGCTGGCGGACGTAGCCGCGGGCGACGAGGGTCCGGACCAGGCGGTGGATGGTGGGCAGCGGCAGGCGGCAGGCGGCCGCGGCCTCGGACAGGGACAGCTCCCCGCCCGCCTCGGCCAGGACCTCGAGGAGCTCGAACGCGCGCTCCACCGACTGCACGCCGCCCGACTGCCCTTGTGCCATGCCCCGCACCCTCGCCTCCACCGGGCGCGTCGCAACCCCACTACGGGTCATGACGCGGACCGCCGTGTCCAGCGGCCGAACCCCGCCGGCCGCGTCCGGACCAACTTCTTCCGCCAGGCGGAATCTTAGCATTCTCCGGGCGGTGGCCGGCGGCCCCGCCGCCGCGGCGGCCGGTCCTATCCGGTGCTGGCGCCGGCGGCCCGCAGGATGCGGGCGATCTCGGTGAAGCCGCCGCGCTCGGCGTGCCCGAGCGGCCGGATCCCGTCGCGGGAGGGGAGGTCGACGTCGGCTCCGGCCGCCACCAGCAGGCGTACGGTCTCGACGTACCGGGGGCCGCCGTCGCCGAGGATGATCGCCTCGTGCAGCGCGGTCCAGCCGAGCCGGTTGACGTGGTCGACGGCGATGTCGGTCCGCAGCAGCCGGCGGACGATCGTGGCGTGGCCCCGGTCGGCGGCGCGGATCAGGCCGGTCCCGCGGTAGCTGTCGAGGCTGGCGACGTCGGCGCCGTGGGCGAGGGTCAGCTCCAGCAGCCGGGGGTCGTCGCCGACCTCGCTGGTGGCGATCAGGTAGGCGCTCTGCTCGGTGTCGTCCTTCGCGTTGACGTCGGCGCCGCGGTCGACGAGCAGCCGCGCGACGCCGAGGCGGTTGCCGTAGGCCGCCGCGACCAGCGCCGTCGCACCACCCGCGGCACGCGCGTGCACGTCGGCTCCCGCCGCCAGCAGGTCGGCCACCTCCTCGGCGTCGCCGCGCCGCGCCGCCTCGACGAGCCGACCGTCCGGCCCGGCCGGCACGACGCCGCTCGGGCCGTCCGCGGGCGGTCCGGCGGGGGGCGCCACGGAACAGGCGGCCAGCAGCGCCGACAGGGCGGCGAAGGCGAGGACCGCGGGGATTGACACCCTCCGAGCCTACGGGCTACGTTCGCCTAGCGGTATAGTTCTTCCGCATGGCGAAAGAGAGCACCGATGAGCGTTGCGGGCTCCACTGAGCCGACGATCGCCGGGGCCCCGGACGGACGGCCGCCCGGGTCGGGACTGGACGCGCGGTTCCTGGCCGAGCTCGACCGGCAGCTCGCCGCGGCCGACCGGCTGCTGCTCGACGGCTACCCCGGGGACCCCGGGACCCGGCAGCCGGTCCACACCGTCTACGTGCCGGCCGACCGGGTCGACGCGCGGACGGCGGCCTCCTGGGGAGCCGCGGCACTGGCCCTGCTCGACGAGCTCGCCCCGGACCCCCGGGCCGCCGGGGAGGTGAGCGGGCTCGGCACCGCCGTCACCGAGCAGGTCCGGGCCCGGGTCCGCGCGAAGCTGGCCGCGCAGCCCGTGGAGGACCTGCGCATCGACCTGGAGGACGGCTACGGCGCCCGTCCGGACGCCGAGGAGGATGCCGCCGCCGTCGCCGCGGCGGGGGAGCTGGGGCGCCTGCTGGGGACGGGTGCCGGCCCGTCCTTCGGCGGGATCCGGTTCAAGAGCCTGGAGCCGGCCACCCGCCGGCGCGGGCTGCGCAGCCTGGAGCTGTTCGTCGGGGCGCTGCATGCCGCGGGCCCGCTGCCGGCCGGGCTCGTGGTCACCCTGCCGAAGGTGACCTCGGTCGAGCAGGTCCGGGCGATGGTGTCCGTCTGCCAGCGGCTCGAGCAGTCCCACGGCCTCCCGGCCGGGCGGCTGCGCTTCGAGATCCAGGTGGAGACCCCGCAGGCGGTCCTCGGCCCGGACGGGACCGCGACGGTCGCGCGGATGGTGCACGCGGCCGGGGGGCGCGCCGCCGGACTGCACTACGGCACGTACGACTACAGCGCCGCCTGCGGGATCGCGGCCGCGGACCAGAGCATGGAGCACCCCGCCGCCGACCACGCCAAGGCGGTCATGCAGGTGGCCGCGGCCGGGACCGGCGTACGGCTGTCCGACGGCTCCACCAACGTGCTGCCGGTCGGGTCGCCGGAGCAGGTGCGCGCCGCCCTGCGGCTGCACGCCCGGCTGGTGACCCGCTCGCTGCGGCGCGGCTACTACCAGGGCTGGGACATGCACCCGGGGCACCTGCTGACCCGCTACCTGGCGACCTACGCCTTCTACCGCGGCGGGCTCGACGCGGCCGCGCAGCGGCTGCGCGGCTACCTCAGCGGCACCGGCGGCGCCGTGCTGGACGAGCCGGCGACCGCGCAGGCGCTCGCCGGGTTCATCGCCCGCGGGCTGCACTGCGGCGCCGTCGACGGTGCCGAGGTGCAGGCCGGCACCGGCGTGCCGCTGGCCACCGTGCACGCGCTCGCCCAACGGCGCCCGGTGCCGCCGGACCAGCGCGACCGGCCCGACCCTGACCCACCCGACCCGACCGACCCGCCCGGTGACCCCGAGGACCGCCAGTGACCAGCCCGAGCGACCCGCCGGCCCTGCGCTACGACGTCAACCTGTCCATCCTGTTCACCGAGCTGCCCTACCTGCAGCGGCCGGCGGCCGCCGCCGCGGCCGGGTTCGACGCGGTGGAGTGCTGGTGGCCGTTCGAGGTCGCCGTGCCGCCCGACGCGGACGTCGACCGCTTCGCCCGGGCGGTACAGGACGCCGGCGTACGGCTGGTGGGCCTGAACTTCTTCGCCGGCGACATGCCGGGCGGCGACCGCGGCCTGGTGTCCTGGCCGGACCGCGCGGCGGAGTTCCGGGACAACGTCGAGGTCACGCGTCGAGCTCGGGCGGCGGCTGGGCTGCCGTGCCTTCAACGCCCTCTACGGCAACCGCCTGGACGGGGTCGCGCCCGAGGAGCAGGACGAGACGGCGGCGCGGAACCTGGCGCTGGCCGCGACGGCGGCCGACCGCGCCGACGCGGTCGTGCTGGTCGAACCGGTCAGCGGCGCCCCGCGCTACCCGCTGCTGACCGCCGGCGACGCCGTCGGCGTCCTGGACCGGGTACGCCGGGACGCCGGCGCGGAGAACCTCCGGCTGCTGTTCGACATCTACCACCTCAGCGTCAACGGCGACGACCTGGACGCCGCCCTCGCCGCGCACGCCGACCGGATCGGGCACGTCCAGATCGCCGACGTCCCGGGGCGCAACCAGCCCGGCACCGGCACGCTGGACATCGACCGCCACCTCGCCGCGATCGCCGGGACCGGCTACGCCGGCCACTACGGCCTGGAGTACAAGCCCACCGGCGCCAGCACGGACAGCTTCGACTGGCTCCCGCGGGAGCGCCGGTCCGCACCGTCCTGACCGGGCCCGGCCACCCGCCCCACCCGAACGCAAGGAGACCCCGATGACCACCATCGCCTTCATCGGCCTCGGCATCATGGGCGGGCCGATGGCGGGCCACCTCGTCGACGCCGGGTTCGACGTCGTCGGCGTCAACCGCACCCCGGACAAGGTCGCCCGCCTCGTCGAGCGGGGCGGCCGCGGCGCGGACAGCATCGCCGAGGCGGTCAAGGACGCCGACGTCGTCGCGGTGATGGTCCCGGACTCCCCGGACGTGCGCGAGGTGCTGGCGGGCGAGGGCGGCGTCTTCGACGGCGCCCGTCCCGGGACGCTGGTCATCGACTTCTCCAGCATCCGGCCGGACGTCAGCGCCGAGCTGGCCGGGCAGGCGCGGGAACGGGGGCTGCGGATCCTGGACGCGCCGGTGTCCGGCGGCGAGGCCGGCGCGGTCGCCGGCACGCTGTCGATCATGGTCGGCGGGGAGGCGGCCGACTTCGGGGCCGCCGGGCCGGTGCTCGCCGCCGTCGGCGCGACGATCGTGCACGTCGGGCCCAGCGGCGCCGGCCAGACCGTCAAGGCGGCCAACCAGCTCATCGTCGCCGGCAACATCGAGCTGCTCGCCGAGGCCGTCGCCTTCCTGGAGGCGTACGGCGTCGACACCGCGGCCGCGCTGACGGTGCTGGGCGGCGGGCTGGCCGGCAGCAAGGTGCTCGACCAGAAGGGCGCGGCCATGCTGTCCCGCTCGTTCCAGCCCGGGTTCCGGGTCGCGCTGCACCACAAGGACCTCGGCATCGTCACCAGCGCCGCCCGCGAGGCCGGCGTGGTCATCCCGCTCGGCGCGCTCGTCGCCCAGCTGATGGCCTCGCTGGCCGCGTCCGGGGACGGCGGCCTGGACCACTCCGCGCTGCTGCGCGGCGTGCTGCGGCTGTCCGGGCGCGACGCCGACGACGTACCGGGCGCGCCCGCCACCCCCTGACCCCTCGACACCGCAGGGAGACACCCATGCCGCGCATGCGCTCCATCGACGCCGCCGTCGCCATCCTCGACCGGGAGGGCGTCGAGGTCACCTTCGGCGTGCCCGGAGCGGCGATCAACCCGATCTACGCCGCGATGCGCGCCCACGGCGGCATCAAGCACATCCTCGCCCGCCACGTCGAGGGTGCCGCGCACATGGCCGAGGGCTACACCCGCGCCGTGGCCGGCAACATCGGGGTGTGCATCGGCACCTCCGGGCCGGCCGGCACCGACATGGTCACCGGCCTGTACTCGGCGGCCGGCGACTCCATCCCGATCCTGTGCATCACCGGGCAGGCTCCGGTCGCCCGCCTGCACAAGGAGGACTTCCAGGCCGTCGACATCGCCTCGATCGCCCGGCCGCTGACGAAGCTGGCCATGACCGTGCTCGAGCCGGCCCAGGTACCCGGCGCCTTCCAGCAGGCGTTCCACCTGATGCGGTCCGGCCGGCCCGGACCGGTCCTGCTCGACCTGCCCTTCGACGTGCAGATGGCCGAGATCGAGTTCGACCCGGACACGTACGCCCCGCTGCCGGTCTACCAGCCGCGGGCGACCCGCCCGCAGGCGGAGCGGGCGCTGGACCTGCTCGAGCGGGCCGAGCGGCCGGTGCTCGTCGCCGGCGGGGGCATCATCAACGCGGACGCCAGCGACCTGCTGGTGGAGTTCGCCGAGCTGGTCGGCGTCCCGGTGATCCCGACGATGATGGGCTGGGGCGTCATCCCCGACGACCACCCGCTGATGGTCGGCATGGTCGGGCTGCAGACCTCCCACCGCTACGGCAACGCCACGATGCTGGCCGCGGACTTCGCCCTCGGCATCGGCAACCGCTGGGCGAACCGGCACACCGGCGGGCTCGAGGTCTACCGCCGGGGCCGCACGTTCGTGCACGTCGACATCGAGCCGACCCAGATCGGGCGGGTGTTCCCCCCGGACTACAGCATCGTCTCCGACGCGGGGGCGGCGCTGGAGGTGTTCGTCGAGCTCGCCCGCGACCGGCGCGCCGCCGGGCGGCTGCCGGACCGGTCCGGCTGGCTGGAGCAGTGCCAGCAGCGCAAGCGCACGATGCACCGGCGCACCCACTTCGAGGACGTGCCGATCAAGCCGCAGCGGGTGTACGAGGAGATGAACAAGGCGTTCGGCCCGGAGACCCGCTACGTCTCCACGATCGGGCTGTCCCAGATCGCGGCGGCGCAGTTCCTGCACGTCTACCGGCCGCGGCACTGGATCAACGCCGGCCAGGCCGGCCCGCTCGGCTGGACGGTCTCGGCGACGCTCGGCGTCTGCGTCGCCGATCCGGCGGCCACCGTGGTGGCCCTGTCCGGGGACTACGATCTCCAGTTCATGATCGAGGAGCTGGCGGTCGGGGCCCAGTTCAACCTGCCGTACGTGCACGTGGTGGTGAACAACGCGTACCTCGGTCTGATCCGCCAGTCCCAGCGCGGTTTCGACATGGACTACTGCGTGCAGCTGGCCTTCGACAACGTCAACACCCCGGGCGGCAACGGCTACGGCGTCGACCACGTCAAGGTCGCCGAGGGGCTCGGCTGCAAGGCGCTGCGGGTGGAGGACCCGGCGGCGATCCTGCCCGCGCTGGAGCAGGCGAAGAAGCTGATGGTCGAGTTCCGGGTCCCCGTCGTGGTGGAGGTCATCCTGGAGCGGGTCACCAACATCTCGATGGGGACCGAGATCGACGGCGTGGTGGAGTTCGAGGAGCTGGCCTCCGACCCCGGGCACGCGCCCACCGCCATCTCCATGCTCGACTGAGGGGACTCCCGAGCCGTGCACGTCCTCGTCGCCCCGGACAAGTTCAAGGGCTCGCTGAGCGCGGTGGAGGTCGCCGCGCACGTGTCCGCCGGGCTGGCCGCCGCCGCGCCGGGGGTCGAGGTCGTACGGCTCCCGGTCGCCGACGGCGGTGACGGGACCCTCGAGGCGGCGGTCAGCGCCGGGTACACCCGGGTGCCGGTCCGGGTCGCCGGCCCGCTGGGCGACCCGGTCGACACCGGCTACGCCGTGCGGGACGGGCTCGCGGTCGTCGAGCTCGCCGACGCGTGCGGCCTGCGCCGGCTGCCCGGCGGCCGGCCGGCGCCGCTGCAGGCGTCCAGCCGCGGTCTCGGCGAGCTCATCCGGGCCGCGCTGGAGGCGGGCTGCCACCGGCTCGTCGTCGGGGTCGGCGGGAGTGCCAGCACCGACGGCGGGGCGGGGCTGCTCACCGCGCTCGGCGCGACGTTCCTGGACGAGCGCGGGACGACGCTGCCCGCCGGCGGGGCCGCCCTCGCCCGGCTCGCCCGGGTCGACCTGACCGGGCTGCTGCCCGCCGTTCGCGAGGCGGAGATCGTGCTGGCCGGCGACGTGGACAACCCGCTGCTCGGCCCGCGGGGAGCGGCCGCGGTCTACGGGCCGCAGAAGGGCGCCACCCCCGGCGACGTCGAGCTGCTCGAGGCGGCGCTGGCCCGGCTGTCCGCGGCGGTCGCCGCCGCCACCGGAGTGGCCGCCGGCCCGCTCGGGCACCCGGCGGCCGCCGCTCCGGGGGCCGGCGCCGCCGGCGGTGTCGGGTTCGCGGCGCTCGCCGTGCTCGGCGCCACCGCCCGGCCCGGCATCGAGCTGGTGCTCGAGCTCACCGGCTTCCACGACCGGCTGCCGGGCAGCCGGCTGGTGGTGACGGGCGAGGGGTCGCTGGACGAGCAGACCCTGCACGGCAAGGCTCCTGCCGGCGTGGCCGCCGCGGCCCGCCGCGCCGGCGTACCGGCCGTCGCCGTCGCCGGCCGCAGCCTGCTGTCCCCCGAGCAGCTGCTGGCCGCGGGGATCCTGCGCGGCTACGCGCTCACCGACCTCGAGCCCGACCCGGCGCGGTGCATGGCCGAGGCCGGCCCGCTGCTCGAACGCCTCGCCGCCCGGCTGGCCGCGGACTGGCTCACCGACCCGGACGCCGCGTCCCCGGCGGCGGGCGGCCCGGTCCGGACCGAGGACAGGACGGCGACGTGACCGACCTCGACCTGGTGCTGCGCGCCCGGCGCGCCGTCACCGCCGCCGGCGAGGTGGCCCGCTGCGTCGGGGTCGCCGACGGGCGGATCGTCGCCATCGAGCCGTACGAGTCCGGCCTTCGCGCCCGGCGGGTCCTCGACCTCGACGAGGACGTCGTCCTGCTGCCCGGGCTGGTCGACACCCACGTCCACGTCAACGAGCCCGGGCGCACCGAGTGGGAGGGCTTCGCCACCGCGACCCGGGCCGCCGCCGCCGGCGGCATCACCACCATCCTGGACATGCCGCTGAACAGCATCCCGTCGACCGTCGACGCGGCCGCACTGCAGGTCAAGCGCGAGGCCGCCGGACCCCAGGCGTACGTCGACGTCGGGTTCTGGGGCGGGGCGGTCCCGGGCAACCTCGGCGAGCTGCGCGGCCTGCACGACGCCGGGGTCTTCGGCTTCAAGTGCTTCCTGCTGCACTCCGGCGTCCCCGAGTTCCCGCACCTGCGGCCGGAGGAGCTGGAGGAGCACCTGGCGGTGCTGCGCACCTTCGGCGCGCTGATGATCGTGCACGCCGAGAACGACGCGGCGATCGAGCGGGCGCCGTCGGCGCACGGCGAGAGCTACCGCGGCTACCTCGCCTCCCGCCCCCGCGGGGCGGAGAACGTCGCCGTCGCCCAGGTCATCGAGGCCGCCCGGTGGACCGGGGCCCGCGTCCACGTCCTGCACCTGTCCAGCTCCGACGCGATCCCGATGATCCGCACCGCCCGCCGCGACGGGGTGCGGATCACCGTGGAGACCTGCCCGCACTACCTCGCCTTCGCGGCCGAGGAGATCCTCGACGGCTCCACCCAGTTCAAGTGCTGCCCGCCGATCCGGGAGGCCGACAACCGGGAGCTGCTGTGGGCGGGGCTGGCCGACGGGGTGATCGACTTCGTCGCCTCCGACCACTCGCCGTGCACGGTCGAGCTCAAGCGCCTGGACATCGGGGACTTCGGCGTCGCCTGGGGCGGCATCGCCGGCCTGCAGGTGAGCCTGCCGGCCGTCTGGACCGAGGCCCGCCGCCGCGGCCACACGCTGTGCGACGTGGTGCGCTGGATGGCCGAGCGGCCGGCCGCGGTCAGCGGGATGCAGCGCAAGGGGCAGCTCGCGCTCGGCTACGACGCCGACCTCGTGGTCTTCGCCCCGGACGACGCCTTCGTCGTCGACCCGGCCCGGCTCCACCACCGCAACCCCGTCACCCCGTACGCCGGCCGGCCGCTCGCCGGCGTGGTGCGCAGCACCTGGCTGCGGGGCGAGCAGGTCACCGGCGAGGAGCCGCACGGGCGGCTGTTGACACGAGGAGGAGCCTGACCATGGCCGACACCGCCCCGGGCGTACCGCTGGCCGAGTTCACCGCCCTGCCCGACCTGGCCTCGCGGCGCCTGGGCGGAGCGGCGGTGGCCGCCAACGACGAGCTGTTCGCCGAGCGGGAGAACCTCGTCAAGCCGGAGCCGGCGACCTTCTCCAGCTACACCTTCGGCCACAAGGGCCAGATCATGGACGGCTGGGAGAGCCGGCGGCGCCGCGAGCCCGGGCACGACTGGGCCATCGTGCGGCTCGGGCTGCCCGGGCTGGTGCGCGGCGTCGTCGTCGACACGTCGTTCTTCACCGGCAACTACCCGCCCGAGGTGTCGGTGGAGGGCGTGGCCGTCGAGGGCTACCCCTCGCCGGCCGAGCTCGACGCCGCGGACTGGACGCCGCTGGTGGCCCGGACACCGGTGCAGGGCGACGCCCGCAACGCCTTCGCCGTCGAGCACGGGGAGTGGCTCACCCACGTGCGGCTGTGCCAGTACCCCGACGGCGGGGTGGCGCGGCTGCGCGTGCACGGCGAGCCGGTGCCCGACCCGCGGCTGCTGGCGGCCGGGGCGGTCGACCTCGCCGCGCTCGCCAACGGCGCCGCGGTCACCGGGTGCAGCAACATGCACTACTCCTCGCCGACCAACCTGATCAGCCCCGGCGAGGCCCGGGTCATGGGCGAGGGCTGGGAGACCGCCCGGCGCCGCGACGACGGCAACGACTGGGTGGAGCTGCGGCTGGCCGGCCCGGGTGTCGTCCGGCTCGCCGAGCTCGACACCAGCCACTTCGTCGGCAACGCCCCCGGCTGGGCGGCGCTGCGCGGCTACGACGAGCGCGGCGGCGGCCGTCCGGACGGCACCGGGGACTGGAGCGAGCTGCTGCCGCGGACCCGGCTGCAGCCGGACACCCCGCACCGGCTGCGGGTCGCGCCGGGGCCGGAGGTCACGCACGTACGGCTCGACATCTACCCGGACGGGGGGATGGCCCGGCTCCGGCTGCACGGCGAGCTGGCACCGGCCGGACGCGAGCAGCTGGCGCTGCGCTGGGTCAACCTGCTGCCGGCGGCGCTGGCCCGGCAGGTCCTCGCCGGGGGCGCCGGGACGGGACCGGACCCGGACGCCGTGCTCGCCCACCGCCCGCTGACCAGCCTCGACCCGCTGCCGGCCGGGTTCCGCCGGGAGCTGGGCGCCTAGGGTGTGTCGCCGGGTCGGCGCGCCGAGCCGGGAGTGTCGGCGGCGCGTGCTGTAATGACTCGCAGCGGGCACCCTGGTGGGACCCGCTGTCCGAATTCAGCCCGTGCCGGAGGAGCGAGATCGTGGACGCCGCCGAAGCGTTGACCCGCCCGGTCGACGACGACGCCGAGCCGGCTGACGGCCTGACCCGCCGCGACCGCGAGATCCTCGCCTTCGAGCGGCAGTGGTGGCGCTACGCCGGGGCCAAGGAGCAGGCGGTCCGCGACCTGTTCGACATGTCCGCGACCCGCTACTACCAGGTGCTCAACGCGCTGATCGACCGGCCGGAGGCCCTCGCCGCCGACCCGATGCTGGTCAAGCGGTTGCGCCGGTTGCGGGCGAGCCGCCAGCGGGCCCGGTCCGCGCGGCGGCTGGGCATCGAGAGTCCCTGAGGGGTCCGCGGTAGCCCGCTACACGTTCGATGACCTCGGGGGCGGTTCGGGGGAGCCGCCCCCGAGGGGGACGGCAGCAGCAGTCACCGGGACGCCTCTCGCGTCGACCGGAGGGAGATCCGTGAGCGGGCTGCGGTCCCGGCTTTCCGCACCGCTCGGTGCCGCCCTGCTCGGAGCGGCTCTCGCGGTGGCCGGGGTCGTGCTGCTCGTCGTCGGCGTGCTGGCGCTCTTCGGCGACGAGCCGGGCCCGCCGGGGGCCGCTCCGCCCGCGACGGCCGCCCCCGCACCCCCGACCGGGCGGCCCACGCCGACGGCGACCCCCTCGCCGGCGACCCGCACGCCGACCGCGACCGCGCGACCGCCGACCCGGGTGCCGACCCCGCCGGCGAGCACGGCGCCGGCGCCGCCGCGGGCACCGCTGAGCGTGCTGAACAACTCGACCGTCCGCGGCCTCGGTGACCAGGCCGCCGCGGCCGCGCAGCGGCGCGGCTGGCGGGTCGTCCAGGTCGGCAACTTCGCCGGCCGGCTGCCGGTGACGACCGTCTACTTCACCGCCGGCAACGCCGCCGAGGAGCGCGCCGCCCGCCAGCTCGCCGAGGAGTTCCCGAAGGTCGGGCAGGTGCTGCCGCGCTACGCCGGGCTGCCGCCGACCCCGGCCGGCATCGTCCTCGTCGTCACCCGGGACTGGACCGACTGACCGTCCCCGGTGGTCGCGGTCCCCGCTGTCGCACGTCGTGCGACCGGTGAGTCGCGCCCACGCTGCTCGGCATCGAACGACACCCTCAGGCGGCATCGCGCCGAGGTCGATCTTCGTCCCGGTCTCGGCGTGCAGAAGGTCGGTCGACGATCGCCAGCCCGGGCGTTGGGGCCAGCCGTGCGTGAACCGATGCAGCTGGCGGAGTGTGTCGGCGACGCGACGCCAGTCGGCTTCGGTCTCGGGCGGTCCGCCCTCCACGTAGGTCATCACCACCAGACCATCGGCGAAGTGCCGGCCGTCCGTGGTCGGGATCGGCACCGGCACCGGCATCCCTTCACGGTGGAGGTGTCGCAACAGGTCGGTCTCCCATGCGAGATCAGCGTCGCTGCGTTGGCCGAGACGACCGACCGCGAGGTGCCCGTTGACGCGCACGCTCCACACCTCGTTGACGCCAACTCCGCCAGTGAGCGGTTCGCTGCGAACGACGTCGTCACCCCACTGCTCGAGTGCCTCCCATCCCACCGGCCAATCTGGGGGAGCGATCCCGGTCTTGCCGACGACCCGGTCGACCTCGACCGCAGAGCCAGGCTCGGCTGGAGGAAGGGCGGCGGGCCGGCCGGACGGCCACCGTTGGCGCGAGTGCGGCCAGGTCGTTGACCGACAGGTGGAGCGGACGGTCTTGACCCGTGCGCCGGCGATGAGCAGATGGATGACATCGCAGTCGGCCCAGAACGTCACCGTGACCCCGGCCCGGGCGGGCCCGAGCCAGAACTGCTTGCCGGCCACCGCAGGTTCCCCGACGCCGGCACCACCCGCTCGAACTCCACCGGCCCACCCGAGTAGGCCGGAGACGGCGCGGACTGGCTCGGGCTGCTCGGGCGCCGGTGGTGGCAGCGACGCTGCTTCGTTCGACCGGGGTGACGGCGCGCAGCGCGGCCGGCAGCCGCAGCGGCAGCAGCATCTCGGAGCTGCGGTCGGTGATGAAGCGGCCGGCCGGGGTGTCCAGGTCCAGCGCCTGGTGCGGCCGCAGCGTGTTGTACTCGACCACCCACTGCTCGACTGCGGCCTGCGCCGCGGGCAGGTCGTCGAAGTGCGGCACCACCGCGGCCATGACGCAGTACCGGGAGTGATCATCAACTCCGGTGACCACCTTGCATCGGCACCGTCGACCAGCAGGAGGCCGCCGACGATGTCCAGCTGCCACAACTGCATCGGCGCGTCCCGCTGCCAGCGCCGGTAGTCCTGCCTGCGGCGTTTGCCCCCGCGAGTGAGAAGTTCCCCCGCGAGTGAGAACTTCCACCCACGAGTGAGAAGCAGTAGCCGCTCACTGGAAGGCGGAGCTTCTCACTCGCCGGCCGCGGCGGCCGCGGCGGCCGAGGGGTCAGGCGGGCTGGTGCCGGGAGGCGAAGGCGGCGAGGGCGGCGACCTGGTCGGCGCGCAGCGACGGGCGGACCGCGCGGCGGGCGGCGGCCATGTCCGCGGCGGTGACCTCCGGCGCGTCGAGGGAGCGGCGCATCGCCGCCAGCGCCGCCTCCCGGACGAGCTCGGCGAGGTCCGCCCCGCTGTAGCCGTCGGTGTCCGCCGCGACGGCCGCCAGGTCCACTTCGGACGAGAGCGGGGTGTTCCTGGCGGCGGCGCGCAGGATCGCCGCGCGGGCCGGGGCGTCCGGCGGCGGCACGAAGACCAGCCGCCCCATCCGCCCGGGTCGCAGCAGCGCCGGGTCGACCAGGTCCGGGCGGTTGGTCGCGCCGATCACGACCACGTCGCGGAGCCCCTCGATGCCGTCCAGCTCGGTCAGCAGCGCGGCCACCACCCGGTCCGCGACGCCGCTGTCGGTCGACTGCCCGCGGACCGGCGCGAGCGCGTCCACCTCGTCGAGGAAGACCAGCGCCGGGGCCGCCTCCCGGGCCCGGCGGAACAGCTCCCGTACCGCCCGCTCGCTCTCGCCGACCCACTTCGACAGCAGCTCGGCGCCCTTCACCGACAGCACGTTGGCCTGTCCGGAGCCCGCGATCGCGCGGACCAGGAAGGTCTTCCCGCAGCCGGGCGGTCCGTAGAGCAGCAGCCCCCGCGCCGGCTGCACCCCGAGCCGCGCGAACGTGTCCGGATAGGACAGTGGCCACAGGACGGTCTCGGTGAGTGCCTGCTTGACCGGCTCCATGTCCCCGACGTCGTCCAGCGTCAGGGTCGGGATGTCCAAAGTGGACTCCATCATCGCGGTCGGCCGGACCACGTCCAGCGCGCCGAGCAGGTCGGCCTGGGCGACGGTCGGCAGCTGCGCGTCGCGCTGCCGGGCGGCCGCCCGCACCGCCGCCTCCCGGCGCAGCGCGAGCAGGTCGGCGGCGACGAATCCGGGTGTCCGCTCGGCGACCTCGTCCAGGTGCACGTCGGCCGCCAGCGGGCTCGAGCGCAGCAGCACGTCCAGCAGCGCGCGCCGGCCGGCCCGGTCCGGCAGCGGTACGGACAGCTCGTGGTCGAGCCGCCCCGGCCGGCGCAGCTCCGGCGACACCGCCTCCGGCCGTGCGCTGGTGCAGACCACGGCCACCCCGGCCGTACCGACCGCCCGCCCGACCACGTCGAGCAGCACGGTCCCGAGCGGCTTCGCACCCTCCCGGGGCGCGAGCGCCTCCACGTCCTCGAGCAGCAGCACCGCCGGCGCCCGCCGGGTCGCCTCGGCGACCGCCTCCCGCAGCGCCGCCGCGGCCGCGGGCGCCTCCAGCGCCCCGATGCCGGGCGCCCAGCGCCGCACCACCGTCGCCCCGACCGCGGCCGCCACCGCCCGGACCAGGGTGGTCTTCCCGGACCCCGCCGGCCCGGTCACCAGCACCCCGAGCTGCGGCGTGGTGCCCAGCCGGGCCAGCACCTCGGTGTGGTGGAAGCCCAGGTCGAGCCACTCGCGGAGCTGGGCGGCCTGCGCCTGCATGCCCGGCAGGTCGTCCAGGCTCGGCACCGGCTCCGCCGCCCCGTCCGTCCCGCCGCCGCCCGCGTCCGGCGACGCGAGGCCCTGCGTGGCGCTGCCGGTCGTGCTGCCGCCGTCCCGCCAGCCGACGACGCTGCCCATGGTGACCAGCGCCGGCCCGGCCGGCTCGGTGCCGGTCACGGTGAGCAGCGTCGTGGTCCAGGCCAGGCCCATCGCGGTGGACAGGCTCCGGCGGGTCGACGCCGCCTCCCGCAGCGCACCGGGCGCCGCGTCCTGCGGCAGCAGCGAGACGTTGTCGCCTGCCGTGACGACCTTGCCGAGCAGCGCCTGCCGCAGCATCCCCGGCGGCACCGCGACCATCGCGTCCCCGGACCCGGCGACGACCACCCGGCGCGCCTCGCGCAGCGGCGCCGGCGCGACCGTCACCGGGTCGCCGTCGCGGACCCCCAGGTTGCCCAGCAGCAGGTCGTCGCAGAGCAGGTCGCCGCGGGCGCCGTCCGGCCCGGAGACGGCGACCACCGCGCCGGTGGTCCGGCCGCCGGTCAGCCGGACCGCGTCCCACTGGGCCAGGCCGAGTGCCGCGAGCACCTCGCGGTGCATCCGGACCACGCCGCGGCGCGCGTCCAGCCGCGCGGTCGTCAACCGGGCGGTCAGCGTCAGGTCGCGCCCGTCGGACGCCGCGTCGGTCACGCGACCGGAGTCTAGGACGTCCGCATCATCGGCGAAGGTCACGGCCCGGCAACCGTACGGCCACGGCTGGCGTCCGGGAACCATGGAAGTGGTTCGCCGAACGGAGCGTTCGGGTTACGGTCTGGATGCGGTGTCGGCGACGCGGCCGGCCCCGGTCGGCAGCGCGTGAGCAGGGGCGGTCATGGACACCAGTGGTTACCGCAGTGACGGGGTGGGGCTGGCTGTCGCCGTCGTCAACGGGGTGTACGACCCCGACGTCGACGACGCCGAGTCGCTGGAGGACTCGCTGCGCCAGTACGGCGTCATCAACCGCCCGCTGACCGGCCGGGAGCGCGCCGGGCTGCGCGGCTGGGCCGGTCACCTGCACGACGTCTTCGCCGCCGACGACGCCACCGACGCCGCCCGCCTGCTCAACCAGCTGCTCGACGTCGTGGTCACCCATCCGTACATCACCGACCACGACGGCCGGCTGCACCTGCACTTCGCGCCGGGCGAGGCCGACCCGCTGCACCGGGTGCAGGCCAGCACGGCGATGGGCCTGGCCATCCTGCTGTGCGAGTACGGGATGTCCCGGCTCGGGGTGTGCCGGGCCACCGACTGCGACTGCGTCTACGTGGACGTCTCCCGCAACGCGCAGCGCCGCTTCTGCTCGGAGAGCTGCGCGAACCGGACGAACGTGGCCGCCTTCCGGGCCCGCGCCAAGAGCTCGCCGACGGCACCCACGGCCGGCGCAGGCGTCTCCGGCTGACTGGTCTCGCCGGTTTCGGAAACCGTGCGTCCTGCTGTCAACCTGGAAACGATGCCGGCGCGTCGGTCAGGATGTGCCGGTCCACCGCCTCCGCCCGACCCCGAGCCGCCCGCTCTACCGGGTGCTGCCGCCGCGGGTGGTGGTTCCCGCCGTCGTGCTGCTGGTGCTGCTCGCGGCCCTGCTCGTCGCCTGCGTGGGCTGACCGGCGCCCCGCAGCGGCGCCGGGTCGAGGTCGAAGTGGCGCGCCAGGGCGGCCGCTCCCGCGTCCGTGATGCCGACCGCCCGGGAGCCGGTCCGCGGCCGGACCCAGCCGGCCGCCGTCACCGCCCCGAGCAGACCCGCGCCCAGCGCCCCGCCGAGGTGGTGGGTGCGCTCGCTCCAGTCCAGGCAGGGGTGCGCGAAGCGGCGGCGCTGGCGCCGGCAGGCGGCGACGTCCACGCCCAGCGCGACGAGCCGGTCGGCGCCGGCCGGGGCCAGCTCGAAGCGGTCCCGCTCCCGGACGAGCTCGCCGCGCGCCACCAGCACGCCGGTGAGCGCGACCGCGACCTCGCCGGCCAGGTGGTCGTAGCAGGTGCGGGCGTGCCTGAGCTCCGCCGAGCGCCGCCACCCGGTCAGTGACCTCGGCCGGTCCACCGGCGCGGCGTCCGCGAGCGCCTCGAACACGGTGGCCAGCCGCGGGTCGACCAGCCGGTAGTACCGGTGCCGGCCCTGCGACTCGACCTCGACGGCGCCGGCACCGAGCAGCCGGGACAGGTGTCCGGCCATCGTCGAGGCCGGCACGCCGGCGGCCCGGGCCAGCTCGCCGGCGGTGTGCGCGCGGCCGCTGACGAGCAGGGCCAGCGCGGCCGCCCTGGTCCGGTCCGCGAACAGCGACGCGACGGCGGCGATGTCCGCATCCATGTTTCGATCCTAGCTGAAGCGTCCCGGTCGCCCGGGCCGCGCCGCGGCGGGCTGCGCCAGCGTCACCAGCACCTCGGCCTCGTCGGCGGTCGGCTCCAGCTCGAGGTGGGTCGCCGCGGCGGCGAGCGCGAGGTCCACGACCGCGGGCCGGAGCGCCGCCGCCCGCGCCGCCTCCACCCGGACCCGCAGCCGCTCGACCGGCGCGCGCACCGACGCGTGCGCCGCGCTCTTGGCCCGCCGCACCTCCCCGAGCACCCAGGACGCCAGCGCCGGCAGCTCCGGGTCCGGCCCGCGCCCGGCCTCCCGCAGCGGCGCCGGCTCGGGCCAGGCAGCGGTGTGCACCGAGCCGGTGCGCCACCACGACCAGACCTCCTCGGTCGCGTACGGCAGCACCGGCGCGAGCAGCCGCAGCTGCACGTCCAGCGCGGTGCGCAACCCGGCGACCGCCGAGGCCGCGCCGTCCGGACCCGGACCCGCCGCCCCGTACGCCCTGGACTTGACCAGCTCCACGTGGTCGTCGCAGAACCACCAGAAGAACGCCTCGGTCCGGGCCAGCGCCTCGGCGTGGTCGTACCGCTCGAAGGCCTCGGTGGCGGCGGCGACCACCGTGCCGAGCCGGCCGAGCGCCGCCCGGTCGACCGCCGCGGTCGGCGGCCCGTCACCGCCGGGCAGGCTCAGCACGAAGCGCGACACGTTGAGCAGCTTCACCGCCAGCCGCCGGCCGACCCGCAGCTGCCCCTCGTCGTACGCGGTGTCGACGCCGAGCCGCGCGTGTGCCGCCCAGTAGCGCAGCGCGTCGGCACCGAAGCGCTCCAGCGGCTCGTCCGGGGTCACCACGTTGCCGACGGACTTGGCCATCTTGCGGCGGTCCGGGTCGAGCACCCAGCCGGAGATCGCCGCGTCCGTCCACGGGAGACGGTCGAGCTCCAGGTGCGCGCGAAGCACGGTCGAGAACAGCCAGGTGCGGATGATCTCGTGCGCCTGCGGCCGCAGGTCGTACGGGAAGACGCGGCCGAACAGGTCGGAGCCGGCCGACCAACCGCCGGCGATCTGCGGGGTGAGCGAGGACGTCGCCCAGGTGTCGAGCACGTCCGGCTCGGCGGTGAAGCCGAGCGGCCGGTCGCGGTCGGCCTCCTGGTACCCCGGCGGGCAGTCGACCGCGGGGTCCACCGGCAGCACGCTCTCCGCCGGCACCAGCGGCGTCTCGTGCCGGGGCGAGCCGGCCCCGTCCAGCGGGTACCAGACCGGGAACGGCACCCCGGAGAACCGCTGCCGGCTGACCAGCCAGTCACCGGCCAGCCCGCGCACCCAGTCCTCGTACCGGGCCCGCATCGACGCGGGGTGCCAGCGAAGCTCCCGGCCGCGGCGCAGCAGCGCGTCCCGCAGCTCGGGGTCGCGACCGCCGTTGCGCAGGTACCACTGTCCACCCACGACTATCTCCAGTGGACGGCTGCCCTGCTCGTAGAACGCGACCGCGTGCCGGATGGGCCGGGGCTCCCCGCGCAGCGCGCCGACCCCGCGCAGCAGCTCGACCATCCGCCGGCGCGCGGCCCGGACCCCCAGCCCGGCCAGCTGCGCGTACGGCTCCGGCGGCACCCCGTCCGGCGGGTCCGGCAGCAGCCGCCCGTCCCGGCCGATGACCGCGCGGATCGGCAGCGCCAGCTCCCGCCACCAGGTCACGTCGGTGAGGTCGCCGAAGGTGCACACCATCGCCAGCCCGGTGCCCTTGTCCGGGTCGGCCAGCCGGTGCGCGAGCACCGGCACCCGCACCCCGAAGACCGGCGTCCTCACCGAGCGGCCGACCAGCCCCGCGTACCGGGCGTCGCCCGGATTGGCCACCACCGCCACGCAGGCCGGCAGCAGCTCCGGCCGGGTCGTGTCCACGGTCACCGGCGGGACACCGTCCACAGTGAACTCCAGCGTGTGCCAGCTCCCGTCGACCTCCCGGTCGGTCACCTCGGCCTGCGCCACCGCGGTCTGGAAGTCCACGTCCCACAGGGTCGGCGCATCCGCGCGGTAGGCGTCGCCGCGCGCCAGGTCGCGCAGGAAGCCGAGCTGCGAGGCGCGCCGGGACCGCTCGTCGATCGTCGAGTACGCCAGCGACCAGTCCACCGACAACCCGAGCCGGCGCCAGACCGTCTCGAACACCGCCTCGTCCTCGGCGGCGAGCCGCTCGCACAGCTCGACGAAGCCACGCCGGCTCACCGGCACCGGGTCGCGCCGGTCCGGTGTGGACGGTGGGACGAAGGCCGGGTCGTACGGCAGCGACGGGTCGCAGCGCACGCCGAGCACGTTCTGCACCCGGCGTTCGGTCGGCAGCCCGTTGTCGTCCCAGGCGACCGGGTAGAAGACGGTCTTGCCACGCATCCGGTGGAACCGCGCGACCAGGTCGGTGTGCGTGTAGGACAGGACGTGCCCGACGTGCAGCGAGCCGCTGACCGTCAGCGGCGGCGAGTCGACGGCGAAGACCTCGGCCCGGGGGCGGGCGGGGTCGAAGCGGGTGGTGCCGGCGGTCTCCCACCGCTCGGCCCACTTCTGCTCCAGGCCGTCCAGCGACGGCCGCTCCGGCACGCGGTCCATGCCTCACGGTAGGGGAGCCCGCACCCGAATTCCGCCGCTGCTCGCCGACGCGTCCTGCTCGCCAGCGGCGGCGTTCGCGGGCGGGAGTGGTGGAGGGGCTCAGGCCACCGGCAGCAGCGCGGCCAGGGCGCCGCGGGCATCGCCGGTCCCGGCGCCGTCCGCCACCGCCGCGAGCGCGGCCCGCCAGGCGGCAGCGACCAGCCGGCCGAGCGGGTCGCCGGTCAGCCGGACCAGCAGCACTTCCAGCGGATCCTCCGCACCCTGCGGGTGCGGCTCGGCGAGCAGCCGGGCGTACCCGTGCCCCGCCGCGTACTCGAAGCCGACCATCAGCGCGGCCCGCACCACCGCCGCGGGCGCCTCCCCGGCCCGGGCGGCCGCGGCACCCTCCATCCGGTCCAGCACCCGCCGCTCGACATCGGTCCGCACCACCGCGTACAGCCCGAGCTTGCTACCGAAGTGGTGGTAGAGCGAGCCGGTCGTCACGCCCGCCGCGGCGGCGAGCTCCCCGACCCCGACTCCCGCGTACCCGTGCCGACCGAAGGCCGCCAGCGCACCAAGCGCGAGCCGGCCCTTGGCCGACGACGGCACCGGGATCCACTCGCGCACCCATCAATAATGCCGTACCGTCCTACCGTAAGCAAGTTATGGAGGTGCGTGTGAAGCTCGAGTTCTGGTATGCACCGGTGGCCGACCTGCCCGCCGCTCTCGCGTTCTACCGGGACCGGCTCGGCTGGGAGGAGGCGTGGCGGGAGGGTGAGACGAGCGTCAGCCTCAAGCTCCCGGGCAGCGACGTGCAGCTCATGCTCGACGTCTCCGACGAGTTCCCGGCCGGTCCGATGTTCGTGGTCGACAGCCTGCGTGACTTCCGCGCCGGCCGCGGCGACGGGCTGGACTGGCGCTTCGAACCGTTCGAGATCCCGGGCGGGCAGCTTGGCGGTTTCTCCGACGGCAGCGGCAACGTCGTCTACGTGATGGACCAGTCGACCGCCTAGCGGCAGCCAGCTGTCGAGTGCTCACTCGCCACTCGTCGAACGGTCCTGGTCGGCGCCCTGGACGGTGGCGGTGGCGGCGGCGCGGGCGGCGGAGATCGCGGGCTCGGTGACGATCCGGGTGACCAGGACGGTGGCGAGCGCGAGCGCGGCGCCGCCGGCGAGGTAGGGCAGTCGCAGCTCCACCCGGGCCAGCAGGCCGCCGAGCAGCGCACCGACCGGCACGGCACCCCAGCCGACCAGCCGGCCGGCGCTGACCACCCGCCCGAGCAGCCGGGCCGGCGTCGCGGCCTGTCGCAGCGACGCGTACAGGACGTTGAACAGCGCGACGCCGAAGCCGGTGACCGCCAGCGCCGCGGCGGCCATGACCGCGTGCGTGCTCACCCCCAGCAGCAGGGTCCCGCCGACCCCGACCCACGACGTGGCCAGGATGGTCCGCGCCGTGCCCAGCCGCCTGCTCACGGTGGAGGCGCTCGCGCTGCCGAGTGTCGCGCCGACCGCGGCGCCGGTGACCAGCAGGCCGAATCCGATCGCGCCCAGCCCCAGCCGGTCCTGGGCGAGCAGGACCAGCACGGCGTCGCCGGCGGAGAAGGCCAGGTTCGAGGCCGCGACCATCAAGGTCAGCGCACGGAGCAGCCGGTGGCCGGCGAGCCAGCGCACGCCCTCGGCGATGTCCGCGCGCAGCGAGCGCCGCGCCTGGCCGCGCTCCGGCGCGAACCGGCCCCGCATCCGTGCCAGCAGCGCCGAGCTGGCCACGAAGGAGACCGCGTCGGCCGCGAACGGCAGCCACGTCGCGGCGGAGAACAGCACCCCGCCGGCGGGCGCGCCGGCGAACTGCTGGCTGACGGTCCGGGCGGACTCCAGCCGGCCGTTCGCGCGCTCGAGGCGGTCCCGGTCGCGGGAGACCACCGCCGGGATCGCCGACTGGGCCGCACTGTCGAACAGCGTCTGCCCCACGCCGAGCAGGAACAGCCCGAGCGCCAGCAGCGGGAGCGTGATCCACCCGCCGAGCGTCGCCACCGCGAGCGCCGCGAGCACCGCCGCCCGCGCGAGGTCCACCGCCCACATCAGCAACCGCTTGTCCAGCCGGTCGGCCAGCGCACCGCTGACCAGCCCGACCAGCAGCCACGGCAGGAACGACACCGCGCTGACCAGCCCGATCGCCAGCGGGTCCCGGGTCAGGGTGGAGGCGAGCAGCGGCCCGGCGGTGATCGTGATCCCGTCGCCGAGCGTCGAGACCGAGGAGGCGGCCCACAGCTTTCCGAAGTCCGGCCCCAGCCGGTCTCGGTCACGTCTCATCGGCCGGCGCCTCCGGCTCGGACTGGAACAGCGCGACGGCGAGGGTGTACGCGGGTTGGGCGGAGTGCGGGTGGATGCGGAACTCCTCGACCAGCGCGGTGAGCCGGCCGCGGAAGTCCGCTGCCTGCTCCGGGTCCAGCCTCGCCCGCGTCACCGTCACCAGGTCGGTGCTGACGCCCGCCGACCTGGCCCACTCCAGCTCGTCGGCGACGGTACGCAGCATCATGCCGGCGTCGTGGCCGCCCCCGCCGGGTGGGTCCAGCTCGTACCGCCGCGCCACCCGCCCGTAGTACTTCTCGACCACCCCCCGGACCTGCCGGGTGCGCACCACCCGCACCAGGCCGGCCCGCTCGAGCACCCGCAGGTGGAAGCTCACGCTGCCCTTGAGCACGCCCAGCGCCGCCGCCAGCTGGGCACCCGTCATCGCCCGGTCCAGCAACAGGCCGAGGATGCGGTGCCTGGTCAGGTTGCCGAAGGCCCGGTGCTGCTCGGCGCTGCTGGCCTCGATCGACTCCGCGAGGTCGTAGTCCGGCCGGTCCACCAGTCAACAGTCAACGACCATTGACCATTAGTCAAGTCCATAGGGAGCCGCCGTCACTCGCGGGGTGGGTCCGGCCGGCGGGTCAGGCGGCCCGGCGGAACGTCCGGCGGTAGCTCTGCGGCGCGGTGCCCACCCGGTTGACGAAGTGGTGCCGCAGGGTGGCCGCGCTGCCGAACCCGGACCGCTCCGCGACCCGGTCGATGTCCAGCTCGGTCGTCTCCAGCAGCCGCTGCGCGTGCAGCACCCGCTGCCAGACCAGCCAGTGGTACGGCGTCGTGCCGGTCTCGGCGCGGAAGCGGCGGGCGAACGTCCGCTCGGACAGGTGCGCGCGGCGGGCCAGCCGGGCCACGGACAGGTCCTCGTCGAGGTGCCCGGACATCCAGGCCAGCAGGTCGGCCAGGTCGTGGTCGTCGTCCGTCGGCAGCGGCCGCTCCACGTACTGCGACTGCCCGCCGTCGCGGTGCGGCGGCACCACCATCCGGCGGGCCACCGCGTTCGCCACCTCCGGTCCGTCGATCATGCGCAGCACGTGCAGCGAGAGGTCGATCGCGGCCGACGTCCCGGCGCTGGTCAGCACCGGTCCCTCGGCCACGTAGAGCACGTCCCGGTCGAGCCGGACGGACGGGAACAGCGCCCGGAACTCCTCCGCGTAGTGCCAGTGGGTGGTCGCCGGCTGCCCGTCGAGCAGGCCGGCGTGCGCGAGTGCGAAGGTGCCCGAGCAGTAGCCGAGCACCCAGGAGCCCCGGTGCACGGCCGCCCAGAGGGCGTCGATCACCGCGGCCGGCGGCGGCGTGGCCAGGCGTGGCCAGCCCGGCACGATCACCAGGTCGGCCGCCGCCAGCCGATCCAGCCCGTGCGGGCTGTCGATGGTGAAGCCGGACCGGGTCGGGAGCGGACCGGGAGCGTCCAGGCACAGCGCGAAGTCCCACAGCGGGATGCCCCGGTCCGACCGGTCGGTGCCGAAGACCTCGCAGGCGACGCCCATCTCGAAGGCGGCCATGTCGGCGGTGGCGAGCACGGCGACGGATCGCCCGGCTGGAGGCTGCATGCCGTCGAGTATGGCAGGAAGTTAATGAGAAGTGGTAGTCCTGCCACTCGTACCCAGGGTCCGGGAGGCGCACCATGGAGACATGGAACTCCTCGTCGTGCTACTCCTCCTGGTGGCGATCAACGTCGCGCTCTGGCGCGGCTGGGGTACGGACACCCGCGACAACGAGAACTGGGACCCCAGTCTCCGCGTGCACCGTTCCAGCGTCGCCCGGACCGCCTCGACCCGCTGACCGCAGCGCGACCGCCCGTCGGCGCCGGGGTCGGGGACGGTCAGCCCGCCGTCCGGGCCCGGTACTCCGCCATCGTGTTCACCGGCGGCCGCTCCGCCGGCGCCATGTCCAGCCGGTGCACGACGTAGGAGTCCTCGCCCCGCTCGAACTGCACCAGCTCGGTGGCCGGCGCGTCGGCCAGCACGACCCGGCCCTCCCGGCGCAGCCGCTCCAGCACCACCTGCAGGATCTCGCTGGACATCCGGCCGAGCTTGCCGATCTCCTGGTTGCGGTGCTTGCGCCGGGACAGGTCGACCTGGGCGAGCCCGTCCAACCCGACCAGCCGCAGGGCGTCGACCAGGATGCCGATCTCCACCCCGTACCCGGTGGGGAAGGGCAGCCGCTCCAGCAGCGCGCGGCGCGCCGCGTACTCCCCGGACAGCGGCTGCACGAAGCCGGCCAGCTGCGGCCAGTGCAGGTTCAGCAGCGGCCGGGCGACAAGCTCGGTGACCCGGCCGCCGCCGGCGGGCACGACCGTCTCGCCGTGCGCGAGGTGCCGGTCGTACGTGGCCTTGACCAGCTGCACCTGCGGGTCGGTCAGCAGCGGGCCGAGCAGGCCGGTGACGAAGCTGGTGGTGAAGTCACGCAGGTCCGAGTCGACGAAGACCAGCAGGTCACCGGTGGTGGCGGCGAGCGACCGCCACAGCACCTCGCCCTTGCCGGGCAGCGGCTCGAGGTCGGTGAGCACCTCCTCGCGGCGGACCACCTTGGCGCCGGCCTCGACCGCCGCGTCGTAGGTCCCGTCGGTGGAGCCGGAGTCCATCACGACCAGCTCGTCGACCAGCCCGTGCCGCTCGACCAGCTGCCGCCGGATGGCCGCGACGATCGGCCCGACCGTGGCCTCCTCGTTCAGCGCGGGGAGCACGACGCTCACCCGGGTGGGGCCCTTCACGTCGACCAGTCGGGACGGCTGCCAGTCCGTGGCCCGCGACGTCCGCCGCTCGAACCAGCGCTCTACGTCCTCTCGCACGTACCCACTCCTTCCCGTTCCGGTGTGTTTGAATGGCCTTACAACTGAAGACGTCCTCATCCAGAGGGGCAGAGGGAACGGCCCGATGAAGCCCCGGCAACCACCGCGCCAACATATGGACGCGGCAGGTGCCAAGTCCGGCCCGCGGTTCGCGGGAAAGATGAGAGGAATCACAGACACATGTCGCTGCTCGCTGACCACTCGGCCACCGTCGGTTCTCCGGCGGAGGCGTTGCGCTGCCGCAACTGCGGCGCGTCGTTCCCGCTCGGACCCGTACACGCCTGCTTCGAGTGCTTCGGCCCCCTCGAGATCGGCTACGACCCCGCGGCGATCGCCCGGGTCACCGCCGCGGACATCGAGGCCGGGCCGCGCTCGATCTGGCGGTACGCGGGGCTGCTGCCGGTCGGGCAGGACCCGGCCACCCGGGTCACCCTCGACCCCGGCTGCACCCCGCTGGTCCGGGCCGACCGGCTCGCCGCCGAGCTGGGCATGCGGGACCTGTGGGTCAAGGACGACAGCGCCAACCCGACCCACTCGTTCAAGGACCGGGTCGTCTCGGTCGCGCTGACCGCGGCGCGGCAGCTCGGCTTCACCCGGGTCGCCTGCGCCTCGACCGGGAACCTGGCCAACTCCGTCGCCGCGCACGCCGCCCGTGCCGGTCTCGACTCGGTCGTGCTGGTGCCCGCCGACCTGGAGCCGGCCAAGATCGTGCAGACCGCGGTCTACGGCGGCACCCTGGTCGCGGTCACCGGCTCGTACGACGACGTCAACCGGCTGTGCGCGGAGCTGGCCGAGACGGATGCGTTCTCCTCGACCGCGTTCGTGAACGTCAACGTCCGGCCGTACTACGCCGAGGGCTCCAAGACGCTCGGGTACGAGGTGGCCGAGCAGCTCGGCTGGCGGCTGCCGCGGCAGGTGGTGATCCCGGCCGCGTCCGGGTCGCTGCTGACCAAGGTGGACAAGGCCTTCGCCGAGCTGGTCCGGATCGGGCTGGTGCCGGCCGCGGACTGGGCCGTCTTCGGCGCCCAGTCGTCCGGCTGCGCGCCGATCTCGACGGCGTTCTCGCTCGGCCGGGACGTCGTGGAGCCGGTCCGGCCCACCGGCATCGCCAAGTCGCTGAACATCGGCAACCCGGCCGACGGGCCGTACGCGCTGGACGCCGTGCGGCGCAGCGGGGGAGCGGTCGCGGACGTCGGGGACGAGCAGATCCGGGAGGGCATCGAGCTGCTCGCCCGGACCACCGGCATCTTCGCGGAGACCGCCGGCGGGGTGGTGGTGGCGGTGTTGCGCAAGCTGCTCGCCGCCGGCGCGCTCGACCCGGCCGCCGAGACCGTGCTGCTGAACACCGGGGACGGCCTGAAGACGCTCGACGCGGTCGCCGCCCGGCAGGCGCCGACCGTCACCGTGACGCCGTCGCTGCGCTCCGCCCGCGAGGCCGGCCTGCTCGACTGACCGCGCTCGCCGATCGCGGGCGCCTCGCCGCGCGTCGTGCGCAGGCGTGTGCGACGGGCGCCGGCCGGCGCGCCGCGGGGAGGCGGTGGGTGCGACAGGATGCGGGCGTGACGGCCACGCCGGAGGATCCGCTGGCGGCCGACGACCTGCGCGGGTGGGCGTGGCGGCTGCTGGGCGTGCTGCGCCGCAGCGGCCGGCCGTTGCTGGTCGTGCAAGCGGCGTGCCTGGTGCCCGCGCTCGCCGCGGCCGCCGGCCTCGCCCGGCTCGGCCGGGTCGGCGCCGCGGCGGCCGGCCTGCTCGTCGGCGCCGCGCTCGCGCTGGCCCAGGCGGCGTCGGTGTACCTGGCGGTCCGGGAGGCGGCCGGGACCCCGACCGCGGTCTCGGCGGCGCTCGGCCGCGGCGGTCGGGTCGCGCCGGCGCTGCTCGGCTGGTCGGCGGTGGCCGCGGTGCTGACCGTCCTCGGCCTCGCCCTCGCGGTGCTGCCCGGCCTGTTCGTCGCCGCCGTCGCGGCCGCCGCGCTGCCCGGTGCGGTCGTGGTGGAGCGGGCCGGGCTGCACCGGGCCGCGGGGCTGGTCTACCGCCGACCGCTCGGCACCGTGGCGCGCTGCGCGATCGGCCTGTTCGCCGTCGCGCTCTACGGTGCCGTCGTCGGCACCGTGGTCGCCGCCCTGCCGGCACCGGTCGACGACGTGGTACGGGCGCTGGCGGTGGTGCCCTTCACGCTCGCCACGGCGGCCTTCGCGACGGTCACCTATGCCGGCTTGCGCGGTGCCGCCGACGGCGCCGGCGCCGCCGACCTGGCCGCCGAGCTGGACCGCTGACGGGCGGCGGGCTGGACGCTGGCGAGCCGCCGGCGGGGGCTGCACCCTGCGGGATCGATCGTGTACCGTCCCGCTCGGTCGAGTTCAGGTTTCGGGCGCGAAGTTCCACGTCCTCGCAAGGCGTGCATGCAGCAGGTGCGGGACCCGTGACGAAGACCCGGGCTCCGTGCGGTGCGGGGCCTGATCGCCCCGAGGTAGGAGTGCACGTGGCACAGGGCACCGTGAAGTGGTTCAACGCCGAGAAGGGCTACGGCTTCATCGCCGTGGACGGCGGCCAGGACGTCTTCGTCCACTACTCGGCCATCCAGATGGACGGCTACAAGTCCCTCGAGGAGGGGCAGCGGGTGGAGTTCGACGTCGCGCAGGGCAACAAGGGCCCGCAGGCGGACGCCGTCCGCTTCGTCTCGTCCTGACCTGATCCGGACCGCACCCGGCGGCCCGGCTCCCCGCCCGGGGAGCCGGGCCGCCGGCTGTCTCAGCCGAGCCGCCGGATCATCGGCAGCCGCGACCGGGTGGCCAGCCCGACCACCAGCACGCCGAGCGCCGGCACCCCGAGCCCGACCAGCAGCACGGTCGGCCACGGCACCACCAGCGGGTAGCCCTCCAGCCCGGCCATGACCGTGAGCCCGATCGCGGCGCCGAGCGCCACCCCGAGCCCGGCGCCGAGCCCGGCGACCAGCGCGGCCTGCACCATCGCCAGTCCCCGCCGCCGCCTCGGCGGCGCCCCGACCGCGGCGAGCGTGGCCAGGTCGGCCCGGCCCTCCGCGGCGGACAGGCTGACCGAGATCGCCACCCCGGCGAAGGTGACCAGCCCGGCAGCGCCGATCAGCGCCACGAAGCCCGGCAGGTACTCCGACCGGTAGCCGCGCTCGACCCGCAGCTGGCCGTTCCCCGGCCCGAGGGCCGCCCGCGCCCGGTCCTCCTCGTCCTCGGTCGGCATCCGGCTGGTCGTGACGACCACCCGGCTGAGCTGGGCGGTCAGACCCAACCGCCGTACGGTCTCGTCGGCCAGCACCACCTGCGGCAGGCCGGGCCAGCCGCGCCACCGCCACCGCCACCCCCGGGACCCGCTCGACCCGTTCGCCGACGCCGACGGCGACGGATCCGTCCCGCAGCAGGCAGCCGGCGGTCACCACCGCCCGACCCCGGGCCAGGGCGGCGCGCGCCTGCGCCGCCGCCCCGGGTCCCGCGACGAGCGCGGCGACATCGGCACCGGCCGAGACCGACCCGCCGTGGTGGCAGGAGGCACCCTCGGCCGGCTCCACCCAGATCTCGGTGTCCTCCCCGGGCGCGCCGGTCCGCCGCTGCAGCGACGGCACCGCCACCACACCGGTCGAGGGCAGCTCGGCGGCGGCGCTGCGGACCGCCGCCAGGGTGGCCCCCTCCGAGTCCCCGTACGCGTACGCCGCCGCGGTTCCGGCCGGCAGCTCCGGCTGGTAGCTGTCCCGGTCGTGCCGGTCATAGCTGGCCACCGAGAAGGCGACCGCCACCGACCCGGCGACGGCGACCATCACCGCGCCCACTGCCGGCCCGGTCCGGTGCCTGGCGCGCGCGGCGTCCCGGACCGCGAGCCGCCCGGTCAGCGGCAGCCGGGCCGCCAGCCGGCCGGCCAGCCCGACCAGGGTCGGCGCGAGCACGGTCAGCCCGAGCATCGCCAGCCCGAAGCCGGCGACCATCGCCAGCGGGTACCGCAGGCCGCCCGGCGCCGGCTGCCCGGCCTGGGCAGCCGCGGCGCGCGCCGCCGCCCAGCGCCAGGAGACGAGCGCGGCCAGCGCCAGCCCGCCGGCCGCGGCCACGGCGCCGCCGGTGGCCAGCCGCCGGCCGCCCGAGCCGCCCGGCCGCCCGAACCGCCCGGCCAGTCCGGCGACGACCGGCACCCGGGACGCGCTCCAGGCCGGCACCACCGCCGCGAGCACGCCCGAGAGCAGGCCGACCAGCGCGACCACGGACAGGTCCCGGGGCGAGACGACGAGGCCGGCGAAGTCCTGGTCGAGCAGCCGCTGCAGCCCGGGCCACGCGGCCAGCAGCACGCCGATCCCGGCGGCGACGCCAACGGCCGCACCGAGCACGCCCAGCACCAGGCCCTGGGCGAGCAGCATCCGCCGGACGTCCGAGCGCCGGCCCCCGTTCGACAGCACCAGCGCGACGTCGCGGACCTGCCGGCGGGCGGCGACCGCGAACGCCGTCCCGGCCAGCAGGGTCACCTCCAGCAGGCCCACGCCGGCGACCAGCACCGCGACCGCCAGCGCCTCGCCCGAGCCGGCGGACGGCGAGCCGCCCCACCGCTCCGGGTGCACGATCGCGTCCCGGGGCAGCAACAGGATCCCGGCCGCCGCCAGCCGCCCGCGCAGCGCCGCATCGGCCGCCACCCCCGGCGGAAGGTCGAGCAGGTACTCCGCGACCGTCGCCTCCCCGGCCGGCGCCGGCCCAGCCCATCCGGGCAGCCCAGCCGCGAGCCGGCAGGACCGGCACCCCGGGTCGACCGCGATCCCGACCACCCGGGCCGGCGGCGCCCCCGCCGGTCGCACCTGGCCGCCGATGCCGGTGTCGAGCCGTTCGGCCAGCCCGGGCGACAGCGTGACCTCGCCCGCCGCCCGGGCCAGCCTGCCCTCGCGGACCGCGAGCAAGCCCGCCGTCATCGGGTCGCTGGTGTCGAGCCCGGCACCCCGGGCCAGCGTGACCCGCTCGCCCGAGTCGAACCGTACGGTCGTCCACGGCGGGTTGGCGACCAGCCGGCTGCCGGGCGGGAGCAGCCGGCCCGGGTCGACCGCACCGGCGTCCCGGGTCGGGGTGGCGCCGTCCGGCTCGCCCCAGGACGTCCCCACCAGCGTGATCGACCGGAACTGGGTCACGGTCAGGGCCGCGTCGGCGGCCCCCAGCTGCCTGGTCGCCCGCGCCTGCGGCGACAGCTCGGCGGTGCGCAGCGTGCTGTCGAGGAAGGTGGCTCCGAGCACCGGCGCCGCGACCAGCGCGGCCACCAGGGCCGTCCGGCCGGGATGCCGGCGGGCGGTGCGGCGGGCCACCCGCAGCGACGGCCGCCACCGTGACCCGATCACCGGACCGGCCGCAGCAGCGACTCGGCCTCCGGCAGCGGCCGGGTCTCGTCGACCAGCACGCCGTCGCGGAGGAAGACGATCCGGTCCGCCCAGCCGGCCAGCCGGGCCTCGTGGGTGACCAGCACGCCCGCGACGCCGTCGTCGCAGCGCTCCCGGATCAGCCGAAGCACCGCCTCGCCGGTCTCGGAGTCCAGCGCGCCGGTCGGCTCGTCGGCGAGCAGCAGCCGCCGCTCGCCGACGATCGCCCGGGCGATCGCCACCCGCTGCTGCTGGCCGCCGGACATGTCGTCCGGGAACCGGTCGGCCAGCTCGGCGATGTCGAGCCGCCCGAGCGCGGAGACCGCCTGCTTGCGCGCGCGCCGGGTGGACACCCCGTCCAGCTCGCGCGGGAGCGCGACGTTCTCCGCGGCGGTCAGCGCCGGGATCAGGTTGAGGTCCTGGAAGACGTAGCCGACCGTCCGGCGGCGCAAGGCGGCGGTGGCCGCCCGGTCCAGCTCGGCGAGGTCCCGCCCCTCGACCAGCACCCGCCCGCCGGTCGGCTCGTCCAGCCCGCCGGCCAGCGTCAGCAGCGTCGACTTGCCCGACCCGGACGGACCCATCACGGCGACCAGCTCCCCGGCCGCCACCGACAGCGACACCCCGCGCAGCGCGTACACGGCCGTCTCCCCGCTGCCGTGGACCCGGGTCACGTCCGCCAGCTCCAGGACGGCGTCGGTCGGCGCCCGCTTGCGCTGCGAGCCCTCGCGCTCGCTCACGGCCGGACCTCCTCGCGGTCCGCGCCCGGCACCGGGTCGAGGCTGCGGGGCCGGGTGGTGGCGGCCCGGGCGACCCGGCTCTCGCAGTGGTCGAGCCAGCGGATCTCCGCCTCCGCCTGGAACACCAGCGCGTCCAGGACCAGCAGCCAGGCGAGGTCGGCGCTGTCGTCGGCACGCCGCTTCAGCCGGGTCAGCTCCTGCATCGCCCGCAAGGTGGCGACCCGCTGCACCTGCACCACCCGCCGGACGTCCGCCATCGGCGAGCTGACCGCGAGCGCCAGCTTGATCGCCAGCTCGTCCCGGGCCGGCGCCGCCCGCTCCACCGGGCTGGCGAACCACTCGGCCACCGACTCGAGGCCCGCCCCGGTGATCCGGTACGTCGTCTGCGCGCCGTCCCCGTCCGGTCCGGCCGTCTCGACCAGCCCGTCCCGCTGCAGCCGGGACAGCGTCGTGTAGACCTGCCCGATGTTCAGCGGCCAGGTGCCGCCGGTGCGCGCCTCCAGCCGGGACCGTAGCTGGTAGCCGTAACTGGGCCCCTCCGCGAGCAGTGCGAGCAGGCCGTGCCGGACGGACACCGGGCACCTCCGGGGACTGGTGCGGGATACGGCGTATGCATACCAGGTATGCAAGGCCGCCGTCCAGCCGGTGCTGCTTGCACTCGACCGCCCCGAGTGCCAGACTCGGGCTGGCACTCCCACCTGGTGAGTGCCAGGTCGGGACGGTGAGGTCCCCCATGGGACCGTCCGTCGCGGGCACCCTCTCGGCCGTCGCCGTGTCCGGAAAATCTGGAGGACATCACCGCATGGCCAAGATGATCGCTTTCGACGAGGAGGCGCGCCGCGGGCTCGAGCGCGGGATGAACCAGCTCGCCGACGCCGTCAAGGTGACGCTCGGTCCCAAGGGCCGCAACGTCGTGCTGGAGAAGAAGTGGGGCGCCCCCACGATCACCAACGACGGCGTGAGCATCGCCAAGGAGATCGAGCTCGAGGACCCCTGGGAGAAGATCGGCGCCGAGCTGGTCAAGGAGGTCGCCAAGAAGACCGACGACGTCGCGGGTGACGGGACGACCACCGCCACCGTGCTCGCCCAGGCGCTGGTCCGCGAGGGCCTGCGCAACGTCGCTGCCGGCGCCAACCCGATGGCCCTCAAGCGGGGCATCGAGTGGGCCGTGGAGCAGGTCTCGCAGGCGCTGACCAACGTCGCCAAGGACGTCGAGACCAAGGAGCAGATCGCCGCCACCGCGTCGGTCTCGGCCGCCGACGCCACCGTCGGCGAGATCATCGCCGAGGCGATGGACAAGGTCGGCAAGGAAGGCGTCATCACCGTCGAGGAGAGCAACACCTTCGGCCTCGAGCTCGAGCTCACCGAGGGCATGCGCTTCGACAAGGGCTACATCTCGCCCTACTTCGTGACCGACACCGAGCGCATGGAGGCCGTGCTCGACGACCCGTACATCCTGGTCGTCAACTCCAAGATCTCCTCGGTGAAGGACCTGCTCCCGCTGCTGGAGAAGGTCATGCAGTCGGGCAAGCCGCTCGCCGTGATCTCCGAGGACGTCGAGGGCGAGGCCCTGGCCACCCTGGTCGTCAACAAGATCCGGGGCACCTTCCGCTCGGTCGCCGTCAAGGCGCCCGGCTTCGGTGACCGCCGCAAGGCGATGCTGGCCGACATCGCGATCCTCGCCGGCGGTGAGGTCATCTCCGAGGAGGTCGGCCTCAAGCTGGAGAACGCGACGCTCGACCTGCTCGGTCGCGCCCGCAAGGTCGTCGTCACCAAGGACGAGACGACGATCGTCGAGGGCTCGGGCGACACCGACCAGATCGCCGGCCGGGTCAACCAGATCCGCGCCGAGATCGAGAAGAGCGACTCCGACTACGACCGCGAGAAGCTGCAGGAGCGGCTCGCCAAGCTGGCCGGCGGCGTCGCCGTCATCAAGGTCGGCGCGGCCACCGAGGTCGAGCTGAAGGAGCGCAAGCACCGCATCGAGGACGCCGTCCGCAATGCCAAGGCCGCCGTCGAGGAGGGCATCGTCGCCGGTGGCGGCGTCGCGCTCGCCCAGGCGGGCCGGACCGCGTTCGAGAAGATCGACCTGGAGGGCGACGAGGCGACCGGGGCGAACATCGTCAAGGTCGCGCTGGAGGCCCCGCTCAAGCAGATCGCCATCAACGCCGGCCTCGAGGGCGGTGTGGTCGCGGAGAAGGTGCGCGGCCTGGAGCTCGGTCACGGTCTGAACGCCGCGACCGGGCGAGTACGGCGACATGCTGGCGGCGGGCATCCCGGACCCGACGAAGGTCGTCCGGGCGGCCCTGCAGAACGCCGCGTCGATCGCCGCGCTGTTCCTCACCACCGAGGCGGTCGTGGTGGACAAGCCGGAGAAGGCGTCCGCGCCGGCCGGCGGGGGCGGCATGCCCGGCGGGGACATGGACTTCTAGTCCCCACCTGCACGACGCACCACCTCGCGGAGGGGCGGTCCGGGTCTCCCGGACCGCCCCTCTTCGGTCCCGGTCGCCGAACGCGGCGCCGCGCTCCGGCTATGGCCGGTCAGGCCTCGCCGCGGAGGGCGGCGGCGGCGCGCTCCGGGGTGATGTCATTGACCCAGACCCCGGCCGCGGACTCGCTGCCGGCGAGGAACTTCAGCTTCCCGGCTGCGCGCCGGATGGAGAAGACCTGGGCGTGCAGGTGCGCCAGCTCCCGGTCGTGCCGGGCCGGCGCCTGCATCCAGGCGGCGATGTACGGCGTGGGCGTCGGGAACAGCGAGTCGACGCGGCGCAGCAGGTGCAGGTAGACCGCGGCCAGGTCGGTGCGCTCCTCCGCGGTCAGCGACGGCAGGTCCGGGGTGTGCCGGCGCGGGTAGACGTGCGCCTCGTACGGCCAGCGCGCCGCGTGCGGCACCAGCACCGTGAACAGGGCGGTCTCGTGCACGATCCGCACCCCGGCGGATCGCTCCGCCGCCAGCAGCGCGCAGTGCAGGCACTCCCCGGTGCGGTCCCGGTAGCGGCGGGCCGACTCGTTCTGCCGGCGCAGGCGGGGCGGTACGAAGGGATAGGCGTAGATCTGGCCGTGCGGGTGGGACAGGGTGACCCCGATCTCCTCGCCCCGGTTCTCGAAGACGAAGACCTGCTCGACTCCGGGCAGCTGGTTCAGCTCCGCGGTGCGGTCGACCCACGCGTCGAGCACCGTCTCGACCCGCTGCGGCGACAGCGACGAGAACGACGCCGAGTGGTCGCTGGTGAAGCAGACCACCTCGCACCGGCCGATCCCGGCCCGCCGGGTGAACAGCGGGTCGCCGTCGGGCCGCGGTTCGGTGCCGCCGTCGTCCGGGCCCGCGAGCACCGCGCCGGTCGACAGCGAGGGGAACCGGTTCTCGAAGACGACGACCTCGTAGTCGTCGGCCGGGATCTCGGTCTGCCGCCCGTCCCGGGACGGGTCGAGCGGGCACTCGTCCGCCGGCGGCAGGTAGGTCCGGGCCTGCCGGTGCGAGGCGATCACCACCCACTGGTCCAGCAGCGGGTCCCAGCGGATCTCGGAGCTGGTGGTGGTGGGCGGCAGGTCGCGGGTGTCCTTCGCGTCCCGGACCACGTCGGCGGAGTCGAAGTAGTAGAGCGCGCGGCCGTCCGCCAGCCGGGTCTCGGTCTTCCTCGCCGTCACCGGCCATCCTCCGCATCCAGGCTCCACCCCGTCACGGGATGACCAGCTCACCCGTCCCGCCGGGGTCGCCCGCCTCGGCGGCGACCAGTCGTCCGCACCAGCACGTCCGGCCTCGGCCGGCGGCCCGGGGACGTCGAGGATCGAGTCAACACCGCTCAGGCGGGTACGGGCAATCCCGCCGGCTCCGACCCGGTGGCCGCCTCCGCCCGTCCGGGCGGCGGTCCCGGGTGTCGGTCCTGAGCGCCGGATGCGCCGGGCCGGGTCGGCTCCGGCTAGAGGTAGTGCGCGCGCAGCCGCGGGTCGACCGACTCCGCCTCGCCGCCGGCGACGTCCACCAGCACCGCCCGCACGGTGGCGACGGCGGCGGCGTCGTGCGCACGGACGAGCCGCCGCTCGTACCGCCGGTGGAAGGCGCGCGCGGCGGCGAGCGCGGCTCGGCCGCGCGGGGCGAGCTCGACCAGGCGGGCCCGGGCGTCACCGGGATCCGGTCGGCGGCGCAGGTACCCGCGGCTCTCCATGTCCTCGACGATCTGCCCGGCGGCCTGCTTGGTCACCTCCAGCCGGCCGGCGAGCGCGCTCACCGTCATCGGCCGGCCGTCCAGCGCGCGGAACACGAAGCCGTCCGAGCGGCCGAGGTCGTCGAACCCGCGACCGGCGAGGTCCGCGCGCAGCTGACGGACGAACTCCTGGTACGCCCGGGCCAGCAGCAGGCCCAGGTCGGGCGCTCCCGTCACGACGGCCATGATAGACAAGCCGACTTGGACAAGCTAGCTTGTCTTTATGACGAACCCTACCGCCGTCGTCCGCGCCGGCGAGGCGCCCCGCTTCGCGCTGCCCGGCGTCGAGTTCACCTCGAGGGCGACGCCCAGCCTGGGCTCGGCCGAGATCTGCGCCTGGACCATCGCGGTGTCGCCCGGCCTCGACTCGCCGGAGCCGCACACCCTCGATCGCGCCGAGATCTTCCTGGTCGCCAGCGGCACCCTCCGGTTGCACCCGGACGCCGAGCTGCTGCACGCGGGCGACACCGCGGTGGTCCCGGCCGGGACGCCGATCCAGCTCGCCAACCCCGGTGACACGGTCGCGCGCGCGCATGTGGCGGTGCCGGTCGGCTTCGTCGCCCGGACCGCGGACGGGTCGGAGATCGGCACCCCGCCCTGGGCCCGTTGAGTTATCACCACTCTTTCGGGGGTTGTGGACATCGGGGTGGTGGTGGGGTCGGACGGGTAGAATCGAACGCATGTTCGACGGGGTGGTGGGTGGGCCGGGGTTGGCCGGTGCGCTCGGCGCGGTGTCTCCCGCCGACGCTGGATGACTGGGGTCTGATCGAGGTGATGCGCGGCTGGGAGCGGCTGGCGTCGTGGGTGGCGGCCGGGCAGTTGGCGGTGATCGCGGAGTTCGCCCGCCGCCGGCCGCGCGACTACGTCGAGCGTGGCCCGACGGCCCGGGCGGGCACGCGGATCGGGGTGATCCGCGGGTGCCGCAGATCAGCGAGTACGCGGTGGATGAGGTCGCGGCGGCGTTGCGGCTGTCCCGCCCGGCGGCCGGGTCCCGGCTGCAGCTGGCGGTGGAGCTGGCCGGGCGGCTGCCGGGAACCGCGGCGGCGTTGGCCGCCGGGGTCATCGACGTGCCGAAGACCCGGGCGGTCGTTGAGGCGGTGACCGCGTTGGACGACGGGCTGGCCGCCGCGGTCGAAGCCCGGGTGCTGCCCGCCGCCGGCCGGCGCACCGTCGGACAGCTGCGCGCCGTGCTGGCCACAGCGGTGCTGTCGGTTGACCCGGCCGCCGCCGACGACCGGCACACCCGGGCGGCGGCAGGGCGGCAGGTGACCGTCCGCCCGCTGGCCGACGGGATGGCCGGGCTGTGGGCGCTGCTCCCCGCCGACGCCGCCGCCGCCGTCTACACCCACATCGACCGGATCGCCCGCGCCGCCCCCACCGCCGACCCGCGCGGCATGGACGAGCGGAGCATGGACGCCCGCCGCGCCGACGCGCTCGTCGCCGCCGTCCTCCGCCACCAGCCCCCGCGCCGCCGGACGCCGGCGGCGCAGCCGTTGACGCCGCCGGCGCAGCCGATCTCCGGCTGACGTCGCCGACGTGCACGCGCCGTCGCGGCCGTCGACCGCCTGTCGGCTGGAGCGACCCAGTCCCGGCGAGCTGACCGGGCGGTCCGGACCGGGACCCCGTGGCTCATGGCGCGGCCCGAGCCCGGCGGCGCGTCCGGCGGCTGGGCCGCGGTGGAACGGTCGACCGGCGCCTTCCTCGGCTGGTTCAGCCTGCGGGCGGGCCATGGCCCGCCGGACGAGCTGCAGCTCGGCTATCGGCTGCGCCGCTCCGCCTGGGGCAGGGGCTACGCCACCGAGGGGTCCCGGGCGCTGATCGACCGGGCCTTCAGTGAGTTCGCCGTCCGGCGGGTCTGGGCCACCACGATGGCGGTCAACACGCGGTCCCGGCGGGCGGCGGAGAAGGCCGGCATGGTCCACACCCGCACGTACCACGAGCACTTCGACGACCCGATCCCCGGCACCGAGCACGGCGAGGTCGAGTACGCGGTCACCCGGGCGGACTGGGAGTCAGCCGGCGGCTAGCAGGTCGTCGGCGTCGACGATGGTGTAGGCGTAGCCCTGCTCGGACAGGAAGCGCTGGCGGTGCGCGGCGTAGTCCTGGTCGAGCGTGTCGCGGGCGACGACCGTGTAGAAGTGTGCGGTGCCGCGGTCGGCCTTGGGCCGCAGCACCCGGCCGAGCCGCTGCGCCTCCTCCTGCCGCGAGCCGAAGGTGCCGGACACCTGGACGGCGACCGACGCCTCCGGCAGGTCGACGGAGAAGTTCGCCACCTTCGAGACGACGAGCGTCGAGATCTCGCCGCGGCGGAAGGCGTCGTAGAGCCGCTCGCGTTCCCGGTTCGTCGTCGAGCCCTGGATGATCGGGGCGTCCAGCTCCTCGCCCAGCGTCTCCAGCTGGTCCAGGTACGCCCCGATGACCAGGACCTGGTCGCCGCGGTGGCGGTCCACGAGCCGGCGGACCACCGGCAGCTTGGTCCGCGCCGTGGCGCCGACCTTGTACCGGTCCTCCGGCTCCGACACGGCGTACTCCATCCGTTCGGCGTCGGTGAGCGTCACCCGGACCTCGGTGCAGTCGGCCGGCGCGATGTAGCCCTGCGCCTCGATGTCCTTCCACGGCGCGTCGTACCGCTTCGGGCCGATGAGGGAGAAGACGTCTCCCTCGCGGCCGTCCTCGCGGACCAGTGTCGCGGTCAGCCCGAGCCGGCGCCGAGACTGCAGGTCCGCGGTCAACCGGAAGATCGGCGCCGGCAGCAGGTGCACCTCGTCGTAGACGATCAGCCCCCAGTCGCGGCTGTCGAAGAGCTCCAGGTGCCGGTACTCGCCCTTGCGGCGGGTCGTCATCACCTGGTAGGTCGCGATCGTGACCGGGCGGATCTCCTTGCGCTCGCCCGAGTACTCGCCGATCTCCTCCTCGGTCAGCGAGGTGCGGGCCAGCAGCTCCCGCTTCCACTGCCGCCCGGCGACGGTGTTCGTCACGAGTATCAAGGTCGTCGCCGACGCCCGCGCCATCGCGGCGGCGCCGACGAGCGTCTTGCCGGCGCCGCAGGGCAGGACGACCACCCCCGAGCCGCCGGACCAGAAGTTGTCCACGGACTCCTGCTGGTACGGCCGGAGGGCCCACCCCTCCTCGCGCAGGGAGATGGCGTGCGCCTCGCCGTCGACGTAACCGGCCAGGTCCTCGGCCGGCCAGCCCACCTTCAGCAGTGCCTGCTTCAGCCGCCCGCGCTCGCTCGGGTGCACCGCCACGGTGTCGTCGTCGATGCGGGCGCCCAGCATCGGGGCGATCTTCCGCTGCCGCAGCACCTCCTCGAGCACGGCGCGGTCGAGCGAGACCAGCGCGAGGCCGTGCGCCGGGTGCTTGACCAGCTGCAGCCGGCCGTACCGGTCCATCGTCTCGGCGACGTCGACGAGCAGCGCGTGCGGCACGGCGTAGCGCGAGTAGCGCACCAGGGCGTCGACCACCTGCTCGGCGTCGTGGCCGGCGGCCCGGGCGTTCCACAGGCCCAGCGGGGTGAGCCGGTAGGTGTGCACGTGCTCGGGGGAGCGTTCCAGCTCCGCGAACGGGGCGATGGACGCCCGCGCCTCGGCGGCGGCCGGATGGTCGACCTCGAGCAGCAGGGTCTTGTCGGACTGGACGATGAGGGGTCCGTCGGTCACGGGGGCGAGGTCTCCTGGCGGGGGGTCGGAACGGCTCAGTGTGCAACGCCGCACGCCCGCCAGCGAATCCCGGATCCACCCGTCCGGAGCAATCAGTGGCGGAGGGCCCGCGAATGTGGACGGACAGTTATCGGGACACGAGGAGGTGTCATCTGATACACCGTGAGTTCACCGTGCTCGGTTGCCGGACGCCGCGGATGCGCGGATGCTGCGTCAGGGCAAGGGAGGGGGCGCGAGCGTGCCACAGCGGATGCTGCAGGCGGCGCTGCGTGCTGCCGTCCTGCACGACGCCGACGGCCGGTCGCTGCGCACCATCGGCGACCTGGTCGCCTCGCTCGCCCCGCTGGATGCCGCCGCCGAGGACCCGCCGCAACCGCCGGCGCTGCCCGCGGACCTCGCCCTGGCCGACGCGGTCGGCTCGCTGCTGTCCGGTCCGCACGCCGCCGGCGAGTCGCTCGCCGTCGTCGGCGACGACGGCCGCAAGCTCTACTTCGCCCGGGACGTCTTCGCCAAGCTGGCCGCGGCCCTCGCCCACTCCACGCTGTACGACCCGCTGACCGGGCTGCCGACCCGGCGCTGGGTGCTCGACGAGGTCGGCCGCCGGCTGGCCGGCGCCTCCCCGGCCGCCCCCCTCGGGCTGCTGCAGGTCGAGCTGGGCCAGCTCAAGGACATCAACGACAGCCTCGGGTACGAGCTGGGCGACGCGCTGATCATCGAGGCCGCCCGCCGGCTGGGCGCGGCGATCGGCCCGCTGGACGCGGTCGGCCGGCTGGTCGGCGACGAGTTCGCGATCGTCCTCGGCGGGCTGCCCGCGGACGACCCGACCGCCGGGGCGGCCGCGGTGGCCAAGGACGTGCTCGCGCTGCTCGGCCGGGGCGTCCGGCTCGGCGAGCACGAGCTGCAGTTGCAGGCCAGCGTGGGCATCTGCGTGGTGGACGGCCCGGCGGACAGTGCCGAGCACGTGCTCCGCCGAGCGGACAGCGCGATGCACCGCGCCAAGGTCTCCGGCCGCGGCCGGGCCGAGCTCTACGACCCGGCCGCCGACCGCCCGGTCGACCGGCTCTCGATGACGCTGCGGCTGCGCGAGGCGCTCGCGGCCGGCGCGTTCTCGCTGCACTGGCAGCCGATCCACCGGCTCCGGGACGGAGCGCTGGTCGGCGCGGAGGCGCTGGTCCGGTGGCAGGACGAGAACGGCCGGATGGTGCCGCCGGAGGAGTTCATCCCGTACGCGGAGACCGTCGGGCTGATCGTGCCGATCGGCACCGCCGTGCTGGACGCCGCGACCTGGCAGGCGAGCCGCTGGCAGGCATTGGGCACGCCGCTGCCGGTGAGCGTGAACCTCTCCCCGCACCAGGTGGTCGGCTCCGACCTGCTCGCGGAGGTGCGCGGGGCGCTGGAGCGGCACGGGGTGCCGCCGGCGCTGCTGCGGCTGGAGCTGACCGAGACGGCCGCGGTGACCGACTACGCGGTCACCAAGCAGCGCCTCGCCGAGCTGCGCGACCTCGGCGTGCGGCTGTCGCTGGACGACTTCGGGACCGGCTACTCGTCGCTGCGGCTGCTGCGGGACCTCGCCGTCGACGACGTGAAGGTGGACCGCTCCTTCGTCCAGGGCCTGGACCTGAACGGCGCGGACGCGGCGATGGTCCGGCTGGTCGTGGAGACCTCGCACGCGCTCGGGCTGACCGTGACCGCCGAAGGGGTGGAGCGGGGCGAGCAGCTCGCCATGCTGGCCGGGCTGGCCTGCGACTCCGTGCAGGGCTTCCTGCTCGGCCCGCCGGTGCCGGTGGCCGAGTTCGACGCCGCCGCGGCGGCCGCGTCCGCCCGGGCGCTGTGCGTGCCGGCGATGGCCCGCGCCGCCGGCAGCTGAGCACCCGGGCGTACCCAGCTCCCTACCTGCCCCGGCGCGCCCGCGGCTGGACGCCGATCAGGTCCCCGTACCCGGCGAGTTCCATGATCTGGTCCTGGATCTGCTGGTGCACGGCGTTGACCTCGGTGAGCAGCTCGACGTCCTCGCCGACGAGCGTGCGGAGCGGGCGCTGGCCGGCCGGGGTCCGCACGAGCCGGGCCACCGCGTCGGCGACGTCCTGGGGGTCGGGCTCCGGCGGCTCCTGCAGCTCGTTCTCCACCCGGACGGCGAGGTCGCCGTACTCGCGGCGCCGCCGCGCGTCGACTCGGGACAGCTGGCGCAGGTAGTCGCGGTAGTAGACCCGCGCGTTGTCGATCAGGTCGGTCGGGTACGCCCCCGGCTCGACTATGACGACGTCGACCCCGCTCTGCGAGAGCTCGTACCGGCTCACCTGGGCCAGCGCCTCCATCGCCCACTTCGATCCGTTGTAGGCGCCCTGGAACGGGAAGGCGATTCGGCCCACGCCCGAGGTGATCTGGACGACCAGTCCGTCCCCGTGCTCCCGCATGGCGGGCAGCACCGCGCGGTTCATGCGCAGCGCCCCGAAGACGTTGGTGTCGAAGATCTCCTGGACCTGCCCGATGGTCTGGGTCTCCAGCAGCGCCGGGTAGAAGATTCCGGCGTTGTTGACCAGCACGTCGACGCGGCCCGCCCGCCGGAGCACCCGCTCCACGCCCGGAGTCCACCGACCGCTCGCTGCGCACGTCGATCTCGACGACCTCGAGCGCCAGGCTCCCGCTCCGGGCGATCCGCCGGAGCTCGGCGGCCGCCGGCGCGTTCCGGCCGTGCAGGTGGCGCATCGAGGCGTACACGTGGCAGCCCTGGCGAGCCAGCGTGAGCGCGATGAGCCGGCCGAAGCCGCTGCTGGTCCCGGTGACCAGCACGACCTTGCGGTCCCGGTCGCCCCGCGCCGGCTGCGGCCCGGCCGCCTGGGCGGCGGGCGGGCCGGCGAGCCCGGCCGGGACCGCGGCCGCGGCGCCCAGCGCGGCCGCCCCGCCGAGGAGGGACCGGCGGCTCACCCCTGCCCCGGTCATGCCGGCACCTGCCCGAGGCTCGCGGCCGCCAGCCGGTCGGCGTGCTGCTCCAGGACCTTCCGGAGAGCGCGCGGCTCGCGCCCGGTCAGGTCCCGGACCGAAGTCGAGACGGTCTCGAAGAAGCCCTCGCGGAACGCCACCCCGAAGCTCGCGACCAGCTCGGCCATATCGTCCGGGAGGCCGCTGCGGACCATCCCGGCCACCAGCGTCCGGTCGTCCACGGCGACCGGCACCACCTTGCGACCGCCGAGCTCGCCGAAGAGCGCAGCGAGCTCGTCCGCGCCCAGCGCCTCGGGTCCGGTCACGTCGTAGATCCGCCCGTCGTGGTCGCCGCCGGCCACGACCGCGGCGGCGACGGCCGCGCAGTCGTCCCGGCTTACGCACCCGACCCGCCCGTCCCCGGAGTTGTGGAAGAGGCTGCCGCTGGACAGCGCCGCCTCGGCGCTGCCCAGCTGGTGCTCCGCGTACATCGAGTGGCGCAGGAAGGCCCAGGCCAGGCCGCTTTCCCGCAGCATGCGCTCGGTCTCGCGGTGCTCGCCGGCGATGCCCGCCGGGTTGTCCTCGGTCGGGTTGAGCAACGACGTGTAGGCGACGAACGCAACGCCGGCGACGCTCGCAGCCTGGATGGCGGTGCGGTGCTGCCGCACCTTGGCGATCGGGTCGACGCTGATCAGCAACAGGCGCTCGCCGCCGCGGAAGGACTCGGCCAGCACGGCCGGGTCGTCATCGAAGTCACCCCTGCGCACCGGCACGCCGAGCCTGGCGACGTCCTCGAGCTTCTCGGGGGTGCGGGTGACCACGACCAGCTCGGCGGGATCGACCCGGTCGAGGAGCAGCTGCGTGACGCGGCGGCCGAGCTGGCCCGACGCGCCGCTGATGACGATGCTCACTCCCACTCCTCGAATATAGTAGCCATACACAACAGTAGCATCATGCAATAGACGCTGTCGAGCTACCATCGAACCGTGGCTGAGCACAGTCCGCGACCGCCGTCCCTGCTCGCGCAGCCGTCGTACCTGGCCTCACAGGTGTCGAAGTACGGGCGCCGGCGGCTGGAGGTCGCTCTGGGCGAGCACGGCCTGCTGCTGGGCCACGAGGCGGTCCTGTCCGCGCTGGACGACTTCGGGCCGCTCTCGCAGCAGCAGCTGGCGGACTCGCTCGACTTCGACAAGAGCCACCTGGTCAGTCGGATCGACGACCTGGCGGGCCGCGGCCTCGTCACCAGGACCCAGGACCCGGACGACCGGCGCCGCAACAAGGTCACCCTCACCGCGGCGGGTCAAGGCGCTGGTGGACCAGGATGCGACCCGTCGCGTTCGCGTCCCAGCGGGGATTCCTCGACGCGCTGTCGGCGGCCGAGCAGCAGACGCTCGTCATCGCTGCTCCAACGCGTCCTGGTCGCCAACGACGCCGCCCGCCGCGGCGGACGCTAGCCAGCCGGCGTCAGGCGGAGGTGCCGGCGTCCTCGGGGAGCACCGAGACCGCGGTGATCCGGTGCAGCGCGAACGTGCGCACCTCGTCCCGCTGGTGGTCGTAGCCGTGCAGGTAGCCGCCGTTGACCGAGACCGGCTCGACGATCCGCTGGGACGCCATGCCCTGGGCGTTGACGTAGCCGAGCAGCACCGCCTGGTTGGCCCGGGCCGCCTCCCGCAGCAGCCCCAGCGTGGTGGCGGTGGTGACGCCCGGCACGTCCATCGCCAGCGCCGCCGCCGACCGCTGCGCCGCCCGGTCGCCGGCCCGCACCGCCCGCACCAGCTCGCTCAGCTGCGCGTCGGTGACCGCCGGCTGCTCCGACGCCCGCGCCGGCGCCGGCCGGGCCGCCGCCCGGCGCGCGTCCGGCCGGGCGATCAGCACCGCACCGTCCGCCGACTCGGCCACCGGCGCGTAGCCCGCCTCCCGCAGCACCCCGAGCAGCCGCTCGACGCCGGAGCGGGACACCACCACGGTCGGTGCGATCCGGCGCAGCCGCAGCGCCTCCACCCGGCGGTCCGCGACCACGGCCGCCAGCAGCGCCTCGTCGTCGCAGCGCAGGTACGCCGCCGCCGCGCCCACCCGCAGCGTTCCGTGCCGGCGGGCCACGTCGTCCACCAGGTACGCCAGCGCCTGCGGCACCGGCGTCCGGGACCGGGCCCGGAACAGCTCGTGCAGCTCGGACGCCGACCGGCCGGCGTCCAGTGCCCGCCGCACGGTCGCCTCGGTCACCCGGTAGACGGTCGCCGCGCCGGCGGACTCGACATCCGCGACCAGCGCCATCTCGCGGGCCAGGTCGGTCTCCAGCGGGCCGGGCGCCACCACCGTCAGGTCGGCCTGGATCAGCACGTGGTCCACCGGCGGCGGCAACCGCTCCTCCAGCAGGGTGCCGGCACCGCCCTCGTTCCCGCCGAGCAGCGCCCGCGCGTACGAGGTCAGCGCCCGCCGGCCCAGCACCCCGAGGGTCTCCGCCTCGGCCAGCACCGCCGCCACCAGCTCGGCCCGCTGGCCCGGCCGGCGCGGGGACCGCCAGGCGAGCTGGTCGGCGACGGGCTGCGGCCCGGCCGCCCGGCCCGGCGGGAGCGCCGCCAGCACCCCGAGCGCCCGCCGCCGCACCCCGGGCGCGCTGGTGCGCTCGACGTCGGCGGACAGCGGCGCCAGCGCGCGGCCCCGGTCGTCGCGCTGCCCGACCAGCGACGGCAGCCGGGTCATGCCGAGCCAGGCGGTGGCCAGCCGGGTCCAGCGCTGCGCCGCGTCCAGCCCGAGCCACAGGTCGTACGGCGCGGTCGGCAGCCAGGCCGGCTCCGGTCCGCCGGCCAGCTCCAGCAGCCCGGCGGCCCGGGCCACCTCGACGAGCAGCGCCGCGGTGGGCTCGTCGACGTCCAGCAGCCGCGCGGTGCGGCGCAGGTCGCGGACGCCGAGGCCGCCGGAGCGCAGCTCGGGCGGCGGGTCCAGCGCGTACGCCTCCAGCAGCGTCTCGACCAGCCGCAGGACGGTGAGCACCTGTCCCGCGCCGGCCGCGTCCGCGGTCTGCGCGCCGACGTCCTCGCCGGCCGTCTCCGGCGGCCGAAGCCGCAGCTCGCCGAGCACCGCGTCGCCCCGGACGGCCAGCCCGACCTCGCGCGGCAGCTCGACGGTGTCCGGGTCGATCGCCACCAGCAGCCCGTGCGCGAGCAGCCAGCGGACCGGGGAGTCCGCCTCCGCGGCGGCGACCGGGCGGGTGGCGTCCCGCACCGTGCCGAGCGGTGGTCCGGCGGCGAGCTGGTCGAGCACCTCGCGCTCCCGCTCGTCGGCCCGGGCCAGAAGTGCCTCCAGCCGGCCGGGCTCGGCGAGCGCCGCCGCCACCGCCGCGCCGGCCCCGGGCTGCCGCTGCTCGGGCTGGCCGAGGGTGGCGAGCACCGGGGCGAGCTGCGGTCCGGTCGCGTGGGTGACCAGCGTCGCGACCGGGCGGCCGAGCCCGCCGGGGTACGGCGCGACGACGTCGCGGACGGTGCCCGGCACGTGCAGGGCGGCGTCCTCGCCCCAGACCAGCGCGAGCCGCCGGAGCCGGTCGACCGCGGCCCGCACGGCGTCCGCGGGCGCGTCGGCCAGCAGCGCCCGGACCGTCGGGTACGACCCGGCGGCTGCTCCCGGACCGTCGAGCAGTGCCGCCGCGTAGCCGACCGCCCCGCGCCGCGCCGGCTCGACCCCCTCGACCGCGAGGACGACCGCGTCCAGGACCTGCAGGGTCCAGGCGTCCAGCTCCTCCAGCGCGCGCAGCACGGAGAACCGGACCCCGGCCCGGTTGGCCAGCGTCCCGATGTCGCCAGGCGCCGGCACGGCGAGGTCGGGGCGGGCCCGCAGCAGGCCGGCGAGCGCCTCGTCGGGTCGGCCGCGCAGCCAGTCGGCCAGACTGCGCGCGCCGGAGGTGCTCATCCTGACCAGAGTACGGGCGACGGCCGGCTCAGCCGGCGAGCACCAGCATGAAGACGATCAGCACGAGCAGGGCGGCGACGACCGCGACCGCCAGCCACACCATCCGCGGCTCCAGCTTCCAGACCGGCTCCTGCCGGAACTCCGCGAAGACGATCTTGGGATCGACCTCGTCCCCCCGGATCACCGCGCCGCGCACGCCGACCGGGACCTGCCACGTCCGGCCGAAGCCGATCCGGTAGGCGGGCGGCAGCAGGATCAGCTCGAACGTGCGCGGCTGGTCCGGCAGCAGATCCTCCGGGGTCCGCGGGTCGTACCGCTCCGCCCGCAGCCGCCGGCGCGCCTCGAAGCGCTTCTCCCGGGCCCGCTTCTCCCCGTCCCGGATCCAGTACTTCGGGCCGAACCGGACCGAGTCGAGCTCCAGCGGGACGTTGCCGGTGTTCCTGACCTCCACCCGGACCTGGACGTTGCGCTGGTCCTGCACGACCGTCGGCTCGCACTTGGGCTTCTTCGGCTCGAAGTCGGGAGCGGCGTCCACCCCGATCCGGACCGAGGCGCTGAACAGGACGTCCCTGTTCCTCGGGTCGAGGACGAGGGCGGTGAGCTCGTAGTGCTGGGCGCCCTCCGGCTGGGTCGGCCCCGGCAGCACCTTGATGTCCATCCGGTGCTGCTCGCGCCGGCGGAGCTCGAGCTGTCCCGGCCAGCGGGGCGTGGTGGACCCGGCGAGGGGTCCGCTCCACTCCAGGCTGACGGTCCGCGTCCCCGGCCCGTGGTAGTCCAGCACGAGCTTGACCCGCGCGGCGCGCTCGGGGTGAGCCCAGTAGGTGTCGGGGGCGAAGACCGCGCGCACCACCGACTCGCGCGGGGCTCCCGCCTCGTGCGGCGCGCTCAACTGTGCCTCCCGGGGGCCGGTGCTGCGGAAATGATGGCAGACCGGGCCGGTGACACCGGGCGCCGCGCGCGGGAGACTGCGGGCAAGCCACCACTGCCTGGGGAGCCAGCGATGACCGAGCAAGCCGCGTCGCCGGAGCGGTCCGCCGTCGTGCCGGACGGGCACCTCCCGATCAGCGAGTTCGCCGCGGAGGTGCAGGGCGGGCTGTCGCCGTTCGGGGAGGACGTCGAGTTCCCGCTGCCGGTCGACCGGATCTCCTACCGGCATCCGAGCGCGGAGGACCGCCCGCACCTGGTCGGCGACCCGCTCGACGAGCGGTAGGGCAGTGGGAGAGCCCGGTCCGGCGCCGGCGCCGTCGTACGCGAGCGGTCCGTCGACCGTGCCGCTGCTCGGCGACACCATCGGGGACAACTTCCGCCGCACGGTCGCGGCGCACGCCGACCGGGAGGCGCTGGTCGACCGCGGGTCGGACCGGCGGTTCAGCTACGCGGAGCTGGCCGAGGTGGTCGAGCGGTGCGCCCTCGGCCTGCTCGACCTCGGCGTCGCGGCCGGCGACCGGGTCGGGATCTGGGCGCCGAACCGGTGGGAGTGGGTGGTCCTGCAGTACGCGACGGCCGACGTCGGCGCGATCCTGGTCAACATCAACCCGGCGTACCGCACGCACGAGCTGCAGTACGTGCTGGGCCAGGCGGGGATCTCGCTGCTGGTCTCGGCGCCGGAGTTCAAGACCAGCGACTACCGCGCGATGGTCGGCGAGGTGCGCGCGGAGTGTCCGGAGCTGCGGGACGTGATCTTCCTCGGCGACCCGGAGTGGGACGGGCTGCTGTCCGGCGGCGGCGACCGCGCGGAGCTGGCGGCCCGGCGGGCCGGGCTCTCCTTCGACGACCCGATCAACATCCAGTACACCAGCGGCACGACCGGCTTCCCCAAGGGCGCGACGCTGTCGCACCACAACATCCTGAACAACGGGTACTTCGTCGGGCAGCTGTGCGGCTACACCGAGGCGGACCGGATCTGCATCCCGGTGCCCTTCTACCACTGCTTCGGCATGGTGATGGGCAACCTCGCGGCCACCTCGCACGGCGCGGTCATGGTGATCCCGGCGCCGGGCTTCGACCCGGCCGCGACGCTGCGCGCCGTCGCCGAGGAGCGCTGCACGTCGCTCTACGGCGTGCCCACCATGTTCATCGCCGAGCTCGCCGAGCCCGGACTTCGGCTCCTACGACCTGTCCTCGCTGCGGACCGGGATCATGGCCGGCTCGCCGTGCCCGGTCGAGGTGATGAAGCGGGTGATCACCGACATGGGCATGACCGAGGTGACCATCTGCTACGGGATGACCGAGACCTCGCCGGTGTCCACCCAGACCCGGGCCGACGACGACCTGGACCGGCGCGTGTCGACGGTCGGCCAGGTGCACCCGCACGTCGAGGTGAAGGTGGTGGACCCGGACAGCGGGCTGGTGGTGCCGCGCGGGACGCCGGGGGAGCTGTGCACCCGGGCGTACTCGGTGATGCTCGGCTACTGGAACGAGCCGGAGAAGACCGCCGAGGCGCTGGACGTCGCGCGCTGGATGCACACCGGCGACCTGGCCGTGATGGACGACGCCGGCTACCTGAACATCGTCGGCCGGATCAAGGACATGGTGATCCGCGGCGGCGAGAACGTGTACCCGCGCGAGGTCGAGGAGTTCCTCTACACCCACCCGGACGTGCTGGACGCGCAGGTGATCGGGGTGCCGGACGCCCGCTACGGCGAGGAGCTGGTCGCCTGGGTGCGGCTGCGGCCGGACGCGCCGCCGCTGACGGCCGAGTCGCTGCGCGAGTTCTGCGCCGGGAAGCTGGCGCACTACAAGATCCCGCGGTACGTGCAGGTGGTGGACGAGTTCCCGATGACCGTGACCGGCAAGGTGCGCAAGGTGGAGATGCGCGCGGTGTCGGTGGAGCTGCTCGGCCTGCAGGACGTGGCGGCGCAGCGGCACGCCTAAGCTCGCGGTCGTGGGTCTGGCGGAGCTGGACGGCCGGTTGCGGGAGCTGGGCTCGGTGCTGGTCGCCTTCTCCGGCGGCGCCGACTCGGCGTTCCTGCTGGCCCGCGCGGCGCTGGTCCTCGGGCCGGAGCGCGTTGTCGCCGCGACGGCGGTGTCCGCGTCGCTGCCGGCGGCCGAGCTCTCGGCGGCGGCCGAGTTCGCGGCGGGGCTGGCCGTGCGGCACGAGACGCCGGCGACCGACGAGATGTCCCGGGAGGGCTACCGGGCGAACGGTGCGGACCGGTGCTTCTTCTGCAAGGCCGAGCTGCTCGACGTGCTGGCGCCGCTGGCCGCGCGGCTCGGGGTGCCGCACGTGGCGACCGGGACGAACGCGGACGACGCGGTGGCCGGCTTCCGGCCGGGCATCCGGGCCGCCGCCGAGCGGGGGGCGCTCACCCCGCTGCTCGACGCCGGGCTGACCAAGGCCGCCGTCCGGGCGGCGTCGCGGGCGATGGGCCTGTCCACCTGGGACAAGCCGGCGGCGGCGTGCCTGTCCAGCCGGATCGCGTACGGGGTGGCGGTGACACCGGCCGGGCTCGCCCGGGTGGAGCGGGCGGAGGCGGCGCTGCGGGTGGCGCTGGTCGGCGCCGGCCTGCCCGTCCGGGACCTGCGGGTGCGCGACCTCGGCCCGGCCGGGGCCCGGGTCGAGGTGGACGCCGACCTGGTGCCGGCGCTGACGGCCCGCCCGGACCTGCTCGCCGCGGTCGACGGCTTCGCCGCGGTGACCGTCGACCCCCGCGGTTTCCGGTCCGGCTCGATGAACGAGGCGCTGCCGGGCGCGTACCGCTGAGCGTGCGCGTGCGGTCGCGGCGGGCGAAACGGGGTGGGGCCGTCGCCGGCTGGCGGCTAGCCTGGGGTGCCGCGGCGCCCGGTCCGGCGCCGGGACGATGAGGAGACGACGCACGTGCCCACCGGCAAGGTCAAGTGGTTCAGCCCGGAGAAGGGTTTCGGCTTCCTCTCCCGGGACGACGGTGACGACGTCTTCGTGCACCGCGACGCGCTGCCGGCCGGCGTCGCCGAGCTCAAGCCGGGGCAGCGGGTGGAGTTCGGCGTGGCGCAGGGCCGCCGCGGCGAGCAGGCGCTGTCCGTGCGGGTGCTCGACCCGCTCCCGTCCCTGGTCAAGGCGCAGCGCAAGCAGCCGGACGAGCTGGCGCCCATCGTCGAGGACCTGATCAAGCTGCTGGACGGGGTGTCCAACTCGCTGCACCGCGGCCGGCACCCGGACCGGGCCGCGTCCCGCAACGTCGCGACCGTGCTGCGGGCCGTCGCCGACGACCTCGAGGCCTAGCTCCGGGTGCCGACCCAATTATCTCCGTAGTTACACGGAGAATTGCATTTCCATGCGCTGTGCGCGACGCGATTCTGTGCGTTGCGTAATGGTCCGTGATCGGACCGTGATTACTCCGTTTGCGCCAAAGATTTGTGGGTTAGCCGTGGTTGCGGGCGGGGTAGCTGACTGGGCGAGAGCAACGGCCGACCGCAGTGCAGATCCGGTTGTCAGACCGAATTCGCCGGCGGAATGGCAGCCACACCCCTTCGGTGGGAATTGCATTTCCACCGCCCCTCGCTAAGGAGTACAGCCGTGAAGAAGCTCGTCCTCGGCGCCGTCGCAGCAGCCACCGTCGCGGTCCCGCTCGCCGTCGCCCCGGCCATCGCCGGCGCCACCGGCGGCGGCAGCACCCCGCCGGCGAACCAGATCACGATCAGCTCGATCGCCGACTACGGACTTCAACGGCACGCAGCTCGACATCGACCTGCAGGTCCGCTGCACCGGCGGCAGCCGGGGTTCGTGGACGTCGAGGTCGACCAGTACTACCCGGAGACGCCGAACCCGCTCGGGGCGCACGGCTTCAGCGCGCCGACCGCGGTCGTCTGCGACGGCCAGACCCGGCACGTCACCGCCACGATCGTCGGCACCGCTCTACGACGGCGGCCGGGCGAAGGCGACGGCGTCGCTGCTGCAGCGGGGCCGCGAAGCGCCCAGAAGTGGATCACCATCGTCGCGCACTGACCCCGCGCACGAGCGAAGGCCCGGCCGACCGGCCGGGCCTTCGTCGTGTCGGCGCTCAGCCGGAGGTCCTGCCCCCGGATGTAGTTCTGCGCCTGCGCGTACACGTTGCGTGGCGACCTGCCGGCCGAGCGCGCGGCCGTTCCAGTCGCCGCTCTTGAAGTGGATGCCGCCGATCCGCCGCGACGTGCCGGCGTCCTCGCCGGTCTGCGACCAGGTCGGGAACGAGAAGATGACGTCCTGGGCCGGGATGTTCGGCTCGATCGTCAGCGAGCCCTTCTCGATCGTGACGGTCGCGCCGAAGGTCTCGCTGCCGGTCATCCAGGCCAGCGCCGCCATGCCGGCGCCGCTGAACGTCGAGTGCCCGGAGACGTACTCGGGGAACGGCGGCGTCACCACGTGCAGCGCCTGGTACGGGATCCACTTCGAGCCGTCGACCATGCCGAAGCCCTGGTTCGGCCCGAGCCAGGAGTTGACCAGCTGGCCCTTCTTGCGGTGCCGGATCGCGGTGATCGGGCGGGCGCAGTCGTACTTGTACTTCTGGTACCACGACGCGATCGCTCGCGTCCATCATCGCGTTGCCGAGCACGAAGAAGGTCTTCACGTCCTGGTCCAGGGTGTAGCCGCGCTTGCGGGACGATGGCCCCGGCGAAGATGAAGTCGTGGCCGGGCGGGAAGACCGAGCCGGGCCCGTCCGCCCAGTACTCCGCCTGCGCCTTCTTCACGTCGTTGAGGTTCGGCGGCGTCGGCGATCAGCCGGTCGATCTCGCCTGGTCGAGTACGGTGCCGTCCGGGTTCATCGGCGGCCCGTACACCCGGTACTGCGAGCCGGCGCCGCGGAGAACGTCTTGACGTTGCCCCACTGCGGGGTGGCCGGCGTCTGGACGACGTAGTTCGGCGCCGACGCAGTTGCCGTCGGCCGGCTCCATCGGCGCCCCGGCGGCCACGCCGGCCGGCGTCAGGACGCACAGCGGCTGCCACCGGCCCGGCTGGGGCACGTTGTTCCACTGGTTGACCGGCGGTGTAGCTGTGCCCGGCGGTCGAGCCGTCGGTGCTGCGGTAGGTCAGGTTCGCCTGCGCCGCGGTGTTGCCGACGCCCTCCGGCGTCGTCGTGTTCATCACGTCGGTCAGCGTGAAGCCCTGGGCGGTCAGCTGCGCGTCGTAGATCGACTTCCGCGTGGGGAAGAGCGCCACCAGCGTGCGGTGGGCGGCGTAGCTGATCGCCTTGGTCTTGTTGGCCAGCGTGCGCTTGCTCTGGGCCTGCCGGAGCTGGGAGCCCAGCTGGGTGCCCTTCGCCACCCCGTCGTACGCGGCCCAGGCGTCGTACGTGGACGTGTGCAGGACGCCGAGGAAGCGGGCGGTCCTGGTCGGGCCGGTCGCCGCCGGGTTCGCCTTGATGGTCTCCAGCAGCTGCTGGTTCCACAGCAGGATCGCGTTGTCGTGCCGGCTCGGGCCGTAGCCCTCCAGCGGCCAGAGCCGGTGGCGGCGTGGTCACCGGGACGGCGCCGGCGGGGGAGCCGCCGGTTCCGAAGGTGAGGACGGACAGGGTCACGGCTGCGACCACCACGGGTACGGTGGCGAGCTTGTACTTCATCACACTCCAGGTCCCTGTTGGGACGGGTCGGTGGGACGGGGTGGAACCGGTCAGGGGGTGAAGACGGGCAGGTCGATCGGCGGGGCCGCGCTGGCTCCGCCGGTCGCCTGCACCGTGCCGCCGCCGCAGGGGAAGCCGGCGGGGACTATGTCCAGCACGGCGAAGCTGCTCGTTCCGGAGCTGCCCGCCGGCCGGTCGACGGAGTTGCCGTACGGCTGCTGGCCGGCAGGTTGCGGCGTCGGCGCGAGCGAGACCTGCACCGACTGCACGTCCGCGCCGCCGACGACGTGCAGCATGCCGGCGGTGCCCGCGGGCCCCGGGCAGCGCAGCACGAAGGCCGACAGCGGCGGCTGGACTCCGGCGGTGCGCACCGGAGTCACGGTGGTGCAGATCGTGCGAGCGCCGAACGAGACGACCGAGCCGAGGTAGCGCTCCTTGCCGCGCCGGACCTCGTACGCCCGGGAGTTGATCCGCTGGCTGGTGCCGGAGACCGGCTGCGCGGCCACCCGCGGGCCGAGCGCGGCGATGACCACGGCGCCCTTCTTCTTGCCGCCGAGCTTCTTGAGCAGCTGGGCGCCGTCGGCGAACCACAGCGTCCGCGGGGTCGCGTCGTCCGCGGCCGCCAGGGTCGAGGAACCCACCTCGACCTCCATCGGCATCGACTCGAGCATGTTCGCCGCGACGATGCCGCTCTCCAGCACGCGGGGACCGCTCCGGCCGAGCGGGCCGGGCAGGCCCATCACCACGACGCGACTGCACGTCGGGACGCCCGGCGGGGACGGCAGCACCTCGCTGATGCCGTCCCGGTCCAGCGGGATCTTCTTCAGCTCCTCGCCGCTCATCGGGTCGCTGGACAGCAGGCCGTTCGCGGCCTGCCCCTCGGGAGAGACCAGGACGCGGATCGCCCCGGCCGGGCCGCTGGCCGGCAGGATCGACAGGACCGCCGCGCGCGGCATCATCAGCGGCTCGGAGTGAACCAGGGCGAGCGTGTCGGTGTCGGCCCCGGCGAGCTGAGCGAGCCGGGGGCGCCCGGCGCCGTCGAGGCCCTGCAGGATGGCCACCTGCCGGCCGTCGAGGCTGCCCGCGTAGAGCATGCTCACGTCCTTGGCCGGGGCCTCGCCGGCCTTCGCCCCGGCCTTCCAGGCGGCGGAGGCCGCCGCCAGGACCTGCTCGTCGCCCGCCTTCGACCCGCGGGCCGGCCAGTCCAGCAGGCCCTTCGGCACGCTGCGGGACGGGATCTGGTTGGCGACGGTCGCCTCGCCGGCCACCTCGGTCGCCGTCGGCGCGCCGGGTGCCGGGTCGGCGTCGTTGAGCAGGGCCGGCACGGCGACCGCGACCGTGCCGAGGACCAGCGTGGTCAGCGCGGCGGCGGCGATGACGGTGGGCGTGCGGAACCGGCGGTGCGGCTGGGACGCCTCCAGCGGGAAGGCCGCGATCCCGAACGGTACGTCGGTCCCGCGCGACCCGGTGCCCCCGCGCTCGGTGCTGCCGTTGGGTGCGCCGCCGTTGGGTGCGCCGCCGTTGAGCGCGCCGGCGCTGCCCATCACGGCGGTGCGGTGTCGACTCCCGCCGGCCCGCCGGGCCGCGTCGCCGTAGGGGTCGCTGTCGCGGTCCCCGTGGCCGGAGGCCGGGCCGCCGGCCGGCTGGGGCGTGCCGCCGTAAGGGCGGGCGCCGGGCGGCGGGGTGTCGCCGGTCGACGGCGTCTCGCCGCGCCGGGGCACGGTGCCGGCCGAGCCGGCGGCGCCGGTCGGCGCGGGGGCGCCGGCCGCGTCCTGCGGCGCCGGGGCCCCACGCCGCGGAAGCCCGCTGGGCGTGGTGCCGGCACTGTACGGCGGCACCGGCCCGCGTCGCGGCGGGGCCGCCGGCGGGCCGTCGTACCCGCCGCCCGGCGACCCGCCCGAGGCAGCCCCCGCCGGCGCGGTCGCCCGCCACGCCGCGACGTCCCCCCACGGGCCGCCGTCGCCCCAGGGCCCGCGATCGCTCCCCCGCCCGCCGCCCGGCGCGGCGGCACCGCTCGGAGCCGGCCGCACCGCGGGCACCCCGTCCCCGTCCGACCAGGCCCCCCAACGGCTGCCCGCGAGCGTCAGCACGTCCGACATCACCCGGCCGGGGTCGCTCTCACCGCGCAGGGCGGTACGCAGGGTCAGCAGGGCCGCTTCGGTGTCGGCGAGGACGCTGCGCGGCGTGCTGTCCATCCGGGCGGCGATCTCGTCCTCGGACAGGCCCTCGTCGTAGCGGAGCACCAGCACCGCCCGCCGCCGGGCCGGCAGGCCGCCGAGCGCCTCCCAGACCGGGACCTGCCCGCCGCTGACCGGCGCCGGGCCATGGGCGTGCCGGCCGGGCGGGGCCTCGGCGACGAACAGGCGGATCAGCTCGGCGCGCGCGTGCTCGTCCGCTCCCTCGGGTCCGGCGCGGCGGGTGTGCAGGGTGCTCGCCGCCAGCGCGCGGTCGGCGAGCCGCTCGGCATGTTTCGCATCGCCGGTCAGCAGGTAAGCCTGACGGAGCAAGCTCCCGCTGCGCCCACTCGCGCGCCCCACGTCGTCCCTCATGAGTTCTCCGCACCCCGCTTCACCCCGGCGACTGGCCAGGCAAGGCTAGGTGGCCGGCCCTGATCCCAGGAGGGACCGAACGGCCTAGCTCCACTGGTGCCTACAGGTCCTGGTCCCGGCGGGACGGGATGACGGGCCTCCTACAGACCGTGTGGAAGCCGTCACGGAGGACAGTCGGGGCGTCGGGACGCGGGGCTGATCCCGGACAACGGGCACCCGCGGGGACCGCCGCCTGCCATGGGTCCGGACTCCGTTCGGCCCCTCGGCCCCCGAGAACGGACGGTCTAGGGGCAGCTCACCGCAGGGAGCCACCCGATGGGGTGAATCCAGCGGCCGCGGCGCGGTCGAGCAGCGCGGCTGCCGCCGCGTACCCCTCCTCGCCCAGATCCGCGGTGAAGTGGTTGACGTACAGCTCGACGTGCCGGCGCTGCACGTCGGGGTCCATCTCGGTGGCATGCGCGGCGACGTAGGCCGCGCTCGCCGCCGGGTCCGCCCAGGCCCGCTCGACCGACTCGCGCACCACCGCACCCAGTCGCGCCGTGTCCAGGCCGCGCCGGGCCAGGATCGCGCCGAGCGGGATCGGCAGCCCCGTGTCCTCCTCCCACCAGGCGCCGAGGTCCGCCGCGCAGGTCAGGCCGTACCGCTGGAAGGTGAAGCGGGCCTCGTGGATGACCAGCCCGGCGGCGTAGCGCCCGTCCCGCACCGCGGGCATGATCTGCGCGAACGGCAGGACGTCGACCCGGGCCGGCGGGGCGGCGGCCGACCACAGCCGGAAGAGCAGGTACGCGGTCGTGCGGTCGCCGGGGACCGCCACGGTCGCGCCGGCGACGTCCCGCCGGCCGGTCGTCAGCAGCAGCGGACCGCAGCCCCGGCCGAGCGCGCCGCCCGAGGGCAGCAGCGCGTACCGGTCGAGCAGCCAGGGCAGCGCCGCGTACGACACCTTGACCACGTCGTACCCGCCGGCCTCGGCCGCGGTGTTGGTGACGTCGACGTCGGCGAAGGTGACGTCCACCGGCGGGGCGTCCGGGACCAGGCCGTGCGTCCAGGCGTGGAAGACGAAGGTGTCGTTGGGGCAGGGCGAGTGCGCCAGGGACAGCCGGGTCACCACAGCGCCTCCGCGGCTCTGCCGAGCGCCGCCAGCGCGGCGGATAGGTCCCAGGCGTCCCGGTCGCGCGGACCGACCGGGTTGCTGATCGCGCGCAGCTCCAGGAAGCGGACGCCGTGCGCGGCGGCGGCGGCCAGCACCCCGGCCCCCTCCATCCCCTCGGCCACCGGGTCGTACGCCGCGGCCAGCGCCGTCGCGCGCTCGACGGTGCCGCTGACCGTGGAGACCGTGACGACGGGACCGACGCGCCCCCCGGTCCGGCGGGCGGTGTCGGCGACCAGGGCAGGGTCGAGGGCCGTGCTCACCGCGCCGAAGCCGAGCCGGTCCAGTGGGACGAACCCGGCCGGCGAGTCGGCGCCGAGGTCGGCGTGCACCACCCGGTCGGCGACCACCAGGTCGCCGACGGCAGCCCGGCCGGGGAAGCCGCCGCCGACGCCGGCCGACACGACGACGTCGTAGCGGTCCAGGGCGAGCAGCGTGCCGGCGCAGGCGGCGGCCCGCGCCGGTCCCACGCCGCCGGTCACCACCGCGAGCTCCCCGGCGAGGCCCCGCACGTACGGCCCGCGCGAGGCCCACTCCGGGGCCACGCCGGCGAGCACCGCGGCGGCCTCCGCGGGGACCGCCACGACGACGAGGATCACGGTCCGGGCGGGGCCGCGGCGGGCTCCGCCCTGCGCCGGTCGCTCCGGCCGCGGGGGCGCAACGACCGGCGGCGGCCGAGGAGGGTGAGCGCGAAGGCGACCATCAGCAGGCCGGCGGCGACCCCGAAGCCGAGCGGGCCGTTCGGCGGCAGCGCGATGCCGAGCCCGCCACCGGCGACCCAGGCGAGCTGCAGCAGCGTCTCGGACCGGGCGAAGGCAGACGCCCGCAGCGAGTCCGCCACCTCCCGCTGGATGATCGCGTCCAGGCACAGCTTGCCGAGCGCGTTGCCCACGCCGGCCACCGCGGCCACCAGGATCGCGGTGCCCAAGCCGAAGGACAGGGCCGCGACGAGCGCGACCAGCGCCGCCCCGCCGATCGCGGCGAGCAGCACCGGGTCGGGCCGGCTGAGCGGCATCCGGGCGCCGAGCGCGGTGCCGGCGACGCTGCCGCCGGCCGCCGCCGCGACCAGCGCGCCGAGCGCCACCGCGGCGGCGGCCCCGGTCTCGGTGGCCTGGATGTAGAAGGCCAGGAACAGGGTGAGGAAGCCGGACAGCGCCCGCAGCGCGGCGGCCGCCCGCAGCGCCGTCACCACGTGCGAGCCGAGCGACTGGCCCTGCCAGATCCGGCCTCGCCGGTCCGAGCGCAGGACCGTCGCCTCGGCCTCGCCCTCGGCCGAGTCCACGGCGGCCGGCAGCCGCAGCGACAGCACGGCGGCGGCGAGGCACACGGCGGCGGTCAGCCGGAGCGCCAGCGGGTAGCTGTCGGTCACCGTGATGACGCCGATCAGCAGGCCGCCGCCGACCGCGGCCGCCCCCAGCCCGAACATCGACAACCGCGCGTTCGCCGAGACCAGCGACATCCCCGGCGGCAGCACCCGAGGCAGGCAGGCGCCCCGGAGCACCGCGTACGCCTTCGCCAGGACCAGCGCGCCGAACGCCGCCGGGTAGAGCGCCAGGCCGTTGTCGAACTGCGCGGCCATGATCCAGACCAGCACCGCCCGACCGACCGCGGTCGCGGCCAGCGCCATCCGGCGGCCGCGCTGCAGCCGGTCCAGAGCCGGCCCGACGAACGGGGCGACCACCGCGAACGGCGCCATCGTCACCAGCAGGTAGAGCGCGACCTGGGTCCGCTGCTCGCTGCTGGCGGCGGCGAAGAAGACGGTGCCGGCCAGGCAGACGGCGATCATCGCGTCGGCGGCGTAGTGGCCGCAGTGGGTCCAGATCAGCCGGGTCAGGCCGGACTCGCCGGCGCCGTCGGCCCGGCTGGCGGCGCCGATCCGGCGGGCGCCGGCGCCGACGAGGTAGCGGGTGCGGGACGCCGCCACCCGGGTGACCGTGATCTTCCGAGGCACCCCCGGCGCCGGCCGGGCCCGCCTGGCCCGCCGGGTCCGCCGGGCCGCCTCCGCGCCGCGGGTCCTGCCGGCCGTCCCGCTCCTGCCGGCCGTCCCGGACCCGCCGGCCGTCCGGGTGGGACCCGTCCGCGGGCGGATCCGCCCGGCGGTCGCGGCCGCCGGCGGGCGGCCGGGGCTGTCGGCGGCGACGGCGGCCCGGATCGCCGGGCGCGGCGCCGCTGCCGCCGCGGCGCGGCGACTCCGGTCTCTCGCTCCACCCGGGCACGCCTTCATCCTGCCGCACCGGGGTGACGATCCGAGCCGCCCGCACCGGGGCGTTCGCCCGGCGGCCGGGACGGCGGGCCGGACGGCCGGGCCGGCGTGAGGCAGCGCGGGCGGGTGGTGGACGATGGGCCCGTGCCGACCACCGCAGCGCCCGCCCGACCTGACGCGACCTGCGCCGCCGCCGTCGACCTCGCCGCCGCCGCCGCCAGGGAGGTGGCCGGGGACTCGGTCGGCCCGCACCTCGGGGCGCAGGCCGACGGCGACCGGGTGGTCACCCACCTGTTCGCCTCCCACCAGCCCGGCTACACGGGCTGGCAGTGGGCGGTGACGGTCGCCCGGGCCTCCCGCTCCCGGCACGTCACCGTCGACGAGGTGGTGCTGCTGCCGGGCGAGGACGCGCTGCTGCCGCCGGAGTGGGTGCCGTGGTCGGAGCGGCTGCGGCCGGGCGATCTCGGGGTCGGCGACCTGCTGCCGACGCCGTCGGACGACGACCGGCTGGTCCCGGCGTACCTGCTGTCCGACGACCCGGCCGTCGAGGAGGTCGCGTTCGAGCTGGGTCTGGGCCGGCCGCGGGTGCTGTCGTGGCTGGGCCGGGCGGAGACCGCCGAGCGGTGGTACGCCGGGGACGGCGGACCGGACAGCCCGATGTCGGTGCACGCGCCGGGCCGCTGCGGCACGTGCGGCTTCTACCTCCCGGTCGCCGGCTCGCTGCGGGCGCTCTTCGGCGGGTGCGGCAACCAGTTCTCGCCGCAGGACGGGCGGGTGGTGTCGGCCGACTCCGGGTGCGGCGCCCACTCGGAGGCACTGGTCGAGCAGCTCCCGCCCGCCCCGCCGCCGGCGCCGTCCTACGACGACACCGTGCTGGAGATCGAGCCGCACGTGGCCGCACCGGAGCCGGCACCGGCCGGGGACGCCGAGGCCACCGAGGCCACCGAGGACGCCGAGTCCCTTGGGCACAGCTGAGCCGTGAGCGCGCCGCCGGACACCGACCCGTTCGGGACCGCCGCCGTCCGTGACCGGGTGGTGGCCGGGTGGGCGGCGTCGCCGGCCCGGTTCCGGGAGGACGCCAACGCCGAGGAGGACCTGGTCCACGGGGCGTACCGGGACCGCCTGCTGGTCGAGCTCGCCCAGAACGCCTCGGACGCGGCCGCCCGGGCCGGCGTGCCCGGTGAGCTGCGACTGTCCCTGGTGGACGGTGAGCTGCGGGCGGCGAACACCGGCGCCCCGCTGGACGCGGCGGGAGTGGAGGCGCTGGCGACGCTCCGCGCGTCGGCCAAGCGGGACGGGGGCACGGTCGGGCGCTTCGGCGTCGGCTTCGCCGCGGTGCTGACCGTCACCGACGAGCCGGTGCTGACGTCCACGACCGGCGGAGTCCGCTTCTCGGCGGCCGAGACGCTCGACATCGTCGCCGCCGTGCCCGCCCTGGCCGCCGAGCTGGACCGCCGCGGCGGGCGGGTGCCGGTGCTGCGGCTGCCGTGGCCGGCCGCCGGAGCGCCGCCGGCGGGAGCGGACACCGAGGTGCGGCTGCCGCTGCGGCCGGGCGCGGACCCGGACGTCCGGGCGGCGCTGGCCCGGCTGGACCCGGTGCTGCTGCTCGCGCTGCCGGCGCTGCGGTCGGTGGACGTGGACGGCCGGGTGCTGTCCCGGGTGGACCGTCCGGACGGGACGGTGGAGCTGCGGGAGGGACCGGACACGGTCAGCTGGCGCCTCGGGACGGCGGCCGGGACGCTGTCGGCGGACCTGCTCGCGGGCCGACCGGCCGAGGAACGTGACCGTCCGGAGTGGACGATCTGCTGGGCGGTGCCGGTGGACCCGGCCGGCGTCCCGGTCCCGCCGCGGCGCCGGCCGGTGGTGCACGCGCCGACCCCGACGGACGAGCCACTGTCGCTGCCGGCCGTGCTGCTCGGCAGCTTCCCGCTCGGTTCCGACCGCCGGCACGTCACACCGGGGCCGGTCACCGACCTGCTGGTGCGAGAGGCTGCCGAGGCGTACGCCCGGTTGGTCGCCGGACTGCCGCCGGTGCCCGCGGTGCTGGAGCTGGTCCCGCGGCCCGCGCTGGCCGGCGCCCCACTGGACGCCGCGCTCGCCCGAGCCGTCCTCGATGCGCTCAGCCGGACGCCCTGGCTCCCGCTCGCCGCCCCGCTCGACCCGGCGGAGCCCGGCGCCGCCGCCGACAGCACCCGTCCCGCGGATCCGGCCAAGGCCGACCCGGGTGACCCCGCCGACCCCGCCGATCCCGCCGACCCAGCCGATCCCGCCGACCTGGCTGGCCCGGCCGACCCCGCCGATCTGGCTGGCCCGGCCGACCCCACCGACCCGCCGACCTGGCTGGCCCGGCCGACCCGGCTGGCCCGGCCGACCCAGCCGATCCCGCCGATCTGGCTGGCCCGGCCGACCCAGCCGACCTGGCGGATCCTGCCGGCGCCGGCCCGGCTGCTCCGGCGGGCCCGGCGAGCACGGCGGGACGGTTGCCGGGCAGCGGTCGGGGTGCGGTCGCGGCCGGCCCGGACCGGGTCGCGCCGGCGGACGCGGTGGTCGTCGACTCCGCGCCGCCCGAGCTGGTCGCGGTGCTCGCCGACCTGCTCCCCGGCCTGCTGCCGGCCGAGTGGTCCGGCCGCGGCCGGGCCCCCGCGCTGAGCGCTCTCGGCGTACGCCGGCTGTCCACCGCGGACGTCGTCGAGCTGGTGTCCGGAGTGGACAGACCTGCGGCCTGGTGGCACCGGCTCTACGCCGCGCTCGTCGACCTGCCGGACCGGGAGGCGCTGGCCGCGCTGCCCGTCCTGCTCGCCGGTGGCCGCACCGTGACCGGCGCCCGCGGCGCGCTGCTGCCCGATCCCGACCTGCCCGCGGAGGCGGCCACCGCGCTGGGCCTGCGCGTCGTGCACCCGGACGCCGCGCACCCGGTGCTCGAGCGGCTCGGCGCCGTGCCGGCCACCGCGCGCGGTGTCCTCGCCGACGAGCGGGTCCGGGCCGCCGTGGCGGCCTCGGCCGACGAGGAGGATCCGGGCCCGGTCGCGGATGCCGTGCTGGCGCTCGTGGCCGGGGCGCGCCCGGCCGCCGGCGAGCTGCCCTGGCTGGCCGAGCTGGCGCTGCCCGACGACGAGGGCGACTGGTCCGAGGCCGGCACCCTGCTGCTGCCCGGGTCGCCGCTGGCCCGGGTGCTCGCCGCCGACGCCCCCTTCGGCGTGGTCGACGCGAAGCTGCTGGACCGGTGGGGTGCGCAGACGCTGGCCGCGGTCGGCGTGCTCGCCACCTTCGAGCTGCTGCGCGCCGAGGACGTCGAGCTCGACCCGGACGAGGCGGAGTACGACCTGGACGCGGTGGACGAGTGGATCGAGGCGGTGCTCGACCGGCTCCCGCGGCAGCCGCTGCCGCCGCGGCTGGACGAGCTGGTCGCCGTGCGCGACCTCGACCTGGTCCGGGCGGACGCCTGGGATGAGGCGCTGCCCCTGCTGGCGGCGTTGCCCGGCATCGGACCGACCGTCGCGGTCACGCTCACCGACGGCACGCGTCCGGAGGTCCCGTCGTACACCAGCTGGTGGCTGAGCACCCACCGTGTAATCGGCGGGCAGCGCCCGGACCGGCTCCGGACGCCCGCCGCCGCCGACCTCGCCGGCCTCTACGACGAGGCCCCGGGCGAGCCGGCCGCCCACGCGCTGGCCGGCGTCCTGCGCGGCCTCGACGACGTGCTGGCCGACCCGGACCGTGCGCAGGAGCTGCTGCACCGGCTGGCCGACCCGGACCGGACGGTGCCGGGCCCCACGTTCCGGGACGTCTACGCCCGCCTCGCGCCGGTGCTGGACGGGATGGACCCCGAGCCGCCCGAGCGGGTCCGGGTGGCGCCGGACCGGACGGTCGAGCGGGACCGTGCGGTGGTGCTGGATGCCCCCCACCTGCTGCCGCTGCTCGGCGACCGGGCCGCGGTGCCGGCCGGCGGCGCGTCCGAGCCGGTGGCGGACCTGCTCGACCTGCCGCTCGGCACCGAGCTGGCCGACGCGGCCCCGACCTCGACCCCGGTCCGGCGGCTCGCCTGGTCGGACGTGCCGGGCGCGGCGCTCGCCGCCGAACGTGCCGGCGCGGCCCCGGCGGACGCCACGGTCGCGGTGCACACCGGGCTGACGGTGGGCGACACTGCCGTGCCGTGGTGGCCGGAGGCCGACACCGACCACGTCGACGAGGCCGCCGGACCCGCCGCGCTCGGCCGTGCCCTCGCCTGGCGGCTCGGTGCCTGGGACCGCCGTGCCGCCCTCGTCGAGGCGCTGGAGCACCCCGACGACGCCGACCGCCTGCGCGCCGAGGACGCCGCCGGCTGACCCCGGCCGGCCGATAGAGCGGCCCGCGCCGCGTGATCTTGCAGTTGGCCGCAACCACTGGGACGGATGTCCGTTTCTCGAGCGGCCAACTGCAAGATCACCCGGAACGGCGCGGGTGTCAGCGGGGGCGGCGGGCGGCGGCGCGGGCGCGGATGGCGAGCAGTAGGCCGATCAGCCCGAGCGCGCCACCGGCCAGGCAGGTCCACAGCCACAGTTCGTTCCCGTCGGCGACGAGCCGCGAGCGCAGCGGCAGCAGCACGAGGAAGCCGGCGAACCACAGCACCGTCCCGATGGTCACGATCCGGACCGTGTCCGCCTCCAGCGGGGGTGGCGTCGGCCGCGCGTTCGGCGGCGCCAGCGAGATCGGCGGCTCCGGCTCGGCCGCGCTGCCGTCCGCGGCGCGGTCGCCGGCCCGCTGCGTGTCGTCCGGGTGATCGCCGGAAGCTCCCTCGCGCGGCGGATTGGCCGACTCGGACACGTGCGCCAGGCTAGCCCGGTGGCGACAACGGCGACTCCGAGGGCGCGCGGCGACGCCCTCGACCGGTACTTCCGGATCTCGGCCCGCGGCTCCACCGTGCGGCGGGAGATCCGCGGTGGCGTGGTGACGTTCATGACGATGGCGTACATCGTCGTGCTCAACCCGCTGATCATCGGGACGGTGCCCGATGCCGACGGCCGGGTGCTCGGGGTGGAGCAGGTCGCCGGTGTCACGGCGCTCGTCGCCGCGGTGATGACGATCCTGATGGGCGTGGTCGGCCGGGTGCCGATCGCGCTGGCCACCGGCCTCGGGCTGAACGCCTTCCTGGCCGTCGGGGTGGCCTCCCAGATGTCGTGGTCGGACGCGATGGGCCTGGTGGTGCTCGAGGGCCTGGTGATCACGGTGCTGGTGCTCACCGGCCTGCGGGTCGCGGTGCTGCGCGCGATCCCGGGCCAGCTGAAGATCGCGATCGCGGTCGGCATCGGGTTCTTCCTGGCGCTGATCGGGCTGGTCGACGCGGGCATCGTGCGACGCACCGGCGCGGGCGTGGTGCCGGTCCAGCTCGGCGCCGCCGGCTCGCTGCGCGGCTGGCCGGTGCTGGTCTTCGTGCTCGGCCTGCTGTTCACCGCGGCGCTGGTCGCGCGCGGCGTGCGGGGCGCGATCCTGCTCGGCATCGCGGCCGCCACCGCGCTCGCCCTTCTCCTGCAGGCCATCGCCGACCCCGGACCCGCGTTCGGCCCGGACGGCCAGCCGAACCCGACCGGCTGGCAGCTGACGGTGCCGAGCTGGCCGGACAGCCTGGTCGGCCTGCCGGACCTGGCCCTGGTCGGCGACTTCTCGCTGTTCGGCGGCTTCGCCCGGATCGGCGCGCTGGCGGCCCTGCTCACCGTCTTCACCCTGCTGCTGGCCGACTTCTTCGACACCATGGGCACCGTGGTGGCGGTCGGAGCCGAGGCCGGGCTGCTGAACGAGCGGGGCGAGCTGCCGGACATCGAGCGGGTGCTGCTGGTCGACTCGCTGGCCGCGGCGGCGGGCGGCGCGGCCAGCGCCTCCTCGGCGACCAGCTACGTGGAGAGCACCGCCGGCGTCGCGGACGGCGCCCGCACCGGCCTGGCCAGCGTCGTCACCGGGCTGCTGTTCGCGCTGGCCCTCTTCCTCACCCCGCTGGTGTCGCTGGTCCCGGCGGAGGCGGCCACGCCCGCGCTGGTCATCGTCGGCTGCCTGCTGCTCACCCAGGTCCGCGGCCTGGACCTGACCGACTTCAGCCTGGTGGTGCCGGCCTTCCTCACCATCGTGCTGATGCCGTTCACGTTCTCGATCACCAACGGCATCGGGGCCGGATTCATCTCGTACGTGGTGCTGCAGGCGGCCCGCGGCCGGGCCCGCGAGGTGCACCCGCTGCTCTGGGTGGTCTCCGCGCTGTTCGTGGTGTACTTCGCGCTCGATCCGATCCAGGACCTGCTCGGCATCGGGTGAGCCCGGACCGGTCCCGCGATAGTGAGGTATGCTAACGAAGTGGCAGGGTCGACAGCGTCGGCGACGATCGACACCGCGCTGGCCAGCGCATTGCGGCTGTCCGTGGTCCGGCTCAACCGCCGGCTGCGCGGGCAGCGCGCCGACACGTCGGTGACCCTCACCCAGCTCGCGGCGCTGTCGACGCTCAAGCGGCACGGCGCGCTGACCCCGGGCGAGCTGGCGGCGCACGAGAAGGTGCAGCCGCCGTCGATGACCCGGGTGCTGGCCGCACTGGACGAGCGCGGGCTGGTGCTGCGCCGCCCGCACCCGACCGACGGGCGGCAGGCGCTGGTGGAGCTCACCGCCGCCGGCCACGACCTGCTGCACAGCGAGGTGCGGATGCGGGAGGCCTGGCTGGCCCGCCGGCTGGGCGAGCTGTCCGAGGACGAGCGGGGAGTCCTCCGCTCGGCCAGCGCGGTGATCGACAAGCTGGTCGCCTCCCAGTAGAGCGAGCGCGGGCGCCCGCAGCGCGAGTGGGGAGCGACGAGGCCGGGCGGCGGGTCTGACCTGCGCGCGGGCGCGGGCATGGGCATCGCCGCCTGCCGGCCCGGCCGAGGAGCGGGAATCGGGAAGGAGGACGCGTGGCTGCGGCACGGGGAATGTTCCGCAGCCTGCGCGTCCGCAACTACCGGCTGTTCGCCTCCGGGCAGCTCGTCTCGCTGACCGGCACCTGGATGCAGCGGATCGCCCAGGACTGGCTGGTCCTGGAGCTGTCGAACAACAGCGGCACCGCGCTGGGCGTGGTGACCGCCCTGCAGTTCGGCCCGACGCTGCTGTTCTCGCTGTGGGGTGGCGTCCTCGCCGACCGGTACGACAAGCGCACGATCCTGCTGCTGACCCAGTCCGGGATGATCGTGCTGGCCCTGGTCCTCGGCCTGCTCGACGTCAGCGGCGCGGTGCAGCTGTGGCAGGTCTACCTGCTCGCCGCGCTGCTGGGCGTCGCCAGCGCGCTGGACGTGCCGGTGCGGCAGGCGTTCGTGGTCGAGATGGTCGGCGGCGAGGACCTGCCGAACGCGGTCAGCCTCAACTCGGCCACCTTCAACACCGCCCGCATCGTCGGTCCCGCGGTCGCCGGCGTGATGATCGCCGCCGTCGGCACCGGCTGGGTCTTCCTCGTCAACGCGGTGCTCACGCTGGCGGTGATCGCCGGGCTGCTGCTGATGCGCCTCGACGAGCTGCACCGCTCACCGCCCGCCGGCCGGTCGCCGGGCCAGCTGGGGGAGGGCCTGCGGTACGTGCGCACCCGGCCGGACCTGGTGCTGCCGCTGCTGCTGGTCCTCGTGGTGGGCACCTTCGGGCTGAACTTCCAGCTCACCATGGCGCTGATGGCCCGGGAGGTGTTCGGTCGGGGCGCCGCCGCGTACGGGCTGCTGTCCACCGCGATCGCGGTCGGCTCGCTGGCCGGTGCGCTCGCCTCCACCCGGCGGACCACCCGGCCGCGGCAGCGGATGCTGCTCACCGCGGCCCTCGTCTTCGGTCTGCTCGAGGTGGTGGTCGGGCTGATGCCGACGTACGGCGCCCTGGTGGTCTCGCTGGTGCCGGTCGGCGCCGCCGCGCTGACCTTCACCATCGCCGCCAACTCCTCGGTGCAGCTCGGCACGGAGCCGTGGGTGCGCGGGCGGGTGATGGCGCTCTACCTGATCTGCTTCATGGGCGGGACCCCCCTCGGCGCGCCGCTGATCGGGGTGCTGTCGGATGCCTTCGGGCCGCGCGCGGGCGTCGTCGGGGGCGGGGTGATCTGTGTGCTGGCCTCGGTCGTGCTCGGCGTGGTCTTCGCCCGGCGCCGCGGGCTCCGGCTGACCGAGCAGGTGGCCGCGCTGCCGCACCCGCACCTGCCCCGGCACCCGGCCGACGCGACCCACGGCCCGCCGGGATAGGCCCCGCACCGGCCGCGTGACAGCCGTGTTGTCGCCGGCCGAATCGCGTCGTACCGTCGGTTGATGGGCCTGGCGCTCGGAGTGGCGGGAGTGGCACTCGCCGCGGTGCTGCCGATCGTGACGCTCTGGACCCTGCGCCACCTGGACCGGCTCGGCGGGTGGGTCGTCGCGGCGCTGCGGCGCTGCCGGGTGCTGCCCCGCCAGGTCCAGGAGATCCCCCGGCCACCGGTCGAGCGGCTCGCCGCGGACCTGCGCCGGCTGTCCGCGGCCTCCCGCGAGGTGCCGCGCGGCACCTCGCACGCCCGCCAGCAAGGGCCTGCTGCTCGCGTACGACGAGGTGCTCGGCTGTGCCTGCAGGGCCCTGGACGTCCCGCACTCGCTCGACACGCTGCCCGCCGGCCTGGACCGGGACCTGGAGCGGCTGCGGGTCGAGGCGGCGCTGGAGTCCGCCGGGCTGCGTTTCCGCGCGCCGCGCAAGCGCCAGGACACGCCCTGAGCTCGCGCGAGTGCACGCAGCGCGAGCGGACACCGAGCCAGCGGCTCTTCGCGGCCGTGGTGCCGCCCGCGCCCGTCCTCGACCACCTCGGCTCGGCGCTCGTGCGGCTGCGCGGCCGGTCGGGGGAGCCGCGCTGGTCCGCGCGACCGGCCCAGCACGTCACCCTCGCGTTCTTCGGCGACGTGCCGGCCGCACGGGTGGGGCCGCTCACCGCGGCGCTGGAAGCCGTGACCGGTAGCCCGTCCGTCCACTTGCGACTGTCCGGGGCCGGCACCTTCCCGGAGCGCGGGGCGCCGCGGGTGCTGTGGGTCGGCCTGGACGGGGACCTGGCCGGGCTGGCCGCGCTGGCCGGCGGGGTGGCTGTCGCCGGCGCCTCGGCCCGGGTCGAGCCGCGCAACGACGGCCGGCCGTACCGTCCACACCTGACGGTCGGCCGCTGGCCCGCCGCCGGCCCGGCCGACCGGCGGCTGGCCGCCGCGCTGGCCGGCTACGCCGGGCCGCACTTCGCGGTCGAGGAGTGGGAGCTCGTCCGCAGCCACCCCGGGCCGGCCGTCCGGTACGAGACGCTCGCCCGCTGGTCGCTGCCGGGCGGGTGACGCGGGTCGGCGGGACAGGACGCCGGGCAGCGCGGTGGGGACGTGCCGCCCGACGTCCCGCCGGTCACAGTCCTACCAAGCGTAGTGCTCGGGCGCCGGTGAGTAGCCCGGGAAGATCTCGTCCAGCCGGGACAGCGTCTTCTCCTCCAGCCGCAGCTCCAGCGCCCGCAGCGACCCGTCGAGCTGCTCGACCGTGCGCGGTCCGACGATCGGCCCGGTCACCGCCGGTCGGCCGAGCAGCCAGCACAGCGCGACGTCCGCCGGCTCCTCGCCCAGCTCGGCGCACAGGTCCTCGTACGCGGCGATCTGCTCGCGGTGCTCCTCGACGGCCTCCTTGGCCCGGCCCGAGGTGCGGCGGTGACCCTCCCGCTCCTTGCGCAGCACGCCGCCGAGCAGGCCGCCGTGCAGCGGGCTCCACGGGATCACGCCGAGCCCGTAGTCCGCGGCGGCGGGCAGCACCTCCAGCTCCACCTCGCGGGTGAGCAGGTTGTAGATCGACTGCTCGGACACCAGCCCGTACGAGTGGCGGCGGGCGGCGGCCTCGTTGGCCTTCGCCAGCTGCCAGCCGGCGAAGTTGGACGACCCGACGTAGAGGATCTTGCCCTGCTCGACCAGCACGCCCATGGCCTGCCAGATCTCGTCCCACGGGGTGTCCAGGTCGACGTGGTGCATCTGGTAGAGGTCGATGTGGTCGGTGCCCAGCCGGCGCAGCGACGCCTCGCAGGCGCGGCGGATGTTCAGCGCGGACAGCTTGTCCTCGTTCGGCCAGCCGTCGCCCATCCCGCCGTACACCTTCGTCGCGAGGACGGTCCGCTCCCGCCGGCCGCCGCCCTGGGCGAACCAGCTGCCGACGATCTGTTCGGTACGGCCGCGGTTCTTCCCCCAGCCGTAGACGTTGGCGGTGTCGAAGAAGTTGATCCCGTGCTCGTGGGCCCGGTCCATGATCCGGTGCGAGTCCGGCTCGTCCGTCTCCGGGCCGAAGTTCATGGTGCCGAGCACCAGCCGGGAGACGCGCAGGCCGGTCCGGCCGAGATTGGTGTACTCCATGCTCACAGCCTGCCCCCGCTGGCCGCGGCGAACCACGGGTGCGAGCAGGCTCACGGCACCGGCTCGGGCAGGCCCTCGCGCAGCTCGCCGTCGTGCATGGCCAGCACCCGGTCCGCGTAGCCCCAGGTCTGCGGGTTGTGGGTGGCGATCAGGCAGGCGCCGCCGTGCCTGAGCAGGTCGCGGAACTCGGTGAAGATCGCGTCCGTCCAGGCCTGGTCCTGGTGGGCCGTCGGCTCGTCCGCCAGCAGCAGGGTGGGGCCGAGCAGCAGCGCCCGGGACGCCGCGCACCGCTGCTGCTCGCCCAGCGACGTCTGCGTCGGGTAGCGCGCGCCGAGGTGGGCCATGCCGAGCCCGCCCATCAGCTGCTCGGCCCGCGGCCGCAGCTCGCCCAGCCGGCCGGTCAGCCGGGCCGGGAACAGGATGTTCTCCTCGACGGTGAGGTCCTCGAGCAGCCCGAGCGCCTGCGGCACGATCGCCAGCCGACCCCACGGCAGCCGCGCCGGCGGCAGGTCCGCCAGCTGCGCGGTCCACTCCAGCCGGCCCTCGTCCGGCCCGCTCCCAGCCGCACAGGACGTTGAGCAGGGTGGACTTGCCCGACCCGGACGGGCCGACCAGCGCGACCAGCTCGCCGGGGTGCAGGTCCAGCGAGACCTCGCGCAGCGCGTGCACCCGCTCGTCGCCGCGGGCGTAGGTCTTCGCCAGCCCGCGGGCCCGCACCACCGTCCCGGTGCCCGTCACCACGACTCGGTCACCCTTCCGTGCTCCAGCCGCAGCAGGTGGTCGGCCGACTCGACCACCCGCGGGTCGTGCGAGGACAGCAGGAACGCGACGCCCTCCTCGCGCAGGTCGTGCACGGCCTGCAGCACCCGGTCCGCGGAGGCGGAGTCGAGCTCGGCGGTCGGCTCGTCGGCGACCACGATCGCCGGGCGGCCGATCACCGCGCAGGCGAACGACAGCCGCTGCTGCTCCCCGCCGGACAGCTGCACCGGCAGGTGGTCGGCGCGCCCGGTCAGCCCGAGCAGCTCCAGCAGCCGCTCGATCTCGGCCGGCGCCGGCCGCACGCCGCGCAGCCGGGCGGCGAGGCGGACCTGCTCGGTGGCGCGCAGGTATTCGACCAGGTTGTCGGCCGGGTTCTGGAAGACGTAGCCGACGGCGGTCCGGCGCAGCGCCCGGCGGCGCCGGACCCCGAGGGCCGCCACCTCCTGGCCGCCGATCCGCACCGAGCCCGCGCTCGGCCGGTCCGCGCAGGCGAGGATCCGCAGCAGCGAGGACTTCCCGGACCCGGACGGCCCGACGATCGGCCGTCACCCGCGCCGGCCGGGAAGTCCTTGGCCACGTCGGTGAGTGCCTCCACCCGCTCGTCGGCCACCAGGTAGACCTTGTGCAGGTCCCGGCAGGCGGCGGCCGGCTCGGCCGTGACCGCGGGGGCGCCCCAGGTCGGGTCCGTCCAGTCGTCGCCGAAGCGCAGCTCAGGAGCCAAGGCGCAGCACCTCCGCGACGTCGCCGCGGTCGGCGGACCGCTGCGCGTAGAGCGCGGCGAGCCCGACCACCACGGCCACCGCCGCCGCCGAGCCGAGGAAGGCGGCGGTCGGGGACCGTCAGCAGCGGCGGCGGCGGCCGGGCCGGGTCGATGTCCAGGCGGGCGTAGACCATCAGCACCGCGGCCCAGGCCAGGGTGGCGCCGATCACCCAGGCCAGCCCGAGCAGCAGGCCGAGCTCGGCGAGCAGCGAGCGCAGGTGGGTGCCGCGGGTCAGGCCCATCCGCCGGCCCAACGCGTAGGAGGCGACCCGGCCGCGCTGGCGGGTCTCCAGGTAGAGCAGCAGCCCGCCGACCGCGACCAGCCCGACCAGCGCCGCCAACGCCGTCAGGTAGCCGAACGTCCACGACACGCCCAGGAAGTTGGCGACCCGGTAGACGGTCTCCCGGGAGCTGATCGAGAAGACCCGCGCCTGCTGGCGCTCGAGCGCCGTCCGCGCGGAGTCCACGTCGCCCACGCGACCACAGCTCGTTGGTCGTGCCGGCGTACCGGTCCACGTCGCCGAGCCGGGACCGGTCCACGATCACCATCGGCACCGGCAGCCGGCGGCCCGGGAAGTAGCTCGGCCCGCGCCGACGTCTCCAGCCGGGCCGTGGTCCTGCCGAGCCGGACGTCGAACGTGGCCGGGAAGTCCGGGCCGTCCGGCACCACGACCGCCGGCACCCGGCCGCCGGCCAGCGGCGCCCGCAACCCCGCCAGCAGCTCGTCCAGCGACTCGTCGGCGAACCGCCGGTCCCAGAAGGCCGTGCCGGCGAAGGTGTCCGGGTCGATGGCGAGCACCTGGATGTCGTCGTTCTGCTCCGGGGTCCGGCCGTACAGGTAGCGGATCACGACGGTGCCGACCGCGTCGGTGGCGGGCGTGCGCCGGAGCGGGTCGATGGACAGCGCCGAGACGTCGCTGCCGATGAACAGCCGCGCCTTCGCGTCCAGCGTGTCCTGCGAGGTCTGGGTGAGGCCGGCCGCGTACACCAGCATCGCGATCGGGCGTGCTCGCCGCCGCGAGCAGGACGACGCTGAGCACCCTCGAGGCGGTGACCCGGCGGATCGCCAGGTACCAGGCCGGGCCGAACCGCCCGGCCCGGCGGCCGAGCGACGGCAGCGCCAGCGCCACCAGCCGTACCAGCAGCACCGCCGAGCCGATCAGGAACAGCAGCGGGAACGCGACCACCAGCAGGTTGATCTGCGCGATCCCGGCGTCCAGGGTCACGGCGGCACCGGAGCGCAGCCGCAGCCAGCAGGCCAGCGCCGCCCCGAGCAGCAGCAGCTCCCACGGCAGCAGGCCGAGCCGGGACCGCCGGGCGCCGACCGGCCGCTCGGTGGCGGCCCGGCTGCGCAGGCCGGCGACCAGCGCGAGCAGGCCCACGCCGGCCAGCAGCGCGATCCCGGCGGTCAGCGCCGCCTGGACCGGGGCGGACCGGTCGAGCACCGGGCTGGGCCCGAGCCCGGCGACCAGCCAGCGGGCCAGCAGCCAACCCAGCACGGTCCCGACCACCGCGGGCAGCGCGAGCTCCAGCGCGGCCTTGGCCGCCAGCGCGCCCGGGCCGACGCCGCGCGAGGACAGCAGCCGCACCTCCCGGGCGCGCCGATCCGCCCAGTACGACCCCGCCGCGCCCACCAGCAGCAGCGCCAGCAGCGAACCGCCCAACGCGATCGGCAGCACCGGACCCCGCAGCCCGTCCCGGATCGAGGTCGTCCGCGCGACGAACTCGGGCATCTGCCCGGTGCCGGAGTTTCGCACGGCGAAGTCGGTGGACGGCTCCAGCCCCGCCGCCCGGTACGCCGCCGCCTGCGCGCTCCGCGACCCGCCGGCCGTCGGACAGCGTGAGGTCGCGGGTGTCCACAGGCGACACCCAGGTGTCCGTGCTGGACCCGTCGTAGCCCGTCCGCAGCTCGTCGAAGGTCTCCGAGTCGGACGCGATGACCAGCGGCGGCGGGTTGCTGTCGTTGCCGTAGCTCGGGTTGAGGAAGAGCCTGCCGTACGAGCACCAGTACGGCCGGACGCGCTCCTCGAACAGGTTGCGGTAGACCCCGGCGACCCGCACCGGCGTGCCGCCGGGCAGGGCGCGGGCGAGCTGGACCTGGTCGCCGGGCTTGGCCCCCAGCTGGGTGGCGAGCTGCTGTGGCAGCCACACCCCGCGCGCCCCGATGCGACCGCTGACCGGCGTGACCTCCTGCAGCACGCCGTCCCGGTAGAACAACCGGACCACCTGGTTGGCCCCGCTCGCGGTGGCCAGCGACGGGGTCTGCTCGCTCAGCCGCACCCGGTAGGGGTCGGCCAGGCCGGCCCCGGTCATCGCGGCCCGGACGTCCGCGTCCTCGACCTGGACGTCCGCCTGCGGAGGCTGCCCGGGCCGGCGCCGGCGCCGGCCGCGCCGACCGCCTCGGCGCGCACGGCGGCGTGGCCGGCGTCCGGGCACTCGGCCGCGACGATCCGGCGCAGCGACTCCGACGACGCCGAGGACAGGAAGAGGGCGGCCGACGCGCTGGCACAGGCGAGGATCGCCGCCGCCGCGACGACGGCCAGGATGACCGCCGGCTGCCGGAAGGGCAGCAGCGGGGCCCGGGTCCACGGCGGCAGCAGGATCGTCCCGCCGCCGGCCCGCCGCCGCGGCGCGCTCGGCTGCGCTGCCGGGACCGCGTCCCGCGGCGGCGGCCCGCCGGCCGTGCCCGACCGACCCCGGGCCGGCCTCCGACGTCACGCTCACGTCCGTCACGGTAGGGGAGGGCACCGACGGGAGCCGGGGGTTCGTGACCGGATCGTGAGCGGAAACGTGGTCGCCGCCGGGCCGGGCGGCCGGGCAGACTCGGAGGGTGTCCGGATCGCTGCGCGCCCGCGGGGTCGGCGTCTCGCACGGTGCGGTCGCCGTCCTGCACGACGTCGACCTGGCGGTCGGGCCCGGCGACCGGGTCGCCGTGGTCGGGCCCAACGGCGTCGGCAAGACGACGCTGCTGCGGGTGCTGGCCGGCGAGCTCGTCCCGGAAGCGGGCAGCGTGACCCGCCACCCGGCGACGGCGTCCGTCGTGCACGTGCCGCAGGAGCCCGGCGTCGAGGCCGGCGAGTCGCTCGCGGCATACCTCGCCCGCCGCACCGGGGTGGCGGCCGCACAGGCGCGCCTGGACGGCGCGACCGAGGCGCTGACCGTCGCGTCGCCGGGTGCCGGCGACGCGTACGCGGCCGCTCTGGAGGCCTGGCTCGCGCTCGGTGGCGCCGACCTCGACGAGCGGGCGGAGGCGGTGGCCGGGCGGCTCGGCCTGCCCGCCGGCCTGCTCGACCGGGGGGCCGCGGCGCTGTCCGGCGGCCAGTCCGCCCGGCTCCGGTTGGCCGCGGTGCTGCTCGTCCGGGCCGACGTGCTGCTGCTCGACGAGCCGACCAACGACCTGGACTCGGACGGGCTGGCCGCGCTGGAGGACCTGGTCGCCGGCTACCCGGGCGGGATCGTGCTCGTCTCGCACGACCGCGAGTTCCTCGCCCGGACCGTGACCAGGGTGGTCGAGCTGGACGAGTTCGACCGCACCGGGACCGGGTACGGCGGCGGCTGGGCGGCCTACCTGGCCGAGCGGGCCGCGGCCCGGTCCCGCGCCGAGCAGGAGTACGCGGAGTACGCCACCACCAGGGACACGCTGATCGAGCGGGCCCGGCGGCAGAAGGAGTGGGCCCGCGCCGGAGCCGGCCGGGCCGGCAACCCGAAGCGCGAGCCGGACAAGCACATCCGCTACCGCGAGGTGCAGCGCTCGCAGCGCACCGGCGCGAAGGGTGCGGCGACCGAGCGGGAGCTGGCCCGGCTGGAGCCGGTGGAGGAGCCGCGCGACCCGTGGGAGCTGCGGCTGACGCTGCCCACCGCCGGCCGCGGCTCCGAGCTGGTCTTCGCGCTGCGGGGCGCCGTCCTCGAGCGCGGCGACGTCCGGCTCGGGCCGGTCGACCTCGCCGTGTACGCCGGCGACCGGCTGCGGCTGACCGGCCCGAACGGGTCCGGCAAGTCGACCCTGCTGGACGCCCTGCTCGGCCGGCAGCCGCTGCTGGCGGGCGAGGCGTACACCGGGCCGGGCGTGGTGGTCGGCGAGCTGGACCAGACCCGCCGCGAGCTGCGCGGTCCGGCGCCGCTGCTGGAGGTCTTCCGCCGGCTGTCCGGACTGTCCGTTGTGGACGCCCGTACGCTGCTGGCCAAGTTCCGGGTCGGCGCCGACGTGGTGCTCCGGCCGGCGGACACGCTCTCGCCGGGGGAGCGGACCCGGGTCGGGCTCGCGCTCTTCCAGGCCCGCGGCTCCACCTGCCTGGTGCTGGACGAGCCCACCAACCACCTCGACCTGCCGGCGATCGAGCAGCTCGAGTCCGCACTGGCCGGCTACGAGGGCACCCTGCTGCTGGTCACCCACGACCGCCGGCTCGCCGAGTCGGTGCACGTCACCGCCGAGCTGGACGTCCGCACTCTCCGCGCGCCGCACTCGAGTGACCGATCGACCCGCCGAGTGACGCACTTCAGACCCCGAGTGAGCACCAGCCGGCTGCTCACTCGACGCACCGACCTGCACACTCGACCCGCGGATACTGCTCGACTCGCCACCCGGCGACCGTTCGCTGCGCAGCGCTCTACCCTGCCAGCGTGCTGGTGGAGGAGGTGGCCGACCCCGCCGACCCGCGGCTGGCCGACTTCCGGGACCTCGCCGCGGCGGACCGGCGACCGGACCGGCCGGGCGGGCGCGGGCTGGTGATCGCCGAGGGGGTCCCGGTGGTGCGGCGGCTGCTCGCCTCGCCGTACCCGGTGCGCGCCGTGCTCGGCGTCCCGTCCCGGCTCGACGCCCTCGCCGCCGACCTCGCCGCGGTCGGGTGTCCGGTCTACCGGTCCAGCGCCGCGGTGATGGCCGGGGCGGTCGGCTTCCACCTGACCCGCGGCGTCCTCGCGTCCGCCGACCGGGCGCCGGAGCCGGCGCTGTCCGCGCTGCTGGCCGCCGCCCGGCGGGTGCTCGCGCTCGAGGGCGTCAACGACCACGAGAACCTCGGCGCCCTCTTCCGCAACGCGGCCGCGCTCGGTGCGGACGCGGTGCTGCTCGGTCCCCGGTGCGCCGACCCGCTGTACCGGCGCAGCGTCCGGGTCTCGATGGGCCACGTGCTGCGGGTGCCGTTCGGGCGCGGACCACTCGCCGCGCTGCGCGAGGCCGGCTTCGCGGTGCTGGCGCTCACCCCGCGGCCGTCCGCCGTCCCGCTGTCCACAGTGGATCCCGCAGTGCCACGGGCCGCGTTGCTCGTCGGCGCGGAGGGCCCGGGGCTCAGCCCGGAGGCGGTCGCCACCGCCGACGTGCAGGTGCGGATCCCGATGGCCGCCGGCGTGGACTCCCTCAACGTGGCCACCGCCGCCGCCATCGCGCTGCACCACCTGCGCGGCTGATCAGCGCCGCCGGCAGCCGGCCCGGTCGGGCCGGGGACACCCGGCCCCGCGGCGATCGGGCTCAGACCAGGGAGTCGCGCCAGGCGCGGTGCAGGCCGGCGAACCGCCCCGTGCCCGTGGCCAGCTCGGCGGGCGTGCCGTCCTCGACGATCCGCCCGGCCTCCATCACCAGCACCCGGTCGGCGATCTCCACAGTGGACAGCCGGTGCGCGATGATCAGCGCGGTCCGGTCCGCCAGGATCGTCCGCAGCGCCCGCTGGACGGCCCGCTCGCTCGGCACGTCCAGCGCCGAGGTCGCCTCGTCCAGGATCAGCACCGCCGGGTCGGCGAGGAACGCCCGGGCGAAGGCGACCAGCTGCCGCTGCCCGGCCGACAGCCGCCCGCCGCGCTTGCGGACGTCGGTGTCGTAGCCCTCCGGCAGCGCGGCGATGAACTCGTGCGCCCCGATCGCGCGGGCCGCCGCCTCGACCTCGGCACCGGAGGCGTCCGGCCGGCCGAAGGCGATGTTGTCCGCGACCGAGCCGGAGAACAGGAAGTTCTCCTGGGTCACCATCACCACCGCCCGGCGCAGGTCGTCCTCGGACAGCTGCCGCAGGTCGACGCCGTCGAGCAGCACCTGCCCCGAGCTCGGGTCGTAGAAGCGGGCCAGCAGCCGGGCCACGGTCGACTTGCCGGCCCCGGTCGCCCCGACCAGCGCGACGGTCTGGCCGGCCGGGACGGTCACGTCCAGCCGTGGCAGCACGGTGTCGGGCCGCTCGGCTCCACCGGGCGGGTCCGCCGGGCGGCCGCCGTCCAGGTAGCCGAAGCGGACCGCGCGGAAGGCGACCCCGCCGCGCGCCGCCGGCAGCGGTGTCGGCCGCTCCGGCTCGAGCACCGACGGCCGCTCCTCCAGCACCCCGGACAGCTTCTCCAGCGCCGCGCTGGCCGACTGGAAGGAGTTGTAGAACACCGCGATGTCCTGCATCGGGTCGAAGAACCGCCGCAGGTACAGCAGGAACGACGTCAGCACGCCGACCTGCAGCGTCCCGTCGATCACCCGGTTCCCGCCGTAGAACAGCACCGCCACCACGGCGATCGTGCCGAGGATCGCGACACCCGGCACGAACACCGCCATCAGCCGGAACGAGCGCGCGTTCGCGGCCCGCACGTCCTCGTTGAGAGCGGCGAAGATCTCCTCGTTGCGCCGCTCCCGGCGGAACGCCTGCACCGCGCGGATCCCGCCGAGCGACTCGACGAACTGCACGATCAGCGCGGAGGTGGTCTCCCGGGTCCGCCGGTACGCGGAGAACGAGCGGGTCCGGAACCACCGGGACAGCAGCCACAGCGGCCCGAAGGTGGACAGCGTGATCAGCGCCAGCGGCAGGTCGAGCAGCAGCAGGATCACGCCGATCGAGACCACCGACAGCAGCGCGGTGATCAGCCCGTCCAGCCCCTCGTCGAGCAGGTCGTTGAGGGCTTCCACGTCGGACGTCAGCCGGGACACCACGCGGCCGGAGGTGTAGCGCTCGTGGAAGGCGAGGGAGAGCCGCTGCACGTGGTCGAAGACCCGGCGGCGCAGGTCGAGCAGCACGGCCTGCCCGATCCGACCGGTCCGGATCAGGAACACCGTGCGCAGCACGGCATCCGCGCCGGCGCAGGACAGCAGCGCGCCGATCACGACCAGCAGCGGCGTCCAGTCGCCGTCGACCAGCGCCGGGATGCCGCGGTCGATGCCGACGCCGACCAGCCACGGGCCGGCCATCGCGGCGGCGTTCTGCACCAGCACGAGCGCGACGACCACCCAGCAGAGCGCGCCGGTGCGGGCGGAGCAGGGTCTTCAGCAGCCGCCGGCTGCGGGCGCGCAGCAGCAGCCCGACCTGCTCCGGCAGCTCGTCGACGTCCTCCGCGGCGACCCCCCGCCAGTCCGGTGTGGACGGCATGGGCAGGCCGGGCGGGGTGGCGGTCGCCGTCATGACGCCACCTCCATCTCGTCCTCCAGGTCGGACTCCTGCGCCAGCAGGTCCCGGTACGCCGGCACCGTCGCCAGCAGCTCCGAGTGGGTGCCGACCGCGGCCAGCGTGCCGCCGTCGAGCAGCGCCACCCGGTCGGCGAGCAGCACGGTCGAGGCCCGGTGGGCCACCACCAGCGCGGTGGTGTCCCGCAGCACGCGCCGCAGGGCCTCCTCCACCAGCGCCTCGGTGTGCACGTCCAGCGCGGACAGCGGGTCGTCGAGCACCAGCACCCGCGGCCGGCCGAGCACCGCCCGGGCCAGCGCGAGCCGCTGCCGCTGCCCGCCGGACAGCGTCAGGCCCTGCTCGCCGAGCCGGGTGTCCAGCCCCCACGGCAGGTCGTGCACGAAGTCGGCCTGCGCGACCCGCAGCGCCTCGGCGATCTCGGCGTCGGTCGCGTCCGGCCGGCCGAAGGTGAGGTTCTCCCGGGCGCTGACCGAGAACAGCGTCGGGTCCTCGAAGGCGGTGGCGACCACCCGGCGCAGCTGCGCGATGGGCAGGTCCCGCACGTCGACGCCGTCGATCAGCACCTGGCCGGCGGTCACGTCGTACAGCCGGGTCACCAGCGCGGTGAGCGTGGTCTTGCCGGAGCCGGTCGCCCCGACCACCGCGACGGTCTCGCCGGGGGCGACCTCGAGCGTCAGGTCGTGCAGGACCGGCCGGTCCGCACCGGGATAGCCGAAGCCGACCCGCTCGAACCGCAGCCGGCCGGTCACCGTCGACACCGGACGGACGCCCGGCCGGTCCAGCACGGTCGGCGGCGTGTCCAGCACCTCGTACACCCGCTCGGCCGCCGTCTCCGCCTCCTGAGCCTGGGCGACCAGCCAGCCGAGCGAGATGATCGGCCACTGCAGCAGCAGGAAGAGCGAGACGAACGCGACCAGCCCGCCCAGGGTGAGCGCACCCTGCGCCACCGCCACCGAGCCGCCGAGCACGACGACCGCGAGCACGACCTGGGGGTGCACCTCCAGCAGCGCCCAGAAGTAGGCCAGCACCCGGATCTTCACCAGCTCCGCGTCCCGCAGGGTGCGCGCCTCGGCCAGGAACCGGGTCAGCACCAGCCGCCGCCGGCCGAACGCCTTCACCGTCCGGATGCCGCCGGCCGCCTCCTCGACGTTCGTGGTCAGCTCGCCGTTGAGGTCCTGCGAGCGCCGCGCCGCCCTGGCGTACACCCGCTCGAACCGCAGCGTGCCCACCACCAGCGGGACGGCCGAGACCGCGACGAACAGCGCCAGCGGCCAGTACGAGAAGGCCAGCATCGTCCCGACCACCACGCAGGTGATGGTGTTGACGACGAGGAAGACCAGCCCGAAGCCGATGAAGCGGCGGACCGTGCCGAGGTCGCCGGTCGCCCGGGAGAGCAGCTGTCCGGACTGCCACCGGTCGTGGAAGGCCACCGGCAGCCGCTGCAGGTGCGCGTAGAGGTCGCGCCGCAGGTCCGTCTCCAGGCCGAGCGCGCTGCGGGTCATCACCAGCCGGCGGACCAGGATCGCGACCGCCTCGAGCACGCCGAGCCCGAGCGCCAGCAGGGACAGCGGCAGCAGCGCGCCGCGGTCGCCGGTGTCGATCGCGTCGTCCACCACCCGTTGCGCGATCAGCGGGATCGCCACCGGCGCCAGCTCGGAGACCAGGGCGGCGACGGTCATCACGGCGAGACCGCCCGCGTACGGGCGGGCGTAGCTGCGCAGCCGCCAGAGCGAACGGTACGAGGACCGGCGGTCGGCGGGCACGTTGGTCAACACTAACCGCCCGTCCTCCGGACCTCACCTGAGTTTCCCGCGCGGCTCAGCCGGAGCCGGTGTCGCCCAGCGCGGGCAGGACCTCGGCGGCGATCCGGTCGAGCTGGCCGCGCTCGGCGAGCTGCAGGTTGAACGCGGTGAAGCCGAGAGCGACGAACGCCGACAGCTGGTCCGCGACGGCGGCGGGCGAGCCGGCGACGTCGGCGTCGGTCCCGCTCCCGAGGTGGACCCGGAGGTTGAGCGCGCAGGTCAGCTCGCCCGGGTCGCGGCCGGCGTCCGCGGCCGCGGTGAGCACCCGGTCGCGCATGGCCGGCAGCCGGTCCAGCGGTGCGTGGCCGAGGGACGGGATCCAGCCGTCCGCCACCCGCCCGGTCACCGCCAGGGCGCGGTCGCCGAAGGTGCCGAGCCAGATCGGGATCCGGTGCTCCGGTTTCGGCTCGATCTCGGCCGCGTCGGTGCGGTAGACCTGCCCGCGGTACGTGACGGACGGCTCCGTCCAGAGGCGACGGACGATGTGAACGGCGTCCTCGAGTCCGTCGATCTTCTCCCGCGGGGTGGGGACCGGCAGGCCGAACGAGTGGAACTCGGCGTCGGCATACCCGCCGCCCAGGCCGAGGACGAGCCGGCCGCCGGAGAGCCGGCCGAGCGACTCGGCCATCTTCGCCAGCAGCGCCGGGTTGCGCATCGGCACGGCGAGGACCCGGGTGGCGACCGTGACGCGGCTGGTCGCCGCCGCGATCCAGCTCAGCAGGGTCCAGGTCTCGTACGACGGGACGGTGCCGGCCGGGTGGTCGGACGCGGACACGAAGTCGAAGCCGAGCCGCTCGGCCGCGCGCGCGGTGCCGACCGGGTCGGCGGCGGTCGAGGTGGTGACGTCGAGCCCGAGCAGCGGACGGGTCATGCCGGACCTCCCTGGGGCGGTGCGAGCCGCGTGAACAGCGGCAGCGCGAACTGGACCAGCGGCCCGATGCCGAGCGCGAAGGCGATGGTGCCGACGCCGACCGAGCCGCCGAGCACGACGCCGACGGCCAGCACGGCGACCTCGATGCCGGTGCGGACCAGCCGGACCGACCAGCCGCGGCGGGCGAGGCCGGTCATCAGCCCGTCGCGGGGCCCCGGCCCGAGACCGGCGCCGACGTACAGGCCGGTGCCGATCGCGGTGCCGACGATGCCGACGACGAGGAAGGTGACCCGGACGGGCAGTGGCTCCGGAGCCGGGAGCTGGCCGAGGGCCGCGTCGACGACGAGGCCGACGACGACGACGTTGCTGAGCGTGCCGACACCGGGGCGCTCCCGGAGCGGGATCCAGGCCAGCATGACCGCCGCTCCGACGCCGATGACCACCCAGCCGATGGGGACGCCGATCCGCCCGGCCACGCCCTGGTGCAGCACGTCCCACGGGCCGAGCCCGAGGTCGGCCCGCAGCATCAGGGCGAGGCTGACGCCGAAGCAGACCAGCCCGACGTACAGCTGGAGCAGCCGGGTGGGCAGGGCACTTGCTGACACGTCAGTTAAACTAGCCGCATTCTCCTGACACGTCAACTAGATCCGGGCTAGGCTCGGCCCGTGACAGGGACGCGCTGGCTGTCGGCCTCCGAGGAGCGGGCCTGGCGGGGCTACCGGCGGATGCGCACGCTGCTCGAGCTGCGGCTGGCCCGCGACCTCACCCAGGACTCGGGGCTGTCCGAGCCGGACTACGACGTGCTGTCCACGCTGACGGAGGCGCCGGGGTCGAGCTGGCGGGCGAGCGAGCTGTCCGCGCGGCTGCTGTGGTCGAGCAGCCGGCTGGCCCACCACGTCGGCCGGATGGAGCGCCGCGGCCTGGTCACCCGGCGGCCCGCCGACGACGACGGGCGCGGTGCCGTGATCGCCATCAGCGACGGAGGCCTGGAGATCCTGCGCCGGGCCGCGCCCGGCCACGTCGAGTCGGTCCGCCGGCACCTCGTCGACCTGCTCACCCCGGCCGAGGTCGAGACCCTCGCCGAGATCTCCGCCAAGGTCATCCGGCACCTCGCTCCCGACCCGCCCGGCTCCGCCGGACCTGCCTGACCGGGACGGTCAGTGGCGGCGGCGGACGCCGAGCAGGATGTCGTCCCAGGACGGTACGGAGGTCCGGCGGCCGCGCTCGTCGTCGCCGTCCAGCGGGAGGTCGGCGCCTCCGCCGGCCGAGGCGACCCGGCGCGGCGGGTCGACGGGTGCCGGCTCGTCGTCGGCCGGGTCTGCCTCCGCGTGGCCGGCGGGCGGGTCCGTACGGTCCGGCCGCCGGCGCTCGGACCGGGAGCGGCCCGAGCCGCCGGTCCGCCTGCCTCCCGCAGCGGCGGCCGAACCACCCCGCTCGGCCACCCCCCGCTCGGCGTGCGGGCCGCCGCCCGCGGCAGCTGGCCCGGCCCGGCCGGGGGCGCCCGCCGGGCCGTCGGAGCGAGACCGCCCGGACGAGCCCGGATCCGCCGGGACGCCGGCCGGGTGCGCGGCACCCGGGTGCGCGCCGGCGCCCGGCCGGGCCGGGGATCCAGGCTGCGCGGGCACCCGGGCGTCCCGCGCCGCGACGGCGAGCGGGGTGACCGCGGTGATCGTCCGCGCGTGGAACTCCTCCGCGCCGAGCTGCTCGGCCGCCGGGTCGTCCGGGTGCAGCGTCCGCGCGGCCAGGTCGAAGGTCCAGCTCGCCGCGTGCCCGGCCGCGTGCCGCCAGCTCAGCCGTACGGTCCAGCGCCCGTCCTCGCGCCGCCACGCGTCCCAGCGCAGCGTCGACGCATCGGTCCCCCGCCCGACCAGCCGGTCCTCGACCAGCTCGGCGAGCGTCTGCGACCCACGCGGTCGCAGCGGCGTCGCCCGCGCCTGCGCCACCACCCGCTCGCGCTCCTGCAGCATCGGGGAGGCGAACCGCAGCACCCGGTCGAGCGGCATCCCGGACGAGGCGGCGACCTCCTCCGCGGACTCGCCGGCCCGGACCCGGGCCTGGATCTCCCGGGGCCGCAGCGGGTTGTCCATCTCGATCTCGATCTGACCGAGCCGGGTCAGGTCGCCGCGGCAGGCGGCCCGCACCCGGTCGTCGACCGGCAGCCGGAACGCGTCGCCGGTCGGGGTCTCCAGCATGAGGCTCGCCCCGTCCTCGGCGAGCCCGACGAGCCGCAGCTGTCGCATCCGCACCGCCTCCGAGCCGTCGACAAATCACCGTTGCCCGAGGCTACGGCCGCCGCCGCCGGCCACCCGGGACCGACACGCGGCCGCTCGCCGCCGCTCAGAAGACCGTCGCCACGCCGCCGCGGGAGCTCCCGGCCGCCGGCTCGACGACGACGTCCTGGGCCTGCGGTGCCTCCGGCAGCGGCACCGTCCAGACCACCCGTCCCCGCAGGTCGACGACGTCCAGCGCGAGCGTCGTCAGCAGCGGGGCAGCGGCGGTCGGGGACGCCGGGCCGGTGAGCCAGGGGCTCGGGCTCGGCCCGGGCGGTGTCGGGCTCGGCCGGTCCGCGGCCGCCGTGGCTCGCAGCCGCAGCAGGTGCTCCTCGTCGTACCACCCCACGACCGGCCCCGTCTCCGCCGGCTGGCCGGGCCGGGCCGCGCGCCGGCTCCGGCAGCCGGGCGACCACCCGGCCGGTCCCGGTCTCCACCACCACGGCGCTCTTGGTGTCCGGACCGGCACCGATCGTCTCCAGCGCCAGCAGCCGCCCGGACGGGGACGAGCCGCTCCACCAGCCGGTCACGTCGGTGCCGAGGCCCTGCCACCGCCGGGTGGGCCGGCCGGTCAGGTCGAAGAACTGCACCGCGCCCCAGGACGTCGGCAGGAAGATCTCCCGCCCGTCCGGCGACCAGGAGAAGGCGAGCGCCGGCGGCTCGCTGATCGACGGGAAGCGCAGCTCGCGCAGCACCGCGCCGGTGTCGCCGTCCACCACGTACGCGCGCAGCGGCGGCCCGGTCTTGATGCCCGCGGTCAGCAGCAGCCGCTTGCCGTCCGGGGACCACTTGGCCCGCCCGTCCCACGGCACGCGGCGGTCGAGCCAGCGCACGGCGTCCAGGCCGTCCCGCAGCAGGGCCGTCCGGTCCGCGATCCCGAGCCGGCTCTCGCCGTCCCACTCGGCGCCGACCGCGACCCGCCGGCCGTCCGGGCTGAGGTCGACGTGCGCGTCGAGGGGCACGTACCCGCCGGTGGACGGGTCCAGCACCGCGCTGAGCATGTCGTCGTCGACGTAGTTGTACGCGGACACGACCTGCCGGCGCGCGGCCGGACGCCCGGGCGGCGGCGGTCCGGCCGCCGGCGCGGCGGCGGTGCCGGCCGGGACGGGGACGGTGCCGGGACCGTCCCGCAGGACGGCGGTCGGCACCGCGACCGCCACCGCGACCCCCACCGCCACCCCGGCGACCAGCAGGCCGGAGCGGCGGCGGTCCCGCCCGGCGCGAGCCAGCGCGGCCCCGGCCGGGTCGGCGGGCGGCGGTACGTCGGACAGCTCGCGCAGGGCGGCGCGCAGCCGCAGTTCGGGGCCGGCACTCATCGCGACACCTCCTCGGTGGAGATCAGCTCGGGACAGTCGGCGCGCAGGCGGGCCAGCGCCCGGTACGCGGTGCTGCGGACGGTGCCGACCGAGACGTCCAGGACGGCGGCGACGTCCGTCTCGGCCAGGTCCTCCAGGTAGCGCAGGACGACGACCGCCCGCTGCCGCGGGGTCAGCCGGCGCAGCGCCGCGGCCAGCGACACGCGCAGGTCGACCGCCGCCGCCTCGTCGCCCGGCGCGGCCGCGTCCGGCACCGCCCCGGCCGCCGTCTCCCGTCCCCAGGACAGCAGCCGCCACCTGCTGACCTGCTCGTGGTAGAGCGCGCGCCGGGCGTACGCCTCCGGCTGCAGGTGGATCTGCCGCCAGCGCCGAGCCACCCGCGCCAGCACCGTCTGCAGCAGGTCCTCGGCCTGCTCGCGCTGCCCGGTCAGCAGGTAGGCCGACCGGAACAGCGCGCCGGCGCGGGCCGCGACGAACTCGCGGAACTCCCGTTCGGACTCGGCGTCCACGTCCTGCGCCCTCCCTCGCCTCACCCTGCAGGACGCGGCGGGGGCGGCGGAGCTATGCGAGCCGCTCGACGACGTGGTCGACGCAGGCGGTGAGCGCCTCCACGTCGTCCGGGTCGACGGCCGGGAACATGCCCACCCGCAGCTGGTTGCGGCCCAGCTTCCGGTACGGCTCGGTGTCCACGACGCCGTTCGCCCGCAGCACCTTCGGCCACCGCGGCGGCGTCGACGGAGTCGGCGAAGTCGATCGTCCCGACGACCAGCGAGCGCAGGTCCGGGTCGGTCACGAACGGCGTCGCGTACGGCGACTTCTCCGCCCAGGTGTAGAGCCGGCCGGACGAGTCGGTGGTCCGGGCGACGGCCCAGTCCAGGCCGCCGTTGGACGAGCAGCCAGTCGAGCTGGTCGGCCAGCAGCCACAGCGTCGCGACCGCGGGGGTGTTGTACGTCTGGTCCTTGGCCGAGTTGTCCACCGCGGTGGCCAGGTCCAGCGACGGCGGGATCCACCGCCCGGACGAGGCGATCGACCGCACCCGCTCCAGCGCCGCGGGGGAGAGCAGCGCGATCCACAGCCCGCCGTCGGAGCCGAAGTTCTTCTGCGGGGCGAAGTAGTACGCGTCGGCCTCGGACACCTGCGACCGGCAGCCCGCCGGCGCCCGAGGTGGCGTCGACCAGCACGAGCGCGCCCTCGTCCGCCGCCGCCGGCCGCCGGACCGGCAGCATCACGCCGGTCGAGGTCTCGTTGTGCGGCCAGGCGTAGCTGTCCACGCCGGACTCGGCGCGCACCGCCGGCGCGCCGCCCGGCTCGGCCCGCAGCAGCACCGGGTCGCCGAGGAAGGGCGCCCCGGCGGTCACCTCGGCGAACTTCGAGGAGAACTCGCCGAAGCACGAGGTGCTCGGACCGCTCCCGGACCAGCCCGTACGCCGCCGCGTCCCAGAAGGCGGTCGACCCGCCGTTGCCGAGCACCACCTCGTACCCGTCCGGCAGCTCGAACAGCGACGCGCAGCCCGTCGCGCACCCGGCGCACGAGGCCCCGCACCGGAGCCTGCCGGTGCGAGGTGCCCATGAACGCCGCGCCGGGTCCGGCCAGCGAGGCGAGCGCCTCGGGGCGCACCTTCGACGGGCCGCAGCCGAAGCGGCCGTCGGCCGGCCTGATCGAGTCGGGCAGGATGATCTGGGACGTGTCGGTCACCCCACCAGTGTCCAGTCAGTCCCGCGCGGTCTTGAAGTGAGGGGGCATCGCGTCGAAGCCCTCCACCTCCTCGGGCCGGCGGGGCGCCGGTCCGATGTACCGCGCCGACGGGCGGATCAGCCGGTTGGCCCGCTTCTGCTCCAGGATGTGCGCGCTCCACCCGGCCGTCCGCGCGCAGGTGAACATCGACGTGAACATGTGCGGCGGGACCTCGGCGAAGTCGAGCACCACGGCCGACCAGAACTCCACGTTCGTCCGCAGTGGACGGTCCGGGTAGCGCGCGGTCAGCTCCTCGATGGCCGCCTTCTCCAGCGCCTCGGCCGCCTCGACCCGGCGCGAGCCGAGCTCCTGGGCGGTGCGCCGCAGCGTGCGGGCCCGCGGGTCCTCGGCCCGGTAGACCCGGTGGCCGAAGCCCATCAGCCGCTCCTTGCGGTCCAGCAGGCCCTTCACGTAGCCGACCGGGTCGCCGGACGCCTCCACCTCGTCGAGCATCTTCAGCACCCGGGACGGGGCGCCGCCGTGCAGCGGGCCGGACAGCGCGCCGATCGCCGCGGAGATGGACGCGGCCACGTCCGCTCCGGTGGACGCGACCACGCGGGCGGTGAAGGTGGACGCGTTCATGCCGTGCTCGGCGGCGGAGACGAAGTACGCGTCCACCGCCTTGACGTGCTTGGGGTCCGGCTCGCCGCGCCAGCGGATCATGAAGCGCTCGACGATGGTCTTCGCCTTGTCGATCTCCTTCTGCGGCACCGCCGGCAGGCCGAGCCCCCGCGCGGACTGGGCGACGAAGGACATCGCGGTCACCGACACCCGGGCGAGGTCGTCGCGGGCCTGCGCCTCGTCGATGTCGATCAGCTGCTGGAGACCCCAGTGCGGCGCCATCATCGCGATCGCGCTCTGCACGTCGACCCGGATGTCGCCGGAGTGCACCGGGATCGGGAACGGCTCCGCCGGCGGCAGGCCCGGGTTGAACTTCCCGTCCACCAGCAGGCCCCAGACGTTGCCGAAGGCGATCCGCCCGACCAGGTCCTCGATGTCCACCCCGCGGTAGCGCAGGGCGCTGCCCTCCTTGTCCGGCTCGGCGATGTCGGTCTCGAAGGCGACGACGCCCTCCAGTCCTGGCTTGAAGTCCTCCGGCATGGGGCGTCTCCAGGATGTCGGCGGCGATGAGGCCGGTGCTGGGGTGCTAGGCACATCTTGCCGACTCCGGTGTTACGTGCGCGACATCGGGCGGTCGTGCGGCGGCGTGCGCGGCAGGATGGCGGGGTGTCCGATCCCGCCGCCATGCGCCGCTCGTACGCCCGGGGCAGCCTCGACGAGGCGGGGCTGGCAGCGGACTGGCTGACGCAGTTCACCCGCTGGTTCGACGAGGCGGTCTCCTCCGGGCTGGTGACCGAGCCGAACGCGATGCTGGTGGCGACGGCGACGCCGGACGGGCGGCCGAGCGTGCGGACGGTGCTGCTGCGTGCCGTCGACGAGCGGGGGCTGGTCTTCTTCACCAACTACGACTCCCGCAAGGGCCGGGAGCTGGCCGCGAACCCGTCCGTCGCGCTCGCGTTCTCCTGGCTGCCGCTGGAGCGGCAGGTGGTGGTGACCGGCACCGCGTCCCGGGTGGACCGGGCCGAGTCGGAGGCGTACTTCCGCGGCCGGCCGCGGGACAGCCAGCTCGCGGCGTGGGCGAGCGCGCAGTCGACGGTCGTGCCGGACCGGGCCGCCCTCGACGGGGCGCTGGCGGCGGTGGCGCGGCGGTGGCCGGACGGGACGGACGTGCCGGTGCCCGGGCACTGGGGCGGCGTGCGGGTCGCGCCCGATGCGGTGGAGTTCTGGCAGGGCCGGCCGGCCCGGCTGCACGACCGGCTCCGCTACCGCCGGGAGGGGGACTCCTGGGTCGTCGAGCGGCTCTCGCCGTGAGCGCGTCCGTGCGGTCGGGACGATGATCGCCCGGCTGCGCCGGCTCGCGATCGACACCACCCCGCTGCGGCACCCGGCGTACCGGCGGCTCTTCGTCGGCAACGGCGTCTCGTTCGTCGGGTTCCAGATCACCGCCGTCGCCGTCCCGGTCCAGGTGTACGACATCAGCCGGTCGTCGTTCTGGGTCGGGATGGTGGGCCTGGTCGGGCTGGTCCCGCTGATCGTCTTCGGGCTGTGGGGCGGCGCGGTGGCCGACGCCGTCGACCGCCGGCTGCTGCTGCTCGTCTCCTCGACGGTCACCTTCGTCGTCACGGTGGCGCTGCTCGCCCAGGCGCTGCTGCAGCTGGGCAACCTGGCGCTGATCCTGGTGCTGGTCGGGATGCAGTCGGCCGCGTTCGCCGTCTCCTCGCCGACCCGCAACGCGATCATCCCGCGGCTGCTGCGCCGGGAGCTGGTGCCGGCGGCGAACACGCTCAGCTTCACGATGAGCAACGTCGGGATGGTGCTCGGGCCGCTGCTCGCCGGCGTGGTGATCGCGCGGACCGGCGGCTTCGCGGCGGCGTACGCGATCGACGCGTTCCTGTTCACGGTGGCGCTGTACGCCGTCCTGCGGCTGCCGGCGCTGCCGCCGCTGACCGCCGAGACCGCCCGGCCGGGGCTGCGGTCCGTCATCGACGGGCTGCGCTTCATCGCCGGCCGGCCGGTGCTGCTGATGTCCTTCGCCGTGGACATCATCGCGATGGTCTTCGCGATGCCGCGGGCGCTGTTCCCGGAGGTCGCCGAGACCCGGTTCGGCGGCGGCGCGGCGGTCGGCTGGCTGTTCGCCGCGATCGCGATCGGGGCGCGTGCTCGGCGGGCTGTCGTCCGGCTGGATCGGCCGGGTGCGCCGGCAGGGCGTGGCGCTGACCGTCGCGGTCGCCGGCTGGGGGATCGCGGTGGCGCTGTCCGGGCTGGCGACCTCGCTGTGGGTGGCGGGCTTCCTGCTCGCGGCCGCCGGCGCCGCCGACCTGGTCTCCGCGGTGTTCCGGCAGACGATCCTGCAGGTGTACGCCCCGGACGAGATGCGCGGCCGGCTGCAGGGCGTCTTCATCGTGGTGGTGGCCGGCGGTCCGCGGCTGGGTGACCTGCGGGCCGGCGCGACCGCGGCGGTCGCCGGGGCGACCTTCTCCTGGGTCGCCGGCGGGATCGCCTGCGCGGTGATCGTGGTACTGGTCGCGCTGCTGGTGCCGTCGTTCCTGCGCTACGACGCCGGCGAGCCCGCCCGCACCACCGCCTGACGATCAGCCCGGCGTACCCACGAGCCGCGGGATCACCGCCGGCTCCGCCAAGCCGGAGGCCAGCTCCGGTCCGGAGCCTTCAGCCGTGCGCGCCGGCCTCGTGGTGGGCGTGGCTGCGCGGCTCGAGCTGGAACGTGGAGTGCTCGACGGCGACCGGGAAGTGCCCGGCCACGCAGGCCTGCAGCTGGTCGAGCATCTGCGGGGCGTGGCCGTCGTGGAAGCAGGAGTCGTCGATGACGACGTGCGCGGTCAGCACCGGGAGGCCGGTGGCGATCTGGGAGGCGTGCAGGTCGTGCACGGCGTGCACGTGCGGCAGCTCGAGCAGGTGCCGGCGGACGTGGTCGAGGTCGAGCCCCCGGGGAGTGGCCTCCAGGAGCACCTCCACGGTCTCGCGCAGCAGCCGGATGGTGCGCGGGAGGATGAGCGCACCGATGAGGATCGAGACGACCGCGTCCGCGCGCAGCCACCCGGTGGTCGCGATGACGACGGCTGCGACCAGCACGGCGACCGAGCCGAGCGCGTCGTTGACGACCTCCAGGAACGCGGCGCGCATGTTGAGGTCCGTGTTGCGGCGCCGGGACAGCACGAGCAGCGCGGCGACGTTGCCGGCCAGCCCGACCACGCCGAACACGAGCATCGCGGTCGAGGCCACCTCTGGCGGGTCCAGCAGCCGGCGGATGCCCTCGACGAGGACGAAGACCCCGACCGCCAGGAGCACGGCGGCCTGCAGGGTGGCCGCGAGGACCTCGGCGCGCCGGTAGCCCCAGGTGCGCCGGGTGGTGGCGGGCCGGGCGGCCAGCCTGGCGGCGATCAGCGCGATGAGCAGGCCGGCGGCGTCGGTGAGCATGTGCCCGGCGTCCGCGAGCAGCGCGAGGCTGCCCGAGACGAGGGCGCCGATGACCTCGGCGACCAGGACGACGGAGGTGATGCCGAGCACGATCGCCAGCCGGCGACGGTCGTCGCCCGCGCCCTCGGCGTGGTCATGTCCGTTCATCGGCTCGCGCGCTCCCCGGGACTGCCGGCGTGGCGGCCGCGCAGCGACTCGTCGGCACACTCCCGCCGGCGGTGCGCCGGGTCCACTTCGGACCGGCGCCGCAGCCACGATACCTCCGCCGCCGGCGGCCGGGGCCGGCCCGTCGTCAGGCGAGCGCCTCGGCGCCGACCCGGAGATCGGCGACCAGGGCGTCGTACGCCGCTGCCCGCTCGCCGTCCGGCACCCGCAGGACCGCGGAGGGGTGCGTGGTCGCCATGATCCACTTTGCGTGCACGGCGCCGTCCTCCGGGTCGTCGAAGAGCGTGCCCTCGCCGCCCAGCTCGGCCGCCGGCGGCTCGAACGGCATCAGCTGGCCGCGCTGCTTGGTGATCCGGAACGACGTGCCGAGCAGCGCCCTGGCCGCGGTGGCGCCGAGGCAGACGACCAGCTCGGGGTCGACCAGGACGAGCTCCGCGTCCAGCCAGGGCCGGCAGGCGGCCACGTGCTCCGGTCCGGGCGTCTGGTGCAGCCGCCGCTTCGGCGTCGGCGTGAAGCGGAAGTGCTTGACCGCGTTGGTGACGTACGTCTGGGCGCGGTCGATGCCGGCTTCGACGAGCGCCCGGTCGAGCAGTCGCCCGGCCGGGCCGACGAACGGCTCACCCTTGCGGTCCTCGACGTCGCCGGGCTGCTCGCCGACGAAGACCACCCGGGCGTCGGCGGGACCGGCCCCGAAGACGGTCTGGGTGGCCGGCTCCCACAGCGGGCAGGCGCGGCAGCGGCGGGCCGCCTCGCGCACCCCCTCCAGGCCGACGCCGGTCGGCGGTGCGGCGGGACGGAACTGCTCGGTCGCCATGGCGACCCAGTCTCCTCCCGGGCCGCGGGCGAACGCACCGGGGTGGGTCAGCTCCCGTCGGCGTACACGTACGGCCAGGGCTGGCCGGGCGGGTAGACGCCGGTCACCGGCAGCACCACCCGCCCGTTCGCCGGGTCGACCATCGGCCGCTGCCGGCCGGTCGCGATCGGGCCGGTGAAGGGGACCGGCGCCTGGCCGGAGGGGGCCAGCGGCGGATTGGCGGCGCCGGACGGCTGCGTACCGGACGGCTGCGCACCGGACGGCTGCGCACCGGACGGCTGCGTTCCGGACGGCTCGGTGGAGCCCTCGGCGTACTCCCAGGGCTGCCGGCCGATCGCCCACGGACCGGGCACCGGCCGGACCAGCCTGCCGTTGGCCGGGTCGACGTACTGTCCCGGCGCGTACGGGACCGGCGCCGGCACCGGCTCCCGGCCGGACGGCGCCTGCCCGACCTGGCCCGGGACCGTGGAGACCTGGCCGGGCTGGCCTTCGCCGGCCGGCGGCTGGGTCGGCGCGTCCGCCCTGGCGGTCGCCGCGTCGATCGCGACCCTGCACTGCCCGGCGGCGGTGTCCCGGGAGTCCCTGGCCCGGGCGATCCCGGTCCGGCCGGTGTGCATGGCCGCGAGTCCCTCCGGGGCGCGGGTCGCCTCGTACTCCGCCCAGCCGCCCCGCCCGGTCGTGATCGAGGCGCCACAGTCGTGCTGGTAGACGCCGAGCTGGCGCTGCCAGGTGTCGAGCGCCGCGGCCGCGTCGGTGTGCATGGCGGCGAGGCCGCGGACGGCCGGGACCACCCGGTCGCGCAACTGCAGGAAGGCGGTCGCTGCGGGGCCGGTCCAGAAGCCGTCGACCCGGATGCCGTGCAGGCTGTCGGCCACCGAGGCCAGGTCCTGCCCGGCGGTGTCCGCCGCCGCGCCGTAGCTGCGGACCGTCTCCGGGTCGCCCCAGACGTAGTCGGCGACCTCGGCGGACTCCCACTGGCGGTCGGTGGGCAGCGGGTGGTTGGCGTCGGGCACCCCGCTACTCCTCGTCCTCGTCCGGGGGAGCGTCCTGCTCGTCCCGGGCGTTCCGCCGGTGCACCGCCCAGGCGACGGCGCCGGCCGCGCCGAGCACGCCGACCGGGGCCGCGGCCGCGGCCAGCGGGAGCCCGTCCCGGGTCGGGACGGCGTCCGGGCCGCCGGTCGCCTCGCCGCCGGTGCCGGTGCCGCCGGGCCGGCCGGCGGTGGCGGTGTACCGGTCGGCGGAAACGGGGTCCGCCGCCGGCTCGACGGGGGAGCCGCCGGCTGTCGAGGCCGCGCCGCCCGTACCGATCAGGCCGGTCGGCTCGTACGGCGCGGTGCCCGCGGCCGACGAGGGCTGGGGAGACGAGGACTGGGGAGACGAGGACTGGGGACCGGAGGCGACCGGCGCCGCCGCTGTCGCCGGGAGCGGTCGGCGTGTCGCCCGGCTGCGTGGCACTCCCGGAGCGGATCGGGTCGCCGACCGACGCGTCCGGGTTGCCGTCCTTCTCGACCGAGTCGGGGATCCCGTCGTCGTCCGAGTCGGTGTCGCGGTAGTCCGGCGTGCCATCCCCGTCGGTGTCCACCGGCTCCCCGGGACTCGCTGCCGCACCCGGACCCTCCGCCCCGGCCGTGCCCGCGGGGTCGCCGGGGCTCGTCGGTTCGCCGGGGGCGGTGGGTTCGCCGGGCGCGGTGGGCTCGCCGGGCGCGCTGGGCTCGCCGGGCGCGCTGGTGGGTTCGCCGGGGGCGGTGGGTTCGCCGGGGGCGGTCGGTTCGCCCGGGATCGGCTCACCGGCGGCAGTCGGCTCCCCGGGTCCGCCCGGGCTCCCGGGGCCTGCCGGAGCGCTCGGCGCCGTACCGCCGCCGGCGGTGACGGGCACGCCGGGGGACTGCCCGGCGGAGTCCCGTCGCGCCTCCTGCTCGGTCCAGCCGTACTCCCGAGCCGCCGCGAAGACCCCCTGCGTCAGCTGGTCGATGAGCCCGCCCACCTCCGGCCGCCTCCGGGCCCACCTGGTCCGCCAGGTCCCGACCGCCCCCGCCACGGTCGGGCTCCCGAAGTCGTCGTCGGTGACCTGCGCGGTCACGGTGATCCCGGCGTACCGCTCCTCGAGCCGGAACAGCGCGGTGGCCAGCGCCTTGAGCTGGTCGGGATCGGTGACGAACCCGTTGGTCATGGTCCGGGATCCCTCCGGTCGAGCTCACCGACACCCGGGAGCATAAGCCCGGGATCGGCTGTATGTCCAAACTACCCGGATCATCCCATCGCTCCCTCGGAAGGCTATGGTTCCCGTGGGGAGGCGGCCGCCGGACCCGTCCGCCTAGGGTTGGTCTCGGGAGGGACGATGCTCGAGTTCGACGGTCTGACCAAGCGGTACGGCGACACGGTGGCCCTGCGGGAGCTGACCTTCTCGGTCCGCCCGGGCGAGGTGTACGGCTTCGTCGGCGCCAACGGCGCGGGGAAGACGACGGCGATGCGGATCGCGCTCGGCGTGCTCGCCGCTGACGCCGGCGAGGTGCGCTGGCAGGGGAGTCCGGTGACCTTCGAGATCCGCCGCCGGTTCGGCTACATGCCGGAGGAGCGTGGGCTCTACCCGAAGATGCGGGTCGCGGAGCAGCTGGTCTACTTCGCCCGCCTGCACGGGCTGGACGAGACCGCGGCGAAGCGCGCCGCCGACCGGCTGACCGAGCGGCTCGGGGTGGCCGAGCGCCGCGACGACGCGGTGGAGAAGCTGTCGCTCGGCAACCAGCAGCGCGTCCAGCTGGCCGCCGCGCTGGTGCACGACCCGGAGGTGCTGGTCCTGGACGAGCCGTTCTCCGGTCTCGACCCGGTCGGCGTCGACGCGCTCGCCGGCGTGCTGCTGGACAAGGCCCGCGAGGGCGTCCCGGTCGTCTTCTCCTCCCACCAGCTCGAGCTGGTCGAGCGGCTGTGCGACTCGGTGGGCATCATCAACGCCGGTCGGATGGTCGCCGCCGGCACGGTCTCGGAGCTGCGCGCGCGGGAGGGCCGCCGGCAGCTCCGGGTGGTCGTGACCGGCGCCGGCGCCGGATGGGCGGCCGAGCTGCCGGGCGTGCGGGTGCTCTCCGAACGGCGCGACGAGGTGCTCCTCGAGCTGGCCGACGGCTCGGACGACCAGCAGGTGCTCGCCGCCGCGGCCCGCGCCGGGCGGGTGGAGAACTTCAGCTGGCGGGAGCCGACGCTGGCCGAGCTGTTCCGCGAGGTGGTCACCGGGTCCGCGCCCCAGCCGGCCGACCGCGAGAAGGTGGGGGCACAGTGAGCGCGCGGGCGCCGAAGGGCATGGTCTGGCTGGTGGTCCGGCGGGAGATCACCACCCGGATCCGGGAGCGCAGCTTCCTGATCTCCACGCTCATCACGCTGCTGCTGATCGCCGGGGTGGTCGTGGTGCCGACGCTGTTCAACCGCGGCGGCGACGAGGTCACCGTCGGCCTGGTCGGCGGCGCCGGCACCGTCGAGCCGGCGCTCCAGCAGGCGGCCCCGGCCGCCGGCGTGACGCTGACGGTGCGGCGGTACGGCGACGAGGCGGCGGCCCGCGCCGCGATCGAGGACGGGGAGGCGGACGTGGTCTTCCTGTCCGCCGACCGCGTGCTGGTCGACGAGGAGCTCGACGGCGAGGCCGAGCAGGTCGTGCGGACGGCGTACGGGCAGGCCGCAGCGGCGCAGCGGCTCGACGCGGCCGGCATCGACCCGGACGCGGCCGCCCGCGCGCTGGACCTGCCGCCGCTGTCGGTGACCGCGCTGAACCCGCCCGACCCGGACTCCGACGCCCGGCGCGGCGCCGCCTACTTCGGCGTCCTGCTGCTGTACTTCCAGCTGTTCGGCTACGGCTTCTGGGTCGCCCTCGGCGTGGTGGAGGAGAAGTCCAGCCGGGTGGTGGAGCTGCTGCTGTCCACGCTGCGGCCGTGGCAGCTGCTGGCCGGCAAGGTGATCGGCATCGGCCTGCTCGGACTCGGGCAGCTCGTGCTCACCGTGGTGGTGGGCATCACCGCCGCGATCGCGACCGGTGCGGTCGACGTCCCGTCCGGGGTCCTCGCCGTCGCCGGCCAGGTGCTGGTCTGGTTCCTGCTGGGCTTCGCCTTCTACGCCTGCCTGTTCGCCGCGCTCGCCTCGCTGGTGTCCCGGCAGGAGGAGGTGCAGAACGTCACCACACCGCTGTCGGTGCTGCTGCTCGGCAGCTTCTTCCTGGCGATCACCGCGCTCGGCTCGCCGGACAGCACGCTGGTCCGGATCGGGTCGATCGTCCCGCCGTTCTCCACGATGGTGATGCCGATGCGGTGGGCCGCCGGCGAGGCGCCGCTGTGGGAGCTCGGCCTGTCCATCGTGCTGATGCTGGTCACGGTGGTCGCGCTGGTCCGGCTCGCCGGCTGGGTCTACGCCGGCGCGGTGCTGCGCAGCGGGCCCCGGGTCAAGCTCGGCGACGCGCTCGCCGCCGGCCGGGAGTCCGACCGGGCCGGCGTCTGAGCTCAGGCGTCCCGTCGGGCGAGCACCGCCGCGGCGCCGCCGAGGAAGAGCGCCAGCCAGGCGGCCAGCGTCAGCGCCGCCACCCACGGGTCGAGCGCGGCCTGCGGGTCCGTCGCCGGCAGCAGCAGGCTGTCGCTCGCCGCGGTCGGCAGGTAACGCTGCCCCTCCTCCTGCCACCACCGCGGCAGCAGCGGGGAGAAGACGGCCGGCCCGAGCACCAGCCCGAGCACCGCCGCCACCGAGCCGGCCGCGCTGCGCAGCACGAAGGCCAGGCAGACCGCGATGACCGGCAGCAGGGGCGCGCTGGCGACCGTGCCGAGCAGCAGCCGGGCCGCGTCGGAGACGTCCACCGCGGGGGTGGGCAACCCGGCGTAGAACAGCAGCCCGGCCAGCTCCATCGCCGCGACCGCGACCGCGGTCGAGGCCACCGCGAGCACGGCGATGACGGCCACCTTGGCCAGCAGCACCCGCTCCCGCCGCGGGGTCGCCGTGAGGGTCAGCGCGATCATCCGGGACGAGTACTCCGAGGTCACCACGGTCACCCCGAGCACGGTGAGCAGGATCGCCGCGAGGATGACGCCGACCAGCGAGGTCTCCACCGGGTCGAAAGTGGCCCGCTCGGCCGCCGGCCAGTCGTCCCAGGTGGCGACCACCACCCAGCTCAGCAGCGCGGTCACCACGATGCTCAGCAGCACGGTGCAGGCGAGCGTGACCCGGACCGAGCGCTGCGACGTGATCTTGGTCCACTCGGACGCGAACGTCGCGCCGAAGCCGACCCGGTCTCCGGTCGAGATCGCGGTGCTCATGCCGGTGCCTCCTCCCGGACCGTCTCCAGACCCTGGTCGCCGACCAGGTCGAAGAAGGCCGTCTCCAAAGTGGACCGTCGCGGGGTCAGCTCGTGCAGCGGGATCCCGGCGGCCGCGGCCGTCTCGCCGATGGCGGCGGCGGCCAGGCCGCGGACGTCCAGCACGCCGGCCGCGCCGTCCGCCACCAGGCCGCCGGCCGCCGCCAGCGCGGCGGCCAGCTCAGCCGCCCGCGGCGACACCACCCGGACCGACCCGCCGCCGGCCCGCCGGGTCAGCTCCGCGACCGAGGTGTCGGCGACCAGCCGGCCGCGACCGATCACCAGCACGTGCTCGGCGGTCTCCTCCATCTCCGCCATCAGGTGGCTGGAGACGAGCACGGTGCGGCCCTCGGCGGCCAGGTCCTGCAGCAGCACGCGGACCTGCCGGATGCCGTCCGGGTCGAGCCCGTTGACCGGCTCGTCCAGCAGCAGCGTCGGCGGGTCGCCGAGCAGCGCGGCGGCCAGGCCGAGTCGCTGGGACATGCCGAGGGAGAAGCCGCCCACCTTGCGGCCGGCCATGTCGGCGAGCCCGACCTGGCCGAGCACCTCGTCCACCCGGGAGCGTCGGATGCCGCCCGCCCGAGCCAGCCAGGTCAGGTGCCGGTGCGCGGTCCGTCCACCGTGGACCGCCGTCGCGTCGAGCAGTGCGCCCACCTCGCGCATCGGCGCCGGCAGCTGCTGGTACGGCCGGCCGTTCACGGTCGCCGAGCCGGCGGTGGGCCGGTCCAGCCCGACGATGAGCCGCATCGTGGTGGACTTGCCCGCCCCGTTGGGCCCGAGGAAGCCGGTCACCACCCCGGGCCGCACCTCGAAGCTGATCCCGGCCACCGCGACCGTGGCGCCGTACCGTTTGGACAGTCCCCGCACTTCGATCATGCCTCGACCGTACGGACGCGGGGCCGGCGGATCATCGGTCCCGAGAGTGGTCCTGGTCCCCGACTTCAGGCTGAGCGCGGCCGGACCAGACCGATGTCGTACGCGAGCACCACGGCCTGCACGCGGTCGCGCAGGCCGAGCTTGCGCAGGATGGCGGACACGTGCGTCTTGACCGTCGCCTCGGTGACCACCAGGCGCTGCGCGATCTCGGCGTTGGACAGCGCGAGCGCGACCAGCCGGAGCACCTCGACCTCCCGGTCGGTCAGCTCCCGCAGGTCCGGCGGCGCCGCGCCGGTACCGGGCAGCGTCGCGGCGAAGCGGTCGAGCAGCCGCCGGGTCACCGACGGCGCGAGCAGCGCGTCCCCCCGGGCGACCACCCGGACCGCCTCGACCAGCTCCGCCGGCCGCACGTCCTTGAGCATGAAGCCGCTCGCCCCGGCACGCAGCGCGGCGAACACCGAGTCGTCCACGTCGTAGGTGGTCAGCACGATGACGCGGGCCGGGCTGCCGGACGCGACGATCCGCCGGGTCGCCTCCAGGCCGTCCACGCCGGGCATCCGGACGTCCATCAGGACGACGTCCGGCCGCAGCCGCTCGACCAGGGCGGCGGCCTGCGCGCCGTCCGCCGCCTCGCCGACCACCTCCAGGTCGGCTCGCGCCTCCAGGATCATCCGGAAGCCGCCGCGGACCAGCGCCTGGTCGTCGGCGAGCAGCACCCGGATGCTCACCGGACCGGCTCCATCGGGAGCCGCGCGTGGACGCGGAAACCGCCGCCGGGCAGCGGACCGGCGTCCAGCGTGCCGCCCAGCGCGGCGGCCCGCTCGCGCATGCCGACGATCCCGCGCCCGGCGCCCTCCGCCGCACCCGCCGGGCAGCCGCGACCGTCGTCGCTCACCTCGACCTCGAGCACGCCGGCCGCGGACCGGACGGTCACCTCGGCGCGGCCGGCGTCGGCGTGCCGCAGGGTGTTCGTCAGCGCTTCCTGGACGATCCGGTACGCGGAGAGGTCCACCGCCGCCGGCAGCCGGCCCGCGACCGGCCCGTCCTCGCGTACCGCGACCTCCAGCCCGGCCGCGCGCAGCGGCTCCGCGAGCTCGCCGAGCCGGTCGAGCCCGGGCTGAGCGGCGCGCCGTCCCGTCCTCGGGGCCGACCCGCCCCAGCGAGCACCCGGCGCAGCTCGCCGAGCGCCTCCCGCCCGGCCGCCTCGATGGAGCGCAGCGCCGCCCGGGCCTGGTCCGGCCGGGAGTCGAAGACGTCGTCGGCGGCCGCCGCCTGCACCACGATGACCGACACGCTGTGCGCGATCACGTCGTGCAGCTCGCGTGCGATCCGGGCCTGCTCCTCGCCCACCGCGCGGCGGGCCTCCTGCTCGATCGCCGCCCGCCGGTTGCGCAGCACCTCGCCGAGCGCCCAGACCACCACCGCGACCGCCATCGCGAAGTAGCTGTCGCCGTCCGGCTGGGTCGGCAGGGTGACCGCGGTGACGCCGAGCACGGCCGCCAGGCCGAGCAGGGACACCACCGGCGGCCGGCGGGCGGCCAGCGAGCCGAGCGCGACGAGGGCCGCGACCGGGAAGATCCCGTACGGCGCGGCGAGCTGGACGAGCAGGCTGGCGGCGAGCGCCACCGCCATCACCGGGACCGGACGGGTCCGGCGCCACAGCATGGCCGCGCCCGCCACCGGCGCGGCGACCAGCGCGGCCAGGCCGACCCAGGTCAGCCGCCCGCCCGGCTCGTCCAGCACGATCACGCTCGGGTAGAGCCACACCAGCACCGCGACCCCGAGGTCGATGCCCCACTGGAGTGGACTGCGGGCCCGGCGCACACCAGCAGTATCACCGGCGGACGCGCTCGTACCGGGCCAGCGCCTCCGTCCGCTCGGCGGCGTGCTCGACGATCCGGTCGGGATAGCCGTCCGGCGGCCCGCCCGGCAGGTCCCACGGCTCGTGCACGGCGGCCCCCGGCGACCGACCGCAGCTCCGGCACGTACCGGCGCACGTAGTCGCCCTCGGGGTCGAACCGCAGGCCCTGGGTGACCGGGTTGAAGACCCGGTGGAACGGCGAGGCGTCCGTGCCGCAGCCGGCCACCCACTGCCAGCCGTGGTTGTTCGAGGCGAGGTCGCCGTCCACCAGCCGGGACAGGAACTCCCGGGCCCCGCGCGACCAGTCCAGGTGCAGGTCCTTCACCAGGAAGGACGCGACGATCATCCGGACCCGGTTGTGCACCCACGCCTCCGCGCGCAGCTGGCGCATCCCGGCGTCGACGATCGGGTAGCCGGTCCGCCCCGCCGCCCAGGCCGCGAAGCGCTCCTGCGCGCCCGGGCCGGTGTCGACCCGCAGCCCGCGGTACGCGCGGTCGAGGCACTCCCGCGCCGTCCGCGGCTGGTGCCACAGGACGTCGGCGTAGAACTCGCGCCAGGCCAGCTCCCGGCGGAACGTCTCGGCGCCGGCACCGGAGCGGCCGGCGACGCCGGCCAGCAGCGTGCGCGGGTGCACCTGGCCGTACTTGAGGTAGACCGACAGCCGGCTGGTCGCCGGCAGGTCGGGCCGGTCGCGGTCGTCGCCGTACGAGCGCAGCGCCGAGTCGCGGAAGTCCTCCCACCGTTGCAGCCCGGCCCGCTCGCCCGGCTCCGGCAGCCGCAGGCCGGCCGGCAGCCGGGGATCCGTTCGGCACGCCGGTGCCCCGCACCCCGCTGGCCCAGCCGACCCGCGCCGCGGCCGAGCCGGCCGGCGGCCGCCAGCCGTGCGCGGTCCAGGCCCGGTAGAACGGCGTGTAGACCCGGAACGGGCTGCCGTCGTCCTTGCGGACCCGCCCGGGCGCGACCGCGTACGGCGAGCCGGTCCGGACCAGCTCGACGCCGGCCGGCAGGGCGGCCGCCACCCGCTCGTCCCGACCCCGCCCGTACGGGCCGAAGTCCGCGGCGACGTGCACGGACGCGGCGTCGAGCTCCCGGGCGACGCGGGGCACGACGTTCTCCGGCTTGCCGCGCAGCACCACGAGCCGGCCGTCCAGCGCGTCGTCGAGGGCCCGCAGCGAGCGGTAGAGGTACGCCAGCCGGGGGGCGCCGCTCGGCGCGCGCAGCGCGTCGTCGAGCACGAACAGCGGCAGCACCCCGCCGGCACCGGCGGCGTCGGCGGCGGCGAGCAGCGCCGGGTTGTCGGCAAGCCGCAGGTCCCGCCGGAACCACAGCACGCTGACCACCCGCCGGACCCTACGGTCGGTGACCGCGATCCGCAGGTCGGCGCCGGCGCGCGCCCCGAACGGCGGCTTCCCGGACACGGCGCGACACGGAAGGCTGGCCGGGTCCGGAACCCTCACCGGTGAGGTGGCTGTGAGTCTCTCCCTCCGTCGGACCGTGACCGCGATCGCGGTCGGTCTGCTCGTGCCCGGCGTGGTCGCCGTCGTCACGCCCGTCTCCGCGTCCGCCGACACCGCGGCGGTCGCCATCCCCCAGGTCAACAACCCGACCCTCAAGGAGCGGCTGGCGAACCGCAACCGCGCTCCCGAGCTGCCCTCGCTCAACTCGCTGTGCCAGCAGTTCATCGGCCGGCCCAACCCCTACCGCGACCCGGCCCCCAACGTGGACCAGATCGTCGACGACGCGATCGTCCAGGCCGGCAGCCAGCTCGGCTGCAACACCGCGCAGAACGAGACCCACATCGCGGTGAACCCGTACAACCCGCGCAACATCGTCTCGGGTGCCAACGACTACCGGTTCTTCAACACCCGGACCCAGCGCAACGACAGCGGCGGCGTCGCGTACACGTCCTTCGACGGTGGCCGCAGCTGGCGCAACATCATCCTGCCCAGGACCAACTTCATGACCGGCGCCACCGGCGCACTGTCCATCATGGACCTCACCGGCGACCCGGTGCTGGCGTTCGGCCCGCGCAACACCGTCTACTACGTGAACCTGGTCGCCCAGCGCAACCTGCCCTTCGGCGACGCGGCCAGCGGGATCATCGTCAACATCTCCCGCGACGGGGGGCTGACCTGGAGCGACCCGGAGATCATCGCGATCGACGGGGTGGACGCCGCCGGCAACCAGGCCGAGACCGACGTCTTCAACGACAAGCCGTGGATCGCCGCCGACCGGTTCAGCGGCGCCGTCTACATCACCTGGACGGAGTTCGTCTTCACCGCCGCGGGATACGTCGAGTCCCCGATCGTGGCCCGCGGCTCCCGCGACTACGGCCGGACCTGGTCCGAGCAGACCAGGATCAGCCCGAGCCTGGAGGGCTTCACCGGCGGCGAGGCGCCGTACGCGCAGGGCTCCAACCCCGTCGTCGACCGCGACGGCACGCTCTACGTGGCGTACGAGACGACGTACTGCAACACCGCCGCCTGCACCGAGTTCGCCGACTACACGGTGGTCGCCACCTCGAAGGACCGCGGCCGGACGTACACCAAGTCCCAGGTCGACGTGAACTACAACTTCCCGTTCGACCCGGACACCGGCTCGCTCGGGCTGACCGGGGAGAACTTCCGGATCAACAGCTACCCGCAGCTCGGCTACGACCCGGTCTTCGACCGGCTCTACCTCACCTGGGCGGACGACCGCAACGGGCGCTACGACGCGGCGGGCAACTCGATCCGGACCAACGGCGACAACATCGTCTTCACCTCGACCAACGGGCGGTCCTGGTCCGGTCCGACGGTCGTCGGCACCCGGCACGACGAGGTCTTCGGCGCGGTCACCACGCTGGCCGGCTTCGTGGTCGTCGCCTCCTACACCCGGGCGTACGACCCGGGCGGCGTCAACCTCGACTTCGCGTACTGGAAGTCGTTCGGGCCGGGCGGGCTCGGCCGGGCGCCGATCCGGCGCGGGACCACCCAGTCCTCCGACCCGCGGATCCAGTTCGTGGCGCAGGGACTGGTCAGCGGGGAGGAGCTGCAGGGCGTCTTCATCGGCGACTACAACGCGGTCGCCTTCGGTCCGGACCTGCGCTTCCACCTGTCCTGGACGGACTTCCGCGGCCGTCCGGGCACCACCCCGCCGAACCAGGACGCGTACACCCAGGCGGTGTCGGCCCTGCGCTGAGCCCGGTCGGGCCGGTTCCTCCGTCCGGGTGACGGGGGAACCGGCCCCGGCCGCCGTACGTCCCAAGGTCTGATGGCTCGTTCCCGTGTGTTCGCTGTCGTGCCCGCCGTCGTGGGCGCGCTGCTGCTGGCCGGCTGCGGTGACCCCGCCCCCCAGCCGGGCTCCGGGCCCGGCGGCACCGGCACCGGCACCGGCGCGCCGAGCGCGCCGGCGCCCTCCTCCACCGAGCCGGGCGCTCCGGCCAACCCGACCGGCCCCGGCGGCACGCCCCCGGCGAGCGGCAAGCGGCTCCTGCTGGACGGCGTGGTCGAGGCCGGCGTCGAGCCCGGCTGCCGGGTGCTGACCGCCGGCGGCGTGCAGTACCTGATCTACGCCGGCAAGGACGTCCCGATGGGCGTGCCGGTCCGGATCACGGCGGTGGCGGTCACCGGCGTTTCGACGACCTGCCAGCAGGGGACCCCACTGCGGGTACTGGACGTGCAGCGCCGCTGAGGCGTGGCGGTGCGGACGGATACAGTCGCTGACCGCGGCGGGCCGGGCTGGCCGGCCGCGTCGGTCGAGGGGAGAAGCTGGCATGAGCGTGGACCCGGGCAGCACGGAGAGCGGCAGCGACCCGCAGGACGCTGTCATGGACTTCGACGAGGAGTCGACGCTCGAGGACAACGAGGCGCTCGACCCGGTCGACGAGGACGACATGACGAACGACCCGCAGGCCTCGATCTACGACACCAGCTGGGTGCCGGACGACCGGCCGTCGAAGCGGACGGACTACGGCAACACGCTGACCGAGATGCGCGAGGGAGAGTCGCTCGACCGGCGGCTCGGCGAGGACGAGCCGGACGTGCTGGAGCGGGAGCTCGGCGACCCGGTCGATCAGATCCTGGGTCCCCGCCCGGGCGAGCCGGACGACCCGAACCGGGAGGAGAGCGACGACGCCCGGCTCGCCACCGAGCTCGACGGCGAGGACCCCGGACTCGAGCGGTCGCTGGCGGAGTCCGGCGGGGACACCGACTTCCCGGCGCCGTCCTTCGAGGAGCAGGATCCCCGCGCCGGCCGGCTGGTCGAGCCGGACGAGGGCCTGGAGTCCGACCGCGAGAAGGACATGATCGCCTACGACGCGGGCATCTCCGGTGCCGGCGCCTCGGCCGAGGAGGCCGCCGTCCACATCGTCGACGAGGCCCCGGGGGCGACGCCGTAGCGGGCCGTGAGGTGGGCCGGCCCAGGGAAGAACCGGGGGTTTCCCCCAGGCCGGCTGGGGTGGTCGCCGGATGTGCCGCGGGCGGTCCGCCGCGAAGGCTGCAGGTATGCCGCTGGCCGACCTCACCGCCGTCGCAGGCTGGGCGTACCTGCTGATCGCCCTGCTCGTCGCGCTCGACGCGGTCCTGCCGCTCGTCCCGTCCGAGGTGGCCCTCATCGGCGCCGGCTCGCTGGTCGCCACCGGCGCGGCCGAGCCGGTCCCGTTGCTCGCCGCCGGCTGGCTCGGGGCGCTGGCCGGGGACTGCGCCGGGTACGGGCTCGGCCGGCGGGCCGGCCGGTTCGGGGTGGGTCGGCTGCTCCGGCACCGGCGCGGCCGCGGCACGCTGGTGTGGGCGACCCGGCAGCTCGACCGGCGGACCGTGCCGGTGCTGGTGGCCGGCCGCTTCCTGCCCGGCGGCCGTACCGTCACCACGATGACCGCGGGCTTCCTGCGGATCCCACCGGCGCGCTTCGTCCCCGCGGTGGCGCTCGGCGGCGCGTTGTGGGCGGCGTACGTGGTGGGTCTGGGCTACCTCGGCGGGAAGGGTGCCGCGGAGCAGCCGTGGGCCGGGGCGCTGGCCGGGCTGCTGCTGGCGACCGCCGCCGGCTGCACCGCCGAGGGGGTGCGCCGGGTGCGGGCGCGGGCGGAGATCGAGCCGGAGCCGCCGGTGGATCAGCCCGACGATGCCGTACCCGGCCCCTCCGGCCTCACCTACAGCCGGTAGCGGTCCGCTGGCCGGACTGTCGAGCCGGCGGCGCGTGCACCGCCTCCCGGACGTGCGAGCGTGTCACCGGTCCGGTTCCCCAGGAGGTGCGCGTGCGGGTGATCCACGCTCCGCGCGTCGTCGCCGAGGACCTGCCGCTCGGCCCGGCGTGCGTCGCCGTCGAGCGCGGCACGGTCGTCGGTGTCGCCGCGGGGGAGACGTACGGCGACCGCCGGCCGGACGTGGCGCTGCCGTCCGGCGTGCTCGTGCCCGGGCTGGTGGACCTGCAGGTGAACGGCTGCTTCGGCCAGGACCTGGTGGCGGCCGCTCCGGCCGGGTGGGCCGAGGTCACCCGGCGGCTGCCGGCGACCGGCGTCACCGCCTTCCTGCCGACCTTCGTCACGGCGCCGGTGCCGTCGCTGGTGGCCGCGTTGCGGCGGACCGCGGCGCTGCTGCCGGACCTGCCGGGCGCCCGCGTCCTCGGCGTGCACGTCGAGGGACCGTTCCTGTCGCCGCGGCGGGCCGGCGCGCACGACCCGGCGCTGCTGCGGCACCCGACACCGGCGGACGTCGACGCGCTGCTCGATGCCGCGCCCGGGCTGCTGCGGGTCCTCACGCTGGCGCCGGAGCTGCCCGGTGCCCTGGACGCGGTCCGCCGGCTGTCGGGAGCCGGGGTGGTGGCGAGCCTCGGACACACCGACGCCACCGCGGCACAGGCGGAGGCGGCGGCGGACGCGGGTGCCCGGCTGGTCACCCACCTGTTCGACGCGATGCGCCCGTTGCACCACCGCGAGCCCGGCGTGGTCGGGCAGGCGCTGGTGGACCCGCGGCTGCGGTGCGGGCTGATCGTCGACCTGCACCACGTCGCGGGGCCGGTGTGCCGGCTGGCGTTCACCGCGGCGGCCGGGCGGGTGGTGCTGGTGACCGATGCGGTGGCGGCGGCCGGGATGCCGGCGGGGAGGTACGGCCTGGGTGGGCGGCAGCTGACCGTCGCCGCGCCGGGGTTGCCGCCGCGCCGGGCGGACGGCGTGCTCGCCGGCTCGACACTGCGGCTGGACGCCGCGGTCGCGAACGCGGTCGCCGCCGGCGTCGACCTGCGCGCGGCGGTGGAGGCGGCGAGCCGGGTGCCGGCGGACCTGCTCGGGCGGCCGGACCTCGGCCGGATCGCGCCCGGGGCGCAGGCCGACCTGGTGTGGCTCGGCGACGACCTGTCCACCAGGGCGACCTGGCTCGCCGGCGAGCTGGCCTGCGGCGAGCTGCCCGCCGCGGACCCTGCCGCGGACCCTGCCGCGGACCCCGCCGGCTGAGGCCTCGCCGCCCACCGGACGGCGTTACTCCGTACGGGTGACGTTCGGGCCGGGTACGCGCGACTTTCGTGAGGGATTCGTCACGACACGTGACATGAGCTTGACTCCGATCGTATAGGCCGTAGTCTTCCCACGGCTTACCGGCCGTCTGTCTCCCGACCGAGGGAGGCACCGGGAAGTCACCACCTAATCGCACTCTCGGGCGCACCGAGACTGCGAGCCGGGGACCCAAACTCCCTTCCCTGGGGTGAATCGGCAGCGCCGGTCCGGATCCGTCCGGAGTGGACAGTCCCGTAGGGCGCCTTCCACGCCCGAACCCGTCAGCTAACCCGGTCGGTGGAACTGGAAGACAAGGAGTGCCGCCTCGGTGGCAGTACCGAGACCCACTTCCCCCCTGCTCCGATCACTGTCCGTCGCCGGTGCCGTCGCTCTCGCCGTGGGACTGTCGTCCACCGGCAGCGAGGCGGTACCAGGCCCGCCGGCACCGCCGGCACCCACCACCTCCGCGCAGGCGATGACGCAGCTGCGGGCGTTCAACGAGCAGTTCGAGAAGGTCACGGAACAGTTCAACGACGCTCGGGTGCTGCTCGGCAAGCGGACGGCCCAGTCGCGGGCCGCCACCGCCAGGGCCAGGGCCGCCGCCAAGGCGGTCGCCGGCTACCGGACCCGCGTCAAGCGGCTGGTGAAGTCGGAGTCCCGCTCGGACCCGTTCGGGACCTTCGGGGCGATGCTCTCCAGCGAGTCGCCCGGCGACTTCGCCGCGCAGGCCAGCATCATCGACGTCGTCGCCAGCCGGCGCGCGTCCGTGCTGACCGAGGCGGCCCGGGCGAGCGCGGCCGCCACCAAGGCGGAGAGCGAGGCCAAGGCGGCGACGGCCGCGGCGGCCAAGCTCACCCGCGAGCTGGCGGCGAAGCGCACGGACCTGTCCGGCCGGGCTGCGCGGAGCAAGGCGCTGTTCGACCGGCTGTCCGCCGCCGAGCGGCGGGCGTTCCTGGCGGCGCAGCCGCACGCGGTCGAGCCGGAACGGGCCAGCCGCGCGGGATCCCGGGCGGCGCCCGCGGCGGACCCGCCGCCGGCGAACGTGCCGGTCAGCGGGCGCGCCGGGGTCGCGGTGGCGACGGCCAGGGCTCAGCTGGGCAAGCCGTACGTGTGGGCGGCCGAGGGTCCCGGGTCGTTCGACTGCTCCGGCCTGACGCTCTACTCGTGGCGGGCGGCCGGGGTCTCCCTGCCGCACTCCTCCCGGATGCAGATCAACTCCGGCACCCAGGTGTCCCGCTCCGCGCTCCAGCCGGGTGACCTGGTGTTCTTCGGCTCGCCGTCGATCCACCACGTGGGCATCTACGTGGGCGGCGGTCAGATGATCCACGCACCGCAGGCAGGCGACGTGGTGCGGTACGCCAGCATCTCGATCATGAACTACGCCGGGGCGACCCGACCCGGCTGAGGGGTCCCTCCCCCCAAGGACCCCGCGGGGGCCCGGCAGCGGTGCGCCGGGCCCCCGCAGCACGTCCCGGTCCGGGCACGCGTTCCGACTGCGACCCGACCGGGTAGGGCGACTGGCATGACCGAGCCGGACGACGTTCCCACGATCACCGAGGCGATGGCCGCGGCCGACGCCGCCCGCGCCGCCGAGGAGGCCCTCCGCCAGGCCGTCCACGCCAGCTGGTCCGGCGTCAGCACGGCCGCCGACGTCTACTCCGTCTTCGGGGCGGTCGGCTACTCGCTCGAGCTGCTGCCCCAGCTGCTCGACCAGCTCACCGGCTGGCTGGAGGCGCACCACGGCCAGCTCGACGTGTCCGATGTGGACACGACGGTCGCTGCCAAGGTCGGCGAGGTCCGCGCGGAGGTGGTCGCCGCCGTGGAGGCGCTGGAGACCGGGCGCGAGCGGCTGGCGAGCGCCCAGGCCGCGCTCGCCCCGCTGTTCGGCCCGGTCGGCGCCGCCCGAGCCTGAGGATGGCCGGCGCATCTCGGTACGCTTCCGCGATGGCGCACGTTCGCGGGCTGGAGCTGACGACGGTCAATATCAGCGCACCCGATCCTGCTCGCCCTGGCTCGCTTCTACGAGCAGTTGCTGGGCTGGGAGATCAAGGTGGCGGAGCCGGACTGGGTCGTGCTGCGCAATCCCGACGGCGGAGTGGCACTGGCCTTCCAGCCCGAGCCGGCCTACGTCCGACCGGTCTGGCCCGGTGGTCCCGGCGACCAGCAGATGATGATGCACCTGGAGATCCGCGTCGACGATCTGCAGAGCGCGGTCGCGCACGCCACCCGGTGCGGCGCCGCCGTCGCCGAGTACCAGCCACAGGACGACGTTCGCGTCTGCCTGGATCCGGCGGGACACCCGTTCTGCCTCTGGTTGGGGTGACGCCCGCCGGGGTCCGCGAGGCCGTCGCTAGCCGTGGTCACCCTCTCCCGCTCTCTCGCGGGTTGGTGGCGCTCGCGACTGTCACGGTCTACTCTCTCAATAGAGCGTGACAGCCGCTGGGAGGAGCTCGTGCCGATCTACTCGATCTGGGAGTCCCGCTTCCCTGCGGCCGCAGCCGTCGAGGGCCGTGCCGTCACCGAAGCCATCTGGCGGGACATGACCGGCTACGACGGGTACCTGGGCCACGAGCTGCTCATCGACGCCGACGACCCGGGACATCTGCTCGTCGTCAGCCAGTGGACGACCCGCGAACGTGCCGACGCGACCCTGCGGGACTACGCCACACATCCCAATGCGCGCGCCGCCAACAACCTCGTCGCCGAGCCGCGCCGCCGTTTCGTCGCCACCCGCAACGACGCCGGCCCTCGGTGATCCCCGAGACGCTGATCCTGCTGGCCAACCTGGGCCGACCCCGACGACCACTGGGTGCCGCCGCCGCGCACAGCGAGCCGGTGCTCGCCGACCCCGCCACCGCCCGCCAGCAGTTGGCGGCGCTGATCTCCCAGCCGGTCACCGCGGCCGACCTACCTACGCTGCGCCGCGTCCATCAGGTCGCCGTGGAGGCCGCCGGATCGCTCCTTCGGGGCGAACGCCCCCGATTGCGCGGCGATCACCGCGCTCGCCCACGGCAGCACCGCCCGCGTCGAACTCACCGCCACCGACAGCGGGCTGCGCGAGGACCTGGTGTGGAGCGACACCTCGATCTCCTCCAGCCTGGCCCGCCGCCTCGTCGCGGAAGTCGCCGCACTCGAGCCCAACCGACTGCGGCGTTGCGCCCGCACCGCGTGCGACCTGCTCTTCTACGACACCACCCGCTCGCGCACAGGCCGCTGGCACGCGGAAGACCCCTGCGGCTGGAGAGAACGCCAGCACCGCCGCCGCACCCAACGACGCCCGCGACTACGCTGACCCGCTCATCCTCCGGGTGTTCTCGGGTCTGTCTGCTGACGACCTGCTGACTCCGGAGCCGGAATGATCTCCGGTTCGTTACAACCTGGACTCGTTGATCTCATGGGGGCCTGCTGGCGCGGGGCGAGTCGATCACGGACCGAACCTGGAGCGGCGATGGCGATACGGTCCAGCCCTGGACGGCCGGTGCCGCAGTCACTCGGCGTCTTGGCGCCGCAACGGCAACGAGGGGAGCCGTTCTCTAGCTCATCGCCGAGTCTTGGGGCCGGCCATGGCCGTCGACGTCGCTGGCTTCCTCGCCCCCGCCGGCCATCAGGGCGTCGAGCACCTCGAGGTCGTCGGGTGCCAGCCAGGTCTCGTCGAGCGGCGTGCCGCCGGCTCGTCGAATCGCCGCGGTCAGGGGCCCCGCCCAGATGTGCTCGATCAGTGCGACGGCCGCAGTCTTGCCAACGGGTACCGCATCGGCCAGGGACCACCCCGTGACGTCAGCGTCCGTCAGCCTTCCGTCGCGGCCGGTGTCATCCCCCGGCCGGCCGAGAAGCGCGGCGGCCAACTCGCCGAGACCTGCTCCCACCCCGTCCGGGACGCCCTGCGTCTCAAGCGTGCCGTCCTCGGCACGCGAGACGAGGAGTAGGTCGACCAGGCGGACGATGCCTGCCTCCCGCAGCCGGGCAAGCTCTGCGAGTACCTCGCCGGAGAACGCTGGTCGGTCGAAGCCGACCACGAGCACCTGCACCGGCCCCATCATGGGGCCACCCGCGCGCGCAGTCCCTGGTACTCCTCCGGCGTGATCACCTTGGCGTCGAGCAGGTGCTGCAGGGCCAGGAGCGTGTCCTCCGGCCGCGCAGTCGGCTCGGGCAGCGGACGGGCCGGACGGGCGGTGGGCCGGGTGGGCCGGGTGGGATGCCGCGTACGCCTGCGCCGGCGACAGCCGACCACCGTAGTACGGCACGTCGCCGGTCATCCCGGCCCGCCGCAGCTGCCTTGGCACCAACAGCATCGGGGCCCTCCTCTCCTGAACCCAGCCCCAGCATGCAGCGTCCCGGACTCAGTGGAGGGTGGACTCGCCGAAACCGGGGCTGCGGCGGCGAGCCTCGGCCGGCTGCCGCCGCCCTGCGGACCGGGCCTTCGCGACCGACATCAGCGGTAAGGCGATGAGAGTCAGCGCGATGCGCGCTGGGGAGGTCCTCTCCGGTCTGGCTGCTGAGTCTCTGCTGACTTCGGACGCGGCGTGATGGCCTCGGCGGCGCGTGGGAGACTGAACGCGCATGTCGCAGTGGGTCCGGCCCTCGTAGCTCAGGGGATAGAGCACCGCTCTCCTAAAGCGGGTGTCGCAGGTTCGAATCCTGCCGGGGGCACCACACTCATAGGCCCGTGACCAGCAGTTACATGATCTAGCTGTACTGCCCGGGACGTTGGTTGTGTGAGGACACGATCTGAATGATCTTGATGTGGTGAGGACCTCCTGGCGTGGTGTGGAGCTGCTGACGGCATCCACATCACGACCGGGAGGTCCTCGTGTCTCACGCTAACGCGGCGCTGACTCCGCGGGCGCGTCTTCGACTGGCGCGTCTGATCGCGACGACGGCTGGCCGGTGGCCCGGGCGGCGGAGCGGTATGACGTGTCTTGGCCGACCGCGAAGCGGTGGGCGGCTCGCTACCGGCAGGCCGGCCCGGCGGGCATGGCCGATCGGTCATCCCGGCCGCACCGGTCACCGACTCGCACGGCGGCGCCGGCGGTCCGCTTGCCAACGGTCTACGTCGGTCCGGGCCAGGTAAGCGAACCACGCGGCCCGGCTGCGTCGCACGGCCGGTCATGAGCCGGCGTCACGAGGGGAGGGCCGGGTCGTCGGCGCCGTGGCAACTGAACTCGGCTACTCGGAGCCGCAGCGTCCGGGAGGCAGGAAGTTTCGACGGGATCCGGTGATTCCGCCGTCACGCTAGAGGGTCGCGGGCTGCGAAGGCGGCCTCGGCGGCGTTGACGCGGCACCGTTCCTCTTGCTTGGCGGTCCAACCGAAGACTCGTCGCAGGTCGGCGAACTCCTGCTCGAGGGTCGTGTCGGCTGTGGTGCGGCCGTCGGTGCTCACGGTGACGCGCAGCCCGGCCCGCAGCAGCCGGTCGACCGGGTGGGCGGTGAGGTCCTTGACGGCGCGGGTGAGCACGTTGGACCGGGGGCAGGTCTCCAGGGCGATGCGGTCGGTACGCAGTCGCGCCACCAGGGCCGGGTCGGTGACGCAGCGTACGCCGTGGCCGATCCGGCGGGCGCCGAGCACGTCGAGGGCCTCCCAGACGCTCGCCGGTCCGGCCGCTTCGCCCGCGTGCACGGTAACGGGGACACCGGCGGCGTGGGCGAGGTCGAACGCTTCCCGGTGCGGGGCGCCCGGCAGGCGCTCGTCGCCGGCGAGGTCCAGCCCCGCGACGGCGGGGCCGGCGGTCCCGGCGGCAGGGGAGACGGCGTTCGCCGGCCGGGCGAAGCGGACGGCCGCATCGGCGACGCGCAGACTCACCTCCGGGGACTGGTGACGCAGGCAGCACAGCAGCAGGGCGGTGCGGACGCCGGTGGCCGCGTGGCCCTCCCTGAGCCCGGCATCCACAGCGGTCACGGCCTCGTCGACGCTCATGCCGAGGCGGCCGTGCAGCTGCGGGGCGAAGCGGGCCTCTCCATAGGCCACGCCGTCGGCGAACCAGTCCTGGACGAGCTCGCGCGCGGCCCGCCGCAGCGCCGAGGGGGTTTGCAGGACGTCCAGCGCGACGTCGAGGTAGGACAGGAAGGCGTGCAGGCTGCCGACGTCCGGGGGTGCGACCGCACGGGCTCGGACCGGGCCGGCGAGCTCGATGCCCGCCTCCACCGCCAGGTCGGCGATGGTGTCGGGCCGGACGGAGCCGTCGAGGTGGCAGTGCAACTCGTACCGTCCCGAGGTCATGCCACCCCCATGACCGGCCGCAGGCGCTCGGCCGTGCCGGGGGTGGTCGCGCACGCCTCGAACAGTAGGGCGCGGAATCCGTCGGCGTTCACGCGCCGCACGAGCGTCACGTTCGGCGCGGCGGCGAGGTGGCGGCGGTCCACGAGGAGCTGGCCGCGGGCCTCGTCGCCGAGCACGATCCGCACGCTGGCGGTCTCGGCGTCGGTCACCAGGTCCGGCCGCAGCGCCACGGCCATCGCAAGCGGGTCGGGCAGGTCGTAGCCGGGCAGGCCGGTGACGGTGCGCGCCCAGTGCTCGACCGCCCGGTTGATCCGGTCGGCGAACCAGGCCAGCGGCGTACCGAGCTGACGGAGCTGCTCCTGCGTCTCGGCGTCAAGGACGGCGTCGCGGCGGGAGGCGTCCCAGCCGACGAACGTGACCGACGCCGGGGTGGCGGCGGCCAGCACGACCGCGGTCGCCTCCGGGTCGGCCCAGACGTTGAACTCCGCCGTCGACGAGATGTTGCCGACCGCGTCCGCGGAACCGGCCATGCAGTAGGTGTGGCGGAACCGCTGGAGCAGCTCCCGGTCCCGCAGCAGTGCAGCGGCGATGTTGGTCAGCGGGCCCAGGGTGACCAGGGTCAGCTCGTGTCCGTGCTCGCGGGAAGCTCGGAGCAGCACGTCGACCGCGTGGCCGTCGGCCGCCGCCGCGACCGAGTCGGGCAGCTCGGTGTCGCTCATGCCGTCGGGCCCGTGCACGTGCTGGGCGGTGGCCGCCTCCCGAACCACCGGCCGGTCACAGCCTTCGTGCACCGGGACGCTCCCGGCGCCCGCCAGCTCGAGGGTGACCAGGGCGTTGCGGGTGGTCCGGGCGAGGGGGACGTTGCCGGCCACCGTCGTGACGGCGTGCAGGCGGATCCGTCCCGCCGCTGCCGCCGCGGCGGCCATCACCAGAGCCACGGCGTCGTCGGACTCCGCCCAGCCTGCCGGACCACCGCTCCACACACGATCTTGCTGACACTCTCTTTCCCGCGAGGCGGTCAGGACGGCGCCCGCTCCGCACCGGCCGGGGCGTCGGTGTCCAGCGGGACGTCGCCGGATCGGACCAGGCCGAGCTGCACGGACTGCCGGGGTAGCGCCGCCTCGGTCAGCCAGTCCACCGCGGTGCGGACCCGGTTGCTGGGCAGCGAGAGCAGGTGGTAGCCGCGGGTCACCGCCTTCGCCGGCAGCCCGGCCAGCGGCACCCGCAGCGGGTTGGCCGCGGCCTCGGTGCCGCCGAGGTCGACGACGAAGCCGAGGTCGTGGTGCTTGTACCGCCGGCGGCGGCCGAAGCCGAGGCCCGCGGCGATGTTGCGCGCGGCGCGGACGCCCTGCCGCTGCGCGTGCTGCGCGGTCATCGGGGTGATCTCCCCCGGCATCGTCAGGTCCGGCACCGCTGCCGCGTCCCCGCACGCCCACACCGCCGGCTGCCCGGGCACCGCCAGGAACTCGTCGACCACCAGCCGGCCCTGCCGGGTGGGCAGCCCCAGCCGCTCGACGACCGGCTCCGGCCGGACCCCGACGCACCAGATCAGCGACCGGGTCGGGACGTGGCTGCCGTCGCTGAGCCGGACGCCGTCCGCGGTGGCCTCGGCGACCGACGTGCCGGTCCGGACGTCGACGCCACGGTGCCGCAGCACCCGGTCCGCGGTGGCGGCCAACCGCTCGCCGAGCCCCGGCAACACCCGGTCCGCGGTGTCCACCAGCAGCCACCGGGCCGGGTGGCCGGCCAGCCGCGGGTGGCTGCGGGCCAGCGAGTCGGTGAGCAGCACGCCCTGCGCGGCCACCTCGGTGCCGGTGTAGCCGGCGCCGACCACGACGAAGGTGGTCCGCGCCGCCCGCTCCGCCTCGTCGTCGCTGCTGTCGGCCAGCTCGTACTGCCGGATGACGTGGTCGCGCAGGTAGAGCGCCTCGGCGATGTCGCGGAAGCCGTGCGCGTGCTCGGCGATACCTGGCACCGGCAGCAGCTTGTTGACGCTGCCGGTGGTCAGCAGCACCTGGTCGTACGCCAGCTCGCCGCGGGTTCCCTCCGGGCCGACATACATGACCCGGCGGCCGGCCAGGTCCACCTCGTCGACAGAGCCCAGCACCAGCCGCACGCCGGGCAGCGTGGCCGGGATGGACACCGTGATCCGGCGAGGGTCCAGCACGCCGCCGGCGACCTCGGGCAGCAGCGGCAGGTAGAGGAAGTAGTCGGTGGGGTTCACCAGGGTGACCTCGGCGGCGCCGCGCAGCCGCCGGCAGAGCGTCTTGGCGGCGTGGTAGCCGGCGAACCCGGCTCCGACGACGAGGATTCTGGTCCGGCTCATGACCCCTCCGGCGGCTCGCTGCGGTCGCTGCGCGCCATCCTCCCGGACATGCCGGGCGGCAGGTGGCTGGGTCCGCGGGGTGGGAGACCATCGCCACATGGTTGGCCGGGACCTCGATGGTGGTCCGCGCCCATGCGGCCGGCGAAGTGCCGCTGGGCATCGGTCGGCGGGATCGCCTGGTCACCATCGGCGACCATGAACCTGGCCAGGCTGGACGCCCGCGGCCGGGACCAGCAGGTCGGCGACGGATCAGGGCGCTGCGGTGCCGGCGCCGCGCCGGTCGCGGACGGCGGCCACCGCCTCCTGCTGGCTGAGCCGGGAGCCAGCGGCGTACGGTCGGTCGAACTGGTCCGCGCCGAGCGCCTGGCGGACCTGGGCGATCAGCTCAGCTTCTTCTCGCCGGAGCAGCGGCCAGGCTCGCAGGCCGACCCGCCGGCGCAGGCCCTCGGCTGCCCCCGCCAGCAGTGCCGCCCGCTGGGGGTCGCCCTCCACGAACGCCAGCCGGGCGAACGCGGTCAGGCACAGGGTCACGCCGCGGGTGCTGTGGGCGGCCAGGCTCAGCTCCAGCCCCTCATCCATCGGCGCCCGGGCCTCCTCCGGCCTGCCTTGCGCGACGGCCACGGTGCCCAGATACACCCGGGAGACGGCGGCGAGCCAGGGGTTGTCGAGGCGCTCCGCCAGGTCGCGCATCTCGGTCAGGTGGCGCAGGGCGTCGTCGTAGCGGCCGACGGTCATCTCCACGAGGCCGGCGGTGTAGGCGGCGAGCGCGGTCCAGAACGGCTCGTCCTGGGCACGGAGCTGCTCCAGGGAGACCGTGGCGTCGTCCAGGGCGCCGTCGAAGTCGCCGACGATCCCCGCGGCCCACGACATGACCAGCCGGGACACGGCGCGCAGGTACGGATCCTCGATCCCGTCGAGCAACGGCGTCAGGCGCTCGCGGGCCGTCAGCGCCATCTGGTCGTCGCCCACGTCGAGACCGGTCGCCGCCGCCGTCGACGCCAGCTCGACCCGGGCCCGGAGGTCGAAGGAGTCGGCGGTGGGCAGCAGCTGGCCGACCCAGGAGCGGGCCTCGCCCATATGGTCCCGCAGGAACCAGAAGAGCCAGAGGACCCGGAACAGGTGGGGCAGCGGCCCGGTGTCGTTGTCGAGGTACCAGCGCACGGCGGCGGCCAGATTGCCTTCCTCGACCTCCAGGCGCTCGGCCCACTCGCGCTGGCCGACGCCGCGCAGCGGCCGGTCGGCCTGCTCGGCCAGCGCCCGGTAGTAGTCGGCGTGCCGCCGGCGGATCTCGGCGGCGTCGGACCGGGCCGCCAGCCGCTCGGCCACGAACGCGCGGATGGTCTCCAGCATCCGCAGCCGGGGGCCATCGTCGGCGGGGTCGAGGTAGATCAGGCTGTGGCGGGCCAGCGCCTCGAACCGCTCCAGCGCCTCGTCCTCGTCCAGGCCGGCTACCTGGGCGGCGGCCTCGACGGTCCAGCCGTCCACGAACACCGCCGCGATCTCCAGCAGCGACCGCTCGGCGTCCTCCAGCAGCCCCACGCTCCACTCCACCGTGGCCCGCAGGGTGCGTTGCCGCTCGGGCATGTCCACCGCGCCCGTCCCGAGTGCGTCCAGCGACCTGGCCAGCCGGCGGAGCAGGGCGTCCGGGTCGAGCAGCCGGGTGCGGGCGGCCGCCAGCTCGATCGCCAGCGGCAGGCCGTCCAGCCGCCGGCAGATCTCCGCCACCGCCGCCGCGTTGCTCTCGGTGAGGGCGAAGCCGGGGCGCGCCGCGCGGGCCCGGTCCACGAACAGCGCCACCGCCGGCGATGCCGCCAGCTCCGCCATCGGCAGGCCGGCGAGGTCAGCGGGCAGCGCCAGCGGCGGCACCGGGTACTCCCGCTCCGCCCGCAGCCCCAGCACCGTGCGGCTGGTCGCCAGGATCACCACGCCACGACAGCGGGCCAGCAGCGCGTCGATGTCGCCGGCCGCATCGACGACCTGCTCGAGGTTGTCGAGGATGAGCAGCCACCGCTCGTCGCCGAAGTACTCGACCAGGGCGTCCAGCGGCGAGCCCGACCCCGCCAGCTCAACCCCCACCGCCCGGGCAACGCCCGCCAGCACCAGCTCGGGCTCGGTGACCGCCGCCAGCGGAACGAACGCGGTCCGCGCCTCGAATCGGTCGACCAGCCGCTCGCCCACCGCCACCGCCAGCCGGGTCTTGCCGATCCCGCCCAGCCCGGTGAGGGTCACCAGTCGCACGTCGGGGCGCCCGGCCAGACCGGCCACCTCGTCGATGTCCCGCTCCCGCCCGACCAACGACGTCGCGTCCACCGGCAGCAGCGGGCGCGGCCCGCGCGGGCTGGAAGGAGCCGGGGCTGCGGCCGAGGGGTGCGCGGCAGCGAACTGCTCGCTCAGCAGCATGGCCAGGTCGTCGCGCAGCAGCCGGCCCAGCTCCCGCGCGGTGCGGAAGTGACGGTAGGAGACCGAGCCCTCCGCCTCGATACGGGCCAGCATCTCGGTGAGGCGCGGCTCGCGGTCCGGCGCCGGCACCTTGACATACAGCAGCCGAGGAAACGCCTGCGACAACTGGAACTCGTCCTCCAGACCCGAGATCTCCATGCCCGGCCCGACCCACCCGTACCGCTGCCAGTACAAGCCGACGAACACATCACTCTGCGCCAGGTACGCCCGATACAGCTCCTGCGGCGGGTGCGGCCGCGCCCCCACCTCGAACATCACCGGCGTCAACCGCAACGCCGAGATGGCCCGCGAGACTGCCTGCCGCTCGTCCGCAAGCTCGCCCAGCGTGGAACTCACGAACACCCGCAGACGCCGGTCCGGAGTCCGGATGGCCACGTCCCCCGGCAGCCCCTCGTTCCCCGGTCGCCCGCTCTGAGGTTCCACCATGCAAGTCTCGAACGAGCCGGCCGCCACCGGCAACACGCCGCGGCAGCCAACCTTTCCGTCGGCTACCACCGCTCCGCAAGCCGGGACTGGCAAGAGCCGCGAACGCATGGCCGGGACAGGCCAATAGCACGCACGCCGCGGCCGTGGGTGCCTCTCGCCTGTCTACTTTGCGCCACTTCTCCGTGTTCCCACCGCTGGGGTGATTTGGTACAACAACGTTAATAAGCACCATGGTCGGGTTTGCCGTAGGTGCTCGGTTGTGAGGCAGCCGGTTCACCCGCGACAGACCCATATCAGGGGGGACATCGTGACCGAGACCATGTCGGCCGCTGTGCCGCCGGAGCACAACCAACGGCCGGGTGCGCCGCACGATCTCGTCAATCGCTGGACGGCGCAGGCGCCGCGGGGCCCAGCCGCCATCGTCCGGGTGCCGATCAGCACGCTCCTCCGCGAACCCCCGCACTACCTGGCGCCGGTGCTACGCGAACTGTTCCTCGGCTCGACCGACTGCGCAGCCTCGCGTCGTCTGTGCATGTCCTCCCGTACCTACAGCAGGCGGGTGGCCGAGCTGCTGCAGCACGTCTCGGTCGACACCCGCTTCCAGTGCGGCTTCGTGCTGGGTACCCGAGCGCAGGTGCCCCACGGCGTGTCCCGGACCTTCGCCGAGCCGCGCCCGCCCGACCCGGTCGTGCCGCCGTGGCTCGCCGACCACATCGGCTGACCGCCCGAGCTGGGGAGCGTGAGCTCCGGAACCTCGCCCGCTGGCCGAGGAGGTCACACGGGCAGGCGCCAGACGCCGCTCTCGTCGTCGACGTCGGCGATTGCCGAGGCCAGCGCCACGTCGAGGATCGCCATTCCGAACGGATTGCTGAGGACGACGTCCGTTGCCGACGTCCGCCCGGGATGCCTGCCGGTCAGGACGTCGCCCAGCGTGGCGTGCACGCGCGCGACGCCGGCACCGGCACGAGGCGCCTGCGGGCCGACCAGTTCGCCTGCCGCGATCATGCGGCCGAGGAGCCTGCGCCGATCGGTCGAGACCAGCGTCCAGTCGTCGACGAGTACCAGACCCGCGCGGTGGACGAGCTCGGGCAGCGCGTCGTCGAGGGAGACGTGCGCCAGGACGGCACCCGGCGCGAACGCGCCGAACGGCAGATAGCCGCGATCGGTATTGGTGCAGGTGACGACGAGGTCGGCACCCTCGATGCAGGCGATGGGGTCGGACACCTCCTCGACCTGCCACCGGTCGAGCATCCGCAGCTCGGCACCGAGGGCGGTGCAGCGGGCGGGGTCGCGGTCCATGATCCGGACCCGCTGCACGGAGGGCAGGTAGCGGGAGGCCAGATCGAGGTGCGCTCTGGCCAGCGCCCCGCAGCCGAGCACCGCCAGGGCGCGCGGTGGCTCGGCGCACAGGGCCCGCGCAGTCACGATCGTCACGGCGGCGGTCCGCGTAGCGCTGACGCGGGCGGCTTCGAGGACGCAGTCGATCCGCCCGGTCAACTCGTCGAACAGCATCACGAGGCCCTGGGCGCGGGCCAGCCCGCGGTCCGGATTGCCGAGGCTGCCGTTGATGACCTTCACGCCGAGGCGGCGACCACCGTCCCCCCACAGCGCGCCCGGCATGGCCAGACTGCGCGCCGCGGCACCGTCGGGCGCCGTCCAACCGAGGTACGCCTCGTCCGGCAGGTCGGTGCGGCCCTCTGCGTGTGCAACGAGCGCGGCTGCGACGATCGCGCACGGATCGAGATCCCGGCTGCGGCGCGCCACGACCTCGCGCGGCAGGTAGCGGATGCCCACCTCGCCCGCATGCCCGTGCGCCGTCAGCGTCATTGCCGCACCCCGGTGAAGGTGAGCCCGGCGTCGCGTGCCCTGCTCGTGATCGCCTCGACCGGGTCCCCGATCCCGGTCGCGTGCAGCCACGCGTCGTCGAAGATCGTGTCCAGGTAGCGGTCGCCGCCGTCGGCGCACACACACGTCGACCTGGGCGCCGCTCGTCCACGCCGCAGGTCGCGCAGCACCGCCGCCAGTACGCACCCGCTCGAGCCTCCGACGAGCAGGCCGGTGTCCTCGCGCAGCATCCGGCACAGCGCTATGGCCTCCGCGTCGCTGACCCGAGCGACGCCGTCGTACATCCACGGCCGGAGGAAGAAGGACGGCTGGCTGGCCCCGATGCCGGGGATCAGGCGCGGGGCCGCGGTCGGCGCACCGGTGACCGCCGAGGTCGCCAGATCGACAGCGACGATCCGCGCGGGGTGGCCGACCGCGCGCAGGTGCATCGCAATCCCGGCCAGCGTGCCCCCGGTCGAGACCGCGACGTAGACGGCGCCGAGGCCGACATCGCCCTGCGCCACAACCTCCGGCCCGGTCGTGCAGGCGTGGATGCGGGGGTTGGCCGGGTTCCGGTACTGGTTCGGCCACAGGACGCCGGGCTGCGTCGCGACGATCTCGCGCACCCGTCGCAGCCGGCTCAGCAGAAAGCCGCCGCGGCCGTCGGCCTCGTCCACGCATTCGAGGCGCACCCCGGCGGCCGACATCGCGTCGCGTGTGGACGCCGGTGTCTTCGGATCGATCACCGCGATGAAGCGGCAGCCGCGCTCGGCCAGCCGGTTCGTGAGGGCGAGGCCGAGGTTGCCCGACGTCGACTCCACGACGACCGAGCCGGCGCGCAACAGCCCGCGGTTCTCCAGGTCCGACAGGAGGCCGCGAGCGGTGCGGTCCTTGATGGAGCCGGACGGGTTGGTCTGCTCGAGCTTGAGGAGCACCTCGACTCCGGGCAGCGCGCCGAGCCTCACCTGGATGCGCGCCAACGCCGTGGTTCGCGCGGCGGTGAGGACGCTGGTCACGGGGTCCTCCCGATGGTTCGACCGCGGCGCCCGGACCGGGTCCGCTGAGCACAGCGTTGCGGCCGGTACGGCGCGGAGAAAGGGGCTGGCGACTAGTCGCCAGGTGCCCGGATCACCCTTGTCCGTCCCGGAGCGGGACGGCGAGCATTCGCCGGACGCCGCACCGCCGGACCACGGCCGACCGAGGAGATCCGATGGCAGGACACCGGACGACGTCCGCTTCGCCTATCGCGATCATTGCGATGGCGGGACGGTTTCCCGGCGCACACGACGTCGATGAGTACTGGCACAACCTGCTGGGCGGCGTCGAGTCGATCACCTTCTTCGACGACGACGAGCTGCGCGCGGCCGGTACCCCGCAGGAACACCTCGACGACCCGCACTTCGTGCGCGCCAACCCGATCATCGACGACGTCGAGACGTTCGACGCGAACTACTTCCGGGTGAACGCCCGGGAGGCGGAGATCCTCGACCCGCAACACCGGGTGCTGCTCGAGGTGTGCGCCGACGCGCTGCAGATCGCGGGATACGACCCGGCCCGCTACCCGGGTCGCATCGGCATGTTCGCCGGGTCGCGTGACAACGACTACCTCGAGCAGAACGTCGGAACGCACCCCGAGCTGATGGCGACCATCGGGCCCCTGGTGGCGATCCTGAACAACGACACCGACTACCTGGCGACCGGTATCGCCTACCGGCTCGATCTGCGCGGGCCGGCCGTCACGATGGTCACGGCGTGCTCGACGTCGCTGGTCGCGATCCACACCGCCTGCCGGTCGCTGCGTGGTGCGGAGTGCGAGATGGCGATCGCCGGTGGCGTCGAGATCAGCCTGCCCGTCGTGTCCGGGTACACGTACGCCACCGGCAGCATCTTCGCCCCCGACGGCCGGGTCCGCGCATTCGACGCGGGCGCGAACGGGACGGTGTTCGGGTCCGGCGCCGGCGTCGTGGTCCTCAAGCCGCTGGCCGCGGCGCTCGCCGACCAGGACACCGTCCTCGCGGTGATCCGCGGCTCGGCGATCAACAACGACGGCGCGGACAAGACCGCGTTCTCGACGCCCAGCACGCGGGGTCAACAGGCCGCCGTGCGGGCCGCGCTCGCCGACGCCGCCGTGGACCCGTCGACGATCGGCTACCTCGAGGCGCACGGCACCGGCACCGCCGTCGGCGACCCGCTCGAGCTGAACGCGCTCGCCACGGCCTACGGCGACGCCGACGCCGAGCCCGGGCGCTGTGCGATCTCGTCGGTGAAGTCGAATGTCGGTCACCTCGGTGCGGCGGCCGGCGTGGCCGGGCTGATCAAGGCGGCCCAGTGCGTGCGGACCGGGTTGCTGCCGCCGATCATCAACGTCGCCACCCCGAACCCGTCGATCGACCTCGAGAACGGGATGTTCCGGATCAACACCGAGCTCGAGTCGTGGTCGGCCGGGCCGACGCCGCGGCGGGCCGGGGTGAGCTCGTTCGGCATCGGCGGGACGAACGCGCACGTGATCGTCGAGCAGCCGCCGCCGGTCGAGCCGGGCGTCCCGCCGGCGCGGGCCCGTCAGCTCGTGGCGCTGTCGGCACGGACCACCACCGCGCTGGCCGAGCTGACCCGCCGCGTCGGCGAGCACCTGGCCGACAACCCCCATGTCGAGCTCGCCGACGTGGCGTTCAGCCTGGCCACCGGCAGACCCGAGCTCGATGTCCGGCGCACCCTCGTCGCCGAGAGCGCGGCCGAGCTCGCCGAGCTCATCGCACAGTCCGGAGACCGGCTGCCGTTCGAGGCGGCGTCGAGCCCGAGCCAAGCGACGCTGCTGTTCCCCGGGCAGGGCGCCCAGTACCCGTCGATGGCCCGCGACCTGTACGACCAGGACGCGGTGTTCCGCGCCACGCTGCGGCACTGCGCCGACGTCCTGCGCGAGAGCCATGGTCTCGACCTGCTCGGCCTGCTCTTCGACGACCCGACGGACGACCCCGGCCGGCTCGACCAGACGCGGGTGACCCAGCCGGTGATCTTCGCGGTGGAGTACGCCATGGCCACGATGCTGCAGTCGTGGGGCGTCGAGATCGCCGACATGGCCGGACACAGCGTGGGCGAGTACGTGGCCGCCTGCCTCGCCGGCGTCTTCGACCTGGAGGACGCCCTGAGGCTGGTAGCCGACCGCGGCGAGCTCATGCAGTCCCTCCCGACCGGGTCGATGCTCGCCGTCTCGCTGCCCGAGGAGCTGCTCGCGCCGCTCGTCCCGCCGGCGCTCGACCTCGCCGCCGTCAACTCTGCGGAGTCGTCGGTCGTCTCCGGCCCCCAGGAGGAGATCACCGCGTTCGCCGAGCTGCTCGCCAACCTGGGCACCACGGCGCGTCCGGTGCGCACCTCGCACGCCTTCCACTCGCGCATGATGGAACCGATCCTCGACGAGTTCCGCACCCGGCTGGACAAGGTCACCCTCAGCGCACCCACCCTGCCCTACGTGTCGAACCTGACCGGGACCTGGATCACGCCCGAGCAGGCCACCGACCCGGACTACTGGGTGCGTCACCTGCGCGGCTGCGTGCGCTTCGCCGACACGCTGCAGCTGCTGACCGCCCAGCCGCGCCGGCTGCTGCTCGAGGTCGGTCCCGGCCGGACCCTCGCCTCGTTCGCCGCCGCGTACAAGGTCGACGCCAAGCCGGCGCAGGTGATCAGCACGATGCGCGCGGCGCAGCAACGCAGCGACGACCTGAGCGTGGCGCTGACGGCGCTCGGGACGTTCTGGTCCCGCGGGGGCGTCCTCGACTGGGGCCGGCACTGGCACGACGACCCGCGCCACCACGTCGCCCTGCCCACGTACCCGTACGAGCGGCAGCGGTTCTGGCTCGAGCCGGCCGCGCGGGCAGCGGCGGCAAGTGCGGCCGCCACCCATCTCGACGTCGACCTGAGCCCGTTCACCATCCCCACCTGGGAGCAGGTGGCGCCGCCGTCGCGGGCCGCCGTCGCAGCCGCGGACGTCGGGTCCCGGGTGTACCTCGTCCTCGCCCCCGCCGCTCCTGGCCCGATGGACGAGGTGGTGGACCGGCTGCGTGAGGGCGGTGCCGAGGTGGTCGTGGCGCGGCCCGGCGACGTTTCGGATGAGCCGCTTGCGCGAAGACCAGTCGAATCCGCCGAGCTGCCCGACGCCTCCCGGGTGGTGCGGCCGGACAGTGCCGAGGACGTGGCGCAGGTGGTGTCCGAGGCGGCGGCGATGGCCGCGCTCACCGGTGCCGACGTCGTGCATCTCGTGCACGCCTGGACCCTCGGCGCGCGTCCGGACGGCGTGGCTGAGGCCGATCACGCACGACACTGGATCGAGCTGGGCTTCATCGGCGCGCTGCACCTGCTGCAGCAGGCGGCGCGCCGGCTCCCCGGCGTGCGCGAGCACTTGACCGTGATCGGCAGCGGGCTGCAGGACGTCACCGGATCGGGCGAGGTCGAGCCCGCCAAGGCCGCGCTGGTCGGGTTGGTGCGCACGGCCGGCAAGGAGTTCGAGGGACTCACGGCGCGCGCCGTCGACGTCGTCGTCGACCGCTCCCGCGAGCGCGCCGCCGACCTCATCCACGCCGAACTCGTGCTCGAGCACGACGACCAGCTCGTCGCCTACCGAGGCGGGCGCCGATGGCGCTCCACCCGCGCCGAGATCGACCTCGAGACGGCCCTCGGCGCGCCGCCCGTGCTCGTCGACGGCGGCGTCTACGTGATCACCGGCGGCCTCGGCGGCCTCGGCCTCGTTCTTGCCGAGAACCTCGCGTCGCTGGTCGGCGCGCGCCTCGTCCTGCTCGGGCGCACCGGTCTGCCCGACCGCGCCGAATGGCCGGCGATCACCGGCGAGACGAACCGCGACCCCGTCACTGCCGAGAAGATCCGCGGCGTGCTGGCCGCGGAGGCCGCCGGCGGCGAGGTGCTCACCGTGCAGTGCGACGTCACCGACGTCGCGTCGCTCGAGCAGGTACGCGAGCAGGTCACGGCCCGGTTCGGCCACGTGGACGGTGTCTTCCACCTGGCCGCGCTGCCGGGCGGTGCGATGCTCGAAACGCGTGATCTCGACGACGCGCGGGCGATGTTCGGCCCGAAGGTCGACGGCGTGTACGCGCTGGAGCGGGTCTTCGAGCCCGAGCTGATGGTGCTGTACTCCTCCATCGCGGCGATCAGCGGCGACTTCGGCCTCGGCGACTACTCCTCGGCGAACGCGGTGCTGGACGCATTCGCGCACTCGCGCTGGGCGCGCGGCAAGGCGGTCGTGTCGATCAACATGCCGCCGTGGGCCGAGGTGGGCATGGCCTTCGTGATCGACAGCCCCACCGTCCTCGGCGACGTGCGCAAGGACGGCGAGCTGGCCGTCGTCGTCGACCACCCGCTGCTCACCCGCAAGCTCATCCACGGCCCGGGCGACATCTCGTTCGCGATCAACCTGTCGCACCGTGGCTGGGTGCTCGCCGACCACGTCCTCGCCGGCTGCCCCACCATGCCCGGCACCGGCGTCATCGAGCTGCTGCGCGCGGCGTGCGCCGAGGTCACCGACCGTCCCGGCGTGCAGATCGAGAACCTGGTGCTCGGCCGCCCGCTGATGGCCCTGCCCGGACTGTGGGCTCGGGTGAAGATGCTCGCCCGGGACGACGGCGGCTACGACGTCACGATCACCGGCGGCTCCGACACCGTCCCCATCGCTGACTACGCTCGCGCGACGATCCGCGCGATCGACGTCGACGGCGCGCCGAGCGTCGACCTGGACGCGGTGCGCGCCGCGTGTCCGGAGGTCGTCCCGGTCGACGAGGTCGTGCGAACCGATCACGACACCGGGATGCTGCGCTTCGGCGATCGGTGGGACTCGCTGCTCGACGTCCGTCGCAACGACACCACCGAACTCGTCCATGCCGGCGTGCCGGCCCGGTTCGCGGCCGATCTCGACGTGTTCGCGCTGCATCCGGCCGCGCTCGACATCTGCCTCGCCGTCGGTCAGACGCTCGTGGAGGACGGCAACTTCCTGCCCTTCAGCTACGACCGGATCGCGATCTACCAGCCGATGCCGGCCAGCTGCTACAGCGTGATCCGGCACCGGCCGGACCGTACCCCCGGCGCGACGTCGTCCGACATCTCGGTCGTGGACGAGCGGGGGCGGGCGATCCTGACCGTCGAGAAGTTCACGATGTTGCTCGTCGGCGACACCGCGAGCGGGCCGATGGCGCAGCTGTTCGGCGACGCGGCGCGGCAGGGTGAGGCACCGGCCCGCGAGCTGATCGACGTGGCCGACCTGCTCAGCCCAGACGCCGCGGAGACCGGCGTGTACTCGGTCGAGGGCTGCGAGGGCTTGCGTCGGATCCTGCTGACGATGCCCGGCCCGCAGGTCACCTGGGCGCCCGAGGGCATCCGCAACCGCCTCCAGCGGACCAACCGGATCAACCGCGCCGCCGTCACCGAGCAGATCGTCGCGAGCGGCGTCTCGACCTCGGGGCGCCGCCCGCTCGCGACCCCGTGTGTTCCCCCGTCGACCCCGTCGGAGGCCGCGGTGTGCGGGCTGTGGCAGGAGTCGTTGGGCATCGACGAGATCGGCGTCGACGACGACTTCTTCGACCTCGGCGGGAACTCGCTCACCGCCGTCCAGCTCGTGTCGCGCATCGCCGACCAGTTCCGCACCGAGCTCGCCGTCGCCGAGCTGTTCGACGCGCGCACTCCGCGCGTGCTCGCCGCCGCGATCGAGACCAAGTTGCTCGACCAGGTGGCCGCGATGTCCAACGAGGAGGCCGTGGCCGCGCTGCAGCAGCTGGACGCCACGAGCTGAGCACCAGCACCACGCCCCGCACACGTCAGGAGAAGCCCGGTGTTCGAAGACGACGACGACCGCAGCTACGAAGTCGTGCGCAACGACGAGGAGCAGTACTCGATCTGGCCCGCCGACCGGGAGCCGCCCGCGGGCTGGCACCTGGATGGCTTCCGGGGTGTGAAGGCGGACTGCCTCGCGCACATCGCAGCGGTGTGGACGGACATGCGTCCGCGCAGCCTGCGCGAGTTCCATGGCAGCGCGGCACCGCGATGACGCGACGCCGGGTCGGTCTCTGCCTCGATCCGCAGTTCCTGACGGTGTCCGAACTGCTCGACCGCGGTGCGATCGGCGACAAGGTCGGGGCGTCCTCGCTCTGGCTGGTGCAACTGCCCAACCAGCGCGACAGCGTGTCGATGCTCGCCGCGCTTGCCGCCCACACCCGCGCCCTGCACCTCGGCTGCGGCATCGTCCCGCTCTACACCCGACCCCCGGTGATCATGGCGCAGACGGCGCTGACGCTCGACGAGGTCAGCGGCGGACGCATCGAGCTCGGCCTCGGCATGGGGCATCGCGGGGTCGGCGAGTGGATCGTGGGGGCCAAACCGGCGCCGGTCCTGCGCTCGATGCGTGAGTACGTCGGCGTGGTGCGCGACCTCGTCCGCGACGGCGAGGTCAGCCGCAGCGGAGCCGACTACAGCGGTCACGCCTCCTACTCCGCCCCACGCCGCTCAGATCTGCCGATCCTGCTCGGCGGGTTCGGCCCGCGGATGACGCGCCTGGCCGGCGAGATCGCCGACGGGGTGATCCTCTGGATGTGCACGCCCGGCTACGTGCGCGAGCAGGTGCTGCCGAACCTGCGGCTCGGTCTGGCGGCGCGGGAGCAACCCGCGCCCGACTTCCGGGTGCTCGCGATCGTGGCCGGCGGCCTGAGCGCCGACCCCGAGCGGGACCGCGGGGTGTACCGGCGCTCGCTGGACATGCATCTGCGCGTGCCCACCTACCGCGCGATGTTCGAGCGCAGCGGGCACGCCGACAGCGTCGCGGCCGGCAGCGCATCCGACGCGCTGGTCGACGACCTGTTCGTCGCCGGCACCCGCGAGCAGCTCTCCGCCCACCTGCACCGGTACTGGGAGGCGGGCGTCGACGAGGTGCTCGTCTCCCCGTCGGCTGCGGCGCACGACGACCCGGAGCTGTTCGAGGACACCCTGCTGGCTGCGACTGACGCCCTGGCTGGTGCATCGTGACGGCGATCGCCACCGCGCGGTGGCTGGTCCGGCTGAGCCCGGTGTACGAGCAGAGCGTTCGACTGGTGTGCCTGCCCCACGCCGGCGGTGGCAGCATCACGTTCCGCCCGCTCGCCGGCGCCTTGCCGCCGTGGGTGGACGTCCTTGCGGTGCGGATGCCCGGACGCGAGTCGCGCCGCCGCGAGGCACCGGTGCTCGACCTCGACGCCGCGGTGGATGCCGTGTTCGCCGAGCTGGCCGCGGCGCCACGCCTGCCGACCGCGCTGTTCGGCTACTGCTCGGGCGCGCTGCTCGCCCACGAGCTCGCCGTCCGGTTGTGCGCTGCCGACCGTGCGCCGGTGGCGCTGTACGGCTGCGCCTCGCAGGCACCACACGACTACTCCCGCGACCGGGGCGTGCACACGTTGCCGCGGCCGGAACTGATCGGCTACCTGCGCGGCATGAACGTCATGCCGGACTCCATTCTCGACGACGCCGCCCTGTTCGCCTTGTTCGAGCCGACGATCCGCGCCGACTTCGCGATGTTCGAGACGAATCCGTACCGGGTGGTCGACCCGCTCGGCATCCCGGTCGTGGCCCTCGGCGCGCGCAGCGACGCCGGGGTGGTGTTCGAAGACCTCCTCGAATGGCGGCACGTGGGGCGGGAGGAGTTCGCGGTGCACCTGTTCACCGGCGGTGGCCACGGGTTTCTCACCTCGGCCCCGGACGCGCTCGCCAGGGTCGTCACCACCTCGCTCGCCGCGCATGCTCCCCGGCCGGGTGCGTGATGACCGCGCACACCAGCCTGTCGCCGGCGCAGCAGCGCCTGCTGGAGAAGCTTCGCTCGGGCAGCGCCCCGACGACCGTGCCGGACATCCCGCAGCTGGCCGATCTGAGCCGGGTCCCGCTGAGCTTCGCGCAGGAGCGCATCTGGCTGTCGCAGCAGCTCGCCGGCGACATCCCCGTGTTCAACCTGGGCGTGGCGGCGCGCATGCCCGTCCCGGTCCCGGTCGCGGAGATCGAGCGCCGGCTCGCCCTTGTCGTGCGCCGGCACGATGCCCTGCGCGCGTCGATACACGTCGTCGACGGCGATCCGGTGATGTCGATCGCCGCCGAGGTCCCGGTCGACGTCGAGGTCCTGAACCTCCGGGAGACGGCGCCGTCCGATCTCGACGAGGCGTGCCGGCGCGCGGCACTCGAGTTCACGGCGCGCCCGTACCGGCTCGACCGGGCGCCGCTGTGCCGGGTGGCCGTCGGGCTGCTGCCCGGCGACGAGCGCATGATCGTCATCGGGGTGCACCACCTGGTGGCCGACGGCACGTCGATCGACATCATCCGACGGGAGATGACGGCCGGCCTCGAGCTGCCGCCCCCGCAGGTCCGCTTCGCCGACTACGCGGCCTGGCAGCGCGACGCCGACGATGCGCGCACCCGCGACGAGCACGACCGGTACTGGCTGGACAAGCTGGCCAGCCGGCCGGGGGCGCTGCACCTCACGGCCGGTCGCCCGCGGCCCGGTCAGCAGGCGATGGCCGGAGCGACCGTCGGCACCGAGCTGGACGACGCGACGTCGGCGTCGGTTCTCCAGCTGTGCCGGGCCGAGTCCGCGACTCCGTTCGCCGTCCTCGTCGCTGCCCTCGCGCTGTCCCTGCGCCCGAGCAGCGCGGACGGCAGGGTGCTGCTCGGCATGTCCGCCGCTGGCCGCGACCGCCCGCAGATCGCGGACCTGGTCGGCGTGTTCATCAACCTCCTGCCCATCGTGCTCGACGCGGGCGACGCGCCGTCGTTGCGCGAGATGACGCGGCGCGTGCTCACCGAGGTCAGCGAGTCGGTGCGCCACGCCGGCACGCCGTTCGACCGCATCCAGCGAGAGCTGCGCCGCGACGGGCTGCCGCCGCTCGCGGTGCAGGTCTGCGTGAACCAACCGGCCAGCGACACGGTCCCGGCCGGCATGTCGCTGGTGGACCTGCCGATGGCTCCGGCGGGGTCGCAGTTCGACCTCACCTTGCACGTGATGACCGGCAACGGGGGACGCCTGCTGCTGCACCTCGAGCACTCGGGCAGGCTGTTCGACGCCGAGAGCGCGCAGCGCCTGCTGGACGACTTCGGCACCGACCTCGCGGTCCTGCTCGCCGACCCGGACGCCCCCGCGCCCCGCATCCAGGAGCCGGACGCGGAACCAGAGCCGGAACCGGAACGGCAGCTTGGTTCGGGCGCCGGCGCTCCGCTGCTGCCGGACGCCGTGCTGGCCCAGGCCGTGCGCACGCCCCTGCGGTGCGCGGTCGAGACTCCCGAAGCCACCCTGACCTACCGCGAGCTCGTGCGCCGCGCGCGCCAGGTCGCCGCCGAGCTGCGCCAGTGGGAGCTGCCGGCGGGTGCGGTCGTCCTCGTCTGCCTGCGCCGGGGGACCGGCCTCGTACCGGCGCTGCTGGGCTGCTGGTTCGCCGGCTGCGGGTATCTGCCCGTCGACCCGGACCAACCGGCCGAGCGCATCGCCGCCCTGCTCGCCGAGTCGGGCGCGTCGGCGATCCTCACCGACCGGGACGCCTGGCCCGACGCCATACCGCACGCGCTGCCGCTGGTGACCGTCACGAGCCTGGCCGACACCGGCGACGACGTCGCTGCCGAGGCGTGGACGGCCCCGCAGACCCATCCGATGCAGGTCGCCTACGGCATCCTCACCTCCGGCTCGACCGGGCGGCCGAAGACCGCCGCGGTGACCCACGCGGGAATCGCCAACCGGGTCCGGCACAGCCTCCACGGCACCGGCATCCGCGAGTCCGACCGGGTGCTGCAGAAGACCCGGCTCGCCTTCGATGCCGCCGCGTGGGAGATCTTCGCGCCGCTCACCATCGGCGGGACGGTCGTACTGGCCGCATCGGGCGTGGAGGCCGATCCCGCGCGGCTGGTCGCCGAGATCGCGGCCCGCCGGATCACCGTGCTGCAGGCCGTGCCCTCGGTGCTGCGCCTGCTGCTCGACGCACCGGGTTGGGAGGGGTGCACCAGCCTGCGCCTCGTCTGCAGCGCCGGCGAGCCGCTGACCGGCGAGCTGTGCGCGCGGCTGCACGGGCTCGGTGTCCCCGAGATCGAGAACACCTACGGCCCGTCCGAGTGTGCGATCGACGTGACCTCCCACCGGTGGGACCCGCGGCAGACCACCGGGGCGGTCGGGATCGGGCGTCCGATCGACGGCGCCACCGTGCGCGTGGTCGCTGCCGATCTGGGCGAGTGCCCGACCGGCGAGGAGGGCGAGCTGTGGCTCGGCGGCGTCGCCGTCGGCGCCGGCTACGTCGCACGTCCCGACCTCACTGCCGCTGCCTTCGTCCCGGACCCGTGCGGCGCGCCGGGGTCGCGCGCCTACCGCAGCGGGGACATCGGCCGCCGCGACGCGTCCGGCGTCCTGCACTTCACCGGGCGCCGCGATCGGCAGCTCAAGGTCAATGGCGTGCGCGTCGAGCCGGCGGAGATCACCGCGGTGCTCGACTCGCATCCCGACGTGCGCGAGTCGGCGGTGGTCGTGGTGCCCGGCCCGGGCGGTCACCCGCTGCTCTGCGCCTTCGTGGCCACCGACATCGACCCGCGTGCGGTGCGCGCGCACGCCCGGAAGCGGCTGCCGACGGCGCTGGTGCCCGGCCGCTGGACCGCGGTGCCGGCCCTGCCACACACCGTCAGCGGCAAGCTCGATCTCCTGGCCCTGGAGGCGATGGAGCGTGCGCACAGCTCGCGGACCGTGGCGGGCGGGTCGGCACTGTCCGGCGACGAGGGCGCGGTCGCGGCGATCTGGGCCGAGCTGATCCCGCAGTGCCCCGCACTCGCCCCCGAGGACGACTTCTTCGCCGTCGGCGGGCACTCGCTGCTGCTCACCCGGCTGGCCGCGCGGCTCGCGGCCGCCTTCGAGCGCGAGATCCCGCTGGCCCAGCTGTTCACCCTCACCACCGTGCGCGAGCAGGCGGCCGCGCTGACCGGCCGGCCGGGCGATGCGGATCCCGACGACCAGCCTGCCGCGCCGACCCCCGGTCCGGCCACCGGCGAGGTCGTCCTGTCCTCCACCCAGGCGCGGCTGTGGTTCCTGCACCAGCTCGAACCCGACTCACCGCAGTACGTGGTGCCGAGCCTCACGATCCTGCACGGCGAGCTCGACGCCGCCGCGCTGGCCGCCGCGCTGAGCGCGCTGGTGCGCCGGCACTCCGTGCTGCGCACCCGCTACGTGGCCGACGCGGTCGGCGCGCACGGGGTGATCGACGAGCCGGCCGATCTCCCGCTCGGCCGGCACCGGGTGGGCGACGACGCCGGCATCGCCGCGCTCGTCGGCGAGCTCGCCGAGCGGCCGTTCGACCTCGGCGCCGGGCCGGTCGTGCGGGCCGACCTGGTCAGCTGGAGCGACACCGATCACCTGCTCGTGCTCTGCGTCCACCACATCGCCTGCGACGGCGCGTCCCTGACGGTGCTCGCCGAGGAACTCGCCGAGCTGTACGCGGCCGCCCGGGAGGGCCGGGCGGACGGGCTCGCGCCGGTGCCGCTGCAGTTCGCCGACATCGCCCGGTGGGAGCTCGGGCTGCGCGCCGGCGAGCCCTACCGGCGCCGGCTCGGCGAGTGGACGGACGCGCTGGCCGGCCTGGCGCCGTGCGAGCTGGCCACCGACCGGCCGCGACCCGCGGCGTGGGACCCGAGCGGCGCCGTGCACTCGTTCGAGATCCCGGCCGCCGTCGCCCGCGACCTCACCGCGCTGGGCCGCGCCCACGCGGCGTCACCGTTCATGACCCGGCTCGCGGTGTTCGAGGCACTGCTGCTGCGGCGCACCGGGCAGGGCGAGATCGTGGTGGGCACGCCCGTCGCTGCGCGGCTCGCACGCGGCACCGACCGGGTGGTCGGCCCGCTGACGAACACCGTGGTGCTGCGTACCCAGCTGACGCCGGACCCGAGCTTCGTCGACGTCCTCGCCGCGGTGCGCACGACCTGCCTGGACGGCTTCGCCCGGCAGGACATCACCTTCGACGACGTCGTCGATGCGCTCCAGCCGCCCCGCCAGCTCGCCCGCAACCCACTGTTCCAGATCATGTTCGAGACCGACGCGCTCGACGCGCCGGTCACCCTGCCCGGGACGGACGCCAGCGCCGTCGCCGACCTGTCGTGGCACACCGCGAAGTTCGACCTCACCCTCGGCGTGGTCGAGCGCCCCGACGGCGGGCTGCGCGGCTATGTCGAGTACGCGACCGCGCTCTACGACGAGGCGACCGTCGAGCGGCTGGCCACCGACTTCGTCACCCTCGTCCACGAGGTCGTGGCGGCGCCGGGCCGGCCGGTCAGCCGCGCCGTGCTCACCGGCGCGGCCGCGGTCGGCCCGCTGGAGCTGCCAGCGCCGGCGGGCAGCATCCCGGTAGCGCTCGGCCCGCGGGAGGCGGTCGGCTGGCACGCCGCACGGACGCCGCAGAAGGTCGCCGTCGAGACCGAGAGCGGCACGCTCAGCTACGACGAGCTCGACCGCGCGGTCGCGGTCGCGGCTCGGCGGCTTGCCGCCCAGGGCATCCGCGCCGGCGAGTGCGTGGCCGTCTGCGCCGAGCGCGGCGCCGAGGTCGTCGTCGCGTTGCTCGCGCTGCTCGAGATCGGCGCCGTCTACGTGCCCCTCGATCCCGCACACCCGCCGCAGCGCCACGCCGACGTGCTCGGGCAGGTGGGGGCGCGCAGAGTCCTCGCCGGACAGACCGCACGCTCGCTGCCCTTCCCGCCGGGCGTGTGCGCACTGCCGCTGCAGGCGCTGTGCGCAGACGTCGACGACGACCGGCTCGCGTCCCGCCGTGCCGCCGCGCTGCACAGCCGGGACCTCGCCTACGTCCTGTTCACCTCGGGCTCGACCGGCCGGCCCAAGGGCGTGATGATCGACAGGGGCGCGTACCGGCACCACTGCGCGGTGATCGCGCGCGCGTACGACATCGGTCCGGAGGACCGCGTCGTCCAGCTCTCGTCGCTGGTCTTCGACGTCGCCATGGACCAGATCGCCGCAACCCTGCTCGCCGGCGCGAGCCTGGTGATCGCCGGTGGCCAGGCCTGGGAGCCGGAGCACCTGGCCGACCGGATCGCCGCCCACGGCGTGACGATCATGGAGATCACGCCCGCGCACTACCGCGAGCTCATGCGCACGGTCGGCCCCGACGACGCGCGCCTGGCCGGCCTTCGGCTGATGAACGTCGGCAGCGACGTCGTCACCGCCGCCGACGCGCGCGCCTGGTACGCGGCCGGGTTCGCGGGTCGCTTCCTGTGCAACTACGGCCCGACCGAGGCGACGGTGACGTGCACGCTGCACCCGACCGGTCCCGACGAGGCGGCCCGGCTGCGGGCGGAGTCGGCGCTGCCGATCGGGCGCCCGGTGCCGGGCACCGTCGCCCGGGTCCTCGACCGCTGGCTGAACCCGGTGCCGCCCGGGGTCACCGGCGAGCTGTACCTCGGCGGTGAGCGGCTCGCCCGCGGGTATGCCGGGCGGGCGGATCTGACCGCCGACCGGTTCGTCCCGGATCCGCTCGGCGGGGCGGGTGAGCGGCTCTACCGCACCGGTGACGCCGTGCGGCTGCGGGCCGACGGGGCCATCGAGTTCCTCGGCCGCCTCGACCGGCAGGTGAAGCTGCGCGGCTTCCGCATCGAGCTCGGCGAGATCGAGGCGAGGCTGACCGAGCACCCGCAGGTGCGCGCCGCGGCGGTCGCGGCGGTGGACGACCTCATCGCCGCGTACGTCGTCGGCGACGGCGATCCCGAGCCCGCGCAGCTGCGCGAGCACCTGGCCCGGTCGCTGCCGGACTACATGCTGCCCTCCGCGTGGGTCGGTCTCGAGCGGTTGCCGCTGACCGCGAGCGGGAAGGTGGATCGCGCCCGGCTGCCCCGGCCGGACGGCGATGCGCGGCTACGGGCGCGGTTCCAGGCCCCGGACGAGCCGGTGCAGCAGGCCGTGGCGCGGGTGTGGAGCGAGGTCCTCGGCGTCGAGCCGATCGGCCTGGACGACGACTTCTTCCTGCTCGGCGGGCACTCGCTGTCGGCCACGCGGGTGCACGCCCTGTTGCGGGAGACGTTCCAGATCGAGCTCCCGTTGCGGGCGCTGTTCGAGGTGACGACCCTGCGCCGGCTGGCGGAGGCGATCGGGCGGGCGGTGGTCGAGTCCGTCGAGCGGATGTCCGATCTGGAGGTCAGCAGCCTCCTCGAGGAGGCGCAGGGATGACCGCGCTACGCAGCACGGAGCCGGACGAGGACCGCGCGGCCCGGCGGGAGCTGCTGTTGCGGCGGCGGCTCGGGGGCGACGACGTGCGCGCGCCGATCCCGGTGGCCGACCGCACCGGGCCGCTGCCGCTGTCACCGGGCCAGGAGCGGCTGTGGTTCCTGGACGCGCTCGTCCCCGGCAGCACCGAGTGGGTGGTGCCGCTCGTCCTGCGCCACGAGGGCCGCCTCGACGCGGCCGCGGTCGGTCGCGCGCTGGACGACATCGAGCGCCGGCACGAGTCGCTGCGCACCCGGTACCTGGTCGAGTCGGGCGAGCCGCGCCAGGTCGTCGTCGAGCCCGCCGGGATCGTCCTCGACGTGGTCGAGGACGCGGACGTCACGGCCGTCGTCGCCGCGGCGCAGTCCGTGCCGTTCGACCTCGGCAGCGGGCGCCTGCTGCGAGGCACCCTCGCCCGCGGCGCCGACCGGGCCGACTGGCTCGTGATCACCTCGCACCACATCGCCTGCGACGGCTGGTCGACCGACCTGTTGACCCGCGACGTCGCGCTCTGCTACGCCGCCGAGCGCTCCGGCGCTCCGCTGCCGCCGGCCCCCTCGCTGCAGTACGCCGACTATGCGAGCTGGGCGCGCGAACACCCCCCGTCCGCCGGCGACCTCGGCTACTGGCAGGACCAGCTGCGCGACGTGGCGCCGCTCGAGCTGCCCGTCGACCGGCCGCGCGCGCTCACCCGCGACGCGTCCGCGGCCCGGCACGTGACCGGCATCGACGCCGCCGGCGCTGACGCCGTCCGCGACACCGCGCGCCGGCACGGCACGACCCCGTTCACCGTCCTGCTGGCCGGCTACGCGCTGATGCTCTCCCGACGCAGCGGACAGGGCGATGTCTGCATCGGCACACCGGTCGCCGGGCGCACCCGCAGCCAGCTGAACGAGGTTGTCGGGTACTTCGCCAACACGCTCGTGCTCCGCAGCCAGCTCGGCGCCGCGACCAGCACCGGTGACCTCCTCGCCGCGACCCGGGAGACCGTCCTGGCCGCGCTGGCCCACCAGGACGTCCCCTTCGAGCGGCTGGTCAGCGAGCTGTCGCCAGAGCGCGACCTGTCCCGCAGCCCGCTGGCCGACGTCCTGTTCGTCTACGAGCAGGTCACCTCGGCAGGTGCGGGCGACGGGCTGCCGGACCTCGTCGAGGTACCGGTTCCCTCGGCCTCGATCAAGTGCGACCTCATCCTGGGCGTCCGCGACTCCGGGACCGGCCCGATGACGGCGGCCCTGGATCACGCCACCGCGCTCTTCGACGCGGACACCGTCGCTGTGATGGCCGACGACTGGCGCCGGTGCGTGGCGTTCCTGTGTGGCCCCACGTCCGTGCCGCTCGCGCAGCTGCCGCTCGTGACCCCGGCCGAGGACGAGTGGCTCACCGCGCTCGCCGGCGCGCGCCGCGAGCTGCCGCAGCGTCCCCTGCACGCGCTGATCGCCGAGCAGGCCGCGCGCACCCCGGACGCCGTCGCGGTCGAGGACCGCGACGGCGCGCTCAGCTACGCCGAGCTCGTCGACCGCGCCGCGGAGCTCGGCGCGCGCCTCGCCGCGGACGGCCGGCCCGGCCTCGTCGGCGTGTGCCTCGAACGCGGAACGGACCTGCTCGTCGCCCTCGTCGCGACGCTCGCGTCGGGTGCCGCCTACCTGCCGCTCGACCCCGACCACCCCAGGGCGCGCCTCGGCGAGCTGATCGAGTCCGCCGGCCCGGACCGGGTCGTCACGAACGCCGCGCTGCACGACCGGCTGCCCGCCGGCGGCCCGCGCGTGGAGCTCGTCGACGAGCCCGGCGCCGAGGGCCGGGCGTGGAACGGGGCCGACCCGCACGACCTCGCGTACGTGCTGCACACCTCCGGATCGACCGGCAAGCCCAAGGGGGTCATGGTCTCCCACCGCGGCATCGTGAATCGGTTGCTGTGGATGCAGGAGACCTACCGGCTGGCGCCGGGCGACCGCGTGCTGCAGAAGACGCCGACGACCTTCGACGTCTCGGTGTGGGAGCTGTTCTGGCCGTTGCTGGTGGGTGCCACGGTCGTCTTCGCACCGCCCGGCATGCACCTGGAGCCCGCGCGGCTGACCCGGTTCATGCACGAGCGCGGGGTCACGCACCTGCACTTCGTCCCGTCGATGCTCGACCTGTTCCTCGACCTCACCAGCAGCTTCCCCGGCACCGTCCGCGACGTGTTCTGCAGCGGCGAGGCCCTGCGCGCCGGGACGGTGCGCCGCCTTGCCGAGCGCAGCGCGTGCCGCGTGCACAACCTGTACGGGCCCACGGAGGCGAGCGTCGACGTCAGCGCGGTGCAGATCGAGCCCGCCGCCGCCACCGACCCGCTGCCGATCGGGCATGCGGTCGACAACACCGCCCTGCACGTACTCGACCCGATGCTGCGCCGCGTGCCGCGCGGCGTCGTCGGCGAGATCTACCTCGCCGGAGTGCAGCTCGCCCGCGGCTACCTGCACCGTCCGGATCTCACCGCCGACCGGTTCGTGCCCGACCCGTTCGAGCCCGGCGCGCGGATGTACCGCACCGGCGACCGCGGCTACATCGACCGCCAGGGCGCGGTCGTGTACGTCGGACGCGCCGACGCGCAGGTCAAGATCCGCGGCGTGCGGGTCGAGCCCGGCGAGGTGGAGGCGAGCATTCTCGCCCATCCCGGCGTCACCGGCGCCTGCGTGTGCGTCGCGCGCGACGGCGGCGGCGACCCGACGCTGGTCGGCTACGTCACCGCGTCCGGGCCACTCGACGACGCGGCGCTGCGCGAGTCTCTGGCCGCCCGACTCCCCGGGGCATTCGTGCCGCCCCATCTCGTGCAGCTGCCCGCGTTTCCCACGACGTCGAGCGGCAAGGCCGACCGGGACGCGCTCGCCGGCCGCGGAGTGCCGCAGCGCTCGGCCGACGAGCGGGGCCCGGGCCGCACGCCCGACCCGGTCGAGCAGGTCGTCCTGCGCGTGTTCGAAACCGTGCTCGGCCGGGACGGCATCGGCGTCGACGAGAGCTTCTTCGCCGTCGGGGGAGACTCGATGCGCGCGGTGCGTGCCGTCGCCGCCCTCGGTGCGCGCGGGCTGAACGTCTCGGTGGCCGATCTGTTCCGCGGCCCCAGCGCCGGGCAGCTCGCCCGACTCGCGGGCGGTGAGCGCAGGGACGACGTGCCACGGGTCGCCGCCTTCGCGCAGATCTCGCCCGCCGCCCGGGCCGCGGTCCCCGCCGGCGTCGTCGACATGTACCCGCTGTCGCAGATCCAGGCCGGGATGATCTTCGAGATGCTCGGCGACGCCGACGTGCTGCCCTACCACAATGTGACGAGCTATCCGGTGCGCGACGAGCATGCCTTCGACGCCGAGGCGTTCGAGCGGGCCGCGTTGCGGGTCGCGCGACGGCACGAGGTGCTGCGGACGTCGGTAGACCTGGTGGGCTTCGAGCAGCCGATGCAGCTGGTGCACGCCGAGGCGGTGGTGGACGTCGGCGTGCGCGACCTGCGGCACCTCGCGGCCGGCGCGGCGTCCTCGGTCGTCGACTCCGACGCCCGCGACCAGCTGCGCGACCCGTTCACCCTCGACCGGGCCCCGCTGTGGCGGCTGCGCGTCCACGTCGTGTCCGACACCGACTGGTGGCTCACCGAGGTCGAGTGCCACGTCGTGCTCGACGGATGGAGCCACAACATGATGGTGGCCGAGCTGCTGCGGACCTACCGCGCGGAACGGGCCGGGACCGCGGCCGACGACGCACCGCCGCGGCGGCGCTTCGCCGACTACGTCGCCGCCGAACACCGCGTCCTCGCCGACCCGGCGGCCCGGCAGTACTGGGGGGACGCGCTGGGCGACGTCGCCGAGCGGGTGCTCGTCCCCGGCTGGGGCGCGGTCGACGCGGCTGAGCCGGTCGCGACCGTCGAGCGTGACGTCGCGGCGCTCGCGCGGCGCGTCGCCGACGTGGCGCGCGACGCCGACGTGCCGGTGAAGACCGTCTACCTCGCCGCCGCCGCCGTCGCGGTGGAGGCGCACAGCGGCGCCGTGCGCCCGGTGCTCGGCGTGGTGTCGCAGGGCCGCAGCGAGGGTGTCGGCGGTGACGACGTCTTCGGCATGTTCCTCAACACGCTGCCCTTCGTCGCGCCGTCGGCGCGAACCAGCTGGCGTGCGTTGCTCGCCGACGTCCTCGCCACCGAGACCGAGATGCTGGCCCACCGCCGCTACCCGCTCACCGCCGTCGTCCAGTCGCTGGGCCGCACAACTCCGCTCGTCGAGGTGAGCGTGAACTACCTCGACTTCTACACCGTCGACGACGGCACCGTCGACCTGCCCCACGTCGTCGACCACAGCCCGAACGAGTTCCCGCTGGTGATCACCAGCCTTCCCGGACGACTGCAGGCGACGGTCCACACGCACGTGCTGTCGCCGGAGCGGGCCGCCGCGTTGCTGGCCACCGTCGAGCGCGTGCTCTCCACGATGTGCACCGATCCGGACGGCGACGCGACGGTACCCGCTGTGCCGGCATGGGACGTCACGACCACGGCGCCGGTCGGCGAGGACGCGGCGCCAGAGCCGGTCGGGGCGGCCGACGTGGAAGCCGACGTCGCCGAGGCGGTGCTCGGCGCGATGGCGCGCACGCTCGTCGACGTGGTCGCCGACGAGCTGGATCTCGACAGCGATTTCCTTGCCCTCGGCGGCCACTCGCTCACCGCGATGCGGATGGCCGCACTGCTGCAGGCCGAGGGGCTGGCGGTGACGCCGCGCGACATCGTCACCCACCGGACCGCAGGTCGCATCGCCGCTCACGCGCAGGATCGGCGAGACGAGCCAGACCCGGCCCGGCCGATCGAGGAGGACGACGAGGACACCGTGACGCCGACGATCCCCGACCCGGTCGTGTGGCTCGACCGCACCGGGCCGGACCGTCCGTGGGTGTTCCTGCACCCCGGCGGTGGCGGCGTCCACTGGTACCGCGAGCTCGCCCGCCTCATGCCCGCGCACGTCCCCGTCGCCGGCCTGCAGAGTCCGGCCGTCATCGACCCCGTCTACGCCCGGCTCAGCGTCGCCGAGCTCGGCCGCGCCTACGTTCGGGCCCTTGACGCGCACTCGCTCGGCTCGCGGGTCAACCTGCTCGGCTGGTGCGGCGGCACCGCCATCACCTGGGAGCTCAGCCGGCAGATGCTCGCGACCGGGCGCGATGTCGGCGTGTTCCTGCTCGACCCGGGGCTCGACGCTCTGGCGGGCCCCGGACACGAGCCGCCGCAGTTGCCGGCACTGCGCCGGTGCGAAGACCTTCTCGCCCGCCTCGCCGCGGACCCGGGCGAGGTCGGGACGTGGCCGGAGATCGCGGCGCTGCTGCGGCTCGTCGTCGATGACGAGCGCTCCCACGAGCACATCGGCGACAAGCCCGATGTCGGCTGGCTGACGCCGGTGCGGATGTGGCGCGAGCTCGCCGAGACCCGCCTGTTCTACGAATTCCCGCCACTCGACGCGCCGGTTCATCTGATCCTGGGCGAGGACGTGGTCGGTGCCGACGACGCGTTGCGCAGCGGGCACACCCTCGAGCGCTACCTGGAGCTGTTCCGCGAACGGCTCGTCCGCGCGCCGTCGGTGCACCGCGTCGCCGGTAGCCACTACGGCGTGCTGCGCCCGCCGCACGTCAGCGCATTCGCCGCGCTGATCACCCGCCTGGCCGCCGCCGACGACGTGACCACATCGCGCCGCACCGAGAGCGAGCTGAGATGACCGAGGAATCGACACTGGTCAGGGCCGGGTGGGACGGCTTCGACCTGGCACCGGCCGACGAGGACGTCGCTGCCGAGTCCGAGGTTCGGCTGTACTGCCGTGACTTCCCGGTCACCTTCGCCCGCGCCCACGGCTCGACGATCGTGAGCACCGACGGGCGCGAGTACGTCGACCTGCTGTGTGGCGCGGGAGCGCTCAACCTCGGCCACAACCATCCCGCGCTGCGCGCGGCGGTCGTGTCCTACCTGCTCGACGACGGCCTGGTGCACGCGCTCGACATGAACACCGCCGTGAAGGTGGACTTCCTGCGGGCGATACAGGAGGTGCTGCTGGCCCCGCGCCGGCTCGACCACCGCGTCCAGTTCTGCGGGCCGACCGGTGCCAACGCCGTGGAGGCCGCGCTGAAGCTCGCCCGCCGGGTCACCGGGCGCGTCGGAGTCGTCGCCTTCTCCGGTGGCTTCCACGGGATGTCCCTCGGCGCGCTGTCGGTGAGTGCCCGGATGTCGGGCGCCGCCTCGGGCGGCGTCGCGGTCGCCGGCACCACGTTCGTGCCCTACCCGGACGGGCCGGGCGGCGCCTTCGACACGGTCGGCTATCTCGCGCGACAGTTCGCCGACCCGTCGTCGGGGCTGGGCCTGCCGGCCGCGGTCATCGTCGAGTCGGTGCAGATGGACGGCGGGGTCTACGTGCTGCCGCCGGCCGCGCTGCGCGAGCTGGCCGACCTGTGCGCGCGGCACGAGGTACTGCTCATCCTCGACGAGATCCAGACCGGGTGCGGGCGCACCGGCACCTACTTCGGCTTCGAGCCGGCCGGCATCGTCCCGGACATGATCACGGTGTCGAAGTCCATCAGCGGCATCGGGCTGCCGCTGTCGCTGCTGCTGCTTCGCCCGGCGCTCGACATCTGGCGGCCCGGCGAGCACACCGGCACGTTCCGCGCGAACCAGCTCGCGCTCGTCGGCGCGGTCGCGGGCCTGCGGCTGTTCCAGGAGCCCGGGTTCGCTCAGCGGGCGGGCGAGATCGCCGACCTGCTGCAGCGGCGTGCCCGGATCGTTGCCCGGCGCAACGACGGCCTGCAGGCCCGCGGCCGCGGCGCCGTGGCCGGCCTGGACTTCGCGCACTGCGGCGGCGTCGTGCGGGCCACCGCGGTGCAGCAGCGCTGCCTCGAGCGCGGCGTGCTCTTCGAGCTGTGCGGCCGGGGGGACACCGTGGTCAAGTTGATGCCGGCGCTGACCATCGAGCCCGACGACCTCGAGCGTGCGCTGAGCGTCGTCGACGACGAGCTGGCGCGCACGTGACCTCGGACGCGCCGCCGCAGCCGCTCGGCATCGGCGCCGGCTGGACGACCTGGCCCACGTTCTGCCTGCGGCACGCGGGCATGCCCTTCGAGTGGTTGCGCTACGACGGGCCGGACTGGGGCGATCTCCCGCCCGCCGAGCGGCCGGACGCGATGGCGCGCCGGCGGGCGGACCTGCGCGAGCGGATCGCCGACCCGCTCGTGCGGCAGGCGCTCGAGCTGCAGAACCCGCGTGCCGGGCGGCTTGCCGTCCGCGATCGGAGGAAGTGGGTCCGCGGTGACTACCGGCCGATGGCGGCCTACCTGAGCCGCTACTGCGCGAAGAACGACACGATCGGCTTCTTCGGTCAGGAGGCGTGGGGACGGTGGTCGGAGCACGGCACGAGCGTCACAGCGGTCCAGTCCCCGCCGGCGCGCCGCGACGTCTACCTCGAGCTCTGGGCGGTGCGCGCCGTCGCCGCGGCGCTGGTCGAGACCCACCAGCTGCGTCCGTGGACCCGGCCGGTGCTGATGGCCGCGATCTCGGTCGACGCCGACGGCGTCGTGCTCGGCGACGGGACCCGCCTGCACCTGCGCCGGAGCGAGATCGACTTCGTGCGGCGCTGCGACGGGACGCGCACCGCACTGGAGCTCATCTCGGCCGACCAGGACCCTGCCGAGGCCGGTCGGCGGCTGGACCGCCTCGAGGCGATGGGGGTGCTCGCCTGCGAGTTCCCGCTGCGCCAGGAACGTCATCCCGAGGTGCGGCTGCGGGCGATGCTCGCCGCCGTCGCCAACCCCGCGCGCCGGCGGTCCGCCCTCGCCGACCTCGACGCGGTCGAGCGCGCCCGGGACGTGCTGGCGAAGTCCCTCGGTGACCCGGACGAGATGGCCCCGGCGATCGCCGCGCTGGCCGCGACCATCGGCGCGATCACCCACGGACCGACGCACGTGCGGGACGGCGAGTACTACGCCGGACGTACGGTGGTCTACGAGGACTCGCCGAGCGATGTCCGTCCCGACCTCTCCCGGTCCGTGCTGGCCGAGATCGCGCCGGCGCTGGTACCCGTGCTGCTGAGCGCCCGCTGGTTCTGCCACGACATCGCCGAGCGCGTCCGCGCGTTCGTGCTTGCCGAGGTGGCTGGCAGCGGCGACGACGGCATCGCGCTCGGCCCGCTGCTGCCCCGCCTGCTCGCCGCGCTGGACGAAGCCGGCACCGGGCTCGTCGACCTGTCCCGTGCGGAGCTGCATGCCCGCTGGGCGACCGTGCTCGGGAACGGCGACGGCCCGGTGACCCTGGACGGTGCGGATCTCGCCGGCGCCGCTGCCCTCTTCCCGGCGGCCCGGCCGGGCTGGCCGAGCGCGCGGTGGCACAGCCCGGACGTGATGCTCTGCGCGGCGTCGACCGCCGAGCTCGGCGTCGGGCGCTGGGCTGCGGTGCTCGGTGAGCTGCACGTGGCGGGTGCGACGGTCAACCAGGTGATGACGCTCGGCAGCCATCCCGACCTCGACGAGATGAACGAGTGGTTCGACGCCGACGTCCCGGACCGCGTCGTACCGATGTACTCCATCCGCGACGGTCAGATCAACTCCCGCACGGCGCCGCCGGACGCGTTTCCCAGCGCTCGGCACCGCTACCTCGGCATCTGGAACGAGCCGGGCTACGCCCCCGACGGTGCGGTGGTGCTGCCCGTCGGCGCGCTGCGCGTCGTCGAACGCGGTGGTGCCGCGGTGGTGCGCTCCGGCGTCGACGATGCCGAGCTCGACCTGCTCGTCGTGCTCGACGACCTGTTGTCGGTCGCCGCGCTGTCGCGCTTCGACCTGGTCGGCCTCGAGGCAGGCCATACCCCCCGGATCACGGCCGGCCGGGTGGTCCTCGTCCGGGAAGGCTGGCGGCTGGCGCTCGGTGACCTGCCCGAGCCGCGTGGGGACCAGATCGGTGACGTCGTCGACGCCGTCCGGGAACTGCGCGATCGGCTGGGGCTGCCGCGACTGGTGTTCGCCCTGGTCAGTGGCGAACGCAAGCCGGTGTTCGTCGACTTCGCGGATCCGCTCGCCGCGGACGTGCTCTGGGCCAAGGTGCGCCGCCAGCGCCGCAGGCACCCGGACGGATTCCTCACGATCACCGAGATGCTGCCGGGTCCGGAGCAGCTGTGGCTGCGCGACGACGCGGACCGCCGCTACACCTGCGAGGTGCGCATGGTGTGCCGCGATCCCGAGCAGTACGCGCCGCGCTGAGGCGGCCGACTCGGAGCGGCACTCAGCGGCGCAGGAAGCCGGCGAGGGTGGTGTTCACCAGGTCCGGACGCTCCAGGAAGCCGAAGTGCCCGCAGTCGGGGATCTCGACGTACTGGGCCGACGGCAGCGCGGCGGCCACCGCGCGGCAGCCGGCCGGCGGCGTGATCAGGTCGTGCTCGAATCCGACCACGAGGCATGGCGTGTGCACCGCACGCAGCGCCGCGAGCCGGTCGTCCGTGGCGCCGTAGTCGGCCGCGACCTCGTACTGGGCGGCCAGGCCGGTGCCGCGCAGGGGGAACTGCGTGAACAGGGTCAGCCAGTCGCGGACCGCGGCGTCGTCGGCCAGGGTGCGCGGCGAGAAGAGCTGCGCCAGCAGGCCCACCGCCTCGAACTCCGCGTCGTGCGGCGCCGGCGGGCCGACCGACCCGATGCGCCGGGCGCAGGCCAGGGCCGCGGTACGCCGGAAGTGATCTGCCCGCCCGCGGGTACCGAGCAGGACGGCCGACCGGACGAGGTCGGGCCGGGCCAGGCACAGCTCCTGACCGACCATGGCGCCGAGGGACGCGCCCACCACCCGCACCGCTCCCGCGTGCAGGTCGGTGATCACCTCGGCGACGTCGGCGACGAGATCGTCGATGTGATACCGGCCCGGCGGCGCGACCGACGGCGCGCACCCCCGCGTCTCGACCGCCACCACGGTGTGCCCGAGCGCGACCAGGGCCGGCACCTGATGGTTCTGCCACACGTCGGCGCGGGTCGCCGCCGGGGCGAGCAGGACGACCGGCTCGCCGGCGCCGGTCACGTCGTAGCTGATGCCGCGCGCGGTGGTGGCGCGACGGCGTTCGAGGGTCGGCATGGGCACTCCGGCGTGAGCGGAGCGCAGCTCGCCTCCGATCCCTCGATTATCCGAGCGGGCCAGGCCCGCGGGGCCGCCCGCGCGGCAGCGTGACGAGTTCTCGCCATAGTTCCGGACGGCTGTAGCTGGGCCGGCAATGTGCCGCGAGGCTTCGCAAGTCCGACCGGCATTGTCGCGGCACGTCGCGCTGGCAGATTCCCGTCCGAAGGGGGGCCGCACCCGTGGGAGATCGCCGACATCTGCTGTCCATCCGTGACCTGTCCGACCAGCAGCTCGCCGACGTGGTGGAGCTCGGCGCGCGGTTCGCGGCCGCCGGCATCCCGGCCGGCCTCCTGCGCGGCTGCGTGGTCGGCACCCTGTTCAGCGCGACGTCGACGCGAACCCGCACCGCCTTCGGCTCCGCGGCGCTGCGCCTGGGCGCCGGTCTGCTCACGTACGGGCCGGGCGACCTGCAGCTCAACACCGGCGAGAGCGAGGAGGACACCGGGCGCGTCCTCGCCCAGATGCTCGACGCGCTCGTGGTCCGCACCGCGGCGGATCCGGCGCCGGTGCGGGCGCTGACCCGGCAGGACTCCATGGCGGTGGTCAACGCGATGACCTCCGACGAGCACCCGACGCAGGCGCTGGCCGACCTCGCGACGCTGCGCGGCCGGTTCGGCTCGCTGGACGGCATCCGCATCCTCTACGTCGGCGAGGGCAACAACACCGCGGCCGCGCTCGCGCTCGCGGTGCCCCGCGTCCGCGGCGCCACCCTCACCCTGTGCACCCCGCGCGGCTACGGCGTGGACGAGACGGTGCTCGCGGCCGCGCGAGGCTACGCCGGTGAGCACGAGGCCCGGGTGTGCGTCGTCGACGACCCGCGCGAGATCGACGGCAAGGCCGACGTCGTGTACACGACGCGGTGGCAGACGACCGGCACGGCCAAGGCCGATCCCGACTGGCGCACCGCCTTCGAGCCGTTCCGCGTCGATGCCTCGGTGCTCTCGATGCACCCCGGCGCGGTGTTCATGCACGACCTGCCGGCGCATCGCGGCGACGAGGTCACCGGCGAGGTTCTCGACGGGCCGGCCAGCATCGCGTTCGAGCAGGCCCGGATGAAGATGTACAGCGCGGCGGCGGTGCTGTGCACGACGATGGGCGTCCTGTGACGCTCGCGGCCCTCGGTGCGGACGGGTGCCTCGGCGCCGCCCGCCAGCTGGTCGACGAGGAACCCGGCGCGGCGGCGGTGCGCTGCGCAGGCGTCACCCTCACCCGCGCGGACCTGCACGAGCGCGCGCGCAGCATCGCCGGGCAGCTCGCGGCAGCCGGTGCCCGGCCCGATCGGGTCGTCGGCGTGCTGACCGAGCGCTCCCTCGACCTGCCGGTCGCGCAGCTGGCCGCCTGGTACGCCGGGTCGGGATTCCTGACTCTCGATCCCGCCCTCCCGCCCGCCCGGATCGCGGAGATGATCGACTGCGCTGCACCGGTCGCGGTGGTGTGTGCGGCGCAGCTGCGCGGGCTCCTCCCCGAAGGGCTGCCGACCGTCTCCACGACGGCCCCCGCGGGGCCCGTCGTCGACCCGCCCACGGTCATCGGCGCGCACCTGAGCTACGTGATCCACACCTCCGGCTCCACCGGGCGCGCCAAGGCGGTGGGCGTCACGAACGCCAACCTCGCCGCGGCGCTGCGCGGTTGGGAGCAGCGGTACGAGCTTCGCGAGCACCGCGACCGGGTGCTTCAGGTCGCGTCGCCGGGCTTCGACGTGGCGGCCGGCGACTTCGCCCGGACGGTCCTCGGCGGCGGCTGCCTGGTGTTGCCCACCCGTGCGGACCTGCTCGACCCGGTCGCGCTCGATCGGCTCCTGCGCACCGAGCACATCAGCTACCTGGAGATCACCCCCTCCCTGCTGCGGGCCTTCTGTGCCGGGCTCGACGCCCTGCGTCCGGTGCCGTCGCTGCGCTGCCTGGTCGTCGGAGGCGAGCGCTTCGACGCCGAGGACTGCCGCTCCGCCTGGCAGCTGCTCGGCCCGCGCGGCCGGCTGTTCAACACCTACGGGCTGACGGAGTGCACGATCGACACGACCGTCGCCGAGCTGCACCGCGCGGACACGCACCCGGCCGGCGTGCCACTCGGGCGCCCGTTCCCGGGCACCGACCTCGCGGTCCTCGATGGCGAGCTGCGCCCGGCCGACTCGGGCCAGGCCTACGTCGGCGGGGACTTCGTGAGCCGTGGCTACCTCGGCGATCCGGCGACCACCGCGCAACGCTTCGTCCCGGATCCGACGGGGCGTGCCGGCGAGCGGATGTTCCGCAGCGGTGACCGGGTGTGCCGCGGCAGTGGTGGCGAGCTCAGGCACCTCGGCCGGACCGATCACCAGATCAAGATCAGCGGCGTGCGGGTCGACCTCGCCGAGATCGAACGGGTACTCACCGACCAGCCGGCGATCGGCACCAGCGCGGTGGTCGTGGCGGGCGCGGGCCCCGGTCGGCAGATCGTCGCGCATGTCGTACCCGCGCCGGGGGAGTACGTGGATGCCGTCGCGATCCGCGCCGAGCTGCGCGACGTGCTCCCGGCCGTGATGGTGCCGGCCGACGTCGTCGTCCACGACCGCCTGCCGGTGACGGGCAACGGCAAGATCGACCGCACGGCGCTGCGGAGCGCCCGTAGCCCGGCAGTGCCTGACCTGCCCCCGCCCCCGCCCCGCACCCGCGCGGGACGGATCGCAGCGCTCATGTCCGAGCTGCTCGGGGCCGAGGTCGGCCCCGACGACGACTTCTTCGGACTCGGCGGCTCGTCCCTGCTGGCCACCGTGCTGCTCGGCCGGCTGCGTTCCGCGCTGCACCTGGCCCTGCCCGACCCCGGCGCGCTGTGGGAGAACCCGACCCCGCGGGCCCTCGCCCTCGCCTGTGCCGACGCTGCGGACGGCCCGCGGGCGGTCGGGGCCGAGATCGCCCGCCTGTCGCCCGGCCAGCAGCGCATGTGGCTCACCGCGCGGCTGCGTCCGGACGACCCGTCCGCCACCGTGTGCGTCGTTCTCGACCTCACCGGCGCCGTCGACGAGAGCGCGGTCGAGCGAGCCGTCACGGGCCTGACAGCACGCCACCCCGCCCTGCGGACCGTCGTCCACATCGGCGCCGACGGTGCGCCGGTCGGTCAGGTACTCCCCGAGTGGCCGGGCCGGCTGGTGCTCCTCGACGGCGCGGGCCACCCCGCCGAGATCGCGAACTGGTGCCGCGAACCGTGGGATCTCGAGCGCGGCCCGCTCTTCCGGGCAATGCTGGTGCGCCGCCCCGGTGGCGGCCGGCTCGTCCTGGCCGGCTCGCACCTCGTCCTCGACGGGGAGTCGATCCGCCGGCTGCTCGCCGAGTTCGGCGCGCTCTACCGCGGCGAGGAGCTGCCGCCCGCCCCGCGACTCACGCCGTCCGACGTTGCCGACTGGGAACGATCGCGCGCCGGCTCGGCCGAGCGCTCGGCCGCGCTCGCCTACTGGCGCGAGCGGTTGGCGGGCGCGCCGGCAGCGCTGGCCGCCCCGCGCCGTGGCGACGCGGCGCCCACGTGCCGGCACCGTACCCGCATCGGCGCGGGGGTGGCCGCCGGACTGGACGCGCTCGCGCGGCGGCAGGGCAGCTCGCTGTTCACCGCGCTGCTCGCCGGGTGGCTGCTCGTCCAGCGCGGGTGGCAGGGCAACCGGGACGTCGTCGTCGGCGTCCCGTTCGGGGACCGGCGGGTACCCGGCACCGAGGATGTCGTCGGCTTCTTCGTCGACACGGTGGCGCTCCGGGTGGACGTCGACCCGAGCCTCGGCAGCGATGCGCTGCTCGGCCGCGTCCACGATGCGGTGACGCAGGCCCGCCTGCGCCGCGAGGTGCCCTTCGACGAGATCGTGCACGCGCTCGGCAGGTCCGGCCGCGACTCGGGGCTGTTCGGTTCGTGGTTCAACTTCCTCGGTCCGGCCGACGAAGCGCCCGAGCTGCCCGGCTGCACCGTGCGGGTCGCCGACGCCCCGCTGCTCGGTGGCCTGTTCGACGTCAACGTGTACATCACCCAGGACGGACCCGACCTCGAGATCGACCTGATCACCGGGCAGGCGGGACCCGACGAGGCCCACGCCCGCGAGCTGCTCGACCAGTTCGAGCAGGTGCTCTCGGGCCTGGCTGCCGGGTCGGCCGACGTTCCCGCGCCGGTCGGCGTCGCGCCCCGGCACCGGGAGCACGCAGAGCTGCCGGCATCGGACGCGCTGCGTAGCGAGCTGTCGGCCGGCCTGCGCCGGCGTGGCTCGGCGCCCGCGGTGAGCGACCCCGGCGTCACCTGGAGCGGGGACCAGACAGCGGCACACGTCCGCCGGATCGTCGCCGAACTGCATGCCGCCGGGCTGGGTCGGCGCGACCTCGTGGCCGTGGTCGGCGAGCGCAGTGCGGCGCTGGTGGTCACGTTGATCGCGGTGATCGAGTCCGGCGCCGCCTTCTGCGTCCAGGACAGCGCGCTGCCCGAGGCATGGCGGGAGAGCCAGCTCGCGATCGCGCGACCCGCCGCCGTGCTGACCGTCCGCGGCAGCGATGCCGGCCGGCCCGACGTCGAGCTGCGCCGGGAGCTCGCCGGCCGGTCCGGAACGGGCGACTGTGACTACCTCCAGTTCACCACCGGGACGACCGCGACGCCGCGCGCCGTGCGCGGCGGGTACCCGCAGCTGGCTGCCGCGCTGGCCGCCTACCGCGACCTGGCCTCGCTCGACGGGCGCGACCGGGTCGCGCTGCTCGCCGGGCTCGGCCACGACCCGATGCTGCGCGACGTCCTCGCCCCGCTGGCCGCCGCGGCCGAGGTGGTCGTGCCGCCGCCCGGTTACCTGCGCTCGCCACGGGAGCTGCGGACCTGGCTGTCGGTGCGGCGGATGACCGTCGCGCACCTGACCCCGTCCCTGCTGCGGGCGCTGGGCGCGGCAGACGGCCCCGCCCTCACCGGCCTGCGGCTGCTCGTCTGCGCCGGCGATGCCCTGCGCGCGAGCGACATCGCTGCCGCCCACCGCCTCGCGCCGCGCGCGGAGCTGGCCAACGGGTACGGCGCCACCGAGACACCGCAACTCCCCGCGTTCGCCCGAGTCGATCCGGACGCGCTGCCCGTGCGCGGCACGATCGCGGTACGCGACGGGGTGGCCGGGTCGCGGCTGCTCGTCGAACGCAGCTCCGGCGGGGATACGGCGGTGGGCGAGGTCGGCGAGATCGTGGTCGAGTCCCCGGCGCTGGCACTCGGTTACGGCGGCGACGTGGACTCCTCGACCGCGGCCCGCTTCCGCCCCGGAACCTGCCCGCACTGCCGCCGGTACGCGACCGCCGACCGTGGGCGGCGACTCGCCGACGGAAGCGTCGAGATCCTGGGCCGCGCCGGCGACGAGGTGTCGATCGCGTCGCACCGGGTCAGCCTCGCGGCTGTCGACGCGCTGCTGCGTGACGAGTTCGCGCTGCTGGACGCGCTCACCCTCGTGCTCGACGAAGGCGGAGCCGCGAGCCGGCTCGCGTCCTGGCTGGTGCCGCAGGCAGGCACCCGCCTGGACGCGGTCACCGTGCGGCGGCGGCTGCGTCGAGTCGCGCCGCCGGAGTACCTGCCTTCCGTCCTCACGGTTGTCGAGGAGATCCCGCGCGATCCGCGCGGAAAGCCGGATCGCCGGGCGCTGACGGACGCGCTGCCGCCGCCCGTCGCCGGCCACGGTGGCGCGAGTCCCCGGCTCGGGGCCGCACGTCGCATCGAGGACGCCGTCGTCGCCGCGTACCGGGACGTGCTCGGCGTGGATCCCGTGCCGCGGGACGCGAACTTCTTCGACCTGGGCGGCAACTCGCTCGCGATGACGAGGGTGCTCGTCCGGCTGGAGGCCGAGCTGTCGCGGCCCCTGTCCACCCTGATCCTGTTCGAGTTCCCGAGCGTTGCCGCGCTCGCAGCAGCGCTCGCCGACCCCGGCACGGGCCTGCCGGCCAAAGCCGCAGCCACCGTCATCTCGGTGACGAACGATGCCGATCAGCGCTCGGCGGTCCGCCGCGCGATCCGGCAAGGAGGTCTGACATGAGCGCGATTTCCGCACCTGCCGCGCGAGCGACGGACATCGCCGTGATCGGCATCGCCGCGCGGTTCCCCGAGGCCTGCAACGCCGAGCAGTTCTGGCTGAACCTCCGCGAGGGCCGCGAGTCGGTGCGCACGGCGAGCCCCGACGACCTCGAGGCGGCCGGGGTCACCACCGGCGAGCACCAGGACCCCAGCTACGTGCCGGCCGTGGCCGCGGCGCCGGACATCGAGAACTTCGACGCGTCGCTGTTCCGGTACACGCCGAAGGAGGCGGCGCACACCGACCCGCAGATCAGGATGTTCCTCGAGGTCACGCACGCGGCTCTGGAGAACGCCGGCTACGACCCGTTCGGGCAGGTCGAGTCGGTCGCCGTCTACGGCTCCGCCGGCACGAACCGCTACGTCGACCTGTACCTCGGCAACGGCCGCGACGAGTCGTCCTCCTCGAGCATGGCCGTGTCGTCGCTGAACAACACCGACTACGTGGCCAGCACGGCCGCGTACAAGCTGAACCTGCACGGCGCGGCGATCACCCTGTCGACGGCCTGCTCGAGCTCCCTCGTCGGCCTCCACCTGGCCTGCCAGGCGCTGCGGCACGGCGAGTGCGAGATGGCCGTCGTCGGCGGGGTCGACGTGGAGTTCCCGGTGGGTCACGGGTACCGGTGGGACGACGGCGGGCCGGTCTCGCGCTCCGGGCACGTGCGGCCCTTCGGCGCGGATGCCGATGGCACCGTCTTCGGCAGCGGCGCGGGAGCCGTCGTGGTGAAGCCGCTGCCCGCGGCCCTTGCCGACGGCGATCATGTGTGGGCGGTCGTGCGCGGCAGCGCGGTGAACAACGACGGCGCGGACAAGGCCGGCTTCACCGCGCCCGCGATCAGCGGCCAGGCCGCGATGCTCACCGAGGCCCTGGCGATGGCCGGTGTCTGTCCGCGCGAGCTCGACTACGTCGAGGCGCACGCCACCGGCACGCTGCTCGGCGACCCGGTCGAGGTCGCCGCCCTCACCAAGGCCTTCCGGGCCCTGTCCGAAGAGGACCTGCCGCTGGGTGGGTGCGCGCTCGGCTCGGTGAAGGGGAACGTCGGGCACCTGGGGCACGCCGCGGGTATCGCGTCCCTGATCAAGGTGGTCATGGCTCTCGACCGGCAGGAGCTGCCCGCGTCGATCAACGCCGACGACGCGAACGAGCGGCTCGGGCTGGACGACTCCCCGTTCCGCCTGGCTCGTGAGCTCGCGCCGTGGCCACGCCGGGACGACCGGGTGCGCATCGCCGGGGTGAGCAGCTTCGGCATCGGCGGCACGAACGCCCACGTCGTCCTGGCCGAGGCGCCGCAGGCCGCCGCGACAGCAGAGCCGGTGCTGCCGCAGCTGGTCGTGTGGTCGGGCAAGTCGGACGAGGCTGCCGACGCCTACCGCCCCAAGCTCGCGACCCACCTCACGTGGCGCGGTGCCGAGCTGGGCCTGTCGGCCGTCGCGTCGACCCTGCAGGTCGGTCGGCGGCACTACCCGAAGCGCCGGGCACTCGTGACGCCGGACCTGAACTCGGCGATCGCGGCGCTCCAGATGAGCCCGGGCGCGCCGACCGTGCACCGGACGCCGGACGGACCGCCCCGCGACGTGATCTTCTGCTTCCCCGGGCAGGGGGCGCAGCACGCCCGCATGGCGTACGAGCTGTACGGGGCGCTGCCCGCGTTCACCTCGGCGATGGACGAATGCCTGCAACTGCTGGCCGAGCACGGTCTGCCGGTCTCCGCGCCGTGGCGCGACGCCGACGACGAAGCGCTCACCGACACCGCGCTCGCCCAGCCCCTGCTGTTCGCGACGGAGTGGTCCCTGGCGCAGCAGTGGGAGTCCTGGGGAATCCGACCGCACGCGGTGTGCGCGCACAGTGTGGGGGAGTTCGCCGCCGCCTGCGTGGCCGGTGTCCTCGACCTCGCCGACGCGGTCGGTCTGGTCGCCGCGCGGGTGCGGGCGTCGGTGGGTGCACCCCCGGGGCGGATGCTCGCGGTGCGCGCCGCACCGGACGCGCTGGGCGAGCTGCCCGACGGCGTGCACGTCGCGGTGGTCAACGGGCCGCGGCAGACGGTCGTCGCCGGAGTGCCGGCCGACGTCGAGGCGTACGCGCTGCGGCTGCGGGAGCAGCGAATCTCCTCCCGTCTGCTCGCGACCTCCCGCGCGTTCCACACGCCGTTGATGGCGGGCGCGGCGGAGCACTTCGGGCTCTCCGTTGCCGACGTCGCGCTGCATCCGCCGCAGCTGCCGATCTACTCCGGTGCGGTCGGTGGCCTGCTCGGCGAGCAGGCCACCGAGCCCGGCTTCTGGGCCGACCAGCTCCGCTGCCCGGTCCGCTTCGACCGCGTCCTCGACGCTCTCGCCGGCGCGCCGCGGCTGCTCGTGGAGGTGGGGCCCGGCGCCACCCTGACCTCGCTCGCCCATCAGCACCCGGCCGGCGAAGCCTGGACGTCGGCCACGACGTTGCCGCCACCTGGCGGGGACGATCAGCTTCGGCACGCGCTCGACGCGCTGGCCCAGGTCTGGACGGCGGGCCAGGACGTCGACTGGCCGCAGGTGCGGGCGGGCGGCGCGGTGCGTCGCGTCCCACTCCCGGGCTACCAGTACCAGCGCAGCCGGCACTGGGTCGACCCGGCACCGAAGGCCACCGCGGGGCCGGTCGACGCACCCGTCGTCAGCCCACCCGCCGCCACCCCTGCGCAACCCGAGCTGGCACCCACCGCCCCGCCGCCGGACAGTCCACTCTCGACGCTGCGCTGGGGGCGCGTCGCGCCCGGCAGGGCCCCGGCCGCCCGCGGTGGCAGCGCGGTGGTGCTCGTGCCCGAGGAGGCGCGGCAGCGGACCGCGCTGGTGCTGGCGGTCCAGCAGGCCGGGTTGCGCCCGATCCTGGTGCGTGCCGGCCAGAGCTGGTCGGTCGACGGTGCCGGATACCGCCTCAGGCCGGACTCGCCGTCCGACGCGCGCCAGGTGCTGGCCGACCTCGCCTCCCGGGGGGTGCCCGTCGACGTCGTCGTGGCCGGCTTCGGCCTGGACCCGTGGCCGGAGGCCACCGCGGCGACGGTCGCCGAGCACCAGGCCCTGGGCGTGGCCTCGCTCGTCGCGCTCGCCCAGGCGGCGACGCACGCGCCGGCCGGCGTGCGGCTCGCCGTCGTCCTCAGTGGATCGGTCGACGTCACCGGCTCGGAGCCGCTGCAGCCCGCGAAGGCGATGCTGCACGGGTTCATGCGCTCGCTCGCCGCGGAGCACCCCGAGCTGGGTTGCCGCATCGTCGACGTCGGCCCGCACGTGCCCGATGCCGCGCTGGCCGACCAGCTGCGGCGCACCGACGAGTTCGACGCGATCGCCCTGCGCGGGACGGGGGCGTGGCGGCGCATCGAGGAGCCGTTCGAGGCGACCCGCTCGCTCGGTGCGCTGCGTCACCGCGGTGTCTACGTCCTGACCGGAGGGCTCGGCGGACTGGGCCGCGTCGTTGCCCGCGGGCTGGCCGCCACCGGGCTCGCCCCACGCCTGGTGCTGGTCGGCCGGACCGTTCCGGACCCGGGTGACGCCTTCCGCACCGAGCTCGAACAGCTCGGCGCCGAGGTCCGGGTCGTGCCGGCCGACGTCTCCGATGCGCGGGCAGCACGTCGCGTGCTGGACGTCGCCGCCGCGCACTACGGGGTCGTGAACGGAGTGCTGCACCTCGCCGGCATACCCGGTGACGGAATGATCGCGTTCCGCAGCCCCGACGACACCGCGGCGGTGCTCGCGCCGAAGGTGGGCGGCACGCTCGCCCTCGCCGAGGCCTGCGCCGGCCGCGCGCCCCTGGACTTCTTCGTCATGTTCTCCAGTCGCTCTGCCGTCGACGGGCTGATCGGCAGCGCCGACTACGCGGCCGCCAACGCCTTCCAGGATGCGACGGCTGTGGTGCTGAGCCGTCAGGGCGTGCCCGCGCTGTCGATCGGGTGGCCGAGCTGGGCGGAGGTCGGCATGGCCGTCGACCGCGACGAGCGCCTCGAGCCCTGGGTCGTGGAGGTGGGCCCGGACACCCCGTTGCTCGACGAGCACCGCATCGACGGTGTGCCGGTCATGCCCGGCACCGGTCACCTCGATCTCGCCGTCCGCGCGCTGCGCGAGCGGGTGCCCGGTGCCGACGGAGCCGCCGTGGAACTGCGCGACGTGCTGTACGAGCAGGTGATGGCCGCGCACGGACGCCGCCGCATCGAGGTCCGCTTCACGCCCGCGGGCGCGGGCTGGGAGTTCGAGATCTGGTCGCGCTCGGCCGGTCCCGCCGGTCCTGCGGTGACGGAGACAGCGGTCCGGCACGTGCGCGGGCGGGCCGCCCTGCTCGACGGGTCCGAACCGCCGGTCGATGTCGAGGCGCTGCTGGCCCGCTTCCCGACGGTCGACCCCGACGCGGACGCCGAGACGGTGCGGCTGTTCACGCTCGGCCCGCGCTGGGACACGGTGACCGCGACGCGGGTCGGCACGACGGAGGGGGAGAAGCTGGTCGAACTGCAGCTGCCGGCCGAGTTCACCCACGAGGCCGAGCAGCACGTCCTGCATCCGACCCTGCTGGACTCCGCGACCGCCTCAGCCCGCAACTCGACCGAGTCCCCGCACCTGCCGTTCCTGATCGAGCGGCTCGTCGTGCACGCGGACCTGCCGGCCCGCGTCGTCAGCCACATCCGGCGACGGCGTGCCGCGGACGGGCTGATCAGCGCCGACGTCGACCTGCTCGCCCGGGACGGCCGGGTGCTCGCGCAGCTCGGCGGGTACACGATGCGCCAGGTCGGCGACTCGGGCTTCCTCGGCGGCGACGGCGGATCGACGTCCGCACTGGACGATCCGGAGTTCGGCGTGCCGCCGCTGACCGGGGTCGGCCTGCTGCTCGACCTGCTTCCACTCGCGGGCGAGGTCGACAACGTCGTCGTCCGTCCCTTCCGGTCCGGTCGTCCGGTGCCGCTCGAGGCGGCGCCGTCGTCGATGCGACCGCCGGCGCCCGTGGTGGAGCCGGTAGCGCAGTCTGCGGCGCAGCCTGCAGCGCAGCGCCTGCCTGCCGCGGTCACCCCGGTGCCCACCGCGCTGGACGAGGCCGACGTCGCGGCACGGCTGACGGCGATCTGGGCGGAGGCGATCGGCAGCAGCAGGATCGGGGTGGACGAGGACTTCTTCGAGCTCGGTGGCAACTCGCTGACCGCCGTCGGGTTGATGTCGACCGTGCGCCAGGAGTTCGCCGTCGAGCTGAGCATCGCGGCCCTGTTCGACTTCCCGACCATCGCCAGCCTGGCCAAGGCAATCCTCGAGCAGTTGCGGAGCTCGCCGTGACCGAAACGGTCCCGGACGTCCACCGCCGCGGGCCGCACCTGGCCGGTGGATGGCACCTGTGGCCGCAGTCAGTCCTGCGCGGCGCGGGCCTGCCGGTCGAGTGGATGCTCGGACTCGCCGGCAGCGCCGGCGACGTTGGCGCGCTGCTCGATCATCCCGAGTTCGCGGCCGCGATCACCTGGCAGAACCCGGCCGCCGCCGGGAGCTGGGTGACCGCGAACCTCGACCCCGGGCACCGCAAGCTGTCCGGCTATCGCCGCGCCGTCCTGGGCCGCTACGCCCAGCGGTACTGCACGAAGAACGACACCATCGGCTTCTTCGGCTCGGTCGGCTGGGCCGAGCTCGAACCGACCGCGGCAGAGCCGGTGCACGTCGAGGGCTGCGCCGGTGTCCGCCGCGCGCAGGTGTTCCTCGAGCACTGGGCGGTCGCGGCCCTGGCCGGGCTCTGGGCCGAGGAGGAGGCGCTCGCGCCGCACGTCCCGGTGCGGCTCAGTCCGGCGGCCACCTGGGCGGGTGGCACCGCGAAGCTCCCGGCCCGGCCCGCGCTGCACCTGTCAACCGAAGACCTGGCCGTCCTCGACCAGCTCGGCGACCACCCCGACGGTGCGGTGCCGGCCCCGGCGCACCGCGCGGCGGTCACCTCGCTGGTCGAGCGTGGCCTGCTGCTGCGCGGTTTCCGGCTGCCCGTGTCGGCCCACCCTGAGCGGCTGCTGCGGGTGGCGCTCGAGGCGGTGCCCGATGCGCGGGTACGAGCCGAGTACCTGGGCCGGCTGGCCCGCCTCGATGCCGCTGTGGTCGCGCTCGGCGAGGTGTGGGCGCAACCGGTGGCGCTGCTCGCGGCGCTTCGCACGCTGGACGACGTCCTCGTGCAGATCGGCGGTCCGCAGCCGTACCGGACCGGAGCGGCGATCGATGCGGGACGCACGCCGGTGTACCTCGACTGCCGCCGCGACAGCGACGTGGTGCTCGGCGCGGCCGTCCTGGATCCGCTGACCGAGCCACTCGGGCTGTTGCTCGAGTCCGCGCGCTGGCTCACCGCGCAGTTCGCCGAGGTGGTGCACGCGAAGCTGCGCGCCGTGCACGCCCAGCTGCTGACGCGGGGCGCGGTCACGCTCGCCGACCTGCACTTCGCGGCCGCCGAGCTGCTCACCGGCGCAGACGGCACCGCCGACGAGATCGTCCGCGACTTCCAGCTGCGCTGGCAGGAGATCCTGCTGACACCCGGCGCCGAGTCCGGCACCGGCGAGATCCAGGTGCCGTTGCCGCACGCGGCCGCGATGGTGGCCGCGTTGTTCCCGGCTGACCGGCCCGGCTGGGCCGCGGCTCGCAACCACAGCCCGGACCTGCTGCTGGCGCGCACCGAAGACCGCTACCGGTGGGTGCTCGGTGAGCTGCACGTCGCCATGAACACCATGGAGAGCCGGTTCTTCCACGACATGTGCGACGAGCCGACGGCCCTGCTCGGCCAGGCTGCCCGAGACTTCGAGTCGGGCCGCGTCGTGCCGTGCTACCCGACCGGGCACGGCGTCGACTCGCGCCGCTACCCGCCACTCGCCACTCACGTCGAGGGCAGCTACCTCTACTGGTCCTTCGCCGCGGACGACGGACCACACCCAGCCGCCGCCGGGTCGCTGCCGGCTACCGAACTGGTCGTCGAGCTGCGCGCGGGCGTACTGCAGGCCGGCCCGGCGGACCGGTCCTGGTCCCTGCCCGTGATCGAGTTCTTCGGCGAGTTCCTGACGGCGCTGCTGGTCAGCCGGTTCACCCTGCTGCCGCGGGCTGCTCGGCGTCCCCGGGTGCTGCTCGGTGACCTCGTCGTCGCGCGGCGGACCTGGACGCTGCAACCCGAGGACCTGCCGCCGAACGTGGTCGGCCAGCGCGGCTACCGGACCGACGCGATCCGCGCCCCGCTCGCGGCGCGCGGGGTGCCCCGGCACGCGTTCGTGCGGTCCCGGCTCCAGCCGAAGCCCGTCTACGTCGACCTCGAATCGCCGCTGACCTTGGCCAATCTCGCTCGGATGTGGCTGGCTGCCGCCGAGCGGGACGGCGACGAGCGGGTGCTCGAGATCAGCGAGATGCTGCCCGCCCCGGACGAGTTGTGGCTTGCCGACGAACGGGGCCGGCACTACACGACGGAGTTCCGCATGGTGGCGGTCGACCCGTCCTGTTCCGGCGACCTGCGCGCACCTTGGCAGACGGAGGTATGATCATGATCGAGGTCGAGGACCTGTGCCGGGTCTACGAGACAGGAACGCGCCGCAGTCCGAAACAGGTGCGCGCGCTCGACCAGATGAGCCTGCAGGTACCCGAGGGCGAGACGCACGGGCTGCTCGGTCCCAACGGCGCGGGCAAGACGACGCTGGTCAAGATCCTCTCCACCGTCCTCACGCCGACCGGCGGGCAGGCGCGGATCGACGGGGTCGACGTCGTGCGGGCGCCCAAGCAGGTGCGCGCCACGATCGGACTCGTCCTGGGGGGCGACCGCGGGCTGTACACCCGGCTCAGCGCCCGGCAGAACCTGCGCTTCTGGGGGGCCGCGGCGCGCCTCGACCGGCGGACCGTGCAGCGGCGCGCCGACGAGCTCGTCGACCGCCTCGGCCTCGGTGAGTGGGCCGATCAGCCCGTCGAGCGCTTCTCGCGAGGGATGAAGCAGCGCGTGCACCTGGCTCGCGGCCTCATCGGCGACCCGCGGGTGCTGATCCTCGACGAGCCCACCGCAGGACTGGACCCCGTCGCCTGCCGGGAGTTCCGGACGCTCGTGCGCTCGCTGCGCGCGCAGGGCACCACCATGTTGATCGCGACGCACGACATGGTCGAGGCCGAGCAGCTCTGCGAGCGGGTGACCCTCGTCGACCATGGCCGCGCCGTGTTCTGCGAGAACACCCGGGAGGTCGGCCGGTTGCTCGGCGGGGACGGGCGGGTCGAGTTCGTCGACGACGACCAGTCCTTGCCCGATCTCGTCCGGGGCCTGCCCGGGGTGTCGGCGGTCGACCTCGACGACGAGGGGCGCTGGGTGGTCGCGGTCAAGCGCGACGCCGTCCCGGCAGTGATGGGACTGCTTGCCGAGAAGGGTGTCCGCGACATCGCGAGCAGGCCGCCGACGCTGGAGCAGGTCTACGTGCGCTACATGGGGAGCCGAGGGTTGCAGCTGTGAGCGCGCCCACCGCGACGATCGAGCCGACCCGGCCGGGAGCGGCGAGGCAGCACCGGCCCGGGGTGGCCACCGGGGTGCGCGCCGGCTTCCTGCTCCACCTCGGCCTGATTGCGCGGCGTCCGATGGAGATGATCGCGGTCGCCACGACGCCGCTGCTGACGGTCATGTTCACCTCGATCGTGCGCCAGGCGGGCCGGGAGGACGTCGTCGCGGCTGCCGTGGTCGGCTCCGGCCTGATCGGCGTGTGGGTGCTGATGCTGGGCGAGGTCGCCGAGACCGTGTCGGCGGACAGGTCGTGGGGCACGCTGCCGATGCTCATGTCCGCGCCGATGTCGATGCCGGCCATACTCACCGGACGACTTCTCGCCGCGGCCGCAGTCGGCGCGCTCACCTTCGTCGAGGCGGTGGCTGCCGGCATGCTGTTCCTGGGCGCGCCGCTGCACGTGGCGCATCCGGCCGCCTTCGCCGCCACGGCGGTGCTGACGCTGCTGAGCGTCGTCGCGACGGGTGCGCTGCTCGCCCCGCTGTTCCTCGCCAGCCGGATCAGCCTGCTGTTCGAGATCGTGCTCGCCTACCCGTTCTACATCCTCGGCGCGGTGATGTTCCCGGTCTCGCAGTTGCCGGGGTGGGCGCAGGGCATCAGCAACGTGATCTTCCTGCGCTGGTGCACGGACCTGATGCGCGACTCCCTCCGTCCAGGCGAGATACCCGACCTCGCCGGAGGACTGCTCACCCTGGTGGTGATCGCGACGGTCTCCTACGCGCTCGGCATCGCCATGCTGCACAGGATCACCGGCCGGCTGCGCCGCCTCGGCTCGACGGAGGAGGTGTGAGGAGCGCCGACGTGCAGGCGGCCCGGCTGGGTCCCGTCGCCGCGCGGGTGGCGCTCGGCCGCATCGCGATCGGCCACGGATTCCTCGAGGTGCAGCGCACCTACACGCTCTTCGGGTATCTCGTCGCGTGGCTGATGCGGGTCGCGGGGCAGGTGCTCTTCTTCGGCGTCATCGGACGCACCTTCGGCGGCGCGGCCGGCGCTCGCTACCTCGTCATCGGCACCGCCGTCGGCCTGATCCTGCTCGAGACGATGCTCGTCGTCCTGACCACCGTGATGGATCGCAACCTCGGCACCCTGGTCATGCTGGTGGCCACCCCGAGCTCGCCCGCCGACGTCTTCATCACCCGCGGCCTGCAGTGGGTGCTGAGCGCGACGCTCTCCTCGACGCTGGCGTTGCTGGTCATGCCCGCCATGCTCGGTGTGCACCTGCCGTGGACCACGACGCTCGCGGCGGTGCCGGTGCTGGCCTGCGTGGCGCTCTCGTGCAGTGCCTATGCCGCCGCGCTGTCGAGCATCGTGCTCCGGGCGCCGTCGGCGACCTGGCTGGTGATCAACTTCGGCTACCTGCTGGTGATCGCGTTCGTCGGCGTCGCCGTCCCGGTGTCGTACTGGCCGGGCTGGTTGAGCACGATCACGGAGGTGCTGCCGGTGCGCCACGGACTCGCCGCGATCCGCGCCCTCTACGCGGGCAGCTCCCTACCCGACGTGCTGCCCGAGGTCGGGCTCGAGCTGCTCGTCGCGGCGCTGTGGGTGGTCGCGGCCCGGGGTGTCTACCGCGTGGTCATCGACCGGATGCGTCGTGGCGGGCAGCTCGACCTACCCAGTTGACGGACGCTCAGGGCAGCAGTTCTCGCCCGTCGCGCTCGTCGACGTCCAGCTCGGGTGCACGCGTCCCGGGTTTCGCGACGGCGGCCAGCGCGGCGAGATACTCGGCATCGCCCAGGAGCAGGGTCGCCAGCACGGTGCGGTCGGGCAGGTCGGCGGGGCCGTGCTGAAGCTGCGGTGGCAGGTCCGGCGGGGACACCCGCAGCGTGGGCATCGGTCGCCGCAGTCCCTCGCCGGTTGCCTTGAGCACGGCCTCCTTGCGTACCCAGTACACCCCGAACGAGTCCGCGCAGAGCTGGCCGCAGGGGTAGCGCGCCAGCTCGGCGGAGTCGAGGACGCTGGCCAGGACGGCCTGCTCGGGCGGGTTGGGCAGCTCGGCCCGAGCCTCGACGTCGAGCCCGATCGGCACGCCGCGCCCAACGGCGACACCGACGCGGTCGCCGGCATGACTGATCGACACCTCGAGTCCCGGCACCCCGACGATCTGCGGGCGACCGTGCCAGCGGGCGCAGTCCGGGCAGCTCCGGTCCACCACCACCTCGCGCGCGGCGATGCCGCCCTCGCGGGCGACTGCGTGCCGCAGCAGCAGGGCGGCGGTGCGGGAGGCGTGCCCGCTCGGCGCGTGCCCCGCCTGCTCGGCACGGACGATCTCGCGGGGGTCGAGGACGCCCGCACCGATGGCGTCGGTGGAAGCCGCGTCGACCCACCACACGACGACCTCGCAGCGCGCCACACCGAGCATCGTAGGCGGCACTTTTCCCGGGCCCGGCGGGCCGCAGGCGGCGTAGCCTCCGAGCCAAGGTAGTCAAGGCTTTGACCAGTTTGGGGTCCGCATGGCTCAGCGGGCATTCGCCTCGTCGGCCGACCTGGCCGAGAAGGAACAGACCCTGGAGGTAGTGGCGGAGGGCGTCTACGCACTGACCGCCGAGGGTGATCCCAACGTCGGCGCGATCGAGGGCGAGGACTTCCTGGTCGGTTTCGATGCCCTCGCCACGCCGGTCGCGGCCCGCCAGTGGCTGGCCCGGCTGCGCCGGCACACCGACAAGCCGGTGCGCTACCTCGTCCTGTCGCACTATCACGCCGTGCGGGTGCTGGGTGCGAGCGCCTTCGACGCCCAGATCATCGTGGCGCACGAGAACACCCGCGCGCTGATCGCCGAGCGGGGCGAGCAGGACTGGGCGTCGGAGTACGGCCGGATGCCGCGGCTGTTCACCGAACCGGACTCGATCCCGGGGTTGACGTGGCCCACGGTCACGTTCTCCGACCGGTTCGCCATCGACCTCGGCGGTCGACCGCGGTGAACTGGTGCTGCAGTACTGCGGGCGGGGACACACCGAGGGCGACATCGTCGCCTGGCTACCCGGCCAGCAGGTCCTCTTCGCCGGCGACCTGGTCGAGGCGCAGGCCGCCCTCTACACCGGCGACGCGTTCCACCAGGAGTGGTCGACCGGCACCCTCGACCGGGTGGCGCAGCTCGGTGCCGAGACACTGGTCGGCGGCCGCGGCGCGGTGGCCCGCGGCCGACCCGCGGTGGAGGCCGCGATCGAGCAGAGCCGGCAGTTCCTGCGGGTGATGCTGCGCGAGGTCGGCGCCGTGCGGCAGCGCGGCGGCACGCTCAAGGAGGCGTTCCGGATGACCCACGCCGCCCTCGTCGACCGCTACGGCGGCTGGCCGATCTTCGAGCACTGCCTGCCCTTCAACGTCTCCCGGCTGTGGGACGAGCTGTCCGGCGTGGGACGGCCGCACATCTGGACCGCCGAACGCGACCGCAAGGTCTGGGACCAGCTGCAGGACTGACCCGTGACGACCGTGGACGCCCCGGTGGTCGTGCTGGGCAACGGCCCCGTCGGGCAGAGCACCGCGCTGCTGCTGGCCCGCTGGGGTGTGCCGGTGGTCCTGCTCGACCAGCGGCCGTGCCGTGACCGGGTCGGGTCGAGGGCGATCGTCCAGCAGCGCGACATACTCGACATCTGGCAGGCCGTGGGCGCCGGGCGGCGCATCGCCGACGAAGGGGTCACCTGGACCACCGCCCGCACCTTCCACCGCGACCGGGAGCTGTTCAGCTACACCTTCACCGAGCCGGGCGCCCCCGCGTTCCCGCCGTTCGTCAACCTCTCCCAGGCCCGCACCGAACAGATCCTCGACGACCGCATCGCGGCCGAACCGCTGGTCGACGTGCGCTGGGATCATCGGGTCACCGACCTGGCCCAGGATGCCGACGGGGTATCGCTCCGCTGTGTCACCGGCCGCGGCGAGGCCGCCGTCCGGGCCGCCTACGTGGTGGCCTGCGCGGGCGCCCGCGGTGACGAGGTCAGGACCATGCTGGGTGTCACCTTCGCCGGGCACTCCTTCGACGACCGGTTCCTCATCTGCGACATCCGCACCGACCTGCCCGGCTGGGCCACCGAACGGCGCTTCTACTTCGACCCGCCCTGGAACCCCGGCCGGCAGGTACTCATCCACCCCTGCCCGGACTCCACCTTCCGCATCGACTGGCAGGTGCCCGGCGACTACGACGACGACGCCGAGGCGCACGACCGGCGCCCGCGAGACCCGGATCCGGGCCGTCATCGGCGACCGCCCGTACGAGCTGCTGTGGAGTTCCGTGTACCGGTTCCAGTCCCGGATCGTGGACCGGATGCGGGTCGGGCGGGTCCTGCTGGCCGGCGACCTGGCACACCTGGTGTCCCCGTTCGGCGCCCGCGGCCTCAACTCCGGCGTGCAGGACGCCGAGAACGCCGCCTGGAAGATCGCGTTCGTGCTGCAACGGCTGGGCCGCGGACCGGCTCCTGGACAGCTACCACCACGAACGCCACGCCGCCGCGGTGGAGAACCTCGACGTCACCAGCGCCACGATGCGCTTCCTCGTCCCGGGCACCGAGACCGAGCGCCGGCATCGTCTGTCCACACTGGAGCGCGCAGCCACCGACCCGGCGGTCCACGCCGAGGTGGACTCCGGCCGCCTCGCCGAGCCGTTCTGGTACGCCGGATCGCCGCTGACCACCCCGGACCCGGCCCGCCCGTTCCCCGGCCGACCCGCTCGCGGCAGGGTCCCGCCGCCCGGTCCCGGAGTCCTGGTTCCCGACGCGCCCGTCTCGGTCACCGGTCACGGTCCACCGACCCACCTGCGGAACCTGGCCCGGGACGGCTTCCTCCTCCTCGCCGCCCACGGCGTCGACACTCCGGCCGCCCGGGAGGCGGCCGACCGGGCCACCCTGGCTCCGGTTCGCGTACTGGACCTGCCGGACGTCGACCACACCGGCGCCCTCGCCGAGGCGCTCGCCGCCCGCCCCGGTGAGCTGTGGGTGATCCGGCCGGACGCGCATGTCGCCGCCGTGCTCACCGACCCAGACCAGAAGGCCGTGACCGACGCACTTCGACGCGCGCTCGGCGCGGCCGCCACCTCTGTCGCCCGGCAGGACGACGACGAGCCTGGCGCTGGGTACTGAACGTGCACCGCGCCGTGGGTGGCCCGTAGCCGGCCACGGCGTGGTAAGCAGGCGACGAGGAGGATCGCGATGACACCCTCCGCGTCGGCAGAGCTCGGGACATCGAGGCGGGTCCGTCGGCAACCGACCCGTCTACTGGTCCTGGTGGTGCTCCTGCTCGCGGGGCTGGCCGCGCCGCCGCCGCCCGAGGCCGCGGACGCGGACGCGAACACCAACGCGGCGTCGACGGGCCTGACCTTCCTCCACTTCAACATGTGCGGCAACGCCTGCGGGACCCGCATGACGGTGGTCACCGACCTGACGAACGCGATCACCAGCCGCAGCCCGCAGCCGTTCGTCGTGACGCTGAACGAGGTCTGCCGGAGCCAGTACGACAAGCTCGACGCCGACCTGCCGCCGTACCGCGGACACTTCGAGCCGACCGTGCTCAGCAGGTGCTGGGACGGCAGCGACTACGGCATCGCCGTCCTGCTCCGAACGGGCAGCTTCGCCGACCTCGGGAGCACGCCACTGCCGAGTCCGGGCGGCGGCGAGCCGCGGAAGATGAGCTGCCTGCGAACGAACGTCCCCGGCGCCTCCCAGCCCCTGGTGGCCTGCGTCACCCACGTCGACACCGGCGCGGCGAACCTCGCCCCGCAGATCGGCGCCGTCGCCAGCCGGGCGCGGGACTACTGGGCCGGCCACAAGGTGCTCATCGGCGGAGACTTCAACGCCACCCCCGGCAGCTCGGCGCTGAACCCCATGTACAGCACCGACTACCCCGGCGGCACCGGTGTCTTCAACGAGGCGGACTCGGCCAACTCCTCCCGCGGCGGCGGTGGTGTCGGCTCCTCGGACAACGAGTACACCGGCGGCTGCGCGAGCTACCCCTGTGGCTGGCAGGCGGCCTACTCGCATCCCACCCGGAAGCTCGACTACGTGTTCCTGTCCAGGTACGACTTCGTCGGCTACGGCGCCGACGGCACCTACGCTCGCCACTCCGATCACATCCCGCTGTGGGTCACCGCCACGATCACCTGATCAGCTGCCGAGAAAGCGGTCCGCGGCCTACGGCGCGTCGTCGAGGACCGCCAGGTCGAGGGCGGCCAGCCGGTCGGGGTCGTAGAGCACGTCGATGGCGACGATCCTCCCGCCCGCGACGGTGAAGCCCATGACCGACAGGGCGCGCCCGCCGGCGACGACCACCACTCCGGCGGTCCCGTTGACCAGCGCCGGCCGTACGAACGGGGCGAAGCGCGCCCCGGTGACCGCCTGCGCGGCCACGCCCCCCGCGCCGTGGATCACGACGGTGCGGCCGGCGCGGGTCGCGCCGCCGTCGGCCCGCAGCACGACGTCGGGGTCGAGCACGGCGACGAGCGCGTCGAAGTTGCCGTCGCGGGCGGCGGCGAAGAACGCGTCGACGACCTCGCGCTGGCGGGTGCAGGTCGGGGTCGGGCGCGGCGGCCGCTCCCTGCACCTGGCGGCGGGCCCGGCTCGCGAGCTGCCTGGCCGCGGCCGGGGACCGCTCGACCAGCGGGGCGATCTGATCGAACGGCACGGCGAACATGTCGTGCAGCACGAAGGCGAGCCGCTCGGCCGGCGTCAGCGTGTCGAGCACCACCAGCAGCGCCAGCCCGACCGAGTCGGCCAGCAACGCCTCCTGCTCGGGGTCGCCCCCGTCCCGGTGGCCGATGACCGGGTCGGGCATGTGTACGCCGAGGGGCTCCTCGCGCCGCGACCCGCGCGCCCGCAGCATGTTCAGGCACACCCGCGCCACCACCGTGGTCAGCCACCCGGCGAGGTTCTCGACGCCGGCGGTGTCCGCCCGGCTGAGGCGCAGCCAGGCCTCCTGGACGGCGTCGTCGGCCTCGCTGAGCGAGCCGAGCATCCGGTAGGCCACCGCTCGCAGCCGGGTCCGGTGCTCGGCGAAACGCTCGGTCAGCCAGTCGCGCTCGTCCATCGGGTCACAGACCTCCAACGCCGGGTGTCATACCAGCAGACCCCCGCAACCCGGCCGATGTGACCGGCACTCCCTCCCGACCGAGCGAACAGGAGACGACCGTGACCTCGCCCCTTCTGATCACCGGCGGCACCGGCACGCTCGGGCGCCTCGTCGTGCCACTCCTGCGGGAGGCCGGCTGCCCCGTGCGGGTGCTGAGCCGGCGCAGCCACGAGTCCGGGGACGGCATCGAGTTCGTGCTCGGCGACCTGGCCACCGGCGAGGGGCTCGACGGCGCGGTGGCCGGGGTCGGGACCATCGTGCACTGCGCGGGCAGCGCCAAGGGCGACGAGGACAAGGCCCGCACCCTGGTACGCGCGGCGGCGCGGGCCGGCGCGCGGCACCTGGTCTACATCTCGGTCGTCGGTGCCGAGCGGGTTCCGGTCGTGAGCCGGGTCGACCGCGCCATGTTCGGCTACTTCGCGGCCAAGCGGGCCGCGGAGACGGTGGTCGCCGACTCCGGACTGCCGTGGACGACGCTGCGCGCCACCCAGTTCCACGACCTGATGCTGATGACGGCCCGGCAGCTGGCGAGGCTGCCGGTGATGCCGGTCCCGGCCGGCTTCCGGTTCCAACCGGTCGACGCCGGGGAGGTGGCGACCCGCCTCGTCGAGCTCTCCCTCGGCCGGCCGGCCGGACTGGTGCCCGACATCGCCGGGCCGCGGGTGTACGAGCTGACCGAGCTGCTCCGCGGGTACCTGCGGGCCAGCCACCGGCACCGGGCGATGCTGCCGGTCAGGCTCCCCGGAAGGGCCGCCGGCGCGGTCCGGGCCGGTGCGAACCTGGCGCCCGACCGGGCCGTGGGCCAGCGGAGCTGGGAGGACTTCCTGACCGAACGGCTCGGTTAGCCCCGGTACGCGGCGCGGCCGCGACGACCCCCGCGCTCGCTTCCGCGGCGGAGGGGTATCTGGACGGCCGGCCGCGACTCCTGCTGGGTAGTGCCGGCGGTGCCGGCCGCTCGGGGAAGCTGGCCCGCTTCCGCCCGACAGGCAGGGGGGATGCCTCGTGGGCGTCGACGCAGTGCTGGCGGATGCCCGGAGCCCGACCCGCGCCGGGGCCGGCCGTCCCCGGGCCGGCAGGCCGACGCTGACGGCGCACCTGCTCGGACGGTTCTGGGTGATCATCGACGGCCAGGTGGTCGACACGTCCTCCAGCAGGCGGACCCGCAACGTGCTGGCGTACCTGCTCGCCCACCGGGAGGCGCCGGTCCCGCGGGACGTGCTCATGGACGTGTTCTGGCGGGACGCGAGCCCGCGGGCGGCCCGCAACAGCCTGCACGTCGGGCTCAGCGGGGTACGCCGGGTGCTCCGGGAGGCGCGGGCGGAGCCGCTCGTCGAGCGGTGGCACGACATGTACCGGCTGGCGGACCGGGTCGACGTCTGGGTGGACGTCGAGACGTTCGAGCGGCACTGCCGGGACGGCCGGCGCGCCGAGGACGCCGGCGACGCCGCGGCGGCGTTGCGCTCGTACGAGCTGGCCGGGCAGCTCTACGAGGGCGACTTCCTGGCCGACGACCCGTACGCGGAGTGGGCCGCGGGCATCCGGGAGACGCTGCGCATGCAGGCCATGCAGGCGCAGACCCGGCTGGTGACCCTCTACGCGGCGCAGGGCGACCACGGCGCGGCCACCCTGCTCGGTCGCAAGCTGCTCTCGATCGACCCGTGCAACGAGCTCGTCCACCGCCAGCTGATGGTCAGCTACGCCCTCTCGTCCCAGAACCACCTGGCGCTGCTGCAGTACCACCGGTGCCGGGAGGCGCTGTGGAACGCGTTCCGGGCCCGGCCGTCGCCCGAGACCGTCGAGCTCTACCAGAGCCTGCAGCGGGCCGCCCCGATGCGTTTGACGAGGACGGCGGTGGGTAGCTTCCAAGATCATGGACGGCTACCACGAGCTGCACTGCACGTCCAGTCCCGCTGGGCTGGTGTTTGAGTGCGGCGAGGGCTGCGGCCGGCTCCTGGTCGTGGACCGCGCCAGCGGCGGCCTCACGATGCTCGGCCGCGGCGACCCGTACGCCCTGCACCGCGGCTCGATCGGCGACGTCGAGCTGTCCGCGCCCGCCGTCACCGGCGGCTGACGAGCGTGATGGCGGGCCGCGCTCCGGCACCGCCATCATCCGCCCGCTGAGCCGGCCGGGCCGGCTCGTCCCGATCAGCCGATCCGCAGCACGGGTCCCTCGACCACGCCGACGATGTCGGTGGTGGCGCCGAAGTTCCGGTGGGTCAGCACGGTCGCGACCTTGTAGACGCCGGAGTCCGGCGGCGCCGGGTTGTTCGGCAGGCTGTTCGCCCCCACCACGATGTCGGCGCTGAAGGTCGTGCCGCCGTTGAGCGGGACGGTGACCGTCGGACCGACCTGCGCCTCCGGCCCGGGGCCGATCGACTCCACGTACGCGGCGGCCTGGAACTCGCCGCCCAGCAGCTGGGCCGCGAGCAGGCTGATCGTCCAGTCCAGGTGGATGGTGAACGGCTGGTCGGCCTCGAGCACGGTCGCCGGAGCGCCGTTGTTGTCGAGCACGGTGGCGGTGACGTCGCCGGGCCCGAGCAGGATGTTCGGGAACTGCATGGCTACCATGTCGCTGGTCCTCTCCGATGTGAACGGCCTGGTTGGCCTCGACCGGGAGCGTCGCCGGGCGCGCTTATCCGCGGCCAACCCTCCGCTTACCGGGGGACGCCGGTCTGGATAAGCCGGCTAGCCGGACCGGTCGCCGAGGCTGCGCTCGGCGTAGACCTTCAGGGCGTCGCGCACCAGCACGGCGGTGCCGGCGCCGTGCACGTCGTAGTTGGCGGTGAAGCGCGGGTCGGCGACGTACATCTCGCCGAGCCCGACGAGGTAGTCCTTCGTCGGGGTCGTGGTGATCGACAGCCACTCGACGTGCCGCCGGGCGATCTGCTGCACCTCGTCGCTGTCGGCGGGCCGCCCGGCCGCCCGGGCCCGACCGTAGTCCGTCGCGATGTCGAGCTGCTGGCGCTGGAACGCCGCCTTCTGCTCGTCCGTCAGCGAGCGCCACCACCGGTCGCCCTCCGCCCAGGCCTCCCGGCCCCACCGCTCGCTGACCTCCTGCTCGTACGACGTGTGGTCGAAGCCGTCGAACGCTTCCTCGGGCATCAGTCGCTCACCTCTCTCGGTCCTGCGCAGGGTCGTCCGCACCGAGTCGATCTGCCGCCCGATGCGCTGGCGCTCGGCCTCCAGGAGCCGCAGGTGGGTCCGCAGCGCGGCCGCGGCGTCCTGCTGGCCGGCCAGGATCTCGGCGATGGCCGGCAGGCCCAGGCCGAGCTCCCGCAGCAGCAGGATCCGCTGCAGCCGTAGCAGCGAGTCCTGGTCGTAGTAGCGGTACCCGTTGCCCGCCGTGCGGCTGGGCGGCAGCAGGCCGATCTGCCCGTAGTGGCGCAGGGTGCGGCTGGTGGTGCCGGCGGAACGCGCGATCTCCTGGATCGACCACTCCACCGCGGCGCCCTTCCTCGTCGGCTCGCTCGACGCTACAGAGTGACGTAGCGGCAAGGTCCATCATCGGTTGACCTTGACGTTACGTCAATATTTACCGTCGAGCCATGCCACCAGCGAAGCGCGTCGCGGCGGTCGTGAGCATCCAGCTCGACGCCGGGCAGGCCAACATGGGCAAGGCCGGCCAGGCCCTCGGCCCGCACGGCGTCAACATCGTCGAGGTCGTCCGGACCTACAACGCCGCCAGCGACAGCCAGCGCGGGGACGTCGTCCCCGCCGTCATCACGATCTACGAGGACCGCTCCTTCTCCCTGGTCACCAGGACGCCGCCGACCTCCGCGCTGCTGCGCAAGGCGGCCGGGCTCGACGCCGGCTCGGCCCGGCCCGATGGCGCCCCGGTCGCCACGCTGACCAGGACCCAGCTGCGGGAGGTCGCCAGGCGCAAGCTGCCCGACCTCAACACCGACGACCTCGACGCGGCCGAGCGCACCGTCGCCGGCACGGCCCGGTCCATGGGCATCGCCGTGTCCGACTGACGGCGGCGGACGCCCGGGCGGACCGCCGCCGGATCGGCCGCCCGGCCCGACCTCACGTTCCTCCGGTCCGGCGCGTTGACCAGTCATGAGGACGCACACCACGATCGGCTCACCGGTCGGGTCGCTGACCCTGCTCGCCACGGACGGCGCGTTGACCGGTGTGTCCATGGCGGAGCACCCGCACGGGCCGGACCCGGTGGCGGCCGGGCGCCGGGTGCAGAGCGGGTTCGAGGAGGTCGCCGAGCAGCTGGGCGAGTACTTCGCCGGCGAGCGCACCCGGTTCACGCTGCGCACGCGGCAGGACGGCACCGACTTCCAGCGGCGCGTCTGGCAGGCGGTGGCTGCCATCCCGTTCGGGCAGACGTGCAGCTACGCCCGGCTGGCCGAGGCCGTCGGGCGGCCGGACCGGCTGCGGGCGGTGGCCGCGGCGGTCGGCCGCAACCCGCTCGCCATCGTCGTGCCGTGCCACCGCGTCATCGGTGCCGACGGCAGCCTGACCGGGTACGCCGGCGGGCTCGCCCGCAAGCGGTTCCTGCTCGACCTGGAGCAGTCCGCCGCCCGCGGCCAGGCACCGCTGCCGGTGCGGGGGGCGGCGTGACCGCCGGGACGCGGCACACCGGCGGGGCTGCGGTGGGCAGCCGGGTCGACCGGCTGGACTGGGCGGCGCTGAGCGACGAGGTCAACGCGTCCGGCTGCGCCCAGACCGCGCAGCTGCTCGCCCCGCGCGAGTGCGCGGACATCTCCGCGCTGTACGACGAGGTCGGGCGCTTCCGGTCCACGGTCGACATGGCCCGCTACCGGTTCGGGTCCGGGCAGTACCGCTACTTCGACCATCCGCTCCCGGAGCCGGTCACCCGGTTGCGGGAGGCGTTCTACCCGCACCTGCTGCCGATCGCCCGGGACTGGGCCGGCCGGCTCGGCCAGCCCGCGCCGTGGCCGGACACCCTCGCCGAGTGGCTCGACAGATGCCACGCCGCGGGGCAGACCAAGCCGACCCCCATCCTGCTGCGCTACCGGGCCGGCGACTGGAACGCGCTGCACCGCGACCTGTACGGCTCGCTGGTCTTCCCGCTGCAGGTCGTCATCGGCCTCGACCGGCCCGGTGTCGACCACACCGGCGGGGAGTTCCTCATGGTCGAGCAGCGCCCCCGGGCCCAGTCCCGCGGCTACTCGACGACGCTGCACCAGGGCCACGGCATCGTCTTCACCACCCGCGACCGCCCGGTCGAGTCCAGCCGCGGCTGGTCGGCCGCGCCGATGCGGCACGGCGTCAGCACCCTGCGCTCGGGGCGGCGGCACACCCTGGGGCTGGTCTTCCACGACGCCGCCTGACCGGGTCCACCCGGCCGGGCGGGGAACCGCCAGCGCTAGCGGGGCGGGTCGATCAGCTCGGCGGCGCGCAGGGCGGCGGCGAGCACGGTCGGGTCGGCGGTCCGCTCGTACGCCTCGACCGCGGTGTCGGAGAACTTGATGACGTGCTCGTCGCCGTGCCGGGCGGCCCGGTCGAGCACCTCCGCCGCGGGGTCGCCTCCGCTCGGGGCGGCCGGCAGGCCCTCCCGCGACGCGGGGACCGCCGGAGCGTAGGCCGCCACGACGGCCGCGGCGGCGGCCCAGGCGGCCGCGAAGCTCGGCACCCAGAGCGGCCGGGGCAGCGCCGGCAGGGTGTGCAGCACGGCGTTCGGAGCGGTCGCGGTGTGCACCAGCAGCACCGGGCTCCCCTGGGCGGCGGTCAGGTACCGCCGGGTGGCGGCGTCCACCAGGTCGGTCAGCCGGGCCGGCACGTCGGCCGCGTCCGCCGCCGGGCGCAGCGCGGCCAGCGCCGCCGGCCAGCCCGCGAGCCCCGCCAGCCGGTCCAGCCGGCGCGCGATCACGCCACTCTGGTCGGCCAGCCGGGGGACCGCGTCCAGGGCGGCGGTGGAGTCCAGCCGACCGGCTGGCGCGGTGACGCCGGGGAGGGCGCGCGAGCGGGCCGCCCAGAACGCGAGCCCGTGGGCCAGCTCGGTCACCGCGGCGCGGCTCTGGTCGCCGCCGGTGAGCGTGCGCACGGCGTGGCCGACGCGGATCACGCCGTGGGTCGACCCGGCGACGATGCCGGGCAGCAGCCGTGGCCACCAGGTGACCAGCACGTCCCGCCAGGGCTGCTCGGCGACCTGCCGGGTGAAGTACGCCGTCCAGTCGCCGACCCGGCGGCTGCCGCCGCCCAGGGCGGAGCGCCAGTCGTCCTCGGCGATCCGGTCGCCGGCGGGGGGCAGCTCCACCAGCCGCCGGACGTAGCGGTCCAGCCACCGGTGCACGTCGACGTCGAGGCCGCGGCGGACCATCACCTCGGCGGCCATCGGCCCGTGGTTGGTCAGGCCGTGGTTGCCCTCCTCGTCCCCGCCGAACTCGGGTCCACTGCGCTGCAGCCGCTCGTACGCCTCGTCCAGGACGTCCCGGCTGGTCATCCGCCTCACCTCGTCGGACCGAACGTCAGGGCTTGCCGATCTTCTTCCAGTTGAAGGTGCGCTCGACGGCCCGCTGCCAGCTCTCGTACTCCGACTCGCGGTGGGCCGCGTCCATCCTGGGCAGCCACTGGCCGGCGCGGTGCCAGTTGCGGCGCAGCCCCTCCAGGTCGGCCCAGTAGCCGACCGCGAGCCCGGCCGCGTACGCCGCCCCGAGCGACACGGTCTCCAGCGCCATCGGCCGGACGACCGGCACGTCGAGCACGTCCGCGATGAACTGCATCAGCAGGTTGTCGGCGGTCATCCCGCCGTCCACGCGCAGCATCCGCAGGGCCAGCCCGGAGTCGGCGTTCATCGCGTCGACGACCTCGCGGGTCTGCCAGCCGGTCGCCTCCAGCACCGCGCGGGCGAGGTGGCCCTTGGTGATGTACGAGGTGAGCCCGACGATCACGCCGCGGGCCTCGCTGCGCCAGTGCGGGGCGAACAGGCCGGAGAACGCCGGCACGATGAAGCAGCCGCCGTTGTCCTCGACCGACAGCGCCAGCGTCTCGATCTCCGGCGCGCTGTTGATCAGCCCGAGGTTGTCCCGGAACCACTGCACCAGCGAACCGGTGATCGCGATGGCGCCCTCCAGCGCGTACACCGCGTCGTCCTCGCCGAGCTTGTAGCCGACCGTGGTGAGCAGGCCGTGCGAGGACCGGACGATCTCCGCGCCGGTGTTGAGCAGCAGGAACGACCCGGTGCCGTAGGTGCACTTCGCCTCGCCGGGGGCGAAGCAGGTCTGGCCGAACAGCGCCGCCTGCTGGTCGCCGAGCGCCGCCGCGATCTTGACGCCGGGCAGCACCACCGACGCCTTGCCGTACACCTCGGCCGAGGAGCGGATCTCCGGCAGCATCGCCCGCGGCACCCCGATCGCGGCGAGCAGGTGGTCGGACCACTGCAGCGTCGAGATGTCCATCAGCATGGTGCGGGACGCGTTGGTCACGTCCGTGACGTGCACGCCGCCCTCCGGGCCGCCGGTGAGGTTCCAGATCAGCCAGGTCTCCATGGTGCCGAACAGCACCTCGCCGCGCTCCGCCCGCGACCGCAGCCCCGGGGTCGCGTCCAGCAGCCAGCGGATGCGGGGACCGGCGAAGTAGGTGGCCAGCGGCAGCCCGCAGCGGTCCTGGAAGCGGTGATGCCCGCCGACTGGATCCTCGGCGGCGAGCTGCTCGACCAGCGCGTCGGTCCGGGTGTCCTGCCAGTTGACCGCGCGGCCGATCGGCACCCCGGTCACCCGGTCCCACAGCACCGTGGTCTCCCGCTGGTTCGCGATCCCGATCGCCGCCAGCTGCTCCAGGCCGATGCCGGCCTGCGCGATCGCCTCCGGAGCCAGCCGCCGCACGTTCCGCCAGATCTCGACGGCGTCGTGCTCGACCCAGCCCGGAGCCGGGTAGAGCTGCTGGTGCTCCCGCTGTGCCACCGAGACGAGCCGGCCCCGGTAGTCGAACAGGATGCACCTGGTCGACGTGGTGCCCTGGTCGATCGCCATCACGTAGTGGTCAGTCACCGCGGCGCCTCTCCCGACCGCCGGTCGCGTCCGTGGTCACCATCGTTGCGCGCCCAGCTCGCGGGACACCGCGCGGGCCGCGTCCCGGACCTGGCTGACCAGGTCCGGCTTCGGCGCGCTGCGCCGGTCGCAGAGCCGCTCCGTCGCACCCGTGATGCCGATAGCGCCGACCACCAGGCCACCCTGCCCGCGGATCGGTGCGGCCACCCCGGCGACGCCCACGATCATCTCCTCGACCTCGCTGGCCCACCCGCGCTCCCGAGTCTGCACGAGCTCACGGGTCAGGTCCCGCGGCGTGCTCAGTGTCCGCCTGGTGTACGGCTCCAGGGTGCTTTTCGCCGCCGACGCGGCCGTGCCGTCGTACGCGAGCAGCACTTTGCCGATCGCGCAGGCGTGCGGCGGCAGCAGCAGCCCGATCTCCACCGTCTGCAGCGAGTCGTCCGGCCGGAACACGTGGTGCACGACGAGGGCCCGCCCGTCCAGCAGGGTCCCGATCCGGACCGCCTCGCCGCTGCGGGAGGCCAGCGCGTCCGCCCAGTTGATCGCCCGCGACCGCAGCTCGTTCACGTCCAGATAGCTGGTGCCCAGGTGCAGCAGGGCGGCGCCGAGCTGGTACTTGCCGGTGATCCCGTCCTGCTCGACGAAGCCGACGTGCGCCAGCGTGCGCAGGATGCCGTGCACGGTGCCCTTCGGCAGCCCCAGCGAGCCGGCCAGCTCGACCACCCCGAGCCGCCCCGGCCCCCGGGCGAGCAGCCGCAGCACGGCCGCCGCCCGCTCGATCGACTGGATCGACTTGGACACGCCCGGACGCTACGGCGGGCCAGATCGTTCGACAATGCCGACCGAGGTTTGTTGCTGTCGTATGCCGTCGGTCCTACGTTCAGGTTTCACACCCCGGGCCACCGCCGGTGCGCAGTCCAGTCCAGTCCCGCCTCTCTGCCTCACAGCAAAGGACCGCAGATGGAAACGTCGCTGGGCACGGTGTTCATCTCAGAAGTAGTCGGTACCGGAATGCTCACGCTGCTCGGCTGCGGCGTCGTCGCGAACGTCGCCCTGGCCAGGAACAAGGGAGCCGGCGGCGGCTTCCTGATGGTGAACTTCGGCTGGGGCATCGCGGTCTTCGCCGGCGTCTACGTCGCCTTCCGCTCCGGCGCGCACCTGAACCCGGCGGTGACGCTGGGCCTGCTCGCCAACGGCGTGGACGAGTACGCCCCCGGGGTGAACGTCGACTTCGCCTCCACGCTCGTCTACCTGGCCGCCGAGTTCCTCGGTGCCTTCCTCGGCGCGGTCGTCGCCTGGGCGGCGTACAAGCAGCACTTCGACGAGACCGAGGACCCGGCCGCCAAGCTCGGCGTGTTCTCCACCGGCCCGGCCATCCGCAACTACACCTGGAACACCATCACCGAGATCATCGGCACCTTCGTGCTGGTCTTCGTCATCCTGATGTTCAGCAGCACCCCCAGCGGGCTCGGCCCGCTCGCGGTGGCGCTGCTGGTCGTCGGCATCGGCGCCTCGCTCGGCGGGCCGACCGGGTACGCCATCAACCCGGCCCGCGACCTCGGCCCCCGCATCGCGCACTTCATCCTGCCGATCCCGGGCAAGGGCGACAGCGACTGGGGCTACTCGTGGGTGCCGATCGTGGGTCCGATCATCGGCGGCGTGCTGGCCGGCCTGCTGGCCAACGCGTTCATCTGACCGGCACGGGCGCCCCCTGACGGAGGAAGGACGGCCATGAGCACGAGCAGCGACCACCCGGGCGACGGGACCGCGGGGGGCGGGCACCCCGGCCACACCGGGCCGGGGCAGCACGAGCGACCCGGCCACGTCCGTCCGGAGGGGGAGTACCCGGACAAGGACGTCGCCGCCGGCGACGTCGAGGACGAGCCGGTGGGTGAGTACACCGACCGGGACGTGGCGCCCGGCGAGCAGCTCCGCGACCCGGACGAGGGGGAGTACACCGACACCGATGTGGTCGACGAGCACCGCCACGTCCCCGAGGAAGGGTCGTACACCGACGTCGACGACCCCGACCACCCGGACCACCCCGGTCACCGGACCTGACCGAGACCGCAGCACCCCGCACCGGAAGGAACCCGACTCATGGCTGATTTCGTCGGCGCCGTCGACCAGGGCACCACCAGCACCCGCTTCATGATCTTCGACCACTCCGGCACCGAGAAGGGCATCCACCAGCTGGAGCACGAGCAGATCCTGCCGCAGGCCGGCTGGGTCGAGCACAACCCGGCCGAGATCTGGGAGCGCACCGAGGCGGTCGATCCGGACGGCGCTGAGCGAGAACAACCTCAGCGCCTCCGACCTGGCCGCGGTGGGCATCACCAACCAGCGCGAGACGACCGTGGTCTGGGACCGCACGACCGGCCGGCCGCTACTACAACGCGATCGTCTGGCAGGACACCCGCACCGACCGGATCGCCTCCGCGCTCGAGCGCGAGGGCAAGGGCGACGTGATCCGGCGCAAGGCCGGGCTGCCGCCGGCGACGTACTTCTCCGGCGGCAAGATCCAGTGGATCCTGGAGAACGTCGACGGCGTCCGGGAGGCCGCCGAGCGCGGCGACGCGATCTTCGGCAACACCGACAGCTGGCTGCTGTGGAACCTCACCGGCGGCGCCGACGGCGGCGTCGCACGTCACCGACGTGACCAACGCCAGCCGCACGATGCTGATGAACCTGGAGACGCTCGACTGGGACGACGAGCTGCTCGTCGTTCTTCAACATCCCGCGGTCGATGCTGCCGGAGATCCGGCCGTCGTCCGACCCGAACGGCTACGGCACCACCCGCGCGGCCGGCGCGCTCGGCGGCGAGATCACGCTGACCGGCGACCTCGGCGACCAGCAGGCGGCCACCGTCGGCCAGGTCTGCTTCGCCCCCGGCGAGGCCAAGAACACCTACGGCACCGGCAACTTCATGCTGCTCAACACCGGCACCGAGCTGGTCCGGTCGAACAGCGGCCTGCTCACCACCGTCTGCTACAAGTTCGGCGACGAGCCGGCCGTGTACGCGCTGGAGGGCTCGATCGCGGTCACCGGCTCGGCGGTGCAGTGGCTGCGCGACCAGCTCGGCATCATCGGCGGCGCGGCGGAGAGCGAGACGCTGGCCGCGCAGGTCGAGGACAACGGCGGGGTCTACTTCGTGCCGGCGTTCTCCGGCCTGTTCGCGCCGTACTGGCGCTCGGACGCCCGCGGCGCGATCGTCGGGCCTGTCCCGGTTCAACACCAACGCCCACCTGGCCCGGGCCACCCTGGAGGCGATCTGCTACCAGAGCCGGGACGTCGTCGAGGCGATGGCGAAGGACTCCGGTGTCGACCTCGACGTGCTCAAGGTCGACGGCGGCATCACCGCCAACGACCTGTGCATGCAGATCCAGGCCGACGTGCTCGGCGTCCCGGTGAGCAAGCCGGTGGTGGCCGAGACGACCGCGCTCGGCGCGGCGTACGCGGCCGGGCTGGCGGTCGGCTTCTGGAACAACACCGACGAGCTGCGGGAGAACTGGAACGAGGACAAGCGCTGGCAGCCGGCGTGGAGCCGAGGAGCAGCGCGACGCCGGCTACGCCGGCTGGAAGAAGGCGGTCGAGCGCACACTGGACTGGGTGGACGTCGACTAGCCGACCGTCGAGCAGCCGGCCCCGACCGAAGGAGACTCGAGGACCTCATGGAAGCCGCCGCACTCTCGCCCGACGCACGCTCCGCAGCACTGGACGAGATGGCCGCGGCGGAGCTCGACGTGCTCGTCGTCGGGGCGGGGTCGTCGGCTCCGGGGCCGCGCTGGACGCGGCCACCCGGGGGCTGCGGGTCGGCCTGGTGGAGGCGCGGGACATGCGCCAGCGGCACGTCGAGCCGGTCCAGCAAGCTGCTGCACGGCGGCCTGCGCTACCTGGAGATGCTCGACTTCGGGCTGGTGCACGAGGCGCTGCGGGAGCGCGGTCTGCATCATCGGCGGACCTCGCTCCGCACCTCGCCCGGCCGCTGCCGTTCCTCTACCCGCTGCAGCACCGCTTCTGGGAGCGGCCGTACGTCGGGCCGGCGATCCTGCTCTACGACGCGATGGCCGCGGCCTCCCCGGCGGGGCCACGGGCCGGCTGCCGCGGCACCGGCACCTGACCCGCCGCGGGCGCCCTGCGGTCGGCGCCGTGCGCTGCGCAAGGACTCCCTGGTCGGCGCGGTCCGGTACTACGACGGCCAGGTCGACGACGCCCGGCACACGATGAACATCGCCCGGACGGCGGCCCACTTCGGCGCGCTGGTCGCCACCCGGGCCCGGGTGATCGGCTTCCTGCGCGAGGGGGAGCGGGTCACCGGCGCGACCGTCCGCGACCTGGAGCACGACCGGACGATCGAGGTGCACGCCCGGCAGGTGATCAACGCCACCGGGGTGTGGACCGACGAGACGCAGGCGATGGTGGCCGAGCGCGGCCAGTTCAAGGTGCGGGCCTCCAAGGGGATCCACCTGGTCGTGCCGAAGGACCGGATCCAGTCGTCGCACCGCGCTCATCCTGCGCACCGAGAAGAGCGTGCTGTTCGTCCTCCCGTGGGGCCGGCACTGGATCATCGGCACCACCGACACCGACTGGGAGCTGGACAAGGCGCACCCGGCGGCGTCCGCGCAGGACATCGACTACCTGCTCGAGCACGTGAACGCGGTGCTGACCACGCCGCTCACCCGGGAGGACGTCGAGGGGGTGTACGCCGGGCTGCGCCCGCTGCTGACCGGCGAGTCCGAGTCCACCTCGAAGCTGTCCCGGGAGCACGTCGTCGGGCACGTCGCGCCGGGCCTGGTGGTGGTGGCGGGCGGCAAGTACACGACGTACCGGGTGATGGCGAAGGACGCGGTCGACGCGGTCGCGCACGCGCTGGACGAGAAGGTGCCCGAGTGCGTGACCGACCGGGTGCCGCTGGTCGGCGCGGAGGGATACCCGGCGGCGTGGAACCGGCGGCACATCATCGCCGAGGAGTCCGGCCTGCACGTCGCCCGGATCGAGCACCTGCTCGGCCGCTACGGCACGCTGATCGACGAGGTGCTGGCGCTGGTGGCCGCGGACCGGTCGCTGGGCGAGCCGCTGGACGGCGCGGAGGACTACCTGCGGGTCGAGGTCGTCTACGCGGCGTCCCACGAGGGCGCGCGGCACCTGGACGACGTGCTCGCCCGCCGCACCCGGATCTCGATCGAGACCTGGGACCGCGGCGCCCGGACCGCCCCGTACGCGGCCGACCTGGTGGCCCCGGTGCTCGGCTGGAGCGACGAGCAGCGGGAGAAGGAGATCACCCACTACCGGGCCCGGGTCGACGCCGAGCTGCGCTCCCAGCACGAGCAGGACGACGAGGCCGCCGACGCGGTCCGGATGGGCGCGCCCGAGATCGTCCCCATCGAGAGCTGACCACCGACTCCGGCGTCGTGCCGGCCGCGGGCGGCGAGGAAGCCCGCGACCGCCTCAATCACCTCCTGGGACGTGCCGAGCCGCTCCCGGACGCGGGCGAGATACGGGCGTGTTCTCTGCCGGCGCCATTGCAGCTGCGCGGCGTGCGGGAGACTGGGCGTCGTGAGCGGAGGCCGTGGTCCGGTCGTGGTGCTCGGCGGCGGGGTGATGGGGTCGGCCGCGGCGTGGGCGCTGGCCCGGCGGGGTGTGGGCGTGCTGCTGCTCGAGCAGTACGCCCCCGGCCACCGGCTCGGCAGCTCGCACGGGAGCGCGCGGATCTTCCGGCTCGCCTACACCGAGCCGTACTACGTCCGGCTGGGCCAGCGGGCGTTGCCGCTGTGGCGGGAGCTGGAGGCGGACACCGGCCGGGACCTGCTGGCGCTGACCGGTGCCGTCGACCACGGCTCCCCGGCCGAGCTGCACGCCCGGCTCGGGGCGCTGCTCGCGGCCGGCGAGCCGGCCCGGATGCTGTCGCCGGCGGCGGCGGCCGAGCGGTGGCCGGGGCTGCGGGTGGAGACCGCGGCGCTGGTCCACCCGACCGGGGGGCGGCTGCGGGCCGACGACGCGGTCCGCGGCTTCCAGGAGGCGGCGGCGCGGTACGGCGCGGAGGTCCGGCACGGCACGGCGGTCACCTCGGTCACGGTGCTCGGCGGGGACCGGGTGCGGCTGGCCACGCCGGCCGGGCCGGTGGATGCGGCGCGGGTGGTGGTCGCGGCGGGCGGCTGGGCGGCGCCGCTGCTCGGGGAGCTGATGCCGCTGCCGCGGCTGCGGGTGAGCCAGGAGCAGCCCGTCCACTTCGGACGGCTCGACCACACCGACGCGTGGCCCAGCTTCATCCACCACCCGGGCGCCGAGGCGGTCCCTCCCGTCTACGGCCTGGCCGCGCCGGAGGGGATCAAGGTCGGGATGCACGGCGGCGGGCGGCCGGTCGACCCGGCCCGCCGGCGCGACGACGCGGACCGGATCGACGAGGCCGCCGTGCGCCGGCTGCAGGACTACGCCCGGCAGTGGCTGCCGGGCGTGGACGCCGACCGGGCCGAACCGGTCACCTGCCTCTACACCCTCACCGACGACTCGGACTTCGTCGTGGACCAGCGCGGGCCGCTCACCGTCGCCGCCGGCTTCTCCGGCCACGGCTTCAAGTTCGCCCCGGCGATCGGGGAGCTGGTAGCCGACCTGGTGCTCGGCGTCCGGTCCGCACCGGACCGCTTCGCGCTCGCCCGGCGGCGGGTCCCGGCGCCGGCCCGCTGAGCCCGGGCAGCCCGCTGAGCCGGGTCAGCCGGTGACCAGGGCGAGGGCGAAGCCGTCGTAGCCCTTCGAGCCGACCGTCTGGATCACGGTCGCGTCCAGCCGCGGCTCCGCGGCCAGCAGCTCGACCAGCCGGCGGCTGCCGAGGACCGCGGGGTCGGTGCTGTCCGCGTCGGCGACCTTGCCGTCCCGCACGACGTTGTCGACCACGATCAGGCTGCCCGGCCTGGTCAGCCGCAGCGCCCAGCCGACGTAGGCCGCGTTGCCCGGCTTGTCCGCGTCGACGAAGACCAGGTCGAACGGGCCGGCCCCCTCGGCCGCGAGCCGGGGCAGCGTCTGCAGCGCCGGCCCGAGGAGGACCTCGACGATCCCGGCCAGCCCGGCCCGCTCGACGTTCGACCGGGCCACCGCGGCGTGCGCCGGGTCGATCTCCAGCGTCACCAGCCGGCCGTCCGGCGGCAGCGCCCGGCCCATCCAGATCGTGCTGTAGCCGGCCAGCGTGCCGATCTCCAGCACGCTGCGGGCTCCCCGCGTCCGGACCAGCAGGTGCAGGAGCCTGCCCTGCGGCGCCGACACCTGGATCGGCGGCAGCCCGGCCGCCTGTCCGGCGGCCAGCGCCGCGGCCAGCTCCGGGTCGGGCGGCATCAGCACGTCCTCCAGATAGGCGTCCACGTCGGCCCAGCGTTGCTCGGTCACCCGCCCATGATGCAGCCGGGCGATCCCGGCGTGGGACGATCGCGGAGATGGACCGCCCGCTGATCGAGCCGCGCACGCTGCGCGGCTTCGCCGACCTGCCACCGACCCCGGCGCTGCACCGGCGCCGGCTGCTGCGGGTGGCCGAGGACACGTTCGCGTCGTTCGGCTACGACCCGATCCAGACGCCCGCGCTGGAGCACGCCGACGTGCTGAAGGGCAAGGGTGGCAGCGAGTCGGACAAGCAGATGTTCGAGTTCGACGACCAGGGCGGCCGGCCGGTCGCGCTGCGCTTCGACCTGACCGTGCCGCTGGCCCGCTTCGCCGCCCAGCACACCGAGCTGCGCCCGCCGTTGCGGCTCTACCAGGTCGGCTACGTCTGGCGGGGCGAGCGGCCCCAGCGTGGGCGCTACCGCGAGTTCTTCCAGTGCGACGCCGACGTGATCGGCGAGACCGGACCCGGCGGCGACGCCGAGATCGTGGCCATGTTCACCCGGGCACTGTCCAGGATGGACATCGGGCCGTTCCTGATGCGGGTGAACGACCGCCGGGTGCTCAACGGCCTGCTCGCCGACCTGGGGCTGCTCGACCGGGCGGTGCCGGTGCTGCGCGGCCTGGACAAGATCGAGAAGGTCGGCCCGGACGCGGTCCGGGACGAGCTGGCCGGTGCCGGCGTGGCCGGCGTCGCCGCGGACCGGGTGCTCGCCCTGGCCGGCGCTCGCGGCGGGACCGACGAGCAGACCTTCGCGGCGGTGACCGACCTGCTCGCGCCGGACGGCGAGGGTCGGGCCGCGCTCGACCAGCTCCGGCTCGTGCTCGATCTCGCGCGCGCGGCCGGGGCGCCACCGGACGCGCTGCGGGTCGATCCGGGCATCGCACGCGGGCTCGACTACTACACCGGGCTCGTGTTCGAGACCACGCTGCTGTCCACGCCCGAGGTGGGCAGCATCTGCTCCGGAGGGCGCTACGACGACCTGGCCGGGCTCTTCACCAGGCAGCGGCTGCCCGGCGTCGGCGGCAGCATCGGGCTGTCCCGGCTGCTGGCCGCGCTGGACGGCGGCGACGCGCTGCCGGCGCAGGCCCGGGACCGGCCGCTCGCCGTGCTGACCCTCGGCGGCGCGGACGAGCTGCGCGTCCTGCTCGCGGTCGCCGACCGGGTGCGGTCCACCGGCGTGCTCGACGCCGAGGTCTACCCGGCGCCGGTCAAGCACGCGACGCAGATGAGGTACGCGGACGGCCGGGGCGCGCGTTTCGTGCTCACCCTGGACCGGGACGCGAGCGTGTCGGTGAAGGACCTGCTGACCGGCGAGCGCACGTCGGCCGGACCGGACACCGTGGCCGACGTGCTGGCCAAGGCGGTCGACTCCGAGCCGGCCTGAGCCGAGGAGTTCGTGCGAGCTCGTGTTGTCCCCACGACACGAAGTCGCACAGGTCCGCCGCTCTTGTCAGCCGGAGACGTGGTCGAGTGCATCCGGGTGGGCGCGGAGGTGCTCGTCCAGTGACCGGGCGGGGTGCCCGGTGAGCCGCGGCACCGTGTCGCTCACCTCGGCCGCGTCACCGGCGGCGATGGCCAGGTACGTGGTCACCCACGCCTCGACCTGCCAGTGCGGAGCGCCGTACGAGGCGCGGGACGCGTACGCCTCCTCGACCGTCTGGTCCCGGAAGGCGATCCGCCGGCCGGACCGGCTCGACATCCGCGCGGCCGCCTCGGCGAGGGTCAGTGCCTCCGGACCGGTGACGTCGTACGCGCGCCCCTCGTGTCCGTCGCCGGTCAGCAGCGCGGCCGCCACGTCGGCGACGTCGGCCCTGGTCACCATCGCGGCTCGCCCGGCACCGGCCGGACCCTCGATCACGCCCTCCGGGGACACCAGCGAGGGCAGGAAGTCGAGGTAGATGTTCATCCGCGGGAAGGTCCAGGCCACCCCACTGGCCCGGATCCGCTCCTCGGTCGCCCAGTGCTGCCGGGCGAGGGTGAAGGTCGCGTCCGGCCGGGCGTCGACGAAGGACAGGTAGACGATCCGGCGCACGCCGGCCGCCGCCGCCGCGTCGACAGCCGTCAGGTGCTGCTCGACCCGGTCGGCGGACTCCTGGGCCGGGACCAGGAAGAGCGTGTCCACACCGTCGAGCGCCTCCCGGACCTCGGCGCCCGCGCCGTACCCGGGGATCTGGCGCACCTCGGCGCCGGCCAGCCGGGGCGCCCGCGCCGCCTCCCGCACCACCAGCCGCTGCGGCACACCGCGCTCGGCGAGCAGCCGGGCGACCCGCCCGCCCACCGTCCCGGTCGCCCCCGTCACCGCGATCAGCCTGGCCACCGGCTCATCCTGCCACCGGGTGGGCTGCTCCGCCGGGGGGTGCGCGCCGCGCGGGTACCCTCGACCGGTGAAGTCCGGGACGACGCTGCGCGTGCGGCGGGCGGAGCGACCGCTGAGCGACCTGCGGCCGCTGGAGGCCTTCACCCCCAAGGTGCTGTACGCGGTGGACGGCGCGGTCGGAGATCCCGATCTCACCACCGACCCGGAAGGGCTCGCCGCCGCCGCCCGGGCCGCGGTGGCGACGGGCGGCGGGCACGTGCTCGACGAGACCGCGGTCGTCTTCCCCAACGGCGCCGTGACACTGGTGCTGGTGCTGGCCGAGTCGCACCTGTCGGTGCACACCTGGCCGGAGGAGCAGCTGGTCGCCGTCGACCTGTTCAGCTGCGGTGCGATCGACGGGCGCGCGGTCGTCGACGACCTGGTCACCCGGCTCGGCCTGCACCGCGTCGAGGTCCGCCGCGTCGACCGCGGCCTCACCTCCTCATGACCGCCTCGCACCCCCCGCCGGGCGCGGCGGTCGCCGACGGGGACGGGCGGGCCGCGGACGGCCCGGCCGCGACGACGCCGGGCGGCCGGGACGACCGGCTCGACGCGGAGCGGGTCGCCGCGGAGGTGGCCGGGGCGGTACGGCTGGCCGAGGGGTCGGCCGGGGTGCGGGCGGTGGTCCGGGCGATCGCCCGCGGTGCCGGCTCGACCCGCGCGGTCGGCCGGGCGACGTCGCTGCCGCTCCCGCTCGTCGCCGCCGTCTGCGGTGAGCTGCGGACCCGCGGCGTGCTCACCGCCGACCGGCCGGCGCGGCTGACCCCGGCCGGCCGGGCCGCGTTCGGCGCGGGCGCGTCCACCGTCAGCGGGCGCTGCCCCGCCTGCGATGGCCGCGGCACCGCGCTGGGCGGCGAGTCGGCGCTGGTCGAGGCGCTGGCCGGGGCGGCCGCGGCGGTGCCACCGGTCCGGGTCGAGCTGGACCAGACACATTCCACTGTGGACACCAAGGTACGCCGGGTGCTGGCGCTGCACGATGCGGGCGCGCTGGCCGGGCGCCGGGTGCTGGTGCTCGGCGACGACGACCTGGTCTCGGTCGCCATCGCCGCATTCACCGCCCGGCACGGCGCCGCGGCCGGACCGGCCGCGCTGACGGTGGTCGAGCTCGACCCGGCGCTGGTCGGGTACCTGCGCGACCGGCTGGCCGGCGCACCGTTCCCGGTCGAGGTCGTCGAGCACGACCTGCGCTCGCCGCTTCCCGACCGGCTGCTGGGCGCGGCCGACACGGTGCAGACGGATCCTCCGTACACGGTGGCCGGTGCGGAGCTGTTCCTCACCCGCGCGGTCGAGGCGCTGCGGCCGGGCGCCGGTGCGGACGTCTTCCTGTCCCTCGGCGTCCGCCGGCCGGAGGAGACGGTCCGGCTGCTGGAGCTGATGGCGCGGCTCGGGCTCGCCGTGCGGTCGCTCGTCCCCGGCTTCAACGAGTACGTCGGGGCCGGTGTGCTGGGCGGCACCAGCGCGCTGTGGCACCTGGTCACCGCCGCGACGGCGGCCGGACCGGCCGCGGAGCTCTACACCGGAGCCGGGAAGAGCCGCCGGTACGTCTGCGCCGGGTGCGGGACCGCGCAGACCGTCGGCGACCGCCGCCGCTGGCGGACCATCGCCGAGCTCAAGGCGGCCGGGTGCCCGTCCTGCGGCGGGCACACGTTCCGCCCGCAGTCCCGCCCGGCCGGCTCCGCGGGCGGACGGTCGGCGAGGGGCAGTCGTGACCGCTGAGGTCGCGGTCCGCCCGGCGACGGCCGCGGACCTGGACGACCTGGTGGCGTACGAGATCGAGATCGCCCGGATCTCGTTCGGCGCCGAGGCGGTGACCGACCCGGAGCTGCACCGGCGCCGGGTCTCCGGCTCGCTCGGCAAGCCGGCGGAGATCACGCTCGTCGCGGACAGCGGCGGCGCCGTCGTCGGCTGGGTCTGGGTGTCCGGCCGCACCAACTCGCTGACCGGCGACCGCTACGGGAACTTCCGCTCGCTCGCGACCAGCGACCTGCCCGGCCGCGGTGCGGTGGCCGAGCAGCTGCTCGCCGCCGCGCTGGCCGCCGCCCGGGCCCAGGGAGTGTCCGAAGTGGTGGGCAAGGTCCACATGCGAAACGTCGCCATGCGGGCGGTGTACGCCAAGCTCGGTTTCGCCGCCGAGCACCTGTCGATGCGGAAGGCGCTGTGACCCGGCTCGTCAAGGTCGTGGTGTGGGACCTCGACGGCACGCTCTGGCCGGGGGTCGCGCTGGAGTCCGACCTGCTGCCCGAGGCGCATCCGGCCGTCCTGGAGCTGCTGGACACCCTTGCCGGGCGGGGCATCCTGCTCAGCGTCGCCAGCCGCAACCCGGCGTCGGTCGGCGAGCTGGTCGAGGCCGCGCCGGGGCTGGCCGGCCGCTTCGTCGCGCCGCAGTACGGCTGGGGCCGCAAGGTGGACGCGCTGCGCCGCGTCGCCGACGAGCTGGACGTCCGGCTCGACACGCTCGCCTTTGTCGACGACGACCCGCTGGAGCGGGCCGACGTGGAGCGCACCCTGCCCGAGGTGGTCGTGCTCGCGCCGGACGAGGTGCCGGACGCCCTGGGCTGGCCGGAGTTCGACCCGGGGCCGCTGACCGCCGCCGGCCGGTCGCGTGTGGACAGCTATCGCCGGCGGGAGCGCCGCCGCACGGCCAGGGCCGGCTTCGGCGGCAGCGAGGAGGACTTCCTGCGCTGGTGCGCGCTGCGGGCGACCGTGCGCGCCGCCCGGGGCGAGGACACCGACCGGCTCGCCGAGCTGGCCCGGCGGACGACCCGGTACAACTCGACCGGCGCCGGGTACCGCCCGGGCGGCCGGGCGGCGGTGCTGGAGCTGGCCGACCGCTTCGGCGACGACGGGCTGGTCGGCCTCGCGGCGGTGTCCGAACCGGACGGTCCGTCGTGGACGGCCGACCTGGTGGCGGTGTCCTGCCGGGCGGGCGGCCGGGGCGCGGTGCCGGTCCTGCTCACCGGGCTGGCGCGGTGCGCCCGGGCGGCGGGGGCCGGGCGGCTGGCCGTACCGTGCCGGCTGACCGAGCGGAACGTCCCGATCCGGCTCGGGCTCAGGCAGGCCGGTTTCGCCGCGTCCGCGCGGGACGGCGACATCGCGGTCTTCGTCCGCGACCTGGGCGACGAGCCGGCGTACCCGGACTGGGTCACCGTCGACGACCGGCTGGTGCCGGCGTGAGCCCGCCACCGCCGCGGCCGACCGGGGTGTCGGCGGCCGAGCACGAGGTGCGGCGGCTGCTGGCCGAGGTGGTCGGCGACCCGGCCGCGGCGGCCCTGCCCGCCGACACCCCGCTGCTGTCCGGTGGCCTCGGGCTCGACTCCGTCGGCGTCGTCCGGCTGCTCGCCGCCATCCGGCGCACCCTCGACGTGGACGTCGCCGACGCGGACCTCGACCTCGACTCGCTGGCGACGCTCGGCAGCCTGTCCGCCTTCGTGGCGGCCCGCCGCCCCGGCGGCCCGCAGGGGCGCGGATGAGCTTCGAGCACCGGCTCACCGTCCGCTACCTGGAGGTCGACCAGCAGGGCGTCGTCTTCAACGCCTGGTACCTGGTCTACCTGGACGAGGCGATGACCGGCTTCCTGTCCGTGCGTGGCGTCCCGTACGCGAGGCTCACCGGTGCCGGCGTCGACGCGCAGCTGGTGCACACCGAGCTGGACTGGCGCGGTGCCGCCGCCTTCGCCGACGAGCTGGCCGTCCGGGTGAGCACGGAGTCGCTCGGCAGGACCAGCTTCACGCTGGCCTTCGAGGTCCGCCGCGGGGACGACATCCTGGTCACCGCGCGGACCGTCTACGTCGTGGTCGCCCTGGACGGCTCCGGCAAGCGGGAGCTCCCGCCCTTCCTCCGCGCCGCACTGACCTGACGGCGACGGCCCGATGGGTCAGGTCAGTAGGCGGGAACGAGATCGGGGAACATCGGAAAGTCCTTCACGTTGCTCGTCGCCAGCGACGCGCCCCGGACCAGTGCGGTGGCGGCGATGGCGAGGTCCGCGGCGCCGATGCCGCGGTGGCTCGCCCGGTACTCTCGGCCGAGCTGACCGGCGAGCGTCGACACCTCCCGGTCGACGGGATGCCACTGCAGCGAGGCGAGCAGCCGGAAGGTGGGCGACCGCTCGTCGGACCGCATGCCCCGCAGCACCTCCAGCCGGGTCAGCTCCGAGCAGACGGGGCCTTCCCGCAGGCCCAGGTAGAAGCCGCGCGCCTCCGATCGCCCCCGGAGGATGTCGATCAGCACGGTGGTGTCGAGGACGACGCTCATGCCTGCTCGCCGTGCCAGCGCCGCTCGAGCTCGTCGGAGCGTCGACGGTCGTCGTCGCGGAGCCGGTCCACGTAGTCGGCGGGCAGGTGCCGGGCCGAGCCGAAGGCGGCCTCGGCGGCGGCTCGGAACTCGGCCAACTGCTCTTCCACGGAGGCCGGCCGGGACAGGTAGTCGCCGATCGCGCTGCGGATCAGGTCCGACTTGGTCCTCCGCAACGACCGCGCCCGCTCACCGAGCCGGCGGTCCTGGTCCTCGTCGAGATAGATCTGCGTGCGCTTCATGATGTACGAGCATACATCACCAGCTCGTCGCCGGGGTGGACCGCGAGGGTCGCCGCCGCGCTGCCGCCGTTGACCGACACCGCGACCCGGCCGGCCGAGTCGACGAGCACCACCAGCCCGCCGCGGTCGACGTCGCCGAAGGTGGTGCCGACCCGCGCGGTCCAAACCCGTCCACTGTGGACAGCGTTGGCGGTGCGGCGGACGGTGACCGCTGCGCCGGGAACGAACCCGCCCGCCCGCAGGGCATCGGCGCTCGCGGCGAGCTGGACGTTGCCGAACGTGTCGACCGTCAGCACCGCGGCGCGCAGCCTGCCGGTGCCGACCTCGACGGGCGGCTCCACCAGCCGGCGCAGATCGCCCGCGGCAACCGCTGGGCCGAGCCGGGCCGGGTCGACGCCGCGGCAGAGATGCGCGGCGACCGGGGCGAAGACGTCCCGCCCGTGGAAGGTCCGCGATACCTCGGGCAGCCAGAAGCCGGGCTCGGTCAGCTCGTACGCGGCCTCGATGCCGCCGAGCGCCTCGGCCGCCGGCACCAGCAGGCCGTTGTCCGGGCCGACCAGCACGCCGCGCGGCGTCCGGACGGCGATGCCGCGCCGGTCGGTGCCGACGCCGGGATCGACGACGGCGAGGTGCACCGCCGGCGGCAGCCACGGCGCCGCCTGGGCGAGCACCGCCGCGCCCCGGCCGACGTCGTGGGCGGGCACCTGGTGGGTGACGTCGATCACCCGGGTCGCCGGCGAGATCGACGCGATGACCCCCTTGCAGGCGGCTACGAACCCGTCCGCGGTGCCGTAGTCGGTGGTGAACGAGACCCACCCGTAGGTCGTCACCCGGCCATTGTCGGCGCACCATGGACACCGATGACCGCCGTACCTCCGCTCGCCTGGCAGGGCTCGCTCTTCGACGACCCGGCCGGCGACAGCCTGTCCTTCGACCGGCTGGTGCGGCACCGGCTGGACGAGAGGTCGTGGCTGGACGAGGTGCCGGGCTGGCTGCCGGACCACGGCGAGCTGTTCGACCTGCTGCTCGACAGCGCGCCGTGGCGGCAGCGCGAGCGGCGGATGTACGAGCGGACCGTGCTGGAGCCGCGGATGGTGGCGGGCTGGTCCGGTGCCTCGCTGGCGGAGCTGCCGGCCCGGCTGGAGCAGCTGCGGGCCGCCCTGTCCGTCCACTACGGAGTGCAGTTCGACTCCGTGCTGGTGAACCTCTACCGGGACGGCCGGGACGGCGTCGCCTGGCACGGCGACACCGTGCGCAAGGTGATGCACGACCCGCTGGTGGCGACCGTGTCGCTGGGCGAGCGACGCCGCTTCCTGCTCCGTCCGGGCAGCTCCGGGCCGGCGACCCGCACGTTCACGCCGGGCGGCGGCGACCTGCTGGTGATGGGCGGCGCCTGCCAACACGAGTGGCAGCACACCGTCCCGAAGACCGCTCGCGCCGGCGCCCGGATGTCGGTGACCATGCGGCACTCCGCCGAGGGGCCGTGGGTGGTCGCCGATCAGCTCGGTCCCTGAGACCGGCGGACCGCTCAGTCCTGCCCGTGCCGGGCACGCTGCTTGGCCCGGTTGCCGCAGCGCTGCATCGAGCACCAGCGCCGCTGGCCCGGGCGGGACAGGTCCACGAAGATCAACTGACAGTTGGCCGCCGCGCACTCGCGGATGCGCCCCGCGTACGCCCCGCCGAACAGGTCGACCGCGTCCCGGGCCATGGCCGACAGCGCCTGGGCACCGGTGACCGGCGCCGTCCAGGCACGTCGGTCCGCGGCCAGGCGCGGCATCGGCGGTGCCGGCACCGCCAGCTCGTTGATCACAGTGACCGCGGAGCGCGGTACGGGCCGATCGGCCATCCGGGCTGTGGCGCCGGCGAAGATGGCCGTGCGCAACCGTCGCGCCGAGGCCAGCTCGTCCTCGGTGCTCCGGATGCCCTTGATGCCCAGCCTGGAGGCGGCCAGCCAGGTGGACAAGTCCTCCGGTGTGGACAGCGTCTCGTACCAGAGGAAGTCACCCACGCCGCCGGTGGTCAGGATCTCCAGACAGAACGCGCCGGCGTCGAAGGAGAACGCCGCATCGCCGGGCCGCCAGCGCAAGATCAGTTCGCTTGACTCCCTCATCATCACCCCACTATAACTGGTGTTGGACACCCGTTATAATGGTTAGCGAGTCGACACAGTCCGACTGGAGGGACAGCGATGAGCCTGGGTGACGAGATTCTGGAGCTGGAAGAGGCGATGTGGGCGGCGAACCGGGCCGGCGACGCGAGCTTCTACGACAGGGTGATGCGCGACGACGCCTTGGCCGTCTCGTCGTACGGGGTGCTGGACCGCGCCTCGATCGTCACGGGCATCGGCGAGAACCGCAACCCCTACCTGCGCTCCACCATCAGCGAGCCCAAGGTCATCGAGCTGACCGCCGACAGCGTGCTGGTCACGTACCGGGCCGATGTCGATGCCGTGCGCGACGGGCAGCCGCTGCCGCTGCACGTGCTCGCCACATCCGTCTACACGCGACAGGACGGCGAGTGGCGCTCGGCGTTCCACCAGCAGTCTCCGCTGGCCCAGCCGTCCCCGCCGGCCTAGGTCCACCTACTCCCGGCCCGCCGCGGCCCAGACCGCGGGTCGAGAGCCGGATCGGCGGACCCTGACGGCCGCGACGGGCGCGTTCGCCGCTCCTATCGCGGACAGTCTCCGCAGATGCGGATCGGATGCTACGGTCGGCGCCATGCCGACGTACCGGATCAGCGAGGTCGCCACCTTGCTCGGCGTCAGCGACGACACGGTGCGCCGCTGGGCCGAGTCCGGGCGGCTGCCGACGGTCAAGGAGCCCGGCTCGCGGTTGGCGGTGGACGGGAAGGTGCTGGCGGAGTTCGCGGTGCAGGCCGCCGCCGAGGCTCCGGCGGCCGGCGACGCCCCCGTCGTGGCCGAGTCGGCCCGCAACCGGTTCCCCGGCATCGTCACCCGGGTCACCCGCGACGGCGTGATGGCGCAGGTCGAGATCCAGTCCGGCGGGCAGCGGATCGTGTCGCTGATGAGCCGCGAGGCCGCCGACGAGCTGCGACTGGAGCCCGGCGTGCTCGCCGTGGCCGCGGTGAAGTCCACGAACGTGGTCGTCGAGGTCCCGAGAAGGTGAGTCCGATGCGTCGATCTTGGCTCGCCGTGCCGGCGATCGTCGTCGCCGCCCTCCTCGCCGGCTGCGGGGACGACTCCGGGACGAGCGCGGGGTCGAGCGCCAGCCCCACCGCCGCGGGTCTGTCCGGGACGGTCACGGTCTTCGCGGCGGCCTCGCTGACCGAGTCGTTCGGCACGATCGGCAAGCAGTTCCAGGCGGCCAATCCCGGCGTCACGGTGAAGTTCAACTTCGGCGCCAGCACCGCCCTGGCGGAGAGCATCGGGCAGGGCGCGCCGGCCGACGTCTTCGCGTCCGCGAGCGTGAAGACCATGGACACCGTCGTGAAGTCGGGAGCAGCGGCCGACCCGAAGACGTTCGCCAAGAACTTCATGGAGATCGCGGTGCCGCCGGCCAACCCCGGCGGCGTCACCGGTCTCGCCGACCTGGCCAAGCCGGGCCTGAAGGTCGCACTGTGCGAGGAGCAGGTCCCCTGCGGCACCGTCGCCGCGGAGGTGCTGAAGAAGGCGAACATCACGGTCAAGCCGGTCACCCTCGGCGCCGACGTCAAGGCGGTGCTCACCGTCGTCCGGCTCGGCGAGGTCGACGCCGGCATGGTCTACCAGACCGACGTGCAGGCGGCCGGCGCCGAGGTGAAGGGCATCGAGATCCCGGCCGAGCAGAACGCCTCGACGTCGTACCCGATCGCGGCCCTGGGCAAGGCGCCCAACGCGGCCGCGGCGAAGGCGTTCGTCGACTACGTGCTGTCCGCCGAGGGCACCAAGGTGCTGACCGAGGCCGGCTTCGCGAGTCCGTGACGGCCGTTCGCCGGGAGCCCGATCAGCTCCGGTCGGCTTCCAGGCCGCGCCGCCGCGGCGCACCCTGGCCGCTGGCCGTCCCGGCGGCGGTGGCCGTGGGGTTCCTGCTGCTCCCGCTCGCCGGCCTGCTGGTCCGCGCTCCGTGGCGGTCGCTGCCGACGCTGCTCGCGGACCCGCTGGTCCGCGAGGCGTTGCGGCTGTCGTTGGTCAGCGCCAGCCTGGCCACGGCGATCTCGCTGCTGATCGGGGTCCCGCTGGCCTGGGTGCTGGCCAGGGCGAGGTTCCGCGGCCGGTCGGCGCTGCGGGCGCTGGTGACGCTGCCGCTGGTGCTGCCGCCGGTCGTCGGCGGTGTCGCGCTGCTGCTCGCCTTCGGCCGGCGCGGCGTCGTCGGGCGCTTCCTCTACGACTGGTTCGGGATCTCGATCCCGTTCACGACGACCGCGGTCGTGCTCGCCGAGACGTTCGTCGCGCTGCCGTTCCTGGTGATCACCGTGGAGGGGGCGCTGCGCGCCGCGGACCCCCGCTTCGAGGAGGCGTCCGCCACCCTCGGCGCGGACCGGTGGACCACCTTCCGGCGGGTCACGCTGCCGCTGATCGCGCCGTCGGTGCTGGCCGGCTCGGTGCTGTGCTGGGCGCGGGCGCTGGGTGAGTTCGGCGCCACGATCACCTTCGCCGGGAACTTCCCCGGCACCACCCAGACGATGCCGATCGCGGTGTACCTGGCGCTGGAGACCGACCCGGACGCGGCCATCGCGCTGTCGCTGGTGCTGCTCGCCGTCTCCGTGGTCATCCTCGTCTCGCTCCGCGACCGGATCGTCCGCACCGGGACCGGCACGTGACCCCGGGCGCCCACCCCGACCCGGCCGACGGGCTCGACGCCCACGTGGTCGTCGCGCAGGGCGCCTTCACGCTGGACGTCGCGATCGCCGCCGCGCCCGGCCAGGTCCTCGGCGTCCTCGGGCCGAACGGCGCGGGGAAGTCGACGCTGCTGCGCGCGCTCGCCGGGCTCGTCCCGATCGCCGGCGGGCACGTGCGGCTCGCCGGGCGGGTCCTCGACGACGCGACCGGCGGCATCAGGACCGCTCCCGAGCAACGGGAGACCGGGTACGTCTTCCAGGACTACCTGCTCTTCCCGCACCTGACCGCGCTGGACAACGTCGCCTACGGGCTGCGCGCCCGCGGCCTGCGCCGGGCCGCGGCCCGCCGGGCCGCCGCGGGCTGGCTCGACCGGGTCGGTCTCACCGACCACGCCCGGCACAAGCCGCGACAGCTGTCCGGCGGGCAGGCGCAGCGGGTGGCGCTCGCCCGGGCGCTGGTCCTCGACCCGCGGCTGCTGCTGCTCGACGAGCCGCTCGCCGCGCTGGATGCCGGCACCCGGCTCAGCCTGCGTACGGACCTGCGCCGGCACCTCACCTCGTACGGGGGTCCGGCCGTCGTCGTCACCCACGACCCGGTCGAGGCGATGGTGCTGGCCGACCACCTGGTGGTGCTCGAACGGGGGCGGATCGTGCAGGCGGGGCGGCCCGCCGAGGTCGCGCGGCGCCCGCGCACCGACTACGTCGCGAGCCTGGTCGGTCTCAACCTCTACCGGGGCGACGCCCGGGACGGCCACGTGCGGCTCGACGGCGGCGGGACCCTGACCGACGCGGAGCCGTCGACCAGCGGCCCGGTCTACCTGGCGCTGCGTCCGTCCGCGGTAGCCCTGCACCGCGAGCGGCCCGGTCGCGGCAGTCCCCGCAACGCCTGGCCCGGCCGGATCAGCGGCCTGGAGACCGTCGGCGACCGGGTGCGGGTCGCGGTGGCGGGGGTGCCGGAGGTCCTGGCCGACGTCACCCCGGACGCGGTCGCCGACCTCGACCTCGCCCCCGGGCTGGAGGTGTGGGTCTCGGTCAAGGCGTCCGAGCTGACCGTCTACTCCGCGGTCGACGGTCCCTGGGCCGTGCCCTAGCCGACCGGTGCGGGCTGGAAGCTCTGCGCGGCGAGCTGGACGATGCGCCGGCTCTGCGGGGTGTTCCACAGGCTCTCCGGCGTCGACCAGTAGAGGGCGTGGGCGCGGCGCGAGTTGACCAGGATGTTGCGGTTGAGCACGTGGGTGCCGCCGATCGTGAACTCCCAGTCGGCCGTCTCCCAGCCCTTGTCGCTGCCGTAGTCGACCCGGGCGATCTTGATCTTGCGGTAGCCGGTCCGGTCGCGGCTGAACTGCTGCTCGTAGCTGACCCAGTTGTCGTACGGATCCGCCTGCGGGGTGTCGGACGTCTCGATGCGCAGGAAGCGGCCGGAGGTGGGGTCCTCGAAGTCGACCTGGGCGCTCGTCCGGCCCGGGCCCGGCCGCCAGCCCTGCGGGACGACGACGGAGAAGCCGGTGGCCGGGTCCGTGTAGCGGGTGAAGCCGGGCGGGGGCTGGACCGGGGTCGCCGAGGCCCCACCCGGGCTGCGGGTCGGCGCCCGGCTCGGGGTGGTCGAGGTCGCGGACGGGCTGGTGGCGCCGCCGCCGGCAGTGGGCCGACCGGCGGAGGCTGCGGCGGAGGCGGACGGCGCCGCGGTCCTGGCCGGGGCCGCCTGGCCGGGGTCGGGCTCGCGGTCGGAGTCGAGGGCGCGTGGGACCAGCACGACGGCGAGTACGGCGAGTACGCCGAGGGCGGCGGCGGCGAGCACCCCGCGCCGCCGGTCGCCGCCGCGTCGGGTCGGCGCCGCCGCCGCCCGTCGCCCCCGGCTCGTCGGGGTGGTCCGGCTCGTCGGGGTGGTCCGGCTCGTCGGGGTGGTCCGGCTCGTCCGGGTTGTCAGGGTGATCCGGGTCCGGGTCGTCCGGCGACCCGGCTGCCGGCGGCGAGGTCGCGGCGGCGGCCGTCCCGGGCGCCCGTGGGTCGTCCGCGGCGGCGGCCGTCCCGGGCGTCCCGGGTCGTCCGCCGATCCTGCTGCTGGCTCCGTCACGGCTGCCGGCGGGCCGGCTGCCGGCGGCGAGGTCGCGGCTGCCGCAATCCCGGGCGCCCGTGGGTCGTCCGCCGATCCTGCTGCTGGCTCCGCCACGGCTGCTGCCGGGCTGGCTGCCGGCGGGCTGGTTGCCGGCGGTGCGGTCGCGGCCGCTTCCGGTGTCCGCGGGGCGTCGGCCGACTGCGCTGCCGACCCGGCGCTGGCAGCGGCTGCCGCAACGGCTGCGGTGTCCGCGGCGGAGCTGTCGGGGTCCGGTCGGTCGGTTGCCGGGCTCTCCTCGACCGGCGGGGGCGGCCCGACCTGGGGGAGCGGTCGGGTCGGATCGGACGGTGCCGCGCCAGTCGCCGGAGGCGGCGCCCCCTGGCCGCGCAGCGCCCGCTGCAACCACCACCGGGTGCGATCCGCGTCCAGCCGGTACTCCGGGTTCTTGATCAGCAGCCCGTCGATCACCGGCCGCAGCGGCCCGGCGCGCTGCGGTGGCGGCGGCTCGTCCATCACGACCGCGGCCAGGGTCGGCAGCGGCCCGTTCCGCTCGAACGGCGGGCGCCCCTCGACGGCGGCGTACAGCGTCGCACCGAGCGACCACAGGTCGGACGCCAGGCCGGGCGAGTCCAGGCCGCGCGCCCGCTCCGGGGCGAGGAAGTTCGGCGAGCCGACCAGCAGGCCGGCGGAGGTGAGCGTCTCGTCCCCGACGTGCCGGGCGATCCCGAAGTCGGTCAGCACGATCCGGCCGTCGTCGGCGAGCAGCACGTTCGCCGGCTTGATGTCGCGATGCTGGACGCCACCGGCCTGTGCGGTGACCAGCGCGTCCAGGATCCGCAGCCCGATGCCGGCCGCCTCCACCGGCGGGAGCGACCCACGCCGGCGGATCGCCGCGTCGAGACTCTCGGACGCGACCAGCTCCATCACGATCCACGGCCGGCCGTCGTGCTCGACCACGTCGTAGACGGTCACGATCGCCGGGTGCCGCAGCTGCGCCGCCGCCCGCGCCTCGCGCATCGTCCGCCGCCGCAGCGTCTCGCGCGCCTCGTCGTCGAGGCCGGGCGGCAGCAGCACCTCCTTGACCGCGACCGGCCGGTCCAGCACGTCGTCGTACGCGCGCCAGACCGTGCCCATGCCACCGGCCGCGAGCACCTCGACCAGACGGTACCGCCCGCTCAGCACGGTCCCACCGGTCGGTGAGCTCACCGTGCCGCCGGCGAGAAGGTGCTGGCGATGACGTCGAAGAGCTCGCGGTCGACGGTCCACCGACTGTCCGAAGTGGACCAGTAGAGGGCGTACGCCCGGAACGGGCTGGGCACCACGTTGCGGTTGAGGACGTGGGTCGGGTCGGTGCGGCCGCCCCAGACGAACTCCCAGTCCGCCGTGGGCCAGCCGCGGAACCGCACCCGCGCGATCCGCTTGAGGTCGTAGCCGGTGAGCCGCGCACCCACCGCGGGTGCCTGCGCGACCCAGTCGTCGTACGGGTCGCCGCGCGGGTTGGTCCGCTGGTCGATCCGGAGGAAGCGGGTGGAGTCCGGGCCGCGGAAGTCGACGAGGGTGCCGTCGCGGACGGCGCGCCAGGCTCTCGGCACGGCGATGGAGAAGCCGGTGGGGTCCTTGTACAGCCGGAACCCGGGTGGTGGCGGGGCGGCGGGCTCCGGGCTGGACGTGGTGCTCGGCTGGGCGGCGCCACTGGTCGCGGCCCGGTCGGTCGGTGGCGCCGGAGCGGGCTTCGAGGCAGCCGGGGGAGCGGTGCCGGCCGCGGTCCCGTTCTCGTCGAGGACCTTCGGGAGCAGCACGGCGGCGAGGCCGGCGAGCACGATGGTCACGAGTGCGAGCAGCGAGCGGATGCGGGTGCGCGCGGGGTCGCGCCCGGTGTCGAGCTCGTCGGCGTCCGGCCGGGGCATCGGCGGCGCGGCCGGCGGGGCGTCCCGTCCCGCGGCCGCCGCCGGCCGGGCGACGGTCCGCTGCCGGGCGGCCGTGCCGCCGGCCGGGGAGCCCGTCGCAGCCCGACGCTCAGGGCTCACGGTCCCGGCCTCGGCGGGGACCGACCGGGCGGGCGGCCGCTCCTCGGTGGCCGGCCGCGCGTCCGCGTCTGCCGGCCGGCTCGGCCGCCAGCTCCGGGCGGGCCGGCTCGACCGGCGTGGTCCCGGCGGCCGCTTCGGGCCGGGCACCCGGCGCGGTCTGCGCACGACCCTGACCGGCCTGCTCGGTGGCCCGGGCACCGGCCGCGTCGGCGCCGGTGCCCGCGCGCGTCCCGGTCTCAGCGGGTACGCGGAGCTCGACCGGTCCGTCCGTCGCGGGCGGTGCGGGCGGTGCGGCGGCGCTGGGGCGGCGGCGGCCGGCTCCTCGACGAGGGCCGGCTCGGCGGTGCCGGTGCCGCCCGTCGCCGGGGCATCGGAGGTCCTGCCGGGTCCGAGCTGACCGGCCCCGGAGAGGGCGGCCTCGAAGGCCGCCAGCGCTGCCACAACGGCGGCGTCGAGGACGTCGTCGCTCGGCTCCCCAGCCGGTTCGGCTGTCCCGGCCGTGCCGGCGGTCCCGGCGCGTACCGGCAGTCGCGGTGGTACCGGCGGTCGCGGTGGTGTCCGGCGGGTCCGGTGCTCCCAGCGGGCTCGGTGGTCCCGACGGGCTCCGTGGTCTCGGTGGCGCCAGTGGGCTGCGGGTCGGTGGTCCGGCGGGCGGTGGCCGGCGGTCCGCGGCTGGCGGCTCCGGGCTGGCGCCGGTGGGCTGGGGCGCCGTGGGCTGCGGCGGTGGGCTGGGCGCGGTGGGCTGCGGCGCGGTGGGCTGGGCGGAGAGCGCTGGCGCACCAGAGCCGTCGGCCGGCGCCGGCCCGGGCCGCGGCGACGGCTCCGGACGCTGGCTCGGGAGCCGGCCGGCTGGCGGGCTCCCGTCGATGACCGGCTCGCCGGCACCGGCCGGCGGCGGCGCCGAGACCAGCGGGAACGCGCTGACCGGCCCGGCCGCCCGCACCTCCGGCGTGGCGCCGTTGGCAGCGGGATGCGACCGCTGCCGCGGCACCGACGGCACTGGCGCACCCCGTACGACCCGCTCGAGCATCTCCCGTACCGCTGCCGCACCGAGCCGGTGCGCCGGATCCTTGACCAGCAGTCCGTCGATCACCGGCCGCAGCGGCCCGGCGCGCTGCGGTGGCGGCGGCTCGTCCGTCACCACAGCGGTCAGCGTCGGCAGCGCCCCCTCCCGCCGGAACGGCAACGTCCCCTCGACCGCCGCGTACAGGGTCGCCCCGAGCGACCACAGGTCCGAGGCGATCCCGCCGCGGTCCCGCCCACGCGCCCGCTCCGGCGCGACGAAGTCCGGCGAGCCGACCCGCAGGCCGGCCGAGGCGAGCGCCTGGTCACCCACGTACGAGGTCAGGCCGAAGTCGGTCAGCACCACCCGGCCGTCCTCGCCGAGCAGCACGTTCGCCGGCGTCACGTCGCCGTGCCGCACGCCCGCGGCGTTCCCGGCCTCCAGCGCCTCCAGGATCCGCAGCGCGACCCGGGCGGCGTCCTCCGGCGACAGCGGACCGTGGCTGCGCAGCACCTGCTCCAGGCTCTCCGACGGCACGAACTCCATCACGATCCACGGCCGGCCGTCCTGCTCGACCACGTCGTACACGGCCACGATGCCGGCGTGCCGCACCCGCGCGGCGGTCCGGGCGTCGTGGACCGTCCGGTGCCGGAGCTCGTCCAGCTCGTCCTGGGCCAGGCCGGGCGGCAGCACGATCTCCTTCGCCGCGACCGGCCGGTCGAGCAGGTCGTCGTGCGCGCGCCAGACCGTGCCCATGCCTGCTCCGGGCAGCTGCTCGGCCAGGCGGTACCGCCCGGCGACCAACGACCCCGCGACCACCGCGACCCGTGATCCCATGTCCAGAGTCCCCTACCCAGCGAACGGGGGACACGCACGCCCCCTCTGCATTCCACACCCTCATGCCTACGCTGGAGCGATGTCCCGAGCTTTGACCCACGTGGACGAGCGCGGCGCTGCGCGAATGGTCGACGTGTCCGCCAAGGCGGTCACCGCTCGCACTGCCGTTGCCACCGGCAGAGTACGCACGTCGGCGGCGGTGGTCGCCCTGCTCCGCGACGACGGCCTGCCGAAGGGCGACGCGCTCGCGGTCGCGCGGATCGCCGGGATCGCCGGCGCGAAGCGGACGCCGGACCTGGTTCCGCTGTGCCATCCGGTGGCGCTGCATGCGGTCACCGTCGACCTGGCGGTCGAGGACGACGGGGTACGGATCACCGCGACGACCCGCACGGCGGACCGGACCGGCGTCGAGATGGAGGCGCTGACCGCGGTCGCCGCCGCCGGCCTGGCGCTGGTCGACATGATCAAGGCGGTCGACCGGTCCGCCTCGATCACCGACATCCGGGTGGAGTCGAAGAGCGGCGGCCGCTCCGGCAGCTGGCGGCGGGACGAGGCGGCCGGATGAGCGGGTCGCTGCCGGACGGCATCCGCGCCGCCGTGATCACCGCGTCCAACCGCAGCGCTCGCGGGGAGCGGGCGGACAGCTCGGGGGAGCTGCTGGCCGACCGGCTCCGCGCGCTCGGCTGCTCGGTCGGCGAGGTGACGGTCGTGCCGGACGACGTCCCGGCGATCCAGGCCGCGCTCCGGGCCGCGCTGGCCACCGGGGCGGACCTGGTCGTGACCACCGGCGGCACGGGTGTCACCCCGACGGACGTGACACCCGAGGCGACCCGGCCGCTGCTGGAGCGTGAGGTGCCGGGGATCGCCGAGGCGGTGCGGCTCGCGGCCCGGGACCGGGTGCCGACCTCGGTGCTGTCCCGCGGGCTGGCCGGCACGGTCGGCACGGCGCTGGTGGTCAACCTGCCCGGCTCGCCCGGCGGGGTCCGCGACGGCGTGGAGGTGCTGGCGCCGATACTGGGTCACGTGCTGAGCCAGCTGCGGGGCGGGGACCATGTGCCGGGGGGTGGTGCGGGATGACGGCGGTCCAGCCGGTGCTCTGCCGGGTCACCACTGCCGAGCTGTCCCAGGACGAGCACCTCGCCGCGGTGGCCGGTGCGAAGTCGGGCGCCTCGGTGGTCTTCAGCGGGATCGTGCGCGACCACGACCACGGCCGGTCGGTGGTGGCGCTCGAGTACGTCGGGCATCCGTCGGCGGACGACGTGCTCCGCTCCTGCCTGGACGAGATCGCGGCGGATCCGCTCGTGCATGCGGTCGCGGTCAGCCACCGGATCGGGGAGCTGCGGATCGGCGATGCCGCCCTGGTGGCCGCGGTGGGCGCCGCGCACCGGGCGGAGGCGTTCGCCGCCTGCGCCCGGCTGGTGGACCTCGTCAAGCAGCGGCTGCCGATCTGGAAGCGGCAGGTCTTCGCCGACGGCACCGACGAGTGGGTCAACTGCCCCTGACCCGGCCAGCGCCCGTGCCGCTCGGCTCAGCCGCCCGTGCCGCGGGTCGGCTCAGCCGCGCGTGACCGCCGGGTCGGCTCAGCCGCCCGCGAACGGCGGCAGGACGTCGACGACCGCCCCGGTGGGCAGCCGGCGGTCCACGTCCTCCCGACGCACGGCCGTGCCGTCGACCAGCAGGCTCGACGCGCCGAGGACCCGGGCCAGCCGCGGCCGGGCGCCGATCGCGGCGAGCAGGTCGCCGACGGTGGCCGCGTCGACCGCCTCCTGGTCGCGGCCGGCCGCGGCCCGCGCTCCCGCCCAGTACCGCACCGTCACCACGCGACCATCATCCTCCGGACCTCGTCCCGGTCCGCTCCAACCTCGGCGGGTGCCGTCGGCGCCCCGTACGCTCGGCTCGATCCGGACAGAGGGGCGGTACGCGTGCATGGGCTCGACACCGGCGCCGGCACCGGATGCCCACCACCCAGCCGACCCGGCGGACCACCCCGCCGCCGGCGATCCGATGCTGCCGGATGTCACCTCCGACGAGCGGGACCTCGGCTGGGGTGAGCCGCCGGAGCCGGACGACGACGAGCGCTACCTGCGTGAGGTGCCGCCCCACCACGGCGGCTGAGCGGCATCCGGCGACCGGTCAGCGCCGCGACATGCCCTGCTGGTCGCGCAGCAGGTCGCGGATCTCGGTGAGCAGCTCCTCCTGCGGTCGGCGGCGTGTCCGCCGGCGCCTGGCCCCGCCGCCGCCGGCGCTCCTCGACGGCGTTCAGCGGAGCGACGACGGCGAAGTAGATCACCGCGGCGGTCAGCGCGAAGAAGATCAGCGCGTTGACGAAGGCACCCCAGTCGAAGGTCTGGTCGCTGATCCGGAACGTCCCGCCGTCGAGCCCGCCGCCGCTGATGACCGCGACCAGCGGCTTGATGAAGGAGTTTCCGAACTGCTCGATCAGCGCGGCGAACGCCGTGCCGATGGCGACCGCCACCGCGAGCTCGACCACGTTGCCGCGCATGATGAAGTCGCGGAAACCCTTGATCATGTCCGGACACTCCTCCGTGGCCCTTGCCGCCCGCTCGGCGGCTGCGCGCGAAGGGTAGCGATCCCTAGGGCGGTCGCACCGCGACGGTGAGTCGCTGTCGGGCCGCGGCGCCGGCAAGCCGAAGGGCGGCGGCCGGCGCGGCCGCGACGACCAGCAGCACGCCGTCGGCCGCGCTGGGCCCGCGCAGGACGGCGAGCACCCGGACCCCGACGACGACCTGCCCGGCCGCGGCCACGGGCGCGCCGCCGGCGGCGTCCGGCTCCACCGGGGTGCCGAGCACGTCGACCCGGTCGCCGGGCCGGACGAGCGCCGCCGTCTCGGGGTCCGCCAGCCGCACCGGCACCGCGGTGGACTCCCGCGGGTCGAGCCCGGCGGTCAGGCCCGGCCCCACCAGTCGCGCGTCGGTCACCGGCTCGCCGCGGCGCACCGGGCCAGCGACCACCCGGCCGAGCACCGACCGAACCTGCCGGGCCGCCCCGGCGGGAACGGCGCCGCCGGGCAGCGGGACCGTGCGCAGGTCGCGGACCGCCAGGGTCGTGCCGGCCGGCAGGTCGCGGGTGACCACGACGACCGGGACGCCCGGTGGGGGATCCGCGGCCACCCGCGGCGGCGGCTGCCCGGGTCGGAGCGCGGCGAGCACCGCGGCCAGCAGCAGCGACGCGGCGAGCACCCGCCGGGGCCAGCCGGCCAGCCGGGCCAGCACCCGGACGGCGGCGACCCGCCGGCGGCCGCGGGCCCGGTCCGCCTCGACGCCGGCCGCGGGCCCGCCCGGTCCGCCGTCGTCCGGCGGGGGATCGGTCGCCCAGCGTCCCTCCGGCAGCCACGTCGCGACGCCTCCGGCGGCAACCGGAGCCGCCATGCTGCCGCCGGCCCGGTCCGCAGCGGGGGACAGCGGGATCCCCGACGGCGGCCAGCCTCCGGTGGCGGTGGCTCTGCGGGCGGGGGCGGCGGGTCCGGTATCGGTCACCCGCCCGACGCTAGGCAGCTCGCGAGCGGACGCCAGACCCCGAAGGCAATCTGTGGATGACGGTCGAGCTTGTGGACGACCGGGTCAGGACGCGGCGGCCTTGCTGGTAGACACCGACGACGAGCCGGACTCCGACGACCCGGAGCCGGCCGGGCCGGACTCCGACGCCTTGGAGCCGGTCGAGCCGGACGACGAGGAGGACGCCGATGCCGCCGCCGAGGACGAGTCGGGCTTCGTCTCGCCGGAGCCGTCGCCACCCGACCGCTTCGCCGCCGCGCTGTCGGCCGCCTCGCGGCTGTCGGTCCGGTAGAAGCCGGAGCCCTTGAAGACGACCCCGACCGAGGAGAAGACCTTGCGCAGCCTCCCCTCGCAGACCGGGCAGGTGCTCAGCGGGTCGTCGGAGAACGACTGCACCGCCTCGAGACGGTGACCGCACGCCGAATCGGTGCAGGCGTACTGGTACGTCGGCACGCCGACCTCCTGTTGGCACTCTACGACCGGGACTGCTAATCGCCATGGTGCTCCACGACAGGCAGTTCCGTCCACCCGCCGGCCGGCGTGACCGCCGCGGTGACCGGCCGGTCCCACCGGTCCGCGGGCAGCCGGGGCACGAGCTCCCCGTCGTGCAGCAGCGCGACCACCGGCGTGCGGGCGGGGACGAGGCGCAGTGCCCGGTCGTAGTAGCCGCCGCCGCGGCCGAGCCGGACGCCGCGGCGGTCGACCGCCAGCGCCGGCACCAGCACCGCGGCGGCAGCGGCGAGCGCACCGGCGCCGAGCCGGGCGGCCGCCGGTTCCCGGGTGCCGAGCACGCCGGGGACGAGGTCGGCCGGACCCGAGTAGGCGGCCCAGTCCAGGCCGCCGGCCACCACGACCGGAAGGAGGACCTCGATGCCCGTCCCGCGCAGGCCGTCGAGCAGGTCGAGCGAGCCCGGCTCGCGTCCGACCGGGACGTACGCGGCGATCCGGCTCGCGCCGGCGACACCGCCCAGGACGTGCCGACGCAGCGAGTCCGCGGCGGTGGACAGCTCGGCGGAGGTCAGCCGGGCCCGCTCGGCGAGCAGCCGCGCCCGCCAGCCCGCCTTGCCGCCCGACCAGGTCACGCCGACTAGTCTCGCGGCATGTCGACCCGCGGCCGCCACGCAAGGCGGTCATCCCGGCCGCCGGCCTCGGCACGCGCTTCCTGCCCGCGACCAAGGCGGTCCCCAAGGAGCTGCTGCCCGTCGTGGACACGCCCGCGCTGGAGTACGTCGTGGCCGAGGCCGCCGGGGCCGGGCTCACCGAGGTCCTGGTCGTCACCGGTCGCGGCAAGGAGGCCATCGCCGACCACTTCGACCGGGCCCCCGAGCTCGAGGACGCGCTGGAGAAGAAGGGCGACGCCGACCGGCTGGCCGCCGTCCGCCGTTCGGCCGGGCTCGCCGCGATGCACTTCGTCCGCCAGGGCGCACCCCGCGGGCTGGGCCACGCGGTCCTCTGCGCGGACGCCTTCGTCGGCGACGAGGTCTTCGCCGTGCTGCTCGGCGACGACCTCGTGGACGAGCGCGACGAGCTGCTCCGGCCGATGCTGGACGCCCAGGCCGAGCACGGCGGGCACGTGGTCGCGCTCATGGAGGTGCCGCGCCACTCGATCTCCCTCTACGGCTGCGCCGCCGCCGAGCCGGCCGACCAGGCCGGGGTCGTCCGCATCCTCGACCTGGTCGAGAAGCCGGCGCCGGACGAGGCGCCGAGCAACCTGGCGATCATCGGGCGGTACGTCCTGGCGCCGACGATCTTCGATGCGCTGCGGCAGACCCCTCCGGGTCGCGGCGGGGAGATCCAGCTCACCGACGCGCTGCGGCGGGTCGCCGGCGCCGGGGAGCCGGTGCACGGGGTGGTCTTCCGCGGCCGGCGGTACGACACCGGCGACCGCGCCGACTACCTGCGGACCGTCGTCCGGCTGGCCTGCGAGCGGCCGGACATCGGGACGGAGTTCCGGCAGTGGCTGGAGGACTTCGTGGCGGGACGGGCGTGACCGGGCGACCCGCGGCCGAGGGCCCGGCGGGGCGCGACAACCCCGGCGCGGGCGAAGCACGGCCCGCGGCGGCGGGTCGCCCGGTGAGCCAGCTCCGCGGCGTCGACGAGCAGCTGCGCACGGTCCTGGCCGACCTGCGCCTCCCGGAGTCGATCGAGCTGGCGCTGCTCGACGCGCAGGGGCTGCTCTGCGCCGAGGACGTGCTCGCGCGACGCGCCGCTGCCCGGCTTCGACAACTCCGCGATGGACGGCTACGCGGTCCGGGCCGCCGACACCGCCGGCGCGACCGAGCAGGACCCGGTGGTCCTCCCGGTGGTCGGCGACATCCCGGCCGGCTCCCGCGCCCCCCGCGGCGTCACCCGGGGCATCTGCCTGCGGATCATGACCGGGGCGCCGATGCCGTCGGGCGCGGACTCGATCGTGCCGGTGGAGTGGACCGACGGCGGGGTCGCCCGGGTCCGCATCCGACCGCCCGGCCGAGCCGGGCCGGTACGTCCGGCGCACTCGGCGAGGACATCCGCACCGGCCAGCTGGCGGTGCGCAGCGGCACCCCGATCGGTCCGGCCCAGGTCGGGCTGCTCGCCGCCGTCGGCCGGGAGCGGGTGCTCGTGCGGCCCCGACCGCGGGTGGTCGTGCTGTCCACCGGCAGCGAGCTGGTCGAGGTCGGTCGCCGGCCCGGCAGCGGCGAGATCCTCGACGCGAACAGCTACGCGCTGGCCGCGGCCGCCCGGGACGCCGGCGCCGAGGTCTACCGGGCCGGGATCGTGCCGGACGACCACGCCCAGCTGCTGTCCGTCCTCGAGGGACAGCTGCTGCGCGCCGACCTGATCGTGACCAGCGGCGGCGTCAGCGCCGGGGCGTTCGACGTGGTCAAGGAGGCGCTCAGCGAGCTGGGCACGGTCGAGTTCGTCAAGGTGGCGATGCAGCCGGGCATGCCGCAGGGCTTCGGCACGCTCGGCGCGGAGGGCACCCCGATCTTCTGCCTGCCCGGCAACCCGGTCAGCGCACTGGTCAGCTTCGAGGTCTTCGTCCGCCCGGCGATCCGGCTGATGCTCGGCAAGCGCCGGCTGGTCCGCCGCACCGTCCAGGCGACGACGCTGAAGCCGGTGTCGTCGCCGGCGGGCCGCAGGCAGTACCGTCGCGGCCTGCTGCATCGGGAGGCGGACGGCGGATACTCCGTCGAGCCGGTCGGCGGCACCGGCTCGCACCTGCTCGCCGGTCTCGCCCAGGCGAACTGCCTCATCGTGATCGACGAGGAGGTCACCGAGGTGTCGGAGGGCGACCAGGTCACGGTGGTCGCCGCTGCTGCTGGCGAGCCCCTGACGGTCCGGACGTGACGAGGACGGGTCAGCGGACCATGAGCCGGCATCCGGGCTGGCCGGCCCGGCTGCAGCTACGGCCGGGTCGGGCTGCGGCCGCCGCGGCTGCGCGACGCGACGACCTGGAGCGCGCTCCGGCTGCGCAACGAGGACTGGCTGTCGCCCTGGGAGCCGACGTCGGCGGACTCCTGGGCGGCCCGGCACTCGGCGACGAGCTGGCCGTCGGCGCTCGGCTCGCTGCGCCGGCTCGCCCGGGCCGGCGTGCTGCTGCCGTTCGTCGTCACGTACGACGAGCAGTTCGTCGGGCAGCTGACGGTCAACAACGTCGTCCGCGGGGCGCTGCGGTCGGCGCAGGTCGGCTACTGGGTCGACCGAGGGCACGCCGGCCGCGGCATCATCACCACGGCGGTCGCGCTCGCCACCGACCACTGCTTCGGCCCGGTCGGCCTGCACCGGGTCGAGGTCGACATCCGCCCGGAGAACTCGGCCAGCCGCCGGGTGGTGGCGAAGCTCGGTTTCCGCGAGGAGGGCTACCTGGTCCGCTACCTCGACATCGACGGCGGCTGGCGCGACCACGTGACCTACGCGCTGACGGTCGAGGACGTGCCGGGAGGCCTGCTCCGCCGGCTGCACGAGCCGCTGCGACTGACGCCCGTCCGTGCCGCCGACACACCGCGCGCCTCCCTGATCCCGGCGCGAGCCGTCGTTAGCGTGTGATCACGCCTGTGATTCGTGTGACGGGAGGGGCGCGATGAGCTCGACCATCCTGATGGCCATCGTGCTCGTCGTGATGTGGCTGGTCGTGCTCGTCCCGATGTTCGTCCGCCGGCACGACGACCGGACCGAGACCCGGTCGATGGACCGCTTCGCGACCGCGATGCGGGTGCTGTCCCGGCGCTCGCCCGGGACCGGCGGGGTCGCCGGCCGCCGGCGCTACGCCACGACTCCCCCCGTCCCGTACGCCGACGGAGCCTCGCCGGTACGGACCGCGGCCCGCGCTCGGATGCTGCGCCGCCGCCGCCGCACGCTGGCCGTGCTGGCCACGACCGCGGTGCTCGGCGTGCCCGCGGCGCTGCTGGTGGCGCCCTGGCTGTGGCCGGTCGCGGTGTCGGCCGGCCTGCTGCTCGTCGGCTACCTGGGCTGGCTGCGGCAGCAGGTGCGCCGGGAAGAGGAGCGGCGCGACCGCCGGACCGTCCTGTTCGGCGAGCCCGCGGCGGCCGGCGACGGCCGCCGGCCCGCCGCCGCCCGGCACACCCGCCCGGCCGGCCGGGGGGTCGGTGCGGAGCGGACCGGGACCGCCCGGCCCGCGGACCGCTCGTGGCGGCCGGTCCCGGTGCCGCGCCCCGACCTACGTCACCGCCCCGGTGGTCCGCCGCCGCGCCGGCAGCCTGGTCGACCTCGACGACGACGACCTCTCGCTGGCCGATCTCGACCGGTTCGGCGACGCCGTCGAGCGGTCGCTCGCGGTCAACGAGTAGCGGCCCCCCTGCTACCCTCTACCCCGACCCGGGGCTGTGGCGCAGTCCGGTAGCGCACCTCGTTCGCATCGAGGGGGTCAGGGGTTCGAATCCCCTCAGCTCCACCCAGGTCAGAGGCACATTCCGAGCCGCTTCAGCGACTCGCGGGTGCGTCTCCGTGGCGCATGTCGCCGAGAGGGCCCGGGAGCGACGCGGCTTCTCTGGTGAGTGATCCGCTCGCCCCGCGCCGGTGCCCGCACGCGGGCGCGGCCTGACCTCGGTGGCCAGCTCGAGAGGAGCGCAGACCGGTGACTTCCCGGGTGAGAGGCACACCTCAGATGGACAGCGCGCCCCGGATGACGAGCGCGACGCCGACGGTGAATGAGGTGCCCAGGAGGAGGGCGCGCGAGTGCTGTCCGGTCCACCGTTGCACCGATGCGACCGCGTCTCGCGCCGCGTCGGGATTGACGATGCAGGTCGCCAAGGCGGCGAGCGGCAGCGCAAACCAGATTGCGTCGTATATCGCGACGGCCAGCAAGCCGCCGGGCAGCCGTGGGTTGTGGGCGACGATGACATTCAGCGCGACCAGGTAGAGGAGCCCGGGGAGGTGGGTGAGCGGGCCTGCGATGGCCGCGGCGGGAACCGTGAGCCGCCCGTCGAGCCGGGCCTTCCAGCCGACGCCGGTGCCGGTGCCGGTGCCGGTGCCGGGAACATCCTGATCCGATCGTCGTGGGAGCAGGCCGGTGAGGATCGCGAAGCCGAAGAGCAGAGCGACGACGCCGCCGACGATGTCGGCGATGCCTTTCGTCCGATCGCTGCCGGAATTCAGGTGGATTCCGTGAAATGCGCCGACCACGACCACACCGAACACGATCGTAAATGCCAAACCCGCGGCGACATACGCGAACAAGAGGCGCTGTCGCGACTCGCGCGACAAAATCGCGGAGACGGCCGCGAGACTCGTCGGGCGCACCGTGCTCGCCAGCGCGAGCACGAAGATTTCGATGATCAAGCGAGCGCCTCGTCGGTGCGGGCGCCGTCCGTGCCCGTGGCCTGGCCCGGCAGCTGCGTCTCGCGGTTGGCCAGGGTGATGAGCACGGCGCCGCCCAGCGCGGCGAGGAGCGCTGCGCCGGCGACCAGGACATGCCATCCCGGGCGGGTGAGCCGCTCCTGGAACAGCAGAATTCCGAGTATCACGCTGATGGCGGGATTCGAGACGGACACCGCCGCCATCGCCGGCGCCAGCTGACCCGTCGCCAGCGACAGCTGCTGGATGAGAAAGGCGGCGAACCCGAAACCGAGCAACGCCCAGGTCCGCCAGTCTCCCGCCGCCTCGGCGATGCCGTCATGGAGATCGTTGATGACCGGCTTTGCGAAGGTGGCCGACAACCCGAACCAGAGGCCCGCGCACAGGCCGAGGACGGCCGCGCGCAACGAAGGGGCGGGCTTCCTCCGCAGCCACAGCATGAGCACCACGACCACGGCACTGATCACCACAGCCGCGGTCACCAGGCCCCGGGTCGATGCGTCGTCGACGCCGGCGTCCGGGTCTCCCACCAGCACGAACATCGCCAGCCCGACCACGACGACTCCGGCGCCCAGAACCTGCCGACGCACGACATGCTGGCTGGTCAGCCAGTACCCCAGTGGCAGTGCCCACACGATGGTCGTCACCATGAGCGGCTGGACGACCACCAGCCTGCCGCGATCAAGCGCCGCGCCTTGCGTCGCGTAGCCGACCAACAAGATCAGCGTCCCCAGCAGCCAGACGGGAACCATCACCAGCCGAAACAGACCAGCAAGGCCCTGAACGGCCGAACCCGCGTGCGCCAGGGTGAACTGACCACGCTGCTGCAAGGTCGCGGCCAACGCGAAACACACCGCCGACACCAGAGCCAGAAGAGCCGCCACAACCTCGCTCCGTCCTCAGCCCGAGAGATCCGTCAGCGGTCCAGAACGCGAATGCGGGCCCCGCGCTGATGTCTACCTGCATGGCCGGAATCTAGTGCCTCACCGTCGGGTACGCGCCGGGCGCGCTGCTGGTCAGTGGTGGGCGCGGTCGCCGTCGTCACCAACCCCTCGTGAGGGCAAGGCGGCTCAGCTCACCGGGTACTGGTCGTGCCGGGCGAGCAGCTCGGCCCACTCCTGCTCGCTGAGCTCGCGGCCGGCCGCCGCGTTCGCGGCCAGCTCGCGGAAGTACTCCTCCCGGGGTGCCCCGGGCGCGAACAGGATGAGCATCCGCGCCGGGTCGTCGCTGTCGTTGCGGAACCCGTGCACGCCGCCTTCGGGTACGTAGAGGAAGTCACCGGCGCCGGCCGGTGTCCAGCTCCGCCCGTCGTAGAGGAGCACGGCGCCGGAGACGACGTAGAACGACTCCGAGAAGGTCTTGTGGAAGTGCGCGCCGGCGCCGCCGGTGCGAGCGGGCATGTTCCACTCGAACAGGCCGAACCGGCCCTCGGTCGCGGAACCAGGCGCCACGAACCGGGCCACCGTGCCGGAGCCCATGGTGATCTGTTCGGCGGCCGAGCTCGGCGTCAGGCGCGCGCTCGCCTCGCCGGCGTCCTTCGTGTACGTCATCGTCGCGATCCTCCTGGGCTCGGGTGGCGAGTCAGCCGGCCGCGCGGGGCGGCGGGAGGCCGAGGGCGGCGAGCGCGGCGGTGCGGGACGCCTCGGACCGGCCCGCGTACAGCGCCTGCGGATCGGCGACGTCCCGCTCGAGCGCGCCGGCGAGCCAGTCCCGATCCCGGTGCACGCCCGCCGCCGCGGTCACGGCTCCCGCGGAGGTCAGGTTCGACCGGAAGATCCCGGCCGCGGACCGGGGCAGGAAGTCCTCGTAGACGATCGGCGCCGGCTCGATCCAGCCGTCGCGCACCAGGCCCGCCAGGTCGGCCGGCGGCCGGCGGCCCGCCGGTCCGGCACCGGCCGGCCGCCAGCTGAAGTGGGCCAGCCGCTGGGCGGCCAGCTGCTCCTCGCTGGCCGGCCAGTGCCGCCGCCAGGCCTGCGCGAGCACGGTGTTCCAGTCCAGCCCGGGGTCGTCGGCCTGCCGCCGTTCGGCCTCGGTCATCGCCTGCTCGTACCGGTCGCGGCCGGCGTCGGTGACGGCGACCCCGCGAGCCTCCACCTCGCCGAAGCGCACCCGCAGCGCCCCGGTCCGGACCTGCCCGTCCGGATCTCGGATGACCCGCGGCTCGGCGAGCGCCCGGAACGACGTCTGCCGGAGCAGCACGTCCGGCCCGTCCCACCGCGGCGGCCCCTCGATCCGGTCGATCATCTGCAGGCCGCGCTGCTGCAGCCGCCGGTAGAGCAGGTCGATGTCCAGCACCCGCGGGGTGAGGTGGTTGATGTGGGTGGACGGGACCCCGGCGATGTCGGCGGCGACGGAGGACACCTGCTGCAGCTCGTCGTACCAGGACCGGTCCACCGGGGTGCTCGAGAGCGCCAGGCACCCGACGGCCTGGCTCACCAGCCGCTCGGCGGCCGGCTCGGCCAGGCCGCCGTCCGCGGCGGCCGCGGTCGCGAGCCGTGACAGCTCCGCACCGAACAGCCGGCGCCGGGACAGGAACGCCTCGATCCGGCGGGTCAGCTCGGCCGGGAAGAAGCGGCGGTCCTCGGGCACCAGCACGCTGACGAACAGCCGGAACGGGTTGGCCTCCAGCTCGTCCGGGTCCAGCGGGCGGAACGCCGTCGACACGACGGGCACCGGGGCGGCGCCGGGCCCGCGCAGGTCGTAGAACCCGACCGGGTGCATGCCGAACGCGGCGAGCACGACGCCGAGCTGTCTCAGCTCGGCCGGCGTGCCCACCCGGACCGCGCCGTGCCGCTCCGCGGTGACCCGGTCGATGCCGCCGTGCCGCTGGACCTGACTGCCGCGGGCCGCGACGACCTCCGCATTGACCTGCGCGGTGGCGTCCAGCAGCTGCTGGTAGGCCGGCACCTCGCGGGCGTACAGCCGGGACAGGCCGGCGGCGAAGCGCCGGCGCAGCTCGGTGGTGCCGACCTCAGCCATCGACGTCGATCTGCGCCCGCTGCAGCCGTCCCGCGTAGTCCCAGTTCACCGCCTGCCAGCGGGTCATCTGGTCGAGGACCCACACCCCGGACTGCCGGCTGCCGTTGCCGGAGCGCCCGTTGCCGCCGAAGGGCAGGTGCGCCTCCGCGCCGCAGGTGGAGTTGTTCACGCTGACCATCCCGGCGCTCACGCCCTTGTGGAACCGGAACGCGGCGCCCGCGTCGCCGGTGTAGATGGCGGCCGACAGGCCGTACCCGGGCGCGTTGGCCAGCTCGATCGCCTCCTCGAGCGAGCCGAAGCTCGTCACGCCGACGATCGGGCCGAAGGTCTCGCGCAGGAAGAGCTCGTCGCTCGCCCGCAGCCCGTCGACGACGACCGGGTGCACGTACAGCCCGGCCGCCGGGTCGCCGCGGAAGCCGCGCCGCGGCGCCGAGGAGGTGATCCGGCCGAGGTGGTCGGAGCCGGAGACCCGGTGGTGCTCGGCGATGAGCGACAGATGGCCGAGGAACTGCTCGACGAACCGGCGGTCGAGCAGCGGACCGAAGGCGACGTCGCCGGCCGGGTCGCCGACCGGCAGCTCGCGGACCGCCGCGGACAGCCGGGCCAGGAACTCCTCGTGCAGGTCGCGGTGCACCAGCACCGTCCCCAGCGACGTGCAGCGCTGCCCGGCGGCGGCGAAGCCGCTGAAGACGGCCCCCGCCACGGCCAGCGGCACGTCGGCGTCGGGCATGACGACGAGCGGGTTCTTCCCGCCCAGCTCGAGGCACGGCGACTGGAGGTGCCGCCCGCACAGCTCGCCGATCCGGGAGCCGACGGCCGAGGAGCCGGTGAACCCCACCTTGTCGACCACACCGGCGTCGAGTGCGGCGCTGAGCCCCGCGAAGGTCGTCGGCCCGTCGGCGTGCACCAGGTTCAGCACGCCCGGCGGCACGCCGGCCTGACGGCACAGCCGGTGCAGCGCGTCGGCGATCGCCGCGGCGTACTCGGCGGGCTTCCAGACGACGGCGTTGCCGCACAGCAGCGCCGGGACGACGTACCAGGACGGGACGGCGGCCGGGAAGTTGCCCGCGGTGATCACGAGGACGACGCCGACCGGCTCGCGGAAGGTGAACAGCTGCTTGTCCGGCAGCTCGCTCGGCACCGTCATGCCGTACAGCCGGCGTCCCTCCCCGCTGAAGAACTCGCAGGTGTCGATGAGCTCCTGGACCTCGCCCCGGGCCTCCACGATCGGCTTGCCGACCTCCCGGGTGATGAGGGCGGCCAGCTCCTCCTTGCGGTCCGCCGCCAGCCGGCCGAGCGTCCCGATCACCTGCCCGCGACCCGGTGCGGGCGTCGCGCTCCAACCCCGCTGGGCCTCCCGCGCGACCCGGCACGCCTCGACCAGATCTGCCGGCGCCGCCAGCGAGACCCGGGCCACGACGTCGTCGAGGTGCGCCGGGTTGGTGGACTCGTACGGGGACCCGCCGCCGGTCGGCTCGCCCCCGACGACCGAGCTCAGCTCGACGGTCGCCGCCTCACCCATCGCGTGCACCCCCTCGGTGGTCGATGACGGTGCGCGCTCCGTCACCGGCGCGCATCGCGCGGAACGCGTCCGGCACGTCGTCGAGTGTGACCCGCGCCGAGACCAGCTCGTCCAGCGGCAGCCGCCCGGCGAGGTAGGCCGCCGCGATCCGCGGGAGGTCGACGGCGGCGACCGTGGACCCGTAGCAGCACCCCAGCAGCGACAGCCCGCGGTCCGGGAAGGAGTACCCGTCGACGGCCACCGGGGTGCCCGCGGCGGTCATGCCGGCCAGCACGATGCGGCCGCCGGGAGCGGTCGCCGCGCACAGCTGTCCGACGACCGCCGGCGAGCCGATGCAGTCCAGCGCGACGTCGACCGGCGGACCCGTCCGGGCCAGCTCGGCGCCCCACCCCGGCGCGGCGAGGACGGTGTCGGTGGCGCCGACGCGACCGGCCAGCTCGAGCTTGGCCGGCACGGTGTCGACCGCGACGACGGCACCCGCCCCGCTCAGCGCGGCCGCCATGATCGCGGACAGCCCGACGCCGCCGCAGCCCACGACCACCACGACCTCACCCGGCCGTACCGCGGCCGTGTTCACCACCGCGCCGTAGCCGGTGGCGACACAGCAGCCCAGCAGCGCGGCGACGGCCGGCGGCACGGCGGCCGGCACGGGCACCACGGCCGCACGGGTGACGACGGCGGCCTCGGCGAAGGTGCCGATGCCCAGGTACTGGCGGACCGGCTCACCGCGCCGGGACAGCCGGGTGCTGCCGTCGGCGAGGACGTGGTCGCCGGAGCGCGTCCCGGTGCACAGCCACGAGCGGCCGTGCCGGCACTCGCGGCAGCGCCCGCACGGGGCCACCCAGGTCAGCACGACGCTGTCGCCGGCCGCGAGGCCGCTCACCCCGGTGCCGAGCTCCTCGACCGTGCCGGCGCCCTCGTGGCCGAGCACCAGCGGCGCCGGGCGGGGCCAGTCGCCGTCGACGACGTGCAGGTCCGAACGGCATACGCCGCTGGCGGTGTAGCGGACGCGGACCTCGTCGGCGCCCGGCGGGGCGAGGGTGAGCGACTCGACCGCCAGCGGCCGCCCGGGGCCGGCGAAGACGACCGCGCGCACCAGCTCGCTCATCACGGCGACGACACCAGCGGCTCACCCTCTCCGTGCTCGATCGAGAGTCTCCCAGCCCGCGTCGCGGGGGGATCGGCGCCACCGACGAGGCGGACCGGGCGGCTTCTCGCCGGCGTACGGGGAAGTTCGGCAGCCGGCGTGCTAGAGCGGGTCGCGCGGCTGACCGTCCCGTACCCGGTCTGATCCCAAGGCGCTCAGATCCAGGACGGGAACCAGATCCGCGCGTCCCACTCCTGGTAGGTGATCAGCTGGCCGGACAGGATCGGCCACAGCCAGGCGAAGTTGACCACGACCAGGGCGACGTAGGCGCAGACCGCGAGCAGGCCGAACGTCCGCCGCGGCTCGCCGGCCCGGGCCGGGCCGAGGACCGCGCCCAGCCCGAGGGTGATGCCGAGAACGAGGAACGGCACCAGCGGCGTCATGTAGAAGATGAACATCGTCCGGCCCGGCACCGAGAACCAGGACAGCCAGCCGGCGGCGAAGGCGACCAGCACCGCCCAGCCGCGCCAGTCCCGCCGGACCAGCGCGATCCAGCCGGCCCACAGCACCGCCGGCACGAAGGCCCACCACAGCGCCGGCGTCCCGACGTCGAGCACGGTCCGCACGCAGGCCTGCGCCCCGCAGCCGGTCGGCGACGGCTTGCTCGGGTAGTAGAAGAGCACCGGACGCCCGGTGACCAGCCAGCCCCACGGCGAGGACTGGTAGCTGTGCGGGCTGGACAGTCCGCTGTGGAAGTTCCACATCTCCCAGTGGTAGTGCAGCAGCGAGCGCAGCGGCCCGGGCAGCCAGGACCAGTAGCCGGCGTTGGCGTCCGCCCAGTGCCGGCTGTACGCGTTCTCGCCGAGGAACCAGCCGGCCCAGGTGGCGAGGTAGGCGGCGACGGGGGCGAGGCCGAGCGCCGCCGCCGCGCCGGGCAGGTCGCGGGCGGTGGCGGCGACCGGGCGCTGCGTCCCGGCGGCCCGGCGCGCGCCGAGATCCCACAGCACCGACAGCAGCGCGAAGCCGGCCAGGAACCAGATCCCGCTCCACTTCACGCCGCAGGCCAGCCCGAGCAGGATGCCGCCGCCGAGGCGCCACGGCCGGGGGCCGAGCCGGGTGGCCCCGGCGGCCAGCCGCTCCCGCATCCGGTCCCGGTCGAGAACCAGGCAGCCGAAGCCGGCCAGCACGAACAGCGCGAGGAAGATGTCGAGCAGGGCGAAGCGGCTCTGCACGACGGACAGCCCGTCGACGGCGAGCAGCAGGCCGGCGACGCAGCCGAGCAGGGTGGAGCGGGTCATCCGGCGGACCACCCGGACGAGGATCAGCACGCACAGGGTGCCGGCGACCGCGGCCGGCACCCGCCAGCCGACCGGCCCGTCGCCGAAGACCCAGATCCCCGCCGCGATCAGCCACTTCCCGAACGGCGGGTGCACGATGAACATGTAGCCGGGGTTGTTCTCGTAGCCCTGGCGCAGCAGCTCCACGCCCTCGGTGGCGTAGTAGATCTCGTCGAACTGCTTCTCCGGCGGGAAGCCGATCCCCCACAGCCGGATGGTGGCGGCGATGAGCGTGACGATCCCGGTGGCCACCCAGGACAGCGCCTGGTCGGCCGGCATCCGGGTCAGCCGCGGCAGGGCCGGGCCGGTGCGGCGCCGCCCCGGCTCCCCGGCCGGACCCGCGGCGTCGAGTGCTGGCGCCTCCAGCGTCGCGGCCATGCGCGCGATGGTATGTGGCCGCGCTGGGTTGCCGGTCCCGGCCGCGGCCCCCGGCCGGCCCCGCGCCCCGCCGCTTCCCCCGGCCGGCCCCGCGCCGATCTTGACGTTACGGACGGCGACACGCCGCGGAGTGGCTGCGCAAAGTCAAGATCGGCGGAAGAGGGGCGGCGGGGCGGGGCGGATGTGGCGGGAGCGGCGGGATCGGCGAGGCGGGGCGGTCGTACGCTCGCGGGGTGGCCGAGCCGGGGACGCTGGTGCTGGCGGGGGCACCGCTCGGCGACCCGGCCGACGCGAGCCCGCGGCTGCGCGGGGCGCTCGCCGCCGCGGACGTGGTCGCCGCCGAGGACACCCGCCGGCTGCGCCGCCTCGCCGCCGACCTCGAGGTGCGCCCGGCCGGCCGGGTGGTCCGCTACGACGACGCCACCGAGGTCGCCGGCACGCCCGGCCTGGTGGCCGCCCTGGTCGCCGGTCAGACCGTGCTGCTGATCACCGACGGCGGGATGCCGAGCGTCTCCGACCCGGGCTACCGGCTGGTCGCCGCCGCCGTGGCCGCCGGCATCCCGGTCACCGCGCTGCCGGGACCGTCGGCGGTCACCACGGCGCTGGCGCTGTCCGGCCTGCCGTCGGACCGGTTCTGCTTCGAGGGCTTCCTGCCGCGCCGGCCGGGGGAGCGGCGCCGCGCGCTGGCGGCGCTGCGGGACGAGCGCCGCACGCTCGTACTGTTCGAGGCGCCGCACCGGCTCGCCGCCACGCTGGCCGACGCGGCCGAGCTGCTCGGCCCGGACCGGCCGGCCGCCGCCTGCCGGGAGATGACGAAGACGTACGAGGAGGTCCGCCGCGGCACGCTGGCCGAGCTGGCGGACTGGGCGGCGGCTGGGGTCCGCGGCGAGGTCACCCTGGTGGTCGGCGGGGCGCCGGCCACCGTCGCCGACCCGGACCCGGCGCGGCTGGCCGCCGCGGTCGCCGGCCGGGAGGCGGGCGGCGCCGACCGCAAGACCGCCATCGCGGCCGTGGCGCGGGAGAGCAGCCTGCCGAAGCGGGTGGTCTACGCCGCGGTGGTCGCCGCCCGCGGCCGACCGGCGCCGGGACGGTTCCGGCGCGAGTGACGGTTCCGGCGCGAGTGACGAGTTCCCTGCGTGAGTGACGAGTTCGGTGCGCGAGTGACGACGTACGGGCCGTCACTCGACAGCGGAACTCGTCACTCGAGAGCCGCAGTCGTCACTCGCCGAGGAGCCGTCACTCGCGGCGGGCGACAGTACGGCGGCAACCTGGGCGCGCCTCGCCAGGGCGATCACTACCCTGGTCCGCATGCCCGACAGCTCGCACATCCTGACCGCGGTGGCGTGGCCCTACGCGAGCGGTCCGCGGCACATCGGCCACGCCGCCGCGTACGTGCCTTCGGACGTCTTCAGTCGCTACCAGCGGATGGCCGGCCGGAAGGTGCTGATGGTCAGCGGCACCGACGAGCACGGCACGCCGATCCTGGTCGCCGCCGACGCCGAGGGCGCCAGCCCGGGCCAGGTCGCCGACCGCTACACCCGGGTCATCGCCGAGGACCTGCAGTCGCTCGGGCTCTCGTACGACCTGTTCACCCGGACCACCACCCGCAACCACTACGAGGTGACCCAGGAGCTCTTCCTCGGCCTGCTCCGCAACGGGTACGTCTTCCCGCAGACGACGCTCGGCGCGATCTCGCCGTCCACCGGCCGGACGCTGCCCGACCGCTACATCGAGGGCACCTGCCCGATCTGCGGCTACGGCGCGGCCCGCGGCGACCAGTGCGACAACTGCGGCAACCAGCTCGACCCGACCGACCTGATCGACCCGCGGTCGCGGATCAACGGCGAGACGCCGGTGTTCGTCGACGCCGAGCACTACTTCCTCGACCTGCCGGCCTTCGCCGAGGCGCTCGGCGGCTACCTGCAGAGCCGGGACAACTGGCGCCCGAACGTGCTGAAGTTCTCCCTCAACCTGCTCGACGACCTGCGGCCCCGCGCGATCACCCGGGACCTCGACTGGGGCGTGCCGGTGCCGCTGGACGGCTGGCGGGACCGGCCGGACAAGAAGCTCTACGTCTGGTTCGACGCGGTGATCGGCTACCTGTCGGCGTCGATCGAGTGGGCGAAGCGGACCGGCGACCCGGACGCGTGGCGGCCGTTCTGGCAGGGCGATCAGGCCCGCGGGTACTACTTCATGGGCAAGGACAACATCGTCTTCCACGCCGAGATCTGGCCGGCGATGCTCTTCGGCTACTCCGGCATCGGCGCACGCGGCGGCACGCCCGGGTCGCTCGGTCCGCTCGACCGGCCGTACGAGGTCGTCTCCAGCGAGTTCCTGACCATGGAGGGCAAGCAGTTCTCCTCCTCCCGCGGGGTGGTCATCTACATCCGCGACGTGCTGTCCCGGTACGACCCGGACGCCCTGCGCTACTACCTGTCGGTGGCCGGGCCCGAGTCCCAGGACACCGACTTCACCTGGTCGGAGTTCCGCCGCCGCACCAACGACGAGCTGGCCGACAGCTGGGGCAACCTGGTCAACCGGTCGGTCTCGCTGGCCTTGCGCAACTTCGGCGCGGTGCCGCCGGCGGGGGCACTGACCGACGCGGACGCGGCGCTGCTCGCCGCCTCGGGGGCGGCCTTCGGCACGGTCGGCGGGCTGCTCGAGCGGTCCCGGCAGAAGGCGGCGATCGGCGAGGCGATGCGGATCGTCGGCGACGCCAACCGCTACCTGTCCGACCAGGCGCCGTGGCAGCTGCCCAGGTCCGGCCGGCCCGAGGACCTCGAGCGGATGGGCACCATCCTGCACACCGCCCTGCAGGTCGTGGACGACTGCAAGACGCTGCTCACCCCGTTCCTGCCGTCCTCGTCGTCCGCGGTGCACGAGCTGCTCGGCGGCGAGGGGCGGTGGGCGGCGATGCCGGAGCTGGCCGAGGTGAGCGAGCCGACCGCGACCGGGTCGCCGTCGTACCCGGTCATCACCGGCGACTACGACACCGGCGCCCGCTGGGAGTCGGTGCCGCTGCCGGCCGGCCGCCCGCTGGGACGGCCGACGCCGCTGTTCCGAAAGCTCGACGCGTCCATTGTGGACGATGAGCTGGCCCGGCTGGCCGAGTCCGCCGCGAGGTGAGCGCGCCCCGCGACCGCACGTCGACCGGCCGGGCGGGGACGCCACCGCCGCCGCCGGACCCGCTGCCGGCCGAGGTCGTCGACAGCCACTGCCACCTGGACGCGATGGGTGTCGACATCGGACAGTCGTTGGAGCGGGCGCGGTCGGTCGGGGTGACCAGGGTGGTCACCGTGGGGGACACGCTCGAGTCGTCGCGATGGTGCGCGGCGACGGCGGCGTCCTTCCCGGCCGTGGTCGCCGCCGTGGCCGTACACCCGAACGAGGTCGCCGGCATCGACGAGTCCACATGGGACGGTCTGGCCGAGCTGGCCGCCCTCCCGCAGGTGCGCGCCGTCGGCGAGACCGGGCTGGACTTCTACCGGGACCGAGTGCCGCCGGCCGAGCAGGAGGAGGCGTTCCGCCGGCACATCGCGCTGGCGAAGTCGGTGCGCAAGGCGCTGGTGATCCACGACCGGGACGCGCACTCGGCCGTGCTGCGGGTGCTGGCCGAGGAGGGCGCTCCGGAGTGGACGGTCATGCACTGCTTCTCCGGAGACGCGGAGCTGGCGCGGCGGTGCGTGCGGGCCGGCTACGTGCTGTCCTTCGCCGGGACGGTCACCTTCTCCAACGCCGCGTCGTTGCGGGAGGCGGCGGCCGTGGTGCCGACCGACCAGCTGCTGGTCGAGACCGATGCGCCCTTCCTCACCCCGGTTCCCTACCGCGGGCGTCCCAACGCTCCCTACCTGGTGCCGTTGACGGTACGGGCGCTCGCCGCGGTCAAGACTGTCCACATCGAACACTTGTGCGAGGAAGTCACCCGAACGGCGCAGCGGGTGTTCGGCTCCTGGTGATGGCGCCACCACGGCGAGTCACGCAGTTTGGCCTGCCGCACAAGGGACGTTATCGTCCCGAGACCATATGGACGGGAACAGTAGCCCGCGCGACGGCCACCGCGACCGCGTGCCCCCGGACGAGCCGGCACCGGTGGAGAACGCTCCACTGTGGATGTCGTCATCGGACCGTCCGCAATGGACTCCCGGCTGGCCGGACGAGCGGGTCCGGCGGGCGCACGAGGCGCTGGGCAGGTCGCCGGTCGCCGACCAGCAGACCGACTGGTTCGCACCGCTGCCCGCCGACCCGCCCCCGCCGGCCCAGCCAGGCGCCACGTCCGGCCGCGTGGCCAGCCACCCCGCCGGCTGAGCCGGTCGTCGGCCCGGCGGCGTGGCCGGTCAGCGCGGCCGAGCCGGCCTGGTCCCGGCCGGACGACGGCCGGGGTGGGTGGCCGGCCGAGGCCGCCGGGGCCGTCGCGCGGCCGTACGGCCCGCCGCCCGGCGACGGCTCGTTCTACGGTCCCGGACCGGCCGGGACCGGCACCGGCTTCCTGCCACCGGCACCGGCCGGCCCGCCGCCGGCCGGCCCGCCACCGGGCGGGTCCCACGGGCGGGCGCACCCGGTCAGGCACCCGGTGCGGCTCGCCCTCTACGCGGTCGTCCTGTTCGGACTGCTCGCCGGCAGCGTCGCCTGGCTCGCGCTGGACAAGTCCGTCCGGCTGACCGTCGACGGCGAGGTCCGGGCGCTGTCCACGTACGCCAGCACCGTCGGCGGCGTCCTCGACGACGCCGGCCTCACCGTCGGCGCGCACGACGTGCTGGCCCCCGGGCCGGACACCCGGATCTCCGACGGCGCCGAGATCGTGCTGCGCCGCGGCCGGCTGCTGCGGCTCACCGTCGACGGCAAGGTCCGCGAGGTGTGGGTCACCGCCACCACCGTGCAGGAGGCGCTCGACCAGGTCGGCTACCGGCAGAAGGGCCTGTTCGTCTCGGCCACCCGGTCCGACCGGCTGCCGCTGGAGGGCTACCAGCTCACCCTGCGCACGCCGAAGACGGTGATCGTGGTCGCCGACGGCCGCCGGCGGCGGGTGGTGACCACGGCCGGCACCGTCGGCGCGGCGCTCGACGGCGCCGGCGTCCGGGTGGACGGCGACGACCGGGTGTCCCAGCTCGCCACCGCCCGCGTCGTCGACCGGATGACGATCACCGTCACCCGGGTCGCCCGCAAGACCGTCACCACCGAGGCCGTGCTGCGCTACGACACGGTCGAGAAGCCGGACCCGAAGGCGGCGGCCGGCTCGCGCAAGGTCACCACGCCGGGCGTGAACGGGATGCAGCAGGTGACCTACGTCGAGACGTACGTGAACGGGAAGCTGACCTCCCGCAAGGTGGCCAAGGTGACCGTGCTGCGCAGGCCGGTCGACGCGGTCGTCGTGGTCGGCCCGGAGCCGCCGCCCGCGCAGCCGGCCGGGTGCGAGGACTTCCCGACCACGGGCGGGCTGAACTGGTGCGGGCTGGCGAAGTGCGAGTCGGGGCTCAACCCGAAGGCGTACAACCCGGCCGGGCCGTACTACGGGCTCTACCAGTTCGACGCCGGCACCTGGCAGTCGAATGGCGGCACCGGCGTCGCGAGCGACCACGGCATCGCCGAGCAGACCCGGGTCGCCTACGCCCTCTACCAGGCCCGGGGCCGGTCGCCCTGGCCCAGCTGCGGACGCTTCCTCTGACCCGGCACCGCCGAGCGGGGTGACGACGGCAGGACTGCTCGGGCCGGCGGAGGTGCGCGCGCTGGCCGCCGAGCTGGGCGTCGTCCCGAGCAGGGCGCTCGGGCAGAACTTCGTGCACGACCCGAACACGGTCCGCCGCATCGTCCGGACGGCCGCGCTGCACCCGGACGACGTCGCCCTCGAGATCGGTCCCGGGCTCGGCTCGCTCACCCTCGGTCTGCTCGACGCCGCCGCGCACGTGACCGCCGTCGAGCTCGACCCGGTGCTGGCGGCCGCGCTGCCGCGGACCGTCGCGGACCGCCGGCCGGACCGCGCGGACCGGCTGACCGTGCTCGCCGCCGACGCCCTGCGGCTGGCCGGCGTCCCGGACCCGCAGCCCAGCGCCCTGGTCGCCAACCTGCCGTACAACGTCGCGGTGCCGGTCGTGCTGCACCTGCTGGAGACCCTGCCGTCGCTGCGGACCGGGCTGGTCATGGTGCAGGCCGAGGTGGCGGACCGGCTGGCCGCGGCGCCCGGCTCCCGCACCTACGGGGTGCCGTCGGTCAAGGCCGCCTGGTACGCCGACGTCCGCCGCGCCGGGCCGGTGCCCAGGGCGGTCTTCTGGCCGGTGCCGAACGTCGACTCCGGTCTGGTCGCGTTCAGCCGCCGCGACCCGCCGCCGCTGCCGCCCGGCGTCACCAGGGCGGAGGTGTTCGCCGTGATCGACGCGGCCTTCGCGCAGCGGCGCAAGACGCTGCGGGCCGCCCTGGCGTCCTGGGCCGGGTCGGCGCCCCGGGCCGAGCGGGTCCTCCGCGCCGCCGGCGTCGATCCGAGCCTGCGCGGCGAGGCGCTGGACGTCGCCGCGTTCGCCCGCATCGCCGCCGCCGCCCGCGCCGATCCTGGTTGACTCACCGCATCGGCGGTCTCGAAGAGCTCGATCCGCCCAGGATCGGCGGGAGGCGCGCACTACCCTGCTCGGGTGTCCCCGCCCCGACTGCTCGGAGTCCCCGAGCCGGTCACGGTCCGCGTCCCGGCGAAGGTGAACCTGCACCTGTCCGTCGGGCCGCTGCGCGCGGACGGCTTCCACGACCTGGTCACGGTCTTCCACGCGATCTCGCTGCACGACCAGGTCACCGCGACGCCGGCGCGGGACCTGAGCATGGGGGTGCGCGGCGAGGGCGCGGGCGTGCTGCCGCTGGACGGGGAGAACCTGGTCTGGCGGGCGGCGGTGCTGCTCGCCGAGAAGGCCGGGGTGGAGCCGGCCGTCCGGCTGGACGTGGTCAAGGGCATCCCGGTGGCCAGTGGCCTCGCCGGCGGCAGCGCGGACGCCGCCGCCACGCTGGTGGCCTGCGACGCGCTGTGGGGCACCGGGATGGACCGCGTCGACCTGCTCGAGCTCGCCGCGGAGCTCGGCAGCGACGTCGCCTTCGCGCTCACCGGCGGGACCGCGCTCGGCACCGGCCGCGGCGAGCGGCTCACCCCGGTGCTCGCCACCGGCCGCTGGCACTGGGTCTTCGCCATCTCCGGGGACGGCCTCGCCACCCCGGCCGTGTACGCCGAGCTGGACCGGATGCGCGTGCTCGGCGACCCGCCGGCCGCCGGCGAGCCGGACCGGCTGATCAACGCGCTGCGCACCCACGACCCGGCCGCGCTCGGCCAGCTGCTGGCCAACGACCTGCAGGCGGCCGCGGTCTCGCTGCGCCCGGAACTGCGGCGCACGCTGCGGGTCGGGCTCGACCTCGGCGCGCTCGGCGGGGTGGTGTCCGGCTCCGGCCCGACCTGTGCCCTGCTGGCCCGGTCCCGGGAGGCCGCGGTCCGGCTCGCGGCGGCGCTCGCCGGCGCCGGGGTGTGCCGGACCGTCCGGGTGGCGTACGGCCCGGTGACCGGCGCCCGCGTCGCGACCCCCGAGACGGCCGGCTCGTGAGCGCCGAGGGTCGGGCGAGAAGCCGTCGCGATGGCAGCGGCTACTCGCCCGGTCCCCGCGGCAGGGCCTGGTGAGCGGGCCGGGCGCGCCGCTGGTCAGCCTGGAGTCGGTGAGCAAGGCGTACGCGACCACCGTGGTGCTGGACCGGGTCTCGCTCGGCGTCGGCGCGGGGGAGCGGACCGGCGTGGTCGGCCGCAACGGCGGCGGCAAGACGACGCTGCTGCGGCTGCTCGCCCGGCTCGAGCAGCCGGACTCCGGCCGGGTGGCGACCGCCGGCGGGCTGCGGGTCGGGTACGTCGACCAGCGCACCGAGCCGCCGGGTGCGACGGTGCGCGAGGCGGTGCTCGCCGGCTACGGCGCGGTGCACGAGTGGGCCGGCGATGCCGCGGTGCGTGCGGTGCTGGACGGCCTCGGCCTGCCCCGGATCGGGCTGGACACGCCGACCGCGCGGCTGTCCGGCGGGGAGCGCCGCCGGGTCGCGCTCGCCGCCGCCCTGGTCGCCCGGTCCGACCTGCTGGTCCTCGACGAGCCGACCAACCACCTCGACGTCGAGGGCGTCGGCTGGCTCGCCGCGCACCTGACCGGCCGCCGGGAGGCGCTCGTCGTCGTCACCCACGACCGCTGGTTCCTGGACGAGGTGTCCGCCCAGACCTGGGAGGTCGGCGACGGGACGGTCCGCCGGTACGACGGCGGCTACTCGGCGTACGTGCTGGCCCGGGCCGAGCGCACCAGGCAGGCCGCCGCCGCCGAGGCCCGCCGGCAGAACCTGCTGCGCAAGGAGCTGGCGTGGCTGCGGCGCGGCCCGCCGGCCCGCACCAGCAAGCCCCGGTTCCGGATCGAGGCGGCGCAGGCACTGATCGCGGACGAGCCGCCGCCGCGGGACGGGACCCGGCTGCGGGCCTTCGCCACCCGGCGGCTCGGCAGGTCGGTGTACGACGTCGAGGACGTCACCCTGAGGCTCGGCGACCGGACCCTGCTCGACGGCGTGACCTGGCGGCTCGGCCCCGGCGACCGGGTCGCCGTCCTCGGCGCGAACGGCTCCGGCAAGACCAGCCTGCTCCGGCTGCTGCTCGGCGAGCTGCCGGCGGACCGCGGCCGGGTCCGCACCGGCCAGACCGTCCGGGCCGGGTACCTCTCGCAGGAGGCACGCGATCTCCCCGGCGAGCTGCGGGTGCTGTCGGCGGTCGAGCAGATCGGGCTGGTGGCGTCGCTCGGCGGCGTCGAGCTGACCGCGTCCCAGCTCGCCGAGCGCTTCGGCTTCGGCGCGAGTCGCCTCGTCCGGACTGCGCAGTCCAGCCGGTGCGTCGATGGACCCGGTCTGCTCCGGCGGCGAGCGGCGCCGGCTGCAGCTGCTCCGGCTGCTGATGGCCGAGCCGAACGTGCTGCTGCTCGACGAGCCGACGAACGACCTGGACACCGACACGCTGGCCGCGCTGGAGGACCTGCTCGACTCCTGGCCGGGCACGCTGGTCGTGGTCAGCCACGACCGCTACCTCATCGAGCGGGTCTGCGACACGGTGGTCGCGCTGCTCGGCGACGGCCGGCTCGCCATGCTGCCCGGCGGGGTGGCGGACTACCTGGCTCGCCGGCGGGCCGCCCGCGCCGAGGAGCCCGCGGTGGCCGGCGGCCGGCAGCGCGGCGGCGACACCCGGGCGGACGCCCGGGCGGCCCGCCGGGAGCTGGCCCGGCTGGAGCGCCGGATCGCCACCCTGCAGGCGCGCGAGCTGGCGCTGCACGGGAAGCTGGCCGAGCACGCCACCGACCACGTCCGGGTGGCCGCCCTGGACGCCGAGCTCCGGTCGGTCGGGGCGGACCGGGAGGCCGCCGAGGCCGCCTGGCTGGAGCTGGCGGACAGCGCGCCCGGGTGAGGAGGGTCGGGCCCCGCCCTCGCGGGTATGTCGATCACCAGCCAGACTGTGGCCGTAGGCGCCTGGGAGGAAGCGGGCATGAGGGAGGAGCGGGCATGAGCATGCTGGGGTTCAAGAACCTGCCCGAGGACCACCCGCTCGGCCGGGTCTACCGGTTCGGCGGCGGCCTCGTCGGCGCGGTGCTGCTCGTCTTCGGCGTGCTGGGCTTCGTCGACCAGCTCGCCTTCTTCGACACCGAGGGCGACCGGGTCGCCGGGCTGTCGACGAACGGGGTGCTCAGCACCATCTCGATCGTGGTCGGGCTGGTGCTGATCGCCGGCGCGGTGATCGGCGGCAACGTGGCGTCGCTGCTCAACACCGTCGTCGGCATCCTGTTCCTGGTCTCCGGCTTCGCCAACATGTGCGTGCTGCGCACGTCCTGGAACGTCCTCAACTTCAGCATGGCGAACGTGATCTTCAGCTTCGTGGTCGGGACGGTCGTGCTCATGTTCGGGCTGTACGGCCGGGTCGGTGCCGGGCTGCCCGCGGACAACCCGTACTACCGGGCCCGGCACGGGCGGGACCCGGCCACCGGTGCGGTGGTCGACGAGGACAAGGCGGCGGCCGGCCCGGGGCGCGGCGAGCGCACCGACTAGCCGCGGCCCAGCGGGCGCCGGCTCAGTGGCTCAGTGGCTCAGTGGCTCAGTGGCTCAGTGCTCGCGGGTGACCAGGCGGGGCTTCTGCTCCAGGTGGGACAGCCCGTGCCAGGCCAGGTTGACCAGCTGCGCGGCCACCTCGTCCCGTTTCGGCCGGCGGGCCTCCAGCCACCACTGGCCGGTCAGCGCCACCATCCCGACCAGCGCCTGGGCGTAGAGCCCGGACAGCTTCGGCTCGAAGCCGCGGGCCTTGAACTCGCGGGCCAGGATGTACTCGACCTGGCTGGCGATGTCGTTGAGCAGGCTGGAGAAGGTGCCGCCGGTGCTGACCACGGGTGAGTCGCGGACCAGGATGCGGAAGCCGTCGGTCTCGTCCTCGATGTAGGTCAGCAGCGCCAGCGCCGCCTGCTCCAGCAGCTCGCGCGGGTGGCCGGCGGTGAGCGCGCCGGTCACCCGCTCGAGCAGGCTGCGCATCTCCCGGTCCACGACGACCGCGTACAGGCCCTCCTTGCCGCCGAAGTGCTCGTACACGATCGGCTTGCTCACGCCCGCCCGGGAGGCGATCTCCTCGGTCGAGGTCGCCTCGAAGCCCTTCTCGGCGAACACGGACCGCCCGACGTCCAGCAGCTGCTCGCGCCGCTCCTTGCCGCTCATCCGTACCCGCGGCCGTCCGTGCCTGTCGGGCTCGCTCACCCGTCCACCCTAGGGCCCGGCACGGGACGAGCCGGTCGGCGTCAGGCGGCGGCCCGCTCCGGCGCGTCGACCCGGCGGGCGGCGATGCGTTCAGGCGTCGGCCACTTGACGTCCCACACCCAGCCGAGGCGCTCGAGGACGGCGATGACCCGCGCGGAGATGTCGATCTGCCCGCGCAGCACCCCGTGCCGGGCCATGCTCGGGTCGGCGTGGTGCGAGTTGTGCCACGACTCGCCGAAGGACAGGATCGCCAGCGGCCAGAAGTTCGCCGACTTGTCCCGGGCGGCGAACGGGCGCTCGCCGATCGCGTGGCAGATCGAGTTGATCGACCAGGTCACGTGGTGCAGCAGGCCGATCCGGACCAGGCTGCGCCCAGAAGAACGCCGACAGCGCGCCGGTCCACGACCAGGTGATCAGGCCACCCAGCACGGCCGGGGCGAGCAGGCTGACGACGATCAGCCGGTTGAACCACCGCTCGACCCGGACGATGTCCGGATCGGCGAGCAGGTCCGGGGTGAAGCGCTGCTGGTTGGTGTGCTCGACGTCGAACAGCCAGCCGATGTGCGCGAACCACAGCCCCTTCAGCAACGCCGGCACGGTGTTGCCGTACCGCCACGGTGAGTGCGGGTCGCCCTCCTTGTCGCTGAAGGCGTGGTGCCGGCGGTGGTCGGCCACCCAGCGGATGACGCCGCCCTCGATGGCCAGCGACCCGGCGACCGCGAGCAGGACCCGCAGCCAGCGCTTGGCCTTGAAGCCGCCGTGGGTGAAGTAGCGGTGGAAGCCGACCGTCACGCCGAGCCCGGAGAGCAGGTAGAACGCCAGCGCGAGACCGACGTCCAGCCAGCTGATGCCCCAGCCCCAGGCCACGGCGATCGCGCCGCCGAGGGCGAGGAACGGGACGATCACGATGACGTACAGCAGCATCTGTTCGAGCTGGCTCTTGCGGTCGTCGGTCAGCGGCTTCGGGCCACGCGGTGGCGCGGCGACGGCAGTCGGCATGGGACCTCCCGGTCGGGGGGCGGGTCGGCTGTCGGGCCGGAGGACAGGGCGTGTGCGCCAGGACTCCTACCCTGGCTACGCCACCGTAACCTACGCTGTCGTAACCTGCGACCCCCCGGAGGCGTTCACAGCGACCCCTTAGGCTGGGCGCACGGTGGGGGATGGGGTAATCGGCAGCCCGCCGGCCTTTGGAGCCGTGCAGTCTCGGTTCGAGTCCGAGTCCCCCAGCCAGCACGCGCCCGCGTGGCGTGGCCGGTCAGTGCTGCCGCCGGTCGGGCTGCTGCGCGCCACTCCTCGGGGGTGACCTGGCGGATGGTCTGCCCGGAGGTCCACTCGTGGCCTTCGAGGTCGCGTACGCCGGCGGGCGGGACCCGGCGTCCGGCCGGTCCGGGCTTCCCCGCCGTTGTGGACAGCCGGGCCGGCCCGTCCGGCGCCGGCGGCTAGGCTGGTGACGACGCGATGCGCCGACCGCGAGGGAGAGCCAGAGTGACGGACGCCCGCCCGACCGCGGTCGTCGTGCTCGCCGCCGGCGAGGGCACCCGGATGCGCTCGGCCACCCCCAAGGTGCTGCACGGGTTCGCCGGGCGCTCGCTCGTCGGGCACGCGCTGGCCGCGCCCGCTCCGCTCGGCGCCGACGTCACGCTGGTGGTGGTCGGTGCCGGCCGGGAGGCGGTCACCGCGCACCTCGCCGAGGTCGCGCCGGACGCCCGGGCGGTCGTGCAGGACGAGCAGCGCGGCACCGGGCACGCGGTCCGGGTCGCGCTCGAGTCGGTGCCCGAGGTGGACGGCACCGTGCTGGTGCTGCCCGGCGACGCGCCGCTGCTGCGGGCGGAGACGCTGCGCCGGCTGGTCGAGGAGCACCAGAGCAGCGGCGCGGTGGCCACGCTGCTGACCTCGGTCCTGGCCGACCCGACCGGCTACGGCCGGGTGGTCCGCGGCCCGCGGGCGGAGGTCCTGCGGGTGGTCGAGCACCGCGACGCCGACGACGCCGAGCGGGAGATCGCCGAGGTGGGCACGAGCGTGTACGCGTTCGAGTCCGGCCCGCTGCGGGACGCGCTGTCCCGGCTGTCCACCGCGAACTCGCAGGGCGAGGAGTACCTGACCGACGTCGTCGGCTCCTTCGTGGCGGCCGGCCTGCCGGTCCGGGCCGTGCTCGCGCCGGCGGCCGAGACCGCGGGGGTCAACGACCGCGTCCAGCTCGCCGCCGCGCACCGTGCGCTGAACGACCGGCTGCTCGCCGGCTGGATGCGGGCCGGCGTCACCGTCCTCGACCCGGCGACCACCTGGATCGACACGACCGTCGAGCTGGAGCCGGACGTGACGCTGCGGCCCGGGGTGCAGCTGCACGGCGGCACCCGGGTCGAGCGCGGCGCCGAGGTGGGTCCGGACTGCACGCTGACCGACACGGTGGTCCGGGCCGGCGCCCGGGTGGTCCGGGCGCACTGCGACGGCGCCGACGTGGGCCGCGGCGCGAGCGTCGGGCCGTTCAGCTACCTGCGGCCGGGCGCCCGGCTCGGCCCCGGCGCCAAGGCCGGGACGTACGTGGAGATCAAGGCCAGCGAGATCGGCGCCGGCGCCAAGGTGCCGCACCTGTCCTACGTCGGGGACGCGACGGTCGGTGCCGGGACCAACGTCGGCGCCGCCACCGTGGTGGTCAACTACGACGGCGTCGCCAAGCACCGCACCGCGATCGGCGAGCAGGTGCGGATCGGCAGCGACACCATGCTGGTGGCGCCGGTGACGGTCGGCGACGGTGCCTACACCGCGGCCGGGTCGGTGATCACCGACGACGTCCCGCCCGGTGCGCTCGCGCTCGGCCGGGCCCGGCAGCGCAACATCGAGGGCTGGGTGGCGCGCCGCCGCCCGGGCACGCCCGCCGCGGAGGCGGCGGCCGAGGCGGTGGGCGGCGAGGCGGTGACGGCCGAGGCGGTGGAGACGGCCGAGGCGGCACGGCGGGACGAGCAGGGGGACCGGTGACGGCCGCGAGGGCGATCCAGTCGCAGAGCCGCAAGAGCCTGCTGCTCTTCTCCGGCCGGGCCTACCCCGACCTCGCCGAGGAGATCGCCCGGGAGCTCGGCGTCACGGTGAGCCCGACCTCCGCGTACGACTTCGCCAACGGCGAGATCTACGTGCGCTACGAGGACTCGGTCCGCGGCAGCGACGCCTTCGTGATCCAGAGCCACACGGTGCCGATCAACACCTGGGTGATGGAGACGCTGATCATGGTGGACGCGCTGAAGCGGGCGTCGGCGAAGCGGATCACCGTGGTCACGCCGTTCTACCCGTACTCGCGCCAGGACAAGAAGCACCGCGGCCGGGAGCCGATCTCGGCCCGGCTGGTCTCCGACCTCTTCGAGCGCGCCGGTGCGGACCGGATCATGTCCGTCGACCTGCACACCGCCCAGATCCAGGGTTTCTTCGACGGGCCGGTCGACCACCTGTTCGCGCTGCCGCTGCTGGCCGACCACGTCGAGGAGCGGTACGCCGGGGCGGAGTTCACCGTGGTGTCGCCGGACGCGGGGCGGCTGCGGGTCGCCGAGCGCTGGACCGACCGGCTCGGCGGCTGCCCGCTGGCGTTCATCCACAAGACCCGCGACCCGTTCCGGCCGAACGAGGTCAAGTCCAACCGGGTGGTCGGCGAGGTCGCCGGGCGCAGCTGCATCCTCGTCGACGACATGATCGACACCGCGTCCACGATCACGAACGCGGCGCGGCAGCTGCGGGAGGCCGGCGCGGCCGACGTGATCGTGGTGGCGACGCACGGCATCCTGTCCGGGGAGGCGCTCGACCGGCTGAAGAACGCACCGGTCAGCGAGGTGGTGCTGACCAACACGCTGCCGATCCCGCCGGAGCGGCAGATCGACGGGATGACGGTGCTCTCGATCGCGCCGCTGATCGCGCGGGCGATCCGCGAGGTCTTCGAGGACGGGTCGGTGACCAGCCTGTTCGACGGCGCCTCGTGAGGTGGCTGGCGATCCGTTCGCCGAGTGGGTGGCGCGTCGGGAGCGCGGCGGCCGGCGGGTCACGCTGCTCGACCTGTACGAGCTGGCCGCCGCGGCGCGGGGGATCGGGCCGTCCGCGCTGACCGCGGCGGAGCGGGCCGAGCTCGGGCGCCGGGCGATGCCGGTGCTCGACCCGGGCTGGCAGCCGGTCGACGTGGGCAACGGGCCGCGGGCTGGACCCGGTCGAGGTCGTCCCGTACGACCCGGGCTGGCCCGCGGCCTACCAGCGCTGGCGCTCCCGGCTGGCCGCCGCGCTCGGCCCGGCCGCGATGCGGATCGAGCACGTCGGCTCCACCGCGGTGCCCGGCCTCGTCGCGAAGCCGATCATCGACGTGCAGGTCAGCGTGCCGGACCCCGAGGACGAGCCGGCGTACGCGGCGGCGGTCGCCGGCACCGGGGTGCCGCTTCGGGCCCGCTCGCCCGGGCACCGGCTGTTCCGGCCACCACCCGGGCGGCCGCGGGAGGTGCACATCCATGCCTGCGCCGCCGGTGGGGAGTGGGAGCGGGAGCACCTGCTCTTCCGGGACTACCTGCGGGCGCACCCGGCGGCCCGGGACCGCTACGCCGCCGCCAAGACCAGGCTGGCCGCGACCTACCGGGACGACCGGCTCGCCTACACCGAGGCCAAGACCGGCGTGGTGCTCGACCTGCTGGCGGCGGCGGCGGTGTGGGCGACCCGGACGGGCTGGTCCGTCCCGGCCGGCGGGTCGGTCGTGCCGACGGCGCCGTAGTAGCCTTGTCGGGTTGCCCCGGCGAGGGCGCCTTCGTGGCTGCCGTCATCGACGCGGCCGCCTCGTGCGTCCCCGCTCCCGCCAGCGCGTACGAGGAGAGTCCCGCCGTGTCCGAGGTCCGCATCCCGGCCGAGCCCCGCACCGAGTTCGGCAAGGGCGGCGCCCGCCGCACCCGCCGGGCCGGCAAGATCCCGGCCGTGCTCTACGGGCACGGCACCGCGCCGCGGCACATCGCGCTGCCGGCGCGGGAGTTCGGCCACGCGATCAAGGCCGGCGCCAACACGCTGCTCACCCTGCAGCTCGATGGCGGCGCGAGCGAGCTGGCGCTGCCCAAGGCGATCCAGCGGCACCCGATCCGCGGCGACTTCGAGCACGTCGACCTGCTGCTGGTCCGCCGCGGCGAGAAGGTCACGGTCGAGGTCCGGGTCGCCCTGACCGGCGAGGCGACCCGCGACGGCCTGGTCGACCAGCAGCTGATGACGCTGAGCGTCGAGGCCGAGGCGACGAACATCCCGGACCACTTCGAGGTGAGCATCGAGGGCCTGGACGTCGGCGACAACGTCACCGCCGGCGCCGTGTCGCTGCCGAGCGGGACGACGCTGGTCGGCGAGCCGGAGCAGGTCGTCGTCGCGGTGCTCGCGGCGCCGACCGCCGAGCAGGTGGAGGCCGACCTGGCCGACGCCGAGGCCGAGGCCGGCATCGAGCGCGACCAGCCGACCGAGGTCCCGGACGAGGCCCCCGAACCGGTCGAGTAGCCGACGGTGCCCGAGGACCCGTACCTGGTCGTCGGGCTCGGCAACCCGGGCCCGGCGTACCGGGGCAACCGGCACAACGCCGGCGCCATGGTCCTCGACCTGCTCGCGGGCCGGGTCGGCGGGCGCTTCAAGGCGCACCGGGGCCGGGCCGACGTCGTCGAGAGCCGGCTCGGCCCGCTGCCCGGGCGGCGGGCCGTGCTCGCCAAGCCGCGGTCGTACATGAACGACTCGGGCGGTCCGGTGCTGGCGCTGCGCGAGTTCTACAAGGTGCCGGCGGAGCGGATCGTCGTGGTGCACGACGAGCTGGACCTGCCGTACGGGGACCTGCGGCTCAAGCGCGACGGCGGCGACAACGGGCACAACGGCCTGCGCTCGGTCACCAGGTCCCTCGGCAGCCGGGACTACCTGCGGGTGCGGGTCGGCATCGGCCGCCCGCCCGGCCGGATGGACCCGGCCGACTACGTGCTGCGGGACTTCTCCGCCGGCCGAGCGCAAGGAGCTCGACCTGCACCTCGAGCGGGCCGCGGACGCCGTCGAGGCGCTGGTCCTCGACGGCCTGGAGCCCGCCCAGAACCGCTTCAACGACTGACCCAACGCAGGTGCACTCCCCTGCACTGGGGGCTCCTTCCGAGCCGTGCCCGACCGCTCGGCCGTTCGCGAGGGCCCAGACCGGTCAAAGCCGCTCTACGTTGTCCCCGGTGAGCCGGTTGCGCGTATCGAAGACGGGCAAAGGTCCGTCCTGCAGGCCGTCGTAGTCGATGTCGTCGTGATCCGTGAGGAGGATGGCCAGATCGAAATCGGCGTAGTCGACAGCTGCGGGTGCCAGCCGTCGCACCTCCGGTGGCCAGTGGTGATCCTCGACATGCGCATCCACGGCGGATAGCTCAGCCGAATACTCGTGAAGGAGGTCGACGAGGTGCAGGGCGGGTGACTCGCGGATGTCACCGGTGTTGCGCTTGTAGGCAAGACCGAGGAGCAGGATCCGCGCGCCGTTCAGCGCGCGCTGAGAGTCGTTGAGCAGACGAGTGACGCGCTGCAGAACATAGGCAGGCATGTTGTCGTTGACGTCGTTCGCGAGCTCCACGAAACGGAAGTTCTTTCCAAGCTCACGGCGGACCTGCCAGGACAGGTAGCTGGGGTCCACAGGGAGGCAGTGGCCGCCGACTCCGGGGCCGGGCGTGAACTTCATGAAGCCGAAGGGCTTCGTCGCCGCCGCCTCGATCGACTCCCAGACGTTGACCCCGAGTGAGTTCGCGAACACCGCCAGCTCGTTGACCAGGGCGATGTTGACGTGGCGGAAGGTGTTCTCGAGGAGTTTCGCCATCTCCGCTTCTCTCGGCGAGCTGACGGGCACCGTCGTCTCGACGAGCGAGCCGTAGAACCATTCGACCTTGGCGAGCGAGGCCGCATCGGTGCCCGACACGATCTTCGGCGTCTCGCGCAGACCCCACGAGGTGTTTCCCGGGTCGATCCGCTCCGGGCTGTACCCGACAAAGAGGTCAGCGCCGGTCGTCAGACCCGAACCCTCTTCCAGAATGGGCACCAGAAGCTCTTGGGTCGTGCCGGGGTACGTCGTGGATTCCAGTACCACCAGCGCGCCGGGTTTCAGCAGCGGGGCCAGGGACCGTGCGGCGCTCTCGATGAAGGAGAGGTCTGGAAGCGACTCCTTCAGCGGCGTCGGAACGGTGATCACCGCCACATCGAAGCCGTCAGCGGCTTTGTAGTCCGAGGTCGCGCGATAGTTGCCCGATGAGAGTGCTGCCTGGAGCTGGTCGTCTGAGATGTCGTCGACGTGCGAGATCCCTGAGCCGATGGACGCGACCCTCCTCAGGTCGAGGTCGATGCCGACGACGTTGTAGCCCAACTCGACAGCTCGCATCGCCACGGGCAGCCCCACGTAGCCCTGGCCGATCACGGCGACAGTCATGTCGCGCGGCTCGGTGATCACATTCTCCTCCATAGTGCCGTCGAGCTGCATGACGTCTTCAACGGCGGAACCAGAGCCCGCGCGTGGCCGCCCCAGCTGCGATCGCGCTGGACAGCGTGGTCGCGCGCAACCCGAGCGCCCCGTACGCATCCAGAATGAGCGACGCCAGTTCGCCGCGGTCGAGATCGGGGCGGTCGCCGCCACGCCCCCCGTCCTCAGCTTCCGGGTAGCCATCATGAGAGAGCACGATGGCGCCGCGCTGTGCGCCGCGCAGCACCCTTCCCATCCGTTCGGCCGTCGTAGCCGGGCGGGAGTCCCACGCTGTGGGTCCCCACAGAACCGGCTCCAGGCCCGCGGCCCGAACGGCCCGGAAGGAGGTTAGGGATTGCAGCCCATATGGTGGGCGGAACCACCGCACGTCGCGTGCGAGGGCGTCCGCGAGCTCTGCCTTCGCGCGCGAAGTGCGCTCGAGGACCTCCCGGTAGGCCAGCTGCGATATCGCACGGTGATCGAGGCCATGCAGGCCGACCTCGTGGCCCGCGGCGACCACGTCGCGAAGGAGAGCGGGGTGCCTGCGGGTCCGGGTCATCAGGACGAAGAATGTCGCATGCGCGCCGCGCGACTCAAGGACGCGGAGGATTGTGTCAGTGCCGCCCGGTTCCGGGCCGTCGTCGTAGGTGAGGACGAACTCCGGCGCATCCGTCCGGACCGCGACTATGGAGCCCAGCGGTCCACCATGCGAGCGTAGCCATCGACGAGTGCGCGTCGGAACGAAGCGCGCCGCTCCGGTCATGCGGCGGTCGTCAAGGACTCTGCACGGGCGTAGGCGGCGTAGGAGCGACCGAAACCGCCGGCGACCATCCCCGCGCCGCGGTACACGAGACGGAGCCCGCGCGAGCGGTGCCGCTCGGATCGGACGAGGCAGCCGAAGAGGTTGCGTGCACAGCCGAACGTGGCCCTGGCTACCCCTCCTGCCACTCCCTTGCCGCGTATGGATGCTCGCGTGAAGGCGCTCGGTTCGAGACGGAGCCGAACCCGGACGGCCACATTGCCATGGCTGTACGCGCGCTTGAGAGCCCACGAGCGCGTTTGCCGCTCTATTTCGACCGTGTCCTCAGTCACGGACTCGTTGCACCACACCATCCTTGCGCCGGCGCGCTTGAGTGCCATGCTGAAGAGCGTGTCAGAGCCACCACCCAGACCTATCGACTCATCGAACCGGACCCCGCTCGCTCTGACCTGGTCGAGGTCGAGAAGCAGATTGCCGGTCGCCGCGACGGAGATATCGGTGCCGGTCGGTCGCTCACGCCGTTGGAACAGGCCACTAGACTTCACCCAGGGATCGACGTCCTCCGCGAAGATGGATACGACGCGACCCATGACCGCCGTCGGCCGGTCGAACTCCTTCCATGTCACGACGAGCGAGCGCAGCCATTCTGGAAGGGGCAGCTCGTCGTCGTCGATGAACGCCAACACTCGAAAGTCTGCTGACTCGTCCAGCGCGCGGTTGCGCACTGCGGGGATGCCGCGCGTCGTCTCAAGCGCGTACCGGGCGGGAATGCCGGCGTAGCAGGGATCCACGACGGCGCGCGCTGAGCCCGCGCTGTCGTTGTCGACGACGATGATGCCGCCGCGCGAGACCACGTCTTCCGCGCACAGCTCGGATATCTGCGCACCCACGAGCGGCAGCAGCTCCGCCAGTCGCTCAGCGCGCTTGAACGTCGGAATGGCGACGATGACGCTCAGGGCGTCCTCGTCGGTCGATTGCGCGTGCATCCCCCACCTCGCGTGCGGACCGCGCCGGTCGGTGGCCCGGGCGCTCCGGGCGCCACACTAGCAACCGCGCTACGGGACGGAGGCCAGAAACGACATCGTCGAAAGACGCGTCATCGCCGCGGTCGAGGACCGGACATGTCCGTCCACACTCGTGCTGAACCGGCACGTGCAGGGCGGTGTCAGGTCCGGCACGGACAATGCGACCCGGTCGCTCACGCGGCGACGTCCTCCGCCTGCTGGTGTCCCACTAGGCCGAGTGGATCGGTTCGACGGGGTCAGGAGGCAGACCCGAACGGGCCAATTTCAGAGGAGGTTGGGAAACGCCGTAACGGCTGGTGACCAGCAACGTAGTGTCTAGGCAGCCAAGGGGGGTAGACCGCCTCCCTGCATGTCCCGGGGGAGCGTCTCGTGCCCAACGGTCAGTGGAACCGGTCGACCCGCCGCGTGCTCACGGTGCTGTCGTCGGCTGCCGTCGCGCTCGCCGCAGTGGCGCTTCCCGTGTCCGTGCTCGCCCCCGCCGCGGCAGACACGGCGCCGCCCACGGCCGTGCCGCTGACAGTGGCGGCCGACGTGCTGCCCACCGTCCAGGTCAACGGCGTCGTCTGGGACCAGCTCGTGGTCGGCAACCGGGTCTACGTGACCGGCCAGTTCACCTCGGCCCGCCCGGCCGGCGTCCCGGCCGGGACGAGCGAGACGCCGCGGTCGAACGTCCTGGCCTACGACATCACCACCGGCGCGCTGGTCACCAGCTTCGCGCCGGCGCTCAACGCGCAGGGCTTCACGCTCGCGATCACGCCCGACGGCACGAAGCTGTTCGTCGGCGGCGACTTCACCTCGATCAGCGGCACCAACCGCTACCGCATCGCGGCGCTCGACCCGAACACCGGCGCGGTGCTGCCGACGTTCACCAGCACCGCGAACGCCCGGGTGCAGGTGCTCCGGATCAGCGGCGACATGCTCTACGCCGGTGGCGGTTTCACCGTCGCCGGCGGCCAGCCCAGGTCGCAGCTGGCAGCATTCTCGACCGTCAACGGCGCGCTGCAGTCCTGGGCGCCGGTCGCGAGCGACAACGTCACCGCGATGACCATCCCGGCCGGCACGGGCAGTGTCGTCGTCGGCGGACGGTTCACCACTCTCAACGGAGAGGCCAACTACGGCCTCGGCGCGTTGGATGCGGTGACCGGCGGCACCCGGCCGTTCGCGGCCAACCAGGTCGTCCGCAACGCCGGCAACAGCGCCGCCATCAACAGCCTGATCTCCGTCGACGGCGTCGTCTACGGCTCCGGCTACACCTTCGGCTCCGGCGGCAACCTGGAGCACACCTTCGCCGCGGACGCCGCGACCGGCGCGCTGTCCTGGGTGAGCGGCTGCCGCGGCGACACCTACAGCGTCGCGGTCCTCAACAGCGTCCTCTACAACGTCGGGCACGCGCACGACTGCAGCCACCTGGGCGCCTTCCCGCAGACGAACCCGTGGACGTACCAGCGGGTGATCGCCCAGACGATCACCTCCGACCGGGCGAACATCGGTGGCGCCTTCGCCGGTCGCCCGGCCCCGGCGATGCTGCACTGGCTGCCGACGGCGGCCGGCGGCACGTTCACCGGCCAGGACCAGGCCGCCTGGTCGGTCGCCGGCAACAGCCAGTACGTCGTCCTCGGCGGCGAGTTCCCCTCGATCAACGGTGTCCCGCAGCAGGGCCTGGCCCGCTTTGCCGTGCCGCAGCTGGCCCCGAACCAGGAGGGTCCTCAGGGCCACGCCACGCTGGCGCCGACGGTCACCGGCATCGCGCCGGGCACCGCCCGGCTGACCTGGCAGGCGTCCTGGGACCGGGACAACGAGCGGCTGACGTACGAGGTGCTGCGCGGGCCGCAGCTCAGCACGGCCACCGTGATCGGCACCGGCGTGCTGGACAGCGCGTGGTTCCGGCGGCCGATGATGGGCTTCACCGACACGGTGTCCCCGCCGGGCTCCAGCCAGAGCTACCGGATCCGGGTCACCGACCCGCTCGGCAACGTCCTGATCGGCCCGACCGTGGTCGGCACCGTGCCGGCCGGCGCGGCCCCGGCCAGCCCGTACCGCGCTCGGGTGGCCGCGGACGGCGCGCTGGACCACTGGCGGCTCGGCGAGGCCAGCGGCGTCGTCAACGACTACCTCGGCAACAGCAACCTGACCCCGGTCGCGACGGCGACCCGCAACGTCGCCGGCGCCATCGCCGGCGACCCGGACCCAGCGATCACCTTCCCCGGCACGACGACGGTGCCGGCGGTCACCGCGGGCACCGCGCAGACCTCGCCGCAGAAGTTCAGCGTCGAGGCCTGGTTCAAGACCACCACGACCCGCGGCGGCAAGATCATCGGATTCGGCAACAGCCCGAACGGCAACAGCAGCTCCCACGACCGGCACGTCTACATGGCGAACAACGGCCGGCTCGTGTTCGGCGTCTCGTCCTCGTCGGTCGCGGACGATCACCAGCCCGAACGCGTACAACAACGGCCAGTGGCACCACGTGGTGGGCACGTTCGACACCGGCGGGCTGAAGCTGTACGTCGACGGCGCGCTGGTCGGCAGCCTGGGCGACACGGTCTCCGCCGCGTCGTACCTGGGCTACTGGCGGGTCGGCGGGGACAACATCAGCACTAGCTGGCCGACCCGGCCGACGAGCAACAACTTCGCCGGCACGATCGACGAGGCCGCGGCTTATCCGACCGCGCTGTCCGCGTCGGCGGTGCTCCTGCACTACCAGATCGCCACCAACACCGTGCCGAACCAGCCGCCGACCGCGTCGTTCACCTCGTCCGCAACCGACCTGACCGCGTCGGTGGACGGGTCAGGCTCGACCGACGCGGACGGCACGATCGCCTCGTACGCCTGGGACTTCGGCGACGGCGGGACGGCGACCGGGGTGACCGCGACGCACCCGTACGCGGCTGCCGGGACCTACACGGTGACGCTGACCGTGACCGACGACGACGGCGCGACGGCGACCACCACGCGGTCGGTCGTCGCGACCGCGCCGAACCAGCCGCCGGCGGCGGCCTTCACGGCGACCGTGACCGACCGCAGCGTGGCGGTGAACGCCTCGGGCTCGACCGACGCGGACGGCACGATCACCTCGTACGCGTGGGACTTCGGCGACGGCGGCGACCGGCGACCGGGGTGACGGCGTCGCACCCGTACGCGGCTGCCGGCACGTACACGGTGACGCTGACCGTGACCGACGACGACGGCGCGACGGCGACCACCACGCAGTCCGTGACCGCGACCGACCCGCCGGCCGGCGCCACCGTCGCGGCCGACACCTTCGGCCGTACGGTCGCGAGTGGCTGGGGTACGGCCGACACCGGTGGTGCGTGGTCGATCGCGGCGTCGGGGTCGACGGCGTCGGTGTCCGACGGGTCGGGCCGGATCTCGATCCCGGTCGCGCGGACCGCGACCCTGCGGCTGCCCTCGGTCTCCAACACCGAGACCGACCTGCTGACCAGCACCTGGACCGAGGCGATGCCCACCGGCGGCGGGGTCTACCTGTCCGCGATCGCTCGTTCCACCGCCGCCGGTGACTACCGGTCGCGGCTGCGGGTGATGCCCAACGGGCAGGTGCTGCTCAACCTGGCCCGGCTGACCGGCACCACCGAGACCGCGCTGACCACCTCCGTCGTCGTCCCGAACGTCACCTACACGGCGTCGACGAAGCTGCTGGTCCGCACCCAGGTCGTGGGCACCAACCCGACCACCCTGCGGGCGAAAGTGTGGGCGGTCGGTAGCGCCGAACCGGCCACCTGGCTGCAGTCGGTCACCGACAGCACCGCCGGACTGCAGGCAGCCGGCTCCATCGGCCTGGTCGACTACGTGTCCGGCACCGCGACCGCAGCCCTCGCCATCCGCCACGACGACCTCTCCGCCGTCAAGCTCTGACTCTTCCCTCTCCGCGGGCGGCGGTGCCCGGCATCGCCGCCCGCTGCGTTTCGCGCGCGCGCCGCGGCAGGTGACGTTCACCGTCGGCGGCCGCGTCTCGCGGTTCGCCACCTATCGCACGGCCGGGGGAGCGGACCTCGCTCCGGTCGGATTCCCGCGACCGGCACCGGCACCGGCCGGCCCGTTCGAAGGAGCCGCTTCCACTCGGCGAGCGCACGCCCGACCGGCATGTACAGCAGGGCTACGCTGCATCGGCGGATCTCATGGGAATTCATCGGCGCGAACGTGACCTGTAGCCGGCAGAAACAGATCTCAAAGCAACAGCCAGGCTCATGGATCGGAACGATGACTGTGTCGGGCGATGCTATGCCGCCGACGGTCTGTCTCGTCCATCATGTGAGCCAGTCAAGGGTGACGGCGACAACGAGTGGACGCGGGGAGAGGACGACTCGTTCGACAGAGCGGGTGGCGAAGGGCGCGCAATTGCTGACTCGGACCAAGCAGCGTTCGATGACATTGCGATGGCGGTTGGGGTCGAAGTCCCGTGGCAGGCCGCGCGGCGGGGCGGTGATCCCCGCCACCGCCCCGACCGGCGACCCGGCTCCGGCACCACGGCGCGACGGCTCCAACGTGCTGGAAGCGTGCCGTACATGACTTGCAGATCGGCGCCGGGGTCACGGCTGCCCGCAGGGAATCCGTGACCCTTGCGCTAGACGTACCGCAGCGTCTTGTGGTGCAGTCCCGAGGGAGCGGCGCTGACCGTCGCCACGCCCATGGCACCGAGGTTCAGCGTCATCGCAAACCTCGGGTCGTTGTCGAGCGAGTCCCACGCGCGAAGCATGCCCTCCGACCAGTTGATGTCATCGTACGCAAGGACCGCCTCCTCGGAGAGAGTCGGCATCACCTGTTCGGTGTAGGCCAGCGTCGGCTCCTCCTGATGGTGCCCGTCGATGAAGGCCAGCTGCAGCGGCGCCACCCGCTCCAGGACGCCGGCCAGGGTGTCGGCGAAAGCACCTTGGACGACCTCGACCCGATGAGACAGCCCAAGCTCGCTCAGCGTGTGGTGCGATCGCTCCGCCAGTGCCTTACCACCCTCCAGCGTGATCAGGCGTCCGGCGCCGTTGAGCTCCAGAGCTGCCCCGATGTAGGCCGACGAGACGCCGACGCACGTACCCAGCTCGAGGACCGAGGTCGGTTGCAACGCACGGGTCAGGCGGAACAGCAAGTACCCCTGCCGCGGGCTCGAGGTGGCGCGCGCCGTCATCTCCCCGAGCGTAATCTCGCGGAAGGTGGGCTCTGGTCCCGAGATCGATTCCCGGTCGTCGCCGGAGCCGAAGTCCTCGAATCGTATTGGTTGCACTGATGTGAGCATCGCCTGGCGTTGCGCCTCGATGCGGCGCACCCACACCCGTTCCTCGGGAGTGGGCCGTCCCCGCAGCGCCTCTCGCAGGGCGGTCACCACCGCCTCAGATGACTGCCCGGTCGGGTGAACTTGTGCAACCTCCGCCATCGCTCGCAGTCTCCGTCCAGTGCGGACTCCCTGACGCAGCAGCGATCTGCTCTGCGCCAGGATCCCACCAGCCACGGCCTGCGCCCTTCCGCTGTTGTCTGCCTGATCCACATATCCCCCTCAAGGTCGCCTGAACCTTTTGACCCGCGCAGCCGCATTCCGGCGCGCCAAGCCGTGCTGCCCTGCCTACCGCCACGACGTAGCCCTGAACGTTGGTCAATAGCTCCGCGAGCGCATGTCGGCCGACGATATCGGGTCGAGTGCGAGGAGGTCAGCAGTTCTCGTCTTTGCGAGAGGAGAGGGAACCGCCACGCCTTCGGTCGACTCGAAGGGGTGGGGATGGTCAGGCAGCAATGCGAAGATTCCATGGCGGCGTGGTCGGCGATCGACACGGCCATCGACCCGCGGAGTCTGTCATCGCGCGAGGCTCGCACGCAGGCGCGGAAGCGGGCGGCGGTGCCGGGTGGCACCGCCGCCCGCGAAGGGCCGGGACGACCTAGAGGCGGGTGGCCAGGAGGTCGTCGTGGCGGATGGCGAGGGCTGCGGTCGCGGTGCCGGACACGTAGTCGACCAGGCCGATGGAGCCGGCTGCCTGCAGTCCGGCGGTGCTGTCGGTGACCGACTGCAGCCAGGTGGCCGGTTCGGCGCTGCCGACCGCCCACACTTTCGCCCGCAGGGTGGTCGGGTTGGTGCCCACGACCTGGGTGCGGACCAGCAGCTTCGTCGACGCCGTGTAGGTGACGTTCGGGACGACGACGGAGGTGGTCAGCGCGGTCTCGGTGGTGCCGGTCAGCCGGGCCAGGTTGAGCAGCACCTGCCCGTTGGGCATCACCCGCAGCCGCGACCGGTAGTCACCGGCGGCGGTGGAACGAGCGATCGCGGACAGGTAGACCCCGCCGCCGGTGGGCATCGCCTCGGTCCAGGTGCTGGTCAGCAGGTCGGTCTCGGTGTTCGACACCGAGGGCAGCCGCAGGGTCGCGGTCCGCGCGACCGGGATCGAGATCCGGCCCGACCCGTCGGACACCGACGCCGTCGACCCCGACGCCGCGATCGACCACGCACCACCGGTGTCCGCCGTACCCCAGCCACTCGCGACCGTACGGCCGAAGGTGTCCTTGCCGACCGTCGGGTCTGGCGCCGGCTCGGTCACCGTGACGTCGTGGCTGACCGTGCCGGTCGTCCCGTCGTCGTCGGTGACCGTCAGCGTCGACCGTGTACGGGCCCGCCGCGGTGTAGGTGTGGTTCACCGTGGCGCCGGTGCCGGTCGTGCCGTCGCCGAAGTTCCAGGCGTACGAGGCGATCGTGCCGTCCGGGTCGCTCGAGCCGCTGCCGTTCGCCGAGATCGACAGGTCGTTCGCCGACACGGTGAACGCGGCCGTCGGGGCCTGGTTCGGCGGCGGGTGCCGCTGCCCTGCTGCCAGTGCTGGGCCACGGTCGCCGACGACAGCACCGAGGGGTAGATCGCGACCTCGTCCACCGAGCCGGTGAAGTCGTTGGTCGACGCGCCGCCCCAGGTGTTGTCGCCGCCGATCCGCCAGTAGCCGTCGTAGCGACTGCGGCGGCGGTGGCGGCGCCGGTGCCGACGAGCACCCCGTCGACGTACAGCTTCTGCCCGTCAGGACCCTGGGTCGCGACGACGTGGTGCCACTGCCCGTCGTTGTAGCTGCCGGGCGAGTCCACGATGTCGGTCTGGCCGGTCCAGATGCCGAACCGGAGCTGGCCCGCGTCGAGCATGTAGATGTGCCGGTCGTAGTTGCTACGCGTGCTGCCCGCCGGCCCGTTGCCGAAGCCGATGATGCTGCCGCCGCTGGTGGTCGTGGTCTTGAACCACACCTCCTCGAGTAGACCCGGCGGGTCGAGGTCGGCGTGCTGGCGACCAGCGTCTGCGGGCCGTCCCGGCAGCGTGATGGCGTTGCCGGACGGGAGCCCGGGATGCCGCTGCCGCCGAGCGTGACGCCCGCGGAGTAGGTGCCGAGCTCTCGGCCGTCATCGTGTTGCGAGCGGTGCTGCCCGAGGTCTCGCTCGAGCCGCCAGTAGAGCTCCGGGTCGGCGTCGCACACCGCCTGGCCGTAGGTGTCGGCCGGGCGCTGCGGGAGGGTCAGGGTCCGCCCGCTGGCGAGGTAGTGCGCCTGCACCTGCGCCGCGGTCAGCGCCGCCGGGTAGATCGCGACCTCGTCGATCGCGCCGGCGAAGGACGCGGCTGCGGGCTGGTTCGGCCAGCCGCTGAGGTTGTCGCCGCCGACGCGCCAGTAGCCGTCGTAGTCCTGGCCGACGGTGGTGTCGGTCGCGCGAGCCGACCTGCTTGCCGTCGACGTAGAGCGTCATCCCGTCCGCTGCCGAGGCTGGCCGACGACGTGGTGCCACTGGCCGTCGTTGTAGCGACGCGGGCTGTTGACCGTGCGCGACCGCCGCTCGGGTACACGCCGAAGATCAGCGCGGCCGTCGTTCGTCCATGTAGACGTGCCGGTCGTAGTTGCCGCTGTTGCCGGTGCTGCGAGTTGCCGAAGCCGATGATCTTGCCGCCGGACGTGGTGGTCGTCTTGAACCACGCCTCGACGGTGAAGGTCTGCGGCCCGGTGCCGCAGCGGCCGGCGCCGCCGCCGGGCACGCCGGCGGTGCCGGCGAACGTGGTGGCGGTGTTGCTCTCGCCGACGATCGCGCCGGCCGTGCCGCGGGTGGCCGACGCCGTCCAGCGTGAGGTCGTCCGCGCCGGCCCAGTCGTAGCGCGGTCGTGCCGCTCGCCTCGCCGAGCCGCCAGTAGCGTCGACGGCGCCGTCGGCCAGGACCGCGTCGCCGTAGGCGCTCGCCGGTCGCGCGTGCCGGCCGGCACGGTCGATCGAGGCGGTGTCGACCGAGCCTGCGACGTTGCCGAAGGCGTCCGTGACCCGGACCCGGTAGGTCTGGGTCGAGCCCGGCGGCGCGTCGGTGTCGGTGAAGGCCAGCGGCGGGCGGTTCCACCAGGTCGAGTCGGCGGTGAAGGTCGTCGACCACCGTCGCGGTGCGCCGTGTCGCGCCGCGCAGCACCTCGTAGGTCAGCCGCTCGTTGTCGCGGTCCCAGGCCGCCTGCCAGGACGACCCGGACGGTGCCCGGCGCCAGCGACGTCAGCGTCGGGGTGAGCTCGGTCGATGCCCTGCGGGCCCTCGCTTGTTCGGCGCGAGCGTCCTGGATCGCGAACCGGACCAGGCCCTGCTGGGCGGTGCCGTTGACCCGCGGGAACTCGCCGCCGAGCACGACGTACTGCGCCGTTGCCGGTCGACCGTCCAGGCGGCCTGGCACTGCCCGGTGAAGGTGCCCGCGGTCGAGCGTCGGCAACCAGTGCAGCAGCTCCGGAGCCGGCCAGCCCGCCGCAGCCGCCGTAGGTGTTGACCCGGCCGTCCGCGGCCGGCGCCGGTCGTGGTCGCCATCGCGCTTCTGGAAGGTCCACGGGTTCGGTCTGCGGGTGGCCGCCGATCATGCCGCAGTCGTGCGGGTGGCCGACGCTGTAGAGCACGCCGCGCGAGCGGGGCGACGCCGTAGGTGTCGCCGCGGCAGTCGTTGATCCAGGCGAGGTCGCCGGTCGACGGTCGCGCCGCGAACGCTGCCCTCGAGGTTGCCCGGGCCGAAGTGTAGCCGGCGCCGTAGACGTGGGTGCCGTCGGTGGACAGGTGGTAGATCGACGGCGTTGGCGCCGCGTTCTGGATGGTACGTGGGTGGCGCGCCCACGGCAGCGACCGCGCCGGTGCTGCGCGTCGAGCGGCGCCCAGGCCGTAGTCGCTCGTGACGCCGTTCAGCGATGGCGAAGCGGCCGCCGCACGACCACCTTGCCGCTGCTCGGCGGCACCGTCATCGACATGACCTCGGCGTCGGCGACCGGCGCCCAGGGCAGCAGCGCGCCGGTCGTCGCGGTGACCGCGGCCAGCCGGGTGCGCGGCTGCGCCGCCGACGGTGGTGAAGCTGCCGCCGACGTAGACGGTGTCGCCGGTCACCGCGAGCGCCCGGACCCGGCTGTTGACGCTCGGCGGCGAACGCGGTGACCAGCGCGCCGGTGTCGGCGTCGAGCGCGGCGACCCGGCGACCGGTTGACTCCGTTGACCTGGGTGAAGTCGCCGCCGACGTAGATCCGCGAGCCGTCCGGCGAGGCCGCGATGGCCAGGCCCTGCGCGTTGAGGGCTGGGGCGAAGGAGGTGATCAGCGCGCCGGTGGTGAGGTCGTAGGCGAGGATGTTGGACCGGGCCGTCTCGTTGGTCCCGCGGCGGCACCCGCCGGGCGGGCCTGGGTGAACTGGCCGGTCGACGTAGACGCTGTTGCCGACGACCACCTGGTCCCAGACGACGCCGTTGATCTGCACGGTCGGCAGCGCGTCCGCGGTGACCGTCGGGGTGGTGATCGGAGGCACCGGTGCGGTGTCCGCGGCCGCGGGGACGGCCTGCGCCAGAGCACCGAGCCAGTCCGAGCGAGGCGGTGCCGATCAGGGCGATCATCCGCCGACGCGAGCGCGCGCGCCAATTTCAGCATTCGTGCTCCTACTCCGAGCCCACCCGGAGCCCCCCAGGTGGAACACATGGACGGACTCTCGTCCGCGTCAGGAGCCCGAGCCTAAATCGGCGCACCGGCGACCGGAGGACCCTTCCGGATATTCGCCGTAGTTCCTGGTGACCAACTTCGAAAAGTAACTACATGAGGACGCTCTGTAATCAGGCTTTCTCGAAGACGAATCCGAGATTGTTGTGTGTCGCGGTCAGCCGCCGGCCACCGGCGAGCACGAACGCCCGCATGCCGGCGGACGCCAGCCCGCGGAACCGGCCGAAGTTCCCCAGCACGTAGTCGATCCCGTATTCCTCGACCGTGCGCACCCCGGCGCACGGCCCAGTCTCGCAGGCCGGCGAGCGAGATCACGGGCTCGTAGACGGTCGGATAGGGCGCGTGGCCGGGCTTGCCGGCGTCCTTGAACCCCTCGACGTACTTCTTGTACGCGACCGCGGCCCAGAACGGGAACGACCGGGCGGCCCAGCCGTAGACCGACCGCGCGTTCGGCACCAGGACGACAAGCCGGCCGCCAGGGCGCAGCGATGCGAGCAGCCGGTCGAGGACGAGCTCGGCGCCCTCGACGTGCTCGAGCACGAAAGCGCAGTACGCCACGTCGAAGTGCCCGGCCGGCAGCTCCACGGTGCGCAGGTCCCCGACGACGGCTTCGTCGAGGTCCTGCCGGCGCTCCTTGCGGATGCGCAGCGCCTCCGCGTCGTAGTCGACGCCGGCGATGTGCAGTTCGACGCCCGGCAGCTGGATCGGCCACTTCTGCCCACAGCCCGCCTCGAGGACGCGCAGCGGCCCGGACTCGGGCGCGGCGGCGCGCACGGCAGCGGCCGGCGAGCAGCTCCCGCTCCTGCCGGCGGGCGGTCAGCAGCGTGCGCGGCTCGGTCGCTTCCCGCCGCCGAGTGGCCGTCGTCGTCATGGACGGATGATGGCAGGGCGCATCCGGCGGCGTTCGCTGAATGCTCAGCTCGGGACGGTGATCGCCGTGGTGGTGCTGATCACGGTGTTGTTCAGGGCGTCCCGCACCCGGACGCGGTAGGTCTGGCTGGTCCCCGGGGGCGCCGTGGCGTCCGTGATCGCCACCGTCGGGCGCGTCCACCAGGCCGAGTCCACCGAGACCGTGCCGACCACCGTCGCGGTGGACAGCTGCGCACCGCGGAGCAGCTCGTACGTCAGGCGGCGGTTGTCCCGGTCCCACGCGGCCGTCCACGTTGCCCGGACCGTGCCCCGGCCCTGGCCGGTCAACGTCGGCTTGAGCGTGTCGTAGCCGATCGGGCCGGACTTGTTCGGCGCGATCTCCCTGATCGCGAAGCGCGCCAGGCCCTGCTCGGCGATGCCGTTGACCCGCGGGAACTCGCCACCGAGCACGACGTACTGGGAGTTGCCCGCGGCCGACCACGCGGCCTGGGTCTGCCCGGTGTAGGAGCCCGAGTCGAGCGTCGGCAGCCAGTGCAGGATCTCGGAGGCGCGCCGGCCGCTGAAGTTGCTGTAGGTGTTTACCCGGCCGTCCGCCGCGGGCGCCGTCGTCGACGCCATCGCCTTCTGGTAGGTCCACGGGCTGGTCTGCGGGTTGCCCTGGACCATCCCACAGTCGTGGGCGTGGCTCACGCTGTAGAGCACCGGGCCGATCGGCACCGCGCTGTAGGTGTCGCCGCGGCAGCCGTTGACCCAGCTCAGCTGGCCGGTGCTCACGTCGGCGCCGAACGTGCCCTCGAAGTTGCCGCCCGGGCCGTACCAGTAGCCGGTGCCGTAGACCCGGACGCCGTCGTTGGTCAGGCTGTTGATCGCGGCGTTGGTGCCGGCGTCGCGGATGATCTGGTTGACCGGCCACGGCAGCGCGGCGCCGGTGGTCCCGTCGACCGCGCCCATCCCGTAGTTCGCGACGCCGCTGACGACGGTGAAGCGACCGCCGAGCACGACCTTGTTCAGCGCGGGGATCACCGTGATCGCCTGGATCTCGGCGTCGACGCTCGCGTTGAACGGCCGCAGCGCACCGTTGGAGGCGGCGAAGGCGGCTACCCGCTGCTTCGCCGTGCCGTTGGCCGTGGTGAATCCGCCGCCGACGTAGACCGTGTCGGCGGTCGCGGCGACGGCCCTGGCCTTGTAGTTGAGGTTCGGCACGAAGCCGCTCACCAGGCCGCCGGTGGTGGCGTCGAGCGCGACGATCCGGTTGCGGGTCGCGCCGCTGACCTGGGTGAAGTCGCCGACCACGTAGATGCGGGTGCCGTCGGGCGAGGCGGCGATGCCGAGGCCCTGTGCGTTGAGGCTGGGAGCCCAGGTGCTGACGAGCGCGCCGGTGGTCAGGTCGTAGGCGAGGATGTTGGACCGGGTGACCTGGCTGGCTGCCGGGCGCCGCGCCGAACGGCCGGGCGGTGGTGAAGCTGGCCGGTCGCGTAAACCCGGTTGCCGGCCACCACCTGCGCCCACACCACGCCGTTGATCTGCGGCGAGGGCAGCAGATCGGCGCTCACCGTGAGCGGGGTGGGCGGCACCGGAGCGGTGTCCGCCGCCGCCGGAGCCGATATCGAGATCGCCGCCAAGGCGACCGCCCCGGCCGCGAGAACAGTCCTGGTCCGCATGCGAGCCCCCAACAACGCCGCTTTCCTTGTCCGTCCCTTGGAGCCTTCCCCCGCCGAACGACGACCCAACCCTGAGAACAGTGCCGCGTGAGCGAGCGCTTTATGGCGATTCGGAGCAGCCGCGACGCTTTCGGCCAGCGGCAGAGCCGCCCATGGCCGGACAAGTCAGCGCTGGAAGACGGCAATGCTGGGTGAGTCGGCGGACGACACCTCCACCCGGAGTGTCCCCGACTGCGCCTTCGGCACCAGGAAGACGTACACGCCGGAGGCGCCGCGGCCGGCGGCCAGGGAGCCGGACAGCAGCTTGGCGCCGCCGGCGGTGGTCGGGCTGGCGGGCGTACCCCGACCGTACGACGCGGTGACCGCGAGGCCGGAGAGGTTGAAGGCGGCCGAGGACGTGTTGCCCACCCGCACCTCGACCGACACCGCGGGCCCGGCGATCTCGCCCGGACCGGTGGCGCCGACCTCGACGTCCTTGACGTTGGCGATGGTCACGCTCACGCCGCCCTTGATCTGCGCGGGGCTGCCCACCGGCTTCGGCGGCAGCGGGCTCACCGCGACCGACGGCCCGGGCGTGCGCCGGCTCGGCGGTCCCGGCGTGCGCTTGACGGTCGGCGACGCCGTCGGCGACGGCGAGACGGAGGCGGGCGCGGACCCGGACGCCGAAGCCGACGCCGACGCCGACGCCGAGCCGGCCGGCGCGGCCGTGCCGGCCGCCGACGGGGTCGCGTCGTCGCCGGAGCAGGCCGTCAGCGCCGCCAGCAGCGACGTCAGACCGCCGAGCAGGACAGCACGCCGTACCCGTCCGAACCGCATGGCACTAGCCCCCAGAATCGAAGAACTGCTCACTGTACTTGGACGTGCGGCACGGTTGCCGCGGTCAGGACGTGCCGGCCCGCTCGAAGCGGAGCACCACGTCCAGCGGGCCGCGCCACACCTCGGTCTGCCGGAAGCCCTGCGACACGAGGAAGGCGTCGTCCGCGGCCGAGTCGGCCCGGGGGTGCTCGACGCGGCGGATGACCCACAGGGTGTTCACCGTCGCCAGCTGCGGACCGCTCTGGCGCAGGTACCGGGACTCGCCGACCAGGTCGTCCGCCTGCACCGGCGTACGGAGCTCGGTGACGTCGACCAGGCCGGTGAAGTCGTCGGGGTACGCGATCCGCACGCCCCGGGCCGTCTGCCCGACCGTCGGCCGGTCGACCTGGTAGCGCGGCGCGAAGTAGACGCCGTCGCCGGGCCGGGCCCGCTCGCCCACGAACGCGGCCGCCGTCTCCCAGTCGCTGCTGTTCTTGCCGTGGAGCTCGCGCTGGGAGACGTACACCGGCAGCGCCGCGAGCACGAGCAGCGCGGCGACGCCGTACCGCAGGGCGCGCCGGGGGAGCGCGGTCAGGCCCGCCGCGACCAGCAGCGCCACCGCCGGGGCGGCGAACGTCAGGTAGCGCGGGCCGTACATGGGCTTGACCGCGATCGAGTACGCCGCGATGACCGCGGTCGGCAGGACCACCCACGGCACGGCCCAGGCGAGCACCGGCCGGCCGCCGTCGGGAGCCTGCCCCGGCCAGTGGCGGACCACCGCGTACGCGGCCAGCACGAGGCACCCAGCCGCCAGCAGGACCGCGGCCGGCTGCCACCACGAGCCCGGGTCGCCGGCTTCGATCCGGGTGCGGTCGGACCCGTCCGTGGTGGTCGGCGTGTCCCCGAGGAACCACTGGTTGATCAGCACGTTGCGGACCAGCTGGGGGACGCTGTAGCTGCGGTCGCTCAGCTGGCCGGCCTGCCCGTACGCCGCGAGCAGGAACGGGGCGCAGACCACGACGGCGGCCCCGGCCGAGACCGCCCACCGGACCCGCTGCGCCGAGGTGACCGTGCGGTCCCACAGCACGCTGAGCAGGTGCGCGCCGATCAGCAGCCCGACGTACAGGTTGCTGAGGACGCCGAGGGCGAGCAGCGCGGCGTACCCGGCCCAGGCCACGGTCCGGCCGGTGTCCAGCGCCACCAGCAGCATCAGCGTGGCGGCCGCCGCGAACAGCAGCGTGAACGCGTAGGGCCGGGCCTCGATGCCGGACCAGAACACCCGGGGCAGCAGGGCGAACGCGGCCACCGCCCACAGCGCGAAGCTCGGCCCCCGCAGGCGCGCGCCGATGCCGTGGACGCAGGCCGCGGCGATCCCCACCGCGATCGCGCTGGGCAGCCGGAGCGCCAGAGGCGAGGTCCCGAAGACTGCGGTCCAGAAGTGCATGAAGAGGTAGTAGGAGCCGTGGACCAGGTCGAGGTTCCCGACCATGTCCCACAGCTCGGACACCGGGCGCCGGGCGGCGCTGATCGTGGCGGCCTCGTCGCTCCACAGCGACGGGTGCCAGGAGAAGAACAGCGTGATCAGCCCGGCGGCGAGACCGGCCAGCGGACCGTGCCAACGCGGGACCCGGTCGGCCACCGTGCCGGGCTCCGAGCCGGGTGCGACCGGGCGGGCGGCGTCCGGCGCCACCGGCATGCTTGTGCTCACTGCTCCGCCCCTCGCCCCGCGCCGGGCCCCCACGGTCTCCGGCTCAGCGCGACGGTACATTCCGTGACCGGTCGCGCGGACCGATACGACCGTTCTCGTGCCGAGAGGGCGGCCGGAGGAGTCCGGCCGCCCTCACGGACGCAGTCGGGCGTCAGGCGCCCTTGCTGAGCTGCACCGGCTCGCCGGTGTCGGCGAACGTGTTGCCGCTCAGGATCACCGGCTGGCTCGGCGCGGCGATCACCGCGCACCGATTCTGGCCGACGACCGGCCCGAAGCGATTGTCCTTGACCACCACGTTGGTTATCGGCGGGTCGACCTTGGTGAAGTTCACCGTGCAGACCAGGCCACCGGCCAGCCAGTTGCCGGTGATCTGGACGTTGCTGGTCAGCGCGTAGTCCTGGGTGAGCATCAGCGCCGAGTTGGCCGCCCCCTCGAAGTTGTTGTTCCGCACCACGATGTTCCGGCCGCCCTGGATCTGCAGGCTGTCGCTGTGCGTGCGGTTGTCCGGGGCCGACGGCCACGGCGTGTAGTACGCGTTGTCGTGGAACCAGGAGTCCTCGATCGTCACGTTGTCGCCGAAGATGAGCGACGTGTCCACGACCCTGGAGACGTCGATCCGCCGGGCGGTGAAGTTGCGGCCCTTGAGCCCGTCCATCCAGCCGGAGGGGTTCGCGGCCACCAGCGTCGAGTCCTCGATCACGAAGTTCCGGTGGTCGCCGTACGCGGCCACCAGCGCCTTGAAGCCCGGGCCGGTCGCCACGCCGCCGTGGATGACCGACCGGCGGACGGTCACGTTGCTGGCCTTGATGTTGAGGAAGCCGCGGATGTCCAGACCGTCGACGACGGTGCCGTCCTTGCTGACCGTCAGGTCACCGGAGTGCACGGTCAGCTTGGTGCCGTCCGGAACCCCGGTGTTGCCCGGCCCGGGGCGGCCGCCGGACGGCGGCGGCGCGGGGGCCGGCGGGGGCGCGGTGGTCGGGGACGGCTTCGGGCGGGGGAGGCCGTCGGCGACGGAGCCGGTGGCAGCGGGCCGAGCGTGGTGATCGGTACCGGCGCCGGCGGCACGGCCGCGGACTGATCGAGCCGGGCGAAGCCGACGTGCAGGTTGCGGTCGCAGGACGGCGGCCGGTAGCGGTCGTTGATCATGCTGATGGTGACCTTGTGGGTGCCGGCCGCGAGCGGCGCTCCCACCGGGTACGCGCCGTAGTCCGTCTTGCTGTCGACGGTGGTCTGCCCCACGACGGCGCCGTCCACGGTCACCCGGGCGATGGGCCACCCGTCGCAGTTGTCGGCGATCGCGCCGAGCACGACCCGGCCGGAGCCCTCCAGCGTGATCGTCGCCCAGGCCCGGTTGGCCCACAGCGTGGCGTGCGTCCCGGAGGGCGGCGCGGGGGTGCCGGTGGCCCGGCGGATCGCCGCGTTGCCGGAGACCTGGAACGGCGAGGCGCCGGCGGCTCCGGCGGTGCCGGTCGACGTCGGCTGGTTGAAGACGGTCGCGGAGAGCACCAGCGAGAGCACAGCCGCCACGGCGCCGGCCAGCAGGACGCGCGTCGACGCGCCGATCAGCCTGGTCGCCCGGCGCGACCGCCGGGGAGCCGCGGCGCCGTGCCGGGACGGATCTGCCGGGCCGGACCGTGCCGGCCGGACGCTGCCGGCGTCGCCGGCGTCGCCGGCTCGGCCGCGTGCCGGCGACGGGAGTCGGGGCCGGCCTGCACCGGGGTGTCCGGCGTCGAGGGGGTCGGCCGGGCCGCGTGGCGGTGCTTGCTGTGGCGCGCTGGGCTGGGGCGCTGTCCGGCGGGGTCAGGGGTCGAACCGCGGGTCCGCTGACGCACACGAATCCCTTCCGGCACGCCTACGGGGTTAGCTGTCGGGTTCGGGCGGGAAGGTGCCCGGCCGCCGAGGCGGCTTCACCCCAAGGAGAGTCGCGGCACCGATACCGCTCGTCTCCGGGAACCGTGGTTCCCCCGTTCCCCATCCGATGACTGATCGTAGTGGCCGAGGTGCACGCCGGATGGGAATTAGGCGCAAGTCGCACACCGTCGGTGCACAGGGACCTGTGCGGGTGGTCCCGCTGTGGGGCGGAACCGGGGGAATCATGGTGGTGAGCAAGGGGCCTGTCAATGGGCCATTCGAGGACGGCGCTTACGGATCGGGCCCGCCCCGCGGACGGTACGCTGACAGGTAGCCGGTCGATCGGTGTCGTCCCGGATCGCGCTGAGGAATCCGGTCAAAATCGTTACGCTGGGCGACGGGCCGTACCACGACCGCAGCAGGGGACACGCGATGAACTTCAGCCATGCGCTAGCCGCGCTCCGCCGGCGGTGGCCGGCGCTCGTCGCCTTCGTCCTGCTCGGCGTGTCCCTCGGCGTCGTGCACGCCACCGTGACCGAGCCCACCTACAAGTCGACCACGGCCGTCATCTTCACCCTCGAGCGCGGCCAGTCGGTCGGCGAGCTAGCCCAGGGCACCACCTACCTCGAGGGTCTGGTGGAGTCGTACGCCGACGTGGCCACCTCCCGGCTGGTGCTGGGCCCGGTGATCAACGAGCTGCAGCTGCGGACCACGCCGGAGTCGCTGGCCCGGCGAGTGCGTGCCGAGGCGCGCCCGGACACCACGATCATGGACATCTCGGTGACCGACCGCTCGCGGGAGGGCGCGGCCCGGATCGCCTCCACCGTCGCCGACGAGCTGACCGATGCGGTCGCCGCGCTGGCCCCGCGCAGCAGCGGCCGGCTGGCCGTCGTGACCGTGACCACCATCACGCCGGCCACCATCCCGACCTCCCCCGCGTCCCCCAACCCGGTGCGGGACGTCGGGCTCGGTCTGATCGCCGGGCTGCTACTGGGAGCGCTCGCCGTCGCCGTCCTGGACGCGGTCGCCGCGCCGGTGGACAACCGGGAGTCCGCCGTCGCCGCCGCCGGCGCGCCGGTGGTCGCCGCGGTGCCGCGGGACCGGTCCGCCCGGCGGCACGCGCTGCCGGTGCTCGACCGGGCCCACCCTGCCCCGGACCGAGGGCATCTGGATGCTCCGGGCCAACCTGCAGCTGCGCCAGCCGGTCGGCGGCTCGCTGGCGGTGGTGATCACCTCCGCCCTGCCGTCCGAGGGCCGGACCGGCATCGCGGTCAACCTGGCGATCGCGATGTCGCACGCCGCGCAGCGGGTGCTGCTCATCGACGCCGACCTGGTGCGGCCCCGGGTCGCCCAGCTGCTCGACCTCGACGCCGGAGCGGACGGCGGCCCGAATGGCGGCCTCGCGGCGGTGCTGGTCGGCGAGGCGCGATTCGAGGACGTGGTGCAGACCTGGATCGGCCCGGACGGCGGCCGGAGCAGGCTGAGCGTGGTGACCGCGGGCACCAGCTCGGTCAACCCGAGCGAGCTGCTCGCCTCCGAGGCCATGGAGGGCCTGCTGTCCACCGTCAAGCTGGACTACGACATCGTCGTCATCGACACCGCGCCGCTGCTGAGGCTGGCCGGCAGCGCCATCCTGGCGGCCCGCGCGGACGGCGCGCTGCTGGTCGTGGACAGCCGCCGCACGCGGATGCGGCAGGTCACTGAGGCGGTGACCCGGCTGCGGCTGGCCGGGGCCCAGGTCCTCGGTGTCGTGCTGAACAACACCCGCAAGGGGCTGTCCCCGCTGGTCCCCCGGGGCCTCGAGGAGCCGGTCCGGGCCGCCCCGCCGGCGGCGGACCTCCCCGTGCACCGGCCGACCGCCGCCTCGACCCCGGACGACAGCCCGGCGGAGGAGCGACCCGACCGGGCCGGCGCCGTGCCGTATCGCGGGCACGGGGAGAACGGCCACAACCAGGTCCGTTCGGGCGACGCCGGCGTCGCCGAGGCCCTGGACTACCGCCCGCACCTCCAGCAGCGGGCCGAGCAGCGCCAGCAGGCCGGCCAGGGTGCGGACGAGCAGAGCTGACCGCCCAGCTGCGGCAGCTCCGACCGGGAGCAGCTGATCTACTTCTACCTGAAGGACGAGCGGGGGTATTTCGACGACCCGGCCGCGACGAAGGTGCTGCACATCGCGCCGGAGAATGCGGCTCTTCCGCGCGCCCGACGACCGCGACGTCGTCCTGCACCACCGGAGGCTCAGGGAGAACGGCCACGCCCCGTCCAGTACGACGACGACCGGACCGAGGAGGTCCAGCAGGCCCGCGGCGGCGGCACCGACGAGTCGTCCTGATCACCGGGCCGACTCCGCGATCTCGCCCCTCCGGCTGCTGCCGCTCCGGCATACTCTGGGACGTCGGGGAACCGAGCGAGGCAGGTAGCCAGTCATGAGCAAGCTCACCCAGCTCGTGCCGCCCACGGTGCGGCGCCGAATCAAGCTCCACCAGGGCGACCGGTGCTTCTGCCTGCTGCACATCGCGCCGGAGAAGCGGCTGTGGAGGACGCCACCCGGAGTCGACCTGTCGGGGCAGTACGCCGGATACGGCGTCAAACCCGACGAGGACCTCTTAGTCTCCTCGAAGTGAGCGCGGCACGTCCGAGGGCGGTACGCCGATGACCGCTGCTCTCGCAGTACCCGGCGGCCTGGGGGACCGCGCCGCGCGCGGCTCCGCGATCGTGCTCGGCAGTCAGGCCGTGAAGATCCTGCTGCAGTTCGCCTCGCTCGTCCTGCTCTCCCGGCTGCTCGACGCCGACGGAGTTCGGCCTGGTCGCCATGGTCGTGGCGGTGATCGGCCTGGCCGACCTGCTGCGCGACTTCGGGCTGTCCTCGGCCGCCATCCAGGCAAGGACGCTGTCGGACGACGAGCGCACCAACCTGTTCTGGGCGAACTGCGCGTTCGGCGCCCTGTGCACGGCGCTGGTGTCCGCGGCGGCTCCGCTGATCGTCGCGCTCTACGGACAGGCCGAGCTGGGCCCGATCACCCTGGCCCTGGCCTGGGTGTTCCTGCTCAGCGGGATCAACACCCAGTTCCGGGCGGACCTGACCCGGTACATGCGGTTCGGGAGCATCGCCGCGTCGGACATCGGATCGCAGGCCGTGGCGTTCGGCGTCGCGCTGGCGCTGGCGGTCGGCGGCTACGGGGTCTGGGCCATTGTCGCCCAGCAGCTCGTCGCCGCGGTGATCGCCTTGGTCGTCAACGTGGCATCCGTCCGGTGGCTGCCCGGTTGGCCGCGCCGCGACGTGTCGATCCGCCGGTTCTTCCGGTTCGGCGGCAACCTGTTCGCTACGCAGGCGCTCACGTACTTCACCAAGAACGTGGACAACATCGCGCTGGGGATCGTGTCCGGCCCCTACCAGCTGGGCCTCTACAGCCGGGCGTACCAGATGCTGACGGCGCCGCTCGCCCAGATCAACGGGCCGATGACCGGCGTCGCCCTGCCTGTCCTGTCGCGGCTGCAGGACGATCGCGACCGACTCGACCACTACCTGACCCGCGCCCAGCTGGTCGCCTGCTATCTGACCACTTCGGTCTTCGCCATCTCGGCCGGGATCGCCGGCCCGCTCGTCACCGTGCTGTTCGGGGACGGGTGGCATGCCGTGGCTCCGATCTTCGCGATCCTCGCCGTGGGCGGCGTATTCCGGTCCATCCAGCAGATCGCCTACTGGATGTACACGGCGTGCGGCGAGACGGGCGCTCAGCTGAGGATGATCCTGGTCTCCCGACCGATCATGATCGTGATCATCCTCGCCGGTCTGCCTTGGGGACCGATCGGCGTCGCCGTCGGCCACTCCGTCGGGTTCTTCCTGTTCTGGATCGTCTCGACCCTGCATGCTGGCCGGGTCACCGGCGTCGACGGCCTGAAGCTGATCCGGAACGGGATCCGGCCGGTGGTGCTGGTCAGCTTGCCGGCGGGGGTCCTGGCCTTTCTCGCCGGCCTCGTGCCTGCCCCGCCGGTCCTGCAGGTGCTGGCCGGCCTCGGGGCGGCCCTCCTCTACTTCGCCACGGCCGCGCTGCTCAGCCGCGCCGTGCGCGCCGACCTCGTGGTCCTCGCCGGCTTCGTCCGCCGGGCGTTCGCCCCCCGCCGGGGCGCCGGGGTGCCGGACTGACCGGAGCCCGGCCGGAGCGCGACCCGCGGCGGTTACCATCAGGTCCGGGGCGGCGCCGGTCCGGCTGCGCTCCACATGCAGGTGGGGGCAAGGGAGCGTCGTCGCGTGGGTCTGCAGGGCTACCTGGCCATGATCCGCGCGAGGTGGGCGGTCGTCGCCGCGGTGACCGGGCTCGCCCTGGTCATCGCCGCGGTCGCGTCCGCGGCCGCGACCCCGCTCTACGAGTCCCGGGCGAAGGTCTTCTTCTCGGTGGGCATCAACCCGACGCCGGGCAGCCTGGCCCGCGGCCTGGAGTACTCGGGCAGCCTGGTCAGCTCGTACGCGGACATCGCGACCACCCCGTTCGTCCTCCAGCCGGTGATCGACAAGCTGGGCCTGCGGACCACCCCGGCCCGGTTGGCCCGGTCGATCAGCATCCGGGTTCCCTCCGACACCGTGCTGCTCGAGGTGGCGGCGAGGGACAGCTCGCCGCAGCGGGCCGCCCGCATCGCCGCGGCCGTTGCCGAGCGGCTCACGGTCGCCGCGACCGAGATCACCCCGCGGCTGGCGTCCCAGTCGATCTCGGTGCAGGGCACCACCGTCTCCCCGGCGCCGGTGCCGAGGACGGCGTCGTTCCCGTACACCAAGCTCAACCTCGCCGTCGCGCTGGCGGTGGGCCTGCTGGTCGGCGCAGCGATGGCGATCGCCGCGGAGGTGTGGGATCCGCGGCTGCGCGACCGCCCGCAGCTCGCGCAGGTGACCGGGGCGCCCCTCCTCGGCACCGTGACCGTCCACCGCCGGCGCCGGTTCCCCCGCGTGGGCCGCCTCATCGCCCTGCTGACCAGGCGGGTCCCGCACCGGGAGCAGACCGCCGAGCTGGGGGCCAACTTCGAGCACCTGCGGGCGTCGAAGTCGCTCCGGCTGGTCACCGTCACCTCGGCCGTCGACGGGGCGATGGCCACCCGGGCGGTCTCCGACATCGCCGCCTCCCTGGCCAAGCGCGGCATCGGCGTGCTCGTGGTCGACGCGGACCTGCGCCGCCCGACGCTCGGGCAGCGGCTCGGCGCCGACGAGCGGGTGGGCCTGTCGTCGGTGCTGACCGCCCAACGGGACTGGACCGACTCGGTGCAGCACTTCGCCCGGATGCCGCTGTCGGTGCTGCCCTCCGGCCCTCCGCTTCCCGACCCGGGCGCCGAGCTGAGCTCCCGGAGGGCGGCAGAGGTGCTGGCCCAGCTCGCCGAGCGCTACGGGCTGGTGCTGCTCAAGGCCCCGCCGGTGCTGCGCGCGGCCGAGGGGTTGGTGCTGTCCCACCTCGCCGACGGGACCATCGTGGTCACCGACCGCCGCGCGATGCGCCGGCGGTCACTCGTGGAGGTCCTCGACGTCCTGGATGTCGCCGACGTCCGGGTGGCCGGCGTCGTCGTCGGCGCGCGACGGTGAGCGGGGTCACCATCGACGGTCGGCGGGCGCCGGCACCGGCGCGAAGGCCACGAACGCGGCCGGCAGGACCGCGGTGGCCAAGAGGTAGCCCCGGTCCACGAAGCCGAACGACACCTCGACCATGCAGCCGACCAGCAGCATGGCCACGAACACGGAGGGATAGCTGACGCCCACCCGGGTCCACCGTGCCGCCGCCACAACCAGGGTGGCGACCAGGCAGCCGACCAGGACGATGTTGATCAACCCGCCCACGACGAGGCTGTGCACGAGCTGGTTGTGGCCGTGATACGCCGTCTCGCCCAGCCCCGCCGCTGAGTACCACCGCGAGCCGAGACCGAAGAGCGGGTCCTCGGACCACCACCGGTCCAGGCTGGCGCGCCAGACGTAGCCGCGGTTGGTGAAGGCCCCGTTGTCGGTCGCGGTGAGCGGCAGGATCGCGATGAGCGAGGACAGCACCAGCAGGATCGACACCGAGACGGCCTGGCCGGCCCGGCGGGGCGTCACGGCGAGGGACACTGCCACCACGGTCCCGACCACGAGCGCGAGCAGCGACGAGCGTGACGACGTCCAGACCATCGCGAAGATCGTGACGGCCGCCACCGCGGCGCGGGTGAGCCGGCGGGGGATGAAGGCGATCGCCGGTAGCCCGAGCGCCAGGAACTGGCCGAGGTTGTTTCCCTGGGTGAACGGCCCGACCAGAATGCCCCAGGGCAGGATCTGCTTCTCCGGGGCGATGGCGTTGCCGTCGATCGCGGCGAAGACCCCCTTCTCCGGATTCAGCGCTCCCAGCGCGATGCTGAGCACCGCAGCGAGCCCGGTCAGGTGGCCGAGGATCGCGAGCCGGTCGAGGCGGGGGCGGATCGCCCAGACGGCGAGCACGACCAGCGGGTAGAGCAGCGACGCCAGGTTGGGCAACCGGCCGCGGTAGACGTCGCGCATCACCAGGTAGACCCAGGGCGCCAGCAGCGCGGCCAGGGCCAGCCCTCGGTCGGCGGGGAGGTTGCGGAGCCGCCGCAGGACCAGCATCAGGCACCAGGCGGCGAGCACGAGGGACAGCGCCGTCGAGGTCAGGGTGGCGGGCAGCCGGTAGGGCACCGGGTCGCCCACCGACGTCCGGTACTTCGGCGCGGTCAGCGACTGCACCACCCGGGGCACGATGATGGTCGCCCAGGTGAGCACGATCAGGACGGTCGCCGGGTCCCTGAGTCGCCGCGCCGGGGAGGGTGCGGCGGCGACGGTCGCCCCGATCCCCGCCGGCCGACCGGCTGCCACCAGGGCCGATGCCATGTCCCGAGTCTAGGACGCGACAGCAGTGCCGCCGGTATTCTGCGCGGAGACGGGTGCGCTCGCGGGGTGCGCTCCGGTGTGGTCGGGAGGGTCGGGTGACGCGAGCCGAGCCGCCCGCGGTGTCCGTGGTGGTGCCGGTCCTCGACGGTCTGGAAGACCTGATGCGGTGCATCGACGCCCTGCTCGCCCAGGACTATCCGGCGGACCGGCTCGAGGTGCTCGTGGTCGACAACGGCTCCGCGGTCCCGCCGGGCCCGGGGCTGCCGGCCGATCCCCGGTTGTGGGCGCCGCGGGAAGACACCCAGGGTTCGTACGCGGCGCGCAATACCGGCGTTGCGGCCTCCCGCGGCGAAGTGGTCGCGTTCACCGACGCGGACTGCACGCCGGAGAAGGACTGGGTGCGCGCGGTGGTGGCGGCGCTGACCGAGGAGCCCCGCGCGGACATGATCGGCGGCGGGATCGACCTCGACTTCCCGGCTGGGCACCCGGTCACCGGCCCGGAGTGGTACGAGCAGCTGCACGGGTTCCCGCAGGAGCAGTACATCACCGAGCAGGGCTTCGCGGTGACCGCGAACATGGCCACCTGGCGGGCGGTGCTGGACCGGGTCGGCGGCTTCGACGAGACGCTGCCCTCCGGCGGGGACGCCGAGTTCGGCCGCCGGGTCCGCGCCGCCGGCGGCCGGCAGCGGTACGCGCCGGCCGCCCGGGTGCGCCACCCGGCCCGGGTCAGCTGGCCGGAGCTGCGGGCGAAGCAGCGCCGGGTCACCCGCGGCGTCGCGTGGCGGGCCCGGCGCCGGCAGGGGCGGGTGCGGCTGCTGCGCCTGCTGGCCGGCCACCTCGTGCTGGCCGGCTGGCGGACGGTCGGCGAGTGGCGGCGGCCGGTCCCGGACACCGCCGCCGCCCGGGCCCGCTACCTGGTCGCGTACTGGCGGGTCACCTTCGTGGTGTGCGGCGTGCTGGCCGGGAGGCGTTGGCGGCCGGCCGGCGCTGAGCAGGATCAGCCGGTGTTGCGCAGGCCGGCCGCGACCCCGTTGACCGTGAGCAGCATGGCCCGGTGCAGCTCCGGGTCGACGCGGCGTCGCCGTCGGCCGCGAGCCGCTGCAGCAGGTCCACCTGCAGGTAGGAGATCGGGTCCAGGTAGGCGTCCCGCACGTCCAGGGTGCGCTTCAGCGCCGGCTGGGCGTCCAGCAGCTCGGTTCGCCGGTGATCCGCAGCACCTGGTCGACCGTCAGCTCGTGCTCGGCCCTGATGACGTCGAACAGGTGGCGCAGGTGGTCCGGCACCAACGGCCCGACGTAGAGCTCGGCGATGTCCATGTCGGTCTTGGCCAGCGTCATCTCGACGTTGGACAGGAACGTCCGGAAGAAGTGCCACTCCCGGCATCTGGTCCAGCACGCTCTCCGAGGCCCGGCGTCCCGCGCCGCCTCCAGACCGCTGCCGACGCCGAACCAGCCGGGCACGATCTGGCGGGACTGGGTCCAGCCGAACACCCACGGGATCGCCCGCAGACCGGCCAAGCCCACCGCCGGAGTCGGGGCGCCGGGACGGCCGGGACCCGATGTTGAGCGAGCCGAGCTGCTCGACCGGCGTCGACGCGAGGAAGTAGTCGGGCAGGTCCGGGTCGTCGATCAACGCCCGGTAGGCGCGTGGACGGCCGTCGGAGACGATCTCCATCGCCTCGTCCCAGCGGGCGAGCGGCTTCGTCGGCTGCCGAGCCTCCCGGTGCAGCACCGTCGCCTGCAGCGCGGCGGCGACGGTCAGCTCGAGGTTCTCCCGGGCCAGGTCGGGCAGCGCGTACTTGTCGCTGATCACCTCGCCCTGCTCGGTGAACTTGATCTCGCCGTCGAGCGTGCCGTGCGGCTGGGCCAGGATCGCGTCGTAGGTCGGCCCGCCGCCGCGGACCGACGGTGCCGCCGCGGCCGTGGAAGAGCCGCAGCGACACCCCGTGCCGGCGCAGCCACGTCGCGCAGGCGCCGCTGGGCCTGGTGGATCTCCCACTGGGACGTGGTGATGCCGGCGTCCTTGTTGGAGTCGGAGTAGCCGAGCATGACCTCCTGCACGTCGCCGCGCAGGCGGACGATCTCGCGGTAGGTCGGGTCGGACAGCAGCTCGCCGACCAGCTCGTCCGGCCGCGCGCAGCTCGTCGCACCGTCTCCAGCAGCGGGACGAAGCCGATCCGGGCGCCACACCCGGCGTGCACGTCGACCAGGCCGGCCTCGCGGGCCAGCACCGCGGCGGCCAGCACGTCGTCGGCGCCGCGGGTCATCGAGATGATGTAGGTCTCGATGACCTCGGGGCCGAAGTCGTCGAGCGCCTCTCGGATGGTGAACACCGCGAAGGTCCTGCGGCCGGCGTCGTCCAGCGGCGACGGCTGGGCGGACAGCGGCCGCCGGCCGGCGAGCTCCGCGGCCAGCAGCCTTGCGCCGGTCGCGCGCGGCAGCTCGGCGTAGGGCACGGCAGCTCGCCGAGCCGGTCGAACAGCCGGCCGAGCGCGTGGTGGTGGGCGTCGGCGTGCTCCCGGATGTCCATCGTCGCCAGGTGCAGGCCGAACATGGCCACCGTGCGTTGCACCGGGCCACCGGACCGTCGGCGGCGAGCTCGGCCGTTGGCCTGCAGCGACTCGCGCGATGATCCGCAGTTCGGCGAGCAGCTCCGTCGCTGGCGGTAGTCGCGCCCGGGCACGTGCCGGGGCCGGCGGCCACCCGGGCCCGGGTGGCGACCAGCTTGGCCTGGATGCAGGTGAGCTTCAGCCGATACGGCTCCTCGGCGTTGAGTCGAGCACCGCGGGTCGAGGCCGGGAACCGGCCGCAGGTCGGCGTCCACCGACGCGGCCAGCTCCGCCGACACCCCGACGATCGCGGTGGACGCCGACAGCGGCCGATCAGCCGGTCCAGCGCGCCGACCCGCACGGATCGCCTGGCCATGCTGGAGCAGCAGCACCTGTCGGGTGATGTCGGCGGTCACGTTCGGGTTGCCGTCCCGGTCGCCGCCGATCCAGGTCCCGAACGTCAGCGGCCGCGCGCGCGGGTCGAGGCCACCGTAGTCGGCGAGCGCGGCGGCGAGATCGGCCGGCAGGTGCGGCATGGTCTCCCGGACGAGGTCGTCGAGGTAGTAGGTAGGTTGCGCGCCTCGTCCACCGGGTCGGCCGGACCTGGCGGAGCTCGTCGGTCTGCCAGATCAGGTCGACGATCTCGGCGAGCTCGCGGTCCTGCCGACGGCGGGCGGCGGAGTCGGCTCGCTGCCGGCCACCAGGATGTCGGACAGCGCGCAGCTTGTTCAGGATGGAGCGGCGGCTGGCCTCGGTCGGGTGGGCGGTGAACACCGGCCGGACCGCGAGCCCGTCGAGCGCCGAGGTCCCGTCGGCGCCGACCCGCTCGGTGATCTCGGCGATCGTCCTGGCCAGCCAGCCGTCCTCGGCGACGGTCGGCAGCCCGCGCACCCGGTGCACCTGCTCGGCCGCGTTCGCGAGGTGGAAGTAGGAGGCGAACGCGCGGACCAGCGCGATGGCGGTCGCAGCGGCAAGTCGGCGAGCAGGCCGCGGACCTCGGCCAGGGCGCGGCGCTGGTCGGCTCTTGGACACCTTGGTCAGTCCGCGGACCCGTTCGACGAGGTCGAGCAGCTCCTGGCCGTGCTGCCGGACAAGGGTCTGGCCGAGGAGCGCGCCCACCCGGCGTACGTCCGCCCGCAGCGCACCGTCGTCGTCCGGCCCGAGCTGGTCGCCGGACGTCGGGAACCCGGCATCGGCCGGCGGGTCGCGGACCTCCGGCGCGCGCTCGCTGTCGACCCGCACCTGACCATGGTGGCCCACCGGCCCGGGTGGGTCGAGTTGGGACGTTTCAGGACTGGTGACCACCGACCAAGGCGGTTGTCCGGCTCCGACGCGGCGGCCCAGGGCCGGGTCGCTCGGGGCGCACAGCCAGCCACCGTTCAAAGGTGCCCGATGGGCATGTTCTACCCAACCGGTCGGCGACCCGCGGCGAGAGCGCCGACCGCGCCGGCGATGCCCGCCCGGTAACGGTCGGGGGCGAACCGGCGCTCGGCGTCGTCCCGCCCCGCGATGGCCAACCGGCAGGCCCACGGCCAGTCGTCGAGCAGCCGGCTCACCGCCGCGGCGAGCTCGGCCGGGTCGTCTGGCGGCACAACCAGCCCGGTGGCACCGGGCCGGACGATCTCGACCAGCCCCTGGGTGCCGGACACGACGACCGGGCGACCGGCGAGCTGGGCCTCCACCGCGCTGTTGCCGAACGGCTCCACCCGGGAGGGCACGAGCGCGACGTCGGCGTCGCCGTAGACGTCCCACACCGACGGTACGAAGCCGAGGAAGTGGATCGACTCGCCCAGCCCCAGCCGGCGGACCTGGTCGGCCAGCTCCCGCTCGTACCACTCGTACCCGGGGAACACCGAGCCGGCGAGGTGGAGCCGGACGTCCCGACCTTCGGCGCGCAGCGCCGCCACCGCGCTCACAGCGACGTCGGTGCCCTTGCGCGGGGAGAGCCGGCCGACCAGGACCAGCCGCGCCGGCGTGGGGTCCGTCCGCATCGGCAGCAGCCGCCCCGGTCCCGGCACCCCGTTGTAGAGCACCCGGATCCGCCGGCCGAGCCGCGGCAGGACGTCCAGGGCGGCGGCGCTGGCCCGGCTGTTCACCACGACTTCGGAGGCGAGCAGCAGGGGCAGGGCCAGCGCGATCCGGACCGGCCGGGGCACGCCCTCCTCCGCCTCGTGGACATGGCCGAGCACCGGCCGGCCGGTCAGCCGCGCGGCGGCCAGCCACATCGGGATGGTGACCGTGTTGACATAGATCGCGTCCGGTCGGGTACGGCGGAGCAACCCCACCACGGCCGGCAGCGCCCGCAGGATGCCCGCGACGAACCGGGCCAGCCCGAGCGGGGACAGCAGCGCCTTCCGTAACACCGGGACGGCGACCACCGCGACCTCCACCTCCCGGGTCGCCAGCTCCGCCAGCAGCGGCCCGGGCTCCGGAACTGTGACGACCACGCGCCAGCCGGCCGCCCGCAGCCCGTCAACGGACTCCAGCAGCATCCGGTCGGAGCCGTAGAGATCCGCGGAGGGGTGCGCGACCAGGACGGTTCCGGCGGTCACCACGCGGTCCTGCTGCGGCGGCCGCTGGCCCGGCCGCGGACCGTCCAGCCGGCGGCCAGCCGCTCGCACAGCTGCTCGTACGACTTCGCCACGTCGTCCCAGTCGTAGCGGGTGGCCCGCTGCCGGGCCGCGGCCGCCCGCGCCCCGACGTCCGCCGGGTCCGCCTCTGCCGCGGCCAAGAGCGCGGCCAGCCCGTCCGCGGAGGCGAAGAACCGGCCCGAGCCGCCGAGCACCTCGCGGTTGAACGGGACGTCCCAAGCGCAACGTCGCGGTGCCGGCGCCCATCGCGCGCAGCAGCGACGGGTTGGTGCCGCCGACCGAGTGGCCGTGCAGGTAGGTCAGCGCGTCCCGCGTACAGCTGGTCGAGCAGGTCCTGGTCGTAGACGCCGCCGACCAACCGCACCCGCGGGTCCCCGCCGGCGGCGGCCTCGATCGCCGCCGTGTACGCGTCGGCGTACGGCGCGGCGCCCACGACGACCAGCGGCAGGGTCGGCCGGGCTGCGCCGGTGGCCCTCGACGATCTCCAGCACGTGGTTCTCCGGCTCGAACCGGGCCACCGACGAGGTGGTAGTCGCCCGGCTGCACGCCCACCTCGGCCAGCCGGTCCGTGCCCGGTCGATCCAGCAGCGGGGCGCCGTACGCGATCAGCTCGGTCTGGGCGCCGAACTCCCTGGTGTAGTAGTCCCGGATGCCGGCCGCGTCCGCGATCAGCGCGTCGGACCAGCGGACCGCCAGCGACTCGGCGGTCCGGTAGTAGCGCCGGCCGGCGCCGCCCCACTTCGCCCGCTGCCACTCCAGGCCGTCGACGTGGGTGGCGACCGGGATGCCGGCCGGCGCTCAGGACCGGCAGCAGCGGCGCGTTCGCGGCGTTGAACAGCACGACCGCATCCGGTCGGTGCCGACGGCGTGCGCCGTGGCCAGCGCGGTGTGAGCTCAGCGTCTCCAGGACCTTCTTCCGCACCGAGCGGACCACCACCCGGTGCATCCCGAGGTGCTCGGCGGGTCCCGGCTCGCGGCAGTAGACCACCACCTCGTGGCCGAGCATGGTCAGCCGGCGGCCGACCTCCTCCACGCAGGTCTCGAAGCCGCCGTACCGGGCTGGGACACCCCGGGTGCCCATCAGCGCGATGTGCACTAGGGCCGCCGCGGCTCGAGCGCGCTGATGTCCCGATACCACTTCACCAGGGCCGCCAGCAGATAGGCGGCGTTGGCGGCCAGCAGCAGCCCGTACGCTGCGAGAAAGCCGGCCGGCCAGCCGAACAGCAGGAACGCCAGGCAGAGCACCCCGTAGTCGGTGGGCAGGACCAGCAGCGACCGTCGCAGCGACGGGACCACCGGCCCGGCCTCAGGTGCCGCCCGGCCGCGCTTGAGCTGGTCGTTCAGCGTCATCGCGAAGAAGGCGGTGGAGTCGACGACCAGGAACGCGAGCGGCACCAGCAGCCACCCCGGGTGCAGGTCGGCGAACCGGTAGAGCGAGATGAGCACGGCCGAATGCAGCGCGAGGATCTTGACGCAGTCCACCACGTGGTCGAGCCACTCGCCGCCCGGCGATCCTCCACCGCGCAGCCGGGCGAGCTGCCCGTCCGCCGAGTCCAGTGCGTAGCCGAGCGCCAGGGCGAGGGCGACCGTCACGGCGACCCACCAGGCCGGCTCGACCAGCGCGACCAGCAGGATGCCGGCCAGCGAGAACAGCGCGCTGACGGCGGTCACCTGGTTGGGCGTCAGGCCGAGGTGGTAGGCCGCCGCCGCGAGGTACCGCCCGACCCGGCGGTTGACGAACCGGGAGTACGCCGGCGAGCCGACCGCGGGCGCCTTCTGGGCGCCGGCGAGTCGGCGCACCGTCCCGCCGTAGCTCTCCCGCTCTGGTCGCCGCAGCGGCCGCGGTCGCGTGCTGTGCCGGTTCAGGCACGGCCGCTCGCCCGGACCGCCGGCGCGATGTCGTCCAGGAGCCGGCGCAGCACCGTGCTCGACGTGTGCATCGTGTACGGCAGGTAGACGATCTCGACGCCAAGCGGACGCGAAGTCGCGCTCCAGCTCCTCGCCCTTCGCGGTGCCGCGCCAGTCGTCCCCCTTGAACAGGACGTCGAAGTGCAACTGGTGCCAGTCGTCGACCTTGCTCGGCACCGTCTTCGGAGACCACGTCATCGACGACCGACGCTGCGGGACGATCTCCAGCCGCTCCGCCAGCGGGATCACCGGCCGTCGACCCTTGGCCCGCTCGGCCATCTCGTCGGACACCACGCCGGCGATCAGGCGGTCGCACAGTGGCCGTCGCGTGGCGCAGGATGTTCAGGTGGCCGATGTGGAACATGTCGTAGACGCCCGGGCACGTAGCCGGTCCTCATGATCAGTACGCCCCCCGCCCGCGGCAGATCGCGGATCCGTTCTTCCAAAGGATCATAAGGTCGAGCGCGAACGACCAGTTCTCCACGTACCGCAGATCCAGCCGCACCGACTCCTCCCAGGTCAGGTCGCTGCGGCCGCTGACCTGCCACAGCCCGGTGAGACCAGGCTTGACCAGCAGGCGCCGCCGCACGTCGTCCTCGTACAGGGCGACCTCCTCCGGCAGCGGCGGTCGGGGCCCGACCAGGGACATGTGGCCCAGCAGCACGTTGACCAGCTGGGGCAGCTCGTCCAGGGAGAGCCGGCGCAGCAGCCGGCCCAACGGCGTGACTCGCGGGTCGTTCCTGATCTTGAACAGCAGGCCCTCGGCCCGCTGGTTGCGGTCCGCGACCTCAGCCCGGCGCTGCTCGGCGTCGGAGTACATCGACCGGAACTTGTAGAGGGTGAACTCGCGACCCTCCCTGCCCGTCCGCGTCTGCCGGAAGATCACCGGTCCGGGGCCGCTCAGGTGGACCCCGAGGGCGATGAGCAGAAGCAGCGGCAGCAGCGCGAGCAGCACGACCGCCGCGACCGTCCGGTCGAAGGCCCCCTTGACGAGCCGGCGGACACCGGTGAACTGCGGCTCCTCGACATGCAGCAGCGGCAGGCCGCTCACCGGCCGGATGTGCAGCCGGGGGCCGGCTACCTCGATGAGGCCGGGAGCGACCACCAGGTCGGAGTCACTGCCCTCCAGTTCCCAGGACAGCCGCCGCAGCCGCACCGGTTCCAGACCGCTCGCCACCGCCACCGTGTCGGCGCCGCTGTGCCGGATGGCCTCCGCGACGTCGTCCACGCTGCCGAGCAGCGGCACGCCGAGGCCGACCAGCCGGGCGCCGTCCCCCGCGGTCAGGCAGGCGCCCACCACGTGCATCCCGCTGTGCTGGTCGCGGCGTAGCTGCACGACCAGTTCCGCCACCGCCTGCTCGCCGCCCACGGCCACCACGGTGTGCCGGTAGTCGCCCCGCCGCCGGCGCCGGTGCAGCCACTTGCGGGCGGCGTAGCGGCCCAGCACGCAGAGTGCCGTCGTGAGCGGCAACGCCAGCACGATGTAGCTGCGGGCCACCTCGAGCTTGAGCCCGAACGACACGAAGCCGACCAGTGCCGTCAGTCCGACGAACGCCCGGAGCACCCGCTGGAACTCCTCGGACCCCAGGCCGAGCACCCGCGGCTCGTAGCAGTCGAGCAGCGCGACCGACGCCACCCAGAGGACCGGCATGGCGAGGCTGAATGCGAGATAGCCGCCGGCCCCCTCGGTGACCTCGCCGAAGCGGACCCGGAAGGCGCCGGCGCCGGCCAGGCTGGCCGCGGCGGCGTCGATGAGCACCAGCATCGCGACGTACCGCCGCATCCACCCCGGCGGCCGCCGCCGCTCGAGCCGCCGCCCCAGTGCAGACCGCTGATCGCTCGCGGCCCAGTCGAACACCGTCATGCTCTGTCCCCCACCCCCACGCCCGACCCCGTCGTCGAACGACGCGACCCTTCCCATCCGAGTGACCCTTGACCCACACGTCGATGACGGCCCCCCATAGGCCCATCGTGTGGCTGCGTTCCCCGGAGTTCACGCCACCCTAGCGCAGCCGTCACGGTCAGTTAGTGAAGTCCGGAAAATCGGTGTCGCGGTCTGCCGCAGTACCGTCGCGGGTCGTTTTCATCACTCTCCGTAACAGCACTCGCAGGCTTTTCACTCTCCGGAGCATCGGCTCTCCAATCTCGACACGCTCGATGCCGGGTCCGTGCAGGTGCTCCGCGAGGGGGCTCGACGGGGCGCCGAACGCGACGGCCGGCGCCGGCATCGCGACCGGGCTCGCGCCGACCGCCCGGGTCACTGCGCGGTCGGGCCGGCCACGTCGCCCGGATACCGGCGGACGTAGCCGGCGAGCGCGTCGTCGCCGAGGGCCTTCCAGAGTGTGCGGGCCCGGACGCTGTCCAGCCGCACCAGGCTCTGGCCTCGGTCCTGACGGACCGAGCCGATCGGGGCGGTGAGGAAGGTGACCGAACCGGGCCGCAGGTGGCGCATCGACAGGACCAGGGAGCGCATGGTGCCGTCGTCAAGGGAGTCGTCCACGCTGATGGCCCGGGCCACCGAGCTGAGCAGCGAGAACGTCTTTCGCAGGTCGGCGAGCACTCCGATGGAACCGGCCTTCGACATCATCGCCTTCATGACGACCTGCTGGCGGCGGACCCGGGCCAGCTCGCCGCGCGGCCCGCTGGCGGGCTGCCGGAGGTAGCGAAGCGCCGCGGCGCCGTCCAGGTGGTGGGTGCCGGCGGAGAAGCCCGCGGCGGTCTGCCGGATCTGCAGGTCGAGCCCGCCCAACGCGTCGGTGATGTCTTCGAAGCCGGCGAAGTCCAGGATCGCGAAGTGGTCGATCCGCAGCGCGGAGAGCTGCTCGACCGTCCGGACCAGCAGGGTTGGGCCGCCGGCCGCGTACGCCGAGCTGATCCGGCTCGGGCCGCGGCCGGGGACGGTGACCCAGCTGTCCCGCGGGAGGAAGACGAACGAGGCGGCGCGCCGGTCGGATGCCACGTGCATGAGCATGATCACGTCGGACGACTCGGTGGTGCCGCTGGCCCGCTCCCGCCCCTGCGTGTCTACGCCGACGATCAGGAAGTTCAGGGAGCCTTCTGTCCCCGCGGGCCGGTCGGGACGGACCGCCGAGTTGATCGGGCCGAAGACGTTCGGGATCCGCTCGACGTCGTCGAGCACCCGGCGGCTGAGAACCTGCACCCCGACCAGCCCACCGATGAGGAGGAGCACGACCACGCCCGCAATCCCGGCCAGCACGGTGCGCAGCCGGAACCGCCGCCGGTAGCCCCCGCCGGGCTCGTCTGACTCGTCGAGGTCGTCGAGCCTGGCGGGGTCGAGCAGCGGCGGCGGGGACGGGCGCTGCGGGCCGGCCAGCGCGGGGCCGGGATCGGCCCCCGGCGCCGCGGCCGGGATCGCGCGGGGCACCGGAGAGGTCGCCAGGCCGGCAGCCGGAGCGGGGTGGGTGGCGGCGGCGGCGTCCCGGATCCGCCGGTAGTGCCGCGGCAGTCCTTCGTGCGGCGTCGCCTGGCGGGGGGCATCGGGGTCGGATCCATCGGGGGTGTCCGCCCGGTCGGTCAGGTCGGCCGGGTCAGTGGCGTCGGCCCGCTCGACAGGCCGGCGGGGCAGCGGTGGGAACGCGGATGCTGCGGAGGACTCGGGCCGGTCGGCCGCGCCGGAGACGGCGGCGCCTGACCCCGGTATGACCGGTCGGTCCTGTGCCATGGCGCTCCCTCGGGACGGCGTGCCCGCCCAGCGTAGAAGAGACGTACACCTGTCGCTGCCATGTCGGCAGTACAGCCGGGCGCTCACCCCGGCATGAGCCTGGGCCGCGCTGTGATGCCTGGCGGTTCTCGGTCGAATCGCCGCGCCGACCTTGGCGACTCGTCTACGTTCGCTGACGACTTCTCAGAAGGGACAGGCGCCACATGCGGCCGGACCATCCGCCCCAGGTCGACGACGACGACGACGTGGTCCCCGCGCCGCAGCTGGCTGCGGACGTCGAGAGCCGGGTACCCGACCGCCTCCCGACCAGGAAGCCGGGCGAGCCGCTGCCCAGCGGCATCCACCCGGAGCAGCCCAGTGGGTCGATCGCACCGCCGGGGCCGCGGACGGACGTGCGGCGCCGCCGCCGCCGGATGTCGAATGCACGCAAGGCCGTGCTCGGCGTTGTGGCCATGCTCGCGCTCCTCGCCGCCGGTGGAGCGCTCGGCGTGCGGATGGCGACCGACCGCGTGCTCGGCGACGTCGAGCGGATCCCGGATGTTTTCGCCCCGATCGATCAGGCGACCCGCCCGCAGAAGCCGGCCGGCAGCGTCCGGACGGTCAACTTCCTGCTCGTCGGCGTGGACACGCGCGCCGAAGGGCAGACCACCGGCAGCGGGGGTGACGGGGAGATCTTCGTGCCGGGCCGGCAGCGCAGCGACTCGATCATGGTCGTGCACCTGTCCGCGGACCGGCGTGCCGCCTGGATCGTCTCGATCCCGAGGGACAGCTGGGTCGCGGTGCCCGGACACGGCGAGGCGAAGATCAACGCTGCGTACTCGCTGGGCGGCCCGACGTTGCTGGTGCAGACCGTCGAACAGCTGACGCGGCTGCGGATCGACCACTTCGCTGTCATCGACTTCGCCGGCTTCAAGGACATCGTCGACGCGGTGGGCGGGATCGACGTCCGTGTCGCGGCAAGCACCGGCGACCACCGGGGCTCCTTCAAGGCGGGGGTGAACCACCTCGGCGGTGCGGCAGCTCTGGTGTACGTGCGGCAGCGCTACAACCTCCCGAACGGCGACCTCGATCGGGTTCGCCGCCAGCAGAGCGTCATCAAGGCGCTGATGACCAAGGCCGGCTCGCTCGGCCTGCTGTCCAACCCGTCCAAGGCCTTCGCCGTGGCCTCATCGCTCGCCCGTGCGATCAGCGTCGACGACTCCCTCGGCGAGGGCGAGATCCGCGAGCTGGGGCTCTCGCTCTGGCACCTCAAGCCGCGCGGCGTGAGGTTTCTGACCGCGCCGACCAGCGGTCTTGGCCGGGAGGGGGCGCAGAGCGTGGTGCGGCTGGACCCGGCCCGGTCGGCCGAGCTGTGGAGGGCGCTCGGCGTGGACGACGTCGCCGCCTACGTCGCCGCCCACCCCGGAGACACGCTCGGTGCCAATCCGCGCTGAGGCGGACCCTCCTCAGCCGGCCGTCGGCCGGGCGTTCAGGTTGCTCATCCGGATGACTACCGGCGCGTTGGTCGCGCCGCCCGACAGGTAGGCGGTGATCCCCACCGCGCCCGCGGACTGCAGGCCGGCCCCCGCATCGGTGGCTGTCTTCTGCCAGGTCGTCGGCTCCGTCGCGCTGGCCGGCCACACCTTCAGCCGCAGCGTCGTCGGAGCGGTGCCGGTGACCTGGAAGCGCAGCTTCAGCTGCATGCCCGCCGTGTAGGTCACCCCCGGCAACGCTGAGTCCGCCTGAATCGTCGACGCAGTGGACGACCCGCGCAGAGCCGACAGACCGACGTTCACCACACCGGTCGGCATCAGGCGGACCCGCGCGCGGTACTCGTTGTTGAGGCTGACCCGGCGGCCGGCGACGTCCAGGTAGAGCCCGTTTCCGCCGGGCACCTTGTCCGAGGCGAGGGTGAGCGTCAGGTCGGTGTCGCTGCGCGTGGTGGAGCCGGCGTACGCCGTGACCTGTGTGCCCGCCGTCCGTAGGTTCAGCGCGGCCGCACCGGGTGCTACGGAGAAGTTCGCAGCGTTCCCGACTGTGGTCCAGGGACCGCCCAGGTCGGCCGTGCCGAGCCCGTTGCTGACCGTCCGGTTGAACGAGTCGGATACGAAGGGTGCGGGTGGCTGTGGGGTGGCGGTCACCGTGACCGAATGGGTCACGGTGCCGGTCGCGCCCTTGTCGTCGGTGACGGTAAGGGTCACCGGGTAGTCCCCGGCCGCGGCGTACGTGTGGGTCGGCCGTATCCCGGTGCCGGTTCCGCCATCCCCGAAGTTCCAGGCGTACGAGGCCACCGTGCCGTCCTGGTCCGAGGAGCCGGACGCGTCCAGGGAGGCCGTCAGACCGGCCGACGACGAGGTGAACGCGGCGACCGGCGGCTGGTTCGTCGGGGGCGCGCCCCGGCGGATGGCGAAGGTGTCGGCGAAGGTCCCGCCGGACGCGGCGATGAACCGGGCCTCGAGCTGGTCAGTCGTGGCGCGGACGTCCAGGAACCCGTGCGTCGGGTTGTTGTTGAGGGCCGACCATGAGGCGAAGTAGCCGGCCTCGGAGTCGGCGCTGTTCATGTCCCGTAGCCCGATTCCGCCCGTGCCGACGGTGGCGAAGACAGTTCCCTCGTCCTTGGCCAGCTCGTTGTCGGCATCCGCTACGCAGGCGCCGTTGAAGGAGCCCGGTTGCACGGCCGCGCACCCGGTGGTCAGCCGGAGCTGCTTCGTCCGCTGGTAGCCGTGCTCGTGGCCGTGCAGGACAAGGTCGACCTTCTTCGAGATCAGCATGTTCTGCAGGTCTGCTCCGATATTGCAGTTGTATATGCCGATCGAGAGGCACGGCAGGTGGGTACCGACCACGACCCAGGGGATCGCCGCGGCCCGCGCGCCGTCGATCGCCGCCGCCGTCCAGTTGTACCGGGCGGTGCCAGGCGCGTACGACCAGAACCCGTCCGAGAACTCCAGCGCCGGAGAGATCATCACGAATCGCACCAGCGGCGCCTGCCGGGGGACGTCGACGTACCACTGTCGCCCGTACGTCCCGACCAGACCTGGCAGTTGGTTGGGTAGGCAGGCCGAGAAGTCGTTGATGTTCCCGTTGAGGCCGTCGCTCTCATGGTTGCCGGACAGCAGCTCGAACGGGAAGCCGGAGCCCACGCGGGACGTGACGAAGTCGCACCAGGCCTGCTCGGCGCCGGTCGCACCGTAGGAAAGATCACCCAGCGCCAGGTTCAGGTCAGGAGACTGGACGGCCATCCGGTCGAACACTGCCCCGGAGTTCGTGTTGGCCGCGTAGTCTCCGGCCGCGGTGAAATGCACCACTCCGGGCTCGGCAGCCCCGTTTGCTGGTCCGGCGACGCTGATCAGCCCTGCTGCCACGGTGCAGACCGCGAGCTGTGCGACCTTCTTGATTCTCACGGCGCCCCCTGCCGGCGAGCGCGGCAAGCGGCCGGGATCCGGCCCGGACGGCGTGCGCGAGACCGCTGCTCCGCTGGTCGCCGTAGACGCTAGCGCGGCCCGAGCTGGACATGCGCCGTCTTCGTCAATCCGGAGCGGCCTGGACAACCGCCACCGGATGGCGGGTGCCGTAAAGCGCCCGAGTGTCAGGCGCCGGCGAGCTCGCGCTCGACGATCTCGCAGAGGGTGTGGCCGAGCAGCATGCACAGCTCCTGCACCCGCGGCGTGTCCTCGCTCGGGACCCGGATGCAGTGGTCCACCAGGCCGGGCAGCTTCCCGCCGCCGGCGCCGGTCAGCGCGACCGTGACCAGGCCCAGCTCGCGGGCGACCTGCAGGGCGCCGACGACGTTCGCCGAGGTGCCGCTGGTGGACAGCCCGACCGCGACGTCGCCGGCGACGCCCAGCGCGCGGACCTGCCGGGCGAAGACCTCCTCGTAGGAGTAGTCGTTGCCGATCGCGGTCATCGCGGCGGTGTTGTCGGCGAGGTTGACCGCCGCGAGCGGCCGGCGGTCGACGTAGAACCGGCCGAGCAGCTCGGCGGCGAGGTGGCCGGCGTCGGTGGCCGAGCCGCCGTTGCCGAAGAGCAGCACCTTGCCGCCCGCGGCCAGGCTGTCGACCACGCTGCCGGCGGCGTCGACTGTCGTGCGCAGCGCGTCGGACTCCAGCAGGCGCCGCGTCGCCCGCAGGCTCTGCGCCACCCGCTCGCGCAGCAGCACGTCCCGGTCGGTCAGCATCCGCACGACCGGGCTCCTACCCACCGCCGGGCCGACCAGTCGCACCGCGCTCCGGCGATCAGCGGCCGGGAGCGAGGACCGCGTCGGCCATCGCCCGGCCCACCCACTCCTCGTACGCCTGCGCGCTCCAGCCGCGCTGCTCGGTGAGCAGGCTCCACACCTCGACGCTGTTCAGCGTCCAGATCGCGTCCCGGGCCCGCTCGACGGACAGCCCGTCCCGCAGCGCGCCCAGCTCGGCGAGGTGCCGGGCGCCCATGCCGGTGCCGACCAGCCGCTCGCCGTTGATCGTGTCGACGAAGGCCCGCAGGTCGGGGTCGCCGGAGCGGGCCCCGGCCGAGAGCACCCGCAGCAGCGGCCCCAGCCGCTCGATCAGCAGCCGGCCGAGGTGCGCGTAGCCCATCAGGTAACGGCGCGGGTCCGGCTCGGCGTACAGCGCCTTGACCTCCGGCCGGTCGGCCAGCGGGACGGGCTCGTCGTCGCCGGCCAGTGTCACGTCGTAGAGCCGCTTGACCAGCGCGGGCTTCGTCCCGAACGCCTTGTAGACGGTCTGCACGGAGACCCCGGCCGCGGCGGCGACCGCGCTCATGGTCGTCGCGGTGTAGCCCTGCTCGAGGAACAGCCGCAACGCGGCGTCGAGGATCCGGCGCTGGGTCTGCCGGGCCTGCTCCGCGCGCAGCGGGCTGCTGTACGGCCGGGTGGTTGTCAAATTCAGTTTACTCCTGCTCTACTGTATCGAGCGCTACTACAACGACTCTAGTAGACGTCACCTCGATCCTAGACCCGGAGGTCCCAGCCGTGGCCCGCTTCCTGTTCGCCAGCATCCCGGTGCCGGCGCACACCACGAACCCGATGCCCATCGCCGCCCGCCTCCTCGAGCGCGGCCACGAGGTGCTCTGGTACGCCGGCCGCGCCTTCCACCACCGGATCGCCGCGCTGGGCGCGACCCCGGTCCCGTACCGGGAGGCGACCGACTTCGGCGGGCAGGACCTCTTCGAGGTCTTCCCCCAGCTCGCCGGCAGGAGCGGCCCGCGGGTCATCGGGCGGGCCTTCGCGGACGTCTTCGTCGGCCAGGCGCCGCAGCGGGTCCGGGACCTGCGGCCGGTCCTCGCCGAGCGCCCGGTGGACGCGATGCTCACCGACGGGCTGATGTACGGCGTCGGCATGCTCGGCGAGCTGACCGGGACGCCGCACGCCACCTTCGGCGACGGGCCGCTGCCGTACGAGGAGCCGGACACGCCGCCGTTCGGGCCTGGCCTGCTGCCGATGCGCGGCCCGGTCGGCCGGCTGCGCAACCGGCTGGTCGGCGCCGCCGGCCGGGCGCTGGTCTTCCGCGCGGCACAGCGCCGGTACGAGCGGATCCGCGCCGACCTGGGGCTGCCGCCCGACCCGCGGCCGGCGCTGGACGCTGTCGCCTCGCCGCTGCTGCATCTGCAGGGCTGCACGCCGGCCTTCGACTACCCGCGCCGGCGGCTGCCGCCGACCGTGCACTGGGTCGGCGCGCTGCGGCCGGACCCGGTGCCGGACTGGACGCCGCCGCCGTGGTGGGGCGAGGTGACCGCCGGCCGGCGCCCGGTCGTGCACGTCACCCAGGGCTCGATCCGGCCGGACATGACCGAGCTGGTCGCCCCGGCGCTGCGGGCGCTGGCGGACAGCGACGTGCTCCTCGTCGTGACCACCGGCGGTCCGTCGGCCCGGGAGGTGGAGGCCGCGCTCGGCGCGCCGCTGCCGGCGAACGCCCGGGTGACCCGCTTCGTCCCGTACGACCTGCTGCTCCCGCACGCGGACGTCTTCCTGACCAACGGCGGCTACACCGGGGTGACGCTGGCGCTGGCGCACGGGGTGCCGATCGTGCAGGCCGGCACCACCGAGGAGAAGTCCGAGATCGGCGCCCGGATCCAGTGGACAGGGGTCGGGCTGCGGCTGGGCACCAGCCGCCCGACGCCGGCGGCGGTGCGGGCCGCGGTCGGGCGGGTGCTGGTCGAGCCGTCGTTCCGGGCGGCGGCCGGGCGGGTGCGGGCGGAGATGGCGCCGCACGACGCGGGGCGGGAGAGCGCGGTGCTGCTCGAGCGGCTGGCCGCGACCGGCGCCCCGGTCACCGAGCCGGTCGCGCCGATGGGTGGGGAGTTCTCCTCAACTTCCCCCCAACCCGGCCGCGGGAGCGACGACGGCGCCCGCTCGCGGCTCTAACGTCCCGACGGGCATCCACGCGAAGGGACACACCTGATGGACGAGCAGGACATTCCGCCGGCCGGGTCGAGCCGGCGCCGGTTCCTCGGGCTGCTGGGGGCGGGCGCCGCGGGGGCGGCGGGCGCGGTCGTCGCCGGCCGGTCCGCTGCCGCCGCCGCACCCGCGGGGCCGGCCGCCGCGACTGCGGTGGCGGAGACGGCGGTGGTGGCGGAGACGCTGGCGACTCCGGTGCCGGCCGGCGCGCCGGCCCGGCCGGGCTTCCCGGTCGAGTACGTCAGCCTCGCCGGCGACGAGCCGCTGCTGCGGCTGGACGGCGGGCGGTGGCGGGCCGTCCCGGCGGGCTGCCCGGCCGGGTCGGCGGGCGGCGGCGCCCTGGTTCCCGCCGGGGGCGCGGCCACGGTCGAGGTCGCCGGGACGACGTACACCCGGGCGCTGAACACGACCGCCGGGCGCCGGCGCACGGTGCGCCGCACCGCGGCCGTGCCGCCGAAGCTGGGTATCGTCCGCCCCGTGCGCCGCGAGCAGTGGGGCGCCGACGACGACTGGCTGCACGTCGACGACGACCCGGCGCTGGAGCTGCGCGACCCGCCGGTCTGGGCGCCGCTGCAGGTGGTGACCGTGCACCACACTGTCACCGCGAACGACGACCCGGACCCGGCGGCGACGCTGCGGGCGATCTACGACGACCACGTGCACAACCCGGCCCGCGACTTCGGCGACATCGGCTACCACCTGCTCATCGACGCCGCCGGCACCGTCTACGAGGGCCGCAACGGCGAGGACTCGTCGCCGCTGTTCGGGCACCGATTCGTCGACGGCCGGTGGGAGATGGTCCGGGCGGCACACGTCGCGCTGAACAACACCGGCAACTACGGCGTCGCCCTGCTCGGCGACCTCACCGCGGTGCAGCCGACGCCGCGGGCGCGGCGGGCGCTGGTCGGCGTGCTCGCGCTGCTGTGCCTGGTCCACGAGCTGGACCCGCTCTCGGTCGTGCACTACGTCAACTCGGCCGGGGAGCGGGACATCGACGCGCTGTCGATGCACCGGCAGTGGCTGGCCACCGAGTGCCCGGGGGAGGCGTTCGCGCCGGGTTTCGGCACGGTGCGCACCGACGTCGCCCGGGTGCTCCGCTCGGACGCGGCGCGCGCCGCCCTCCGCGCCGGCCTGCCGGCCTGACCGCGACGGACGTGCCGGCTAGGGGACGTGGGCGAAGCGGGTCACCCAGAGGCCGGGCAGCACCTCGACGTCGCCGTCGGCCGCGAAGCCGAGGCACTCGTAGAGGGTGCGGGCGGGGACGTTGGCCCGTCCCGTCGAGACCGTGGTACGCCGCTCGCCCGCCCGCGCCAGCACCGAGCGCACCAGGTCGCGACCGGTGCCGCGGCGGTGCACCGCCGGATCGACGACCAGCCGGTCGATGTCCACCACCCGCTCGTCCTCGGACCAGGCCACCGCCCCGACCAGCCGGTCGTCGTCGTCGAAGGCGCCCAGCCACCGCAGCGGCGCGGAGCGCAGCTCGACCACGTCCTCGGACAGCGGCGGGATGCGGTCGTCGCCGATGAGGCGCACCTCGACCCGGTAGGCGTCCTGCTGGAGGGCGAGGAGCCGCTCGGCGAGCACGCCGTCGGCGCCGGGGTCCAGCGCTGCTATCCGCACCGCCGGATGCTCCCAGTGCGGGTCCGCGGCGCCGAGGCAGGGGTTCTCCGCCGGCACCGGAAGGGATTGACCTCCGGCCGCCCCGCGGGGTGTCATGCCGGCGTGACCGAGGCGGCGACCGGCGACCTGCCCGAGCACGTGCGGCGCAACCGCGAGCACTGGGACGCGATGGCGCCCGACTGGGCGGAACTGGGCCGCACCCAGTGGGCCGCGGAGCCGAGCTGGGGGATCTGGGCGATCCCGGAGACCGAGCTGCGGCTGCTGCCGGACGACCTGGCCGGGCAGGACGCGATCGAGCTGGGCTGCGGCACGGCGTACGTCTCGTCGTGGCTGGCCCGGCGCGGCGCCCGGCCGGTCGGCATCGACAACTCCGCCGGGCAGCTCGGCACCGCCCGGGAGCTGCAGCGTGAGTTCGGGATCGACTTCCCGCTGCTGCACGGCAACGCCGAGCGGGTGCCGTACCCGGACGGCAGCTTCGACTTCGCGATCTCCGAGTACGGCGCGGCGATCTGGTGCGACCCGTACGAGTGGGTCCCGGAGGCGGCCCGGCTGCTGCGCCCCGGCGGGCGGCTCGTCTTCCTCGGCAACCACACGCTGCTGCAGCTGTGCGCGCCGGACGTGCTGGCGCCGGCCGGCGACCGGCTGCTGCGGGACTACTTCGGGTTGCACCGGCTGGAGTGGGCCGACGACGACAGCGTCGAGTTCGCGCTGCCGTACGGCGAGTGGTTCCGGCTGTTCCGTTCCACCGGCTTCGAGGTGACGGACCTGCTGGAGCTGCAGGCACCGCCCGACCCGCCCCGGGACTTCCCGTACGTCAGCGCCGCCTGGGCGCGGCGATGGCCGTCCGAGCACGTGTGGAAGCTGCGCAAGCGGGGCTGAACGACCCGCCGCGGCGGCGTAGGCTGGAAGCCGTCACCCCCGGGGTCCACCTCGACCGGGGGTTTCCGCGCTGCCCTGGAGGCCAGCTCCCGCCATGACGCTGTCCGGACTGCTCGACGCCGTCCTGCCCGATCCCGCCCTCAGCCGGGCCGTGAGCGCTGCCGTCACCTCGGCCGGGGTGGCCTCGCTCGACCTCGCCGCGCCACCGGCCCTGCGCCCGCTCGTCGCCGCCGCGCTCGCGGCCCACCCCGACCGCGGCGGCGCCGGCCGCCCGGTGCTGGCCGTCACGGCGACCGGCCGCGACGCCGAGGACCTGCTCGACGCCCTGCGCTGCCTGCTGCCCGCCGACGAGGTGGTCGGCTACCCGTCCTGGGAGACGCTGCCGCACGAGCGGCTGTCCCCGCGGGCGGACACGATCGGCCGGCGGCTGGCCGTGCTGCGCCGGCTCGCCCATCCCAGCACCGACGACCCGGCGACCGGACCGGTCCGGGTGGTGGTCGCCTCGATCCGCGCGGTGCTGCAGCCGCAGGTGCCCGGCCTCGGCGAGCTGGAGCCGGTGGCGGCGCGGGCCGGCGACACCGTCGAGCTCGACGACCTTCTCGAGCGCCTGGTCGCCGTCGGCTACGCGCGGGTCGAGCTGGTCGAGAAGCGCGGCGAGTTCGCCGTCCGCGGCGGCATCCTCGACGTCTTCCCGCCGACCGAGGAGCACCCGGTCCGGGTCGAGTTCTGGGGCGACGACGTCGAGGAGGTCCGCTTCTTCACGGTCGCCGACCAGCGCTCGTCGGGCCCCGCCGAGCACGGGCTGTGGGCGCCGCCGTGCCGGGAGCTGCTGCTCACCCCGCCGGTGCGGGAGCGGGCCAAGCGGCTCGCGGCCGAGCACCCGGAGCTGGCCGAGATGCTGGACCGGATCGCCGACGGCACCGCGGTCGAGGGCATGGAGGCGCTGGCCCCGGTCCTGACCGACGAGCTGCGGCTGGTGCTGCACGAGCTGCCGGCCGGCACGCACGTGCTGGTCTGCGACCCGGAGCGGGTCCGGACCCGGGCGGCCGAGCTGGTCCGGACGTCGGCGGAGTTCCTGACCGCCTCCTGGGCCGCGGCGGCCGGCGGCGGCACCGCGCCGATCGACCTCGGCGCCGCGGCGCTGCGCACGGTCGAGGAGGTGCGCGAGGAGGCGGCGTCGCTGGGCCTGCCCGTGGTGGACGGTCACCCCGTTCGCCACCGACGCCGAGCTGGACGGCTCGGCGCTGACCGTGGCCGCGACGGCGGCCGAGGCGTACCGGGGGGACACCGAGCGGGCGATCGACGACGCGCGCGCGGTGGACCCGGGACGGCTGGCGGGTCGCGGTGGTCTTCGACGGGCACGGCCCGGCGCAGCGCGCGGTCGAGCAGCTCGGCGGCGCCGAGGTGCCGGTGCGCGGGGTCGCCGTCGCTGGACGCGCCGCCGGAGCCGGGCTTCGTCACCGTCACCACCGGCCGGCTGGCCGGCGGCTTCGTCGCACCGGGCGCTGCGGCTCGCCGTGCTCGGCCAGGCCGACCTGACCGGCCAGCGTGGACAGTCCACTCGGGACATGCAGCGGATGCCGTCGCGGCGGCGGCGCAACGCGGTCGACCCGCTGGCGCTGCGGGCCGGCGACCTGGTGGTGCACGAGCAGCACGGCGTCGGCCGGTACCTGGAGATGGTGCGGCGCACCGTCAACGGCGGCGAGCGGGAGTACCTGATCCTGGAGTACGCGCCGGCCCGCCGCGGCCAGCCCGGCGACCGGCTCTTCGTGCCGACCGACTCGCTCGACCTGCTCACCCGGTACGTCGGCGGCGAGGCGCCGACGCTCAACCGGCTCGGCGGCGCGGACTGGGCCAAGACCAAGGGCCGCGCCCGCAAGGCGGTCAAGGAGATCGCCGGCGAGCTGATCCGGCTCTACAGCGTGCGGATGGCCACCCGCGGGCACGCCTTCGGGCCCGACACGCCGTGGCAGCGGGAGCTGGAGGACGCCTTCCCGTACACCGAGACGCCGGACCAGCTCGCCGCGATCAACGAGGTCAAGCACGACATGGAGCAGCTGGTCCCGATGGACCGGGTGGTCTGCGGCGACGTCGGCTACGGCAAGACCGAGATCGCGGTGCGGGCGGCGTTCAAGGCCGTGCAGGACGGCAAGCAGGTCGCCGTGCTGGTGCCGACCACGCTGCTGGCGCAGCAGCACTTCGCCACCTTCTCCGAGCGGATGGCGCAGTTCCCGGTCACCGTCCGGAGCCTGTCGCGTTTCGACGGTGCCCGGGAGAGCGGCCGCGACGCTCGCCGGTCTGGTGGACGGCACCGTCGACATCGTGATCGGCACCCACCGGCTGCTGCAGCCGACCACCCGCTTCACCGACCTGGGCCTCGTCGTGGTCGACGAGGAGCAGCGCTTCGGGGTCGAGCACAAGGAGTACCTCAAGCAGCTGCGCGACGTCGGTGGACGTGCTGACCATGTCGGCGACGCCGATCCCGCGCACGCTGGAGATGTCGCTGACCGGCATCCGGGAGATGTCCACGATCCTGACCCCGCCGGAGGAGCGGCACCCGGTGCTGACCTTCGTCGGCCCGTACGACGAGAAGCAGGTGGCCGCGGCGATCCGGCGGGAGCTGCTGCGCGAGGGCCAGGTCTTCTACGTGCACAACCGGGTCGACTCGATCGACCGGGCCGCGGCCCGGCTGCGCGAGCTGGTGCCGGAGGCCCGGATCGCGGTCGGGCACGGGCAGATGAGCGAGGACGCCCTGGAGCGGGTGATGGTCGGCTTCTGGGAGAAGGAGTTCGACGTCCTGGTCTGCACGACGATCGTCGAGTCCGGGCTGGACATCGCCAACGCCAACACGCTGATGCGTGGACCGGGCCGACATCTTCGGGCTGTCCCAGCTGCACCAGCTGCGCGGCCGGGTCGGCCGCGCCCGGGAGCGGGCGTACGCGTACTTCCTCTACCCGCCGGAGAGGCCGCTGACCGAGACCGCGCACGACCGGCTGACCACGATCGCGTCCAACACCGACCTCGGCGCCGGCATGCGGGTGGCGATGAAGGACCTGGAGATCCGCGGTGCCGGCAACCTGCTCGGCGGCGAGCAGTCCGGGCACATCGCCGGGCGTCGGCTTCGACCTCTACGTGCGGCTGGTCGGGGAGGCGGTGGCCGAGTTCCGCGGTGACGCCCCGGTCGAGGAGGCCGCGGACGTCAAGGTCGACCTGCCGGTCGACGCGCACCTGCCGCACGACTACATCCCGGGCGAGCGGCTGCGGCTGGAGGCGTACCGGGCGCTGGCCGGGGCGGGCTCGGACGAGGCGGTGGAGGCGGTCCGGGCCGAGCTGCTCGACCGGTACGGCCCGCTGCCGGAGCCGGTGGCGAACCTGCTGGAGGTGGCCCGGTTCCGGGCCTTCGCCCGCCGGTACGGGGTGACCGAGGTGTCGCTGCAGGGCAGCGTGGTGCGGTTCTCGCCGGTGTCGCTGCGGGAGTCGCAGGAGCTGCGGATGCACCGGCTGCACCCCAGGTCGGTGTGGAAGGGCACCGTCGACACGATCTCGGTGCCGCGACCCGCGCCGCCTCCCGCCGCCGGGTCGGGGCCACGGCAGCCGGTGCGGGACGTGCCGCTGCTGGAGTGGGCACGCTCGGTGCTGACGGACGTGCTGGGCGCGCTCGGCGCCGGCGCGAGCGCCGCCGCGGCGGCGGGCCGAGGATGCGCGCACCGCGCCGAGCCGAGGAGCGGGCATGAGAGCCTTGTCAGCGTGACCGACGCCGCCCGCCCGCGCCTGTCCTGCCGGCCGGTGCCGACCCGTCGCCGCGCCGTCACCGGCGTCGCGCTGTCCGCCGCCGCCGCCGTCCTGCTGACCGGCTGCGGTCGAGCTGAAGCTCGGCTCCGCCGCGGTGGTCGGCGACGAGCGGGTCACCGACGAGCGGGTGCAGTCGCTCGTGGACGAGTCGCTGGCCGCACCCGGGCGTGCGGGCGGCGCTGCCGGCGAGCGACTACAAGGGCGACCTGGGGGCGTACCGGCGGGCGGTGCTCAACGTCGAGGTCGAGCGGCTGCTGGTGGAGAACGCCGTCCAGCGGCTGGGGATCCCGGTCGACGAGAGCAGGGTCGACGCGCGGTACCGCTACTTCGAGTCCCAGGCCGGCGGCACCGGGCAGTTCGCGGCCGAGCTGGCGTCGCGGCTCGCGGTGTCCCCGGCGCTCTACCGGCAGCTCGTCCGCACCGAGGTGCTGGAGTCCGAGATCGGCTACGAGCAGGGCGGGGTGAAGCGGCCGACCGAGAGCGCAGCTGCGGGCGCTCTACCGGCAGGCGCTGCCGGAGGCGGTCACCGCGACGCTCAGCCTGATCCAGCTGCCGGACGCAGGCGACCGCGACCCGGGTGCTGGCCGAGCTGACGGCGAACCCGGAGTCGTTCGACGAGGTCGCCGCGCGGTACGCGACGACACCGGAGGCGAAGGCGGCCGCCCAGCCGCGGAAGTACCCGGTCGGCCGGCTGCCCGCCGACCTCGCCGCGCGGGCGCAGCGGTCGCAGCCCGGCGAGATCTTCGGCTACCGGCTCTCCGACGGCAACGCGGAGGCGTACTTCGTGATCCGCTCCGGCGGGGTGACGCGGCCGAGCCTGGACAGCATGCGCCCGCAGCTGGAGGCGCAGACGCTGCAGCGGGCGGCGGCGGCCGGGCAGAAGTACCTGTCCCAGGTGGCCCGGGACGTCGGCGTCGACGTCAACCCCCGCTACGGCACCTGGCAGCCCGACAAGCTCACCATCACCGACTTCGTGAACCCGGTGGTCAAGCCGACCCCGTCGCCGGCCCCGTCGGGCGCGACCGTGCCCGGCACCGGAAACCCCGCCGAGCCGGGCGCGAGCCCGACCCCCGGCGGCTGACCGCCGCCGAGCCCCGGCCGTACCGTGGGCGCGTGGACCGGCTCCTGCTCGTCACGTCGTCGCCCCGGCTGCCCGCGGGCGTGCTGTCCTGGCCGGCCTGGGAGGCGCTGCGGGCCGGGCCGGTGTACGCGCTGGACCCTGACTCGCCGCAGGCGCTGGCGGTCCGGGCCGCGGGCATCCCGGTCCACCTGGCCCCGGGCGGGTCCACGCCGACCGGGCCGGCACCGGTCCCGCCGGCGGTCTCGCCAGTGGGGCCGGTGGCGCGCGAGGCGGGCCGGCTGCTCGACGGCGGCCACGCCGAGCGCGCTGTGGCCGGCGCGTTCCGGGACCTCGCCCGGGACGGCCGGACCGCCGTGTGGCTGGCCGGCCCGGACGGCGATGCCGGCTTCGCCCGGGTGCTCGGCGACCTCGTCGCCCGCGAGGCGTCCGGCGGCGTCGAGCTCGAGGTCGTCTACGGCTCGTGGGACCCGCCGGGCGCCCGGCTGCTCGACGTCGTCGCGGTGATGGACCGGCTGCGCTCGCCGGGGGGCTGCCCGTGGGACGCGGAGCAGACCCATGCCTCGCTCGCGCCGTACCTGCTCGAGGAGGCGTACGAGATGCTCGACGCCATCGAGGCGGACGACGTCGAGCTGCTGCGGGAGGAGCTCGGCGACGTGCTGCTGCAGGTCGTCTTCCACTCCCGGCTCGCGCAGGAGCGGCCGGGGGAGGAGGGCTGGTCGGTCGACGACGTCGCCGGCGACCTGGTGGCGAAGCTCGTCCGCCGGCACCCGCACGTGTTCGCCGACCGGCGGGTGAGCGGTGCGGCGGAGGTCGAGGCCAACTGGGACCAGATCAAGGCGGACGAGAAGAGCCGCAGGTCGGTGACGGACGGCGTCCCGCTCGGCCAGCCCGCGCTCGCGCTGGCCGCCAAGCTGCGCGGCCGGGTGGACAAGGCCGGCCTCGACGTCGAGCCGCCGGCCGGCGACGACGTCGGCGCGCGGCTGTTCGCGCTGGTGGGCGAGGCGCTCGCCGCCGGGATCGATCCCGAGGCCGCCCTGCGGACGACCGCCCGCGGCTACCGGGAGCGGGTCCGGGCGACCGAGGACGCCCGCCGGTGATCCCGGGGTCCGCGACTCCTCGCCGGGAGCCGCCGACCGTGTCTCGAGCGGGTGCTACACCGGAGTCAGGTCCGCGCTGATCTTCAGTGCGCGGACCAGGTCCCGGTAGAGCGCGTCGATCCGGAGCAGCTCGTGGTGCGTGCCGCGGGCGCGGATCCGCCCGGACTGCATGACGACGATGGTGTCGGCATCGAGCACTGTGGACAGTCGATGGGCGATCGTCACCACGGCGCCCTGGCCCGCGGCCCGCTGGATGCAGTCCTGGATCGCGGCCTCGGTCAGCCCGTCGACCTGGGCGGTGGCCTCGTCGAGCAGCAGCACGTCGGGCAGCCGCACGATCGCGCGGGCCAGCGCGAGTCGCTGCCGCTGTCCGCCCGAGATCGCCGACGACGTGAGCGAGGTGTCCAGGCCGGCGTCGAGCGCGGCGACGGTCTCGTCGAGCCGCACCGCTCGCAGCGCCCGGGCGACCTCGTCGCGGTCGGCGTCGGGGTGGGTGAAGAGCAGGTTGTCGCGGATGGTGCCCGGCACCAGCGGCGTGTCCTGCTCCACGTACGCGAGCCGGGCCCGCACCTGGTCGACCGTGTGCTCCCGGTACGGCCGGCCGTCGAGGAGGATCTCGCCCTCGTACGGCTCGAGGAAGCGCAGCAGCAGGGAGAACAGCGTGGTCTTGCCGGCACCGGACGGCCCGACGATCGCGAGGTGACCGCGGCGCGGCACCACCAGGTCCACCCCCTCGACGACCGGCGGGCCCTGGCCGTACCGGGCGCTCAGGCCGCGCAGCTCGAGCACCGGTGTGTCCGTGCCGGCTCGCGGCCGGCCGGCGGGCCGCGCGGCCACTGCGGCGTCGGTCTCCAGCCGCAGCGTGCCGACCTCCTGGATCCGCTCGGCCGCGGCCAGTCCGGACTGCAGCGCGGTGACGTGCTGGGAGAGCTCGGTGAGGGGACCCACCAGCTGGAACGCGTACAGCAGGAAGGCGATGAGGCTGGAGACGGCGAGCAGACCCGCGTCGACCCGCCAGGCGCCGACCCCGAGGATGACGATGATCGCGAGCTGGATGCCCGACCAGGTGATCGACCAGGCGACCGCCGACGCCCGCACCGAGCGCAGGCTCTGCCGGGCCGACTCGGTGGCGTGCGCGACGATCCGATCGACCTGCCGGCGTTCGGCCCGGCTCGCCTTGACGGTGCGGATCGCGCGCAGCGCGCCCTCCAGCTCGGCGCCGACGTGACCCACCGACTCCTGCGCCTTGGTCTCGGCCCGGGCGATCGCCGGCATGAGCGTCGCGAACAACGCCAGGACGACCAGCACGGTCGCGACGGTCACTGCGAGCAGCACCAGGTCGAGCACCGCCATGAGGACGAGCGCGCCGACCAGCCCCACCACCGCGTTGAGGAGACCGACGACGGCGGACGAGGCCGCCTCCCGCAGCAGCAGGGTGTCGGAGGTGACCCGGGTGACCAGCTCGCCGTTCGGGCGCCGGGTCACGTCGCCGATCGTCGCGGCGAAGAACCGCCGGACCAGGGTGGCGCGGGCGTCGAGGACCACCCGTTCGGCGACCGTGCCGAGCAGGATCCACTGGCCGAGGTAGATGGCCGTCCCGAGCACGAGCAGGACGAGCAGCGTGCCGACAGGCCCGCCCAGCCCGCTCTGCGACCCGACGGAGTCCAGCACCTGCTTGGTCACCATCGGGGTGGCGAGTCCGCAGGCCGTGGCGAGCAGACCGAGAACCAGGCCGATCGTCAGGGCGCGCCGGTGCGGGCGGACGAACGTCCAGAGCAGGCTGAGCCGGGGGAGTCGGGAAGCGGTCGCCACGACTCGATGGAACACGTCCGTTCCGTTTAGGTCAAGGCATTATCCACTAGGGATCGTCTTGGTACTGTAGCCGGGTGACCGTGCAGGTGGCGGAGTCCGGCGCACGAGCGCGGACTCGACGGGCGATCCTCGATGCGGCGGTGAGCGTGCTGGGCCAGAGCCCGGCGGCGTCCCTCGCGGACATCGCCGAGGCGGCCGAGGTCGGGCGAACCACGCTGCACCGGTACTTCCCGGAGCGGTCCGACCTCTTCGACGCGATCTCCGCCGACGGGCTGGAGCGGATCTCGGCGGCGATGCAGCGGGCGCGGCTGCCCGAGGGTCCCGCTCGTGCGGCGCTGCTGCGCGCGTGCCGCGAGCTGTTCGACCTCGGCGAGCTGCTGATGCTGATCTTCAACGAGCCGCAGCTCACCGGACGCCCGGAGTGGCAGGACAGCGGTGACGTGGACGCCCGGCTGCTCGCTCTGGTCGAGCGTGGGCACGCCGACGGCACCATCGATCCCGACCTGACCGCGCCGTGGGTGCAGAGCCTGCTCTGGTGCATGGTGTACGCCGCGTCCAGCCACGTCCGCGACGTCGGCGGCTCCCGGCACGACGCGCTGGCGATGGCGCTGCGCTCGCTGGACGGTGCGGTCGCGCCCGCACACCTGAGCACAGCGCGTGGCGCCGGGCTCGCGCGCCGCCCGCTCCCGGAGGTGTCACCGGCCGTAGGCTCGGGTACTCGCCATGGCAACGGAGCGGGAGGGACCTACGGTGGCTGGAGTGGCCGGGAAGATCGGCTGGCGGATCGTGGCGCTGGGTTTCGCGGTGCCCACGGGCATGGCCGTACGCAAGGCGATCGAGGCGGGCTGGCGGAAGGCGACGGACGACGACCCGCCCAAGAACCCGGCCGCCCCGGGGACGAGGTGGTCGGAGGCGTTGATGTGGGCCGCGGCGTCCGGCGTCGCGGTCGCCGCCGCGCGCCTGGTCGCGGCCCGGGGGGCGGCGGCGACGTGGAAGTCGCTGACCGGGAAGATGCCGCCGGGGTTGGAGGACGTCGACACGACCTGACGGGGCCGGCGCTCACGCCATGGTGAGCGCGGACCAGGCGATGCCGTCGAGGATGTCGTGCTCGCTGACCAGCACCTCGGCGGCGCCGGTCTGCTCCATCAGCACCCGCAGGATCAGCGCCCCGGCTCCGATCACGTCCACCCGCCCGGGGTGCATCGCCGGATGGGCGGCGCGCTCGGCGCGGGTGCCGCGAAGCAACCGCTCGGTGACGGCGCGGACCTCGGCCGCTTGAATTCGGCTGTGGTGGATGCGGGTCGGGTCGTAGCCGGGCAGGTCGAGCGCGATCGCGGCCACCGTGGTCACCGAGCCGGCCAGGCCGACGAAGGTCTGCGCCCGCTCGACCGGGACGTCGGCCCGGGCCCGCCCGAGCGCGGCCCGGATGTCGGCCTCCGCCGCGGCGATCTGGGCCGGCGCGGGCGGGTCGCCGCGCAGGTGCCGCTCGGTCAGCCGCACGCAGCCGACGTCCATGCTGTGCCACGCGGTGACCTCGCCGTCGCCGAGGACCAGCTCGGTGGAGCCGCCGCCGATGTCCACCACGAGTCGCGGTGGCGGGGCGGTGGCGTCGCCGGCGAGCTCCCGCACCGCGCCGGCGAACGACAGCTCGGCCTCCTCACCGCCGGAGATCACCTCCGGCTCGGCGCCGAGGGTGGCCAGCACCATCCGGTGGAAGTCCTCCCGGTTGGCGGCGTCCCGGGTCGCGCTGGTCGCCACCATGCGGATCCGGTCGACGCCGAGGTCCCGGCCGGCCCGGGCGTAGCCGGCCAGCGCGACCCGGGTGCGCTCGATCGCTCCGGGGGCGAGCCGGCCGGTGCGGTCGACGTCCTGGCCCAGCCGGACGATCTCCATCCGGCGCAGGACGTCGGTCATCGTGCCGGTGGCCGGGTCGTGGTCGGCGACCAGCAGGCGGATCGAGTTGGTGCCGCAGTCGATCGCGGCGACCCGAACCCGGCCGTGGTCGGGAGCGTCGCCGGTCACCAGGCCTCGCCGGTGTCGACGCAGGCGCCGGCCGACCACCACGGCCCGACGGTGTCGCGCACCTCGTCGCCGAGCGGATTGACTCCGGGCCCGGCCGCCAGCGCGTGCGCGAGCAGCGCATGCAGGCACTTGACCCGGGTGGGCATGCCTCCGGCGGAGGTGCCGGCGATCTCCGGCACGTCGCCGAGCTCCCGCCGGCGCCGCAGGTAGGTCTCGTGGGCGAGCCGGTAGCGGTCGGCCAGCCCGGGCTCGGCGCGCAGCCGGTCGGCCATCTCCCGCATCCGGCCGGCCGCCTCCAGCCGGCCGACGGCGGCGCCCGCCCGCGGGCAGGTGAGGTAGTAGAGCGTTGGGAACGGGGTGCCGTCCGGCAGCCGGGGGGAGGTCTCCACCACGTCCGGCCGGCCGCACGGGCAGCGGTGCGCCACCGCGCGCATCGCCCGGGGCATCCGCCCGAGCTGGGCGGCGACGACCGCCCGGTCGGCCGCCGAGACCTCCTCGGTCATGGGGCGGGGGCGCCGTCGGCCACCCGCACCGTGCCCCACAGCCGCCCGTACCAGGAGCCGTCGCGGCCGACCTGCGGCAGCACCGGAGCGGCGTCGGCCGAGCCGGCCGGCCGGCCCGGTGCGGTCACCACGTACACCTTCTCGCCCGGCAGCACGAACAGCAGCCGCTCCCTCGCCTGCGCCCGCACGTAGGCGGGGTCGGACAGTTGGCGGCGGCGCTCCTCCAGCGCCGTCACCCGGTCCCGGGCGTCCCGCTGCTGCTGCTCCAGCCGGCCGATCTCGCCGCGCTGGGCGAGGAACTCCTTGGCCGGGTAGGCAAGGCTGAGCACCAGCGCGCACACCACGAGGCCGAGGACCGCGGCCCGGCCGGTCAGCCCGCCCGGCGCCCGCCGCACCGGCGCTGGCGCCGTACCCGGACTGTCCGAAGTGGACGCCGCGGAGGCGGCGCGCCGGCGTGCCGGCCTGGTCGAGCCGCGGCGGCCGGGCCGGCCCGGGCGGGAGTCGCGGCCCGCGCCCGGGCCGGCCCGTCCCGGCCCGCCCGTCCGGCCGGCGGCTCGGCGGGAGACCATCAGACGGTGCCCTGCGGCTGGAACCGCGGGAACGCCGCGGCCCCGGCGTACCGCGCGGCCTCGTCCAGCTCCTCCTCGATCCGCAGCAGCTGGTTGTACTTGGCGACCCGCTCGGACCGGGCCGGGGCGCCGGTCTTGATCTGCCCGCAGTCGGTGGCCACCGCCAGGTCGGCGATGGTGGTGTCCTCGGTCTCGCCGGAGCGGTGGCTCATCATGCAGCGGTAACCCGAGCGGTGCGCGAGCGAGACGGCGTCCAGCGTCTCGGACAGCGAGCCGATCTGGTTGACCTTCACCAGCAGCGCGTTCGCGCTCTGTGCCCCGATCCCGCGGCGGAGCCGCTCCGGGTTGGTGACGAACAGGTCGTCGCCGACGAGCTGCACCCGGCCGCCGAGGACCGCGGTGAGCCGGGCCCAGCCCGGCCAGTCCTCCTCGTCCAGCGGATCCTCGATCGAGACGATCGGGTACGCCGCGACGAGCTGCTCGTAGTACCCGGTCATCTCGTCGGCGCCGCGGGTCGTCCCCTCGAACCGGTAGCCCTCCTCGCCGTGGAACTCGCTCGCGGCCACGTCGAGGGCGAGCGCGATGTCGGTGCCGATCGTGTAACCCGCTGCCTCCACCGCGGTCACGATCAGGTCCAGCGCGTCCCGGTTGGTGGGCAGGTCGGGGGCGAAGCCGCCCTCGTCGCCCAGCCCGGTGGCCAGGCCCTTCTGCTTCAGCACCGACTTGAGCGCGTGGTAGACCTCGGTCCCCCAGCGCAGCGCGTCCCCGTACGTCGGGGCGCCGATCGGCGCGATCATGAACTCCTGCACGTCGACGTTGCTGTCGGCGTGGGCGCCGCCGTTGAGGATGTTCATCATCGGGACGGGCAGCAGGTGCGCCGTCGGACCCCCGACATACCGGAACAGCGGCAGACCGACCGACTCCGCCGCGGCCCGGGCGACGGCGAGCGAGACGCCGAGGATCGCGTTGGCGCCGAAGCGGGACTTGTCCGGCGTCCCGTCCAGGTCGATCAGCTCCTGGTCGACGAGGCGCTGCTCGGTCGCCTCGTAGCCAACCAGCCCGGGCCCGATCTCGTCGAGGACGGCGGTCACCGCCCGCTGCACGCCCCGACCCCCGTAGCGCTCGCCGCCGTCGCGCAGCTCGACCGCCTCGAACCGGCCGGTCGAGGCGCCGCTCGGAACGGCCGCCCGACCCAGGGTGCCGTCGTCGAGGGCGACCTCGACCTCCACGGTGGGATTGCCGCGCGAGTCGAGGATCTCGCGGGCGCCAACGGCCTCGATGGTGGCCACGAGCACTCCTTCGTTCGTGCGCTGGGCGGGGGCGAACCGGTCCGAGAGTAGCCGTCGTCAACGCCCGGGCCGCGGACCCGAGCCGATCTGTGGACGACGCTCCTGCCTGTGGATGGCCGTTTGCGGGCGGCGAGCGGCGGATGCATAGTCCGGCCCATGACCGAGCGCCGAGCGGCGGGCCGCGACGCCCTCTGGCGCCGCCGGACGGTCCGGCACATGGCGATCGGCCTGCTGCCGATGCTGGTCCTGGGCACGGCGGTCATCGCCGTGCTGGCGGGGCGGTTCGCCGAGCAGGCCGAGCCGGTGCGGGCGGCGACCAGCCGGGCGACGGCGACCGTCGAGCGCTCCGGCCTGGGCGCCGACCGGCGCGGGGTCGAGCTGCGCTGGCGGGACGAGCGCGGGACCGAGCGGGTCAGCACGCTGCGATCCGAGCGCCCCTCCGAGGTGGCCGCCGGCACCCGGGTCGAGCTGCGCTACGCGCCGGGGGACCCGACCCGGGTCTTCGCCGCCGGCGACGAGGCCTCGGCCCGGCTGCGCGAGCTGGCCTTCGGGCTGCTGGTCACGACGCTGGTCGTCTGCCTGGTCGTGCTGGTCACCGCCGCGCACCTGACCCGCCGGCTGGTGGCCGAGCGGCGGCCCGGCACGACCATGCCGGTCAGCTACGCGCGGTCCAGGCGGGGCATCGGGCGCCGGTCCTGGCTGGTGGTCGACGACCAGGGCGGCGAGTGGTGGGTGCCGGTGCACTGGGACCCGGTGCTCGCCGGGCTGCTGGAGCAGACCCCGGCGACCGTGCACGGCCGGCCCGCCCGCGACCGGGTGGTCGTGGTCGACGTGGCGGGCACGCCGGTGTGGCAGGCGGGCCGCCGGCGCACCCAGCCGCCGCGCGGTGAGATCACCCGCGACGCGCCGCGGTGGTCGACGCCGGCGGCGAAGCGGCCCGAGGCCGAGGGCCGCCCGGCGACCGAGGCGCCCGGCCGGCCGATCGGGCTCGCCCGGCAGTTCCGGACCGACGGCGCCCTGCTCGTCGCCGCCCCGCTGCTCGGCGTGACGTGGGCCTACGTCAGCGACGGCGGGCTGGCCGCCTTGCTGGTGGCGACCGCGCTCTCCGCCGCCTTCCTGTTCTGGCTGCCGACCGTGGTCGGGTCGGACCCGACCTGACCACGTGCCGGCCCGGCTGGGCCGGTCCGTCGCTCGTCCGAACTCGCGCGACGGAGCACGACGAGCTGCGTACGCTGGGTGCGACAGGTCCGACGTGCCGCCCGGGGGTGAGGTCGTGGCCGGCAAGGTGATGGTGTCGACGCCCGACCTGCGCCGGCTGGTCGACCTGGTGCAGCTGGCCAAGGCCGTCCGCGCGCCCCGGCAGCCGCCCGTCGAGCTGCTGGACGGGCTCGCCACCCTCGTCGGCTGCGACTTCGTCAGCTACCAGGACGCCGACCCGTACCGGCGCCGGATCCACGTCCTGACCGGCAACTCCTGGGACCCGGAGGAGGAGCCACTGTCCGAGGACGAGTCCGCCGACGCGGACGACGTCTTCTGGGACCTGTACTGGACCTGCCCGCCGTGCTCGTATCCCGACCGGACCGGCGACGTCGAGACGGTGACCACGACCACCGACTTCTTCTCCACCCGGCAGTGGCTCCGGCACCCGATGTACCTGGAGATCCAGCGGCCGACTGGGCTGCCGTACGAGATGATGGTGAGCCTTCCCGGGTCACCCCGGCACTCCCGCCGGCTGCTGTTCTGGCGCGAGGGCCCGTTCGGCGAGGGCGACCGGCTGCTCGCCACGCTGCTGCGACCGCACCTGCTGGCCCTCTGCCCGCCGCCACCACCAGACGCTCCGGGCACGCTGAGCCCGCGCCAGCGCGACCTGATGGGGCTGGTCGCCGACGGGCTGAGCAACCGGCAGGTGGCCCGCCGGCTGGCGATCTCCGAGGGCACGGTGCGCAAGCACCTGGAGAACATCTACGCCCGGCTGGACGTGACCAACCGGACCGCCGCCGTGAGCCGCGCCTTCCCGCGCGGGACCGCCGACGCGTCCTGACCGGCCGCCTCGAGCATCCTCACCGCCGCTGGGCCCACTCGTCGGCGTTCCAGGCCGGGCCGACGGACGACGCGTACGGGCCGATGTTGAGGTAGTCGGTGTCGTACGCGACCAGCGTCGGCCGCTGGTAGAGCGGGAGCGTGTAGAGGTCGTCCCACAGCAGCTCGTCGATCTGGTTCGCGACCTCCGCCTCGGCCGCCGGGTCGGTCTGCCGGGCGAGGTGGTCGAACAGCCGGTCCACCTCCGGGTTGCCTGCTCCGGTGTAGTTCTGGCTGCCGCGGCCGCCACGCTGCGTCTCGTACACCGTCCCGGGACGCCGTGACGAACGGCGCGCTGAACCAGGAGAACAGCGCCATGGCGTACCCGCCGCTCTCCAGCGACGTCGGCCGGTTGCGGTCGCCGAAGATGTCCGGGTTGGGGAACGGGGTGATCTCGATGCCGACGGGCCGGAGCTGGGCGGCGATGACGTCCACCGCATCGGACCGGAGCCGGTCGCTCTGGGTCGTCATCAGCTCGCAGGGCGAGCCGCTGGCCGTCCCTGGCGTAGACCTGGTCCGGGCCCAGCCGGTAGCCGGCCCGCTCCAGCAGTGCCCTCGCCGCGGCCGGGTCGCCGTGCTGGTAGCGCCCGCCGCTGGTGGCCCGGTACTCCGGCTGGGTGTTGACGTAGAGCCGGTTGTCGAGCACCTGGGCACGGGCGTCGATCTGGCCGACCACCGTCCGGACCAGGGCCGGCCGGTCCAGCGCGGTCGCGATCGCCTGCCGGACCGCCCGGTGTCGCAGGTGGGGGTTCGCGGTGTTGAAGGTGAGCTGGTCGTAGGCCAGGCCGAAGCCGACCTGGGTGTCGATTCTCGGGGCGAGCCGCTCGAGCCGGTCGACCAGGTCGAGCTGCGGCGGCGGGTTCGCGACCTGGATCTCGCCGGCCGCCAGCGCCTTGACCACGGAGCCGGCGTCGGACGGGAATTCCTGGTACAGCAGCCGGTCCAGCGCCGGCTTCCGACCCCAGTACGCGGGGTTGGGGGTGAGGACCGCCGTTCGCTTCCCCGCGTTGACGTCGGAGGCCTTGAGCTGCCACGGACCGCCGGAGAGCGGGATGCCGTCCTCGACCGGCCATCCCTTCCGCAGCACCGCACAGTTCGCCTTCGGCTCCCCCCGGTCCATCAGGTGCGCCGGGAGCAACTGCTGGTTGAACAGCGACCTCCAGTCCGCGTACGGCGGGTCGAGCGTCACCCGGACGGTCCGGCCGCCGTCCGACCCCGTCACCGAGACGACCTGGTCGTAGCCGACGGTGGAGCCCAGGACGCGGGCAGCCGCCCCGGGCCGGGTCGGCGCTGCGCTGGATCCGCCAGGAGTAGGCGAAGTCGCGCACGTCGATGGGATGCCCGTCGCTCCACCGGGCGGCCGGGTTCAGCCGGTACGTGACGACGTGGCGACCGCCGACCAGCTCGCTGGTCGGCTCGGCGGTGAGCAGGTCCGTGTCGTAGGCCAGCGTGTAGTCCGGGAGCAGCCGATACGGCCCGGGCAGCACCCGGACCTCCAGGTAGGCTCCGGCCAGCGTGTTGCCCTCGCCGACCACCGGCAGGAGCTCCTCCGGGAACACGCCGCTCATGCCGAAGACGACGGTGCCACCCCGTCGCCCGACGTCGGCCGCGCGCGGCACCTCACCGCGGGAGCGGACGGTGACCAGCGCGACCGCCGAGGCGACCACCAGCGCCACGGCCCCGCCCACCAGCCACCTCGTGCGGCGGCGGTCGCGGGTCACGCCGATCCCCGCCGATCCGTCCGTCCCCGCCATCTCTTCACCCCCGGAGCTGGCAACGGGCGGATGATGACACAACTTTGACCAGAGCGGGGAGCGGGTCGTCATCGGCATCCGGCGGCGGGTGCCCCGCCGGACTCGGCGGCGCCGCCACCGGCCGGCAGGATGGCGGTGTGCAGGTGCGAGCGGCGGCGGTGGTGCCGGGGACGGGCTGGCCGGGCGATCCGGCCGGCGCGGCGACGCCGGTGGCGGCGGGCGCACCGGACGTCGCCCGGCTGGCGGCCGGTGCCTCCACTGTGGACGGTCCGGACGGGCTGGACGCGCGGGTGTCGGTCTGTCGCGCCTGCGCCCGGCTGGTCGCCTGGCGGGAGGAGGTGGCGCTGGCGCGGCGCGCCGCCTTCGCCGACCAGCCGTACTGGGGTCGCCCGGCGCCCGGATTCGGCCCCGCGGACGCCCGCATCGCGGTGCTGGGCCTGGCACCGGCCGCGCACGGGGCGAACCGCACCGGCCGGGTCTTCACCGGTGACCGCAGCGGCGACTGGCTGTTCGCCGCGCTGCACCGCGCCGGGCTGGCCAACCAGCCCACCTCGGTGCACGCCGGGGACGGGCTCGCCCTCGCCCACACCCGCATCGTGGCCTCCGTCCGGTGCGCGCCGCCGGCGAACAAGCCGACCCCGGCGGAGCGGGACGCCTGCCGGCCCTGGCTCGCCCGCGAGCTCGTCCTGCTGGCGCCGACGCTGCGGGTGGTGGTCGTGCTCGGTGCGTTCGGCTGGCAGGCGCTGTGGCCGGCGCTCGCCGCGGCCGGCCTCGGCGCCGTCCCGTCCCCACGCCCGTCCTTCTCGCACGGCGCCGAGGCCCGGGCCGGCGGGCTCGCGGTCCTCGGCTGCTACCACGTCTCGCAGCAGAACACCTTCACCGGCCGGCTGACCGGGCCGATGCTCGACGCCGTCCTCGCCCGCGCGCGCGAGCTGGCCGGGCTGGACGCGCCGGCCGACACCGCCGGGGCCGTGGGACGCTGAGGGCGTGCGCGGTACGGGGCAGGCGGCCCGGCTGGCGGCGGTGGCCGCCGTCGTCCTGTCCGCCCTGGCCCTGGTCTCGCTCGCCGCGCGCAGCGGCCGGACCGAGACCGTCACGCCGCTGCGCGCCGCCGAGCCGTCGACCACCACCCCGCCGTCCTCGACCGGTCAGCCGCCGGGCCAACGCGCCGGCGGTCGAGCCGGCGCCGGGCGCCGACACCTCGGGCGTCTGGCTGCCGGACCTCCTGGTCGCGGTGATCGCGGTGCTCGTCGTCGGTCTCGTCCTCGCCGCGGTCGCGACCTGGAGGCTCGTCCTGCACCCACGGGCCGTGGTCCGGGCCGAGCCATCGGACCCGCAGCCCGCGCCGGCGCCGGCCGGCCCACCGACGGACCGGGTGGGGCCCGGCGAGCTCGCCGCCGGGGTGGACGCCGGCCTGCGCGAGCTGGAGTACGGCGGTCCGGGCGAGGGCGTGGTCGCCTGCTGGGTGGAGGTGGAGCGGGCCGCCGCCGGCGCCGGCACCCACCGGGCGCCGCCGGAGACGCCGTCCGAGCTGGCCGGGCGACTGATCGACCGGCACGACATCTCCTCCGGACCGCTGCTGCGGCTGGCCGATCTGTACCGGGAGGCCCGCTACTCGCGGCACACGCTGCCCGAGTCGGCGCGGGCGGAGGCAAGGGCCGCGCTCGTCCAGGTCCGGGACGAGCTCGGGGCCTCGACCGGCCGGTGGCGCGGAGCGCCGCGGTGACCGCCCGGCGGGCCGCGCGGGAGGTCTTCGCGGTGCTGGCCGCCGGGACCGCCGCCGGCGGCGCGGTCTGGCTCGTCTTCACCCTCGCCGACTTCCGGGCCCGTCCCGACCTCTGCATCGCCGTCGGCGTCGCGGTGGCGGCGACCTGGCGGCTGGTTCGGGCGACGGTCCCGCCGGCCCGGCCGGTGCTGCCGGCGCCCGCGGCGCCGCCCCCGCCCGACGACGGCTTCCTGGAGCTGGCCTCCCTGGTGCAGCGGCTGTCCTGGGGTAGCGTCGACGCGGACCGCTTCGACCAGCGGGTCCGTCCGCTGCTGGTCGACATCGCGACCGAGCGGCTGCGCTCGCGGCACGGCGTCGACCCCGCGACGCAGCCGGAGCGGGCCCGCCGGATCCTGGGAGATTCGCTGTGGCAGCTGATGACGGGGCCGCCGGCGGGCCGCGGCCCGAGCCCGCGGGAGCTGTCCCGGCTGGTCGACGGCCTGGAGCGGCTGTGAGCGAGCGCGAGCGGGCAGCGGCGGTCGACCCGCTGCCGCTGCCGGAGGTGTGGGCGGCCTGCGACGCGGTGCTGGACGCCGTCGACCAGGTGGTGGTCGGCAAGCGGCGGCCGCTGTCGCTGGTCCTGGCCGGGGTGCTGGCCGGCGGGCACGTGCTGCTGGAGGACTTCCCCGGGCTGGGCAAGACGCTCGCCGCCCGGTCGCTGGCGCAGACGCTCGGGCTGGACTTCCGCCGGCTGCAGTTCACCCCGGACCTGTTGCCCTCCGACGTGACGGGCTCCTTCGTCTACGACCAGCGCGCCGGCGAGTTCGCCTTCCGCGCCGGTCCGCTCTTCTGCGGCCTGCTGCTGGCCGACGAGATCAACCGCACCCCGCCGAAGACCCAGTCCGCGCTGCTGGAGGCGATGCAGGAGCGGCAGGTGACGGTCGAGGGCCGGACCTTCGCGCTGCCGGCGCCGTTCCACGTCATCGCCACCGCCAACCCGATCGAGTACGAGGGGACGTACCCGCTGCCGGAGGCGCAGCTGGACCGCTTCCTGCTCCGGGTGGGCTTCGGCTACCCGCAGCGCGAGGAGGAGGTGGACGTGCTGCGCCGGCGGGTGGCCCGCCGGCAGGAGGAGTCCGTGCTGGATCCGGTGCTCCGCGGGGACGCGCTGCTGCGGGCGCAGCGGGCGGTCGAGGAGGTGACCGTCGAGGACACCGTCGCCGGCTACTGCGTCGACCTGGCCGCCGCGACCCGGACCCGGCAGCAGGTGCTGGTCGGGGCGTCCCCGCGCGGAGCGCTCGGACTGATGCTCGTCGCCCGGGCCCACGCGGTGCTGCGGCGCCGCGACTACGTCACGCCGGAGGACGTCAAGACGGTGGCGGTGTCGGTGCTGGGGCACCGGTTGACGCTGAAGCCGGAGATGTGGATGCGCCGGGTCGCGCCGGAGGCGGTGGTCCGGGAGGTGCTCGCCGAGGTGCCGGCGCCGCCCACCGTCCGCCCCACCCAGCGACCCGCCACCCCGCCGGCCACCCCCGGCGGCGGCGCGCCCGCCGACCCGGCCCGCCCAGTGAGAAGTTCCGCTCCCGAGTGAGCAGCTACTACTTCTCACTCGGTGATCGAACTTCTCACTCGGTGATCGAAGTTCTCACTCGGCCGGCGGGGGCCGGTCCCCCGGGTGGTCGGCAGGGCAGCGGTGGCTGAGCCCGGCGGGTGGCGCCCGACCGCCGCCCTGGGCCGGGCGGTCGGGGTCGGCGCCGGCCTGCTGCTGGCGGCGGTCCTGCTCCGCCGCGCCGACCTGGTCGTGCTCGCCGCCCCGCTGGTCCTCGGTGCCGCGCTCGCGCTCACCGACCGGCCCACCGGCCGCCCGGCGGTCGGGTTGGTCGTGCCGGGCGACGCGGTCCTCGAGGGCGGCCAGACCACGGTCACCGCCACCGTCTCCGCCGCCGACACGCTCGACGTCGCCGCGGTCGTGCTCACCGTGCCGCCGTGGCTCGCGCCGGTCGCCGGCCACCCGCCGCCCGCGGCGGTGGTGACCGTCCCCGCCGGCTCGACGGCAGACGTCCCGTTCGAGCTGCGCAGCACCCGCTGGGGCCGGCGCCCGGTCGGGCCGGCGACCCTGCACGCGGCGACCTCGTACGGCCTGCTCCGCTGGCGGCCCGAGCCCAGCGAGATCGGGATGACGACGACCTGGCCGCTGCGCGAAGGCTTCCGCGCGGTCGATGCCGTGCCGCGGGCGGACGGCCTCGTCGGCGGGCACCGGTCCCGCCGCCCGGGCGAGGGCACCGACATCGCCGGCGTCCGCCCGTTCGTCCCGGGCGACCGGCTGCGCCGCGTCAACTGGCGGGTGACCAGCCGCACCGGCGAGCTGCACGTGACCGCGATGTTCTCCGACCGCGAGACCGAGGTGCTGCTCTGCCTGGACAGCCGGGACGACCTGGGCCGGCCGCCGGACAGCTGCCTGGACGCCGGGGTGCGGGCCGCGGCGGCGGTCGCCGAGCACTACCTGCGCGCGGGCGACCGGGTCGCGCTGGTCGACCTCGGCCAGCGCTACCGGCCGGTGCCCGCCCGCAACGGCCGCACCCAGCTGGTCCGGATCCTGGACGTGCTGCTGGACGCCCGGCCGCCGGCCGAGAACCGCCTCCGGACCGGGACGCCCCCCGGGGTCGAGCTGACCGGCCTGGCCGCCGGGCACGCCCTGGTGGTGCTGCTGAGCCCGCTGACCACGGCTGCCTCGCTGCAGGCGGTGGCGGGGATGTCGCGGGCCGGCCGGTCGGTGGTGGCGGTGGACACGCTGCCGGCCGACTTCGCCCCGGACCGGCGCGGCGACTACACGGAGCTGGCCTTCCGGCTGTGGCGGCTGCGCCGGGACGCCGACCTGCGCCGGCTCGGCGAGGCCGGCGTGCCGGTGGTGCCCTGGCGCGGGTCCGGCAGCCTCGACGCGGTCCTGCGCGACGTCAGCCGGGCGGCTCGGGCTCCTCGGGTGGGCCGGTGAGCGGGCTGCGGCTCGCGCGGGCGCCCGTCCTCGGGCCGGTGCTCCGGTGGTCGGCGCCGACCGTGGCCCTGCGGGCTGCGCTGCTTCTCAGCGGCGGCGTCGCCGTCGTGCTCGCCCCGGGCGGCCGCCCGTCCGGCCTGCCCGGCCTGCTCGTGCTGGTCGGCGTGCTCGGCCTGGTGGCGGCGGTGACGGTCCCGGACGGGGCCGGCCCGGCGGTCGTGCTCGGCGGGTGCGGAGCCGCCTGGGCGGTCCGCTACGGGACGGGCGCCCCGCCGCTGCTGCCGACGCTGCTGCTCGCCGCGGCGCTCGCCGTGCACCACCAGGTGGCGGCGCTCGCCGCGGTCCTGCCGCCGACCGCCCGGGTGGACCGTACGGTGCTGCGCCGTTTCGCCTCGCACGGAGGGCTGGTGGTGGCGCTCTCGGCGGCGGTGGCCGTGCTGGCGCTGGGCGTGGCCCGGCCGGGCCGCTCGGTGCCGCTGGAGCTGGCCGGGCTGGCCGCCGCGGTGCTCGTCGCCGCCGTCCCGGTCCTGCTCGCCCTCGGCGGCCGGCCGGGCCGACCGCCCGGTGCGGGACCGCCCGGCGACCCGGCCCGACCCGACTAGGCACACCCTCGCTGGGTACCCTCGACGCATGGCGGACCGGCCGCACATCCTCGTCGTCGGCGGCGGGTACGTCGGCATGTACACGGCGCTGCGGCTGCAGAAGAGGCTGCGCCGCGGCGAGGCCCGGATCACCGTCGTGGACCCGCAGAACTACATGACCTACCAGCCGTTCCTGCCGGAGACGGCGGCCGGCTCGCTGGAGCCGCGGCACGTGGTGGTGCCGCTGCGCAAGGTGCTGCGCCGCTGCCGGGTGCTCACCGGGATGATCACCGGGATCGACCACTCCCGGAAGGTCGCCCGGCTGCTGCCCGTGGAGGGCCCGGAGGAGGACATCCCGTACGACGTCATCGTCGTCGCTCCCGGTTCGGTGGTCCGGACGCTGCCGATCCCCGGCCTGGCCGAGCACGGGATCGGCTTCAAGACGGTCGGCGAGGCGATCTTCCTGCGCAACCACGTCCTGTCCCGGCTGGACTACGCCGCGTCCGTGCGGGACGAGGCGCACCGGCGGCGGGCGCTGACCTTCGTGTTCATCGGCGGCGGGTACGCCGGGATCGAGGCGTTCGCGGAGCTGGAGGACATGGCCCGCTACGCGACCCGCTACTACGACACCGTCGAGCCGGCCGACATGCGCTGGGTGCTGGTCGAGGCGACCGGGCGGATCCTGCCCGAGGTGAGCGTGCCGATGTCGGAGTACACGGTGCGCCAGTTGCTCAAGCGGGGCATGGACGTCCGGCTCGACACCCGGGTCGAGTCGCTTGTGGACTGTCACGTCCGGCTCAGCGACGGCGAGGAGTTCGACGCGGAGACCATCGTGTGGACCGCCGGGGTCAAGGCCAACCCGGTGCTGCGGCGCACCGACCTGCCGCTGGACGCCAAGGGCCGGCTGAGGTGCACCGCGGAGCTGCGGGTGGCCGGCGTCGAGGACGCCTGGAGCGCCGGCGACTGCGCCGCGGTCCCGGACCTGACCGCCGCCGAGCCGGGCGCGACCACCAGTCCGTCCGCCCAGCACGCGGTCCGCCAGGCCAAGGTGCTGGCGGCCAACGTCGTCGCCTCGCTGCGCCGCCGCCGGCTCGTCCAGTACCGGCACAAGTACGTGGGCTCGGTCGCCAGCCTCGGCCTCCACCGCGGCGTCGCCGAGGTCTATGGCGTGAAGCTGCGCGGCTTCCCGGCCTGGTTCATGCACCGGACGTACCACGTCTCGCGGATGCCGACCTTCAACCGCAAGGTGCGGGTGCTCGCCGACTGGACGCTCGCGCTGTTCTTCCCGCGCGAGGTGGTCTCGCTCGGCCAGCTGCAGCAGCCGCGCCGGGAGTTCGAGCTGGCGGCGCTGCCGGACCCGCGGGCCGCGGAGACCCCGCTGCCCGGCACGGCCCGCGAGGCGAGCTGAGCGCCTCAGGCGTAGGACGCGGCGGCGACGAGCAGGGCGAACGAGGTCACGGCGAGGCCCGGTACGGACCAGGTGGAAGCGCCGCCAGCGCCGGCGCAGCCGCTCGGCGCCGGGGGACGACGCCGACATCAGCTGTCCGTCCCGGCTCTCACGAGACGGCGGCGAGCACCGCGAGGACGAGCGCGGCGAGGGCGACGACGGTCCGCGCCAGGTGACCGCGCAGCCACCGGGCCCGCAACCTGGCGAGCTCCGGCGGCGACTGCTCCGCGGCGGAGGCCAGGCGCCGCTGGAGCGGGACGAGCCAGGCGAGCGAGCCGACCAGCACCACGGCCAGGCCGGCAGCCGCGAGCACGGCCAACGTGCGCGCCCCGTCGCTCGCGCCGGCGGCGAAGCCGATCGTCGAGACCAGGCAGACCGCCAGCAACGCCGGCTGCAGCCGGTCGACCCGGCGCAGCGTGTACGCGAACGTGGTCCGGAAGCCCGACAGGTCGGCCGCCCGCCACGCGGGGACGCGCTCCCAGGCGATCGTGCCCACCCCGCCGGCGAAGAGCCCGGCACTGATCAGCATCGGGACAGCCCACCACCCCGCGCTCATGCGTCGCCGCCCTCGCCGCTGGTGGAGTCCTCGGCGCCGGCGCCGGCGGCCTCCAGCCGGAGGGACAGCTGGTCGAGGACGCGCGCGGTCGTCTCGAAGTCGGCGGGGTCGATGCCGTCCGCGAGCCGGTTCACCCAGGTCGCCTGTCGCCGGTCGATCGCCGCGTAGGCGACCCGGCCGGACCTGGTCGGGCGGACCAGCTGCGAGCGGCGGTGGTCGGCGTTCGGGGCGAGCTCGACCAGGCCGTCGTGGGCGAGGTGCTTGACGGTGGCGTGCACGCTCTGTCGCGTCAGGCCCATCCGGCGCGCGATCCCCGGCACGCTCAGCGGCCGGTCCGCGAGCGCGACCGCGCCCAGCACCTGCCAGCGCGCCGCGGTCAGGCCCTCCTCGCGGGCGAGCACGTCGCCCGCGCCGAGCAGGAGGCCGTGCGCCCGGAAGGTCGACAGGACGACCCGGGTGGCTGCCTCCCCGTCGGCCGTCCGCCGCTCCGCTGGTCGCCTCATAAGTCAGTATCCTGACATCATGTCAGGCACCTGTCAAACTTTGGAACGCGACCGCCGCGAGGCGGCGCCGGGTCGTTACAGTCGCCGCATGCTGGCAGTCGCCGACCCGGTGCGGACGTCCGCCGAGGCGGCGAGTGCCGCCGCCGGCAGCGTCGCCTCGGCCGCGCCGGACGCCGTCGACGCCGCGCTGCGCCGGATCGCCGACCGGCTCGGTGCCGCCCGCGCCGAGGTGCTCGCGGCGAACGCCGAGGACGTCACCGCGGGCGAGGCGGCCGGGCTGCCGGCCGCGACCCTGGACCGGCTGCGGCTCGGCGACGACCGGCTGGCCGCGATGGCGAGCCAGCTGCGCACCCTCGCCGACGTGCCGCACCCGCAGTGGCGGCGGGTCGTCCGCGAGCTGCCGGACGCGGTCGTCGAGGAGCACCGCCGGCCGGTCGGCGTGATCGGGGCCAACTTCGAGGCCCGACCGAACGTCGTCGTCGACGTCGCCTCCCAGCTGCTGAAGTCCCGCAACGCCGGCGTGCTGCGGACCGGCTCCGCCGCGATCCGGTCCGCGGCCGCGCTGGTCGACCACGTGCTGGCGCCGTCGCTGGCGGACGCCGGGCTGGACCCGGCCGCGGTCCAGCTGGTCCGGGTGCCCGGCCGGGAGACCGCCCGTGCCCTGGTCCGCCACCCCGACCTGATGCCGCTGGTCATCCTGCGCGGCAGCGGGGCCAGCACCCGCGAGCTGACCCGGGAGGCGGCCGGACACGGCGTGCGGACGCTGGCGCACGCGGACGGCGGCGGCGTGCTCTACCTGGACCGGTCGGCCGACCGGGACCGGGCGCTGCGGCTGGTCGCCGACAGTCTCGACCGGCTCGGCGTCTGCAACCGGCTGAACCTGCTGCTGGTCGCCGCCGACCGGTGGGACGAGCTGGTCGGTGCGGTCGGGCGGGTGCTGGCCGGGCTCGGGATCCGCGCCTCGCTGCCCCCGCACCCGCACCCGCTCGGGCACGAGTGGGCGCTGGACTCAGGCCGGGAGGCGACGGTCACCGTGCAGCCGGTCTCCGGTCCCGCCGAGGCCGCGCGGGTGGCCGACGCGGAGACCTCCGGCCTGGCCGCGAGCATCGTCACCGAGGATCCCGCGGCCGCCGCGGAGTTCCTCGCCGCGTACGGCGGGACCGGTGCCTTCTGGAACGTCAGCACCCGGCTGCTGGACGGCTTCAAGCTGCTCGGCGTCCCGGAGACCGGCATCAACGTCGACCGGGTGCCCGGCCCGCGCGGGCCGGTGACCTTCACCGACCTGCACCTGCGGCAGTTCGTGGTGACGCCGCGGGGGACCGCCTAGGCTCGGGTCGCCCCCGTAGCCCAAACGGCAGAGGCCGACCCCTTAAAAGGGTCTCAGTGTGGGTTCGAGCCCCACCGGGGGCACGTGCATCATCTCGTGCGCGGTAGCGAACCTCGAAGGTGACTACGCCTTCGTCGGTGCGCCACGGTCCGTGCGGCGTGCCCGGTGGCCGACACGCGTACATGCCCTTGCTGAAGGTCTGCCCGAGAGACAGGTCGGTCAACGAGCCCTCCAGGATGTAGACCTCCTCCCAGAAGTCGTGTCTCTGTACGCCCATCGGGGTCGAGTCGGCGCCGGGGGCGTAGCGCAGGATGCGAGTTGCCACCCCGGTGTCCCGGTCCGCGGCCAGAGTCCGTTCGGTGATCTGTGGATCACCTCCTGGGCAGACGGTGAACTCCACGTCGGTGACGGGGAAGAATTCGTACTCCGGTTTGCTCATGGCAGGGAACTCCCAGTGTCGGTCCGGCCGTGCTCGTCAGGAGCCGCGGTGTGCACCGCTGCGGGCGACCGATCGCGCCACGATCGCGGCGTCCTCGCCTACCCCGAACAGCACCGCCGACTTGCGTTTACGCAGGAAGTGGACGCCGCAGAAGAAGAGGCCGGGGACCACTGTGCTCGCACCGTCGTCGGTGAGCGGGTAGCCCATGGCGTCGAATGCGGGAAAGTTCACCCACTGCGCGTAGTCAGGGCGGAAGCCCGACGTGAAGATCAGCGCGCCGAAGTCGTCGAGGTCCAGCTCCGCTGGCGGGGAGGCGTAAAACGGCGGCGGGTCGGGCAGCTCGGGGACGGGCATTCCCTTGGCGGCGAGCTCGTCGGTGAATAGCTGCTTGATGTCGGCGTGACGCGCGTCACCGAAAGCCACTGAGTCGGCCAGGTCGTCGGCGAAATGGGCGCGGTGGCCCTCGATGCCGGCCAGCCGACCCAGGAGCTGGACACCCATCGCCTGCAATGTCCGGTAGTGCAGGTCGTGGCCGCCGCCCCGGCCGGTCGCCTGCACATTGGCGACCAGCCGGGCCGCCGGCGAGGGCAGAGCGCTGAGCGGCACGTCGAAGAAGCTCGTCTCCTTCAGCCAGGTGACGATGTCGCGGCCGCCGGGGCGACGCGGCGCCCAGGGCGCCCGCCCGCAGGCGACGAACACGTCGCGACCCGCCTCGTGCAGTTCCTCGGCGATCTGGCAGCCGGTCTGGCCGCTGCCGATCACCAACACCTTCCCCGGCGGAAGTGCCGCGGGACTCCGGTAGTCCCCGGTATCGATCCCGAGCACCCCGGACGGAAGGGCGGCCGCAGCAGCCGGGCGGTGCGGGCGCTGGTAGGCACCCGAGCACACGACCACCGAGTCCGCCTCCATGTCGCCCGCGGTGGTGCGCAGCAGGAACCGACCCGTCGATCCGGGTTCCAGGCCGTCGACGCCGACTCCCTCCCGCACGGGCGCGTCGAAGCTCGCCGCATAGCGTTCCAGGTACTCGACGATCCCGTCGCGAGGAACGAAGCCCTCGGGATCGTCGCCCGCGTAGCGGGCTCCCGGCAGGCTCATCGTCCAGTTCGGCGTCACCAGGCAGAAGCTTTCCCAGCGATCGCGCCAGGCCTGACCGACCCGCCTGCGTTCCAGGACGATGTGATCGACGCCGAGCGCCGACAGCTCATGGCTCACTGCGAGGCCCGCCTGGCCGGCGCCGATCACCACAACCCGTGAATCCGGCGCCAGCTCGGACACCTGGCCATCCAGCGGATAGGTCGATGAACTCACAACGGCTCCCCCTCGCTCGTCCGACAATTCCGCCGATCGACCCGACTCTCCTGGATTCCGGGACCGCGACAAGTGCAAGGAACGAACCTGCGCACCCCTGCGGCGGGACGGGTTGGCGGTCGTCGGAACGCGGGCCAACCGGTGCGCCCGAGGTTCGGTATCTGAACTAGTGCAGGCAGTCCGCGCGTGACAGGCTACGGATGTGCGCAGCTATGGGCAGTACTGTCCGATCGCTCGGGCGTCGGAGCTCTTGGCCGAGCGCTGGTCGATCATCATCCTGCGCAACATCCTCATCGGTTGCCGGACGTTCAACCAGATCGCCGACGGCGCCCCGGGCCTGTCCCGCGGGCTGCTCTCCAAGCGGCTTCGGGACTTGGAGCGCGCCGCCGTCATCGAGATCCGTCGCAAGCCCGACGGCCCAGGGTCCATCTACGAGCCCACCCAGGCGGGTCGCGAGCTGTCGGGCGTCATGCTGGCCATCCAGCACTGGGGATCGAAATGGGCGGAGCTGACACCCGAGCACGCCCATCCGGGTGTGGTGCTGTGGGGATGGGTAACCGCCTACCTGGACCGCGACCGGCTCCCTCGGCGCCGGGTGCTGATCCGCTTCGACTACCCCACCCTGTCCGGACCCGGCCGACGTGGCTGGCTGCTGATCGAGCGGGGCGACGCCGAACTCTGCGAGAAGTACCCCGGCGGGGACGAAGAGCTGATCGTCGTGGTCAACGATCCGGTGGCATTCGCCCGCTGGCACCTCGGAGACCTCGAATGGGGCGACGCGTTGCGCTCCGGGGCGATCGAGGTGAGCGGCTCACACGAACTGGCGCGGGACCTTCCCACCTGGAACCGCCGCGTCGAACTGTTCCAGCCCGCGACGGCCCCGGCCTGAGCCTCGGTCCTCGGCAGCGGCGGACCCCTCAAGAGGGTCGGAGTGTGGGTTCGAGCCCCACCGGGGGCACCGCGGCCCCGGGTGGGACGTGGACCGGTCGAGTGTCCTGGTCGGGCCCGCCGGCGCGCAGGAAGCCGAGGACCTCGGTGGCGAACAGGTCCGGCGCGGTGAGCATCGCGACGTGCCCCTGCCCGGCCAGGGTGACGACGCGCGCGGCCGGCAGCGCCGCGGCGAGCATCTCCGTCGACGCGGCCAGGTCCGGCTGGGTGTCCGTGCCGACCAGCAGCAGCGTCGGCACGCTCATCGACCCGAACCGCCCCGGCTCGAACCGGTAGCCGCCCTCGGCGCGCGTCTCGCGGCCGATGGTGTACGCCGCCGCCACCCGGCCCCGCCAGGACGGCAGCGACTTCGCGAGCGTCAGCTGCTCCGCGGACATCCCGATGAACTGCAGCAGGGTGGTGACGGCCTCGTCGGGCCTGCCCCGGGCGACGAGGTCGTCGACCCGGTCCGCGAACCCCGCCGACGTCACCGCTCCGAGCGGCGGCTCGTACAGCACCAGCCGGCGAATGCCGGCGGTCAGCGCCGTCGCCTCCAGAGTGCACAGCGCGCCGTACGAGTGGCCGAGGACGTCCACCGGCCCGCCGGTGGACTCGGCGACGGCGTCCACCACCGCGGCCACGTCGGCGACCTCCGCCTCGAGCGTGTAGACGCTGCCGTCGCCGCTCGCGCCGCGCCCGCGACGGTCCATCGCGTACACCGTGACGTGCGGCTCGAGCAGCGGCAGCACGGTCTCCCACCGGGTGTGGTCGGCGCTGGTGCCGTGCACCAGGATCAGTGCCGGGCCCTGCCCGCTGCGCCAGTAGCCGATCGGCGTGCCGTCCCGCGAGATCGTCTTGTCCAGGACCGGGTCGTGCTCGCTCATCGTGGTCTCCCTCCGCCGGGTCGCGAGCACCGAGCCTGGCTCCGGCGCGGCCCGCGCCGCATCGGGCGAACGCCCTATTCGCGGAGCAGGTCGTGCTCCATCGCGAACAGCGCCGCCGCGGGCCGGGTGGTGACGCCGATCTTGGCGTAGATGTGCCCGACGTGATGGCCGACCGTCTTCGCCGAGATCGACAGCCGGCCGGCCACCTCCCGGTTCGAGCAGCCGCGGGCGATCAGCCGCAGCACCTCGACCTCGCGGTCGGACAGCCCGGCCGGACGCGGGGCGCGCCGCCGGTCGCCGCCCTGACCGTCCGCGGCGAGCACCGCCTCGGCCGCCGTGCCGTCGAGCCGGCCCGCGGTGACCTCGGCCCACAGCACGTCGCGCGCCTCGGCCGGCGGACGCGCGGGGCGGTGCGGCCGGTCCTCGCGCAGCGCCGTCCACACGTCGGCGACGGCGAGCAGTCGCGCCGGGCTCGGCAACTGCGCGCCGGTCGAGCCGCGGTGGTAGCCGGACCCGTCGAGCCGCTCGTGGTGTGCGCCGGCGAGCACGGCCACCGGCCGCAGCCCGGGGCAGCGCCCCAGCACCCGCTCGGACAGGTACGGGTGCAGCCGGACCCGCTCGAGCGCCTCCACCCCGAGCGGACCGGGACTCTCCCACACCCCGGACGGCACGCCGACCGCGCCGAGGTCGGCCACCAGCGCGGCCCGACCGAGCGTGCTGACGTCGTCGGCCGGCAGCCCGCACGCCCGCCCGGCCGCCCGGGCGACCTCGGCCAGCCGCGTCGAGCGGCCCCTGGTCCACCGCGACCGCAGGTCCGCGAAGTCCCCGACGGCGGCCAGCGCCCGGTCCAGGGCCACCGCGCCGATCCGGCGGACCGGCGCCGGCTCGGCCGCGAGTACGTCCGCCCACACCGACCGGTCGTCGGCGTCGGGCACCCCGACCGCGCGTACCGCGTCCACCACCGCCGGGTCGTACGCCCTCCCGCGGCGCCGGGCGAGCACCTGCAGGGCCGCGTCGGTGCCGGCCAACCGCTGCCACAGCACCGCGTCGCGCGCCACGGCCGCCACCCGGATCGCGACCGGGACGGCCTCCCCGGCCAGCCCGTCGGGAAGGCCGCGGCCGTCCCACCGCTCGTAGGCGTGCGCCAGCGCGTCGACCACCCCGTCGCCCAGGCCGAGCCGGGTCGCCAGCCGGGAGCCGACCTCGCAGTGCGCGACCGTCGAACGCGAGTCGCCCAGCGCCCGCGCCAGCAGCCAGGCCCGGCGCGGCAGGGTGTGCCCCCGCCCGGCGCTGCGTGCCAGCGTCCGGACCGCCTCGCCGGTGGACCCCAGGTACACCGGCGCCATGGCCGCGACCAACGCGATGTTGTCGCCGCCGGCGTAGTACGCCGTCTCCGGCGCGTCGGCGGTGCAGCCGAGGAACCGCAGCAGGGCGACGTAGTGGACGTCGGCGGCGACGCGGTCGTCCAGGCCGAGCTCACCGGCCACCGCCATCGACAGCCGGCAGGTCAGCAGCGCGTGCTCCATCGGCTGACCGGTGCTCAGGTCGGTGGCCAGCGAGATCGCGGCGAGCAGCTCCGTCAACCGGAGGCCGTCGACGTCCGCGGACGCACCCACGCGGTGAGTATCGCGCGGCCGCCGGACCTCCGGCTTCCCGCTCCGGCCGCGCCGGACGCGGCGTGGGGCGCCGGCAAAGTGCGGCCGAGGCGGTAGCGTCGAACGGGTGTTCGAGCTGAACGACGAGCAGCGGGCCGCGGTCGACCACGACGGCGGCCCGCTGCTGGTCCTCGCCGGCGCCGGCACCGGGAAGACGACCACGCTGACCGCCCGGGTGGCGCGGCTGCTGGAGCGCGGGGTGCCGGCGCACCGGGTGCTGCTGCTGACCTTCACCCGGCGGGCCGCGCGGGAGATGCTCGGCCGGGCGACCGCGGCGGTGGGCAGCCGGGGCCGGACGCCCTGGGGCGGGACCTTCCACTCCGTCGCGCACCGGGTGATCGGGGCGAACGCGGCCGGGCTCGGGCTGGCCGGCGGTTTCGCGGTGCTCGACCCGTCCGACGCCGCGGACCTGCTCGACCTGGTCCGGGAGGAGCACGGGCTGGCCCGGGCCGGCCGCCGCACGCCACGCAAGGGCACCCTGCTCGACCTCTACTCCCGGACGGTGAACACCGGGCGGCCGCTGTCGGCCACCGTCGCCGACACGGCGCCGTGGTGCGCCGACCTCGTCGCGCCGATCGGCGAGCTGTTCGCCGCGTACGTCGCCCGCAAGCGGGCCCGCGCCCTGCTCGACTTCGACGACCTGCTGCTCTACTGGCGGGCCGCGGTCCGCGACGACGCGCTGGGCGGGCGCCTCGGCGCGCTCTTCGACGAGGTGCTGGTCGACGAGTACCAGGACGTCAACCAGCTGCAGGTCGACATCGTCCGGGGGCTGTGCCGGCCGGGAGGTGCCCGGCTGACGGCGGTCGGGGACGACGCGCAGGCGGTGTACGGCTTCCGCGGGGCGAGCGCCCGGCACATCCTGGACCTCCCGGCGCTCTTCGACGGGACCACCGTCGTCCCGCTGGTGCGCAACTACCGCTCGACCCAGCCGATCCTGGACCTGGCCGACGCGGTCTGGGCGGGCGCCCGCGAGCGGTACGCCAAGACGCTGGTGGCGGTCACGCCCGGGGGAGCGCGGCCGGAGCTGGTGGACTGCGACGACGAGGCGACCCAGTCCGACCTGGTCTGCCGGCGGGTGCTGGCCGCCCGGGAGGACGGCGTGCGGCTGCGGGAGCAGGCGGTGCTCTTCCGCGCCGGCCGCGGCAGCGACCTGCTCGAGCTGGAGCTGGCCCGGCGGCGGATCCCGTACGTGAAGTACGGCGGGATGCGCTACCTGGAGGCCGCCCACGTCAAGGACCTGCTCGCGCTCTACCGGCTGGCCGACAACCCGCGGGACGAGACCGCGTGGTTCCGGCTGCTGCAGCTGCTCGACGGGGTGGGGCCGGCGACCGCCCGCCGGGTCATCGACGCGCTCGACCTCGACCGCGACGACCCGCTCTCCCGGTGGGACCCGGACTTCGTGCCCGACCCGGCGGTCGGCCCGGCGACCGAGCTGGTGGCCGCGCTGCGGGCGGCCGCGCCGGGACGGCCGACACCCGAACGGGCCGAGGTGCTGCGGGCCGCGCTGGTCCCGCTGGTCCGCGCCCGGTACGCCGACGCCGGCGCGCGGCTGGCCGACCTGGAGCGGCTCGCGGAGGCCGCCGCCGGGCACGGCGACCTGCGCACGTTCGTGGTGGAGCTCGCGCTGGACCCGCCCCGGTCGACCGGCGCGGACTCGGTGCCGCCGGCGGTGGACGAGGACTGGCTGGTGCTGTCCACAGTGCACTCCGCGAAGGGCCTGGAGTGGGACGTGGTGCACCTGCTGCACGTGACCGAAGGCAGCTTCCCTTCGGACCTGGGCGTGTCCACTGTGGAGGGCCTGGACGAGGAGCGCCGGCTCTTCCACGTCGCGCTGACGCGAGCTCGGCGCTCGCTGCACCTCTACGCACCGCTGCGCTACCACCACCACCCGCGCGCCCGCGACGACCGGCACAGCTGGGCGCAGCGCAGCCGCTTCCTGGACGACGCCGCGCTCGCCTGCTGCTCCCGCGCTGCCGCCACCGGGGACCTCGGCACCGCTCCCGCCCTCGACGCCGCGGCCTCGGGCGCCCCAGCGAGCCGCGTCGCCGCCGAGCTCGACGCCCTCTGGGCCTGAGCCCGGGCGCGGCGCACCGGTGGGATCGGCGACGCCGACCCGCGTTGGTCCGGCGTCGTGGCTGTCGGTCTACTCCCGCTTGTGCATGTGGTTGCGGAGGGGTCGTTGGTTGGGGTCGGTCCAGGGTGGTGGTCGGAACTCGGGGGTGCCGTCGCGCGGCGATGATGATCTCCCAGTGGCGGCGTTCGACGAGTCGGTGGTGGTGCCCGCAGAGCAGGACGCCGTTGTCGATGGTGGTGGTGCCGCCGTTCGCCCAGCCGGTGATGTGGTGGGCGTCGCACCAGCCGATCGGCCGGTCGCAGCCGGGGAACGCGCAGCCGCGGTCGCGTAGCGCCAGGGCGCGGCGGGCGGCGCCGGTGAACAGTCGCCGGCCGCGGCCGAGGTCGAGGGGTTCGGAGTGGCCGCCGAGGACGGCGGGGATGATCGTCGCGTCGCAGGCCAGCCGGCGGGCTTCGGCGGCGGAGATGGCGGTGCCGTCGTCCAACGTCGCGGCGCCGATCCCGTCCCGCAGCGTCGCGTAGGGGACGGTGACCACGACCTGCGGGCGCTCCCCACCATTGTCCGGGCAGGTCCCCGACCGTGAGGGCCCGCCGGCACAGCTCCACCAGCGCGTCCGCGCGGCGGCGGGCCGGGGCTGCGCGGGTCGGGTCCGTCCGCCGCGGACGGCCGGGGCCGGGCGAGCGGGTCGAGGGCGGCGCGGACGGTGGCGGCGCCGGTCGGGTCGAGCCGGCCGCGTAGCCACGACCCGCCCTCCCCGTCCGGGGTCAGCGTGAACTCCATCCGCCGAGCGGCCCGCTCCTCCGCCCGGGCCAGCGCATCCCCGTCCCGCGCGTCGTCGCCGTCCGGGTCGACCACGGTCAGCAGCCGCCGACCCAGCCGGGCCAGCACCGTCGGGTCGAACACCCGGGCGTGCCCGACCAGGTCGGCCTCCGCGGCCGACCGCAGCGCCCGCCCGGGCGGCAGCTCGGCGACCGTCCGGACGATCACCGCCGCGTGCGCGAAGGCCGATCGTGCCGTCCGCGCACGCCGCCGCGGTGGCGTCCAACCCGGCCCGCAACCCGCGGGCGGTCTGCACGTACGACGCGGCCTCGGACGGGGAGATCCGCAGCCGACCCCGCAGCCACACCTGCGAACTGGGCGCGCCGTCACCGAGCAGCACCCCCCGGGCGTCGGCTTCGCCGATCAGGCCGAGCAGCACCGCCTGCGCCCGCGCCACCACCGCGCCCGCCTCCACCACCAGCGAGACCAGCTCCGCCGTCATCCACCGACCACAACGGACGATCCACCGCGTCGGCGAGCAACGACCCGACCGCGGCCAGCGCGTCACCCACACTCGGCGGACGCTCCACCGTCACGGTCATACCGACACGCTAACCACCACCACCGACAAAAACGGGCGCGCGGCGACGGCCACCGTAGGATCATTCGTACCGTCGATGGCTGTGAGGGGCGATTCATGAGCGTGCGCGTACGTGACGTGCTGATGGGCAAGCTCGGAGAGCTCCGGCATGAGCCGACCGGCAAGCGGATCCGGGCGGCGCTCGGCGGCCGGACCGTGGTCGACAGCACCCGCGCGGTGCTGGTCTGGGAGCCGCGGCGCATCGTGCCCTCGTACGCGGTGCCGGTGGCCGACGTCGACGCCGAGCTGGTCCCGAGCCCGTCGCCGGCGGCGGTGGCCGACGACTCCGTGGGGCTGCGGCTGTCGGAGGTGTCCCGCCGCCCGATCCTGGACCCGTCGGTCCCGTTCGACGTGCACACCGCCGACGGGGAGCGCCTGGACATCCGCTCCGGCGCCGGCACGGCCGCGGCGCTCAAGCTGGCTGACGGCGACCTGACCGGCTACCTGGTGCTGGACTTCGCCGGCTTCGACGGCTGGTACGAGGAGGAGGAGCGGATCGTCTCGCACCCGCGGGACCCGTTCCACCGCATCGACGTCCTGCCCGCCTCGCGGCACGTGCGACTGGAGCTCGACGGGCACCTCCTCGCCGAGTCGACCCGATCCCGGCTGCTGTTCGAGACGCTGCTCCCGGTCCGGTTCTACCTGCCGCGTGAGGACGTCCGCGCGGACCTGCGCCCGAGCCCGACGCTGACGTACTGCGCCTACAAGGGCGAGGCGTCCTACTGGTCGGTGCAGGTCGGCGGCTCCGTCGTCCCGGACCTCGCCTGGAGCTACCAGGAGCCGTTGCACGACGCGGTCCCGGTCGGCGGGCTCGTCGCGTTCTTCGACGAGCGGGTCGACGTCGTGCTCGACGGCACCCGCCGGGAACGGCCGGTGACGCCCTGGTCGACGCCGCCGCCCGGCTAGCCCGGCGGCGTCCGGTCGCCGACGCGCAGCAGCGGGCGGCGGTCGCCGACGCGTACCAGCGGGCGCCCGCCCTAGGGGCGAGGGGCGGTGTCCAGCTCGAACCACACGGTCTTGCCCATCCCGCGCCCTTCCGCGTCCACGCCCCACCGGACGGCCAGCGCCTCGACCAGGTGCAGTCCGCGCCCGGAGGTGTCCCGCTCGCCGACCTGCACCAGTTGCGGCCGGCGGTGGCTGGAGTCGGAGACGCCGACCCGCAGCGTGCCGGCCTCCAGTCGTACGGTGAGCGTCAGCTCGTCGCGGGTGTGCCGGATCGCGTTCGAGACCAGCTCGGTGGTCAGCAGCGCCGCGGTGTCCCGCGGGTCCTCCGGCACCGCGTCCCGGAGCAGGTCGGTGACCAGCCAGCGGGCGACGGTGGCGCTCTCGGCGATCGGCGGCAGGGTCCGGCGCAGCTCGGTGACCGACTCCAGCCGGTCGGCCGACAGGTGGCCGACGAGCAGCACCGCGTCGTCCGGCGGCCGCTCCGGGACCAGCCGGGTCAGGGTCTCGACGAGCCGGTCCGGGTCGTCCGCGGCCCCGCCGTCGGCGACCGCGGCGAGCAGGTTGCCCATGCCCCGGTCCAGCGAGCCCTCGTCCCGCACCAGGCCGTCGGAGTAGAGGACCAGCGTGCTGCCCGGGGCCAGCTGGGTGGTCGACTCCCGCCACACCTCGCCGCGCCGGACACCCAGCGGCGGCCCGCCGACCGACTCCAGGAAGCACGGCCCGGCCAGCGGCGTCGCCAGCAGCGGCGGCACGTGCCCGGCCCGCACCACGGTCACGATCCGCTCGACCGGGTGCACCATCGCGTAGACCACGCTCGCCAGCCGGCCGGTCTCCAGCCCCAGGTGGAAGTCGTTCGCCCGGCTGACGACGACCGCCGGCGGGTGACCCTCCACCGCGTACGCCCGGACCGCGCTGCGCAGCTGCCCCATCACCACGGTGGCGGTGAGATCGCCGCCGGCCACGTCGCCGACGACCAGCGCCGCCGTGCCACCGCCGAGCGGGATGACGTCGTACCAGTCGCCGCCGAGCCCGTCCGGGGTGCCGCCGGGCAGGTAGCGGGCGGTCAGCGGCAGGCCGTCGATCTCGGGCAGCCGGGCGGGGAGGAGGGCCCGCTGCAGCTGCAGCAGCACCGATCGCCCGCCGCGGTCCGCGGCGGTGCCGTCCTCCACGCCTTCTGTTGTCGCCGCTTCGACCGGGATCGGAAACCCGCGAGGTGCCGTCCGGCCGCCCGGTGAGGCAGGATCGACGGCGTGGCGGACGTATTGCGCAGGTCGCTGCGGGGCTTCGGGACGTCGATCTTCTCGACGATCACCCAGCAGGCGGTCCAGGCCGGGGCCATCAACCTCGCCCAGGGCTTCCCGGACTTCGACCCGCCCGAGGACCTGGTGCGGGCGGCCACCGAGGCACTGCACGCCGGGCTGCACCAGTACGCGCCGAGCGTCGGCGACCCGGTGCTGCGGCAGGCGGTGGCCGAGCACCAGCGGGACCGCTACGGCCTGGCGTACGACCCGGAGACCGAGGTCACCGTCACCGCCGGCGCGACCGAGGCGATCGCCGCCACCCTGCAGGCGCTGCTGGAGCCCGGCGACGAGGTGGTGCTGGTCGAGCCGTTCTACGACCTCTACCCGTTCGCGGTGGTGGCCGCCGGCGGGGTGCCGCGCTACCTGACCACGTCGTTCCCGGACTTCCGGCTCGACCTGGACCGGTTGGCCGAGCTGGTCACCGACCGGACCCGGGTGATCGTGGTGAACACGCCGACCAACCCGACCGGCCGGCTGCTCGGTTCGGAGGAGACCCGGGTGCTCGGCGAGCTGGCCGAGCGGCACGACGCGTACCTGCTCTCCGACGAGACCTACGAGCACGTGGTGTTCGACGGGCTGGCGCACCGGCCGGTCGCCGCCGACCCGGCCTGCGCCGGCCGCACGGTGACCGTCTCCTCGGTCTCGAAGACCTTCAGCGCCACCGGCTGGCGGATCGGCTGGGCGGTCGCCCCGCCGGCGCTGTCCGCGGCGGTCCGCTCGGTGCACCAGTTCGTCACCTTCACCGCGTCGGCGCCGCTGCAGCGGGCCGCCGGGGTGATGCTGGGCGCGGCCGGCGGGTCCGGCTACTACGACCAGCTGGTCGCCGACTACACCGAGCGGCGGGACGTGCTGCTGAAGGACCTGCAGCGGACCGAGCTCGAGGTCAGCCGGCCGGAGGGGACGTACTTCGCGATGACCCGCTGCGACGGCGACGACGTGGCGTACGTCCGGGACCTGATCGCGGCCAAGCGGGTCGCCGCGATCCCGGCCTCGGTCTTCTTCGCCGACCCGGCGCGGGGGCGCGGGCTGGTCCGGTTCGCCTTCTGCAAGCGGGTGGAGACGCTGCGCGCCGCGGGGGAGCGGCTGTGAGCGCGAGGGCGCGCAGCGCGCGCGGGAGCGACGGCGGCCGCTCGGCCGGCCTGCCGGTCGGGCTGCCGATGGAGGGGACGCCGTGAGGGTCGGGGTCGGGCAGTTCGCGGCCGGGCGGGACGTCCGCCGCAACCGGGAGCGGGTGGTCGAGCTGATCCGCCGCGCCGGGGACGCCGGCGCGGACCTGGTGGTGCTGCCGGAGGCGTCCCAGCACCCGTTCGGCGGGCCCGCCGACCGGCTCGCCGATGTCGCCGAGCCGCTGGACGGCCCGTTCGCCACCGCGGTCGCCGAGGCGGCCGCCGCGGCCGGGCTGGTCGCGGTGGCGGGCATGTTCGAGTCGATCCCCGGCGACGAGCGCGTGTTCAACACGGTCGTCGCGGCCGGGCCGCGCGGCCCGCTGGGGCACTACCGCAAGCTGCACCTGTTCGACGCGCTCGGCTGGCGGGAGTCCGACCGGATCCGGGCCGCCGGCCTGGACCCCGCCGACCCGGCGGCCGCTCTGCTCACGCTGGACCTCGGTGAGCTCACCGTGGGCGTGCTGACCTGCTACGACCTGCGCTTCCCCGAGCTGGCCCGGGCGTTGGTGGACGCCGGCGCCACCCTGCTCGCGCTGCCGTCGGCGTGGGTCGCCGGGCCGCTGAAGGAGGCACACTGGCTGACCCTGGTCACCGCCCGGGCCATCGAGAACACCTGCTACGTCGCCGCCGCGGACCAGGCACCCCGCGACTACGCGGGGCAGAGCGTGGTGGTCGACCCGATGGGCGTGCCGCTGGCCCGGCTCGGAGAGGTCGACGGAGCGGTCGCGGTCGCCGAGGTCTCGGCCGAGCGGGTCAAGGCGGTGCGGGAGGTGCTCCCCACGCTCAACCACCGGCGCTACACCGTGGTCCCGCGGGGGGAACCCACGACCGGCCACCAACCGTTACGGTAGCGACGGGTTGATCCCGTCATCGTCGGCGCGCCACCTTCGAGGAGTAGCCGTGCAGAGCAACAACCCCGTCCTCGGGCGAGGCTTCGGGCAGGGCCAGCAGCAGGCGAGCTGGAACGCCGCCCCGGCGCCGTCGGCCGGCGACCTGCAGGACATCTACAACCGGCCCGCGTACGCGCCGCCGGCCCGCTTCATGACGCTGGACGACGTCGTCATGCGGACCGCGATGACGCTCGGCGTCGTCGTCGTCACGGGTGCGATCGCCTGGATCTTCGATCTCGGTGCGCTGGCGATCGTCGGTGCGCTCGTCGGCTTCGTGCTGGCGCTGGTGATCAGCTTCAAGCAGAGCACCAACCCGGCGCTGATCCTCTCCTACGCCGCGGCCGAGGGTGTCTTCCTCGGCGCGATCAGCCGGGCGTTCAACGACGCCTTCGGTGGCGGCATCGTGATCCAGGCGGTGGTCGGCACCGCCGGCGTCTTCGCCGGGATGCTGGTCGTCTACAAGACCGGTGCCATCCGGGTGACGCCCCGGTTCACCCGGTGGCTGCTCGGCGCGCTGATCGGCGTCGTGGCGCTCATGGTGGTCAACCTGGTCGCGTCCTTCTTCACGCCTGGCGGGCTGGGGCTGCGCGACAGCAACAACCTGCCGCTGGCGGTCGGTTTCAGCCTGCTGTGCATCGGCATCGCCGCGTTCACGTTCCTGCTCGACTTCGACATGATCGACAAGGGCATCAAGCAGGGCGCCCCGGAGCGGTTCGCGTGGTACGCGGCCTTCGGCCTGACCGTCACCCTGGTCTGGCTCTACCTGGAGATCCTCCGGCTGCTGAGCTACTTCCGGGACTAGCAATCCGGCCTGGCGACGACGACGCGACCCCACCCGGCCGGCCGGGTGGGGTCGGTCGCCTTCCCGGCCGCGCTCCCGGCCCGGAGCCGGTGCGGCAGGCCGCGGCGGACCTGGTCCGGCGACTGCGCCGGTGGACCGCGGCGAGCTGGGCGCGCCCGCCCGTCGGCCCGGCACCGGCGACGCGCGGGGACGCCGCACACCTCGCGGTGCAGCGGATCGCCGACCTCGGTGCCGACGCCGAGCTGCGGCCGCGGGCGCCGGTGCCCCGGCTCGCCGACACGGCGCTCCCCGATCAGCTCGCGGTCGTCGTCGACGACGTGGTCCGGTCCGGCGACGTGACGGCGCTGGCCGGGACCGCCTCGGTGCTCGCGTCGCTCCGCGTGGTCCTCGGTCTGCCAGCGCCTGCCGACGCGTCGGCCCGTGGGTGACGACTTCGGTGCACGAGTGACGTCTCATAACGCGTCACTCGCGAGGCGAAGTCGTCACTCGCGCGACGAAGTCGTCACTCGCGGGCGGGACCGGGCGAGCCGACGCTAGGAGAGGCGCTCGAGGACCATCGCCATGCCCTGGCCACCGCCGACGCACATGGTCTCCAGGCCCAGCGTCTTGTCGTGCCAGCGCAGCGAGTTGATGAGGGTGCCGGTGATCCGGGCGCCGGTCATGCCGAACGGGTGGCCGACGGCGATGGAGCCGCCGTTGACGTTCAGCCGGTCCTCGTCGATGCCGAGGTCCCGGTAGGACGGGATCACCTGCGCGGCGAACGCCTCGTTGATCTCGACCAGGTCGATGTCGTCGATCGTCAGGCCGGCACGGGCGAGCGCACGTCGCGAGGACTCGACGGGGCCGAGACCCATGATCTCCGGCGACAGCGCGGAGACCCCGGTCGACACGATCCGCGCCAGCGGCGTGATCCCGAGCTCGCGCGCCCTGGTGTCGGACATGACGACCACCGCGGCGGCGCCGTCGTTCAGCGGGCAGCAGTTGCCGGCGGTGATCCGGCCGTCCGGCCGGAAGACCGGCTTGAGCCCGGCCACGCCCTCCAGCGTCACCCCCGGCCGCGGCCCGTCGTCCTTGCCGACCACGGTGCCGTCGGGCGTGGTGACCGGCGTGATCTCGCGCTCCCAGAAGCCGTTCGCGAGCGCCTTCTCGGCAAGGTTCTGGGAGCGGACGCCGAAGGCGTCCATGTCCTCCCGCGTGACGCCCTTGACCTGGGCGAGGTTCTCCGCCGTCTGCCCCATCGCCAGGTAGATGTCCGGCACCGCACCGTCGGAGCGCGGGTCGTGCCACTCCACACCACCCTGCGCGGCCTGCTCGGACCGCGCCCGGGCGGCGGCGAAGACCGGGTTCATGGTGTCCGGCCAGCTGTCCGAGCTGCCCTTCGCGTACCGGCTGACGCACTCCACTCCGGCGCTGACGAAGACGTCCCCCTCCCCGGCCTTGATCGCGTGGAACGCCATCCGGGTGGTCTGCAGCGAGGACGCGCAGTAGCGGGTGACGGTGGCGCCCGGCAGCTGGTCGTAGCCGAGCAGGATCGAGACGACCCGGCCCAGGTTGAAGCCCTGCTCGCCGCCGGGCAGGCCGCAGCCGAGCATCAGGTCGTCGATCTCGGCCGGATCGAGCTGGGGGACCTTCTCGAGCGCGGCCCGTACCACGGTCGCGGCCAGGTCGTCCGGGCGGAGCTGGGTCAGCGACCCCTTGCCGGCGCGGCCGATCGGTGAGCGGGCGGTGGCGACGATGACGGCCTCGGGCACGGCGACTCCCTCGTCAGCGGGCTCTTGTTACCGCAGGGTACGTCAGCGCGGGACCCGCTCGGTGGCCGCCTCGTCCACCGCCGGCAGCAGCGCCTCGGCGATCAGCCGGTAGCCGTCGGCGCTCGGGTGGAAGCCGTCCTCGCAGTACGCGGCGGGGTCCGCGCGGAAGACCGGCCCGACCCGCTCGCGGAGGTCCACCGGCACCCCGCCGGCGGCCCGGGTGGCGGCCGCCGAGACGGCGGCCACCCGGCGACCCCGCCATGCGACCACGCCCCGCAGCGGCTGCGCGAAGACCCGGCTCGCGCCCAGGTCCGGGCAGGTGCCGACGACGACCGCGGCCCCCGCGGCGCGCAGCCGGTGCACGGCGTCGGAGAGGTGCTGCCGGACGGCCGGCAGCGGGGTGCCGGAGGTGGCGTCCGTCATGCCGACCAGCACGACCGCCACGTCCGGCCGGCCGAGCAGCGCGCGGGACACCTGCGGGCCGAGGTCACCGGTGCCGGAGCCGGCGATCGCCGCCCCGGCGAGCCGGACCCGGCGGCGCGGGCCGGCCAGCCGGCGGGCCAGCACCCCGCCGACCGTCTCCTCGGTGCGGGTCACCCCGACCCCGGCCCCGGTCGAGTCGCCGAGCACGACCAGTCGCAGCCGCTCCGAGCCAGGGTCGCCGTAGTCGCCCTCGACCGGTGGGGCCGAGCCGGCCGCCGCGTACCGCCGGCGCGCTGCCGCCCACACCTCGGCCGCCAGCACGCCGGCGCCGGCACCCGCCGCGGCCAGCGCGCCACCGACGGCGCCGCGGGTCAGCCGGGCCGGGTCCACGCCCACAGGCTACGGGCAGCAGCCGGTCCGGAGGAGGTCGCGGGAGGTCGACCGAGATCGCCGGAGGTCGGGTCTGGTCGCGGGAATGGGTGCTCGCCCGACCAGGTTGTCGGGGCAGCTACTTGAGTATGCAAGCATCAGTCCTCGTCGGGCAGCAGCCCGGCGGCCGAACGTTCGGAGGCAACGATGTCCGCGCCCACCACCGTCGACCTGACCGGCACCTGGGATCTCGACCCCGCGCACACCCGGCTCGGCTTCGCCGCCCGGCACGCGATGGTCGCCACCGTCCGCGGCGGTTTCAACGTCTTCTCCGGCGTGATCAAGATCGACCATGCCGACCCGACGAAGTCCTCGGCCGAGGTCGAGATCGACGCCGCGAGCGTCCTCACCAACAACGAGCAGCGCGACGGGCACCTGAAGAGCGGCGACTTCCTCGACGTCGAGAACCACCCGAAGATCATCTTCCGCAGCTCCCGCGCCGAGGTCGTCAGCGCCGAGGAGTACAAGCTGCACGGCGAGCTCGAGATCAAGGGCCAGGCCCACCCGGTCGTGCTCGACCTGGAGTTCCAGGGTTCCTCCCCGGACCCGTTCGGCAACACCCGGGCCGGCTTCGAGGGCAGGACCACGGTCAACCGCAAGGACTGGGGGCTGACCTGGAACGTCGCCATCGAGGGCGGCGGCCTGCTGGTCGGGGACAAGGTCAAGCTCGAGCTGGACGTCTCGGCCATCAAGCGCCCCGAGGCCGCCCCCGCCCTCCGCCTGACCCTCCGCCTGACCCGCCTGACCGCCGCTCCCCGGCGCGATCTTGCACTTGCCCGCGCCGAAAACGGACAAAGGCCCCGGGGGTTGCGGTCAACTGCAAGATCACCGGGTGGGCTCGACGTCGGCGGAGATCGGGTCGGAGGACGGGCGGGGGCGCCGCCGCCGCAGGAAGGCCCACCGGCCGCGCGGCCCGCGCTCCCGCCCGTCGACCCGGATGCCGGTGACCTCGGTGCCCGGGCGGCCGGCGGCGCGCGCCGCCGCCGTCGCCACCGGGGTCACGCCCTCCGGGGAGAACAGTCCCAGCTCGACCTCCGCGTCCAGCTCCTCCGGCCACAGGCCGAGCGCCGCGCAGACCGACGGCAGCGTCACCGCGGCGGCGGCCGCGTAGCCCTCGGCGGAGGGGTGGAACCGGTCCGCGCTGAACAGCTCCTTCGGCCGGGCCGCGAACTCCGGCCCGAGCACGTCGCCGAGCGAGACCGTCCGACCGCCAGCCTCGACGACCGCGATCGTCTGGGCGGCGGCGAGCTGCCGGCTCCAGACCCGCGCCACGAAGCGCAGCGGCTGCGCGATCGGCTCGACCGTGCCGAGGTCCGGACAGGTGCAGACCACCACCTCGACGCCGCTCGCGCGCAGCCGGCGCACCGCCCGGCCGAGGTGCCGGACGGCCTCCGAGGGCCGCACCCGCCCGGTCACGTCGTTCGCCCCGATCATGATCACGGCGACATCCGGGCGCGCAGCGCGCACCTGCTCCGCCTGCGAGGCGAGGTGCTCGGAGCGCGCGCCGACCGCGGCGACGGTGACGAGCCGGACCGGCCGCTCCGCCACCTCGGCCAGCCCGGTCGCGACCAGCACCCCCGGCGTCTCCAGCGCGGCGGCGACCCCGAGGCCGGCGGCGCTCGAGTCGCCGAGCATGGCCAGGGTCAGCGCCGGCCCGGCGCCGTACCCGTACATCCCGTCGCCGACCGGCGGCGCCGCCTCCGGCGGCCCGACCCAGCGGCGGGCGAGCTTCGCCTGCCCGATCAGCAGTCCCCAGCCGGCGGCGGTGAGCAGGCCGAGCCCGCCGCCGCCGTACGCCGCGGCGGTGGCGATGCGGCGGGCTCGGGAGGCGCGGGTCACCGCTCGCGGCCGCGCAGGAAGGCCCGCACCGCCTCGCGCGCACCCTGCCGGATCTCGGGCCCGTGCGTGAACGCGGCGACCTCGAAGTCGAGGTCGCCCAGGCCGTCCGCGGACCTGCGGTTGAGCGCCGGGTCGGTGCACATCCAGCCGGGGGAGTAGCGGATGCCGCGGACGTTGAACAGCGCGTCGCCGGTGATGAGGACCCCGGACGGCTCGTGCAGCAGCGAGACGTGGCCCGGGGTGTGGCCCGGCGTGTGCACCACGCGCAGCCCGCCGGCGGCCGGCAGCACCGTCCCGTGCTGGAACTCCTCGGCCACCGTCACCGTGCCGAACGAACCGCTCGGCCCGGGCCCGGACCGGGGGACCTTCCCGTCGCGCAGGTAGATCGCCTCCCGCTCGTGGGCCCACACGCCGGCGCCGGTGTGCTCGACGATCTTCGCCAGCCCGCCGGCATGATCGACGTGCGCGTGGGTGACGACGATGCGTCGCACGTCCGCCGGAGCGGCGCCGATGGCCAGCAGGCCACGGCGCAGCTTCCGGTGCGCGAAGCCCAGCGCGAGCCCGGCGTCGACGAGCGTCACCGTGCCGTCGGCGTCCCGGATGGCGATCGAGTTGACCAGGTCGCCGACCGACGTCGGGATCCGCCAGACCCCGTCTGCCAGCCGCACGGCCGCCTCTCGCGCCACGCCTCCACCTCCCGCCAGGAGGTTAGTGCAGGCCGGTGACGGTTCTGGATCTAGCCTGGCGGGATGGAGTACGCGGAGTCGATGGTCGACCTGATCGGGAACACGCCGCTGGTCAAGCTGTCCACGGTGACCGACGGGCTGGCCGCGCTGGTGCTGGCGAAGGTGGAGTACCTCAACCCCGGCGGCTCGGTGAAGGACCGCATCGCGCTGCGGATGGTGGCGGCGGCCGAGCAGTCCGGCGAGCTGCGTCCCGGCGGCACCATCGTCGAGCCGACCAGCGGCAACACCGGCGTCGGGCTCGCCATCGTGGCCCAGCAGCGCGGCTACCGGTGCGTCTTCGTCTGCCCGGACAAGGTCTCCACGGACAAGATCAGCGTGCTCAAGGCGTACGGGGCCGAGGTGGTGGTCTGCCCGACGGCCGTCCCGCCGGAGCACCCGGACTCCTACTACCAGGTCTCCGACCGGCTCGCTCGAGAGATCGACGGCGCCTGGAAGCCCAACCAGTACGCCAACGTGAACAACCCGCTGTCGCACTACGAGACGACCGGGCCGGAGATCTGGCGGCAGACCGACGGGCGGATCACCCACTTCGTCGCCGGGCTCGGCACCGGCGGGACGATCAGCGGCGCCGGGCGCTACCTCAAGGAGGTCTCCGACGGCCGGGTCCGGGTGGTCGGAGCCGACCCCGAGGGCTCGGTCTACTCCGGCGGCACCGGCCGGCCGTACCTGGTGGAGGGCGTCGGCGAGGACTTCTGGCCGCAGACGTACGACCGGGACATCTGCGACGAGATCGTCGCCGTCAGCGACGCTGACTCCTTCACCCTCACCCGGCGGCTGGCCCGCGAGGAGGGCCTGCTCGTCGGCGGGTCGTGCGGGATGGCCGCGCAGGCGGCGCTTCGGGTGGCCGGGCGCGCCGGCCCGGACGACGTGGTGGTCGTGCTGCTGCCGGACTCCGGGCGCGGCTACCTGTCGAAGATCTTCAACGACGACTGGATGGCCGGCTACGGCTTCCTGACCAACACGGCGGCGGACACCACCGTCGGCGACGTGCTGCGCCGCAAGACCGGGCCGATGCCCGAGCTGGTGCACGCCCACCCGCACGACACGGTGCGCGAGGCGATCGACATCCTCCGGGAGTACTCGGTCTCGCAGCTGCCGGTCGTGCAGGCCGAGCCACCGGTGATGACCGCCGAGGTGGTCGGCTCGGTGGTCGAGCGGGACCTGCTCGACCTGCTGTTCACCGGCCGGGCCCGGATGGCCGACCCGCTGGAGCGGCACATGTCGCCGCCGCTGCCGATGATCGGCGCCGGCGAGCCGGTGGACGCCGCCGTCGGCGCGCTGGAGAAGGCGGACGCGGCGCTCGTGCTCGCCGACGGCAAGCCGGCCGGCGTGCTCACCCGGCAGGACCTGCTGGCCCACCTCGCCACCCGCTGACCCGGAGACTGGCTCCCGCGCCGAGTGAGAAGTTCGCGAGCCGAGTGAGAAGTTCGCGAGCCGAGTGAGAAGTTGTAGCTCCTCACTCGCAGATCCAACTTCTCACTCGCGGATCCAACTTCTCACTCGGGAAGAGTGGGTGGGTCGGCGGCCCGGCGTGGCCCGGGGCGGCGGTGGTCGGATGGGGGAGGCGCCGATACGGTGTGAGCAGGCTCACAGCGGAGGTGTGCGGTGGCGGAGGCGGCGGACCTGGCGGACCTGGCCCGGCAGGTCGAGGGGCAGACGATCACCGGCTGGCTGCGGCGCAACGTCGCCGACGAGCCGGACCGGGTCGCGCTGCGGCGTCTCGAGCCCGACGGGTCCGGTCTCGAGGAGTGGACCTGGGCGCAGGTCGGCGACCGGTCCGCCCGGCTGGCCCGCGCGTTCGGCCGGCTCGGGCTCGGCCGCGGCGACCGGGCGCTGCTGTTCCTGCGCAACCGGCCGGAGTTCCACACCGTGGACCTCGGCGTGCTGCTCGCCGGCGGCACGCCGCTGTCCATCTACAACTCCTCCGCTCCGGAGCAGGTCGGCTACCTCGCCGCGCACAGCGAGGCCCGGATCGCCGTGGTCGACGACATCGGCTTCCTGGAGCGGCTGCTCAAGGTCCGCGACGAGCTGCCCGACCTGCGGGCGATCGTCGTGGTGGACGACCCGGACGGGCTGGCGCCGCCGGACGTGCTGCGGCTCGCCGACCTGACCGGCGACGACCCGCTCGACCTGGACGAGGCGGTCGCCGCCGCGCGGCAGGACGAGCTGGTCACGGTCATCTACACCTCCGGCACCACCGGCGCGCCGAAGGGCGTGATGATCGACCACGGCAACGTGGCGTGGCAGTGCGTCGGCTTCACGAGCCTGGTGATCATGCCGGATCCCGGCGTCCGCTCGGTGTCGTACCTGCCGATGGCGCACGTGGCCGAGCGGATGGTCACCCACTACGCCTGGCTGTGGCAGCGCTCCGAGGTCACCTGCTGCCCGGACCAGACGAAGCTGGGCGCGTACCTGGCGATGGTCCACCCCAACAACCTGTTCGGCCCGCCGCGGGTGTGGGAGAAGCTGCGCGCCGGGATCGAGGCGGCGGTGGCGGCCGGCGGACCGGAGCGGGTCGCCGGCTTCGCGAAGGCGCTGCAGGTCGGCCGGCAGGTCGCGGAGCTGCGGGCGGTCGACCAGCCGCTGCCGGCGCCGCTGGCCGCCGCGTGGGAGCAGGTGGACGCCGCGGCCTTCGCTCCGCTGCGGGCGAGGATCGGGCTCGACCAGCTCAGCTACGCCTTCTCCGGCGCGGCGCCGCTGCCGGTCGACGTCTTCCACTTCATGCGCTCGATCGGGCTGCCGTTCTCGGAGATCTACGGGATGAGCGAGAACACCGGCGGCATGACCTGGGACCCGTTCCGGGCCCGGGCCGGCACGGTCGGGCGGGCGTACCCGGGCGCGGAGGTGCGCCTGCTGGACGACGGTGAGGTGGTCTGCCGCGGCGGGATCGTCTCCCGCGGCTACCTCAAGGACCCCGAGCGCTCGGCCGAGACCTTCGACGCGGACGGCTGGCTGCACACCGGCGACATCGGCCGGCTCGCCGAGGACGGCTATCTGTCCATAGTGGACCGAAAGAAGGAGCTGATCATCACCGCCGGCGGCAAGAACATCTCGCCGGCGAACATCGAGGCGCAGCTGAAGTCGCTGCCGCTGGTCGGGCAGGCCTGCGTGGTCGGCGACGCGCGGCCGTACCTGGTGGCGCTGCTGGTGCTCGACCCGGAGGTGGCGCCGGTGTGGGCACGCTCCCAGGGCCTGCCCGAGGATCTCCCGTCGCTCGCGGCCGACCCGGCCGTCCGGGCCGAGCTGGAGCGCGGGGTGGCCGCGGCCAACGCGCACTTCTCCCAGGTCGAGGGGGTCAAGCGCTTCGCGGTGCTGGCCGACGAGTGGCTGCCCGACTCCCCGCAGCTGACCGCCACGATGAAGCTCAAGCGCCGCGGCGTGCTGTCCAGCTACGCCGACACGATCGAGACTCTCTACGCACCGTGAGCGCGAGGGCTCGCAGCGCGAGCGGGCGCGAGACGGCCGGTCGCCTGGCGCTCGCGCCCGGCGACCTGCCGGCGAGTGCAGTCAGAGTAGATTGCCGCTGGTGAGCGACACGCGGCGCGGGTTCGAGACGCTGGCCATCCACGCCGGGCAGGAGCCGGACCCGGTGACCGGCTCGGTGGTGGTGCCGATCTACCAGACGTCGACCTACAAGCAGGACGGGGTCGGCGGGCTGCGCGGCGGGTACGAGTACAGCCGGTCGGCCAACCCGACCCGGACTGCGCTGCAGGAGTGCCTGGCCGCGCTGGAGGGCGGCGCGCGGGGGCTCGCCTTCGCCTCCGGGCTGGCCGCCGAGGACTGCCTGCTGCGCACCGTGCTGGCGCCCGGCGACCACGTCGTGATCCCGGACGACGCCTACGGCGGCAGCTTCCGCCTGTTCGCCAAGGTGCTCGCCCGGTGGGGCGTCGACTACACCACCGTGCACCTGACCGACCTCGGCGCGGTGCGGGCCGCGATCGGTCCGACCACCAAGCTGGTCTGGGCCGAGACGCCGACCAACCCGCTGCTCGGCGTCGCCGACATCGCCGGCCTGGCGTCGCTCGCGCACGACGCGGGCGCCCTGCTGGTGCTCGACAACACCTTCGCCTCCCCCTACCTCCAGCAACCGCTCGGGCTCGGCGCGGACGTCGTCGTGCACTCCACGACCAAGTACCTGGGCGGGCACTCCGACGTGATCGGCGGCGCGCTGGTCGTCGACGACACCGACCTGGCCGAGCGGCTGGCGTTCCACCAGAACGCGATGGGTGCGGTGCCATCGCCGTTCGACTGCTGGCTGGTGCTGCGCGGGGTGAAGACCCTGGGCGTACGGATGGACCGGCACTGCGCGAACGCCGAGCGGGTGGTCGAGCTGCTGGCCGCGCACCCGGCCGTCGACCGGGTCCTCTACCCGGGCCTGCCGGACCATCCCGGCCACGAGGTCGCGGCCAAGCAGATGCGGGCCTTCGGCGGGATGGTCTCGTTCACGCTGCGCGGCGGCGAGCAGGCGGCGCTGCGGGTCTGCGAGCGCACCGAGGTCTTCCTGCTCGGCGAGTCGCTCGGCGGGGTGGAGTCGCTGATCGAGCACCCGGCGCGGATGACCCACGTGTCGGTGAGCGGATCGGAGCTGGAGGTGCCCGGCGACCTGGTGCGGCTCTCGGTCGGGATCGAGTCGGTCGACGACCTGCTCGCCGACCTCACCCGGGCGCTCGGCTAGGCCGCCGGTCCCGCTGATCTTGCGGTTCGCCGCACCGTGTGTCCGGTGCTGTCCGTCTCGTCGGCCGGCAACCGCAAGATCACCGCTGGAGCAGGAGGGCGGCGGCGGACGGCTCAGCCGCGCGGGTTCGTCGGCGCGGCGTCCTGCGGCGGGTCGATCCGGGAGGTGTCCAGGCAGCCGGCGAGCGTCGGGCCGGCCTGCCCGGCGGGCCGCCAGTCGCTGCGGTCGAAGACCGGGCGGACCGTGACCCAGGCCGTGCCGGACGAGCAGGTCTCGGACGCCGGGGCCTGCGAGCCGCCGGTCGCGGCCAGCACGGCGCCGGCGGTGGCGACCACGAGCGCCGAGGCCAGCAGCGCACCGGGCAGCAGCCGCGGTCGCCGGGTGCCGGGCGGTCGGGTGGACACGACCCCATCCTGCCAGGCGGCGGCACGGAGGGCACGCCGGTCCGGTCAGTCCACGGGTACCCGAACCTCGCGCCACATCGTGACGTGCGGTCCGGTGGCCGGGTCGGTCCACACGCCGCCGACCCCGGCGAAGCCCTCCCGCTCGTAGAAGCGGCGGGCGGGCAGCCGGACGTTCGCCCAGACCAGGCCGCCGCCGTGCAGGGCGACCTGGCCGAGGGCGTACCGCAGCACCCGCCCGCCGACGCCCTGGCCGCGCAGCGCGTCGGCGACGGCCACGCCGCGCAGCCGCCACACGTCGGTGCGGTCCGGCGCCGCCGCGAACGCCTCCCGCACCAGCACCGCGGTCCCGACCACCTCGCCGTCGCCGGTCAGCGCCGCGACGTGCGCGGCGCCGGGCTCCCGCTCGCCGGGCTCGACCAGGTCCTCGACCCGCTGGTGCGGGCGCAGCACCCGCTGCCGCAACGGCAGCGTCGACTCCGCCGGCACCAGCTCGACCAGCAGGTCCACGTCCGCAGGCTAGCCGCCGCCGCCAGCAACTCGAGCCGGCGGCGGCCGCGGCGGGCCCGGTGGCGGACGGCGGCGACGTCGACGCCGGCCGGGGTGTCGGTGTCGGCGAGCGCCGCACGCAGGTCGTCGGTGCCGGTCATGGTCCCTCCTTCGCGGCGTCCGCCAGCAGCGGCGAGACGCGCAGCTTGCCGAGCGCGCGGGCGCAACTGCTCTTCACCGTGCCGACCGCGATGCCGAGCGCCTCTGCCGTCTCCCGCTCGCCCAGGTCCTCGTAGAAGCGCAGGACGACCACCGCCCGCTCCCGCGGTGACAGGGCGGCCAGCGCACCGCGGAGCCGGTCCCGCTCGGCGGCCTCCTCGGCGAGGTCGCCGGTCGCGACCACCTCGGGCAGCCGGTCGGTCGGGTACTCGTGCCGCCAGCGCCGCCGCCACCAGTCCGCGTACGTGGTGAACAGCACCCGCCGGACGTACGCGGTCGGGTCGTCGGCGCGAATGCGGTCCCAGCGCAGGTACGTGCGGGCCAGCGCGGTCTGCAGCAGGTCCTCGGCGCGCTGCGGGTCGCCGGTCAGCAGCCGCTGTCGCACCGGCCGCGTCGTCTCCGCCGGAACCCGCTCGTCCGGCACGCCCGGTAGCGCCGCCCGGTGCTGCTCAGCCGGCGCGGTGGGCGCGGCGGCCGCGGCGGGCGCGCAGGTAGTCGCTCACCACGTACTCCCCGAGCTTCTCCGGCCGCGGGGAGAAGACCCGGCCGCCGTTGCGCCGGGCCAGCTCGTCCACGAACCGGACCAGCGCCGGCTCCTCGTCGAGCATGAAGACGTTGATCGTCGCGCCGCGCCGGGTGCACCGCTCGACCTCGGCCAGGGTGAGGGCCAGCGTCTCCGGCAGCGGCGGCCAGGCGAACTCGGCCCGGCCGTCCCGGGACAGGTGCGCGGTCGGCTCGCCGTCGGTCACGACGAGGATCACCGGCTCACCGTCGCGGTGCCGGTCCAGGTGGCGGCGGGCCAGCATCAGGCCGTGCTGCAGGTTGGTTCCCTGCACCATGTCCCAGGACAGCCCGGCGAGATCGACCGGGGAGATCACCCGCGCGTAGTTGGAGAAGCCGATGATCTCGATGGAGTCCTGCGGGAAGCGGGTGGTCACCAGCGAGTGCAGCGCCAGCGCCGTCGACTTCGCCACGCCCCAGGTGCCGCGCAGGGCCATCGAGTAGGACAGGTCGACCAGCAGCGCGACCGTCGCCGACGTCCGCCGCTCGGTCTCCACCACCTCGAAGTCCTCGACGCCGAGCCGCACGCCCCGCCCCGATCTCGACGTCGGGCTCGACGACGCGCCGCGGGAGCCCGGCCCGACGTCAAGATCGGCGGGACGGGCCGGCGGGAGGGTCGGCGCGGGACCGGGTACGCAGGACGGCGTTGCGGACCGTACGGACGACATCGAGCGGCTGCTCGTCGCCGTACCGCCACTCTCGCGACGCGCCGGTCGGCTCCCCGGCGGCGCCCGCGTCCCGGACGTCGTGGCTGCCACGCCCGCGCGACTCCAACACCGCGAAGACCCGGCGCAGCGCGGTCGCTCCCAGCCGGCGTACGGCGCGCGGGGTCAGCTCCAGCGCCCCGCCGGAGCGGTTGAGGTAGCCCTGCCGCTCCAGCTCGCGCTCGACCCGGCGCAGCGCCTCGAGGTCGTCGACCGCCTGCCGGCCGAGCGCCCGCTCCACCAGCTCGGGGTCCACGTCGTCCAGCGTCGCGCCCGGGTAGTCCTGGTCGAGCATCGCGTCCAGCTCGTCCAGGTCGGCGATCTCGGCCAGCGCCCCGGTCGCGTCGCCGAGGCCGAGCGGGCGGTCGCCGTCCATCCGCTCCCGGCCGCCCCAGCGCAGGTCCGGCCGCGCCGCCCGGAGCCGCTGCTGGAGCCGGTCCAGCTCGGAGGCGAGCCCGACGTCGCCGAGCGCGCCGGCCATCAGGTCGGCCAGCTCCTGCCGCTGCGCGTCGGACAGGCTGTCGAGCAGCCGCTGCTGGGCGGCGGCGCGGCGGGCCAGCGCGTCCACCAGCTCGGCCAGGTTCTCCGGGCGCTCCGGGAAGAAGTCCCCGTACCGCTGCATGAACGCGTCGAACTGCTCCTGGGTGTGCTCGCCGCGGGCGTCCGCCTCCAGCATGTCGTTGAGCGCGGCGACCATCTCCCGAACCCGGGCGATGTCCGCAGCGGTGGCACCGCGCAGCGCGTCCCGCATCCCGCGGAACTGGCTGTCGAGCACCTCGCGGCGCAGCAGGTCCTTGATCTCGGAGTACGCCTGGCGCGCCTCGTCGCTGCGCCACCGGTAGTCCGACAGCTCCCGGACCGCCCGGGCGGGGTCGTCCGGCAGCGCGTCCAGCTCGGCCTCGGCAAGTCGCGCGGCGTCGTCCGGGTCGGGGAACAGCGCCCGCCGCTCGGCCGCCAGCGCCCGGTCGAGCAGCTGCCTGACCTGCTCCAGGGTGCCGTCCAGCCGGCCGCGCCGGCGCGCGGACCGGGCCTGCTGGCGGACCCGGCGGCGCAGCTCGTCCAGGCCGCGCAGGCCGTCGGCGCCCTGCTGCAGCAGCCGGCGCAGCGCCTCGGACGGGCTGGCGCCGGACAGGACCTCGTCGCCGATCTCGTCCAGTGCGCGCCGGACGTCGAACGGCGGCTCCAGCGGGTCCGGCCCGCCGTGCCACGCGCCGTACCGGTACCCGCCCGGCCGGCTCACCCGACCGCTCCCACGTTGCCGAGTGACGACATTCGTCCGTGAGTGACGACTTCCGCCTGTGAGTGACGGCTCCTGTGCCCTCACTCGCTGACCCGAACTCCGTCACTCACCGAACGAAGGCCCCAGTCGCGCTGCAGCAGGCGCGGCATCGGGTCAGCCGCCGTAGACGGTCCGGCCGCCGCCGATGTCGTCCTTCGCCAGCCGGCGCAGCAGGTGCAGCCCCTCCAGCGCGAACTCCACCGCCGCCGCGGCGAGCCCGACCGCCGAGGCGCCCTCCGGCCCGCTCGCCGGCTCCAGCCGGGACAGCAGTGCGGCCAGCGTCGGGAACGTCCCCACCTGGCGCAGCAGCTCGCCCGCCGGCACCAGGTCGCCGGTCTCCACCGACAGCCCCTCGTCGAACTTCGACTGCAGCGCGGACAGGTCCTGCCCGGCGAGCCGGGCCCGGAAGGTGTCGGCGGTGGCCCGGCGCAGCAGGTGCTCCAGCACCTCTGCCTCCCGGCCCTCGTCCGAGTCCTCGAACTCCACCTTGCCGCGGGAGGCCGGCACCACCGCCGGCAGGTCGCAGATCCGGGCGACGGCGAGCGGCTCGCCGGCCACCGCGGCCCGCCGCACCGCGCTCGCCGCGACGGTCTCGACGCCGGCGATGGCGAACCGCGCCGAGACGCCGGAGCGCTGGTCGACCTGCGGGGCCTCCCGGACGGCCCGGGTGAAGCGGGCGACGACCTCCAGCACGTGCTCGGGGACGACCGGCGCCGGGTGCGCGCCGTCGACGTCCCAGACCAGCGCCGCCTCCTGCCGGACCAGCTCGATCTCGTCGTCGAGCTCGAGCGGGTAGTGGGTGCGCACCTCGGCGCCGAAGCGGTCCTTGAGCGGGGTGATGATCCGGCCGCGGGAGGTGTAGTCCTCCGGGTTCGCGCTGGCGATCAGCAGCAGGTCGAGCGGCAGCCGCAGCTGGTAGCCGCGCACCTGCACGTCCCGCTCCTCCAGCACGTTCAGCAGCGCGACCTGGATCCGCTCGGCCAGGTCGGGCAGCTCGTTGACGCTGAAGATGCCGCGGTTGGTGCGCAGCACCAGTCCGTAGTGGACGGTCTCCGGGTCGCCGAGGGTGCGGCCCTCGGCGACCTTGATCGGGTCCACGTCGCCGATCAGGTCGCCCACGGACGTGTCCGGGGTGGCCAGCTTCTCCCCGTACCGCTCGGTCCGGTGCAGCCAGCCGACCGGGGTGTCGTCGCCGCGCTGGTGCACGATCGCCCGGCCCCAGACGGAGATCGGCTGGTACGGGTGCTCGTTCAGCTCGCTGCCGGCGATCACCGGGGCCCACTCGTCGAGCAGGCCGACCAGGGTGCGGATCAGCCGGGTCTTGCCCTGGCCGCGCTCGCCGAGCAGGACCATGTCGTGCCCGGCGAGCAGCGCACGCTCCACCTCGGGCACCACGGTCGCGTCGAAGCCGACGATGCCGGGCAGCGACGGCTCGCCCGCGGCGAGCCGGGCCACCAGGTTCTCCCGGATCTCCGCCTTGACGCTGCGGTGCACGTGGCCGGACGCCCGCAGCGAGCCGAGGGTGTGGATCGGGGGAGGGGTCGTCACCCGTCGACCGTACGTCGGCCCCCTGGGGACCGCACGGCCGTACGGTTCGCTGGTGGCGGAATACGGGCCGGTGCTCGCAGTGGACGTCGGCGGCACCAAGCTGGCCGCCGCGGTGGTGCTGCCGTCCGGTCCGGTCCTCGGCGCGCAGGTGCGGCCCACGCCGCAGGGCGCGGACGCGGAGACGCTGTGGGACGCGCTGCGGTCGCTGCTGTCCACCGTGCTGGACGGGGTGGGGTTGCCGGTGGTCGGCGTCGGCGTCGGGTGCGGCGGGCCGATGCGCTGGCCGGAGGGCGTCGTGTCGCCGCTGAACATCCCCGGCTGGCGGGACTTCCGGCTGCGCGCCCGGCTCGGTGCCGAGCTCGGGGTGCCGGTCCGGTTGCACAACGACGCCGTCTGCGCGGCGGTGGCGGAGCACTGGCGCGGCGCCGGCCGCGGCCACCCGGACATGCTCGGCATGGTGGTGTCCACCGGGGTCGGCGGCGGGATCGTGCTGGGCAACCGGGTGGTGGACGGCGCGTCGGGCAACGCGGGACACGTCGGCCACCTGGTCGTGGAGCCGGACGGGCCGGCGTGCGGCTGCGGCGGCCGCGGCTGCCTGGAGGCGGTCGCCCGCGGCCCGGCCGTCGTCGCGTGGGCGGTCGCGCACGGCTGGCTCCCCGGCAGCGGAGTGCCTGCGGACGGGCGGGCGCTGGCGGCGGACGCGCGGGCCGGGGACCCGGTCGCGGCCGCCGCCTTCGACCGCGCCGGCACCCTGCTCGGCCGCGGCATCGCCTCCGCGGTGGCATTGCTCGACGTGACCGCCGTCGTCGTCGGCGGCGGCCTCGTCCAGGTCGGCGACCTGCTGCTCGCCCCGCTGCGGGTCGAGTACGCCCGGCGCGCCGGCCTGCCGCACGTCCGCGCCGGCGTCGTCGTCCCGGCGGCGCTCGGCGCCGAGACCGGCCTGCTCGGCGCCGCCGCGCTCGTCCTGGGCGGCGACCGCTACTGGACCGGTGACTGAGGCTCAGACCGGTCGGTACGCCTGCAGCGTGGCGCCGTCACCAGCGGTCGACGTGCAGGACCTCCGCCAGCGGCCGGCGCGGGGCGGGCTTGAAGTCGGTGCCGGTGTAGTACGCGGTCGGGATCAGCGCGCCCTGCCGCACCGTGTCCGGCATGCCGAGCAGCTCGGCCACCTCCCGCTCGTACGCCAGGTGCAGCGTCGTCCAGGCGGTGCCGAGCCCGCGCGCCCGGGCGGCGAGCATGTAGCTCCACACGGCCGGCAGCAGCGACCCCCACAGCGACGCCTGGTTGACCCCCGGCAGCTCGCGGCCCGCCTGCAGGCACGGCAGCAGCAGCACCGGGACCCGGCCCATCACCTCGCCCAGGTGCGTCACGCTGTCGCCCACCCGCTGCTGGACCGGCGCCCGCGCCGGGTCGTCGGCGAACAGCGTGCCGGCGAAGCCCGCCGACTCCCGGTAGGACTCGACCGCCCGCCGGTAGAACCCGCCCACCGCCGCCCGCACCTCGGGGTCGGTCAGCACCACCCAGTGCCAGGACTGTGCGTTCGACCCGCTCGGCGCCTGCAGGGCGATCCGCAGACACTCCTCGACCACGGCCAGCTCGACCGGGCGGTCGAGGTCCAGCCGCTTGCGCACCGCGCGGGTGGTGGTCAGCAGCTCGTCCGGCGTCAGCGCGAGGGTCTCCATCCGCCCATCATCGCCGCCGCCGTCAGCGCCGGCGCAGCCGCATCCGGAGACCGTGCAGCGGGCGGAGGGTGACGGCGGGCCGGACGTCGACGGGGTGGCCGGGGACCAGCTCGGGAGCCCAGTCGCGGGCGAGCGTGGCGAGGACCAGCACGGCCTCCGTCCACGCGAACGACTCGCCGACGCAGACCCGCTTGCCCAGGCCGAACGGGAAGTACGCGCCCCGGACCGGCGCCGCCGGGTCGAAGCGGCCGCCGGCGAGCCAGCGTTCCGGCCGGAACCGCAGCGGGTCCTTCCACCAGCGGGCGTCCCGGTGGGTCACCCACGGGGACGCGGCGACGATCGACCCGGCCGGCACGGTCCACCCGGCGAGCGTCGCCTCGGCCAGCATCCGGCGGCCGATCACCCAGGCCGGCGGGTAGAGCCGCATCGACTCGGCGACCACCGCGTGCGTCCACGGCAGCGCCGCCAGGTCCGCGACGCCGGGCGGGCCGGCGACCGCGTCGGTCTCGGCGTGCAGCCCGGCCGCGGCGGCGGGGTGGCGGTCGAGCAGCAGCCAGGTCCAGGACAGCGCGTTCGCGGTCGTCTCGTGCCCGGCCAGCAGGAGGGTGAGCACCTCGTCGCGGAGCTGCCGGTCGGGCATCGGCTCGCCGTCCTCGTCCCGGGCGGCCAGCAGCATGGACAGCACGTCCCCGCGGTCGCCGGCCGCGCGGTGCTCGGCGATGAGCCGGTAGACGACCCGGTCCAGCTCGGCGCCGGCGGCGTTGAGCCGCCGGGTGGACGGCAGCGGCAGCCGGTTGAGCAGTGGGCCGCCGGGGACCATGACCCGGCCGAAGCGGTCGAGGAACTCGGCGAGCGCCGCCGCGACGGCGGGCGAGTCGGCGGCCAGCTCGGTCGCGAACAGGGTGCGCCCGACGATCCGGAACGTCAGGTCCGCCATGTCCGCCGCGACGTCGCGGACCGCGCCGTCGACCCAGCCGGCGGCGGCCGGCAGCGCGGCCGCCTCGGCCACCATGACCTCCGCGTACGCCGCGATCCGGCTGCCGTGGAAGGCCGGCTGGATCAGCCTGCGCTGCCGCCGGTGCAGCTCGCCCTCGCTGGTGAGCAGGCCCCGCCCGAGCAGCCGGCGGGACTGCTCCAGGCCGCGGCCCTTCGCGGTGACCCGGCCCAGCGTGCCGAACAGCTCGCGGACCAGCTCCGGCGTGCCCACCAGGTACGCGTGCTCGCGGCCGAGCCGGAAGTGCGCCAGCTCCGGACCCAGCGCGGCCGCCTGCTCGAGGAAGTCGGTCATCCGCCGGCTGCGCAGCATCCGCACCAGGTCGAGCGGTCCCAGCTCCGGCCCGGGCGGCCGGGCGCCGGGGACCCGCAACGCCGTGGTCATGCCCCGACGGTACGAGCGCCGCGGCGGCCCGGCCACCGCCGGCGACGCCGGTCAGGGCAGCTCGCGGCCCTCGACGGCGGCGCTGAACCGGCGCAGGTAGTACGGGTGGCCCTGGCTCTCGTCGCTCACCCCGGACCGGATCGAGGCCGCGCCGGCGCCGTGCCGCTCGATGCCGCGGTGCTCCAGCTCCACCCGGGTCCGGCCGGGACCGTCCGCGACGAAGCGCACCTCCACCTCGGACGCGTGCGCCGGGTCCGGATCGGGCTGCCAGTCCCCGCCGACCATCCAGGCCAGCACGAGCCGGTGCGGCGGCTCCCAGGCCAGCACCCGCCCCCACTCGCCCTCGCTGCCGTCCGGCGAGCGCTCGTACCACCGGCCGCCGGCGAACGGCTCGATGACCACCGTCTCGGCCGGCTCGGCGCCGATGAAGTGCTCCTTCGGGTACCAACCGCCGTAGCCGGCGGTGTAGACGGCGAACGCGCGCTCCACCGGCGCGGTGACGGTGACGGAGCACCGCACCGCCGGGTCAGTCGTCGTGCTCATGGCCGTTCCTCTCGTCGTGCTCGACCGCGCGTTTGAACGCGGCCAGCGATTCGGTCCAGAACCGGTCGAGGTAGCCGCGGACCGCGTCCGCCCCGGCCGGGTCGAGCTGGTAGAGCCGCCGGGTGCCGGCCGCGCGGTCGACGACCAGGCCGGCGGCCTTGAGCACCTTCAGGTGCTGGGAGACCGCGGGCCGGGAGACCGGCAGCTCGGCGGCGATCTCGCCGACCGCCCGCGGGCCGGCGGCGAGGAGCTCCACGATCGCCTGCCGGGTGGGGTCACCCAGCGCCGCGAGCGCCTCAGCTCCGTAAGTCACCACGAACCGTAAGTTACAACTTACTGAAGACGCGGTCAAGACCCCTTCCCGCGGATGGCACGATGGCGGGGTGGGACTGGTCAGCGTCGACGACGTCCTCGCCGCGCGGAAGCTGCTCGACGGCATCGCCCGGTTCACCCCGCTGGAGAACAGCCGGGTGCTCCGCGCGCGGGTCGGCGGCCCGACGTACCTGAAGTGCGAGAACCTGCAGCGCACCGGGTCGTTCAAGATCCGCGGGGCGTACGTGCGGATCGCCCGGATGACCGCCGCGCAGCGGGCCGGCGGAGTGGTGGCGGCGAGCGCCGGCAACCACGCGCAGGGGGTGGCGCTGGCGGCCCAGCTGCTCGGCACCTCGGCGACCGTCTTCATGCCGGTCGCCGCGCCACTGCCCAAGATCGAGGCGACCCGCGCGTACGGGGCGCAGGTGCACCTGGTCGGCGAGAGCCTGGACGAGGCGATGGTCCAGGCGCGGGCCTGGGAGGCGGAGACCGGGTCCGTGCTGGTCCACCCGTTCGACCACCCGGACATCATCGCCGGGCAGGGCACGGTCGGGCTGGAGATCCTCGAGCAGTGCCCGGACGCCCGCACGGTCGTCGTCTGCACGGGCGGCGGCGGGCTCGTCGCCGGGATCGGCGTCGCGGTCAAGGCGACCCGCCCGGACGTGCGGGTGGTGGCGGTGCAGGCCGAGCGGGCGGCGGCGTACCCGGGCTCGCTGGCGGCCGGCCGGCCGGTGCCGCTGGAGAAGATGACCACGATGGCGGACGGGATCGCCGTGGGCTGCCCGGGCGACGTGACGTTCGAGCACGTCCAGGGTGTCGTCGACGAGGTGCTGACGGTCTCCGAGGACGCGCTGTCCCGGGCCCTGGTGTTCTGCCTCGAGCGGGCGAAGATGGTGGTCGAGCCGGCCGGGGTCGCCGCGGTGGCGGCGGTGCTGGAGGAGCCGCGGCGGTTCGAGCCGCCGGTGGTGGCGGTGCTCTCCGGCGGCAACATCGACCCGGTGCTGCTGGTGCGGGTGATCCAGCACGGCATGATCGCCGGCGGCCGCTACCTGTCGTTCCGGATCCGGATCGGCGACCGGCCGGGCGAGCTGGCCGGGCTGCTCGGGCTGCTGGCCGAGCTCGGCGCGAACGTGCTGGACGTCGAGCACTCCCGGACCGGCTCGACGCTGCACCTGGGCGAGGTCGAGGTCGCGCTCTCGGTGGAGACCCGTGGCGACGCGCACTGCGCGGAGCTGCTGGCGGCGCTGCGCTCCGCCGGGCACACGCTCCGCCTGTCCTGACCGGGCGTCTCAACCAGAGGTCGGTGCGGAACCCCGCCGAAAGGCCGAGGCTTTTTGTCGGCGGCGCCGGATAGCCTCGGGGCATGTCCGAATCATCGACCGCCATCGTGGCGGAAGGGTTGACCAAGATCTACAAGTCGCGCTCCGGGGAGGTGCGCGCGCTCGACGGCCTCGACCTGACCGTCGAGGAGGGCACCGTGCTCAGCCTGCTCGGCCCCAACGGGGCCGGTAAGACGACGACGGTCCGCATCCTGGCGACGCTGCTGCGGCCCGACTCCGGCCGGGCGACCGTCCTGGGCTACGACGTGGTCCGCGAGGCGCGGCAGCTCCGGCAGCAGATCGGCCTGTCCGGGCAGTATGCGGCCGTCGACGAGAACCTCACCGGGTCGGAGAACCTGTGGATGTTCGGCCGGCTCTACCAGCTGCCCAGCGCGACCGCGAAGGCGCGGGCCGGTGAGCTGCTGGAGCAGTTCGCGCTGACCGGCGCCGCCGACCGGGTGGTGAAGACCTACTCCGGCGGGATGCGGCGGCGGCTGGACCTCGCCTCGGCGCTGATCGGCCGGCCGCGGCTGCTCTTCCTCGACGAGCCGACCACCGGCCTCGACCCGCGCAGCCGGCTGGGGATGTGGGAGGTGATCCGCAGCCTGGTCCGCACCGGCGCGACGCTCCTGCTCACCACGCAATACCTGGAGGAGGCCGACGCGCTCGCCGACGTCGTGGCGGTCGTCGACGCCGGCCGGATCATCGCCCGCGGCACCGCCGATGAGCTGAAGTCGCAGGTCGGCGGCGAGCGGGTGGAGGTCGTGGTGCGCAAGCAGGACGACCTGCGGGAGGCCAGGGACGTGCTGGCCCGCGCCTGCGTGGCCGAGGTCGCCATCGACGAGCACACCCGCCGGCTGACCGCACCGACCGACGGTGGCACCCAGCAGCTCGTCGTGGTGATCCGGGCGCTGGACGACGCCGGGATCCCGCTGGACGACGTCGGCCTGCGCCGTCCGACGCTGGATGACGTGTTCCTGACGCCTGACCGGCCACTCCGCCGAGGAGATGCCGATAGACACCGAGAACGGCAGCACCCCAGTTCCCGCCGGGAGGACCTCGTGACCGCGTCCGTCGAGACCCCGCTCGGGTCGGCCACCGGCACGGGTGGGTCGACGCTGTCCGACACGCTGGTGGTGACCTGGCGCAACCTGAAGCGGATCCCCCGCATCCCCGAGCTGGCGGCCTTCGCGATCTTGCAGTCGGTCATGTTCGTGCTGCTGTTCGCGTTCGTCTTCGGCGGTGCGATCCCGATCCCCGGCGGCGGGTCCTACCGGGAGTTCCTGATGCCGGGGATCTTCGCCCAGACCCTCGCCTTCGCGGCCGCCACCACCACGATCGGGATCACCGACGACATGCAGAAGGGCCTGGTCGACCGGTTCCGGTCGCTGCCGATGGCCCGGTCGGCGTTCCTCACCGGCCGCACGTTCGCCGACGTGGCCTACAACGCGGGCATCCTGGTGGTCCTGATGCTGTCCGGGCTGGCCGTCGGCTGGCGGGTGCACAACGGCGTCCTCGACTTCGTCTTCGCGTTCGGGCTCGCGCTGCTGTTCGCGTACGCGATGTCGTGGATGGGCGTCTTCGTGGGGCAGCTGGTGCCGACGGTCGAGGTCGCGCAGCAGGTGGCGTTCACCGTGATCTTCCCGATCACGTTCATCTCGAACGCCTTCGTGCCGCTGCAGTCGCTGCCCAGCTGGCTGCAGCCGTTCGCGGAGTGGAACCCGGTGAGCACGCTCACCTCCTCGCTGCGCAACCTGTTCGGCAACCCGAACCCGTACGTCGGGGGCGGCTTCCCATCCGAGCACCCGATCCTGCTCACCGTGATCTGGTCCGCCGTGTTCGTGGTGGTCTTCGCTCCGCTGGCGGTCCGGCGCTACCGCGTCACCTCGCGCTGAGCCCGGGTCCGGCCGGGGCGTGGTCCGCGCCCCGGCCGGACACCCGCGGATCACCGGGAGGCGGCCCGGCGGACCAGCGGCAGCACCCGGTACGGGATCGGGGCGGACAGCGCGATCAGGGTGGACGCCCGCAGGATGTCGGAGTCCGCGACCATCTCGTCGATCACCCGCTGCAGGTCGGCGTTCGACCGGGCCACGATCCGGCAGAGCAGGTCGCCCTGGCCGGTCACCGTGTGCAGCTCCAGCACCTCGGGGACGCGGGCGAGGTGCTCGGTGACGCGCTCCCGTCCGCTGCCCTGCCGGATCTCCACCGTCACGAAGGCGGTGACCAGGTAGCCCAGGGCGGCCGGGTCGACGTCCGGTCCGAAGCCGCGGACGATCCCGCGGGCCTGCAGCCGGTCGAGCCTGGCCTGCGCGGTGCCGCGGGCGACGCCGAGCCGCCGCGCGCACTCCAGCACCCCGATCCGGGGCTGCTCGGCGAGCAGCGTCAGCAGCCGGGCGTCCAACCCGTCCACCTGTGCATTCTGTCCAGTGCGAGTCGACTCCACGGGGACCGACTGTACAGACTGATCAGGTCCGCGGGTGTTGCTTGCCTACCGCCCGGTCGAGACGGAAGCTGATTGTCTCGACTCGGCGGAGGGAGCTCCCGGTGACCGACGACGTCTTCCCGGTGCGGGGGATGGACCACGTCCGCTTCGCGGTCGGCAACGCGAAGCAGGCGGCGCACTACTACTCGACGGCGTTCGGGATGCGCTGCGTCGCGTACCGGGGTCCGGAGACCGGGTCCCGCGACCTCGCCGAGTACGTCCTGGTCTCCGGCGCCGCGCGCTTCGTGCTGACCGGTGAGGCACACGCCGGCACCTGGGTCGGCGAGCACCTGCGCGCGCACGGCGACGGCGTCGTGGACCTCGCGCTGACCGTGCCGGACGTGGAGTCGGCCTTCTCGCACGCGGTCGCTGCCGGCGCGCGGGCGCTGGCGGAGCCGGCGGTCGCCGAGGACGAGGACGGCAAGGTGGTCACCGCCGCGATCGCCGCGTACGGGGAGACCCGGCACACGCTGGTCCAGCGGGATGACTACTCCGGTCCGTTCCTGCCCGGCTTCGCGGCTCGCGGGCCGATCCTCCCCGGGGACCCGGGCCGCCGGCGTTCTTCCAGGCGATCGACCACTGCGTCGGCAACGTCGAGCTCGGCCGGATGGACGAGTGGGTGGCGTTCTACAACCGGGTCATGGGCTTCACCAACATGAAGGAGTTCGTCGGCGACGACATCGCGACCGAGTACTCCGCACTGATGTCGAAGGTGGTCGCGGACGGCTCGCGGAAGGTGAAGTTCCCGCTGAACGAGCCGGCTGTCGGCAAGCGGAAGTCGCAGATCGACGAGTACCTGGAGTTCTACGGCGGGCCGGGCGTGCAGCACGTCGCGCTGGCGACCAACGACATCGTCCACTCGGTGCGCAGCATGCAGGCGGCGGGCGTCGAGTTCCTCGCCACCCCGGACTCGTACTACGACACGCTCGGCGAGTGGGTCGGCGAGACCCGGGTCGACATCGGCACGCTGCGCGAGCTGCGCATCCTGGCCGACCGGGACGAGGACGGCTACCTGCTGCAGATCTTCACCAAGCCGGTGCAGGACCGGCCGACGGTGTTCTTCGAGCTGATCGAGCGGCACGGCTCGATGGGCTTCGGCAAGGGCAACTTCAAGGCCCTGTTCGAGGCGATCGAGCGGGAGCAGGCCCGCCGCGGCAACCTCTAGGCACTGCCCTCGCCACGCCGCCGGTCCGGGCGGTGTCGCGTCCCGCTACCGGGCCCGGTAGAGGTCGCGGAGCAGGGCGACCTCCGCGGTGTGGTGGATGAACTCGCGGTTCATCCACCACAGGATGCCGATGAACGGGATCTGCGGGTCCAGACCGTACGGGTACTGCCCGTGGCCGGGCTCGTCCAGCTGCTCGTCGGTGAGCGTGCCGACGTCGGCGACCCACCGGTCGGTCTGCGCCCAGAGCTGGTCGAGCGCGTCGCGGGCGAACGGGGTGAAGGCGGTCAGCGTCATCGGGTCCTCGCTGCGCGCGCCGAACGTCCACTCCCAGCGGCCGGCGTACATCCCGATCAGGTGGCCGAGGCGCCAGGCGATCGTGGTCACCGGCGGCGGGTCGGGATCGCGCTCGTGGTCGATGACCCAGTCGCCGCGCCCGAACGCCTGCGGCGAGGCCGCCTCGCCGCGGCGGCGGATCGACCAGGCGGGGGTGGCCGGCTCCCACCGGCACTCGTCGTCCGTCAGGCCCTCCAGCCGGTCGCGGGAGATCTCGACCGAGCTCTCGAGCTGGTCGAGCAGAACGCCGACGCGGTCGGTGCGGATGTCCACGGGCGGGACAGTACTGCGGGGACATGACAGTCTCGGGGATGTGCCGAGGACGCTCGCGGACGGGACGGTGCCGGTAGGCGGGAACGACGCGCTGAGCGCCGGCGCCGGCTACCCGGACGCGACCGCGCCGGCCGGCGGGGTGGGTCCCCTCGCCGGCGCCGGATACGCCGACGCCACCGCGCCGGTCGGCGGCACCGACGCGCTGGCCGCGCCTGCGCCGTCGGCGGCACCGACGCGCTGGCCGCGCCCGCGCCGGCGGACGCCGCGGCCGGGGCGTCCGGCCCGCCGTCGTCCGGCCCGGCGCACCGGCGACCCGGCCGCGGATCCGCTGACCGGCTATCCCGACGCGACGCTGCCGTCCGGACCGGCCGCTCCGCCGCGGCGGAGCGCCCCTCCGCCCGCCGAATCGGCGCCACCCGCGGCGGGCGCCGGCAGCGTGGCCGGCGACCGCGGTGGCACCCGCGACCGCGGCCGGGACGCGGCTGGCCGACCGGCCCGGCCGGGAGCGGTTGGCGGACCGGCCGGCCCGGTCCCGTGCCGCCCGCGGCCCGACCCGCCGACCGGCCCGGCACCGCCCGCCGGGCACCGGCGGCCGGAGCCACCGGCGCACCGGCCCAGCCGGGCGCGGTCAGCTGGGCCGAGCTCACCATCCGCGGCCGCGCCAGCTCGGCCCGCGACCGCGTACCCGCCGGCAGCCCGCCGTCAGGCCCGTTCCCTGCCGTGCCGAGCGGGTCCGCGGCGGGACCCGGCTGGCCGGCCGGACAGCCGGGCGTCCGGTCCCTTGCCGACCTGATCCGGCAGCTGCTGCGAGGCGCCCGCCCCCGCCCGTGATCTTGCAGTTCGCCGCAACTCATGTCCCGCAATGTCCGGTTCGGCGGCGGTCAAGTGCAAGATCACGGGGGAGGGACGGGACGGGAGAGGGAAGGGAGGCCGGTGGGGCTCAGCTGTGGTAGGGCTCCGCCTTCTGCAGCGTGACGCGCACCGTCTTGCCGGTCGGCGTCTCGTACGTGCGGTGCTCGCCTTCCTTGGCGCCGTCGAGCGCCTTGCCGAGCGGCGAGGCCGCCGAGTAGACCTCGAGGTCGGACGCCGTCTCCTCGCGCGAGCCGATCAGGAACGTCTCGGTCTCGTCGTCGTCGGTGAAGCGGACCGTCACCACCATGCCCGGCCCGGCCATGCCGGACGCGGTCGGCGCCTCGCCGACCTGCGCGGTGCGCAGCAGCTCCTGCAGCTGCCGGATCCGGGCCTCCTGCTTGCCCTGCTCCTCCTTCGCCGCGTGGTAGCCGCCGTTCTCCTTCAGGTCGCCCTCCTCGCGGCGGGCGTTGATCTCCGCGGCGATCGCCAGGCGACCGTCCACGAGGGCGTCGAGCTCGGCCCTGAGGCGGTCGTGCGCCTCCTGGGTGAGCCAGGTGACGGGGGAGGTGTTGTCCGTCATCGACACTGTGGTGCTCCTCGTTGCGGGGATCGATGGTCGCCGTGCGGCGTCCCGGATGCGGGAACGAACGTCGAAAGTAACATCGCCCAGCGGAGACACCCAGATCGCCCGCAACTCCGCCCGCAATTCCGCCCGCGACTCCGCCCGCGACTCCGCGCCGCGACTCCGGCCACGGCGCCGGCCACGACCGGCCGCTGCGGTCGGTCGGAATCCGGTCGACCGCCTGCGGGTTCCGTCCGGCAGGATCCACCCCGACCAGGCCGACCGCGGGACTAGGAGCAGGCGTGACCGAGCAGCTTCGACTGATGGCGGTGCACGCGCATCCCGACGACGAGTCGAGCAAGGGCGCCGCCACGATGGCCCGCTACGTCGACGAGGGCGCGGACGTCCTGGTCGTGACCTGCACCGGGGGCGAGCGCGGCTCGATCCTCAACCCGGCGATGGACCGGCCGGAGATCGTCGAGCGGATCGCCGAGGTGCGGGCCGAGGAGATGGCGCGGGCTCGGGAGATCCTCGGCGTCCGGCAGGAGTGGCTCGGCTTCCTCGACTCGGGACTGCCGGAGGGCGACCCGCCCCCGCCGCTCCCGGAGGGCTGCTTCGCGCTGGTGCCGGTCGAGGAGGCCGCGGCGCCGCTGGTCGCCGCGATCCGCCGCTTCCGCCCGCACGTCGTCCTCACCTACGACGAGAACGGCGGCTACCCGCACCCGGACCACGTCATGACGCACAAGGTGTCGGTGGCCGCGTTCGACGCCGCCGGCGACCCGGACCGCCACCGGGAGGCCGGCGAGCCCTGGCAGCCGCTGAAGCTCTACTACCACATGGGCTTCTCCCGCGGCCGGATCAGCCAGCTGCACGAGGCGATGGTCGAGCACGGACTGGAGTCGCCGTACGCGGAGTGGCTGAAGGACTGGGACGGCGAGGACGAGGTCGAGTCCCGGATCACCACCCGGGTGCGGTGCTCGGACTGGTTCGGTCGCCGGGACGAGGCGCTGATCGCGCACGCGACCCAGGTCGACCCGACCGGGTGGTGGTTCGCCGCGCCGCTGGCGCTGCGCCAGCAGGTCTGGCCGACGGAGGAGTACGAGCTGGCCCGGTCGCTGGTCGACACCGACCTGCCGGAGGACGACCTGTTCGCCGGGATCCGGGAGAGGATCAGCGCGTGACCACCGCCGGCCTCGCCGCCGCTGCCACTGTCGCCGCCGAGGACCGGGAGGCCAGCCCGATCGGGCTCGTCGTCATCCTGTGCCTGCTGGTCGCGGTGGTGCTGCTGATCCGCTCGATGAACCGGCACCTGCGCAGGGTGCCGCCGTCGTTCGCCGACCGCGACGAGCACGGCAAGCCCGTCCCGCCCGATCCCGACCCGCACGACTGAGCGTCACGGGCGCCACGGGCGTCACGGGCGTCACGGGCCGACGAGCTCGGTTCGCAGCTCGTGGCTGCCGTCGGCCAGCGGCGCCTCGTAGAACAGCCGGTGGCCGCCGCCGGGGAGCGGCACGACGTCCAGGTAGCGGACGTCCGCGACGGGTTCCGCGCCGCTCTGGACGAGGGCGCCCGGGCCGCCCGCGGCGCGGGCGAGGCCGGTGCGTTCGGAGAAGTTCTCCTCCTTGCTCGCGCGGCCGTCGTACGCCGCCCGGCCGTCCGCCAGGACCGCGGTGACCCTGGCGCCCCGCGCGTCCCAGCTCTCCGGCCGGCCGCGCAGCGCGGTGCCCCGCCAGGTCCAGGCGAGGCCGTCGTCGCTGGTGGCGTAGGCGGTGGTCATCCGGTCCTCCTCGTCCCGCTGGTCCAGCGGGTGGCAGCACACCCACGCCTGCCAGCCGGCGCCGGTACGGCGGATGACGGGGTCCTTCACCGCGGTGGCCCCATCGCCCGGGAAGACGGTGCGCGGCTGTGCGTCGGCCAGGCCCTCGGGGTCGTCGGCCTCGAGCACGTCGATCCACCAGTGCTTCGACCTCGGCCAGTCCGCGGAGGCGCAGGACACGTAGAGCCGCCAGCGGCCGGTGTCCGCGCGCACCAGGGCCGGTCGCTCCAGCGAGTGGGCGCCGAAGCGTCCCTTGTCCAGCGTGAGGACGGTGCGGAACCGCTCGCCGTCACCGGAGCGGGCGACGACGGTGGCGGCGAGGTCCTCCGCGGTCACCCGCACCCGATAGGCGAGGACGAAGGTCCCGTCGTCCGCCAGGGCGGCGCTCGGTGCCCCGGCCCAGACCAGCGGGCCGCTGCCCGGCGCCGGCACCGCGACGGCGTAGCGCCCTCTCCCGGGGAGCGGGAAGTCGGTCACCTCAGCACCTCCTGGTCGTCCTAGTCGTCCGGGCCGGGTCGGCGGCGGCGCTTGGTCTGGGCGCGGCGCCGCTTGGACTCCAGCCGGCGTTCGGTCGCGCCGCGGGACGGCCGGGTCGCCCGGCGCGGTGGGGGCGGCGGGGCGAGCGCGGCCCGGACCAGCCCCGCGAGCCGGTCCCGGGCCGCCTCCCGGTTGCGCAGCTGGGAACGCCGCTCGCTGGCCACCACGGTGAGCGTGTCCCCGGCCAGCCGCGGACCCAGCCGGCGCCGCAGCCGGTCGAGGACGTCCTCCGGCAGCGTCGAGGACCCCAGGTCCCAGACCAGCTCCACCCGCGAGTCGGTGGTGTTCACGCCCTGCCCGCCCGGCCCCGACGACCGGGAGAAGCGCTCGGTCAGCTCCTCCCCGGGGATCACCACCCGGGAGGTCACCGGCAGGTCCGCGGCCACGCCGCACAGCATGCCCGGCGGGCGGCCCGGCCGGGCGCGGGTGCGGGTCCCGCCGGCGGGCAGGATGGGTGCATGGCCAACCGGCTCGAGCACGCGACCAGCCCGTACCTGCTGCAGCACAAGGACAACCCGGTCGACTGGTGGCCCTGGACGGCGGACGCCTTCGCCGAGGCGCGGCGCCGGGACGTCCCGGTGCTGCTGTCGGTCGGGTACGCGGCCTGCCACTGGTGCCACGTCATGGCGCACGAGTCGTTCGAGGACGCCGGCACGGCCCGGCTGATGAACGACGGCTTCGTCAGCGTCAAGGTCGACCGGGAGGAGCGGCCGGACGTCGACGCGGTCTACATGGAGGCCACCCAGGGCATGACCGGTGCCGGCGGCTGGCCGATGACCTGCTTCCTCACCCCGGACGGCGCGCCGTTCTTCTGCGGGACCTACTTCCCGCGGCCGCAGTTCCAGCGGCTGCTGGCCGCGGTGGGCGAGGCCTGGCGGGACCGCCGGGAGGAGGTGACCGGCGCCGGCCAGCGGATCGTCGAGGCGCTGGCCCGGCCGCGCGGCGCGACGCCGGTGCCGCTGGACGAGACCGTGCTGGACCGGGCCGCGGCCGCGCTCCGGGCGGACTTCGACTCCGCCCGGGGAGGCTTCGGCGGGGCGCCGAAGTTCCCGCCGTCGATGGTGCTGGAGTTCCTGCTCCGGCGGCAGGCACGGCTGGGTTCCTCAGGGGCGGCAGCCGGGCTCGACATGGTCGAGGCGACCTGCGAGGCGATGGCCCGGGGCGGGATGTACGACCAGTTGGCCGGCGGCTTCGCCCGCTACTCGGTGGACGCCGGCTGGGTGGTGCCGCACTTCGAGAAGATGCTCTACGACAACGCGCTGCTGCTGCGGGTCTACCTGCACCTGTGGCGGGAGACCGGCTCGCCGCTGGCCAGGCGGGTGGCCGCCGAGACGGCCGGGTTCCTGCTGCGCGACCTGCGTACCCCGGAGGGCGGCTTCGCCTCCGCCCTGGACGCGGACGCGGCCGGCGTGGAGGGCCTGACCTACGCGTGGTCGCCGGCCCAGCTGCGGGCGGTGCTCGGGGACGAGGACGCGGCCTGGGCCGGCGACCTGCTGTCCGTCGGCGCGGCCGGCACCTTCGAGCACGGCTCCTCGACGCTGCAGCTGCGCGGGGACCCGGACGACGACGCGCGCTGGGCCGCCGTGCGGCGGCGGCTGCTCGCCGCCCGGGGTGGGCGGCCGCAGCCGGCCCGCGACGACAAGGTGGTCGCCGCCTGGAACGGTCTGGCCGTCGCGGCGCTGGCCGAGGCGGGCACGCTGCTGGACGAGCCGGCGTGGGTCGAGGCGGCGGTCGCGGCGGCCGACCTGATCGAGCGCGTGCACCTGGTGGACGGCCGGCTGCGGCGGACGTCCAGGCACGGCGTGGTCGGCGAGCCGGCCGGCGTGCTGGAGGACTACGCCGACGTGGTGGAGGGGCTGCTCGCGCTGCACCAGGCCACCGCCACCCCGAGCTGGCTGGCCCGCGCCGGCGAGCTGCTCGACGTGGTGCGGGAGCACTTCGCCGACGGCCGTGGCGGCTTCTTCGACACCGCGGACGACGCCGAGGAGCTGATCCGGCGGCCGTGGGACCCGACCGACGGGCCGGCCCCGTCCGGAGCCGCGGCCACCGCCGGCGCGCTGCTGACGTACGCCGCCCTGTCCGGCCGGGCCGGCTACCGGGAGGCGGCCGACGCGGCCCTGGCCGGGCTGGCCCCGGTGGCCGGGGCGTACCCGCGTGCCGCGGGCTGGGCCTGCGCGGTCGGGGAGGCGGCGGTGGCCGGGCCACTGCAGGTAGCCGTGGTGGCCCCGGCGGTGCCCGGGCACCCCGGCGCCGCGCCCGACCCCGCCGGGGACGCCGGTCTCGTCCGCCCCGCCCGGCTCGGCACCTCGCCCGGGCTGGTGGTCGTGGTCGGCCCGCCGGACGCCCCCGGCGTGCCGCTGCTGGAGTCCCGGCCGCTGGTCGACGGCGGGCCGGCCGCGTACGTCTGCCGCGGGTTCGTCTGCGACCGCCCGACCACGGACCCGGGCACGCTCGCCGCCGCGGTCCGCACCCTCCTCCCGCGCCGATCTTGACTTGCGCAGGTCCACGCCGGCGGCGTTCGCCGTCGGCGGACGGCGCTCGCGGAATGCCGTCCCGTCGGGCAGTCTTGCAAGCAATGCAACGCTGTAATCACGAACACGGAGAGACGGTGCCGATATGACGGGACGAGGACCGAAGGGGTGGCGCGGACCCGGCCACGGGCACGGGCGGGGTTTCGGCCGGCCGGGCGGCTGGCAGCAGGCCGACCTGCCGCCGGCGGACGACGCCGCCGGCTGGTTCGCCGGCCGGCTGCCGGACGAGTGGTTCGGCGGCGCGCCGGAGGTGACCGTCGACCGGGACGAGATCCTGGTCGTCGGGGTGCTGGGCGCGCCGGCCGTCGAGGGCGGGGACGCCGCGGCGGTCTCAGCCGCCGAGACCGGCCGGATCAGCCGCTTCCGGGAGGACACCCGGGACGAGCGGATCGCCATCGCGCGCGAGGCCGAGCACCGCTACGGCCGGAAGGTCGCCTGGGGCGCGCAGGCCGGCGGCACCCGGCAGCTGTTCACCACGCTGTCCGCGCCGGTGATGACCCGGCTGCGCCAGCCGGAGCGCAAGGTGCTCGACACGCTCGTGGACGCCGGCGTGGCGCGGTCCCGCTCGGAGGCGCTGGCCTGGTGCGTCCGGCTGGTCGGCGAGCACGCGGACGACTGGCTGACCGAGCTGCGCGAGGCCATGTCGGCGGTCGACCGGCTGCGCGCGCAGGGTCCCGACCCCGGCGCCGAGACCCCCGCCGAGCCCGGCGCGACCGAGGCCTGACGGCCGACACCCGCGGCCCGCTCCCCCGGGAGCGGGCCGCTAGTGTTTCGGCGTGCGAGCTGCCGTCTTCGAGGGTCCCGGCAACATCCGGATCCAGCAGGTGCCCGACCCCGAGCTCGAGCTGCCCACCGACGCGGTGGTCCGGGTGGTCTCGGCCGCGATCTGCGGATCGGACCTCTGGTCGTACCGGGGCTACGGGCAGCGGGTGCCCGGCGCCCGGATCGGCCACGAGTTCGTCGGCGTGGTCGAGGACGTGGGCGCCGACGTCCGCACGGTGCGGCGCGGCGACCTGGTGGTCTCGCCGTTCACCTGGTCCGACGGGACATGTGAGTACTGCCTGTCCGGACTGCAGACCTCGTGCGTGGACGGCGGCATCTACGCCGAGCCGGACCACGACGGCGCCCAGGGCGAGGCGGTGCGGGTCCCGCACGCCGACGGCACCCTCGTCGTCGTCCCGCCGGTGCTGCGCGACGCCGACCCGGGGCTGCTGCTGCCGCTGTGCGACGCGCTCCCGACCGGTCACCACGCGGCCCGGTCCGCCGACGTCAGGTACGGCCGGCGGGTGGTCGTGGTCGGCGACGGCGCCGTCGGGCTGTGCGCTGTCGTCGCGGCACGCCGGCTCGGCGCCGACAGCGTGACCGTGATCGGCCACCACGAGGAGCGGCTCGACCTGGCCCGCCGGCTCGGCGCCACCGACGTCGTGCTCGGCCGCGGCGACGAGGCCCTGGAGCAGGTCATCACGCTGACCGGCGGCGCGCACGCGGTGCTGGAGTGCGTCGGCGCGCAGGCGTCCTGGGACACCTCGATCGCCGTCGCCCGGGACGGGGCCACGATCGGGTACGTCGGCGTGCCGCACCTGGTCGAGGGCCTGCAGGTGGACACGTTCTTCGGCCGGAACATCGGCATCGCCGGCGGCATCGCCCCCGCCCGGGCGTACATCCCGGAGCTGCTCACCGACGTCGCCCTGGGCCTGGACGCGAGCGCGGTGCTGGACGCGACCGTCGACCTGGACGGCGTGCCGGACGGGTACGTCGCGATGGACACCCGCAAGGCGGTCAAGGTCCGGGTGGACGTCAGCACCCCCTGACCGGCGTCAATAGACGGCGAGCCAGACCGCCACCATGTGGCAGCTCGCGGCCACCACGGTGCACAGGTGGAAGACCTCGTGGAAGCCGAAGACCAGCGGGGACGGGTCGGGCCGCTGCAGCGCGTAGACGACGGCGCCGGCCGTGTAGAGCAGGCCGCCCGCGATGATCAGCGCCAGCGCGGCCGCCCCGCCGTGGCTGAGCAGCTCGGGCAGCACGAACACGGCCACCCAGCCGAGCGCGAGGTAGATCGGCACGGACAGCCAGCGCGGTGCGGTGATCCAGCTCGTCTTGAGCAGCACGCCGCCGACGGCGCCCGCCCAGACCACCACCAGCACCACCCGCCCGGTCCGCTCCGGCATCGCCAGCAGCGCGAACGGCGTGTACGTCCCGGCGATGAACAGGAAGATCATGGAGTGGTCCAGCCGGGCCACCAGCGCGTGCCGGGCCGGGGTCGACCAGCTCACCCGGTGATAGACCGCCGAGGTGCCGAACAGCAGCGACACCGTCAACGCGTAGACGGAGGTCGCGACGGCGGCCTGGCCGCCGCGGCTGGCGCCCGCCACCGAGACCAGCGCGATCCCGGCCAGCACGGAGATGCCGAAGGCCCAGACGTGCAACCACCCGCGCAGCCGCGGACGATCGAGGATCGTCGGCGGCGACACCGCCTCGGCGAGGCTCACGCCACCCAGGTTACGGTCGCGTAGGTTGCCGCGCGAGAGCCGAACGGGCTCGTCACCGGCGCCGGCGCGTACGCTCCTGTGGTGGCCGCGCGGGACCTGCTCTACACCCTGTACGAACGGCGGCTGCGCCACCAGCTCGCCGGCCGGGAGCTGCCGCGGCACGTCGGGATCATCGGCGACGGCAACCGCCGCTGGGCCCGGGCGGTCGGCATGGGCGACGTCTCCGACGGCCACCGGCGCGGCGCGGACAAGTTCGAGGACGTGCTGCGCTGGTGCGAGGCGGCCGGCGTCGAGGTGGTCACGCTCTGGCTGCTCTCGACCGACAACCTGTCCCGCCCCCCGGCCGAGCTCGACCCGCTGCTGCGGATCATCGAGGATCTGGTCTCCGACCTCGCCGGCCCGCAGGAGCGCTGGCGGATCAAGGTCGTCGGCGCGCTGGACCTGCTGCCGCCGGAGACCGCGCAGGTGCTCAAGGCCGCCTCCGAGCGGACCGCGGACCGCTCCGGCGTCGCGGTCAACATCGCGGTCGGCTACGGCGGCCGGCGCGAGATCGCGGACGCGGTCCGGTCGCTGCTGCACGAGCACGCCGCCGCGGGCACCTCGATCGAGGAGCTGGCCGAGCTCCTCGATGTCGACCACATCGCCGACCACCTCTACACCCGCGGCCAGCCGGACCCGGAGCTGGTGATCCGGACCAGCGGCGAGCAGCGGCTGTCCGGCTTCCTGCTCTGGCAGAGCGCGCACTCGGAGTTCTACTTCTGCGACGCGTACTGGCCGGACTTCCGCCGCATCGACTTCCTGCGGGCGCTGCGGGCGTACGCGGACCGGCAGCGCCGGTTCGGCTCCTGACCCGCCTGACCCCGCGTCGGTGAGCGGCGCGCCGCACGATGGTGCCGGAATCTCACCGGGCGGGGGTCAAGCCACGGGATACGTTCGGCGGGTGGACCTCGCCCGCGAGTACGTGCTGCTCGGCCTGCGCTTCGACCGGTTGTCCGAGGGCTTCGTCGACGCCTACACCGGCGACCCGGCGCTGCGCCGGCAGGTGCAGAACGAGCCGCCGCCGCAGCCGCGGGCGCTCGCCGCGAGGGCACGCGAGCTGCGCCGGGAGCTGCCCGGCTCGGGGCTCGCCACCGACCGGGTGGCCTTCCTCGACGCGCAGCTCGTCGCGCTGGAGTGCGGCGCTCGCAAGCTGGCCGGCGAGCGGGTCGGGTTCGTCGAGGAGGTGGAGGCGTACTTCGGCATCCGGGTCTCGCCCGCCGACGAGGGCGGGTACGCCGACGCGCACGCCCGGCTGGCCGCACTGCTGCCCGGCGACGGCGACCTGACCGCCCGCTACGCGGCGTACCGCGCCCGGGACGAGTGCCCGCCGGACCGGCTGGAGCCCGCGGTGCGGGAGCTGTCCAGCGGGCTGCGGGACGTGGTCCGCGTCGGCTACGGGCTGCCCGAGGGCGAGACGGTCGAGTACCTGGTGGTCACCGACGAGCCGTGGAGCGGCTTCAACTACTACCTCGGCGGGCTGCGGTCCCGGGTGGCGATCAACGCCGACCTGCCGCACCGGCTGTCCGGGCTGCCGCACCTGGTCGCGCACGAGTCGTACCCCGGCCACCACACCGAGCACTGCCGCAAGGAGCGCCGGCTGGTCTCGGCGCAGGGACGCCTGGAGCACACCGTCTTCCTGGTGAACACGCCGGAGTGCCTGGTCGCGGAGGGGCTGGCCGACCTCGGCATCGCCGCCAGCCTCGGCTCCGGCTGGGGTCCGTGGGCGCAGGAGGTGTACGCGGACCTGGGGCTGCCGTTCGACGGCGCGCTGGCCGAGCAAGTGGCGGACGCGGTGCGCGGGCTGGACCGCGCCCGGCAGGACGCCGCGCTGCTGCTGCACGACCGGGGCGCCTCGGCGGACGAGGTGGTCGCCTTCCTGACCCGCTGGATGCTGGTGCCGGAACAGCGGGCGCGGCAGTCGCTGCGCTTCCTGTCGCACCCGCTGTGGCGCGCGTACACCCCGACGTACGTCGAGGGCTACCGGCTGCTGTCGTCCTGGCTGGACGCGCGCCCGCCGGGCAGCCCGGTCGGCGAGCGCTTCGTCCGGCTGCTGGACGAGCCGCTGACCCCCGGCCGCCTCGCCGCCGAGCTCGCCGCCGCAGCCCCTTCCGCGTGATCTTGCACTTGCCCGCGGCGAAAACGGACACTGGCCCCTCCCGTTGCCGCCAAGTGCAAGATCACGCGGGAGGTGGGGCCAGCGGCGCCGGGTGGCGGCGGGCGCCCAGGTCGCGGGACAGGCCACGCGCGCACTCCCGTACGGCGCCCTGCAGGGTCGCCGCGGACCGGGCGGAGGTCAGCCGCTCGACCGGGCCGGTGATGCCGAGCGCGCCGGTGGTCCGGCCGCCGGCGTCGAAGACCGGCGCCGCCAGCCCGGCCTCGCCCACGATCGCCTCCTGGTCGTCCTGCGCGAGCCCGGCCGCGGCGACCCGCTCCAGCTCCGGCCGGAGCGCGTCCGCGCCCACCAGCGTGCTCCCGGTGAGCCGGTCGTGCGGGCCGCCGAGCAGCCGGTCCCGGTCGGGCTCCGGCAGGTGCGCCACGATCGCCTTGCCGAGCGCGCAGGCGTGCCAGGGGATCGACGCCCCCACCTCGAGGATCTGGACGGTGTCGTCCGGCCGGAACACGTGGTGCACGACGACGACGTGGTCGCCGTGCAGCACGCCGACCCGGGCGGACTGCCGGGTCCGGTTGGCCAGCGCGTCGGCCCAGAAGACGGACCGGCCGCGGAGCGGGTGGTTCTCCAGCACCGTGCTGCCGAGCTGGAACAGCGCCATGCCGAGCTGGTACTTGCCGGTCTCCGCGTCCTGCTGGACCAGACCCTCGTCCTCCAGCGTGCGCAGCAGCCCGTGCACGGTTCCCTTGGCGAGGCCGACCCGCTCGGCGAGCTCGGTGACGCCGAGCCGGGAGGCGTCGCCGCCGAGCGCCTTGAGCAGCCGCGCCGCCCGCGCCACCGACTGGATCATGCCGGAAGACCGCCCGCCGTTCAGTATGGTCGAACGGATTTCGGAATCGTAGACTCACGATCGTGGTGGGCATCGTACTCGTCTCGCACAGTCCGGCCCTGGCCGCCGGGCTGGCGGACCTGCTGGGCCAGATCGGGTCGGAGGAGGTACCGGTGGCGCTCGCCGCGGGCACCGCGGACGGCCGGCTCGGCACCAGCCCGGACCTGGTGACCCGGGCGCTGGCCGCGGCCGAGCGCGGTGACGGTGTGCTGGTGCTGCCCGACCTCGGCTCGGCCGTGCTCAGCGTCAAGGTCGCGCTCGAGGACGCCGACACCGCCCGGGTCGAGGTCGTCGACGCGCCGTTCGTGGAGGGTGCGGTCGCGGCCGCGGTCACGGCGGCGTCCGGGGGCGACCTGGCGGAGGTCGCCGCGGCGGCCCGGGGAGCCCGCGATGTCGCCAAGTTCTGACGCCGCCCGCGAGCTCGCCGGCGGTCCCGGCGCTGCCGGGACGGGGGTGGCCGAGCGGGTGGTGGTGCTGCCGGTCGACCTGCACGCCCGGCCGGCCGGCCGGCTCGTCCGGGCCGCGGCCGGCTTCGGCGCGACGATGACGCTGGTGGCGGGGGAGCGCTCCGCCGACGCCCGCAGCGTGCTGGCCGTCATGGGACTCACCGCGACCGCCGGCACCGAGGTCACCGTCCGCGCCGCCGGCGCCGACGCCGAGACCGCCGCGGACGCCCTCGCCGGCATCCTCGCCTCCGCCGACTGACCCCGCCTGACCCCGGGCGCCGATGAGCGACGCCGCCGGTGACAGGCGCCGGCGATACTCGACCGAGGAAGGGTCAAGCGGATCGTCCGGCTCCAGCCGCAGGGTCAGCTGTGCTCGACGGCGCGCTGCAGCGAGGCGAACAGCAGCGCGGTGGAGGCCGCGCCCGGGTCCTGGTGACCGACCGAGCGGGCGCCCAGGTACGACGCCCTCCCCTTGCGCGCCTCCATCGGCACCGTCGCCCGCGCCCCGTCCTCCGCCGCGTGCGCCGCGCTCTTGACCGCGGTGGCCAGCGGGTGCCCGGCGCCGACCGCCTCCTCCAGCGCGGCCAGCGCCGGCGCGTACGCGTCCACCATCGTCTTGTCGCCCTCGACCGCGGCGCCCAGCCGGCGCACCCCGTCCAGCCCGGCCCGCACCCCGGCCACGAACGTCGCATCGTCCACAGTGGACGAATCGCCGATCGCCTTGCCCATCTCCCGGAACGCCGTCCCGTACAGCGGACCCGCGGCGCCCCCGACGGTGGAGATGAGCGTCCGGCCGACCAGCGCGAGCACCGGGCCGGGCTGCTCGGGGCCGCCGTCCGCGGCGAGCTTCGCGGTCACCGCGGTGAAGCCGCGGTGCAGGTTCACCCCGTGGTCGGCGTCGCCGATCGCGGCGTCCAGGGCGGTGAGGTGGTCGCGCTCGGATGCCACCGCGGCCGCGACCTCGGCGATCCAGGCGCGGGCCAGTCCGGCGTCGACCGGCAAAGTCATCCTCCCCAGCGCAGCGCGGGCGTGCGTACCGGAGCGTCCCACAGCCGGGTGAGTTCGTCATCCAGCCGGGTGAAGGTCAGCATGCAGCCGGCCATGTCCAGGCTGGTGACCCAGTTGCCCACCAGCGAGCGGGCCACGGTGACGCCGCGGTCGCCGAGGATCCGGGTCACCTCCGCGAAGACGACGTACAGCTCGATCTGCGGGGTGCCGCCCATCCCGTTCACGATCACCAGGGCGTCGTCGCCGCGGTCGAGCGGCATGTCCTCGAGGATCGCGGCCGCGGCGATCTCGGCCAGCTCGGAGGCCGGCCCGATCGGGCGCCGCTCGCGGCCCGGCTCGCCGTGGATGCCGATGCCGAGCTCGATCTCGTCGGCGCCGAGATCGAAGGTGGGCGAGCCGGCGGCAGGCGTCGTGCACGCGGTCAGCGCGATGCCGAAGCTGCGGCTGACCTCGTTCGCCTTCCGGCCGACCGCGGCCACCCGGGCCAGCTCCGCGCCCTGCTCGGCCAGCGCGCCGGCCGCCTTCTCCACCACGACCGTGGCTCCGGTGCCCCGCCGGCCGGCGGTGTAGAGGCTGTCCTGCACCGCGACGTCGTCGTTGACCAGCACCGACTCGACCTTGGTGCCCTCGTCGTCGGCGAGCTCGGCGGCGAGCTGGAAGTTGAGCACGTCGCCGGTGTAGTTCTTCACCACGTGCACGACGCCGGCGCCGCCGGAGACCGCCTTGGTCGCGGCGAGGATCTGGTCGGGGACGGGGGAGGTGAAGACCTCGCCCGGGACGGCGGCGTCCAGCATGCCGGGGCCGACGAAGCCGGCATGCAGCGGCTCGTGCCCGGAGCCGCCGCCGGAGACCAGCCCGACCTTGCCCTGCGTCGGGGCGTCCGCGCGGACCACGATCCGCTCGTCGAGGTCCACCCGCAGCTCCGGGTGCGCCGCCGCCATGCCGCGCAGCGCGTCGCGCACCACATCGGCCGGGTCGTTGATGAGCTTCTTCACCGGGTGCTCCCCTCGGTGCCGCCGGGCGGGCGATGCGTCGTGTTCGACATGGCCGAACAGTGTTTCCGAACCCTCTCAACGCCGTGTCGGTCCTGTCAAGAGCCGAGCGCGGGTGCGGCGCCGTTGCCGGCGGCCGGCGCGTTTCCCTGGTCGGGAGCCGGTCCGGGCACGTACCGTCTTCTTCGGCGGCGCTTCGTACCGGAGGGGCCGTCCGGGGAGGCCCTGACGTGTCGGACTACGACAGAGGGGGCCGGCACCAGCCCCCGCGAGGGCTGCCAGCCGGACCTTCGAGATCGGGCGTCGGTGCGTCGCCCTCAGGGAGGGCCTGTGGCCGACCGCCGCACGACCGAATCCCGCCGGACGTACGTCCTCGACACGAGCGTGCTGCTGTCCGACCCGGGCGCACCGGCCCGCTTCGGTGAGCACGAGGTCGTCCTGCCGCTCGTCGTGATCAGCGAGCTGGAGGGGAAGCGGCACCACCCGGAGCTCGGCTGGTTCGCCCGCCAGGCGCTGCGGATGCTCGACGACCTGCGCGTGAAGCACGGGCGGCTGGACGCGCCGGTCCCGCTCGGCGACATCGGCGGCACCCTGCACGTCGAGCTCAACCACACCGACCTGTCGGTGCTCCCGCCAGGCTTCCGCGCGGAGGACAACGACGCCCGCATCCTGGCCGTCGCCCGCAACCTGTCCGCCGACGGCCGGGACGTCGTCCTGGTCAGCAAGGACATGCCGCTGCGGGTCAAGGCGGCATCGGTCGGCATCGCGGCCGACGAGTACCGGGCGCAGCTCGCGGTCGACTCCGGCTGGACCGGCATGGTCGAGCTGGAGCTGACCGCGGACGAGCTGGGCCGGCTGTACACGGACGAGCGGATCGAGCTGCCGGCGGCCGCCGGGCTGCCCTGCCACACCGGCCTGCGGCTGCTGTCCCCGCGCGGCTCCGCGCTCGGGCGGGTGACCGCGGACAAGCAGGTGCGACTGGTCCGCGGCGACCGGGAGGCGTTCGGGCTGCACGGGCGCTCGGCGGAGCAGCGGGTCGCCCTCGACCTGCTGCTCGACCCGGAGGTCGGGATCGTCTCGCTCGGCGGTCGCGCCGGGACCGGGAAGTCCGCGCTCGCGTTGTGCGCCGGCCTGGAGAACGTGCTCGAGCGGCGCGCCTTCAAGCGGGTCGTGGTCTTCCGGCCCTTGTACGCCGTGGGCGGTCAGGACCTCGGCTACCTGCCCGGCTCCGAGGGCGAGAAGATGGCGCCCTGGGCACAGGCGGTCTTCGACACGCTCGGCGCGCTGGTGAGCAAGGACGTGGTCGAGGAGGTGCTCGACCGGCGCATGCTCGAGGTGCTCCCGCTCACCCACATCCGCGGCCGGTCGCTGCACGACTCCTTCGTCGTCGTGGACGAGGCGCAGTCGCTGGAGCGTGGCGTGCTGCTGACCGTGCTGTCCCGGCTCGGCGCCGGCTCCCGGGTGGTGCTCACCCACGACGTGGCCCAGCGTGACAACCTGCGGGTCGGCCGGCACGACGGCGTCGCCGCGGTGATCGAGGCGCTCAAGGGCCACCCGCTCTTCGCGCACGTCACGCTGACCCGCTCGGAGCGCTCGCCGATCGCGGCGCTGGTCACCGAGATGCTGGAGGACCTCCCGCTGCTAGTCCTCGCCGATCTTGACCTTGTGGAGGCCTTCCGCGGCGTGTCGGAGTCCACAAGGTCAAGATCGGCGAGGTGAGGAGATGGCCAATGCTGACCGGACCTCGTCCACCACTGCTCCAGGGCGGCGCCCGACGTCGTACGCGGTGTAGCGCAGGACCGTGTAGCCGGCCTCCACCAGCCGGTTCTGTCGGCGAAGGTCGCGGACGAACACCTCGCGCTCGCGGTGGACCGCGCCGTCGTACTCGATCACCACGTGCCGGATGCGCAGATCGGGCCGAGCGAGGAACCGACCGTAGGCGTCCAGGAGCGGCTCGTTGACCTGCGGCGCGGGCAGTCCGCCGTCGACCAGGATCAGGCGTAGCCGCGACTCCATCGGCGACTCGGCGCGGCCGTCAGTGCGCTCGAGCGCCCACCGGGCCAGCCGGACCCCCCGCCAACCGGGACGTGCCGCTGCGTAGTCGCAGACCTCAGCGGCGGCGACGAGTTCGACGTGCAGGAGCGCGTCGAGGCAGGCGACGGCATCGGCCGGCTGCTCGAGCCGCGCCAGGTCGAACGCCGTCCGCACGGCCGTGGTCACCGGCAGATCCCGCACCATGGTGACGTCCGTCGCATCGAGAAGAGCCCGCCGGATGCGCAGTCCGCGACGAGGCTTCATCGCAGCATCCCGAGGCAGGACGACCTCGGTCGGCGCGTCCATCGCCTCGAGGCTGACACCGTGGGCCAGCGCGGCGCTGCGGCCGCCGAGTGCCGCTCCCGGCGGTAGCAGGAGCGCCGCCGCCCGCAGACGCAGCAGGTCATCAAGGGCTGCTTCGTGCCACACCAGCACGCCGCGGTGAACCCGGCGCCAGTGCTGACCCCTCAGCCGGTGCCTGGGGATCCCACCGACGCCGGCCGCGCTGAACCGAAACGGCTCGTCGATGGGAGGATTGGTCACTCCTCCAGAATGTCCGATTCATAGACTTCTCGCGGCGGCCGTCCACAGCTCCCGCCGATCTTGACCTTGTGGACTGCGACACGCCGCGGAGCGGGTCCACAAGGTCAAGATCGGCGGAGCTAGGAGGGGAGCGGCACCTGGACCGGGAGGTACGTGCCGCGCAGCACCAGCAGCCCGCGGCCCTTGGGCATCGGCCCGACCGCGCTGCGCGGCGGCTTGATGCCGAGCAGCTCGCCCTCCATCGGGTGCTCGGGGTTGAGCAGCACGCCCGACTTGGTCTTGCGCGCCTCCACGATGTAGCCGCGGTAGCCGTTCACCAGCTCGCCGGTGGTGCCGGCGACGACCAGCGCCCGCTGCCCGTCCCGGCCCTCCCGGAGCACCGCCTCGAACGCCGGCGCGCACGGTGAGTCGACGAGCAGCTCGCCGTCGTCCACGACCACCGCCACCGGGCCGAGCGCCTGGTCCAGCAGCGCGTACAGGTCCCGCTCGGTGGGCGTTCCGGTGAGCACGCCGAGCACCCCGGCGCTGCCCTCCATCGCCCGCAGCGGGGACGGCCGGGGGGTCACCAGCACCAGCTCGCTGCCACCCTCGAGCAGCGATCCGGCCACCGTCAGCAGCGCGGTCGACCGGCCGGACCGGGCCGGGCCGCCGATCACGAATCCGGGCCCGTCGTCGTCCAGGTCCACCCCGAGCGGCCCCAGCTCGTCGCCGCCGACACCGACCAGCGCCCACATCGGCGACGCCGGTCGGGGCTGGCCGGCCAACGCCAGCACCTCCCGCCGGGAGATCCGCGCGGGCAGTACGTCGACCCGGGCCGGCCGGCAGTGGCGCGGCACCTCCGCGTCCCGCTCCCGTGCCTCCCGGGCGAGGGCCGCCAGCGCCCGCACCTGCGCCGGGCCGGTCGGGTCGGGATCGAGCAGCGCGACGTGGGTCTCGATCATCGAGTCGTTCCGGAACGCCCGCCCGGGCGGCATCGAGTCGGGCATCTTCCGCGACTGCAGCCCGGCCAGCCCGTAGTCGTTGCGGTCGCCCATCCGCAGCACCAGCTTGTCCTCGATCGTGGTCGGCAGCCGGCCGAGCAGCGCGGACCGGTCGCCGGCCACCACGGCCCGCAGCCCGACGCTCGGGCCCTCGCGCAGGATGCGCAGCACGTTCTGGGTCAGCCGGCCGCCGTCCAGCTCGTCGAAGGAGGCCATGAAGCCCTCCCACCGGTCGAGCAGGAAGACCAGGTACGGCAGCCGCTCGTCCGGCGGCGCCGCCGCCCGCTGCTCGGCCAGCGAGCCGTAGCCGTGCTGGGCGAGCAGGACCTGCCGGCGGGTGATCTCGTTGATCAGCACGGTGAGCAGCCGGTCGGTCCGGTCGACCTGGTCCCGGCCGACCACCGCGCCGCAGTGCGGCAGCTCGGCGAGCGGGAGCATCGCCGCGTTGCCGCAGTCCAGCACGTACAGGTGGACGTCCCGGCAACTGGTGCGCCGGGCGATGCTGCCGGCGATCGTGCGCAGCGCGGTGGACCGGCCGGAGCGCGGCGCACCGGCGAGCACCAGGTGGCTGCCGTGCTCGAGGTCGATCACCAGCGGCACCTGCGCCTGGATCTCGGGCAGGTCCTCCACCCCGAACGGGATGACCGGCACCCGCCCGGACGGGTCCCCGGGCCGCGGACCGGCCTCGGCACCGACCGCACGCCGACGGCTGTCGACGGTGTCGAGCGCGATCTGCTCGCCGAGCGCCGGCAGCCACGGGCTGCGGTAGCGGGGGACGCCGGCGGCGCCGGCGGCCGCCCCGATCGCCTCGACCAGCACCTGCAGGTCGGTCTCCATGGACGAGTCGTCGTCGGCGGCCTGCGGCCGCTCGATCGGCGCGTCCAGCCGGTCCCAGCCGACCACGCCGGCGAACGCCGGCGGTGGGCCGGTCACGGCGCCCGGCCGCCGGCCACCCACCCGGCCGGCCTGGAAGGCGGTCAGCGCGGAGAAGCCGGTCCGGGCGTACGCCCGGCCCGGGGTCGACTTCGCGATGCGGGCGGCGTCGCGCGCGTCGATCACGTCGCTCGACTCGGCGTCGTCGGTGACCCGCAGCGCGATCCGCAGGTTGGTGTTGGCGCGGATGACCGGGGAGACGACGCCGGAGGGGCGCTGGGTGGCCAGGATCAGGTGCACGCCGAGCGAGCGGCCCCGCATCGCGATCCCGACCAGACCGGTGACGAAGTCCGGCAGCTCCTCCACCAGCGAGGCGAACTCGTCGATGATCAGGATGGTGCGCGGCATCGGGTCGACCTCGACGCCGGCCGGCGGCACGTACTGCGGGTGGTCGACCGTGTCCCAGTAGTCCTCGACGTCCTTCGCGCCGACGGCGCCGAGCAGCAGCTCGCGCCGCTTGAGCTCCGCGTTCAGCGACTGCAGGGCGCGCTCGGTCAGGTGGCCGTCGAGGTCGGTGACCATGCCGACGGTGTGCGGCAGGCGTACGCAGTCCTTGAACGCCGCGCCGCCCTTGTAGTCGATCAGCACGAACGTCATCGCGTCCGGCCGGTTGCCCACCGACAGCGACGCGATGATCGACTGCAGCAGCTCCGACTTGCCGGAGCCGGTGGTGCCGGCCACCAGCGCGTGCGGTCCGTCCTTCTTCATGTCCACGGTGAAGGCGCCGGTCGCGGACGCGCCGATGGGCGCCGCGGTGGTGCGGCCGCCGGCGGCCCACCCCTCGACGATCCGCCGCACCGACGGCGGCTCCATCGCGAGCACGTCGAGCAGGCGCAGCGAGGTGGGCAGCGCGCTGTCGTCCTCCTCCCGGCTGACGTCCCGCACCGCGGTCATCGCCCGGGCCGCCCGCTCGCACCAGGCGACGCTGACCTGGTCGGCCAGCACGTCCTCGACCCGCTCGCCGAACGCCCGGCGCACCGTCATCGTGCTCGGCTCGGCCGGCCGGTAGCTCGCGACCACCCGGCACTCCTCCGGCAGCAGCCGCTCCTCGGCGTCGAGGCACACCGCGTAGACCCCGACCGCCGGGCCGTCCTGCAGCACGATCGGCATCCCGGGCAGCGACCGCAGCTGCCGGGCACCGTCCAGCACCACCAGCACCACGCCGGTGCCGGCCAGCTCCAGCGTGCCGCGGCCGGCCCCCAGCTGGGCCTGTCGCTGCTGCACCAGGCCGGCCAGCTCGCTGACCCGGCGGGCGGTCGTCGCGGCCGAGCTCCCGGTCAGCGAGACGACCTCGCGCCCGTCCGGCCGGGCGTGCGGCAGCCAGCGGGTCCACTCCCAGTCGGCGCGGCCGTCGGCGCCGGTGAGCACGACGACCGACAGGTCGCGCGGGCTGTGCAGCACCGCCGCCTGGGCGATGAGCCAGCGGGCGGTCGCGTGCACCTCGCGGTGCGGCCCGGCCACCCCGAGCACGCCGCCGGCCTCCGGCAGCGGCACGGTGACCGGCACGTCGTCGAGCATCGGCGGCTCCGGCCGGTCCTTCCTCGACCCGCCGGTCAGCTCGATGGACGAGCGGAGCCGGGCGGTGCCCAGCCGCAGCAGCAGCCGGTCGGAGTCCCACCGGCGCCGCTCCCAGAGCCGGCGGCGCGGGCCGAGCGCGGTGACCAGCACCTCGGCCGGGTCCGGTGCGTCGTGCCGCCGCATCCGCCGCTCCGAGCGGGCCGCCTCCGTCACGGTGCGCTTGGCCGCGGCCAGGTCGCGCCGGTAGTCGGCCAGCTGCTGCCGGTACGACCGCTTGCCCTGCCGCCGCTCGGTCAGCCAGCCGCTGATCAGCAGCACCGGGCTGAGCAGCGTGAACAGCAGGAAGATCACCTGCTTGGTGAACAGGTAGAGCGCGACGCCGATGGCGAGCGGGGCGAGCGAGGCGAGCACCGGGATCGGCCGCTTCTGGGAGGCCTCCGGCTCGGTCGGCATCTCGACCGTGACGTTCCGCGGCGCCGGCGGCAGCCTGGGCGGCCGGTTGTACGCCAGGCCGCCGTCGTCGCTGGGCACCAGCGCCGCGTCCGGGGCCCCGGCCGGCACGACCACCAGCCGGGTCGAGCCCACCGCGATCAGCTGGCCGGGCTTGACCTCGCGCTCCCCGGTCAGCTCCCGGCTCTCCACCCGGGCCGGCGCCGCGCCCTCGTACGGCGTCCAGCGCACCGCGTCCGGCGTGACGAGCAGGCGGGCCTGGCGGGCGGAGACGGTCCGGTCGGCCACGTACGCGTCGGCGTCGTGCGCGCTGCCGAGCACGAACTCGCCCAGCGGCAGCCGGTGCACCCGGCCGGCGTCCGGCCCGCCGACCACCCGCACCTCGGCGACCCCGCCGACGTCCGGGTCGTGCACGCCCAGGCCGACCGGGCCGCCCAGCCCGACCACGACGCCCTCCCGCAGCGGGCTGGCCGTCATCGCCAGCGCCGGGTCGACCGGCCGGCCGGCCACCCAGACCTCGACGCCGGGCCCGCCGACCGTGGCGGCCTCGCCGCCGGCGCCGAGCGCGGCGCGCAGCGCCTGGGCGGCCTCGGCGACGGTGCTGTCCTTCTCGACAACCAGCACCACGTCCGCGGACCGGCCGGTGCGCGCGTCGACCGCGGTCAGCTGGACGTCCACGAACCCCACCTCCGGGCCAGCAGCCTAGGTGAACCGGTCGGTCTCCGGCGTTCGTCGTCCACAGGGAGGAGACGGGAGGAACCGCCCGCCCCCGGCCAGTGCTTACACTTCCTCGTCCACCCGCCGGCCCCCGACCGGAGACACGATGACGACCCAGACCACGGACGGCCAGCTGTCCACCCGCGCTGGGCGGCGGGCGGCGGCCCAGGGCGGGCCGACCGCACCGACCGGCGACCGGCTCCCGGTCCCGACCCGGCAGCGCCGGCCGGCGCTGGCCGCGCTGGCGATCGTGCTGATCCTCGGCGGCGCGGCGCTGTCCGGCTTCCTCGTGTTCAGCAGCGGCCAGAAGAAGAGCGTGCTCGTGCTCACCGGCGACGTCGCGTACGGCCACCAGTTCACCAGCGGCGACTTCCGGGAGGCGCAGCTCGCCTTCTCCGCCGACCTGCGGCCGGTGCTGGTCAGCCAGCTGCCCGAGCTGGTCGGCAGCGGCTACCGGGCCAGGCAGCCGATCGCGGCCGGCAGCGTGCTGACCTCGGGGATGATCGGCACCGACGTCGAGATCCCGAGCGGCGGCTTCGTCCAGGCGGGGGTGGTCGCGCCGGACGGTCAGTACCCGGTGGAGGGGCTGGCGCCCGGCGACACGGTGAAGGTGCTCTACACGCCGCGCTCGGCGGAGGGCGCGTCCGCCGGCGGGATCAAGGGCGTCCCGCTGAACCCGGGCGTCACCGTGATCAAGAAGGCGTACGTCAAGGACGTGCAGCGGATCGAGGGCGGCGAGGACACCGGGGTGTGGGTGACGCTGCTGGTCGAGAACAGCGAGCTGACCCAGGGCCGGGCGGAGGGCCTGGCCGTCCTGCAGGCGGCCAACGCGCTGCGTGCGCTGTCCGTGCAGAAGCTCCCCGAGTCGGCGACGGCGCAGACCGGGGGCGGCGAGCGGTGACGATGGTCGCGCTGGCCGCCGACAAGGGGTCTCCCGGCGTGACCACGGCGGCCCTCACCCTGGCCGCCGTGTGGCCGGGCCGGGCGCTGCTGGCCGAGCTCGACCCGTCCGGCGGCGACGTGGCGCTGCGTCTGCGCGGGCCGCGCGGGGTCCCGCTGACGCCGGAGACCGGGCTGATCAGCCTGGCGGTCGGCGTCCGCCGGGGCGCCCAGCCGCACCAGGTGTTCGAGCACGTGCAGCGCCTGGACGGCGGCCTGGAGGTGATCGTCGGGCTGGGCTCGGCGGAGCAGGCCGCCGGCCTGGCCGGGCTCTGGTCCCCGGTCGCCGTGCTGCTGCAGCGGATCCCGGACGTGGACGTGATCGCCGACTGCGGCCGGCTCTATCCCGGCAGCCCGGCGATGGACGTCGTCGCGCATGCGTCCGCGGTGGTGCTGGTGTCGCGGCCGAGCATCGAGTCGGTGGCGCACCTGCGCAGCCGGGCGGCGGCGGTGCTCGCCGAGCTGGCCGGTCGCGGCGGGCCGCTGCCGCCGGTCTTCGCGCTGCTGGTGACCGGCCCGCGGGACGAGCGCTCCGCGCAGGAGGTCGCGCTGGTGCTGCGCCAGGCGGGGCTGCCGGTCACCGTGCTGGGCCGGCTGGCCTACGACCCGAAGGGCGCCGGCATGCTGTCCGGCGAGTGGGTCGGGCGGCTGGACCGGTCGCTGCTGGTGCGCTCCGCCCGCGAGGTGGCGGGCCGGCTGGCCGCGGCGACGGCCGGCGTGGACGTGCACTGATGGACGGGGCCCGCTGATGGACCACGCGCTGGTGCGCCGGCTGCGCACCGAGGTTGCCGAGCGGATCGCCACCCAGCGCCGTGACGACGCGGCGCTCGGGCTGGCGATGGGCCCGGAGGACGAGCGGCAGTACGCGCGCTCGCTGATCGCCCGCGCGCTGGCCGAGCACGCCCGCGTCGAGCTGGAGTCCGGGCGGGCCCCGGCCACGGCGGACGAGGAGGAGGATCTCGCCGCCGCCGTGCACGCCGCGCTCTACGGGGTCGGGCGGCTGCAGCCGCTGCTGGACGACCCGATGGTGGAGAACATCGACATCAACGGCTGCGACCGCGTCTTCGTCGGGTACGCCGACGGCCGGGAGGTGCTGCTGGAGCCGGTCGCCGAGAGCGACGAGGAGCTGGTCGAGCTGGTGCAGACCCTGGCCGCGTACTCGGGCCTGTCCAGCCGTCCCTTCGACACCGCGAACCCGCAGCTGGACCTCCGGCTGCCCGACGGCTCCCGGCTGTCCTCGGTGATGGAGGTGTGCCGGCGGCCGGTGGTCTCGATCCGGCGCGCCCGGCTGCCGAAGGTCTTCCTGTCCGACCTGGTCGGCAACGGGACCCTGGACGAGGGGATGGCCGCGTTCCTGCGGGCCACGGTGGCCGCCCGCAAGAACATCATGATCGCCGGCTCCACGAACGCCGGGAAGACCACCCTGCTGCGGGCGCTGGCGAACGAGATCCCGCCGTACGAGCGGCTGGTCACCGTGGAGCGGGCCCTGGAGCTGGGGCTCGACGAGTTCCCGGACCTGCACCCGAACGTGGTGGCCTTCGAGGAGCGGCTGCCCAACTCGGAGGGCCTGGGCCGGATCTCGATGGCCGAGCTGGTCCGCCGGTCGCTGCGGATGAACCCGAGCCGGGTCATCGTCGGCGAGGTGCTCGGCGACGAGATCGTCACCATGCTCAACGCGATGAGCCAGGGCAACGACGGCTCGCTGTCGACCATCCACGCCAACAACTCCTCGGAGGTGTTCAACCGGATCGCCACGTACGCGCTGCAGGCGGAGGAGCACCTGCCGATCGAGGCGTCCCACATGCTCATCGCCGGGGCGATCAACTTCGTCGTGTTCATCCAGCGCCGCAACGACTTCCAGGCCGGCGGCGCCCTGCGCCGGTTCGTGGCGAGCATCCGCGAGGTCAACGGGGTGGACGGCCGGGTCGTGTCGAGCGAGATCTGGGCGCCCGGGCCGGACGGCAAGGGCCGGCCGGCGGCCACCATCAGCTGCCTGCCCGACCTGGAGGCGGTCGGCTACGAGCCGTCGCACTACGGGCGGTGGGCCGGGTGATCTCCTCGACGGTGCTGCTCGCGCTGCTGGGCGGGGCGGCCGTCGGCGGCGGCCTGCTGCTGCTGGTCGCGGCGCTGCTCGGGTGGGCCCCGCCGGGCGGGGAGGCGAGGCCGCGGCTGGCCGACCGGCTCGACCCGGCCTCGATCGGCCGCCGGCTCGGCTACGGCGCGGGCGCCGGGCTGGCCGCGCTGGTGATCACCCGCTGGCCGGTGGCGGCCCTCGGCGCGTTCCTGCTCGGCTTCTTCGGCCCGTCCCTGTTCGGCGGGGCGTCCGCGGCACAGGCGTCGATGATGCGGCTGCAGGCGCTGGCGTCGTGGACCGAGTCGCTCCGGGACACGATCGCGGGCGCGGTCGGGTTGGAGCAGGCGATCCCGGCGACGTACAACGCCGCCGGGCCGTCCCTGAAGCGGCCGCTGGCCCTGCTCATCGACCGGCTGCGCACCCGGGAGCCGCTGCCCGACGCGCTGATGAGGTTCGCCGACGACCTGGCCGACCCCAGCGCGGACCTGATCATCGCGGCGCTGGTCCTGAACGCCCGGCTGCGCGGTCCCGGCCTGCGCGACGTGCTGACCTCGCTGTCCACGGCGGCCCGCGAGGAGCTCGACGTCCGGGCCCGGATCGAGGCCAGCCGCAGGTCCACCCGGCGCAGCGTGACGATCATCGTGCTGCTGACGATCGTCGTCGTGCTCGGCCTGACGCTGCTCAACCGGCCCTACGTCGCGCCGTACTCGACGCCGGGCGGCCAGATCGCGCTGGTGATCGTGTTCGCGATCTTCGGGCTCGGCTTCCTCTGGATGCGCCGGCTGGCCGACTTCGAGACGGCGGAGCGCTTCCTGACCTCCCGCTCGACCCCGGCGCCGGAGCGGACCGAGGTGGCCGGGTGAGCACCTCCACGCTGCTGGTGTACGCGCTGGTCGCCGGCGCGCTGACCGGCCTGGGGCTGCTCACCGTGGTGCTGGCGCTGCGCCCGGCCAGGCCGACCATCAGCGCCACCCTGGCGCGGCTGGACGCGAGCCGGGCACCGCTGCCGGTGTCGGCGGCCTTCGCGCGGGAGGGCCTGACCGGCTGGCGGGCGTCGCTCGGGACCGCGCTGGCCCGCTCGCTGGCCGACCGCGGCATCGCGCTGAGCTCGACCCGCTCCGACCTGAGCGTCATGGGCCGCTCGATGGAGGGGTTCCTGGCCTCGACCGTGCTGTTCGCCGTGGGCGGCCTGGTGTTCGGGCCGGTGCTCGTCGGGCTGCTCTACGTCGTCGGGCTGGAGGCCGGCGCCGCGCTCCCGCTGGCGCTGGCGCTGCTCGGCGCCGCGCTCGGGGCCGCGCTGCCGATGCTCGAGCTGCGCTCGCAGGCCGCCAAGCGGCGCCGGGACTTCCGGCACGCGGTCGGCGCGTTCCTCGACCTCGTCTCGATGAACCTGGCCGGTGGGCGGGGGGTGCCCGAGGCGCTGACGACGGCCGCCCAGGTCGGCGGGGGCTGGCCGTTCGCCCGCATCCGGGACACGTTGTCGTTCGCCCGGCTGCAGGGGCTCACGCCCTGGGCGGCGCTCGGGCGGCTGGGCGACGAGCTGGACATCGAGGAGCTGCGCGACCTGTCCGCCGCGCTCACGCTGGTGGCCGACGACGGGGCCAAGATCCGCGCCTCGCTGTCCGCCCGGGCGGCGACGCTGCGGCGGCGGGAGCTGGCGGAGGCGGAGGGCAAGGCGGGCGAACGGTCCCAGTCGATGCTGATCGCCCAGCTCGTCATCTGCCTCGGTTTCCTGCTCTTCCTGGCATACCCGGCGGTGTACAACATCTTCAACCTGGGATAGTCCGTCCGAACCCGTACAATCCTGCGTTAGTCTGACAAGGCGATCGCTCGACCCGGAAGGATCACGATGATCACCAAGGTGCGGGACAGCCTCGCGGCCACCCTCGTCCTGACCGCGATCGGCTACGTGCACGGCCGCCTCCAGCCGCTGCGGGAGCGCAGCGAGCGGGGTGCGTCCGCGATCGAGTGGGCGGTGATCGCCGCGATCTGCGTGGCCGCGGCGCTGGCGATCGGGCTCGCCGTGAAGAACGTGATCACCACCAACGCCCCGAAGATCCAGCAGGGCACGAACACGTAATGGCCCGGGTCTCCGGCAGGCCGAGGGCCGGTCCTGCTCCCGCTCGGGAGCGGGACCGGGGCGCCGGCACGCTGGAGCTGGCGATCATCATGCCGTCGTTCATCCTGCTGATCTTCCTGCTCATCCAGGCCGGACTGTATTTCCACGCCGCGAACATCGCGCACGCGGTGGCGTCCACCACCGCGCGCGACATCGCCTCGTACCGGGGCTCCTCGGGCACGCCCTACACCAGGGTGCCGACCGCGGGGGAGCTCACCCCGGAGGCGACGGCCAAGGCGATCAGCACCTGGCAGCAGCTGGACGGCAACCACACGATGGCGCAGCCGGCGGTGCGGGTGCAGGTCGACAACGGCGGCTCGAACCTGATGGTCGTGACGATCACCTCGACCACCGTGAACCTGCTGCCGGGCCTGTTCCCGAAGCTCGAGGTGACGGCGCGGGCCGGCGGACCGATCGAGGTCTTCAAGCAGCAGGGGACGAACTGACGTGACGTGGTGGGGCACCGGGCAGCGGGAGCGGGGATCCTTCGCGCTCGAGCTCGCCATCGTCGGGCCGGTGCTCGTCGGGCTGCTGTGGATGATCATCTCGGCGGGACGGGTGACGGTCGCGTCGAGCAAGGTCGAGACCGCGGCCCGCGACGGCGCCCGGGCCGCCTCGATCAACCACGCCGGCCGGGCCGGCCCGGCGGCCCGGCTGGCGGTGCACAACTCGCTGCGGGTGAACGGGGTCAGCTGCGCCGGGCCACCCGACATCGACGTCAGCGACGACACACCGGGCCCGGGCCAGCCGGTGGTCGTGACGGTGACCTGCCACGTGGCGCTGCTGACCGGCTCGCTCGGTACGGACATCACCCGGGCCGCCACCTCGGTGCTCGACACCTACCGGGGGACCACGTGAGCGCCCGCCGCGCCGCCGCCCGCGGTCCCGGCCGGTGCCGGGGGACCGGCGACCGGGGCTCGGCCGGGTTGTTCGTCGCCGTGCTCGCCCCGTTCCTGATCGGGCTGGCCGGGCTCGTCTTCGACGGCGGCCTCGCGCTGGAGGCCCGGCAGCGCGCGCTGGACGCGGCCGAGCAGGCCGCGCGGGCGGCCGGCAACCAGTGCAACCCCGCCCTGCTGCGGTCGCGGAGCGAGTGCGTGATCACCGACCAGAGCCTGGTCGACCGGGTGGTGGGCGACTACATGCGCAACGGCGTCGAGCTGGACGGCCAGCCGCGGATCACGAACCAGGGGCACACGATCGTCGTGAAGACAAGGACCACCGTGGACACGATCTTCCTCGGCCTGTTCGGGGTGAACAGCTTCGCCGTCGAGGTCGACGCGGTCCAGGCCACCACCGTCACCGGGCTGGCGTGACGTCGGGTGGCCAGGACCATGACCGGTGCGCCGTTGCGGGACGTTCGGCGGGTGAAGCGGCGCGGCGACGCCGTGCGGGGGGCGTTCGCGGCGGTGCTCGTCCTCGCCATCGTCGCCGGGGTGCCGGCGGCGCTGGTGATCGTCGTCGGCAACCCCGTCCCGCGGCTGCCGAGCAGCGCGCCGGGCGGCCGGGTCGGGCCGGAGTTCGTGCTGGACGTGATCGTCTGCATCGTCTGGCTGGCCTGGGCGCAGCTGGTGTCCTGCCTGGTCGCGGAGCTGGTCGCCGGCGTGCGGGGGAGCGGCCTGCCGCGGCGGGTGCCGTTCGCCTCGGGCGCCCAGCAGGACCTCGCCCGCCGGCTGGTCACGGCGGTGCTGCTGCTGGCGACGGCCGGGCACGGCCTGCACAGCGCGCCGGCGCCGGGTGGGGGTGCGGCGCGGCCGGCGACCGCCACCGCCGCGCCGGTGGCCGGAGCGGAGCCGCAGGTCGCGCCGCCGGCGGTGGTGCAGGCGGAGGCGGCGGCCCGGGCGGCGGACGCGGCGCGGGCGGCGCACCGGACCGCCGGGGCGGGTCCGGCGCGCGGTGCCGCGGTGAAGCAGTACGTGGTGATGCCGCCGCAGGGGCGCCACCACGACTCGCTGTGGGACGTCTCGGAGCGGTACCTGGGCGCCGGCACCCGCTACCGGGAGGTGTTCGAGCTGAACAAGGGGCGGGTGCAGCCGGACGGGTCGCGGCTGACGCTGGCGAGCCTGATCCGGCCGGGCTGGACGCTGGTCCTGCCGGCGGACGCGCGCGGGGAGGGGCTCATCGAGGTCACCCCGGAGCCGTCGGGGCGGGAGGCGCCGGCCCGGTCGGCGGCCGAGGGCGCCCTGGCCGCCGGCCAGCCCGACCCCGGCGGCCCCGCCGGCTCCGGCTCGCTGCCCGGCTCGGGTTCGGTGCCGGGCTCCGGCTCCGCGCCGGGCGCCGGTCCGGCGGCGCCCGCATCCGCCGCGCCGGGCGCGCTCGCCCGGGCCGCGGCCGAGGGCCGGCAGCTCGCCGGCGAGCAGGAGCCGGCGCCCGAGCGCTCGCCACAGGTCCCGTGGGACCTCGTCGGCGCCGAGCTGCTCGCCGCCGGACTGCTCGAGGCGCTGGTGGCGCTGCGGCGCCGCCGGGCCGGCCTGCGCCGGCCCGGGTCGGTGGTGACCCTCCCGGACGCGGAAGCGGCGTCCGTCGAGGTCGCCGTCCGGCTGGGCGCGGACCAGGCCGGTGCCGACCACCTCGACCGGGCGTTGCGCGTGCTCGCCCGGGCGCTGGCCCTGCAGGACCGCCCGGTGCCCGAGGTGTACGCGGCCCGGCTGTCCGGCGAGGCCCTCGAGCTGCTGCTCGCGGTCCCGCTGGAGCAGGCGCCCGCGCCGTTCGTCGCCGAGAACGGCGGGGCCCGCTGGGTGCTCGACCGGTCCACGGCGCTGCCCGCCGCCGACGGCGTGCCGGCCCCGCTGCCCGGCCTGGTGTCGCTCGGTGGCGACGGGCACGGCCGGGTCTTCGTCGACCTGGAGGGCGCCGGCGGCGCGATCTGCGTGGCCGGCGACCTGGACCGGGCCCGGTCGGTGGTCGCCGCGGCCGCCGTCGAGCTGGTGACCAACCGGTGGTCCGACGACATGCGGGTCACCCTGGTCGGCTTCGGTGCCGCCCTCGCACCGGTCAGCGAGGAGCGGCTGCGCTGCGTCGACACGCTGGACGAGGTCATCGACGGGGTCACCGACCGGCTGTCGGCGAGCCGGCAGGCGCTGACCGCGGCCGGCGTCGAGTCGGTGCTCACCGGCCGGGTGCGTGGCCTGCCCGGCGACGGCCTGACCCCCGACTTCCTGGTGCTCGCCGCCCCGCCGCGGCCCGATCAGCTGGCCGAGCTGCAGGCCTGGGCGCGGTCGGCCCGGCGCGCCCCGCTCGGCATCCTGATCGCCGGCGAGGTGCCCACCGCACGCTGGCGCTTCGAGATCGACGACCGCGGCGTGCTCGACACCGGCGTGCTCGGCATCTCCGTCGGCGCCCAGCTGCTGTCCGCCCGCAGCTACGCGGCCCTCGCCCGGCTGCTCCAGGCCGAGGCCGTCGCGCTGGCCGCCGACCGCGCCGGGCCGCCCGCCGCCGAGTGGGGCCCGGCCGTCCCGGACGGCCCGGCGGAGCCGCCGGCGGCTCCCGCGCTGCCCCGGCCGGTCGACCCGGACGTCGAGCCGGCGGTGCTGGTGCGGGTCTTCGGGGAGCCGGAGGTGGGCGGCGCCGCCGGGCTGCGGCCGGGCACGCCGCTCGCGCTGGAGATCGTCAGCTACCTCGCGCTGACCGGCGGCGTCACCCCGCGCGCGCTGGCCGCCTCGATCTGGCCGTACGGGGTGACCGGCGCGGAGCGGGCGGCGAGCCTGGCCCGGGTCCGCGACTGGCTGGGCGAGGACGCGGCCGGGCGGCCGCGGCTGCGCGAGGACCCGGACGGCCGGCTGCGGCTGTCCGAGGAGGTCCAGCTCGACTGGCACCTGTTCGTGGCGCTGGCGGCCCGCGGCGACGATGCCGACGTGCTGCGCGCGCTGGAGCTCGCGCGCGGGCCGCTGGTCCAGCCGCGACTGCCCCGGCGCTACAGCTGGCTCGCGCGCGAGCGGGTCACGCACGAGCTCCCGGCGTACGTGACGGACGTCGCGCACCGCGCGTCGACGGCGTACCTGGCCCGCGGCCGGGCGGACGGGGCGGTGGCCGCGGCGCGGGCCGGCCTGCGGATCGAGCCGGCGTCCGGGCAGCTGTGGGAGGACCTGGTGGCCGCCGTCCGGGACCGGGACGGCGAGGCCGGCGCGGCCCGGGTGCTCGCCGAGCGGGACGCCGCGCTCGGCACCACCGAGCCCGTCGCGCAGCCGGCGCGGCTGTCGGCCTAGGCGCCGCCGCCGACACCCTGCTGCGCCTCCTCGGCCGCGACCCGAGCTGGACGCGCTGAGTCCGCCGCCCGTCCCACCGGACGCCGCTCGACCGCGCGGCCAGGCGGCCGGCGCCGGCGGGCGCTGCGCGAGCGCGGCGCGGACGCCTCAGCGGGCCTCGGGCGGGCGGGTCATCGCGAGCACGTCGAGCGCGCGGTCCAGCTCCTCCTCGGTGAGCCTGCCGGCGGCGACGTACCCGCGCTCGATGACGACCTGCCGGATCGTCTTGCGCTCGGCGAGCGACTGCTTGGCGACCTTCGCCGCCTCGTCGTAGCCGATGAACCGGTTGAGCGGGGTGACCACCGACGGCGAGGACTCGGCCAGCTCGCGGGCGCGCTCCACGTTCGCGGTGATCCCGTCGACGCAGCGCTCGGCGAGCAGCCGGGACGAGTTCGCCAGCAGCCGGATCGACTCCAGCACGTTGCGGGCCAGCACCGGGAGCATCACGTTCAGCTCGAAGTTGCCGGCCGCGCCGCCGAAGGTGACCGCCGCGTCGTTGCCGATCACCTGGGCGGCGACCATCTGCACGGCCTCGCAGATCACCGGGTTGACCTTGCCCGGCATGATCGACGAGCCCGGCTGCAGGTCCGGCAGCGCGATCTCGCCGAGACCGGCGCGGGGACCGGAGCCCATCCAGCGCAGGTCGTTGGTGATCTTGACGAGCCCGACGGCGATCGTACGGAGCTGGCCCGACGTCTCCACCAGCGCGTCCCGGGCACCCTGCGCCTCGAAGTGGTCGCGTGCCTCGGTCAGCGGCAGCCCGGTCTCGGCGGCGATCAGCGCGATCACCTCGGCCGCGAAGCCGGCGGGCGCGTTGATGCCGGTGCCGACGGCGGTGCCGCCGAGCGGCAGCTCCGCCAGCCGGGGCAGCGCCGAGGTCAGCCGCTCGATCCCGTACGCCACCTGCGCCGCGTAGCCGGCGAACTCCTGGCCCAGCGTCACCGGCGTCGCGTCCATCAGGTGCGTGCGGCCGGCCTTGACCACCGTCGCGAACTCGGCCGCCTTCGCCGACAGCGACCCCTCCAGCTGCCGCAGCGCCGGGATCAGGTCGTGCACGACCGCGCCGGTGGCGGCCACGTGGATCGCCGACGGGAACTGGTCGTTGCTCGACAGCGGATCGTTGACGTCGTCGTTCGAGTGCACGTGCAGGCCGAGCCGCTCGGAGGCCAGCGTGGCGATGACCTCGTTCGCGTTCATGTTGCTGGACGTGCCGGACCCGGTCTGGAAGACGTCGACCGGGAACTCGGCGTCCCAGTCGCCGCGGGCGACCTGCTCGGCGGCGGCGGCGATCGCCTTCGCCTTGTCCTGGTCGAGCAGCCCGCGCTCGGCCCGCACCCGCGCCCCGAAGCCCTTGATCAGCGCGAGCCCGCGGATCAGCTCCCGCTCGACCGGCCGGCCGGAGATCGGGAAGTTCTGCACCGCGCGCTGGGTCTGCGCCCGCCACTTGGCCCGGGCGGGCACCCGCACCTCACCCATCGAGTCGTGCTCGACCCGGAACTGCTCGCTCGGCTCGCGCTGCGCGCTCACTGTGTCTCCCGCTCGGCCGCCGGGCGGCCCGGCCTCGCTCAACGAAGGCTCCTTCGACGCTGCACTGCCAGCCGATCCTAGGCACGGCCCGCCAGCCCGCCGCGGTGAGCCCCGTCACCCGTCGACCGGTGGACGCGGGCGGCGGACCCCGCCGGTACGGTCGGGCGCGTGGAGATCGAGCCGCGCCCGGAGCCCGCGCCGCGCCCACCGAGCGACGCCGACCGGGAGGCGGCGGCCGAGCTGCTCGCGGACGCGGCCGGCGACGGCCGGCTGACGCTGGCCGAGTTCAGTGACCGGGTGGGTGCGGTCTGGGCCGCCGACCGGCACGAGGAGATCGTGGCCGCCACCGGCGGCATCGAGCGGGCGCCGCTGGTGGGATCGACCAGGACGGTCACCTCGGTCGTCTCGATCATGGGTGACCAGCGCCGGACCGGGCGGTGGCGGCTGCCGGCGCGGCTGCGCTCGGTCAGCCTGATGGGCGACGTCGAGCTGGACCTGCGGTCGGTGATCACCGCCGAGGCGGAGGTGGAGATCCGGTCGTACACGCTGATGGGCGACCTGGAGGTGGTGGTCCCCGACGGGGTGGAGGTCGAGCTGGCCGGTTTCGACCTGATGGGCGACCGGGAGCTGCGGCTGGCGCCGGTGCCGCGGGTGCCGGGGACGCCGCTGATCCGGGTGCGGGCGTACACGGTGATGGGCGACGTGACGGTGCGATCGGCGGGCGCCGGCGAGCCGGGCGGGGGCGGCTGGCGACGCTGGCTGGGACACGGAGTGCCGCCGCCGCCACCACCGTTGCCGCCGTCGTTGCCGCCGCCGGAAAGTTCGCGGTGAGGCGTCGGAGAACGGGGCGCCCGGACGATGGAGAGGTGTGAGCGCGAGGGCTCGCAGTGCGAGCACGGGACCGAGGGCGGCCGGGCGCCGGGCGCTTGCGCCCGGTGGCCTGCCGGGCGAGGGGACACTGTGAGCGCGAGGGCTCGCAGTGCGAGCACGGGACCGAGGGCGGCCGGGCGCCGGGCGCTCGCGTCCGGTTGCCCGCCGGGCGAGGGGACACTGTGAGCGAGCAGCCGGCCGGCGCGGGTGACCCGCGCGCGGGCCTGCTGGCGCTGTACGACTCGGCGCTGCCGCAGGTCTACGGCTACCTGCTGTCCCGATGTGGGCAGCGCGCCGTGGCGGAGGACCTGACCGCGGAGACCTTCCTGGCCGCGGTCGACGCCGTCCGGAAGGTGCCGCCGTCCCCGGTGAGCACCGCGTGGCTGGTGGGCGTCGCCCGGCACAAGCTGGTCGACCACTGGCGCCGGCAGACCCGGGAGGACCGCAGCCTGCGGGCGGTGGCCGACCGCGCCGACGCCGAGGTCGACCCCTGGGACGGCCGGCTGGACGCGCTGCGGGCCCGCGAGGTGCTCGACCGGCTCGGCCCGCACCACCGGGTCGTGCTCACCCTGCGCTACCTCGACGGCCTGCCGGTCGCCGAGGTGGCCGGGCTGCTCGACCGCACCGTGCACGCCACCGAGGCGCTGCTGGTGCGGGCCCGCGCGGCCTTCCGTCGCGCGTACGCCGGGACCGGGGAGGGGGAGCAGCCGTGACCGACCCGTTCGACGCGCTGCGCTCGCCGGCCGCGCCGGCCGACCCGGAGCCCGCCTTCGCCGCCAGCCTGCGCGCCCGCCTGGAGCGCGCGCTGGCCCTGCCCCGAGGAGTAGCCGTGACCGCAACCGTGCAGACCGAGGCCGCCACCACCGGTGCCGCGATCCCGTATCTCGCCGTCCCCGTCGGCGAAGGACACCGGGCGCTCGACTGGTACGTCGAGGTGTATGGCGCGCGGCGGCGCGGCGAGCCGGTCGTCATGCCGGACGGCAAGCTCGGGCACGCCGAGCTGGAGATCGCCGGTGGGCTGCTCTACCTGGCGGAGGAGTTCCCGGACATCGGCTTCGTCGCCGCGGTCCCCGGCGCGACGCCGGTGAGCCTGGTGCTCACCGTGCCGGACGTCGGCGACACGGTCGCCAAGGCGATGCGTGCCGGCGGCGAGCTGACCCGGCCGATCGAGGACTCGTACGGGCACCGGGGCGCCACCGTGGTGGACCCGTTCGGGCACCGGTGGATGCTGCAGACCCCGCTGTCCGACGTCCCGGCGGTGCCGGCGCCCGGCGACGTGGGCTACGCCTGGCTGTCGGTGCCGAGCCTGGACCGGGCGATGGCGTTCTACACGGCCGTGCTCGGCTGGTCCTACGAGCCCGGGTCCAGCCCGGCCGGCCGGCAGGTCAGCGGGCGGACGCCGCCGCTCGGCCTCGCCGGCGGCGCGGACCGGCCGGTGCTGTCCTGCAGCTACGGCGTGGCCGACGTCGACGCCGCGGTCGAGCGGGTGCGCGCGGCCGGCGGCACGGCGACCGGCCCGCAGGACCGGCCGTACGGGCGCGCCGCGGACTGCGTGGACGACCAGGGCGTGGGCTTCGCCCTGCACGAGGTGACCGGGTCCGGCCGCCGCCCGCCGCCGAACGGCGCGACCCCCGGTGACCTGTCCTACCTGACGCTCGAGGTGGTGGACTCCGCCAGGGCCCGGGCGTTCTACGGCGCCGTGCTCGGCTGGAGCGTCAGCCCGGGCTCGGTGACCGACGGCTGGTCCGTCGAGGGGGTGGTGCCGATGACCGGGATGCACGGCGGCAACACCGAGGCCGCCGCGGTGCCGATGTGGAAGGTGGCCGACGTCTCCGCCGCGGTCGAGCGGGTCCGCGCGGCCGGCGGGACGGCGACCGACCCCGAGCGCCAGCCGTACGGGATCACCGCGGACTGCACCGACGACCAGGGCACCCGCTTCTACCTGGGCGACGCCTGAGCCGCGCTCACCCGATCGGCAGCCCGCCGGCGTGGTCGAAGTCGATGGACGAGTACGCCCGCAGCTTGACCAGCGAGTGCCAGCTGTCGACCAGCCGGATGGTGCCGCTCTTGCCCCGCATGACGATCGACTGGGTCTGCGCGCCGCCGGCCCGGTAGCGGACGCCGCGCATCAGCTCCCCGTCGGTGACGCCGGTGGCGGCGAAGTAGACGTTGTCGGTGGCGACCAGGTCGCGGGTGCCCAGCACCCGGTCGAGGTCGTGACCGGCGTCGAGCGCCTTCTGCCGCTCGGCGTCGTCCCGGGGCCAGAGCCGGCCCTGCAGGACGCCGCCCATGCAGGTCAGCGCGCAGGCGGCGATGATCCCCTCCGGGGTGCCGCCGATGCCGAGCAGCAGGTCGACGCCGGTGCCGTCCCGGGCGGCCATGATCGCCCCGGCCACGTCGCCGTCGGCGATGAACTTGATCCGCGCTCCGGCGTCGCGCACCTGCCGGACCAGGTCCTCGTGCCGCGGCCGGTCCAGGATGCAGACGGTCACGTCCTCGACCGCGCCGCCCTTGGCCTTGGCCACCCGGGCGATGTTCTCGGCCGGCGGCGCGGTGATGTCGACGACGTCCGCCGCCTCCGCGCCGGTGGCCAGCTTCTCCATGTAGAAGACCGCGGACGGGTCGTACATGGTGCCCCGCTCGGCCACCGCCAGCACGGCGACCGCGTTGGGCATGCCCTTGGCCATCAGGGTGGTGCCGTCCACCGGGTCCACCGCCACGTCGCACTCCGGGCCCTGCCCGTCGCCGACCTCCTCGCCGTTGTAGAGCATCGGCGCCTCGTCCTTCTCGCCCTCGCCGATGACCACCACCCCGCGCATGGACACGGTGCCGATCAGGGTCCGCATGGCGTCGACCGCCGCCTTGTCGCCGCCGTTCTTGTCGCCGCGGCCGACCCAGCGGCCGGCCGCCATCGCGGCGGCCTCGGTCACCCGGACCAGCTCCAGCGCGAGGTTGCGGTCGGGTGCCTCCCGGCGGACGGCGAGCTCGGGCGGGATCTCGGACATCGCGACCTCCGGGGTCGGGCTGGGTACCCGCGCATCCTCCCAGACGCGCGGGTGCGCACCCGGGACGAGACAATGCGGGGGTGAGCACCGGTACGAGCGCGGCGCCGGCCCGGCGCAGGACGCCGGGCCGGTCGCTGACCGGCCTGCTGTGGTCGCTGCTGCCGGTGCTCGCCCTGCTGGTCCTCGTGGTGTGGTGGCAGCGGGGCGAGTCGCGACCGGTGCCGAGCGTCGACCCCGCGCCGGATGTCGCGTACGCGCAGCGCGCCGCGCCGGTGCGGCTGCCGGCGCCCGGCCCGCTGCCGCCGGGCTGGCGGGCGACCAGCTCCCGGGTGGACGCCCCGGCCGGGGAGGGCCGCTCGCCGGTGACGCTGGAGATCGGCTACCTGACCGCGGGGGAGCGTTTCGCCCGGCTGGTGGTGAGCGACGCGACCGTGGCGACCGTGCTGCGGGAGCGGGTGCCCGGAGCCACCCGGGACGGGACCGCCGCGGTCGGCGCGGCGAGCTGGGAGCGGTGGCGGACGGCGCGCGGGGAGCCGGTCCTGGTGACCCGGCTCGGCCCGGCGACCGTCGCGGTCACCGGGGACGCGCCGGCGGGCGACCTGGCCCGCCTCGCCGGCTCCGTCCGCTGACCGCCCGACGGCCGCGTCGGCCCGGCGCGCTGACTCGGCCCGGGCGCTGACTCGGCCCGGCTCGCCGTGTCGATCACGTCTACCGACCAGGGGGCGGTCCAGCGCCGGTGATCCTGGTCGTCCGGTTGGCAACCGTGATCGCAGGGGTCAGGTGTCGGCGCCGGGCGCGGGGGCGGCGTCGCCGAGGGCGGCGTCGAGGCGGCGGCGCGCACCGTCCAGCCACTGGGCGCAGACGTCGGCCAGCCGCTCGCCCCGCTCCCACAGCGCCAGCGACTCCTCCAGGCTGAGCCCGCCAGCCTCCAGCCGGCGCACCACCTCGGCCAGCTCCTCCCGGGCCTGCTCGTAGCCGAGCGACTCCTCCGTCACGGCGGCGACGCTACCCGGACCCGGTGGCGGTCGCCGCCGGCTCGCCCGACACCACCGCCCCGAGCTCCCCGCCGGCGAGCCGGAGCCGGAGCCGGGCGCCGGGGTCCACTTCGGACGGAGCCCGGACGACGGCGCCGTCGGCCCGCTGCACCACCGCGTACCCGCGTTGCAGCGTCGCCGCGGGGCTGAGCGCGGCGACCCTCGCCCGGGAGTGCGCCAGGTCCGCCCGTGCGGCGTCCACACGCGACCGTACGGACCGGCGGGCCCGCTCCCGGAGGCCGTCGACGGTCTCGACCGACCGTCCCACCCGGACGGTCACCGACCGGCGACCGGTCCGGCGAAGCGCATCCAGCTCGGCGACGGCGCGCTCGACCCGCGCGCGCAGCACCCGGCGGCCGCGCTGCCGCAGACCGTCCACCTTGGACTGTTCCTCGACCATGTCCGGCACCACCCGCTTGCCGGCGTCGGTCGGCGTCGAGCAGCGCACGTCCGCGACGAGGTCGAGCAGCGGCGAGTCCGGCTCGTGCCCGATCGCGCTGACCACCGGGGTGCGCAGCGCGGCCACCGCCCGCAGCAGGGCCTCGTCGCTGAACGGCAGCAGGTCCTCCACCGACCCGCCGCCGCGGGCCACCACGATGACCTCGACCGTGCGGTCGTGGTCCAGCCGGTGCAGCGCGTCGACCATGGCCGGCACCGCGGTCGGTCCCTGCACGGGCACCGCCTCGACCCGGAACCGGACCGCCGGCCAGCGGCGGCGCGCGTTCTCCAGCACGTCCCGCTCGGCCGCGCTGGCCCGGCCGGTGACGAGGCCGACCCGGTTCGGCAGGAACGGCAGCGGCCGCTTGCGCTCCGGCGCGAACAGGCCCTCGGCGGCCAGCAGCCGCTTGAGCCGCTCCAGCCTGGCGAGCAGCTCGCCGATCCCGACCGGCCGCACGTCGGTCGCGCGCAGCGACAGGCTGCCGCGCCCGACGTAGAAGTCCGGCCGGGCCCGGACCAGGACCCGAGCGCCGTCGACCAGCGCCACCCCGTCGAGCACCTCCCGGCGGCAGGTGACCCGGATGGACACGTCGGCGGCGGGGTCGCGCAGGGTGAGGAACGCGGTCGCCGCACCGGTACGCCGGTCCAGCTGGGTGACCTGGCCCTCCACCCAGACCTCGCCCAGCCGGGCCACCCACTCGGCGATCTTCATCGCCACCACCCGGACCGGCCAGGGCGCCTCGGGGCTGGTCGGGTTCGCCATCGGCGCGTCAGTCGGAGCTGGAGCGCAGCGTGGTCAGCCTGTTCTCCAGCATCGTCAGGTACGGCGGGCGGCCCCCGTGCGCCCGCTCGTACGCGACCAGCCGCTCGATCGTCGGCTCGTCGAGGGTGCGCAGCCGGCCGCGCAGCTGCGGGACGGTCAGCTCGTCGTAGCCGGGCAGCGGCGGCTCGGCGGCCAGGTCGCCCCCGTACGCCGTCGGATCCGCACCCGGCACCCCGTCCGGCACGCCGTCGGCGGCCTCGCCGGCGCCGCGCTCCGCCAGCTCCCACTCGATCCCCTCGCGGTCGGCCAGCTCGGCGTCCGCGTCGGCCCCGGGCTCGCCCTCGGCCGGCCCGGGCCCGGCCGGCCCGGGTTCGGGGCCCGCGAGGTCCGGGACCAGCTCGGACGCGACGTCGGCGGCGGGTCCGGCGCCGTCGGGGCCGGCGAGGTCCGGGACCAGCTCGGACGCGAGGTCGGCGAGCTCCCGGTCGGTCCCCGTGGCGCCCGCCGCCGGCGCACCGCGAGACAGGTCGAGGTCGGACTCGGCGTCGCCGCCCGGCGTGCCGGAGGCCGGCTCGCCGAGCAGGTCCGCTGCCTCCTCGTCCAGCAGCTCGTCGAGCGGGTCGGCGACCGCGTCGAAGGCCGAGGCGGGCTGCGTCCCGTCGGCCGGTGCGCCGGCGGCGGCCGGCTCGTCGTCGAACCGCGCCCACGGCGGCGCGCCGTCGCCCGCCGGCCGCAGGTGCCCCAGCAGCTGGTCACCCCGCGCGACCAGTTCCGCGTACTGCTGCTGCGCCTTGAGCGACGCCTGCAACGCCGTGCTCACCGCGAGCACCGGGAGGCCGACGAGCTGGCCGGGCAGCTTGCGGGCGGAGTCGATGGCGACCGCGGCCAGACCGGCGGCGGCGCGCAGCGGCTGCGGGATCGGCGTGCTCATGCGCACAGCTTCCCGCATTCCCGGCCGGACGCGCAGTCCGGGCGGCCCGGGGCTCCCACGTACCATCGGGTCATGGCTCCGGACGTCCCAGGCAAGGTCCTGCTGGCCAAGCCGCGTGGCTACTGCGCCGGCGTGGACCGGGCGGTGGAGACGGTCGAGCGGGTGCTCGAGACGAACGGTCCACCCGTCTACGTGCGGAAGCAGATCGTCCACAACCTGCACGTCGTGCGCGCGCTGGAGGCCCGCGGCGCGGTCTTCGTCGAGGAGACCGACGAGGTGCCCGAGGGCGCGACCGTCGTCTTCTCCGCGCACGGGGTGGCGCCGGTGGTGCACGAGGAGGCTGCCCGCCGCGGCCTGCGCACCATCGATGCGACCTGCCCGCTGGTCACCAAGGTGCACAACGAGGCCCGCCGGTTCGCCCGCGAGGACTACGACATCCTGCTCATCGGGCACGAGGGGCACGAGGAGGTCGTCGGCACCACCGGCGAGGCGCCGGAGCGCATCCACCTCGTCGACGGCCCGCGGGACGTCTCGAACGTCGAGGTCCGGGACCCGGACCGGGTCGTCTGGCTGTCCCAGACCACGCTGTCGGTGGACGAGACGCTGGAGACGGTCCGGGCGCTGGGGGAGCGGTTCCCGGCGCTGACGGCGCCGCCGAGCGACGACATCTGCTACGCCACCCAGAACAGGCAGGCGGCGGTCAAGGTGATCGCCCCTCGGGTCGAGCTGTTCCTGGTGGTCGGCTCGGCCAACTCGTCCAACTCGGTGCGGATGGTCGAGGTCGCCCTCGACGCGGGCGCGCCGGCCGCGCAGCTCGTCGACGACAGCACCGCCATCGACGAGCGCTGGCTGGCGGGCGTCCGGACGGTCGGCCTGTCCAGCGGTGCGTCGGTGCCCGAGGTCCTGGTCACCGACGTGCTGCGCTGGCTCGCCGAGCGGGGGTACGGCGAGGTCGAGGAGGTCAGCTCGGCGGAGGAGCACCTCAGCTTCGCGCTGCCGCAGGAGCTGCGCCGCGAGCTGCGCCGGCATCGCCCCGGGGGCGCGGCCGGGGCCGCCGCCGCGCCGGCACCGCCCGCGCCGGCCGCGCGCCGCTGACCCGGTGACCGCCTCCCGCACCCGACCCGGCGGTCCGGCGCCGCCGGCGGCGGCGCTGCTGCCGCACCTGCGCCGCGCCCGCGACCTGGCCGACCGGGACTACGCGGAGCCGCTCGACCTCGACGCGCTGGCCGCGGCGGCCGACTGCTCCCGCTACCACTTCCTGCGCAGCTTCCGCGCCGCGTACGGGGAGACGCCCGGGCGCTACCTCAGCCGCCGCCGGGTGGAGCGGGCCAGCGAGCTGCTGCGGTCCACCACCCTGACCGTCACCGAGGTGTGCTTCCTGGTCGGCTTCTCCAGCCTCGGCTCGTTCAGCACCCGGTTCACCGAGCTGGTCGGGACGTCACCGTCGGCGTACCGGCGCGCCGCCGTCGCCGCGGGCGGCCCGCCGCCGGTGCCCGGCTGCTTCGTGCTGATGTGGACCCGACCGGGCTCAGCAATCCGGGAGAAGCCGGCCGGCGCCGGCCCGCTCTAGCCTTACCGCATGATCACGAGCCTGTCCCACGTCACCGTCTACGTCCTCGACCAGGACTCCGCCCTGGACTTCTACACCGGCAAGCTCGACATGCAGGTCCGGACCGACGCGACGCTCGGCGACTTCCGCTGGCTGACCGTCGGGCCGAAGAGCCAGCCGGACATGGAGATCATCCTGGCCCCGATCGGGCCGCCGATGTTCGACGAGGAGTCGGCGGCGCAGCTGCGCGCGGTGGTCGCGAAGGGCGTCGTCGGGGTCGCGGTGCTGGAGACGGACGACGTGCGCGGGGACTTCGCGGCACTGTCCGCCCGCGGGGTCACCTTCGTGCAGGAGCCGGCGGAGCGCCCGTACGGGATCGAGGCGGTCCTGCGCGACGACTCGGGCAACTGGTTCAGCCTGACCGAGCGCCGCCCGGGCGGGGACCAGAGCCAGCCGGAGCCGGCCTAGCGGCGGCGGGCGGCGCGCACGGCGGTGACCAGCAGCGCGACCCCGGTCGCCGTCGCCATCGCCGGGAAGCCGTAGACCAGCCAGCCGGCCGCGACGTCGATCAGGCCGCCGCCGCTGCCGCCCCGGCCGAGCAGGACGGCGACCGCGGACGCGACCAGGTAGACCAGCGGCGGGGCGAAGACCACGGCGAGCCGGTCGCGGTAGGACACCAGCACGGCGGCGGCGAGCGTGCCGAGCACGAGCCCCGCCGCGAAGACCAGCCGGAGCGAGTCGCCGGCGACGACGTCGACCACGCCGGCGACGGCGGCGGTCCCCGCCAGCAGCAGGACCGCGCCGGTCCCGGTGAGGGCCGGTCCCCGCCGCGCCGGCTCGGCCCAGGCCGGGTCACGCCGCTGGTCGGGTCGCTCCCGCAGCTCGTTCGGATGCACGCCACGCTCCTGTCCGGGTAGGTCTCCGCGCGGCACCCGGGCACCGTACGGGACCGCGGGCGCCTCCCGCACCGTCGACGCTCGGGCGGGCGCGGGCGTTCACGCGAGCCGGCTCAGCCGCTCGACGCCTCCCGGCCGCCGAGCAGGTCGCCCTGCCCGGCAGCGGTCGCGCTCTTGGTCTTGCCGGACAGCGGGACGATCGTGTCGCCGGAGACGAGCACCTCGGCCTGCACCGCCCGGGCGAGGGACTCCACCTGGCGCGGCCCCGGCAGCTCGCTGTCGGTGACCCGCAGCTCCTTGAGCTTGCGCGCGCTGACCAGCACCCGGCTCTCCAGCGAGCTGACCGCCTTGTTGTACTTCGTGACCGCCGTGTTGAGCGCGGTGCCGACGGCGTCGACGTGGCTGCCCATCGTCGCCAGCCGGGTGTAGAACTCGCGGGCCAGCTCGTGCACCTGCAGCGCGTTGCGGGCCAGCGCCTCCTGCCGCCACGCGTAGCCGACCGTCCGCAGCAGCGCCACCAGCGTGGACGGCGTCGCGATCACCACGTTGCGGGCGAAGGCGTGCTCCAGCAGCGCCGGCTCCTGCTGCAGGGCGGCGTCCAGGAACACGTCCGCCGGGACGAAGCAGACGACGAACTCCGGCGTCGGGTCGAACCGCTCCCAGTACGCCTTCGCCGCCAGCGAGTCGATGTGTCCGCGCAGGTGGCGCGCGTGGGCCCGGAGCCGGGCCAGCCGGGTCGCCTCGTCCCGCGCCTCGGACGCCTCCAGGAACGCGCCGAACGCGACCTTCGCGTCGACCACGACGTTCTTCCCGCCGGCCAGCCGGACCACCATGTCCGGGCGCAGGACGCCGTCGGGGGTGGTGGAGGTGGACTGCTCCTCGAAGTCGCAGTGCTCCAGCATGCCGGCTGCCTCCACCACCCGGCGCAGCTGCATCTCGCCCCAGCGGCCCCGGACCTGCGGCGCCCGCAGGGCGGTGACCAGCTGCGAGGTCTCCATCCGCAGCTGCTCCGAGGTCTGCCGCATCGCCGCGACCTGCTCGACCAGGCCCGAGTACGCCCCGACCCGGCCGCGCTCGACCTCGCGGATCTGCTCCTCGACCTTGCCGAGGGTCTCCCGCAGCGGCGCGACCAGGCCCTCGATCGCCTCCTGCCGCCTGGCCAGGTCGCCGCTGGCGTGCGTGGTCGCCTGGGTGGTCGCCTCCCGCAGCCTGGCCTCGGCCAGCCGGACGAACGCCTCGTTGTTGCGGGCCAGCGCCTCCCCGGACAGCGCCTGGAACGCCTCCCGCAGCCGCGTCTCGCCGGCCCGCTCGGCGTCCAGCGCCGCGGCCAGCCCGGCCGCGCCGGCCTCGGCCCGACGGGCCCGCTCCTCGGCCGCGGCCCGCTCGGCGCGCAGCCCGTCCCGCTCGTCCCGCAGCGCGTCGCGCTCCGCGGTGGCCCGGGCCGCTCCGCCCCGCCCGACGGCGAGCCCGGCGACCAGGCCGGCGACGGCGGTCAGCAGCGCGAGCAGCAGGGTGGTCGGGTCCACCCGGGCATGGTCACACCCGCGGCCGACAGAACCCGGCAGGCGGCCCGGCGTTTCACCGGGACGCCGCCGCCGTGCCGACGCCCGAGTGACGGACCGCGGCCCCGAGTGACGGCGGCCACCGCGAGTGACGGCTGACGTGACGTCACTCGCGATCGGCGGCGTCACCCGTGGATGGCCCGCGTCACTCGGCCGGTCGGGTGGCGATCCGTAGACTGGGCTGTCGTGGCTCTCACCATCGGCATCGTCGGCCTGCCCAACGTGGGCAAGTCGACGCTGTTCAACGCGCTGACCAAGAACTCGGTGCTCCGCCGCCAACTACCCGTTCGCCACGATCGAGGCGAACGTCGGCGTGGTCGGCGTGCCGGACGCCCGGCTGGACGAGCTGGCGAAGCTGTTCGGCAGCGCCAAGGTGGTCCCCGCGACGGTGTCGTTCGTGGACATCGCCGGCCTGGCGCGCGGGGCGAGCGAGGGCCAGGGGCTGGGCAACAGGTTCCTCGCGAACATCCGCGAGGCGAGCGCGGTCTGCCAGGTGATCCGGGCCTTCACCGACCCGGACGTGATGCACGTCGAGGGCCGGGTCTCGCCGAAGGACGACATCGAGACGGTCAACATCGAGCTGGTGCTGGCCGACCTGCAGACCGTGGACAAGGCGCTGCCGCGGCTGGAGAAGGAGGCCCGGCTGGCCAGGGACCGCGCCCCGGTGCTGGCCGCCGCCCGAGCGGCCCGGTCCATCTTGGACAGTGGGCGGACGCTGTCGGCCGCCGGCATCGACCTCGAGCCGCTGCGCGAGCTGTCGCTGCTGACCACCAAGCCGTTCCTGTACGTCTTCAACGTCGACGAGGCCGAGCTGGCCGACGCGGCGTACCTGGACTCGCTGCGGGCGCTGGTCGCCCCGGCGGAGGCGGTCTTCCTGGACGCGAAGGTCGAGGCGGAGCTGATCGACCTGCCGGCCGCCGACGCCGCCGAGCTGCTCGCCTCGATCGGCCAGGACGAGCCGGGCCTGGACCAGGTGGTCCGGGTCGGCTTCCGCACGCTCGGCCTGCAGACCTACCTGACCGCCGGCCCGAAGGAGTCCCGCGCCTGGACGATCCGCGTCGGGGCGACCGCGCCGGAGGCGGCCGGCGTGATCCACACCGACTTCCAGCGCGGCTTCATCAAGGCCGAGGTCGTCTCGTACGACGACCTGATGGCCGCCGGCTCGATGGCCGCCGCCCGCGCCGCCGGCAAGGTCCGCATCGAGGGCAAGGACTACGTCATGCGCGACGGCGACGTCGTCGAGTTCCGCTTCAACGTCTGACGGGACCGCCACCGACCTCTGATCGCGCTCCCAGCCTCTCGCTCCGTATCCGATGCCCGCCTGCACCTTCTGACCGGGCGAGTAGGGCTCAAGGTACGACAAGACATGAATCCGGCTAAAGTTACGGAGTGCCGGATTCGTTCCCATCGCTGCGGGCTCCCCAGATGCTCCGACTGCTGGGCGGGCTCGGCTACCGTCAGGAGCGGCGGTCGGGGTCGCATCGGCGGTTGGTCTCCGCTGGCCGGCCGGACCTGACATTCGCGTTTCACGACCGCGCGACTCTCGCTCCGGGTGTGGTCCGGGACATACTGGTGAGGCAGGTCGGGTTGAGTTTCGACGAGGCGCTGGAGGTGGTGCGCGGTGGTCGCTGACGGCATCCACCTGGTCATCCGCCCAGTCGACGGCGGCTTCTACGCCACCTCTCCGCAGGCACCCGGGCTCGCCTACGGCCGACCGACCCTCGACGAACTGCGCGTCGACCTCGACGAGGTCCTCGCGCTCGCGCTGAACCGGCCCGGTCCGTTCACGGTCGTCGAGCACCACGAACGGCACTACGACGTCGGCGACCAAGAGCTTGTCACCCGCGTCGCCCTCGACGACCACCGCACCGAGCGGCAGGAGGCGTACGCGCGGCTTGGTCGGGCACTGGGCGTGCCCGGACAGGCTGAGACGCTGGTCGCCGGCCCGACCAACCGGGTGGGTGAGGCGCTCTACATCTGCGTGGTGCCGTCGGACACCCTCCGCTGGGTCGCGGCCCAACTGGACCCGCGCGGCGAGACCGCGACCATCGTGACCGCTGTCGGCGACGAGCTGATGCTCACCTTCCGCATCTCCACCGGTAGGGACGGTCCACCCGAGAGCAGGGAGACCGTCGCCGATCTCATGCGGACCCACCCGATCCTGCAGCCGGTCCCGACCTCCGTCGCCGTCTGAGCGCGGGCGCCGTCGTCTCGGCCGCAGGCCGTTGGCCCGGGCGGGCGCGTCAGCCCGAGGGCGTGCCGAACGGGTACGGGGTCGGTGCGGGATCGCCGTGGTGCGCGGCGCACCACGAGTCGCGGCTGGCGCTGTCGTTGACCGGGGGCCGGTAGGAGGTCGCGGCGAGCCAGGTCTGCGCCTCGGTGACGGAGTTCGCCTCGATCTGCTGGGCCAGCACCGCGCGCACGGTCTCGTTCGGCGCCCGGGTGAGAGCCTCGGCGTTGCGCCACGCCTGCTCCCGCCAGCCGAACATCAGGTTGCCGGTGGCGGCGGAGTCGAGCCCGTACGGCGCGCCCGAGCTCGCCATGCTCGGATCGAACCTGGCGGCCAGCTCGGCCGTCAGCGGGACCGTGGCCGAGTTGAGCACCTGGTTCACCCGGTCGAAGTTCGCCTTCTTCGAGGCGCCGTCCGGCCCGACCAGCCCGGCGGCGGCCATCGCGAAGGCCAGGTCCCGGTTGATGTGCGCGTTGATGCCCAGCATGAGGTTGCCCGAGCCGGCCACCCGAGCGTCCCGGGCGGCGTTGAACGCCACCTTCCATGCCTGCGGGACAGCTGCCGAGGAACTGTTGGCCGTCCAGGCGTCGTAGGCGCGCAGGTAGTACTTCGCGAACACCGCGACGGCGTGGTTGGTCCAGCGCACGTCGGCGTAGTAGCCGGGTTGCTCGATGCTCCACTTGTACGTCTGGGTGACCCGAAGGTAGGTCAGGGCGAACGTGGCGTTGTGCGAGCACTGCCGGCCGAGCGGCCGGAACCGCCGCTCCATCTCCCGCACCGCGGCCGCGATGCAGGACGGCCGGCCGGCCACGCAGTCATTGGAGCTGCCCGGGTCGTACTCGTCGCTCAGCCCCGGGAGCAACGACGCCCAGTCGACGTAGACCGGGTCTTCGGCGCCGGCCCGGGACTGCACGCCGGCCACGCCCACCGCCCCACCGAGCACGGCCAGCAGGAGCGCGACGGTGAGCAACCGCAGACGAGCGCCGAACACCGGGTCCTCCACTGCGTGAGGGTGCCGCGAGCCGACCAGCTCGCGGCCCGAGGGGTATCAGCCCTGTCCGTAACCAGTCGACGCCCGTAGCTAAACTCGGCCGGCGACACTCCCACCCCGATTCACCCGGACAGCCGACACCGGCCGGCCGACCGATGAGATCCGCGGCCGCCGCCGGTCGAAGCTCGCGACGGGACCGGCGAGGACGACAGGGGTGGCGCGGTGGGTCAGGACGCGGGCGGCGGGACGTACGTGCTGATCCCCGGCGCGGGGGGCAGCGCCTGGTACTGGCACCTGGTGGTGGACGAGCTCCGCGGGCGGGGCGCGGACGCGGTGGCGGTGGACCTGCCGGCCGCGGACGACGCGGCCGGGCTGCCGGAGTACGCCGACGCGGTCCTCGACGCGATCGGCGACCGCACCCGGCTCGTCCTGGTGGCCCAGTCCATGGCCGGGTTCACCGCGCCGCTCGTGTGCGAGCGGGCGCCGGTCGACCTGCTCGTGCTGCTCAACGCCATGGTGCCGGCTGCGGGCGAGGCACCGGGCGACTGGTGGGCCAACACCGGCCACGCCGCGGCCAGAGCCGAGCAGGCGGCCCGCGACGGGCGCAGTCTCGACGACGACCCCGAGCTGCTCGACGCCTTCTTCCACGACGTGCCGCCGGACGTGACGGCGCAGGCCATGGCGATGGGCGAGCCGGTCCAGTCCGGGACGCCGTTCGGCAGGCCGTGGCCGCTCGAGCGGTGGCCCGACGTCCGCACCCGGTTCCTGCAGGGTCTCGACGACCGCTTCTTCCCGGTCGAGTTCCAGCGCCGGATCGTCCGGGAGCGGCTGGGCATCCCGCTCGACGTGCTGCGCGGCGGGCATCTCGTCGCGCTGAGCCGACCCCGGGAGCTGGCCGACCGGCTCGAGGTCTACCGCCGCTCGGTGAGCACGCAGCGGTAGGAAGCGGGGAGGTGGACGGAGCCGTCGGCGGCCGTCCACCGCACGAGCGCGCCGCGCAGGGCGTCCGCGACGGCCGGCTCGCCGGAGTGCGCGAGGGCCAGGGCCGTCGCGCCGGTGCCGAGGAACGCCGGGGCCTGCCCGGCGCGGACCGGCCGGTGCCGGATGCGCCCGGAGCCGCCTGGGTGCGAGGCGAACCTACGGTCGCGTAAGTTGAGGGGGATGCCGCCCGCACCCGGAGCCCCGATGACCACCACCGACGCCGCGCCTCCGGACGCCGCCCTGCTCGGCGGGGTGCTCCGCGAGCTGGAGCCGGTCGTGGCGGCGAACCTCGACCGGCACCTCGCGGTGGCCAGGGAGTGGTTCCCGCACGACTACGTGCCCTGGGGCCGCGGGCGCGACTTCGCCTTCCTCGACGGGCAGGACTGGGTGCCGGAGGACTCGCCGCTCGACCCGGTCGCCCGCACGGCGATGGTGGTCAACCTGCTCACCGAGGACAACCTGCCCTCCTACCACCGCGAGATCGCCGCCCAGTTCGGGCGGGACGGTGCCTGGGGGCGGTGGGTGGGCCGCTGGACCGCGGAGGAGGGCCGGCACGGGACCGCGTTGCGGGACTACCTGGTGGTGACCCGCGGCGTCGACCCGGTCGCGCTGGAGCGGCTGCGGATGGAGCACATGACGGCCGGCTTCGACTCCGGCGAGAAGACGGTCCTGCAGGCGATCGCGTACGTCTCGTTCCAGGAGCTGGCCACCCGGGTCGCGCACCGCAACACCGGCCGGGCGACCGGCTGCCCGCTGGCCGAGCAGCTGCTCGCCCGGATCGCCGTCGACGAGAACCTGCACATGGTCTTCTACCGCAACCTGGTCGCCGCGGCCTTCGACATCGCCCCGGACGAGACCATGGCCGCGGTCCGGGACGAGGTGGCCGACTTCCGGATGCCGGGGGCCGGCATGAGCGAGTTCGCCCGCAACTCGGTGGTCATCGCCAAGGCCGGGATCTACGACCTGCGGCTGCACCACGACGAGGTGGTCATGCCGGTGCTGCGCTTCTGGAAGGTCTTCGACCGGACGGACCTGCACCCGGCCGGCGAGCGGGCCCGCGAGGAGCTGGCCGCCGTCGTCGCCGATCTCGACACCCGCGCCGCCCGCTTCGTCGAGCAGCGCGAGAGCCAGCGGGCGCGCGCCGAGCAGCGCCGCCGCTAGTCCGGCGCGGTCCGCGGTTCCACAGCCGGCTCACATGCGGCTCCCACCCTCCGCCCAGCGCGGCCTCCGACGCTCGCGGGCATGACGACGACACGTGCGCAGGTGGCCCGGTGACCGCGGCCGGGGTGGACGCCCCCTGGACCGCCGCCCCGCCCGCACCGGCCGCGGCGGGGCGATCCGGCTGGGCCGAGCGGGGACGGCGGCTCGCCCGCGGGCGGGCGGCGGACCCGGCCTGGGCGCGGCCCGCGCTGCTCGCCATGCTGGCCGCCACCGCCCTGCTCTACACCTGGGCGCTCGGTGCCTCGGGCTGGGCCAACAGCTACTACGCCGCCGCCGTCCAGGCCGGCAGCGAGAGCTGGAAGGCGTTCTTCTACGGCTCGTTCGACTCGTCCAACTACATCACCGTGGACAAGACGCCTGCCTCGCTGTGGGCGCCGGCGCTCGCCGCGCGGCTGTTCGGCCTGAACTCGTGGACCCTGCTGCTGCCGCAGGCGCTGATGGGGGTCGGGACGGTCGGGGTGCTCTACGCGGCGGTCCGCCGCTACGCCGGGCCCGCCGCCGGGCTCATCGCCGGCGCGGTGGTGGCGACCACCCCGGTCGCCGCGCTGATCTTCCGGTACGACAACCCGGACGCGCTGCTGGTCCTGCTGCTCACCGTCGGCGCGTACGCGACGCTGCGGGCGGTGGAGAGCGGCCGGACCGGCTGGCTGGTCCTGGCCGGCAGCATGGTCGGCTTCGGCTTCCTGACCAAGATGCTGCAGGCCGCCCTGGTGCTGCCCGCCTTCGCGCTCGCCTACCTGGTCGCCGGGCCGCCGAGGCTCGGCCGCCGCGTCGGCCAGCTGCTGGCCGGCGGAGCGGCCGTACTCGCCTCCGCCGGCTGGTGGGTGGCGATCGTCGAGCTGGTGCCCGAGTCGTCCCGGCCGTACATCGGCGGGTCGACGACCAACAGCGTCCTCGAGCTGACCCTCGGCTACAACGGCCTCGGCCGGCTGACCGGCAACGAGACCGGCGCGGTCGTGCCGGGCGGCGGGCGGTGGGGGCGGCGGCGCTCCCGCCGGCGGGATGTGGGGCGACACCGGCCTGCTCCGGCTGGTGAGCGGGGAGAACGGCGGCCAGGCGGCCTGGCTGCTGCCGGCGGCGCTGCTCGCGATCGTGGCCGGGCTGTGGGCCACCCGGGGCGCCGGCCGGACGGACGCGGTCCGGGCCTCGCTGCTCGTCTGGGGTGGCTGGCTGCTGGTGACCGTCGCCGTGTTCAGCTACATGGCCGGCATCTACCACGCGTACTACCTGGTCGCGCTGGCGCCGGCGCTCGGCGGGCTGGTCGGGACCGGTGCGGTGCTGCTGTGGCGCCGGCGGGACGAGCTGTGGGCGCGCGCGGTGCTCGCGGCCGGGCTGGCGGGCACCGGGGTGTGGGCGGCGGTGCTGCTCGACCGGGTGCCGGACTGGCATCCGGAGCTGCGCTCGGTGGTGCTGGTGGCGGCGCTCGGCGGGGCGGCGGCCCTGCTGGTGCCGGCGCTGCTCGCCGGCCGGTGGGCGGTCGGGGTGGCCGGGGTCGGCCTCGTCGCGGTACTGGCCGCGCCGGGTGCGTACGCGCTCGCGACCGCGGCCGAGCCGAAGACCGGCCCGATCCCGTCGGCCGGGCCGGCCGGCGCGTCGGTCGGCCCGGGTGGGCGAGGGATGCCCGGGGGCGGCGGGGGAACGGCTTCCCCGGTGGGCAGGGCGGCGCGGGCGGGTTCCCCGGCCTGCCCCGCGGGCAGGGTGGAGCCGGCGGCCAGGGCGGCGTTCCCGGGTGGCTTCCCGGGTGGCCAGGACGGCCAGGGCGGCCAGGGCGGGACCGGCGGCCAGGGCGGCGTCCCGGGCGGCGGGCGCGGCCCGGGCGGTCTCGGCGGCGACACCCAGGTCGACGGCGAGCTGACCGCGCTGCTCCAGGCCGACGCGGACGCCTACACCTGGGTGGCGGCGACCACGTCGGCCAGCGGCGCGGCGCCGTACCAGCTCGCGGCCGGCGAGCCCGTCCTCGCCGTCGGCGGCTTCAACGGCACCGACCAGTCCACGACGCTGGCCGCGTTCCGACAGCTCGTCGCCGAGGGCAAGATCCACTACTGGATCGGCGGCGGCGGCTTCGGCGGCGCCCGGGTGGGCGGGGTGGCGAACGAGATCGCCAGCTGGGTCGCCGAGACCTTCGAGTCCCGGACGGTCGGCGGGACGACCGTCTACGACCTGACCGCCGCCGGCTAGAACATCCCCTAGCCGGCGGCGGACCGGACGATCTCGTCGATCCGCGCCGCGAGGGTGAGGTCCTTCGCCGTCACCCCGCCGGCCGAGTGGGTGGCGCAGGCGAAGCTCAGCGTCCGCCACCGGATGTCGATGTCGGGATGGTGGTCGAGCTCCTCCGCCACCTCGGCGACCCGGTCGACCACGCCGATGGCCGCGGGGAAGCTCGGCAGCTGCGCGGAGCGGCGGATGCCGGCGGTGTCGCCGCTCCACCCGTCGAGCCCGCCGAGCCCGGCGGCGATGGCGGCAGCGTCCAGCAGCTCGGCCATGCCTCATTCCACCATGGCAGGCTGCCGGTCGTGGCGGCGGTGGTCGTGGGGGCGGCACTGCTCGACGGGGCCGGTCGGGTGCTCGCCGCGCGGCGGGCCGACGGTGGTCGGTACGGACCGGCGGGCGGGTGGGAGTTCCCGGGCGGCAAGGTGGAGGCCGGGGAGTCCGAGGTGGCCGCCCTGGTCCGGGAGTGCCGGGAGGAGCTCGGCGTCGCGATCCGCGTCGAGCGGCGGGTCGGGCCCGAGGTGCCGACCGGGGACGGCCGCTGGGAGCTGCGGGTCTGGACGGCGCGGGTGCTGGCCGGCGAGCCGGTCGCCCGCGAGCACGCCGAGCTGCGCTGGCTCGCGCCGGACCAGCTCGACACCGTCGGGTGGCTGCCGGCGGACCTCCCGATCGTCGCCGCCCTGCGCGCCCAGCTCGCCGCCGATCCGGCTCGGGGCGAGTCCGCGGCGGACCAGGTCGACGGCTGAGCCGAACGGCTGAGCCGAACGGCAGCGGAGGGCCTCCGGCTCAGCCGGCGGCGCCGCCGGTCACGTGCCACCGGGCCAGGTGCAGGCTCGGCGCGACCGTGAGCGAGTCGTCGCCCCGCTCCGGCAGCGGCACCGCCTCCGGGCCGACGGCGAGGACGGCCCCCGGCGCGAGCGCGTCCGGGTACGACTGGGTGAACCGCAGCGTCGTCACCGCGCTGACGATCTCACCGTCCTCGACCAGCCAGACCCCGTTGCGGGTCAGCCCGGTGACCACGATCGTGCGGGGATCCAGCACCCGGGTGTACCAGAAGTCGCTGACCAGCAGCCCGCGCCGGATGCGGGACACCGGGTCCGGGGCGCCGGCGTCGGCGTCGAGCCGCAGCTGCGGCGGCGCCGGACCCCACCGCTCGCCGCCCTCGACGGCGTGCCCGGTCGACTCGGCGCCGAGCAGGGCCGCCGTCCTCCGATCGTGCGCGACGGCCCCGGTGGTGCCGGCCACGACGAGGTCGACCGGCCGCCGCGGCGTCCCCTCCGCGTCGTACGGCAGCGCTGTCGACCACCCGTCCACCGCGTCGTCCCGCAGCCGCACGGCGGGGTCGAACTGCGCCTCGCCGGGCCGCACGAAGGACCGCCCCTCGGCCACCGCCCTCCCGTTGAAGCCGTACGCGACGAGGAAGCCGAGCAGGTCCGCCACGCAGCTCGGCTCCAGCACCACCTCGTAGTCGCCCGGCGGCAGGTCGACCGGGTCGGCCCCGGCCCGGGCCTTGGCCGCCGCCGTCTCGCCCAGCGCCGCGCCGGACAGGTCGGCGAGCCGCACCGACGCCCGCCGCGCCACCCCGTCCGCGCCCGGCGCCCGGGCGATCCCGTCCGCCGCGGCCGCCGTCGCCCGCCCGGAGGCGGTGTGGCCGAGCGTGTTCGCGTACGTCCCCTCGGTCCGGACGGTCTCGACGTACCCGGCTGCCTCCAGCCCGCCGGCCGCGGCCACGAAGTCCCGGACGACCGCCGCCCGCTGCTCCGGTGTCGCCCCCGCCGTCGCGTCGTCCCAGCCGCCGCCGGTCGCCACCATGGCCGGCGGCGCGAGTCCCGGGAACGCCGGGTCGGTGGACCGCAGCCGAGCGGCCGCCACCGCCGACTCCACGGCCCGGACCAGCGAGTCGGCGTCCGCCCGGTCGGTGGCCGTGACCGCCCACGACCCGTCGAGGACCACCCGCAGCCGGATCCGCTCGCTGGTGTCGACGACGTTCTGGTGGACGAAGGAGCGGGCGAACCGGGTCAGCGCCCGCGACCGGGAGGTGACGTGCACCTCGGCGGAGGAGTCCGGGCCGGCGACCGCCCGGACGAGATCCAGCACCCGGGCGGCAAGGTCCGCGCGCGGGTCGCTCATGCCCGCACCCCGACCCGGACGCCCCGGAAGCGCGCCGGCACCGCGGGGTGACCGGTGTGCCCGACCTGGGTCGGCTGGCCCTTGCCGCAGTTCGGCGTGCCCCAGAAGGTCCACTCGGCCGGCCCGCCGAGCATGTCCATCGACCCCCAGAAGCGCGGGCTGATCCCGGTGTAGGTGGGGTTGCGCAGCATCCGGCCCCGCCGCCCGCGCTTGACCTCCCAGCCGATCTCGCAGCCGAACTGGAAGTTCAGCCGCCGGTCGTCGATCGACCAGGACCGGTTGGTGTCCATCAGCACGCCGTCGTCGGTGGCCGCGACCATCTCGGCCAGCGACGAGTCGCCGGGCAGCAGGCCGACGTTGGTCATCCGCACCATCGGCAGCCGCGCCCAGCCGTCCGCCCGGACCATGCCACCGGTCGGCGCCGCCGCGCCGGTCGCGGCCCCGGCGGCCTGGCCGGCGATGCTCGCCGAGTCGCGACCGGACAGCACACCGACCCAGGTCCCCTCCCGGACGATGTCGACCGGCGCCGCCGGCGTGCCCTCGTCGTCGTAGCCGAACGACCCGAGCGCGCCGGGCAGCGTCGCGTCCGCGGTGATCGTCATCAGCTCGGAGCCGAAGCGCAGCGAGCCGAGCCCGGCCAGGTCCAGCCAGGACGTGCCGGCGAACGCCGCCTCCCAGCCGAGGATGCGGTCCAGCTCGACCGCGTGCCCGACCGACTCGTGGATCTGCAGCGCCATCTGCTCGCCGCCGAGGATCAGGTCCGTCTCGCCGGCCGGGCACTGCGGCGCCCGCAGCAGCGCCTGCGCCTCCTCGGCGATCCGCGGCGCCTGGGCGGGCAGGTCCAGCTCGCGGACCAGCTCCCAGCCGCGGGTGCCGTACTGGCCGCGGATGCCCGGGTACGACCGGCGCTGCGTCTCCGCCGGCCCGATCGCGGTGGCGCTCATCGCCGCGCCGCACTCCCGGACCCGCTGCTCGATCCGGTGGCCCTCGCTGGAGACGAGCCACTTGGTGGTGTCCCAGACCTGGTAGGACGCCTCGGCGACCGACACCCCGGCGTCCCGCATGACGGCGGTCACACCGGCGACCAGGTCACCCTTCTCCGCCAGCGGCACCGACAGCGGGTCCTCGGCGCACGGGCTGGCCCAGCTGTCCTGCCGCGCCTCGACCGGCACCAGTGCCAGGTCCGGACCCGGTACGAGGGCCGATGCCCGGGCCACCGCCGTCGCCTCGGCGCCCGCCCGGCGAGCCTCCGCGTCGGTGGGGTCGGGCACCGCGACGAAGCCCCACGACGAGCCGACCAGCGCCCGTACGCCGACGCCGACCGACTCCCGCTGCACGAGGTCCTCGACGTCGCCGTTCCGGGCGGCCATCGACTCCTGGCGCAGGATCATCCCGCGGGCGTCGGCGTACCGGGCGCCCGCCGCCAGCGCCCCCTCGACCGCCGCGCTCGCCACCTCGAACACGCACCCTCCGTTCGGCCAGTGACGTCGGCCTGGCGCGAGTGAGGCTACCCGCGGCCGAGCGACGCTCCAGGCGACGTCACTCGGCCGAGGCGACGTCACTCGGCCGGAGGCGACGTCACTCGGCCGGAGGCGACGTCACTCGGCCGGAGGCGACGTCACTCGGCCGGAGGCGACGTCACTCGGCCGGAGGCGACGTCACTCGGCCGGAGGCGACGTCACTCGGGCCGCGGCGGCGGATCTTGTTGCCGAGCCAGACCAGCGGGTCGTACTTCCGGTCCACCACCCGCTCCTTCATCGGGATCAGCGCGTTGTCGGTGATCTTGATGTGCTCGGGGCAGACCTCGGTGCAGCACTTGGTGATGTTGCAGTAGCCGAGGCCGTGCTCGTCCTGGGCCTGGTCCTTGCGGTCGAGCTGGTCGAGCGGGTGCATGTCCAGCTCGGCGATCCGCATCAGGAAGCGCGGGCCGGCGAAGGCCGCCTTGTTCTCCTCGTGGTCGCGGACCACGTGGCAGGTGTTCTGGCACAGGAAGCACTCGATGCACTTGCGGAACTCCTGCGAGCGCTCCACGTCGACCTGCTGCATCCGGTACTCGCCCGGGGCGAGGTCGGCCGGCGGCGCGAACGACGGCACCTCGCGCGCCTTCTGGTAGTTGAACGACACGTCGGTGACGAGATCGCGGACGACCGGGAACGCGCGCAGCGGCGTGACCGTCACCGGGTCGTCCCGGTGGAACGTCGACATCCGGGTCATGCACATCAGCCGCGGGTTGCCGTTGACCTCGGCGCTGCAGGAGCCGCACTTGCCGGCCTTGCAGTTCCAGCGGACCGCGAGGTCGGACGCCTGGGTGGCCTGGATCCGGTGGATGATGTCGAGCACCACCTCGCCTTCGTTGACCTCGACGACGAAGTCCTCCAGCTCGCCGCCGGCGGCGTCGCCGCGCCAGACCCGGAAGTGGTGGTCGTACCCCATCGTTGGCTCAGGCTCCTTCGGGCGCGTCGGGCGCGTCGGGCAGCTCGGCGGTGGCCGGGCCGCCCGGCAGGCCGTCCAGCTCGTCGCCGGTCAGGTACTTCGACAGCTCGCTCCAGTCGAACAGCGACAGCAGCTCGGGCGGCATCGGAGCCAGCGGCTGCCGGACGATCCGGACGGACTCCTCGGCGGTGTCCGAGGCCAGCGAGCAGACCAGGTTGACCTTGCGCCACTCCGGCTCCATCGCCGGGTAGTCGTCGCGGGTGTGGCCGCCGCGCGACTCGGTCCGCTCCAGCGCGGCCTTCGCCACGCACTCGGAGACGAGCAGCATGTTGCGCAGGTCGAGCGCGAGGTGCCAGCCGGGGTTGAACTCCCGGCCACCGTTCACGCTGACCTTCGCCACCCGGCCGCGCAGGTCCTGCATCGTCAGCATCGCCTGCTCGACCTCCTCCGCCTTGCGGATGATGCCGACCAGGTCGTTCATCGTCTGCTGCAGGTCGGCCTGGATCGTGTACGGGTTCTCGCCGCCCTGCAGGTGGAACGGCGCCAGCGCCTGCTCCTCGGCCGTGGCCACGTCCGCCTCGTGCACGGCCGGTCGGCCGTCGCCGAGCGCGCGGACGTACTCGGCGGCGCCGATGCCGGCCCGCCGGCCGAACACGAGCAGGTCGGACAGCGAGTTGCCGCCGAGCCGGTTCGACCCGTGCATGCCGCCGCCGACCTCGCCGGCGGCGAACAGCCCCGGGCACCCTCGACTGCTCGGTGTCCGGGTCGACCTCGACGCCGCCCATCACGTAGTGGCAGGTCGGGCCGACCTCCATCGGCTCGGCGGTGATGTCGACGTCGGCCAGCTCCTTGAACTGGTGGTACATCGAGGGCAGCTTGCGCCGGATGACGTCCGCCGGCAGCCGGGAGGCGATGTCCAGGAACACCCCGCCGTGCGGCGAGCCGCGCCCGGCCTTGACCTCGGAGTTGATCGCCCGGGCGACCTCGTCGCGCGGGAGCAGCTCGGGGGGCCGGCGGTTGTTCTCCGGGTCGTCGTACCAGCCGTCCGCCTCCTGCTCGGAGGTCGGCGTACTGCGTCCTTGAAGACGTCCGGGATGTAGTCGAACATGAACCGCTTGCCCTCGGAGTTCTTCAGCACGCCGCCGTCGCCGCGGACCGACTCGGTGACCAGGATGCCCTTCACCGACGGCGGCCAGACCATGCCGGTCGGGTGGAACTGGACGAACTCCATGTTGACCAGCGTGGCGCCGGCGCGCAGGGCGAGCGCGTGCCCGTCGCCGGTGTACTCCCAGGAGTTGCTGGTCACCTTGAACGACTTGCCGATGCCGCCGGTGGCGAGCACCACGGCCGGCGCCTCGGAAGACCACGAAGCGCACCGGTCTCCCGCCAGTAGCCGAAGGCGCCGGCGATCCGGCGTCGCCGTCCTTGAGCAGCTCGGTGACCGTGCACTCGGCGAACACCTTGATCCGGGCGTCGTCGTCGCCGTGCTCGCGGACGTCCTCCTGCTGCAGCGAGACGATCTTCTGCTGCAGGGTGCGGATCAGCTCCAGGCCGGTGCGGTCGCCGACGTGCGCCAGCCGCGGGTACTCGTGGCCGCCGAAGTTGCGCTGGCTGATCTTGCCGTCCGCGGTCCGGTCGAACAGCGCGCCGTACGTCTCCAGCTCCCAGACCCGCTCCGGCGCCTCCTTGGCGTGCAGCTCGGCCATCCGCCAGCTGTTGAGGAACTTCCCGCCGCGCATGGTGTCGCGGAAGTGGACCTGCCAGTTGTCGTTCGCGTTGACGTTGCCCATGCGCCGCGGCGATCCCGCCCTCGGCCATCACCGTGTGCGCCTTGCCGAACAGCGACTTGCAGATGATCGCCGTCCGCATGCCCTGCTCGCGCGCCGCGATGGCGGCCCGCAGGCCGGCGCCGCCGGCACCGATGACCACGACGTCGAACTCGTGCCGCTCGATCTCTGTCATGGGCTGGTCATGGTCGCGCTCCTAGCCGACGAACCGGAGGTCGGAGATCCAGCCGGCCGCCACCGCCATGACGTAGACGTCCGTCAGCGCCAGCGTGCCGAGGGTGATCCAGGCCAGCTGCATGTGCTTGCCGTTGAGCTTCGAGACGACGCCCCAGGCCCGGTAGCGCACCGGGTGCCGGGAGAAGTGCTTCAGCCGGCCGCCGATGATGTGCCGGCAGGAGTGGCAGGAGACCGTGTACGCCCACAGCAGGGCCACGTTCCCGACCAGCAGGACGTTGCCGAGGCCGAAGCCGAAGCCACCGCCGGGGGAGTGGAAGGCGAGCACCGCGTCGTAGGTGTTGATCGCGGAGATGACCACCGCCGCGTAGAAGAAGTAGCGGTGCGAGTTCTGCAGGATCAGCGGGAACCGGCGTCTCGCCCCGGTGTACTGCGGTGCGGCTCGGCGCACCGCGCAGGCCGGCGGCGAGCCCCAGAACGAGCGGTAGTAGGCCTTGCGGTAGTAGTAGCAGGTCAGCCGGAACAGCCCGAGGAACGGGCAGCGAGAGCGCCGCGTACGGCATGATCCGCCAGTCCGGCAGGAAGCGGCCGAAGTGCGCGGCCGCCGGCTCGCAGCCGGTCGAGACGCAGGGCGAGTAGAACGGCGTCAGGTAGTGGTAGTCGTCCACCCAGTACCACTTCTGCATGAACACCCGGACGAGTCCGTACGCGATCCAGGCCAGCAGCCCCGCCATGGTGAGCAGCGGCGACTGCCACCACCGGTCCTTGCGGAGCGTCCGCTGCGGGATCGCGGCGCGTGCGCCGGTGGGGGTGTCGAGCGTGCCCGAAGCCATTGCGGTCTCCACGTCGAGTCTGTGGCGGGGCGGCGAGGGGACACCGGGGCGACGGCCCGGCATCCGGGGGAAGGAACGCTGCACCCTATTCTCTGCCTCCGGCGGCGCCCGCGCCGGGTGACCTGCTGTGAGACTGGCCACCGGCGGGCGCCGGTAGGCTGGCCGGTCGTGCCCACCAGACCGGACCTGCGCGACGTCGCGATCGTCGCCCACGTCGACCACGGCAAGACGACTCTCGTCGACGCGATGCTCTGGCAGTCCGGCGCGTTCGGGGCGCACGCCGACGAGCCCGACCGGGTGCTCGACTCGATGGACCTGGAGCGGGAGAAGGGCATCACGATCCTCGCCAAGAACACCTCGGTCCGCTACGGCGGCACGATGATCAACATCGTCGACACCCCGGGGCACGCCGACTTCGGCGGCGAGGTGGAGCGGGCACTGTCCATGGTGGACGGCGTGCTGCTGCTGGTGGACGCCAGCGAGGGCCCGCTGCCGCAGACCCGGTTCGTGCTGCGCAAGGCGCTGGCGGCGCGGCTGCCCGTCGTGCTCGTGGTGAACAAGGTGGACCGGCCCGACGCGCGCATCGCCGAGGTGCTGGACGAGACGTACGAGCTGTTCCTCGACCTGGACGCGACCGAGGCGCAGATCGAGTTCCCGATCGTCTACTGCCAGGCCAAGGCCGGGCGCGCGTCGCTGCGGCGACCCGCGGACGGCAGCGCGCCGGACAACCCCGACCTCGGCCCGCTGTTCGACACCCTGGTCGCGACGGTGCCGGCGCCGAGCTTCACCGAGGGCATGCCCCTGCAGGCCCGGGTCGCCACCCTGGACGCCTCGCCGTACCTGGGCCGGCTCGCGCTGTGCCGGGTGCACAACGGCACCATCCGCCGCGGCCAGCAGGCGTCCTGGTGCCGCACCGACGGCACCGTCGAGCGGGTCAAGGTCAGCGAGCTGCTGATGACCCGCGGGCTGGAGCGGGGCCCGGTGGACTCCGCCGGCCCGGGCGACCTGGTCGCGGTCGCCGGCATCCCGCAGATCACCATCGGCGAGACGCTCGCCGATCCGGACGACCCGCGGCCGCTGCCGGTGCTCGCCGTCGACGAGCCCTCGATCGCGGTGACGATCGGGGTCAACACGTCTCCGCTGGCCGGGCAGAGCGGCTCCAAGCTGACCGCCCGGCTGGTCAAGAGCAGGCTGGACGCCGAGCTGGTCGGCAACGTCTCGATCCGGGTGCTGCCGACCGAGCGGCCGGACACCTGGGAGGTGCAGGGCCGCGGCGAGCTGCAGCTGGCCGTGCTCGTCGAGCTGATGCGGCGGGAGGGCTTCGAGCTGACCGTCGGCAAGCCGCAGGTGGTGACCAGAACGGTCGAGGGCAGCCTGCACGAGCCGATGGAACGGCTGACCATCGACGTGCCCGAGGACTACGTGGGCGTGGTGACCCAGCTGCTCGGCCTGCGCCGCGGCCGGCTCGAGCAGATGGTCAACCACGGCACCGGCTGGGTCCGGCTGGAGTACGTGGTGCCGGCCCGCGGCCTGATCGGCTTCCGCACCGAGTTCCTCACCGAGACCCGCGGCACCGGCCTGCTGCACCACGTCTTCGAGCGGTACGAGCCGTGGCACGGCGAGCTGCGCACCCGGCCCACCGGCTCGCTGGTCGCCGACCGCCGCGGCGCGGTCAGCTCGTACGCGCTGTTCGGGCTGCAGGAGCGCGGCTCGCTGTTCGTCGGGCCGGGGACCGAGGTCTACGAGGGCATGATCGTCGGGGAGAACGCGCGGGCGGACGACCTGGACGTGAACCCGACCAAGGAGCGCAAGCTCACCAACGTACGCTCCTCGGCCGGCGACGAGCTGGAGCGGCTGGTGCCGCCGCGGCTGCTCTCGCTGGAGCAGGCGCTGGAGTTCTGCCGGGAGGACGAGTGCGCCGAGGTCACACCGGCGGCCATCCGGCTGCGCAAGGTGGCGCTCGCGGCGCACGAGCGGGAGAAGCTGCGGGCGCGCCGCGCCCGCGGCTGAGTCCTTTCCGGGAGCGGCCCCGGACCCCGGGCGGGCGCTCCCGGCGCTGGTCCGGTTGATCGGCGGGGCTCGCCCGGCGAGCCCCGCCGAAGGCGGGAACCCCGGCGGCCTGGCACAGCGAGCCGCATCGCGGGCACGGCCGGGCGCGACCCGCGGCGGTCTGTCGCTGCGCCGGACGGCCCAGTCCGGGCCGGGCCGTTACGGTCCGGATCGATCCGGACACGCCACGGGCGGACGTCGGTTCGGTCACTCCTTGGTCACGATTACCCGGGCGCCCGTGATCTGCTTCGGACGCCCTGGCTACTGTCGCAGCGTCTGGCGGCACCCCGCCGGGTCCGGTGTGCTCCCGCGCATCGCGGGACGGAGGAGGCGCAAGATCGTGAAGTTGCGGAGGAAGACGGCGCTGATCGCGTCAGCGGTCGTCGTCGCGATGACTGCGGCCGCCTGCGGCGGCAACGACAACGAGGGTGGCGGCGGTGGCGGCACCGCGACGGGTGGCCAGATCGTCTGGGGCTTCGAGACCCCCTACCCGGAAAACCTGCTGAGTCTCATCGACGCCGGCAACTCGGTCTGCGACCGCCTACGCGTTGATCCGGGTGCTGCCCGCGGCGTACAAGGTGTATCCCGACTTCACTGTCAAGGCGGACACCGAGCTGCTCACCGGCGAGCCGACCAGCGAGGTCACCGGCGGCAAGCAGATCGTCACGTACAAGATCAACCCGGCCGCGGCGTGGAGCGACGGCGACCCGATCGACGCCAAGGACTTCGAGTTCACCCAGCGCGTGCAGAAGAGCTCCGACCCGGCGAAGGGCGGCTGCGAGGTGCTGCTCACCACCACCGGCTACGAGCAGATCGCCACGGTCGAGGGTGCTGACAACGACAAGACCGTCACCGTGACGTACACGACGCCGTTCGCGGACTGGAAGTCCCTGTTCCTCCCGATCTTCCCGCAGCACATCATGGACAAGGGCGACGCCAAGGCCAACTGCGCGGTGGTCAAGAAGGGCTGGCCGATCGCCGACGGAGTGCCGGTGTCCGGCAGCACGATGTCGCTGGAGAAGGCCGGCATCGACGTCAACAAGAAGCTCCTCACCCTGACCCGCAACGAGAAGTACTGGGGCGAGAAGTCGAAGCTCGACCGGGTGATCTTCCAGAACATCGGCAACGACCCGGGCGTGGCGGTCAAGGCGCTGCGCAACAACGAGGTCCAGCTCATCTACCCGCAGCCGCAGCTCGACCTGGTCAAGGGCATCAAGGACCTCGAGCCCAACGTGGTCAGCCGGACGAACTTCGGGCTGAGCTTCGAGCACCTCGACTTCAACACCAAGGACTTCCACCTGGCCCAGAAGCCGGTCCGGGAGGCGTTCGCGTACGCGGTCAACCGGCCCGACCTGGTCGCCAAGACGGTGGGCCAGTTCGACGGCCGCGCGTCGGTGCTGAACAACCGGTACTTCGTGAACAACCAGCCGGAGTACAAGGACACCAGCGGCGGCCGGTTCGACAAGCAGGACATCGCGAAGGCGCAGTCGCTGCTGGAGGGCGCCGGCTACACCAAGGGCGCGGACGGCATCTACGCCAAGGAAGGCAAGAGGCTCGAGCTGGAGATCATGACGACGCAGGCCAACCCGCTGCGCGAGAACACCGTCGACGTCATCACCCAGCAGCTCAAGCCGGCCGGCATCGCGATCAAGAAGTTCCTCAACGCCGACATCTTCGCGGGCCGGGAGAAGCCCCGCAGCCTGGCCGGCGGGCAGTTCCAGGTCGGCCTGTTCGCCTGGGTGAGCGCGCCGTTCATCTCCGGCAACCAGGCGACCTACGAGACGCCGAGGAGTGCCGAGGACTTCGGCAACAACTACTCGCGCGGCGGTGACCCTCGGGTCGACGCGCTGTTCCCGAAGATCAACGTGGAGACCGACCCGACGAAGGCGGCCGAGCTGGGCAACCAGGTCGACACGCTGCTCTGGGAGAGCATGTTCACCCTCCCGCTGTACCAGAAGCCGACGTTCATCGCCTACTCCTCGCAGTACACCGACATCGAGGAGAACGCGACGAACGCCGGTCCGGGATGGGCGATCGAGAAGTGGGCGCGCAAGGCGTGACCCGGATGCGGAAGGGCTGAACAAGGCAGCAACCGGTCTCCCGGGGCGGTAACCCCGCCCCGGGAGACCGCTCCTCCACCCATCCGGCCGCCTCCCGTCGGGCGACCCCGCGGCGTAAGGTGACGTCATGCTGCTGTACACCATGCGACGCGCGCTGGCGTCCGTGCTGGTGCTGCTGGCAAGCTCCCTGCTCGTCTTCGTGCTGACCGCCGCGACGGTCGACCCGCTCGCGCAGTTCCGCACCCGGCAGCCGATCCCGCCGCCCGAGTTCTTCGCCGCCAAGGAGAAGGAGCTCGGCCTGGACCAGCCGATCTTCGTCCGCTACTGGGACTGGCTGTCCGGCGTGCTCACCGGTGACTTCGGCAAGAACGTCGCCGGCAACGACGTCGGGCCGACGCTGTTCGCCCGGCTCGGGGTGACCGCGCGGATGGTGATCACCGCGATGGTGCTCGCGATCATTCTCGCGATCGTCGTCGGCGTCTTCACCGCCGTCCGGAAGAACAAGCCGTCCGACTACATCGCGACGGTCGTCTCGTACATCCTGATCGCGCTGCCGGTCTTCTGGTTCGCCGTGCTGCTGAAGGAGTTCGTGGCGATCCGCTTCAACGAGCTGGTCGGCAGCACGGTGCTCTACACCGCGAGCGAGGAGTCACCGGGCATCTCGCAGTACGGGACGACGTCCGAGATCTTCTGGGACCGGGCCTCCCACCTCATCCTGCCGACGATCTCGCTGGCGGCGCTGAGCTTCGCGGCGTGGAGCCGCTTCCAGCGCGCCTCGATGCTCGACGTGATGAGCTCCGAGTACATGCGCTTCGGCCGCGCGAAGGGCGTGCCGTACCGCAAGGTGCTCGTCAAGCACGGCCTGCGCAACGCGCTCATCCCGCTGACCACCGTGGTCGCCATCGGCGTCGGCGCGATCTTCGGCGGCGCCGTGATCACCGAGCGGGTCTTCAACTGGAACGGGATGGGCCGTTACTTCCTGGAGGACGGCCTCGGGCAGAGCGACCTCAACGTCGTCCTGGGCTGGCTGATCGTCTCGGCGTTCTTCGTGGTCCTGTTCAACCTGATCGCCGACCTGTTGTACGCCGTGCTGGACCCGCGCATCCGGTTGAGCTGAGCGCCGACGAGGAACGAGGTCGCCATGACAGCCGTCCCGCAGCAGGTAGCCGCTCCGCCGGACGGCGCCGCCCGCGCAGGTCGAGCGGGAGTTCACGGTCAAGTCGCGCAGCCAGTCGCAGCAGGCCCTGCGCCGTTTCCTGCACAACAAGCTCGCGGTCGGCGCCGCGATCGTGTGGGTCCTGATGCTGGTCATCGCGTTCTTCGGTCCGCTGATCTACGACACCCCCTACGACGCCCAGGACGCCGCGGCGCTGTCGGTGGGACCCGGCGTCGGCGGTCACCCGCTGGGCACCGACGACGTCGGCCGGGACCTGCTCGCGCTGATGATGCGCGGGGTGCAGCGCTCGACCTTCATCAGCATCGCCTTCGTCTTCATCGCCGGCAGCCTCGGCGTGCTGGTCGGAGCCGCCTCGGGCTACTTCGGCAAGTACGTCGACAACGTGCTGATGCGCTTCGTCGACGTCATCCTGACCGTGCCGGCGCTGATCGTCATCGTCGTGGTCGCGGCCGCCTTCCCGAGCGCCCGCTCGCCGCTGGGCATCGCGCTGTTCATCGCGCTGTTCGGCTGGCTGGACCTCGCCCGGATCGTGCGCAGCCAGTTCCTGTCCCTGCGGGAGAAGGAGTACGTCGAAGCCGCACACGCCCTCGGGGCGTCGGACAAGCGGATCATCTTCAAGCACCTGGTCCCCAACTCGCTCGGGCAGATCATCGTCTGGGGCACGCTCGGCGCCGCGCTGGCGGTCGGCACCGAGGCGGCGCTGAGCTTCCTCGGCTACGGCGTGCAGGGCACCGACACCTCGCTCGGCCGGCTGGTCGCGGTCGGTGCGTCCGCCGCCGAGAGCCGGCCGTGGCTGTTCTACTTCCCCGGCATCGCCCTGCTGATCATCGTGATGGCGATCAACCTGATCGGCGACGGCATCCGGGACGCGTTCGACCCGTCCGCCACCCGGGTCCGCGCCTGAGCGTCCTGCGGCGAGCCCGTCCGGCCCCGACGAAGCGAAGCGGAGCACCATGGCCACCTTGACCGACACGACCGCCGAGGACCGCCCGTCGAGCGTCGACGCGCTGCTGGAGGTCGAGGACCTCAACGTCCGCTTCCCCACCGAGGACGGCGTCGTGCACGCGGTCCGCGGCGTGTCGTTCGCGCTGCCGCCCGGGCGAGGTGGTGGGCATCGTCGGCGAGTCCGGCTCCGGCAAGTCGGTCACCTCGATGGCGATCATGGGCCTGCTGGGCAGCTCCGCGCAGATCACCGGCTCGGTCAAGTTCCGCGGCCGGGAGCTGCTCGGGCTCAACGACGCGCAGATGTCGTCGGTGCGCGGCAAGCAGGTCGCGATGGTCTTCCAGGACCCGATGACGTCGCTCGACCCGGTCTACCGGATCGGCAACCAGATCGCCGAGACCGTCCGGCAGCACGACAAGTCGGTCTCCCGGAAGGGCGCGATCACCCGGGCGGTCGAGCTGCTCAAGCTGGTCGGCATCCCGAACGCGGAGGAGCGGGTCAACTCCTACCCGCACGAGTTCTCCGGCGGCATGCGGCAGCGCGTCGTCATCGCCATCGCGATGGCCAACCAGCCCGAGGTGATCATCGCCGACGAGCCGACGACGGCGCTGGACGTGACCGTCCAGGCGCAGGTGCTCGAGGTGCTGAAGAAGGCGCAGGACGAGACCGGGGCGGCGACGGTCCTGATCACCCACGACCTCGGCGTGGTCGCCGGGATGGTCGACCGGGTCCTGGTCATGTACGCCGGCCGCGCGGTCGAGAAGGGGGCCGTCGAGGACGTCTTCTACCGTCCCCGGATGCCGTACTCGATCGGCCTGCTCGGCTCCATGCCGCGCATCGACGCCGGCGACCGGCAGCGGCTCACCCCGATCAAGGGCGCCCCGCCGTCGATGATCAACCCGCCGGCCGGCTGCCCGTTCGGGCCCCGCTGCCCGCTGCACTACGCCCGGTGCGACGAGGCTGAGCCGGACCTGTTCCCGGTCGACGGCGTGGACCACACCGCGGCCTGCTACCGCGCGGACGAGCTGGTGGAGATCGAGGTCGCACCGGAGGACATCTTCAGCGCGCCGACACCACCGACGCCACCCTCGCCGCGGCGGCGGCCATCGGCGAGCGCGCCGAGACCGAGGAGAGACCTCGTCCAGCTGCCCGGGCCGCGCCGGACGACCAGCCGACGAGCCCCGATCGCGAGCAGGAGGACCCCGCATGAGCGCTCCGGCTCCCGAGACCACCCGGCAGCGAGGCGTCGACGCCGAGCCGGTGCTGACCGTACGCGGCCTGGAGAAGCACTTCCCGATCAAGGCCGGCTTCATCCGCCGGACGGTGGGGCAGATCAAGGCCGTCGACGGGATCGACCTCGACCTCTACCCGGGGGAGACGCTCGGGCTGGTCGGCGAGTCCGGCTGCGGCAAGTCGACCACCGGCCGGGCGATCCTGCACCTGCAGCCGGCGACCGGCGGGTCGGTGAAGTACAACGGCCGCGAGCTGACCACCCTCAACCGGGCGCAGATGCGGCCGCTGCGCCGGGAGATCCAGATCGTCTTCCAGGACCCGTACGCGTCGCTCAACCCGCGGCTGCCGGTGCTGGACATCGTCGGCGAGCCGCTGCTCATCCACAAGGTCGTGCCCAAGGCGCAGCTGCGGGACCGGGTCAACGAGCTGCTCAAGCTGGTCGGGCTCAACCCGGAGCACAACAACCGCTACCCGCACGAGTTCTCCGGCGGGCAGCGGCAGCGCATCGGCATCGCCCGGGCGCTCGCGCTGAACCCGAAGGTGCTGATCCTCGACGAGCCGGTGTCCGCGCTGGACGTGTCCATCCAGGCCGGCGTCGTCAACCTGCTCGAGGACCTGCGCGACCAGCTCGGCCTGTCGTACCTGTTCATCGCGCACGACCTGTCCGTCGTCCGGCACACCTCCGACCGGGTCGCGGTCATGTACCTCGGCAAGATCGTCGAGACCGCCGAGACCGACGACCTGTTCGACCGGCCGGCCCACCCGTACACGCAGGCGCTGCTGTCCGCGATCCCGATCCCGGACCCGCAGCGGGAGCGCCAGCGGGAGCGGATCCTGCTCACCGGCGACGTGCCGAGCCCGGCCAACCCGCCGTCCGGCTGCCGGTTCCGGACCCGGTGCCCGAAGTTCGCGAACGAGCTGTCCGACGAGCAGCGGGAGAAGTGCGTCAACGAGGACCCGCCGCTGATCGACCGGGGGAACGGGCACCCGGCCGCCTGCCACTACGCCGAGGCACTGTCGCTGCTCTGATCCGGGGGACGGCCCCGGACCGCCGGGCGAGCGCTCCTGCCGGCTGGTGTCGTTGAGCACCGGGCTCACCCATCGAGCCCCGCCGGAGGCGGGGACCCCGGTGGGTTGGCATAGCGAGCCGCGTCCCGGACACGGCTGGGCGCGACCCGGCGTCACCCCCGGGCCGGCACTAGCCTGGGCGGGTGCCCTTTCCTGCCGCCCGCCGGCTGCTGCTCGTGCATGCGCACCCCGACGACGAGACGGTCGGCACCGGCGCGTCGATGGCGCGGTACGCGGCCGAGGGCACCGGCGTCACGCTGGTGACCTGCACGCTCGGTGAGGAGGGCGAGGTCCTGGTGCCGGAGCTGGCGCGGCTGGCCGCCGCCGAGGCCGACCAGCTCGGCGGCTACCGGATCGGCGAGCTGGCCGCGGCGATGCGTGCGCTGGGGGTGACCGACTACCGGTTCCTCGGCGGTCCGGGCCGGTGGCGGGACAGCGGCATGATGGGCCTGAAGGAGAACGACGCGCCCCGGGCCTTCTGGCGGGCCGACCTGGCGGAGGCGACCCGGGAGCTGGTCTCGATCGTGCGCGAGGTGCGCCCGCAGGTCCTGGTCACGTACGACGAGAACGGCGGCTACGGGCATCCGGACCACATCCAGGCGCACCGGGTGGCGATGGCCGCGGTGGACGCGGCGGCCGACCCGGGCTACGCGCCGGAGACCGGCGAGCCGTGGGCGGTGGCCAAGGTCTACTGGACGGCGGTGCCCCGCTCGCAGCTCGAGCGTGGGATCGAGCTGCTCCTCGAGTCGGGGGAGAGCAACTTCTTCGGCGTCGACCGGGCCGAGGACCTGCCCTTCGTGGTGCCGGACGAGGCGGTGACCACGGCGGTCGACGGCGGCGCCCACCTGGCGGCGAAGCTGGCCGCGATGCGGGCCCACGCGAGCCAGATCGCCGCGGACGGGCCGTTCTTCACGCTGGCGGAGAAGGTCGGCGAGCAGGCCTTCGGGACCGAGTACTACCGGCTGGTCCGCGGCCGGCCGGGTCCCGCCGACGGCCCGGACGGCCGGGAGACCGACCTGTTCGCCGGGCTGGTCTAGGGAATGACCGAGCGCACCCGCGCCGACCCCGGTACGGCGGAGGGGGAGACCGCACCGCCGCCGGCGGTGCAGCGGCCGGCCGGCGCGCCAGCGCGGGTGGTGGCCGGCCTGCTGGTGGCGCTCGCCACGGTCCAGGTGGCGGTGGTCGGGTGCTTCCTGGTGCCGCTGCGGATCGGCACCGTCCCGCTCCCGGTCTGCGTACCGCTCGCGGTCGTCGCCAACGTCCTGCTCGCCCGGCTGGCCGCCCGGGTGACCGGCTGGCCGGCCGCCGCGGCCGTCCCGCCGGTGCTGTGGCTGGCGGTCGTCCTGCTGCTGGCTGCACCGCGCGCGGAGGGCGACCTGGTGGTGCCGGGAACCTTGACCGGGCTGGTGTTCCTGTTCGCCGGCACGCTTGCCGGGGCCTACGGCGCGGCCACCACGATCACCCGGCGGCGGCGGCCGGCCCAGCCGATCCGCGGGTAGTGTCGGCGGGGATGGAGAGCGCAGCGCCGCAGCCGGAGCCACCGCGGCACCTGCATCCCAGGCGGACCCCGGCCGGGGCTGCGCGGCCGGTCCGGTCCGGGTCGCGGCCGGTCGAGCGTGGGCCGGTCGGGCAGCGGCGCTTCCGGGACGCGATGGGGTTGTTCCCGACCGGGGTCACGGTGCTGACCACCCGGGCCCCGGACGGCGCCGACCATGCCATCACCGCGAACAGCTTCACCTCCGTCTCGCTGGAGCCGCTGCTCGTGCTGGTCAGCGTCGAGCACGCCTCCCGGCTGCACGGCGCCGTGCTGGCGTCGGGGTCCTGGGGGGTCTCGGTGCTCGGCGCGGACGCCGAGCGGCTGTCCCGCCGCTTTGCCCGCCGCGGGCACAGCACGCTGGAGACGCTCGCCCGGGTGCCGCACCACCGCGGCCGGCACACCGGCGCGCTGCTGCTGGACGAGGCGCTGACCGTCGTCGAGTGCCGCACCTGGGCGGCTCACCCGGGCGGGGACCACACCGTCCTGATCGGCGAGGTGCTCTCGCTCGGCACGCCGCGCCCGGATGCCCCGCCGCTGGTCTGGCACCGCGGCGGCTACGGTCGCCTCGCCCCCAACCTGCCGAGCGTGGGTGACGCGACCACGATCGGCGGGAGGGCCGGACGGGTGACGTCCGGCGTGCCGGCCTCGTCGGGACCCGGCCGCGGGTCCAGGATGGGACCCCATGCGGTTCGTCGCCGACCTGCACGTCCACTCGCGCTGGTCGCGGGCGTGCAGCCGCGACTGCGATCTCGAGCACCTGGCGTGGTGGGCGGCCCGCAAGGGGATCGGCCTGCTCGGCACCGGCGACCTGTGCCACCCGGCCTGGTCGGCGGAGCTCCGGGAGAAGCTGGTGCCGGCCGAGCCGGGCCTGTTCCGGCTGCGGCCCGACCTGGAACGCGACGTGCTGGCCACGCTGCCCGCGGCCGTGCGTACCCCGGTGCGCTTCCAGCTCTCGGTGGAGATCTCCACGATCTACAAGCGCGGTGAGCGGACCCGCAAGGTCCACCACCTGCTCTACGCGCCGGACCTCGGCGTCGCCGCCGAGCTGACCCGCCGGCTGGGCCGGATCGGCAACCTGGCCGCGGACGGCCGGCCGATCCTCGGCCTGGACTCCCGCGACCTGCTGGAGACGACGCTCGACAGCGGCGAGGGCGCCTACCTGGTGCCCGCACACGTATGGACCCCGTGGTTCGCGGCGCTGGGCTCCAAGTCGGGCTTCGACTCGATCGCGGACTGCTACGCCGACCTCGCGGACCACGTCTTCGCGGTGGAGACCGGCCTGTCCAGCGACCCCGCCATGAACCACCGGGTGTCCTCTTTGGACCGCTACCGGCTGGTGTCCAACTCGGACGCGCACTCGCCGCCCGCGCTCGGCCGGGAGGCGACCGTCTTCGACACCGAGCTGTCCTACTCCGGGGTGCGGCGGGCGCTGGAGACCGGTGCCGGGCTGGCCGGGACGGTCGAGTTCTTCCCCGAGGAAGGGAAGTACCACCTGGACGGCCACCGGGCCTGCCAGGTGCGGCTGGACCCGGCGGAGACGCGGGCCCGCTCCGGGGCCTGCCCGGCGTGCGGGAAGCCGGTCACGGTCGGCGTGCTGCACCGGGTCGCCGAGCTGGCCGACCGGCCGGCCGGGGCGGCGCCGGCGGTGCCCGCGGCGGCGCGGCCGTGGCGGTGCCTGGTGCAGCTGCCACAGGTGGTGGGCGAGATCCTCGGTGTCGGCCCGCGGTCGAAGACGGTCGAGGCCGAGGTGGGCCGGCTGGTCGCCCGCCTCGGGCCGGAGCTGGTCGTGCTGCAGGACGTGCCGCTGGACGACCTCGGCCGCGAGGGCTCGCCGGCGCTGGCCGAGGCGGTCGGCCGGCTGCGGCGCGGCGAGGTCCTGCTGGAGGGTGGGTACGACGGCGAGTACGGGGTGGTGCGGCTGTTCCACCCGAAGGAGCTCGCCGACCTCGGCGGCGACGCGCTCTTCGCGCTGCCCGCCGCGCCGGTCCCACCGGCCCCGCGCCGCCCCACCGACCCCGAGCCCGCCCACCCCGACCCCACCCACCCCGACCCAGCCCGCCCCGACCGAACCCGTCGCCGTGATCTTGCGCTTGCCGGCTCGCAAACCGGACAAACGGACCTTCTAGTAGCCGGCAACCGCAAGATCACGTCCGGAGGCGGCGGGGTGCTGGCGGGCCTGGACCCCGAGCAGCGGGCCGCGGCGGAGGCGCCGGGTCCGCTGCTGGTCGTGGCCGGTCCCGGCACCGGCAAGACGCGCACCCTGACCCACCGGCTGGCGTACCTGACAGCCGAGCGGAAGGTGCCCGCCGACCGCTGCCTGGCCATCACCTTCACCCGGCGGGCCGCGGGCGAGCTGACCGAGCGGCTGGACCGGCTGCTGCCGCGCCGCGCCCGCCCGCTGGTCACCACCTTCCACGGTCTCGGCCTGCGGATCGTCCGCGAGCACGCCCGCCGGCTCGGGTTCGGCGGCGGCCTGCGGGTCGCCGACGAGGCGGAGCGGCTGGCGCTGGCCCGGGAGGCCGTCGGCGAGGCCGCCGGCACCGCTCGGGCCCGCGAGCCGCGCCGCCTGCTGGACCTGGTCTCCCGGCTGGCCCTGGACCCGGCGGCGCACCAGGATCCCGACCTGGCCGGCCCGCTCGCCCGCTACCGCGCCGGCAAGCGGGCGCGCGACCTTCTCGACCTGGACGACCTGCTCGCGCTGCCGGTCAGCCTGCTCCGGGCCGACGAGGAGTTGGCCGCCGCGTACCGGGACCGCTGGCCGCACGTCAGCGTCGACGAGTACCAGGACGTGGACGCCGCGCAGTACGCCCTGCTCCGGCTGCTCTGCCCGCCCGACGGAGACCTGTGCGCGATCGGCGACCCGGACCAGGCGATCTACTCCTTCCGCGGCGCCGACGTCGGCTTCTTCCTCCGGTTCGGCTCGGACTTCCCGACCGCGCGGACGATCCGGCTGGCCCGCAACTACCGGTCCACCGAGTCCATCCTCGCCGCGGCGTCCAGCGCGGTCGCCCCGGACACGCTGGTGCCGGGCCGCGAGCTCACCGCGGTCGCCCCCGGCGACGGACCGGACCGGGTGACCGTGCACGCGGCCGCCGACGAGCGGGCCGAGGCGGCCTTCGTCCTCGGTGCGGTCGAGCGGCTGCTCGGCGGCTCCGACCTGACCGCGCTGCTGCGCGGCGCCGCCGACCCGTGGCACGACGCGGTCCACTCCTACGCCGACATCGCCGTGCTGTACCGGACCGATGCCCAGTCCCGGCCGCTGGTGGACGCCTTCGAGGCGGCCGGCGTGCCGTACCAGAAGCGCTCCCACCACCGGCTCGGCGACCAGCCGGGCGTGCGCGAGCTGCTCGCGGTGCTCCGCGCCGAGCTGGCCAGGGCGGGCGGCGACCCCCGTCCCGTGCTGGCCCGGGTCCGCGCCGCGGCCCAGACCGCGATCGACGCCGCCGGTGGTCTCGCTGCCGCCGGGAGCGGCCTGGCCGGCGGTGCGGAGCCGATCGGTGCGGAGTCGATCGGTGCGGACCGGTGGTCCAGGCTGGTCCCCGCCACCGCACGGGCGGCGGCCGCGGTGGACGACGAGACCGATCCGGCGCTGCGGGTGGCGCAGATCCGGGCGGCGGTCGAGCTGCTCACCCCGCTGGCCGACCGGGCCGGTGCGGACACCGACCGGTTCCTGGCCGAGCTCGCCCTCGGCGCGGAGGTGGACGTGTGGGACCCGCGGGCGGACCGGGTCTCGCTGCTCACCCTGCACGCGGCCAAGGGGCTTGAGTTCCCGGTGGTGTTCCTGGTCGGCTGCGAGGAGGAGCTGCTGCCGCTGCGCTTCGGTGGCGCGACCGGCGCCGCGGACGTCGCCGAGGAGCGGCGACTGCTCTTCGTCGGGATGACCCGCGCCCGCACCCACCTCGTGATCAGCCACGCCGGGCGGCGGACGGTCCACGGGGTGGTCCGGGACAGCCGGCCGTCCCGGTTCCTCGCCGACCTCCCGGACCGGCTGCTGGACCGCACCAGCCGCCCCGAACCCCGCCGGACCGTCCAGCTCCGGCTGCTGTGAGCCCCCTCAGCGCACCGGGGTCGGCAGCCCCAGCAGCGCCTCGGCCTGGGCCAGCGCGAGCCGGTCGTGCTCCGCGCGGTCGATCAGGCCGAGCGAGAACAGCTGCACGGCCAGGCCGTCGAGGACCGCGGTCAGGGTGCGGGCGGTCGCGGCGGCGTCGGCGCAGGAGTACGCGCCCGCGGTGACGCCGCGCTCGATGACCGTCCGGGTGGTCGTCTCGCAGGCGAGGTGGTGTCGGCGCAGCGTCTCGGCCAGCCGGGGGCTCCGCGGCGCCTCCGACCACGCGTCGATCCAGAGCAGGTAGTGCTCCGCGGTCGGCGGCCGGCACAGATCCGCCGTCGTCGCCGTCCAGTCGTCGCCGACCTCGGCGTCGAGGTCGGCGACCTCCTCGGTCGCGGCGAGGTCGAAGGCGGCGGCGAGCAGCTCGTCCCGGCCGGCGAAGTAGTGCCGGAGCAGCCCGTGCGCCACCCCCACCTCGGCGGCCACGTCGCGAAGGGTGACCGCCCCGAAGCCCTTGGCGGTCACCAGTCGGATCGTCGCGCGGAGGATCTCCTCCCGGCGGACCTCGGCGGACCTGCGTGCGGCCATGGGCCCGATACTATCTTGTCCAACTGGATAACAAGGACTACCGTCATTGTCCATGTGGACAACAACACCGGCCCGGACCCGGTGGGCCGCGTACACCGGCATGGTCCTGGTCGCCGGCGCGGGCATGGTGATCTTCCCGCTGCTGCCGGCGCTGCAGGACGAGCTGGGCATCGGCACCGCCAGCATCGGGCTGATCGCCGCCGCCGGCTTCGGCGCCGCGGTGCTCACCGAGCTGGTGCTCGCGCCGCAGGCGGACCGCGGCCGGGCCCGCGCGCTCGCCTCGCTCGGCGTCGCGCTGCTGGCCGGCTCGCTGCTCTGGTCCGCGCTGGCCGACTCGGCGTGGGAGCTGGTCGCCGCCCGCGCCGTGGGCGGGATGGGCTCGGGCGCGTTCCTGCCGGCGGCCGGGGCCGTGCTGATCCGCCAGGACCCGGCCCGCGCCGGCGAGCGGCTGGGCCGGCTCAGCACCGCCGAGCTCGCCGGGATCGCCCTCGGCCCGCTGGTCGCCGCGGCGCTGCTCGAGCTGCTGCCGCCGGACGCCGTCTTCGGGCTCGCCGCGCTGCTCACCGGCCTCGGTGTGCTGCCGGTGCTGGTCTGGCTGCGGGAAGGCGCCGCCCCGGCGCCGGTCGCCGGCCGGCCGCCGGCGCTGGGGATCGACCTGCTCCGCTCCCGCGCGGTCGTCGGCGCGGTCCTGCTCACCGTCGCGGTGATGATCCCGGTCGGGGCGTACGACGCGATCTGGCCCCGGTTCATGACCGACATCGGTGCCGGCGAGCTGCTCGTCGGGCTGAGCTACACGCTCTTCGCGCTGCCCTTCATGCTCATCGCGGCGCCCGCGGGCAAGCTGGCGGACCGGATCGGTGGGCCGGCGGTGTTCCTGCGCGGCATCGCGGTGCTGCTGGGCACGGTGCTGCTCTACGCGGTGCTCGGCGACCCCTGGGTGGTCACCGGCGTGGGGGTCGTCGAGTCGACCGGCCAGGCGCTGGCGTTCGTCGGCGCGGCGGCCGCGATGGCGCAGGCCGTCTCCCCGCTGCGGGCCGCCGCCGGGCAGGGCCTCGCCCGCTCGCTCGGACTGCTCGCCGCGACCGCCACGGCCGCCGCGGCCGGCTGGGCCTACGCGGTCGGCGGCGCGCCGGCGCTCTTCGGCGGCACCGTGGTCCTGGTCGCGCTCACCGCCGCCGCGGCCTGGGCCCTGCTCCGGTCGCGTGCCGCCGTCGAGGAGCCGGAGCCGGCGCAAGAGGCCGCCTGCGCCCACTGATCGGCAGACTGCCACTCCGACGGGCGATTGACGCGGCGACTACAGGAACGGTTGATTCTCTTACACAGAGTGTGCCGCCGTCCGGCGTACGAGACCCGTACTCCGGTCGCCGAGGAGGCCTCCATGACACGGTCCCGGCTCCGCTCCCTGCTCGTCCTCGCCGCCGTCGCCGCGGTCGCGATCGTCTCGCTGCCGGCCGCGGCCAGCCCGGCGCCGGCCGCGCCGGCCGGTCCCGCCGCCGCGCTCTATCAGGTCGACGGTGCGCGCACGCCGGCCCAGCGGGACGCGGTCGGGCGTACCGGGGTCGCGATCGTGGAGGCGGAGCACGGCTCGCTCGTCGTCACCGGTACGGCGGCCGAGATCGCCGCGGTGCGCAAGCTCGGCTTCCGGGTCGGTGCCGCGCCGGCGCCCGGCACCCCGGCCCCGGGCGGCGCGACCACCCTCGGCTTCCCGTCGGCCGACTCCGCCTACCACGACTACCCGGAGCTGACCGCGGAGCTGGACCGGGTCGCCGGCGCCTACCCGGCGCTCGCCCGCAAGTCCAGCCTCGGCACCTCCTACGGCGGTCGCCAGCTCTGGCTGACGAAGATCAGCGACAACGTGGCCAGCGACGAGGCCGAGCCGGAGGTGCTGTTCAGCTGCGGCCAGCACGCCCGCGAGCACCTCACCATCGAGATGTGCCTCTACCTGGTCAACGAGCTGACCAGCAGGTATACGACCGACTCCCGGATCAGGGGCCTGGTCGACTCCCGCGAGATCTGGGTGGTCACCAACGTCAACCCGGACGGCTCCGAGTACGACATCGCGACCGGCTCGTACCGGTCCTGGCGGAAGAACCGGCAGCCCAACTCCGGCTCCGCCTACGTCGGCACCGACCTCAACCGCAACTGGCAGTACCAGTGGGGCTGCTGCGGCGGCTCGTCCGGCAGCACGTCGTCGTCCACCTACCGCGGCCCGTCGCCCTTCTCCGCCCCGGAGACCAGGCGGATCAGGGACTTCGTCGGCAGCCGGGTGGTCGGCGGGGTGCAGCAGATCAGGGCCGGCATCGACTTCCACACCTACTCCGAGCTGGTGCTCTGGCCGTACGGCTACACCCGCGCGGACACCGCGCCCGGCCTGAACGCCGACCAGCAGGCCACCCTCGCCACCCTCGGCCGGAACATGGCGGCCACCAACGGCTACACCCCGGAGCAGTCCAGCGACCTCTACATCGCCGACGGCACCATCAACGACTGGCTGTGGGGGGTGCACCGGATCTTCAGCTACACCTTCGAGATGTACCCGCGCAGCTCGTCGGGCGGCGGCTTCTACCCGCCGGACGAGGTGATCGGCCGGGAGACGAGCCGCAACCGGGCCGCGGTGCTGCAGCTGCTGGACGCGGCCGACTGCCCGTACGAGGTGATCGGCAAGCAGGCGCAGTACTGCGCCGCCTGACCCCCGGCGGAACGCGGATTCGGCCCCGGACCGCTCGGGTAGGTGACCGGCGCGATCGGCGTGTCCGCTGAATCCGGCGGCGCCAGCCGGCAGGCTTGCCGGCGCGGTCGCGCGGGTGAGCTGGCACGGTGGCGTCAGCCGGCGACGACCGGGCGGGAGGGCACGTGGACGCGGACGCGGCGGGGTCGGGCGGGTGGTTCGGCGGGCCGGTGCCGCCGGTCGGGTCCGGAGCGGCCGCCGACGAGGCCGCCCAGGTGGCCGGCAGGCTGGCCACCCCGAGCGCCCGCACCACCCGCGCCGGGCTGCCGATCCGGGTGCCGCGCGCGCACCTGGTGCCGGGTGCCTTCGGCGCCGCCGCCGAGCCGAAGTCGCCCACCCGCGACACGCCGCCGCCGCCGGACCGCTCCGCCGAGGAGATTCGCGCCCACCTGGCCGACCACCACCAGGGGATCCTCCGGGCCCGGCCGGACTAGCGCGCAGTGGACCTGAACGCGGACGTCGGCGAGTCGTACGGGGCCTGGACGCTGGGCGACGACGAGGCGGTCCTGGACGTGGTGACCAGCGCCAACGTCGCCTGCGGCTTCCACGCCGGCGACCCGCTCACCCTGCTGCGCACGGTCACCGCGGCCGCCGCGCGCGGGGTCGTGGTCGGTGCGCAGGTCTCGTACCCGGACCTGGTCGGCTTCGGCCGCCGGGACATGGACCTCGCGCCCGAGCAGGTCACCGCCGACGTGCTCTACCAGCTCGGCGCGCTGGCCGGGATCGCCCGGGCGGCCGGGACCGCGGTGGCCTACCTGAAGCCACACGGCGCGCTCTACAACCGCGCCGCCCGGGACGCGCCGACGGCCGCCGCGGTGGCCGAGGCGGTCCGCCGCTACGACCCGGCGCTCCCGGTCCTGCTGCTCGCCGGCTCACCCGGGCTGGCCGCCGTGGCCGCCGCCGGGCTGGCGGCGGTCGGGGAGTGCTTCGCCGACCGCGCGTACACCGGCGACGGCCGGCTGCTGTCCCGCCGCGAGCCCGGGTCGGTGCTCGCCGACCCGGACGCGGTGGCCGCCCGCGCGGTCCGGATGGCGACCGACGGCGAGGTGGTGGCGGTGGACGGTTCGACCGTCCGGATCGACGCCCGCTCGCTGTGCGTGCACGGCGACACGCCGGGCGCCGCCCGGCTCGCCCGGCGGGTCCGCACCGCGCTGGAGTCGGCCGGGGTCCGGCTCGCCCCGTTCGCCCCACCCCCGGCGCCGGCCGGCGGGGGTCAGGGCGCCAGCCGGTAGTGGTAGCGGTGGTGCGGCGCGAAGCCGAGCCGGTCGTAGAGCGCGAGTGCCGCCGCGTTCTCGTCCGCCACCTGGAGGTACGCGTCGGGCACGCCGGCGTCGGCGGCCCAGCCGAGCACCGCCCGCATCACGTGCGAGGCGAGCCCGCGCCGGCGCTGCGCCGGGTCGACCTCGACCGCCGTCACGCCGAGCCAGCCCCGGTCCAGCGAGGCCCGGGCGATCGCCAGCACCGAGCTCGCCGACCCACCGGCCCCGCCCGAGCGGACCACGGCGAAGCCCGGCCGTCGCGAGCCGGTCAGGATCGCCCGGCCGACCGGCGGGAGGCCGCTGTCGCCGCGGTAGTGGTACGCGGCGACCCAGTCGTCCGCCGGCTCCGGCTCGATCTCGACCGGCGGCAGGTCGGGTCGCTCCGGCAGCGACCGCAGCGTCACCCCGACGTCGGCGGTCAGCACCTGGACCGGGTTGTAGACCGACCACCCGCGCCCGGCGAGCGCCGCGTCCAGCGCCTCGCGGCCGGGCAGCGGCACGGCCACCCGCGCGGGCAGCCCGTGCCCGGCGTACCAGGACGTCACCTCCGCCAGCGCCGCGTCCAGCGGCAGGCCGGGGACGCCGAGCGGCAGCACCGAGTTCGCCCGGCCGGTCCAGCCCTCGGCCGCGCGCAGCAGCCACCGGCCCAGCCAGCGGGTGTCCGGCGCGGGCCACCCGAGCGCCGCCACCTCCTCCAGCGCGAGCACGTCCGCCGGCGCCGCCGGGACCGCCTTGAGCACCCGCACCTGCGAGCGGGGGACCTCCACCACCGTGCCGTCCCGGCGGCGCACCGACAGCGCCGCCGAGTCGGCCGCCACCAGCACGCCGACCACGTCGGCGTACCGTTCCCGCGGGCCGGGCGGGCCGACTGTGCGCCGGATCACGACCCTGCGCCCCACCGGTTCCACCGCCGCCACGCGCGGCATACTAGGGACAGCCCTGCGAGGAAGGACCGCCCCGTGACGTACGTTATTGCCGAGCCCTGCGTGGATGTGCTCGACAAGGGGTGCATCGAGGAGTGCCCGGTCGACTGCATCTACGAGGGCAACCGGATGCTCTACATCCACCCCGACGAGTGCGTCGACTGCGGGGCCTGCGAGCCGGTCTGCCCGGTCGAGGCGATCTTCTACGAGGACGACACCCCGGAGAAGTGGCGTGACTACTACCGGGCGAACGTCGACTTCTTCGACGACCTCGGCTCGCCCGGGGGCGCCGCCAAGATCGGGAAGATCGACAAGGACCACCCGCTGGTGGCCGCGCTCCCGCCCCAGGTGAACGAGCACTGACCTCGGCGACGGGCGTGGACCTGGTCCGGCGTGCTGCCGGACTTCCCCTGGGACCTGCTGGCCCCGCACAAGCGCCGCGCGGCCGCGCACCCGGACGGGCTGGTCGACCTCTCGATCGGGACCCCGGTCGACGAGACCCCCGCGCTGGTCCGGGACGCGCTGGCCGCCGCCTCGGACGCGCCGGGCTACCCGCTGACCGCCGGCACCCCGGGCTTCCGGGCCGCCGCGGCGGGCTGGCTTGAGCGCCGGCACGGGGTGAGCGGGCTGGACCCGGCGGCGCTGCTGCCCACGATCGGCTCCAAGGAACTGGTCGCCCTGCTGCCGCTGCTGCTGGGGGCCGGCCCGGGGGACCGGGTGGTGCTGCCGGAGCTGGCCTACCCCACGTACGAGGTGGGGATCCGGCTGGCCGGTGCCGAGCCGGTCCGCGCGGACGGGCTGCTGGCCGCCGGGCCCGGTCCGGTCCGGCTGGTCTGGGTCAACTCGCCGGCCAACCCGACCGGGCGGGTGCTGCCCGCCGACCACCTGCGCAAGGTGGTCGACTGGGCCCGGGAGCGCGGCGCCGTGGTGGTCAGCGACGAGTGCTACCTCGACTTCGGCTGGGACGCGGAGCCGGTCTCGGTGCTGCACCCGTCCGTGCGGGGCGTGTCGCTCGACGGGCTGCTGGCGGTGCACTCGCTGTCCAAGCGGTCCAACCTCGCCGGCTACCGGGCCGGCTTCGTGGCCGGCGACCCCGCGCTGGTGGCGTCCCTGCTGGCGGTGCGCAGGCACGCCGGCCTGATCGTGCCGGCGCCGGTGCTCGCGGCGGCGACCGCCGCGTACGGCGACGACCTGCACGTCGACGAGCAGCGCGCGCGGTACGCGGCGCGCCGGGCGATGCTGCGCCCGGCGCTGGAGGCGGCCGGCTTCACCGTCGAGCACTCCGAGGCCGGCCTCTACCTGTGGGTGACCCGCGGGTCGGACTGCTGGGCCGACGTGGCGGCGCTCGCGGCGCTCGGGATCCTGGTCGCCCCGGGCACCTTCTACGGTCCCGCCGGCGGGCGGCACGTCCGGGTCGCGCTGACCGCCACCGACGAGCGCGTCGCGGCGGCCGCCGCCCGGCTGCCGGCGCTATAGCTCGAACCGGCTGCCGACGGCGTTCGGCCGGAACGCGCCGGGCAGCCCGGCCGCCAGCGCGTGCTGCGCCTTCCAGCTGGTGCAGTGCGCCGGGACCACCACGTCCGGCGCCTCGGCGGCCAGCGCGGCCACCGTCCGCGGGATGATCTCGCCGTCGCGCAGGTGGAAGCCGCCGAGCACGGCGTACACCCGCTCGACGCCGGTCAGCCGCTTGGCGTGCCGGACGATGTTGACGATGCCGGCGTGACCGCAGCCGGTGAGCACGACCAGGCCCTTGTCCCGGACGTGCAGGACGACCGCCTGGTCGTCGTGCACCAGCCGGTCCGGCTCCCAGCCGCCGTTGCGCCAGGCCTGGTGCGCGGGGGGCATCCCGGTCTCGAAGTCGGTGGTCCGGTCCACCTCGCCGGTCACCAGCAGCATCCCGTCCAGCAGGAAGGACGGCTGCCGGTCCTCGACCACCACGAAACCCGCGCCCTCGATCGCCTGCCGGCTCGGGGTGGGCAGCTCGAGGTCCCCGGTGGGCATGACCAGCCGCCGCCGGGTCCAGAAGTCCGGGTGCAGCAGCACCGGCAGGTTGGTCCGGCCGAGCCGGCGGGCCACCCCGTCGAGGCCCATCACGTGGTCGAAGTGGCCGTGGCTGAAGACGACGGCCTCGAACGTGTCGGGAGCCAGGCCGAGCCGGTCCAGGTTGCCGATCAGCCCGTCCGGAGTGACGCCGGCGTCGAAGAGCACCCGCCGGCCCCGACCGTCGACCGTCGTCTCCACCAGCGCCGAGAAGCCGTGCTCGGCGCGGAGGGTGTCGATGCTGGCGCCGCCCACGGCCATCCCGTCCGGGACGATGGGCAGCGGCCCGGCGGAGCCGTTCAGCCCCCAGCGCCGGACCAGACCCTCGTCCGGCAGCAGCGCGTCGGAGGAGTTGTCGACGAGGGTCGTCACCCGCACCCCGTCGACCGGCCGGAGCGCGATCGGCTGCACGGCGGACCTCCTGAGGAGATGATCGGGAAGCGTACGCCCGGCCGGACACCGATCGAAGCCGGCGGCGCCGCCGTCCCGCGGTACGCCCGCGGCGGCTACCGGAGTTGGTGAAACCCTCGGTCGGCCGGCGGACCCGGCCCTCGGACCCGCCCGCACGGTGTAGAACCGGGGCGTGGCCATCCCGGGGGGCGCGGCTCCTGCGGCGCCCGCCCTGCTGCGGGTGCGGCTGCTCGGCGGGCTCGCGGTGGACGGCGTGGACGTCGCCCGGCTGGGCAGCCGGAAGGCCCGAACGCTGGTGAAGCGGCTGGCGCTGGCCCGCGGGGCGCCGGTGTCCGCGGCCGCGCTGGTCGATGCGCTCTGGCCGGAGGCGCCGCCCGCGCACCCCGCGGACCAGGTGTCGGTGCTGGCCAGTCGGGCTCGGGCCGCGCTCGGCGCCGGCCGGCTGCCGCGCTCCGACGCGGGCTACGCGCTCGCGGTCGACTGGCTCGACCTGGACGCGGCGACCGACCTGGTGGGCGAGGCGCGCCGCCGGCTGGCCGCGGGCGGGGCGGCGCCGGCCCGCGCCGCCGCCGGGGCCGCGCTGTCGTTGCTGACCGGGCCGCTGCTCCCGGACGAGCCGGACGCGGACTGGCTGGCCGCCGACCGGGCCGCCGCGGACCGGCTCGCGGTGGCCGCGCGGGTGGTCGCCGCCGAGGCGGCGCTGGCCGCCGGGGCGCCCGCGGACGCCGCCGAGCTGGCCCGGCAGGCACTCGACCGCGACCCGTACGAGGAGGGCGCGATCCGGGTGCTGGTCACCGCGGTGGCCGCGACCGGGCGGCCGGCGGCGGCCCTGGTCGCGTACGCCGCCGCGGCGGGCCGGCTCCGCGACGAGCTCGGCGTGGACCCGGCGCCGGAGACCGAAGCTGCCTACCTCGCGGTGTTGCGGGCGGACGCGCCGACCGCCGAGGTCCCGGGCGGGCCCGCCGCCGGCGCACCCGCCGACCTGCCCGGTCGCGCCGGCGCGCTGGCCGCCCTGGACGCCGCTCTCGGCGAGGCCGTCCGGGGGCCCGCCGCGGTCGTCGCGGTGGTCGAGGGCGAGGCGGGGATCGGAAAGACCCGGCTGCTGGACACCTGGGCCGCCGCCGCGGCGGCCCGCGGCGTGACAGTGCTGCGCGGGGCCGGGGACGAGGTCACCGGGCGGCTGCCGCTGCAACCGGTGCTCGACGCACTCGCCCACCACCTGCGCACCGCCGACTCCGACCCCGCCGGTGCTGCCGGCGCCGTGGGTTCGGTCCCGGCGCTGCTCGGCGCCGACCGCGACCTGCTCGGCCCGCTGCTGGGTGCCGCCCCGCCCGGTGCCAGCCCGGTCGGCGTGGCGTACGCCGTGCTGACCGGCCCGGCCACCGGGCGGACGCTGCTGTTCGCCGGGCTGGCCGGGGTGCTCGGCCGGCTGGCGGCGGCGACCGGCCCGGTGGCGCTGCTGCTCGACGACGTCCACCTGGCCGATCCGGTCACCGCGGAGTGGGTCGGGTACGTGGCCAACCGGCTGGACGCGGCCGTCCTGCTGGTCGCCGCCCGCCGGCCCGAGGAGGGCCCGCCCTACGCCGGCCGGGTGCTGCGACTGGACCGGCTCGACCTGGCCGCGGTCGCCGAGGTCGTCGGGACCGAGCGGGCCGTAGCCCTGCATGCCCGGTCCGGCGGGCTGCCACTGTTCCTGGTCGAGCTGGACCGCTGGGCCGGCGAGGGGCTGCCGGCGTCGGTCCGGGAGGCGGTCGCCGACCGGGTGAGCCGGGCGGGCGCCGCCGCGCCGACACTGCGGGCAGCCGCCGTGCTCGGCGACACCGTCGACCTCGACCTGCTCGCCGCCGTGCTCGGCGACCGCCCGGCCGACCTGCTCGACCACCTGGAGGACGGCGTGCGCCGGCACCTGCTGGTCGAGCAGGGCGCGGGATTCGCCTTCGGGCACAGCCTGGTGCGAGAGGCGCTGGTCGCCGCGACCACCGCCGGCCGGCGTGCGCTGCTGCACCGGGAGGCGGCCCGGGCGCTGTCCGGCCGCCCGGACGCCGACCCGCTCGCGGTCGCGCACCATGCCCGGCTCGGCGGCGAGGACCGGCTGGCGGCAGCCGCCCTGGTCGACGCCTCCGCGCTCGCCGCCCGCCGCTTCGACTTCACGGTCGCGCTGCGGCTGGTCGACGAGGCCGTCGGGCTGCACGACGGCGGCGAGCAGCGGCTGCAGCGCGCCCGGGTGCTGCTGGCGCTCGGCCGCTACCCGGAGGCGGCCACCGACGCCGAGGCGGCGCGGGCGGCCGGCGCCGGATCGGCGGCGTTGGAGCTGGCGGCGTGGGCGGCGTACCTGCTGCGCGACTGGGACGAGGCACTCCGGCTCGCGGACGAGGGCATCCGGTCCGCGACGGATCCCGGGCGGCGCGGTGCGGCCGGGCTCGTCGCCGGCCTGACCCAGCTGGCGGTGGGGCGGCAGGCCGACGCCGGCGCGCGCCTGCTGGCCGCGTACGAGGAGGTCCCGGCCGGGCTGCGGCCCGCGGCCCGGGTGTTCCTGGCCCGGCTGCGGGTGTCCGAGGGCGACCCGGAGGCGGCCCTCGCGCTGCTCGCGGATCCCGACCTGCCGGACGGGTTGGCGCATCCGTACGCGTCCCCGCACCGGCACCTGGCCGCGGCGCACGCGCACGGCCTCGCCGGCCGGCCGGCGGCGGCGCTGGCCGAGCTGGACCGGCTGGACGCGGCGGTGGCCCGGCAGCAGGCGACCCGGTTCATCCCCCGCGGGCTGAACTACCGAGCCTGGCTGCTGCGCAACCTCGGCGCCGGCGACGAGGCGGACGACCTCAACGAGCGCGCGTTCGCCGCGGCGGACCGACTGCTGGCCGGCGAGCCACGGGCGCACGCGGCGCTGGACCTGGCCGACGGTCGGCTGCGCAGCGCCGACGTCGAGGGCGCGTGCCGGTGGCTGGACCGCCACGACGAGGGTGGCCGCACGTACGGCCTGCACTGGCGGGTGGAGCAGCGGGCGCGGTCCCTGCGGGTGCGGGTGGCGTTGCTGACGGGCGATGCGGACACCGCGGTCGAGGGTGCCGAGGCCGCGGTCGCGGAGGCGGCCGGGAACCGCGACCGACGCCACCTCGTGCTCGCCGAGGTGCTGCTGGCGCGGGCCCGGCACGCCACCGGCGCCCGGGTCGACGTCGAGCGGCTGGACGCCGCCGTCCGCGAGCTGGACCGGGTCGCCGGCCTGGAGGCGTGGTGGCTGGCGGCGCAGCTGGCGGAGCAGCTCGGGGTCCCGGCGTGGCGGCGGGTGGCGGAGCGGCGGCTGGCGCACCTCGTCGGGCACGCCGGTCCGTGGGCGGTCACCCTCCGGGCGGCCGCCGCCGGCGCCCTCGACTGAGCCGCGCCGCCCACGCCCGGGGGTCAGACCCTGCCGCGCAGCACGAGCACCGGCAGCCGCAGCGTGAGCGGCGCGTGCCCCAGGGCAGCGGACGACTCGCAGATCAGCGCGGAGCGCCTCCGCGGCGGCAGCCCGGCGACGAACGGCGCCATCGACGGCATTCCGAGCCGCCAGTCGACCGCCTGGGCCGCCGTCAGCTCGACCGGCACCACCCGCTGCAGGATCTCGCCGGCCAGGCCGGCCGCGGCGGCGACCCGACCGAGCGAGACCGGGTCGGAGACCTGCGGCTCGGCGACCCGCTTGAGGTGCTCGTACCACTCCGGCGGCGTCCAGCCGAACCCGGCCGCGACCGACTCCAGCACCGCCTTCACCGGCTCGACCGTCCCGGTGACGAACGTCGAGGTGAGCACCCGGCCGCCGGGCCGGGTGACCCGGGCGAGCTCGCGCAGCCCGTCCGCGGGCCGGTCCAGGTGGTTGAGCACGAAGCCGGCGGCCGCCAGGTCGACGGCGGCCGAGCGCACCGGCAGCCGCAGCACGTCGCCGACCACCCCCGGCGCCCGCCCGGCCGCCGGGCGGCCGGTGCCGCCCGGCCCGCCCGGGCGGTCGGCAGCGCCGACGGTGCCGGCCGCGTCGGCTTGCACCGTGCGGAGCTGGCCGGGAGCGCGGTCGACGCCGACCACGTCCGCGCCGGCCGCCGCCAGGGCCCGGGCCACCGCACCGCCGCCGGTGCCGGCGTCCAGCGCCCGCAGCCCGCCCAGCGGCCCCCCGGCCGCGGCGACCAGCGTCCGGGCCAGCGCGCCGTAGACCCGCTCCGGCCCGGACCGCCACGCTCCGGCGCCCACGTCGTACGCGGCCGCGATGGCGCTCACCGCTCCAGCTCCCGCCGGCCGGCCAGCGCCGCGTCGGCCCACCAGGCCAGCTCGGCACCGGACTTGTCCCAGCCGAGCTGGACGAAGGCGCCGAGCAGGCACAGCCGCAGCTGGCGGTCCCACCAGCCGCCGGTGTCCACACCGGAGCGCTCCAGCGCCTCCCGGTACGCCGCGATCGTGTCCGCCCGGGACAGCGGCAGCCGGGCCGCGTTGACCGCCAGGTACCAGCACAGGTCCGTCAGCGGTGCCGCCCGCCCGGGCCACTGCCAGTCCAGCAGCACGGTCCGGCCGTCCGCCAGGGTGCCGAGGTTGCCGGCCTTCCAGTCGCCGTGCACGAAGCACTGCGGCGTCGACCGGAGCGCGGCGACCAGCGGGGCCGGGTCGGCCGCGAGCGCGGTCGCCAGCCGCCCGGCGGCCGGCGCGGCCGCCACCATCGCCGCCCACGCCGGCTCCAGCACCGCCGGCACGCCGCCGCCCGCGCCGTCCCGCCGGCCGGTCGCCGGCGACAGCGCCGTGAAGCGCACCTCGTACGGCGTCAGCTGGGGCGTCCAGTCCGGCCAGTCCCACAGCGTCGCGTGCAGCTGGGCCATGTGGTCGAGGAAGCGCAGGTGCTGCATCTCCGGCAGCGGCCCGTCGCCCGCGGGCACCAGGTCCGCGCCGACGTCCCGCAGCAGCAACGCCGTCACGCCGGTCGCGGCGTCGTGCCCGACCGCGACCAGCGCCGGGTCCAGGCAGGCGGGCAGCCGGTCCAGCAGCCCGGACCGCCAGACCCGCAGCGGCCGGCACGCGGTGTCCCCGGTCGCCCGGGCGATCCAGTCCGTCGACCAGGACAGGTACTTCAGCACGTGCGGCTCGCCGCCGACGAGCACCCGCTCGAACGCCGTCCCGGACTTCGAGTCCACACTGGACAGCGCCGTCCGGCCGGTGCCGGCGGCGAGCAGCTCGTCCAGCGCCAGCACCGGCCGCCCGCCCGGTCCGGTCCCGTCCGGTCGCCGGTCCTCCACCACGCTCATGGTCCGCTCCCCGCCCTCGGCTGTCCCAGGTTCGACCGACACGGTGCCGCCGGCGCCTTGCAGCCGCCTTGCAGCGACGCCGGCAAGCCCGCTGCAACCGGTGCCGGCACGGTCGCCGGCAAGGGCAGGTGACCGAGAGGAGACGGGGACGATGGCGACGACGGAGGACTTCGTGGGTCAGGCGGTCGGGGACGTCGGGGCGGCGCTGTCGGTGGCGATGCTGCGGGTCGGGGACCGGCTCGGCCTCTACCGGGCGCTCGCCGACGGCGGGCCGCAGACCCCGGCCGAGCTGGCCGCGCGGACCGGCACCGAGCAGCGGCTGGTGGTCCAGTGGCTCGGCAACCAGGCCGCCGGCGGCTGGCTGCGCTACGACCCCGGCAGCGGGGCGTACGAGCTGCCGGCGGAGCACGTCCCGGTGCTGGCGGACGCCGGCAGCCCGGTCTTCTTCGGCGGGCTCGCCGAGGTCGTGACGTCCGTCTTCGCCGACACCGAGCGGGTGGTGGCCGCCTTCCGCGGCCGGCCGCTGCCCTGGCACGAGCACGACGGGCGGCTGTTCAGCGGCACCGAGCGGTTCTTCCGGCCCGGCTACGCGGCCAACCTGGTGTCAGGCTGGATCCCGGCGCTGATCGGCGTCGAGGACGCGCTGCGCCGGGGCGCGGTGGTCGCGGACGTCGGCTGCGGCCACGGCGTCTCCACGGTGCTGATGGCGCAGGCCTACCCGGCCGCCAGCTTCGTCGGCTCGGACTACCACGGCCCGTCCGTCGACCGGGCCCGCAAGCTGGCCGCGGAGGCCGGCGTCGCGGACCGGGTCCGCTTCGAGGTCAGCGGGGCCGGGCAGGCCGGCGGCGGCCCGTTCGACCTGATCTGCCTGTTCGACGCGCTGCACGACATGGGCCACCCGGTCGAGGTGCTCGGGCACCTGCGGGGCCAGCTCGCGCCGGGCGGGACGGTGATGCTGGTCGAGCCGTACGCGGCCGACCGGGTCGAGGACAACCTGAACCCGGTGGGCCGGATCTACTTCGGTGCCTCGGCGGCGATCTGCACGCCGAACGGACTGGCCCAGCAGGGCGACCCGCTCGGTGCCCAGGCCGGGCCCACCCGGATCCTCCAGGCGGCCCGGCGGGCCGGCTTCAGCGGGGCGCGGATGGCCACCAGCACGCCGTTCAACGCGGTGTACGAGTTGACCGGCTGACCGGGCCCGTCGGAGCGGCGGCCGGCCGTGCCGCCGGCAGCCGGTGGTGGGCGGCCAGCGACGCGGTCGACATCAGGAACCAGTGCCGCCGCACGCACAGCAGTTTCAGGTGCTCCATCGGACCGCCCGTGCTCTCCAGCGCGAAGCGGTCGGTCACCTCCGCCGGAGCGCCACACTCCGGACAGGTCGTCGTATCCATGGTGTCCCCCGCAGGACCTCGTCGGTGTTTGTCGTACGAGGTCGCTACCGGTCGGTCTGATACGCCGCGCCGGCGATGGTGCTCAGGCGGCCGGCGGGATCTGCGCGACCTCGAAGCGGATCCGGTCCGTGCCGGCCGAGCCGTCCACCCGCCAGCCGCCGGTGCGGGTCCAGCGCCGGCCGTCGTGGGCCACCGCCTCGATGCCGAGCCGGTCGGCCTTCGCCACCAGCCACCCGACGGTCGCCCACGGCGCGGTCGGCCGCAGCTCGCCGACCTGCGCTGAGGCGCTCAGCCGGGTGTGCGGCAGCTCCAGCGCCAGCAGGTCGAGCACCTTGCCGGGCCGGGCGGCGACGGTCGGCTCCGGGAACGTGCAGGACACCAGCGCGGGCTCGGCGCCGGTGAAGGCGTTCGCCAGCGTGGCCGCCTGGTCCCCCCACTGCCGGTACGCCGTCGGGTGCGCGCTCTGCTGGACGGCCTGCGCGGCGACGGTGAGCTGCTTGGTCTGCCAGTCGGGCACCATGACCAGCGCGTCGAAGAACTTGCCGGCCGAGTACCGCGGGTCGAGGATCTGCCCGGCGCTGCCCCAGCCCTGGGACGGGCGCTGCTGGAACAGCCCGACCGAGTCCCGGTCGCCGTACTCGACGTTGACCAGCTTGGACTCCTGCAGCGCGGTGGCGAACGCGATGGTGACCGCGCGGGCGGGCAGCTTGCGGCGGGTGGCGACCGCGCTGATGGTGGCCGCGTTGCCCGCCTGCTCGGTGCTCAGCGTGTACGGCGAGTTGGCGACCTCGCAGCGGGCCTGCTGCGTGCTCGGCATGTCGATGCGGGTGACCAGCGAGTGCACGCCGACCGCGACCAGCGTCACGACCACGCCGATGACGGCGAGGACCGCGACGATGCGCAGGATCGTGCGGGACACGGTGGGCACTCCCTCCAGACGCCGGGAGAACGTCAGGCGTTCGCGTGCAGGTCGGCGTTCAGGCCGGCCCAGGATCGGCCGGCGGGTCCACTGCCGCCGCCGGCCCGTGGCACCACCTCGAGCGCGCCGGTGACACTGTTGCGGCGGAAGAGCAGGCCGTCGCGCCCGGACAGCTCGCGGGCCTTGACGACGGACCCGTCCGGGAGGCGCACCTTGGCGCCGGCGGTGACGTAGCAGCCGGCCTCGACCACGCAGTCGTCGCCGAGCGACAGGCCGATGCCCGCGTTGGCGCCGACCAGGCAGCGCTCACCGACCGAGATGACCTCGCTGCCGCCGCCGGACAGCGTGCCCATGATCGACGCGCCGCCGCCGATGTCGGAGCCGTCGCCGACCACCACGCCGGCCGAGATCCGACCCTCCACCATGGACCGGCCCAGGGTGCCGGCGTTGAAGTTGACGAAGCCCTCGTGCATCACGGTGGTGCCGGCGGCCAGGTGCGCGCCGAGCCGGACCCGGTCGGCGTCGGCGACCCGGACGCCGGGCGGCACGACGTAGTCCGTCATCCGGGGGAACTTGTCCACCCCGAGGACCGTCAGCGGGCCGTCGGCGAGCAGCCGCAGCCGGGTCCGCTCGAACGCCTCCGGATCGCACGGCCCGGCCGAGGTCCAGACCACGTTCGGCAGGACACCGAAGATGCCGGCGGTCGACAGCCCGTGCGGGCGGACGAGCCGGGCGCTGAGCAGGTGCAGGCGGAGGTACGCGTCCGGGGTGTCCGCCGGCGGCGCGGCCAGGTCGGGCAGCACCACCCGGACGGTCTCGCGGCGCACCCCGCGACGCGGGTCGGCACCGGCCAGCGACCCGAACGCCGCCGGCGGGGCGGCATCGGCCGGCCGCGCGCCGAGCCGGGGCGCCGGGAACCAGACGTCCAGCACCCGGCCACCGTCCGTGACGGTGGCCAGCCCGTCGCCCCACGCGCTCGCGCTCACCCCGCCACCGTACCCGGCTGCCCGCAGCCCCCCGCCGATCTTGGTCCGGTCAACCCGCGCACGGCGGCTCAGAACGTCGGTTCGGCCGAGATCGCCGTACTGCCCGGGGGAACCACGGCCGGCGGGAGGCGGCGGCCAGGGGCACTAGGGTGGCGCGGTGCCCACCGAGCTGGACCTCGGCACCGACGGTGCCGCGCTGACCGCCGCGCTGGTGGACATACCGTCCGTGTCCGGCACCGAGGGCCCGCTGGCGGACGCGGTCGAGACCGCGCTGCGCGCGGTCGGCGGGCTGGAGCTCGTCCGCGACGGCGACACCGTGCTGGCCCGGACATCGCTCGGCCGGCCGCGCCGGGTGCTGCTCGCCGGCCACCTCGACACGGTGCCGGTGGCGGGCAACCTGCCGTCCCGGGTGGCGGGGACGCGACTGTACGGCTGCGGCACCTCGGACATGAAGTCCGGTGTCGCGGTGCTGCTGCGGCTGGCCGCGACGCTGCCGGCCGGCGAGCTGGCGGCCGACCTGACCCTGGTCTGCTACGACAACGAGGAGGTCGAGGCCGCGCGCAACGGGCTCGGCCGGGTGGCCCGGACCCGACCGGACTGGCTCGCCGCCGACCTGGCGGTGCTGCTGGAGCCGACCTCCGGCCGGGTCGAGGCGGGCTGCCAGGGCACCCTGCGGGCTGCCGTCACCACCCGCGGCCGCCGCGCGCACAGCGCCCGGTCCTGGCTCGGCGTCAACGCGGTGCACGCGGCCGCGCCGGTGCTCGACCGGCTCGCGGCGTACGAGCCGCGCTCGGTGCAGATCGACGGCTGCACGTACCGGGAGGGCCTCAACGCGGTGGGCATCGCCGGCGGCGTGGCCGGCAACGTGCTGCCGGACGAGTGCCGGGTGGAGGTGAACTTCCGCTTCGCCCCGGACCGGTCCGAGTCCGACGCCGCGCAGCACGTGCGGGACGTCCTGGCCGGGCCGGCCGCGGAGGTGTCCATCGTGGACAGTGCGCCGGGCGCCCTGCCCGGGCTGGACGCACCGGCGGCGCGGGAGTTCGTCGCGGCCGTCGGCGCCGCGCCGGTCGCCAAGTACGGCTGGACGGACGTGTCCCGGTTCGCCGCGCTCGGCATCCCGGCGGTGAACTTCGGGCCGGGCGACCCGGACCTCGCGCACACCCGGGAGGAGCACGTCCTGCTGCCCCGGATCGCGGACTGCGAGGCGACGCTGCGGGCGTACCTCACCCGGACGGGCTGAGGTCCCGGGCCGTCCCCGGGCGGCGCGCTCGGCGGGGTAGTTTGTACGGTATGCGACCCGGTCGGGCCGTGGCGCTCGCCGTCGCCGCCCTCGTCGCGGCCGGGTCCGCCGGCTGCCAGGACGATCCGCTGCCCGGTGACCTCCCAGCCAGCACGCCGCCACCGTCCGCGACGGTCGGCGGGCCCAGCGCGACCACCACCGCCGGCCCGCCGCCCGCCATCCGGCCGCTGCCCGCGTACCTGACCCTGGCCGCCGACTGGCGACGCTCCCGGTCCCGCTTCTTCGCCGCGGTCAGCGACGGCCGGCGGCGCACCCCGGCGCAGCAGCATGCGCTCGCCGCGGCGTACCTCGCCGGCCTGCGCCGCCTCGCCGCCGGCCTGCGTACCGGCTCCTGGCCGGCGCCGGCCGGCCCGGCCGTCCGGGAGCTGCTCGCCGTCAACGCCCGCCAGCAGGCCCACCTGGTCGCGATGACCCGCGCCCCCTGGCCCGCCGCCTTCGCGGCCCGGCTCGGCGACTACGGCGTCGACGCGGCCCGGGAGAGCCGCGCGGTCGACGCGGTCGAGCGTGCCCTGCGGCGCGGCGGGTAGCGTCGTGGGGTGACCGACGCGACCGACGACCGTGACCGCGGCCGGCCCGAGCGCCGGCTGCCGGAGCGGCACCGCGGCCCGGTGTTGCTGCGCCGCAACCAGATCCAGCAGGGCAGCACGACCGACGAGCGGCTGCTCAACAGCCGCGGCTCCGTCCGACTGGGTGCACACGGACCCGTGGCGGGTGCTGCGGATCCAGTCCGAGTTCGTCGAGGGCTTCGGCCTGCTGGCCGAGCTGCCGCGCGCGGTCAGCGTCTTCGGCAGCGCCCGCACCCCGGCCGACCACCCCGAGTACGCGACCGGGCGGGCGCTCGGCTCCGCGCTGGCCCGGGCCGGCTTCGCGGTCGTCACCGGCGGCGGCCCGGGGGCGATGGAGGCGGTCAACCGCGGCGCCTCCGAGGCCGGTGGGGTCAGCGTCGGGCTCGGCATCGAGCTGCCGTTCGAGCAGCGGCTGAACGACTGGGTCGACATCGGGATCAACTTCCGCTACTTCTTCGCCCGCAAGACGATGTTCGTCAAGTACGCGCAGGCGTTCGTCATCCTGCCCGGCGGCTTCGGCACCCTCGACGAGCTGTTCGAGGCGCTGACGCTGGTGCAGACCCGCAAGGTGACCCGCTTCCCGGTCATCCTGTTCGGCACCGAGTACTGGTCCGGCCTGATCGAGTGGTTCCGGACCACGCTGGTCCCGTCCGGGAAGATCGCCCCGGCCGACATCGACCTGCTGACGGTCACCGACGACGTGGACCAGGTGGTCAAGATCGTCACCGAGGCCGACGCGCAACGGGAGGTCCGGACGCGCCCGGCGTACGACGGCGAATGACCGCGGTCTGCGTCTACTGCGCGTCCTCGACCCGGATCGACCCGGCGCACCTCGCGCTGGCCGGGTCCGTCGGTGCCGAGCTGGCCCGCCGGGGGCACCTGCTCGTCACCGGTGGCGGGTCGGTGTCGATGATGGGCGCCGTCGGCCGGGCGGCCCGGGCCGGCGGCGGGCGCACGGTCGGGGTGATCCCGCGGCAGCTGGTCGCGATGGAGGTCGCCGACCACGACTCCGACGAGCTGGTCGTGGTGGAGACGATGCGGGAGCGGAAGGCGGAGATGGACCGCCGCGCGGACGCCTTCCTCGCCCTGCCCGGCGGCCTCGGCACCCTGGAGGAGCTGCTTCGAGGTGTGGACCGCCGGCAGCCTCGGGATGCACGCCAAGCCGGTGGTGGTGCTCGACCCGCACGGCTTCTACGACCCGCTGTGGGCGTGGCTGGAGGACCTGGCCGGGCGCGGCTTCGTCCGCCGGGCCGCGCTCGACGCCGTGCTGCGCACCCGGACGGTGTCCGCCGCCGTCACCGCCGCGGAGACCGGCCGCCCTCCGCCTTGACCCCGCGTCGGTGAGCGACCCGCCGTACGGGCCGGGCCGATTCTCACCGGGCGAGGGTCAAGCGAGGCCGCGGCGGGCGATCGCGGGCGGTCGGGTGCCGCGGATCGACGCGACCGTGTCCAGCACGCGGCGGGTCGCGGCCACGTCGTGGGCGCGGAAGACGCCGGGCACCGAGCCAGGCGGAGACCGCGGTGGCGGCGAGCGTGCCCTCCAGCCGGTCGCCCGGCGGCAGGTCCAGCGTCTCGCCGACGAAGTCCTTGCGGGACAGCGAGACCAGCACCGGCCAGCCGGTCGCCGACCAGCTCGCCGAGCCGGCGGGTCAGCTCCAGCGAGTGCCAGGTGTTCTTGCCGAAGTCGTGCGCCGGGTCGACCACGATCCCGTCCGGCCGCACGCCCGCCGCGACCGCCCGCTGGGCCAGCCCGGTCACCGTCGCGATGACGTCGGCGACCACGTCGTCGTACGCGACCCGGTGCGGTCGGGTGCGCGGGGCCAGGCCGCCCGCGTGCGCGCAGACCAGGCCGGCGCCGGTCTCGGCGGCGACGCCGGCCAGCTCCGGGTCGACCCCGCCCCAGGTGTCGTTGACCAGGTCGGCGCCCCGCGCGGCCAGCGCCCGGGCCACCTCGGCCCGCCAGGTGTCGACGCTGATCACCAGGTCGGGATGGGCGGCGCGCACGGCGGCGACCAACGTCAGCGGTCCGGCGCAGCTCCTCGGCCGGGTCCACCGCCTCGCCGGGACCCGCCTTCACGCCGCCGATGTCGACGATCTGCGCCCCCTCGGCGACCGCGCGGTCGACCGCCGCGAGGGCGGCGCCCAGCGTCGTAGGTGGCGCCGCGGTCGTAGAACGAGTCGGGCGTCCGGTTCACGATGGCCATCACGACCAGCTCGTCGTCACCGAACGTCCGGCGGCCCAGGCGCAACGGCACGGCGCCAGCCTCGCACGGCCGGTCCTGGCTCGGCATGCCACCATCGGGAGGTGCTGACCCTGCTCACGTACGTCTTCGGGTTGCTGCTCGTCGGCGGGCTGCTCTTCCTGGCCGCCTCGTTCGCGTTCGGGCGCGGCGAGGAGATGGCGCCGGCGCTGCCGGAGGGCACTCCGGTCGAGCTCCCGGACGACCGGCCGGCCGCCGGGGCGGACCTGCGCGCGCTGCGGCTGTCCGTGGTGCTGCGCGGCTACCGGATGGACGAGGTCGACTGGGTGCTGGACCGGCTCGCCGAGCAGGTCGACTCGCGGGACCGGGAGATCGCCCGGCTGCGCTCGGTGCTGCACGTGGAACCGGTCGGCGTCGCGGCGCGGAGCGACCCGCCTCCGCTCGACAACGTCAGCCGGCCGGGGGGCGGAGCCCGCGCTGCTCACCCGTCCCGCGGGCGCACCGGTCGACTCGGCGCTCGCGGCCCGGGCGGGCAGCGGCGGGATCCCGGCCGGTGAGCTGCCGGACCCCGATCCCGCCTACCTGCCCGACCCGACCGACCCCGCCCCGGCCGCGGCGGAGCCCGCGGCCGCGGCCGGGCCTGGCGGTCCGGCCGGCGACGCCGCGGCAGGGCCCGATCCCGCGTACCCGCCGGACCCGCCGGCGCGCTCGGCCGCAACGGACCCGGCCGGCCGTCCGGACCGCTCCGATCCGGCCCGGGACCGGCCGGATCCGGCGTACCTCGACGACCCGGCGGTAAGACCCGAGCCGGCGCCGGAGCCGCCGGCCGGGACGCAGCCGTGACCGGGACCGCCGAGGTGCGGGACACCTCGACAGCGCCCGGGGAGATCCGGCTCGAGGTGGACGTGGCGGCGCCGGTCGAGCGCACCTGGGCCGCCGCGACCGACTGGGACCGCCAGGGCGAGTGGATGCTCGTCACCCGTGTCCGCGGCACCGCCCTGGACGGCCGCGGCGTCGGCGGCGGGATCCGCGCGGTGACCGGCCTCGGCCCGCTCTCCGTGGTCGACACCATGGAGATCACCGACTGGTCCCCGCCGCACGCCGCGCGGGTCCGGCACACCGGTCGCCTCGTCCGCGGCACCGGCGCCTTCGAGGTCCGCGGCCGCCCCGGCGGCTCGACGTTCGTCTGGTCCGAGCGGCTCGACCTGCCGCTCGGCGCGCTCGGCCGGATCGGCTGGCGGCTGGTCCGGCCCGTCGCCGGCTGGGGACTGCGCCGCTCGCTGAGCTCCTTCGCCGCCTGGGCCGAGCACCACTCCGGCTGAGCGCGGCCCGGCGGAACTGTCGGTCCGGGGCCGTAGCGTCCCGGGCGTGGACGACATCGCGATCGGTGCGGACGGGCGGGGCCGGTGCGGCTGGGCCGGTGCCACCGCCGACTACCTGGCCTACCACGACGACGAGTGGGGGATCCCGCAGCGGGACGACGTGCGGCTGTTCGAGAAGCTGTGCCTGGAGGCGTTCCAGTCCGGGCTGTCCTGGCTGACGATCCTGCGCAAGCGGGAGGCGTTCCGGGCGGCCTTCGCCGGCTTCGTGCCGGAGCGGGTGGCCGCCTTCGGGCCGGCCGACGTGGAGCGGCTGCTGGCGGACCGGGGCATCGTCCGCAACCGGGCCAAGGTCGAGGCGACGATCGCGAACGCGCGGGCCACCCTGGAGCTGCCGGACGGGCTGTCCCGGCTGTTGTGGTCGTTCGCACCGCCGCCCGGCGACCGGCCGCGACCGGCCAGCTTCGCCGACGTCCCGGCGAGCACCCCGGAGTCGACCGCGATGGCCAAGGACCTGCGCCGGCGCGGCTTCCGGTTCGTCGGGCCGACGACGGCGTACGCGTTGATGCAGGCGTGCGGGCTGGTCGACGATCACCTGACCGGGTGCTGGCGGGCCGGTGCCGGCGTCCCGTCCGGGAGGCAGGTCAGCGCCCGGTGAAGGTCGGCCGCTCCTTGCGCAGGAAGGCGGCGGTCGCCTCGCGGTGGTCGGTGGTGGCGCCGAGCGCGTTCTGCAGCTCACCCTCCCGCTCCAGCGCCGCCCCGAGCGGGTGGCTGGCGGCGAAGGCGAGCTGCTCCTTGATCGCCGCGTAGGCCGCGGTCGGGCCGGCGGCGAGCCGGGCGGCCAGCTCGTGCGCGGCGGCCCCGACCCGGTCGTCCGGGACCACGGCGTTGACCAGGCCCATCTCCAGCGCCGCCGCGGCGGTGACCGGCTCGGCGAGCAGTGCCATCGCGGTCGCCCGCGCCTGGCCGATCAGTCGCGGCAGCAGCCAGGAGGCGCCGCTGTCCAGGGCCAGGCCCACGTTCGCGAAGGCGAGCAGGAACCTGGCGGAGTCGGCGGCGATCCGGAAGTCCGCGGCGAAGGCGAGCGAGGCGCCGGCACCGGCGGCCATCCCGTTCACGGCGGCGATCACCGGCTTGGGCATCGTCGTGACGGCCAGCACCAGCGGGTTGTAGTGCCGACTCACCGTGTGCAGCGGCGCCGGGTCGCCGCTGGCGAGCAGGTCGGCGTGCTCGCGCAGGTCCTGCCCGGCGCTGAAGCCGCGGCCGGCGCCGGTGATCACCACGGCTCGGGCCGCCGGGTCGGCCGCGACCTGGCGCACGGTGTCGAGCAGGGCCTCCTTCAGCTCGACGGTGAAGGAGTTGAGCGCGTCCGGGCGGTTGAGGGTGATCGTGGCGACGCCCTCGCTGGAGTCGAGCAGCACGGTGTCGGACACGGGACCTCCCGGTACGGCGGCAGCGGCGGAGCGGTCGGGCGCAGGCATCCGGCCCCGCGCAGCCCCACCGTACGGGGTCGCGGGAGTGCCCGGGTTTCCCCCCGCGCCCGCCATCAGGGAGAATGATCGGCGGCAACTTCTCGTCCAGCCGCTCCCGCGGACGGGCGGAGCAACGAGGTCAGACAGGCGCACGCCCCGGTGGGCACGCTGGAGGAGGCACGCATGGCGGCCATGAAGCCGCGGACGGGTGATGGTCCGCTCGAGGTCACCAAGGAGGGTCGCGGCATCGTCATGCGCGTCCCGCTGGAGGGCGGTGGTCGCCTGGTCGTGGAGATGTCCCGGGACGAGGCCAACGCGCTCGGCGACGCCCTCAAGTCCGCCGCCGGCTGAGCACGGCTCCGCTCCGACGGCCCCGGCCACCGGCCGGGGCCGCACCACGTCCACCCGACCGACCCGCGAGCGTCCTGGACCCGCCGAGCCCCGCCGGCGGCAGGCAACCCGACCTGGATCACGTTCGCCAACGGGAGGACCAGAGTCCGGGCCCCGAAGTGGTCGTCAGGTCGGCGAACGTGATCGTGCGAGCCGTGCCATGACCGGACACGACGCGGCGCCGCCGCCCGACGACCGGCCGGACCCGCGCGACGAGGTGGCACAGCGGGTGCTGCCGCTGGTGGTCCGGGTCGAGCGGTCGGACCCGCCGACCCGGACCGACGCCCTGGAGGCGGCGGCGGTCGCGGTGCTCACCCTGCTCGGCGACCCGCGAGCGACCGGTGACGGCGAGTGGGCCGAGGCGGTCCGGGCGTGGACCGACGGCCGGATCCGCAAGGTGGTCCGCCGCGCCCGCGGCGTCCAGTGGCGCCGGGCCCAGCTGCTGGACGGCCACACCGTGCGCCACCGGACCGCCGAGGTCCGGGTCTTCCCGCCGGTGCCGCTCGACGACTGGCCCCGGGACCTGGCCCGGCTGCAGGTCGCCGGCACCGACCTCGACGACCCGCAGCCACCGCCGGCGCCGGATGGACGGGCGCCGGTGCTCTGGCTCAACCCGCACCTGGAGCTGACCGCCGGCAAGGCGATGGCCCAGGTCGGCCACGCCGCCCAGCTCGGCTACGACCGGCTCGACCCGGCCGGCCGGCGGGCGTGGCGGGAGACCGGCTACGAGCTCGCCGTCCGTACCGCGGAGCCCGGCCGCTGGGCTGCCCTGCTGAGCGCCGGCCTGCCGCTCGTCCGGGACGCCGGCTTCACCGAGATCGCCCCCGGCACCTGCACGGCGGTCGCCGACGTCCGACCCCGCTTGACCCGCCGTCGGTGAGTTTCGGCGCCGCCCGTACGGCGTGTTGCTCACCGACGCGAGGTCGAGCGGGGGGTCAGCGCACCGAGCCGTAGACCTCCACCGTCTGCCGCGCGACGGTGTCCCAGCCGAACTCCCGCACCGCCCGCGCCCGGCCGGCGCGGCCCATCTCCGTCGCCCGCGCCTCGTCGGTGACCAGCGCGTTCACCGCCTCGGCCAGATCGGCCTCGAAGCCCGCCGGGTAGTTCGCGGTGAAGGGCACCAGGATCCCGGTCTCGGCGTCCGCGACCACCTCGGGGATCCCGCCGACCGCGCTCGCCACCACCGCGGTCTCGCAGGCCATCGCCTCCAGGTTGACGATCCCGAGCGGCTCGTACACGGACGGACAGATGAAGACGGTCGCGTTGCTGAGCAGCTGGACGACCTCGGGACGGGGCAGCATCTGCTCGATCCAGACCACGCCCGAGCGCGACTCGCGCAGCGCGGCCACCGCCGCCGCGGTGTCCGCGCCGATCTCCGGGGTGTCCGGCATGCCGGCGCAGAGCACCAGCTGCGCCTCCGGCACGAACGACCGCGCGGCGGCCAGCAGGTGCCCGACACCCTTCTGCCGGGTGATCCGCCCGACGAAGATCACGTACGGCCGGGTCGGGTCCACCCCGTGCCGCTCCAGTACGTCGGTGTCCGGGTCCGAGTGGTAGAGCCCGGTGTCGATGCCGTTGTAGACGACGTGCACCTTGTCCGGGTCCACGAACGGGTAGACCGCCAGCACATCGCTCTTCATGCCGCGGCTGACCGCGATGATCGCGTCCGCGTTCCGGTACGCGGTGCGCTCGGCCCACGACGAGACCCGGTAGCCGCCGCCGAGCTGCTCGACCTTCCACGGCCGCTGCGGCTCCAGCGAGTGCGCGGTCAGCAGGTGCGGCACGCCGTGCAGGGCGCCGCCGAGGACGCCGGCCACGTTGGCGTACCAGGTGTGGGAGTGCAGCACGTCGCACCCGGCCACCGCCTCGGCGATCTCCAGGTCGACGCCGAGGGTCTGCAGCGCCGGGTTGGCGCCGGCCAGCGCGGCCGGCGGCGCGTGCGCGACGGCGCCGTCCCGTGGCGCGCCGAAGCAGTGCACCTCCACCTCGACCAGCCGGCGCAGCTCGCGCACGAGGAAGTCGACGTGAACACCGGCACCGCCGTAGACGTCCGGCGGGTACTCCCTGGTCAGCATTCCCACTCGCACAACTGACAGGTTAGGGTCGGATCATGCGCGCGAACCCCCGCGTCCTCGGGATCGTTCTCGCGGGCGGCGAAGGCAAGCGGCTGTGGCCGCTGACGGCGGACCGCGCCAAGCCGGCGGTTCCGTTCGGCGGAAACTACCGGCTCGTCGACTTCGTCCTGTCGAACCTGGTGAACGCGGGATACCTGCGGATCTGCGTGCTGACCCAGTACAAGTCCCACTCGCTGGACCGGCACATCACCACCACCTGGCGGATGTCGGCGCTGCTGGGCAACTACGTGACCCCGGTGCCGGCGCAGCAGCGGCTCGGCCCGCGCTGGTTCACCGGCAGCGCCGACGCGATATTCCAGAGCCTCAACCTGGTCTACGACGAGCAGCCGGAGCACATCGTGGTCTTCGGTGCCGACCACGTGTACCGGATGGACCCCCGCCAGATGGTCGAGCAGCACGTCGAGGCGAAGGCGGCGGTCACCGTCGCCGGCCTGCGGGTGCCGCGCGGGGAGGCGTCCGCCTTCGGCATCATCGACGCCGACGAGAGCGGCCGGATCCGGCAGTTCCTGGAGAAGCCGGCCGACCCGCCCGGGCTGCCGGGCAGCCCGGACGAGTCGTACGCGTCGATGGGCAACTACGTCTTCACCACCGAGGCGCTGATCGAGGCGCTGCGCACCGACGCCGGCGAGGAGGGCTCGGTGCACGACATGGGCGGCAGCATCATCCCGATGCTCACCGACGACGGCGCCGCCCGCGTCTACGACTTCGCCGACAACGACGTGCCCGGCGCGGACGAGCGCGACCGGGGCTACTGGCGCGACGTCGGGACCATCGACGCCTACTACGACTCGCACATGGACCTGGTCGCCGTGCACCCGGTGTTCAACCTCTACAACCGGAAGTGGCCGATCTTCACCTCACCGCCGCAGCTGCCGCCGGCGAAGTTCGTGGAGGGCGGGCTGGCGCAGGAGTCCATCGTCGGCTCCGGCGCGATCATCGCCGGGGCGACCATCCGCGGCTCGGTCGTCGCCCCCGGGGTGACGGCGCTGCAGGGTGCGTACGTCGAGGGGAGCGTGCTGATGCAGGGTGTCCGGATCGAGCCGGGCGCGGTGGTCCGGCGGGCGATCCTGGACAAGAACGTGGTGGTCCCCGCCGGCGCGCACATCGGCGTCGAGCCGGAGCTGGACAAGCAGCGCTACCACGTCAGCGAGGGCGGCGTGACGGTGCTCGGCAAGGGCACGCCGGCCCTCCCGTAACGACCTGCCGCCGCCCGTCACGATGTGGTCACCCGCTCGCGGTTCGTCCTACCCGTGGCTTAGGGTCACCGCATCTCGCTGACCAGGAGGAAGACCGTGAAGCTTCGTCGCGTGTACCTCGGCGCGGTGGCCGCCGCGGCATTGGCCGTCGCCGGCTGTGCGAACAACGAGTCGAACGAGTCGGGTGGCGCTCCCGCGCCCTCGCCCGGGGCGGCCACGTTCAGTCTCGACGCCGTGCAGAAAGACGACGCCCTCGCCGGCCAGGTCTCGGACGCGATCAAGTCCGACAGCAAGCTGGTGGTCGGCACCGACCCGACCTACGAGCCGAGCGAGTTCAAGCAGGGCGGCAAGATCGTCGGCTTCGACGTCGACCTCGGCAACGCGATCGCGAAGAAGCTCGGGCTGACCGCGGAGTTCCAGGAGTCGAAGTTCGACGCGATCCTGCCCGCGCTGGGCACTCGCTACGAGATCGGCATGTCGTCGTTCACCGACAACCCCGCGCGGGAGAAGGTGGTCGACTTCGTCACCTACTACAACGCCGGCACCCAGTGGGCGTCGAAGGACGCGTCCTTCGACCCGGACAACGCGTGCGGGAAGAAGGTCGCCGTGCAGACCGGCACCGTCCAGGACACCGACGACCTGCCGGCCAAGCAGAAGAAGTGCGCCGGCAACGCCATCTCGATCCAGCGCTACGACGACCAGGCCGAGGCCACCAACGCCGTCGTGCTCGGCAAGGCCGACGCGGTGCTCGCGGACTCGCCGGTCATGGCCGGTGCGGTGAAGAAGGTCGGTGGCGGGCTGAGCCTGGTCGGCGAGGTCTACGACGCCGCGCCGTACGGGATCGCCATCCCGAAGAACGCCGGGACCACCAAGGAGGCCATCCTCGGCGCGGTCAAGGCGCTGGTCGCCGACGGCACCTACAAGGCGATCCTGGACAAGTGGGGCGTCTCGTCCGGGGCGATCACCGATCCGGTGATCAACGGGGCCAAGGGCTAGGTCGACACCGGTGGCCAGCCCGCCGATCGCCGAGGCCCGGCCGGAGACGACGCCGCCGGAGGAGATCAAGGCCGTCCCGGTCCGCCACCCCGGCCGCTGGGTCGCGGTTGCGGTGCTCGCGGTCCTCGGCGCCATGCTGGTCAACGGGGTGGTGAACAACGCGGCCTACCGCTGGGACACCGTCGGGCAGTACCTGTTCGACCAGCGGCTGACCCGGGCTGCGCTGGTCACCCTCCAGCTCACCGCGCTGGCGATGATCCTCGGCGTCGCGCTCGGGATCGTGATCGCGGTGATGCGGCTGTCACCCAACCCGATCCTGTCCTCGGTCTCCTGGGTCTACCTGTGGATCTTCCGCGGGACGCCGGTCTACACCCAGCTGGTCTTCTGGGGCCTGATCAGCGTGCTCTACCCGACGGTCGGGATCGGGATCCCGTTCGGCCCGGAGTTCGCGAGCTTCCAGACCCAGACCGTGATCACGTTCTTCGTGGCCGCGGTGATCGGGCTGTCGCTCAACGAGGCGGCGTACATGGCGGAGATCGTCCGGGCCGGCATCCTGTCGGTGGACGAAGGGCAGTCCGAGGCGGCCGCCGCGCTGGGCATGCAGCGGGCCCAGGTGATGCGCCGGATCGTGCTGCCGCAGGCGATGCGGGTGATCATCCCGCCGACCGGCAACGAGCTGATCTCGATGCTCAAGACGACCTCGCTGGTCGTCGCCGTGCCGCTGACCACCGACCTGTACTCGAGGAGCCGGGAGATCTCGCTGGCGCTCTTCCAGCCGGTGCCGCTGCTGATCTGCGCAGCGATCTGGTATCTGGCGATCACGTCGGTGCTGATGACGGGGCAGTACTACCTCGAGCGGCGCTTCGCCAGGGGCAGCCAGCGGTCGCTGCCGCCGACGCCGCTGCAGAAGCTGCGGCGGCGGCTCGGTGGCGACGCCACGCGCGGCGAGGAGCGGCCCGCCCCGCCGGTTCCCATGGGTGGGGGCGGCGGCGAGCGGGCCGGCGGAGGTGGGGGGTGACCGCTGAGGCCGCGCCGGCCGGCGCGGCGCCGATGGTGCTGTCCGAGGGCGTGCACAAGCGTTTCGGCCGGCTGGAGGTGCTCAAGGGCATCGACCTGCGGGTCGAGCAGGGCGAGGTCATGTGCGTGATCGGCCCGTCCGGCTCCGGCAAGTCGACGTTCCTGCGCTGCATCAACCACCTGGAGCAGATCAACGCCGGCCGGCTGTGGGTGGACGGCACGCTGGTCGGCTACCAGCAGCGCGGCGACAAGCTGTACGAGCTGCGGGAGAAGGACGTCGCCAGCCAGCGCATCGGCGTCGGGATGGTGTTCCAGCACTTCAACCTGTTCCCGCACATGACCGCGCTCGGCAACCTCGTCGAGGCGCCGCTGCGGGTGAAGAAGGAGCCGAAGCGCGAGGTCCTGGAGCGGGCGCGGGCGCTGCTGGAGCGGGTGGGGCTGGCCGCGAAGGCGGACGCGTACCCGAGCCAGCTCTCCGGCGGCCAGCAGCAGCGCGTCGCGATCGCCCGCGCGCTGGCGATGCGGCCGAAGCTGATGCTCTTCGACGAGCCCACCTCCGCCCTCGACCCGGAGCTGGTCGGGGAGGTGCTCGACGTGATGCGCGGGCTCGCCGACGACGGCATGACGATGGTCGTGGTCACCCACGAGATGGGCTTCGCCCGCGAGGTCGGCGACCAGCTCGTCTTCATGGACGGCGGGGTGGTGGTCGAGGCCGGCCGGCCGATGCAGGTGCTCACCGCCCCCAACCACGAGCGGACCAAGCTGTTCCTGTCCAAGGTGCTGTGACATCCGGGGGCGGCCCCCGGACCCCCGGGCGGGCGCTTCCGTTGGCTGGTGGCGTTGATCACCGGGCTCACCCAGGGAGCCCCGCCGGGGGCGGGGACCCCGGTGGCTTGGCGTAGCGAGCCGAGTCCCGGACACCGTGGTCACCTCGGCAGTCAGGTCGGCGGCGCCCCGGACCCCCGGGCGGGCGCTTCCGTTGGCTGGTGGCGTTGATCACCGGGCTCAGCCAGGGAGCCCCGCCGAGGGCGGGGACCCCGGTGGCTTGGCGTAGCGAGCCGAGTCCCGGACACCGTGAGGCGGCCCGGACCCCGGCGAGCGCCTCCGCTGGCTGGTGTCGATCATCGGGCTCAGCCGAGCCCCGCCGGGGCGGGGACCCAGCGGCGTGGCAAGCGAGCCGCGTCCCGGACACCGTGGTCACCTCAGCAGTCAGCCGCCGGGCCGCGGGTGACGGCGCCGGGCCGCGGGTGACGGCGCCGGGCGCGAGTGACGGAGAGCCCGCCGTCACTCGCGACGCGATCCGTCACTCGGGACCAGGCGGCGACACTTGGCCGCTCGCCGCGGGCCGGACTGCGGGTCAGCGCTTCACGGCGGCGAGCAGTCCGTCGCTGGCGTGCAGCAGCACCGGCACCAGCCGCTCGTCGTCGCGGACCGCCCGGCCCAGGTCCCGCATCGCGACGGTCTCCGGGTCGCGTTGCGCCGGGTCCGCGACCTTGTCGTGCCAGAGCACGTTGTCGAAGGCGACCACGCCGCCGGGCCGCAGCAGCCGCAGCGCCTCGGTGAGGTAGTCCCCGTACTCGGTCTTGGCGGCGTCGACGAAGACCAGGTCGTAGCCGCCGTCGGCGAGCCGGGGGAGCACCTCCAGGGCAGCGCCGGTGATCAGCCGGGCCCGGCCCGAGGGGACACCGGCCTCGGCGAATGCCTGCCGGGCCGCCCGCTGGTGCTCCGGGTCCTTGTCCACCGTGGTCAGCACGCCGTCCGGGCGCATCCCCCGCAACAGCCACAGCCCTGACACGCCGGCGCCGGTGCCGACCTCGACCACGGCGCGGGCGGCGGTGGCGGCCGCGAGGAACCGCAGGGCGGCGCCGCCACCGGGTCCGATCGGGGTGCAGCCGAGCTCGATCCCGCGGGTCCGGGCGGCCTGCACGGCGGCGTCCTCGGTGAGGTAGGCCTCCGCGTACTGGCGGCTCGCGAGGACCGCCGTGAGCTCCGGCACGCCGTCACCCTAGCCGGCCGGGCGGCGGGAACGGGCCCGGCGCTCCGGGCGTTCACCCAGTGCCCGGTGCAGGCGAGCTGTGAGCTCACTGAGACCGAACGGCTCGGATGATGAAGTCGAGGGGAGTGTCAGGCACCATGGCGGTGTCGATCGGATCGGATACCGGAGGTGCCGTGATGGACGCCGCGGCCGCCACGTGGGTGCCGCCCACGTGGGACGAGGTCGTCCGCGAGCACTCCTCCCGGGTCTACCGGCTCGCCTACCGGCTGTCCGGCAACCAGCAGGACGCCGAGGACCTGACCCAGGAGACGTTCGTCCGGGTCTTCCGGTCGCTCGCCGACTACACCCCCGGCACCTTCGAGGGCTGGCTGCACCGCATCACCACCAACCTGTTCCTCGACCTGGTCCGCCGCCGGCAGCGGATCCGCTTCGACGCGCTGCCCGACGACACCGAGCGGCTGCCCGGCCGGGAGCGCAGCCCCGAGCAGGTGTACGCCGACGGTGCGTTCGACCCGGACGTGCAGGCCGCGCTCGACGCGCTCCCGCCGGACTTCCGCGCCGCCGTCGTGCTGTGTGACATCGAGGGCCTGTCGTACGAGGAGATCGCGGCGACCCTCGGCATCAAGCTGGGCACCGTCCGGTCGCGGATCCACCGCGGCCGGCTGCTGCTGCGGGACGCGCTCGCCCACCGGGCCCCCAGGTCGGTGGAGCCGGGACGGCTCACCCGGTCGCGGGGATCCGACGGGGCGAGCGTGCAGGATCCGACGCCGACGTCGGAAGGAGGCCCGTCGTGACGCTGCCCGACGTGCACCTCGCCGAGGAGGCGCTGGCGGCGTACGTGGACGGGGTGCTGACCCCGTCGGCCCGGTGCCGGGCCGAGCGTCACCTCCGGGCCTGCCGGGAGTGCCGCGCCGCCGTGCAGGCCGACCGCGAGGTCAAGGTGCTGATCACCGCCGCACCGGACCCGGAGCTGCCGAGCGGCCTGCTGGCCCGGCTGCTCGAGGTGCCGATGACCGCCGACCTCGGCGGGGACGAGCTGGTGCTGGCCGTCGACGGGGACCAGTTCGGGTGGGCGCCGGCGGGCCGGGTCGCCGCGCCGACCAAGCCGCGGGTCGTCGAGCGGTCGCGGACGGTCCCGGCTCCGGTCGCCGCGCCGGCGGTGCGCCGCCCCTCGGGTGCCGGCCGCCCGGCCGGTCCCGCCGGTGCCGGCCGTCCCGCGCGCTCGCCGTCACCGCCCGCCACGTCTGCCGCCCGGCTGCGCCGCGGCCGCCGCGGCCTCGCAGTCTCGCTCGCCGGCCTCGCCTTCGGCGTGATCGCCTCGGCCGCCTCGACGACCGCGCCGGGCAGCGCGGCACCGGCCCGCCAGGGCGGCCCCGGCTCGGCGCCGACCCAGCTGGTCGTCGGCGGGTCCGGCGCTCCGATGGAGATGGGCACGCTGCGCTTCACCCGGCCCGACCAGGCCACCCTGGTCGCCAGCCGCTCCGACGGCCGCTGACCACCCGCCGCTGACCGTCGCACACCGACCTGCGACCGACCGCCGACCTGCGACCGACCGGCGACCCGCGCCCGATCGGCGACTCGCGCCCGACCGGCGCGACCGATCGCGCGACCGACCGCCGACCCGCGCCCGACCGGCGACCCGCGACCGACCGGCTGCCGGCGGACGATCACGTTCGCCAACTCCACGACCATCATCGGCTCCCTTCTTCGGTCCCGAGGTTGGCAAACCTGATCGTCGATCACGCTCGCTCCGGAGCGGCGGCTGGGACGGCCGCCGGGGGCCGGGCGACCTGACGGAGACTTGACGGTGGGTGCGGGAGGGTTGGGCCGTGCCAGGGAGAGGTCGATGACGGAGCGGGACGCTCGCCCGAACGGCGGATCGCCCGCGCTGGATGCCGCCTTCGGGCGCCCGCCCGGCGTCGAGTCGTCGTTCGCCCCGGACGCTCCGCCGGCCCCAAGGCCGGCCCCGCAGCCCGCACCCCCGGCTCCGGCGCTGCGCCGCAGCTTCGGCCGTCCGAGCGGGGTGGCCGACCCGTTCGACCCGCCGCCGGGCGCCGTGCGGGATCCCGGCCCGGAGCCCGAGTCGCCGTGGTGGAAGCCGGACGCCCCGCGCGACCCGTGGCGCGACTCCCGGTCCAGCGCGTACCTCGGCGGTCCCCCGGACTTCGGCGACGGCGAGCAGGCCGTCCCGGCCGAGGTCGCTCCCGCGCCCGCCGGCCGGTCCCGGTGGCGGCTGCGCCAGCTCTCGCTCACCGCCGCGCTCGTCCTGCTCATCGCCGCGCTGCTGGCGGGGCTCAGCGGCGGCGTCGTCGGCTACCTCGCCGCCTCGCGCATCACGCCCGCGCTGCTGGACCCGGACGCGACGCTGTCCCAGGTCAGCCCGCCGGTCACCCGGCCGCCCGGCTCGGTCGCGGACATCGCCCGGCGGGTGCTGCCGGCTGTCGTCTCGATCGAGGTCCGCTCCTCGGCCGGCTCCGGCACCGGGTCGGGCGTGGTGATCGACCGCGCCGGCTACGTGCTGACCAACAACCACGTCATCTCCGCCGCGGCGGCCAACCGGGGCAGCAACCTGCGCGCGCTGTTCTCCGACCAGTCGGCGGCCGAGGCCCGGGTGGTCGGCCGGGACCCGAAGTCGGACCTGGCGGTGCTGAAGGTCGACAAGCCGGGTCTCACCGCGGCCGCCCTGGGCGACTCGTCCAAGATCGCCGTGGGCGACCCGGTGATCGCGATCGGCTCGCCGCTGGGGTTGGCCGGGACGGTCACCTCCGGCATCGTCAGCGCCCTGAACCGCCCGGTCCGGCTCGGCGGCGGCAGTGGCGGCTCCGGCAGCGACACCAACGCGGTGATCAACGCGATCCAGACGGACGCCCCGATCAACCCGGGCAACTCGGGCGGAGCGCTGGTCGACGGTGCCGGCGCGGTCGTCGGCATCAACTCCGCCATCGCCACCCTGAGCTCCGGGCAGGGCCAGAGCGGCAGCATCGGCGTCGGCTTCGCGATCCCGATCAACGAGGCGCGGGACATCGCACAGCAGCTGATCCGCACCGGCAAGGTCCAGCACGCCACGCTCGGGGTGACCGCCAAGTCGGTCACCGACGGCGCCCGGGACGGTGCGCTGGTCGAGAGGGTGCTGCCGGGCAGCGCCGCGGCCAAGGCCGGCATCCGGGCCGGCGACGTGATCACCAGGGTCGCCGGCCGGCTGGTCGCCGGGGCCGACGACCTGGTGGTGCAGGTCCGGTCCCGCAAGGTCGGCGAGAAGGTGGAGCTGACGTACGTGCGCAGCTCGCGGACCGCGACCGCCACGGTCACGCTGCAGTCGGACTGACGGGTTACCCTGGACCGGTGTTCGGGACCCTGGGGTGGCTCGAGATCGTCACCCTGCTCGTGGTCGCCCTGCTGGTCTTCGGCCCGGACAAGCTGCCGGGCGTGGTCAGGGACGCGGCCCAGCTGCTCCGTCAGCTGCGGAGCATGGCGAAGGGTGCCCGCACGCAGATCAAGTCCGAGCTCGGCCCGGAGTTCTCCGACTTCGACCTCGACTCGCTCAACCCGCGCACGTTCGTCCGGAAGAACCTCTTCGAGGACGACGAGGAGGACGAGCGGGTGCCCGACCGCGCCGAGCCGCCGCCGCGCAGCCAGCCCCGGGCGCCCGGCGAGCAGGCGCCGTACGACCCCGACACCACCTGACCCCCACACCCAGGTGATCTTGCACGTCGCCGCAACGGGTGGGGCCAGTGTCCGTTTCTGGTGCGGACAAGTGCAAGATCACGCCGGGAGCGCCGGGAGCGCCGGGATGCGCGCGGGAGCGCGGGGAGCGCTGGGATGGCTGGAAGGGCCGGGAGGGTCAGCGGCCGGCGGGGGTGAGCCCGAGCTGCACCCCGGACAGGCCCCGCTGCCGCTGGGCGAGCCGGTCGGCCACCCCGCGCAGCGCGACCGCCGCCGGCGACTCCGGCGCGGACACCACGATCGGCACCCCCGCGTCGCCACCCTCCCGCAGCCGCTGGTCGATCGGGATCTGGCCGAGCAGCGGCACCCGGGCGCCGGTGAGCCTGGACAGCGACTCGGCGACCGCGGCGCCGCCGCCGGAGCCGAACAGCTCCACCCGACTGCCGTCCGGCTGCTCCCACCAGGACATGTTCTCCACCACGCCGGCGATCTGCTGGTGGGTCTGCAGGGCGATCGACCCGGCCCGCTCGGCCACCTCCTGGGCGGCGAGCTGCGGCGTGGTCACCACCAGCAGCTCCGCCGACGGCACCAGCTGGGCGACCGAGATGGCGATGTCACCGGTGCCGGGCGGCAGGTCCAGCAGCAGCACGTCCAGGTCGCCCCACCAGACGTCGGCCAGGAACTGTTGCAGCGCCCGGTGCAGCATCGGCCCCCGCCACACCACCGCGGTGTTGCCGGGTGTGAACATGCCGATCGAGATGACCCGCACCCCGTTCGCGGCGATCGGCGGCATGATCATCTGGTCGACCTGGGTCGGCCGGCCGGTCACGCCGAGCATCCGGGGCACGCTGTGCCCGTAGATGTCGGCGTCCACGATGCCGACCGAGCGGCCGCGGGCGGCCAGCGCGACGGCGACGTTGACGGTCAGCGACGACTTGCCGACACCCCCCTTGCCGGACGCCACCGCGTACACCCGGGTCAGCGAGCCGGGCTTCGCGAACGGGATCTCGTTCGCCGGCTGGCCGGGCCCGCGCAGCTGCTCCTGCAGCCCGCGCCGCTGCTCCGCGCTCATCACGTCCAGGTCGACCCGGACGCCGGTGACCCCGTCCAGCGGCGCGACCGCGGCGGTGACGTCGCGGGTGATCGTGTCCTTCATCGGGCAGCCGGCGACGGTCAGGTAGACACCGACGGTGACCGCGCCGGACGGACCGATCTCGACACCCTTGACCATGCCCAGCTCGGTGATCGGGCGGCGGATCTCGGGGTCGAGCACCCCGGCGAGGGCGGCGGAGATCTGCTCTGACGTGACCACCAACCCAGCGTACGCACGCGGCACACCTACCATGCAGGGGTGCGCACCGCCCTGTCCGCCCGCGAGCTGTCCGTATGGCGGACGTTCCTGCGCGCGCACGCCAGCGTCACCCGCCGGCTGGAGCATGACCTGGCGGCCGGGCACATGCTGCCGCTCCCGTCGTACGACGTGCTGCTCCAGCTCGCCGAGAGCCCGCAGCGGCGGCTGCGGATGACCGACCTGGCCGACCGGGTGCTGCTGTCCCGGTCCGGGCTGACCCGGCTGGTCGACCGGCTGGCCGCCGACGGGCTCGTCGACCGGCAGCCCTGCCCGTCGGACGCCCGCGGCACGTTCACGGTGCTCACCGAGACCGGGCTGGCCCGGCTGCGGGAGGCGGCGCCGACCCACCTGCGCGGGATCGAGGAGCACGTGACCAGCCGGCTGTCGCCGGTCGAGCTGGACACCCTCGGCGAGCTGATGCGCAAGCTGCTGCCGGACACCGAGACCGGTGAGCCGGAAGGCGGCTGCGGCGCCGCCGAGGGCGTGGGCTGACGGGCGCCGCCGACTTCGCCGCCGCCGCCCGGCCGGACGACCCGGTCCGGGAGGCGGCCCGGCACTGGCCGCACCCGGCGGTGCCCGGGGTCGACCTGCTGCGCGCGCGGTACGTCGGGCACCGCTTCGCGCGGCACGTGCACGACGCGTACGCGATCGGGGTGATCGAGCGCGGCACCGAGCGCTTCCTGCGCGGCGGGGAGCGGCACGACGCACCGGCCGGCACCGCGGTGCTGATCGACCCGGGCGTCCCGCACGACGCCCGGGCCGGCTCGGCCGGCGGCTGGGAGTACCGGATGCTCTACCCCGGGCCGGAGGTCATGGCGGAGGTCGCCCGCGAGGTGAGCACGCTGCGGGGCGCCGCTCACTTCCCGGCCGCGGTCGTCGACGACCCGGTCACGGTGCGCGCGATCGGCGCCGCGCACCGGGCGGCGGAGGGCGGCGACCGGCTCGCCGCCTCGACCCTGACCCGGGTCGCCCTCGGCCACCTGCTGCGGGCGCACGCGGCGCCAGCACCGGCCCGGCGGGTGCCTCCGGCCGGCCGGCTGGCGGTGGCCCGGGCCCGCGAGCTGCTCGCGGAGCGGATCGCCGACCCGCCGTCGCTGGCCGAGCTCGCCGCCGCCGTGCAGGTCGGGCCGTTCCCGCTGCTGCGCGCCTTCCGGCGGCACACCGGGCTGGCCCCGCACTCGTACCTGATCCAGCTGCGGGTGGGCCACGCGGCCGGCCTGCTCGCCGCCGGAGTCCCTCCCGCCGAGGTGGCGGCCCGGCTCGGCTTCGCCGACCAGGCGCACCTGACCCGGCACTTCAAGCGGCACGTCGGCGTTCCCCCGGGCGCGTACGCGGCCGAGCGCACCGGCCTGGCGCGCTAGCCGGGCGCAGGAACGTTCAAGACCGGGGCTGGCGGCCCGCCTAGCGTCCGGGCCGTGGAGACGGACTCGAGGTCGTCGGTGCTGCGCGACGCCGCCGGCGTGGGGCTGGCGGTCGGCGTCTACGGCGTGGCGTTCGGAGCGGCGGCGGTCGCCGCCGGGCTGTCGGTGCCCCAGACGGCCACGCTGTCGTTGGCCGCCTTCACCGGCGCCTCCCAGTTCGCGCTCGTCGGTGTGCTCGGCGCCGGCGGAGGGGCGCTCGCGGCACTCGGCGGCGCGCTGCTGCTCGGCGCCCGCAACCTGCTCTACGGCCTGCGGCTGGCGCCGCTGCTCGACTTCGGCGGCCCGCGCCGGCTGCTGGCGGCGCAAGGCGTCATCGACGAGACCACCGCCATGGCCGTCGTCCGGTCCGGCCCCGCCGCGGCCCGGCTCGCCTTCTGGGCCACCTTCGCCAGCGTCTACGTCGTGTGGAACGCCGCGACGCTGGCCGGCTCGGTGGGCGCGCAGGTGCTCGGCGACCCGGCCCGCTACGGGCTGGACGCGGCCGCGCCCGCGGCATTCCTCGCGCTGCTCGCTCCCCGGCTGCGGGAGGCGGCCGCCGAGCGCCGGGTGGCCGCCGGCGGCGCGCTCATCGCCGTCCTGCTCACCCCGCTGCTCCCACCCGGCGTGCCGGTCCTGCTCGCCGCGACCGCCGCCCTGCTCGGCGTGCCCGGCGCGCGGACGCCGCGGTGACGACCTGGGCCGTGGTCGTCGCGACGGCGGTGGGCTGCTACGCGCTCAAGCTGGCCGGGCTGTCGGTGCCGGCCCGGCTGCTGGACCACCCGGTCGTGCAGCGGGTCGCGGAGCTGGTCCCGGTGGCCCTGCTGGCCGCGCTGGTCGCGGTCCAGACCGTCGCCAGTGGACAGTCGCTGGTCGCGGACGCCCGGCTGGCCGGGGTCGCCGCGGCCGCGGTCGCCGTGCTGCTGCGGGCGCCGTTCCTGCTCGTCGTCGTCCTCGCCGTCGCCGTCGCGGCGGCGGTCCGCGCGGTCGCCGGCTAGCGAGCTGTCAGGGCGGCGGTCGCTCGCTGTCCTGCTTGCGCAGCAGCTCCAGGTGGTGCTCGAGCTCGGAGCGCAGGAAGTCGCGGGTGGCCACCTCGCCGAGCGCGATCCGCACCGCGGCCAGCTCCCGGGCCAGGTACTCGATGTCCGCCCGGGTCCGCTCGGTGCCGGTGCGGTCCTCGTCGAGGTTGATCCGGTCCCGGTCGGTCTGCCGGTTCTGGGCCAGCAGGATCAGCGGCGCCGCGTACGCGGCCTGCAGCGACAGTGCCAGGGTGAGGAAGATGAACGGGAACTCGTCGAAGCGCAGCGGCCCGGGAAGCGTGACGTTCCAGACGATCCAGGCGACGACGATGACCGACTGCAGCACCAGGAAGCGCGCGGTGCCGATGAAGCGGGCGATCGCCTCGGCGAAGCGGCCGAAGGCCTCGGTGTCGTAGCGCGGGCCGGTCCGGCGCACCCCCTTGGGCTGGTCCAGCCGCGGCTCAGCCATCGACGTCCCGCTCCCGCCAGTCCTCGGGCAGCAGGTGGTCGAGCACGTCGTCCACCGTGACCGCGCCGACCAGCCGGTCGCTCTCGTCCACCACGGCCGCTGCCACCAGGTCGTACGTGGCCAGGTAGCGGGTCAGGTCGGCCAGCTCCGTCTCCGGCCGCACCGGCGCGAGGTCGTCGTCCACCACCCCGCTGACCAGTGCGGACGGCGGCTCCCGCAGCAGCCGCTGGACGTGCGCGACGCCGAGGTAGCGGCCGGTCGGGGTCTCCGACGGCGGGCGGCAGACGTAGACCTGGGTGGCCAGCGCGGAGGTGACGTCGGGGTTGCGGACCCGGGCCAGCGCCTCGGCGATGGTCGCGTCCGGCGGCAGGATGATCGGCTCGCTGGTCATCAGGCCGCCGGCGGTGTCGTCGGAGTAGCGCAGCAGCCGCCGGACCGGAGCCGCCTCGTCCGGCTCCATCAGCTGCATCAGCCGCTCCTGCTCGCCGACCGGCAGCTCGGAGAGCAGGTCCGCCGCGTCGTCGGGGTCCATCGCCTCCAGCACGTCGGCCGCCCGCTCGTCGGCGAGCTGGGCGAGGATCGCGACCTGGTCGTCCTCGGGCAGCTCCTCCAGCACGTCGGCCAGCCGCTCGTCGTCCAGCGCCGCCGCGACCTCCTGCCGGCGCTTCGCACCGAGGTCCTGCAGCATGTTCGCCAGGTCCGCGGCGCGCATGGTGGCCAGCAGCCCGAGCAGCGTGTCGGCGCCCTGCGCGCCGTCCGCCGCCGGGCCGAGACCGTCCACTTCGGACCACTCGACCTGCCGGACCTGCCCGCGGCGGCGGTGCAGCCGGCCGCCGGTGTGCTCGCGGACGGCCAGCCGGGTGGTCAGCCAGTCGCGGGTGCGGGTCTGCTCCATCGCGACGTCCGCCACGGTCGCCTTCGCACCGGACTCGGTCAGCGTCACGGTCCGGTCGAGCAGGTCGCCGAGCACCAGCGCCTCACCCGGCCGCTGCTCGAAGCGGCGCAGGTTGACCGTGCCGGTGGCCAGCACGACCGCGTCCGCCTCGGCCGAGGTCATCCGTCCGATCGGGACGAAGATCCGGCGCCGGTGCTGGATCTCGATGACCAGCCCGAGCACCCGCGGCGGGAGCGGCACCGGCCGGAACACGACGACCACGTCGCGGACCCGGCCGACCGGGTCGCCGTTCGGGTCGAAGACGGCGACGCCGGCGAGCCGGGCGACATAGATCCGGATGCCCGCCGTCACGGTCCCGAGGCTACCGCCGCCCGGCTGCCGGTCCCGGTGGCTGTCGCGCGTGCCGGGCTGGTTCACTGTCAACTGTCCGCTGAGAGAGGAGTCGTCCCGTGCGTCCGTTCCGGCTGCTGGTGGCGGTGCCGGCCGCCGCGCTGCTCGCGACCGGCTGCACGAGCGAGGTCATCCCCGGCCGTGCCTCGCCGGCGCCGGTGTCGCCGACGGCGCCCACGCCGGCACCGAGCCCGACCGTGGCCGACAACGGCGTCGCCGAGCTCCCCGCCGACGACATCGTGCTCAGGGCCAGGGCGGCGCTGCGGGCCGCGACGGCGGTGCGGGTCAAGGGGTTCGTCGCCGACGGCGCGCAGCGGGTCTCGCTCGACCTGCGCTACAGCGGGCGCGACTCCGGCGGCGTGGTCGGCCAGCGCGGGCAGGTCGTGGAGTTCCGCAAGGTGGGCCGGTTCGTCTACGTCAAGGGCGACCGGAAGTTCTGGCTGGCGAACGGGGGCGAGCAAGCCGCGCGGCTGCTCACCGGTGCCTGGCTCAAGGCGCCGGCGACGGACAAGCGCTTCGGGGACCTCACCTCGTTCACCGACCTGGCCAAGGCCACCGCCGACCTGCTGCCGCGGGCAGGCACGCTGACCACCGGCTCGCGCCGGACGGTGGCCGGGCGACCGGCCGTCCGGCTGGAGGACAACGGGCTCACCGGCGGCGCCGTCTACGTGGCGACCACCGGCAAGCCGTACCCGCTGCTGATCGAGGCCTCCGACCAGCCGACCGACCAGAACAAGATCACCTTCTCCGGGTACGACGAGCGCCGGCCGGTGTCGCTCCCGCCGGCCGACCAGGTGATCGACTCGGCCGTGCTGCCGGGCGGCTGAACGCCCTAGGGTCGGGATCGTGCCCTCCCTCGCCTACCACGTCGTCGACGTCTTCACCGACCGCCCGTTCGCCGGCAACCCGCTGGCCGTCGTGCTCGACGCCGACGACCTGCCGGCCGATCGGCTGCAGGCCGTCGCGCGCGAGTTCAACCTGTCCGAGACCGCCTTCCCGCTGCCGAGCGACCAGGCGGACTACCGGGTGCGGATCTTCACGCCGAGCCAGGAGCTGCCGTTCGCCGGGCACCCGAGCGTCGGGACGGCGTGGCTGCTGGCCCGGCTCGGCCGGATCCGCACCGGCGCCGTGCTGCAGGAGTGTGGCGCCGGCATCCTGCCGGTGGAGGTCACCGCCGACGGGGCCACCCTCACCGGCGGCGATCCGACGCTGTCGGACGAGCTCGACCCCGCGCCGCTGCTCGCCGCGGCCGGTCTGCGGGCCGGCGACGCGGCCGGCACGCCGCCGCGGACCGCGGGGACCGGCCTGCCGTGGACGTACCTGCACGTCGCGCCGGAGGCGGTGGCGCGGGCGGTGCCGGACTGGATCGGGATGCCGCGTGCGGTCACGTCGATGGGGCTGGCCGTTCTCTCCTGGGACGCGGAGCGCCGCGCGGCGCACCTGCGCGCCTTCACCGACGAGGGCTTCGAGGACCCGGCGACCGGGTCGGCGACGCTGGGCCTGGGCGTCTTCCTGGCCGGGTCCGGGCTGGTGCGGCCCGGCGGCACCACCGCCTTCCGGGTGTCCCAGGGCGCCGAGATCGGCCGGCCGTCCACTTTGGACGCAACCGTGACCACCTCGGCCGGCGGCGAGGTCGAGCGGGTCACCGTCCGCGGCGGGGTCGCCCCGGTGGCGGTCGGCGAGCTGCAGGTCCCCTGACCCCGCGGCCGGCGGACGACTCAGTCCACGATCCGGCCGGCGGACAGCACGATCCAGGTCAGCTCCGGGTGCACGATGTCGCTGTGCGCGCCGCTGGGCGGGCCGCCGGCGCGGACGATGTCGCTGGCGTCGACGTTCAGCGCCCTGCGGGCGGCGAACGGGTAGCTGTTGCCGGGGCCGGCGCCGCGGATGCCGTCCACCTGCGCCTCGACGCCCTGCGCGCCGTTCGCGCCGATGCCGCCCCACCGCGAGCCGGCGTCGCCGATGCCCGCGGAGTCGTCCCGGGCCGCCATCGACGCCAGCGGGTAGAACGTGCCGACGGCGCCGTCGTGGCTGGAGTAGCAGGCGGTCAGCGGGCCGTCGATCCGCTCGAGGATGCCGGCCAGGGTGCCGCCGCGGCCGGCGTCGAAGGGCAGTTGCGGCGCGAAGACCCACTGGGAGAACGCGCCCTGCAGCAGGGTGACCCCCTTGACCGGCGACGGGTCGAGCCCGGCCGGCATCCCGGCCAGCGCGTACGAGACCAGCCGGGCGCCGAAGCTGTGCCCGACCAGGTGCACCCGCAGGTCCGGCGCGACCTCGGCCAGCCGGCCGAGCAGCGGGCCGAAGCCGTTGCGGCCGACCGTGCCGGCCCGGTTCTTCATCTGCCAGTACGTCAGCTGGCGCAGCGCCTCCTTGGCGCCGTGCCACACCCCGCGCAGCCGGTCGCCGATGCCGGCCTCGCCACTGTCCGCACCGCCGAAGGAGACACCCGCCTGCCGCAGGGTCTCGGAGTAGCGCTCGAACAGCTCGGTGGGGCCGTCCAGGAGCATCCCCGGCTCGGCGGGATCGAGCTCGCGGCGCTCCTGCCGGGCGTCCTCGCCGTCGTCGCCGGCCGCACCGGCCTGCACCGCGAACTCCTTCAGCTGCTTGTAGAACTCCGCCTGCGCGTCCTCGGTCGGCGGCCCGGCCAGCAGGGCCGCCATCCGGTCGAGGGCGCCGCCGGCGGCCGGGAAGACCTCGCGCAGGTCGGCGAGCGTCCGGGCGTCCAGCTCGGCGTCAGCGACCACCTCGTCCGGCTGGCGGTCGTCGGCCGAGGCCGCCCCGCCACCGGCCGGGCGCCGCGGCGCCGCGGGCGCCTCGAAGTCCGGGATCGGCTCGTCCGACCAGCGCTGTGACGGCCACAGCACGCCGGCCAGCCCGACGCTGGCCGGCCGCCCGGCCGGGACGTGCCGCAGCTGCCCGGCGAGCGTGCCGAAGAACCGCTCGTAGAGCCGCAGCGCGATGCCCCGGTCGTTGTTCCACCCGTGCGAGAAGACGATCAGGTCGGTGACGCCGGCCGGCCCGACCTCGGCGAGCAGCGCGTCGCGCCGCGCCGGGTCGGGGTTGCCGTCGGCGTCGAAGGTCAGCTCCCAGAACGGCAGCCCGGCGATGTCGGTCATGGTGTCTCCCTGGTCGGAAGGTGGTGTCTCAGACGGACTGCAGCGCCCGCATGAGGTCGAGCAGCCCGGCCCCTTCGAAGTCGGTGTCGCGGCCGAGCGAGGTGGCCGAGTCGACGACGATCTGCTTGACCACGTCCGGCCGCCCGATGAACTCGCGGCGCACCGAGAGCAGGGCGGCGATCGCCCCGGACACGTGCGGCGCGGCCATGCTGGTGCCGGTGTCCTCGACGTAGACGGCGGTGTCCGCCGGGGCCGGCCCGGCGAGCACCGAGGCGAGGTTCCGGCCGGCCGCGCAGGAGGTGATCCGCTCGCCGGGCGCGACCAGGTCCGGCTTGCGGCGCCCGTCCCCGGTCGGGCCCTTGGAGGAGAAGTACGACACCCCGTACGCGTGCGGGGCGTCCCGGTGGGTGGATCCGACGGTGATCGCGCGCTCGGCGTTGCCCGGGTCGTTGATGGTCATGCCCAGCCCGAACTTCGACGGGGCCTCGAAGCGCACGTCCAGCGAGCCGAAGCCGGAGTTGCCGGCGGCCACCACCACGACGACCCCGGAGCGGACCAGCTTGTCCACCTCCCGGCACAGCGGGCTCTGCCCGCAGGCGAACCACTGCGGGTCGAACTCGTAGCCCACGCTGAGGTTCACACCGTGGATACGCATCCCCTCGGTGCTCTCGCCGTTGACCTTCCGGACGTACGCGAGGGCCCTGATCACCCGGCCCACCCGCGCCTCCGGGGTGCCGCCGGCGTGCAGCACCCGGAGGCTGACCAGCTTCGTCCTCGGCGCCATGCCCGCCAGCAGCGCGAGGTCGTCGACGGTGCGCGGCATCCGGAGCGGCTCGCGCGGCCGCTCGACGTTGAAGCGGCTCTCGGTCACCTGCACGGTCCGCTCGGCGTCCGCGGCGAGCCACGGCTCGACCGCGCCGGCGATGATGCCGGCGACGTGGGTGCCGTGGCCGCTCTCGTCCTCCAGCGCGCCGTCCGCGGTCGGCTCGCCCTCGAGCGGGAACAGCCGGTGCAGGTCCCGCACCGACGTCGTGGGTCAGCGTCTCGTACGGCGCGAAGTGCGGGTGGCCGGCCCAGATCCCGGAGTCCACGACGGCCCACACGATGCGGTCGCCGTTCGCGTTGAACGCGCGCCGGGCCGCGTCCGCCTTCACCGTGACGCAGGAGGCGTCGACCTGCAGCTGCACCGGGAAGTCCGGCCAGAGCCGGCGCAGGCTGCGGGCGGACTTGGCGCCCACGGCGGCGTCCGCCGAGACCAACCGCTTCATCTCGTTGACCGACAGCATGCCGGTCGCGTACTCCTCGGCCAGCCGGGACGGCGCCCGGCCGCCGGTCACCCGCGTCCACAGTCCCACCAGCCGCTCGTACGCGTCGTCGGGCCCGGCGCGGTAGCGCAGGTTGAGCTCGGCCATCACCGGGACCGGCACGTCCTCGTCCGGCTCGAACCCCATCTTCGCCCGCTCGGCCGCCGATCGCAGCGGCGGCGCGATGACGCCCGGGGTGAGCAGCGGCGCCGGGGTGCCGTCCGGCAGCGACTCGATCGACTCCGGCGGGTGCCTGACCTGCTCCGCGCGCGCACGCTCCACCGGCTCCCGCACGGCCTCGGCGCGGCGCCGGCCGGCCGCGGTCAGCGCCGGCGGGTCGGTGCGGCGGACGAGCCGCTCGGACCGCAGCGCCGCCAGCGCCCGCTCGACCGCCTCGTGCCAGCGGGGCCGCTCGCCGGCGTACGTCCGGTCGACCGGGGCGAACCGGTCCGCGAACCGGATCGCGACCTCCTCGACGACCGCGAACTCGGAGTCCGCCCGGCCGCCGGGCAGCCCGGCCACGGCCACCAGGACCCAGTCGTGCCAGGACGTCGGCTCCGTCACCGGCCCAGGTTAGGGCTCCCGGCCGCCCGGGCAGGCGCGATCTTCGCGGTTGCTACCCCGGTGGTTGTGATCGGTGCCCGCTAGGGCACCTCCGCGGTCGGCGGTCCGGCCGCGCGGCGCCGCCGGCGACGACCGAGCGTGTACGGGACGGTCGTGCGGGTGCGGGCGGGGGAGGGTGGGGGAGGCGCGGCGAGCGAGCCGTCCGGGAGCGTGGCGCCGGCCTCGACGAGCTCGCCGGTCGGGGTCAGCCGCAGCACCGCCGCGGTCCGCGCCCAGCGCCGCTCGGCCCCGGCCGAGTCAGCCAGGTTGAGCCGGGCGGCCAGCATCGCCGGGACGACCTCCGACCACTCCGCGCCGTCGGGCGCGACCCGCTCGACCCGGGCCCGCCAGGTCACGATCCGGCCGCCCTTGTCGGTCGAGCGCACGGTCACCTCGCACCGGTCCGCTTCGGCCAGACCGGGCACCGGCTGCTCGCCCGGACCGGTCACCACGTACGAGCGGTCGTCCCGCCACAGGTGCCAGGCCGCGGCCGGCGGCCGCCCACCGACCCCGATCCAGAGCAGGCCGGACTTCTTCGTCGCCTCGACGACCAGCGCCGGCACGGCTGGCCCGTCCCCAGTCACGTCCACAGCCTCCCACGCCCTACCGGTGACGGTGGTCGCCGGCCGCCACGGTGGCTGCGAGGATGGCCGGGTGGGGGAGAGCGGCCGGCCGGCCGGCGGGCCGGCCGACGCGATCACCCTGCCGTCGCCGCGCGACACCGCCCTGCTCGCCGTCGCGCTGGCCGCCGTGTCCACGTCCGGGCCGATCATCGCCGCGACCGCGGCGCCGGCGCTGGCGATCGCCTTCTGGCGCAACGCGCTGGCGAGCGGCGTGGTCGTCCCGGTCGCGCTGGCCCGCCGCTTCGCCGAGATCCGGAGCCTGGAGCGCCGGCAGTGGGGGCTGTGCGTGCTCGCCGGCGCGCTGCTGGCCGGACACTTCGCCACCTGGATCCCCAGCGTCACGCTCACCACGGTCGCCTCCTCGACGGCGCTGGTCGCCACCCAGCCGGTGTGGGCGGCGCTGCTGGCCAGGGCGACCGGCCGGCAGGTCCAGCCGGCGGTCTGGGTCGGGATCGTCGTCGCCGTCGTGGGCGTCGTGCTGCTCACCGGCGCGGACGTCTCGCTGTCCGGTCGCGCGCTGGTCGGCGACCTGCTCGCCATCGTCGGCGGTGCGCTCGCCGCCGCGTACGTCACGGTCGGGGCGGCGGTCCGCACGCGGCTCAGCACGACGTCGTACACGGCGGTGTGCTACTCGACCTGCGCGCTGCTGCTGCTGGGGCTCTGCCTCGCCACCGGCCAGCAGCTCGGCGGCTACGAGGCCGGGACGTGGGTCAAGCTGGTCGCGCTGACGCTCGGCGCCCAGCTGCTGGGCCACTCCCTGGTCAACGTCGTCCTGCGCACGACCTCGCCGACGGTGGTGAGCCTGGCGATCCTGTTCGAGGTGCCCGGCGCGGGGATCCTCGCCGCGGTCTGGCTGGGCCAGGTGCCGCCGGTGACCGCACTGCCCGGCCTGCTCGTCCTGCTGGCCGGCGTGGCCCTGGTGATCCGGGCCGGCGCCCGCGCCATCCCGGTCGAGTAGCGGCGGGTGTGAGCCACCCGACACGGCCGGGCCCGGCCGCGTCGTGGCAGCATCCGGGCATGACGACCCCGCGCCCGTTCCGCGCCCGCCGCTCCTGCCTCGCGGTGCCCGGCAGCTCGACGAAGATGCTGGACAAGGCGCAGGGGCTGCCGGCCGACCAGGTCTTCCTCGACCTGGAGGACGCGGTCGCGCCGGACGCCAAGGAGGGCGCCCGCAAGAACGTCGTGGACGCGCTGAGCGGCGGCGACTGGGGCGGCCGGACCCGGGTGGTCCGGGTGAACGACCTGACCACCCACTGGACGTACCGCGACGTCGTCACCGTGGTCGAGGGCGCCGGCGCGCAGCTGGACTGCGTGATGCTGCCGAAGGTGCAGTCCGCCGCGCAGGTCGCCTGGCTGGACCTGACCGCTGACCCAGATCGAGAAGACGATGGGGTACGAGGTCGGCCGGATCGGCATCGAGGCGCAGATCGAGAACGCGGCCGGCCTGATCGCCGTGGACGAGATCGCCGTCGCCTCCGACCGGATCGAGACGATCATCTTCGGCCCGGCCGACTTCATGGCCTCGATCGCCATGCGCTCGCTGGTGGTCGGCGAGCAGCCGCCCGGCTACGACGTCGGCGACGCCTACCACTACGTGCTGATGCGCATCCTGATGGCGGCGCGGGCCCGCGGCGTGCAGGCGATCGACGGGCCGTACCTGCAGATCCGCGATCTCGACGGCTTCCGCCGGGTGGCCGGCCGGTCGGCGGCGCTCGGCTTCGACGGCAAGTGGGTGCTGCACCCCGGCCAGATCGACGCCGCCAACGAGGTCTACTCGCCGTCCCAGTCCGACTACGACCACGCCGAGCTGATCCTCGACGCGTACGAGCACTCCACCACGGTCCGCAAGCTCGGCGCCGTGATGCTCGGCGACGAGATGATCGACGAGGCGTCCCGGAAGATGGCGACCGTGATCGCGGCGAAGGGCCGGGCGGCGGGAATGGCCCGCACGTCGAGCTTCCAGCCGCCGGCCCCGGAGTCTCGGTAGCCTCGGGGCACCCGCCGCCGAAGGAGTGCCCGATGGCCCGTCTCGCCCGGACGCCGGGGCTCAGCGACGTCCAGCAGGAGATCCTGTCCACCGTCCGGTCCTTCGTGGAGAAGGAGATCCTGCCGTACGCGACCGAGCTGGAGCACTCCGACGAGTTCCCGGAGGCGATCGTCGACGGGATGCGGGAGATGGGGCTGTTCGGCCTGATGATCCCGGAGGACTACGGCGGTCTGGGCGAGTCGCTGCTGACGTACGCGCTGGTGGTGGAGGAGATCGCGCGCGGCTGGATGAGCGTGTCCGGGGTGATCAACACCCACTTCATCGTCGCCTACATGCTGGCCCAGCACGGGAGCGAGGAGCAGAAGCGCCGGCTGCTGCCGCTGATGGCCACCGGCGCGGTGCGCGGTGCGTTCTCGATGTCCGAGCCGGGCTGCGGGTCCGACGTCGCCGCGATCACCTCCCGCGCGGAGGCGGACGGCGACGAGTTCGTCCTGTCCGGACAGAAGATGTGGCTGACGAACGGCGCGCGCGCCGGCATCGTCGCGACCCTGGTCCGGACCGACGAGGGCGCGGACTCGGTCTACCGCAACATGACCACCTTCCTGGTCGAGAAGGAGCCCGGGTTCGGCGAGGTCGCCACCGGACTGGTGATCCCGGGGAAGCTGGAGAAGATGGGCTACAAGGGCGTCGAGACCACCGAGATGGTCATGGACGGCCTGCGGGTGCCGGCCTCCTCCGTGCTCGGCGGCGTGGACGCCGGCCGGGGCCGCGGCTTCTACCAGATGATGGACGGCGTCGAGGTCGGCCGGGTCAACGTCGCCGCCCGCGCCTGCGGGATCATGATCCGCGCCTTCGAGCTGGCGGTGGCGTACGCGCAGCAGCGCCGGACCTTCGGCCGGCAGATCGCCGACCACCAGGCCATCGCCTTCAAGCTCGCCGAGATGGCCACCAAGGTGGAGGCCGGGCACCTGATGATGGTCAACGCCGCCCGGCTGAAGGACTCCGGCGAGCGCAACGACGTCGAGGCCGGGATGGCGAAGCTGCTGGCGAGCGAGTACTGCTTCGAGGTCACCAGCGAGTCGTTCCGGATCCACGGTGGCTACGGCTACTCGAGGGAGTACGAGATCGAGCGGCTGTTCCGGGAGGCGCCGTTCCTGCTGATCGGCGAGGGCACCAGCGAGATCCAGAAGACCATCATCAGCCGCGGCCTGCTGCGGGAGTACCGCACTCCGAGCTGACCGGGCCGTCCTCGAGATCGATGGGAGGGGGACGGTGCCGGCGGCGGCCGGCCAGTCCACTCGCGACACCGGCGCCGACCAGCACCGCCCCGGCGACGGTGGCCGCGGTCGCGCCGCCGGTGCCGAGCGCCAGCCCGGCGCCCAGCGCGGCCACCGGCATCAGCCCGGCCAGCAGCCCGGCGCGCTCGCTGCCGAGCCGCCCCACCGCGGTGTACCAGGCGACGAAGCCGACCGCGGTGACCGCGACCGCGAGGAAGACCGTCGCGGCCACCTCGGCGGCGGTCGGGACACGGACGACCGGCGTCCCGGTCGCGGCCGCGAGCGCCGGCGCGACCAGGATCATCTGCCCGGTCGCGAGCAGGCAGCAGTAGATGGACACGGTGACCGCACCGAGTCGCGGCAGCAGCGGCACCGCCAGCAGCGTGAAGGCGACCTCGCCGGCGAGCGCGCCGAGGCTGAAGAGCAGGCCCACCAGCGAGGTGGTGCCGCCTCCCTCGACCAGCGCGACGCCGACCAGCACGACCGCCGCGGCGGCCACCAGTCGCGCCTGCGGGCGCCGGCCGGCGAGCAGCGGCGCGAGGATGGCGAGCGCCAGCGGCGTGGTGCCGACCACCACGCCGATCGCGGCCGGCTCGGCATGCGACAGCCCGAGGATGACGCAGACGTTGAAGCCGGTGAGCCCGGCCGCGGCCAGCAGCACCAGCCGCCCGCTCTCCCACCGGGTCGGCCGCCGCAGCGAGATGCCCCGCCAGCGCGCCCAGGCCAGCAGCATCGCCGCGCCGAGCAGGTAGCGGGCGGCCTGCGCGGGCGCGACGGGGTAGTCCACCAGCAGGTCGGAGACGGCGAACGAACCGCCGACGATGCCCATCGCGAGCACGCCCCAGCCCACCCCCGCGGCCTCGGACGTTCTCACGCCGGCCACGGTAGGCCGGCTATGGTCCCGCTGTGAGGTCCATTCCCAGCCCGCAGGACAGGACCACTTCCGCGTCGCCGGAGCTGCTGCTGCGAGTCGACCGCGGCTCCCGGCAGCCGGCCCGCCAGCAGGTGGAGGACGGCATCCGGGCCGCGGTCCGGGCCGGCCGGCTCGCGGCCGGCACCCGGCTTCCGTCCACCCGGGCGCTCGCCGGCGACCTCGGGGTGGCGCGCGGCGTCGTCGTCGAGGCGTACGGGCAACTGGCGGCCGAGGGCTACCTGCTGCCCCGGCGCGGCGCCGGCACCGTCGTCGCGAGCGTGTGTGCCCGCGCCGACGCGGAGGCGCGGACGGTGACCCGGCCGGAGCCGGCCCGGCCGGCGGCACCCCGGCTCCGGTACGACTTCCGGCCCGGCATCCCGGACCTCTCCCTGTTCCCGCGGTCCACCTGGCTGCGGGCGACCCGGGCCGGGCTGGCCCGGCTGCCCGACGCGGCCCTGTCCTACGGCGACCCGCGCGGGCTGCCGGCGCTGCGGGTGGCGCTCGCGGACTACCTCGGCCGGGTCCGCGGGGTGGTCGCCGACCCGGACCGGATCGTGCTGACGAGCGGCTTCGCGCAGGCGCTGTCGCTCGTCGTACGGGTGCTCGCCGCGGCCGGCAGCGGGCGGGTCGCGGTCGAGGACCCCGGCGGGCCCGGCCAGCGGCAGGTGGTGGCGTACGCCGGCGGGGAGCCGGTCGGGGTCCCGGTCGACGCCGAAGGGCTCGTGGTGGACCGGATGCCGGCCGGCGTCCGGGCGGTGCTCGTCACCCCGGCGCACCAGTTCCCGTCCGGGGTGGTGCTGTCGTCCGCCCGCCGGGCCGCCCTGCTCGAGCGGGCCCACCGCGACGACGCGTACCTGATCGAGGACGACTACGACGCCGAGTACCGCTTCGACCGCGAGCCGGTCGGCGCGGTGCAGGGGCTGGACCCGGAGCGGGTCGCGTACGCCGGGAGCCTCAGCAAGAGCCTGGCGCCGGCGCTGCGGATCGGCTGGCTGGTGCTGCCCGCCGCGCTCCTCGACGGCGTGCTGGGCGGCCGGGCGGGCACCGACATCGCCCCGCCGGTCATCGCCCAGGCCGCGCTCGCCGAGCTGCTCACCGCCGGCGACCTGGACCGGCACCTGCGCCGCACCCGGCTGGCCTACCGCGAGCGGCGGGACGTGCTGGCCGCCGCGGTCGCCGAGCACGCCCCGGGCCTGCGGCTGGCGGGCGTCCCGGCGGGGCTGCACGCCGTCGCGCTGCTGCCGGCCGGCGCGGACGAGCGGGCCGTCGCCGACCGCGCCGCCCGGCTGTCCGTCGGCGTCTACCCGATGTCGGCGTACCGGCTGCACCCCGGCGGGCCGCCCGCGCTGGTGCTCGGGTACGCGCCGCTGCGGCCGGGCGACATCCGCGAGGGCGTCCGCCTGCTCGGGACGGTCCTCGCCTGACGCGCGGGCGGTCCAAGGTGGACGATGCGCACCATGGCGATCCCGCTGATGCTGGCGACGCTCACCGACCGGCGCGAGTTCGACGACGGCTGGCTGCTGGAGCGCAAGCTCGACGGCGAGCGGTGCGTCGCGGTCCGCGACGGCGGCACGGTGCGGCTGGAGTCGCGCACCGGCAAGGACCTCACCTCCCGGTACCCGGAGATCACCGCGGCGCTGGCCGCCCGGCGGGCGACCGGCTTCGTCGTCGACGGCGAGGTGGTCGCCTTCGACGGCGAGCAGACCTCGTTCTCCCGGCTGCAGCAGCGGCTCGGCCAGGCGAGCCCCGGCCCCGAGCTGCTCGCCGCCTACCCGGTGGTCTACTGCGTCTTCGACATCCTCGAGCTCGCCGGCGACGACCTCACCGGGCGACCGCTGCTCGAGCGGCGGGCCCGGCTGGCGAAGGCGGTGCGGGCGAGCGACGCGCTGCGGCTGACCGAGGCGTGGCGGGGCGACGCCGAGCGGCGGTTCGCCGCGGCCTGCCGGTCCGGCTGGGAAGGGCTCATCGCCAAGCGGGCGGACGCGCCGTACGTCCCGGGCCGGTCGAGAGACTGGCTGAAGCTGAAGTGCGCCTGGGAGCAGGAGTTCGTGGTCGGCGGCTTCACCGACCCGGCGGGCAGCCGGACCGACTTCGGCGCGCTGCTCGTCGGCTACCACCAGGACGGCCGGCTTCGGTACGCCGGGAAGGTGGGCACCGGCTACCCGGCGGCGACCCTGCGCGACCTCGGCGCCCGGCTGCGGGCGCTGGAGGTCCCCGGCTCGCCGTTCGTGGACGCGCGGCCGGTCCCGCGCGGCACGCACTGGACCCGGCCCGAGCTGGTCGCCCAGATCGGCTTCGCCGAGTGGACCGGGGACGGCCGGCTGCGCCAGCCGCGCTTCCTCGGCCTGCGCGACGACAAGCCGCCCGCCGACGTCGTCCGTGAGCGTCCCGGCTGACGCGATCGCGTCCGACTATCACCGGAAGGGATGATATTCGTAATAAGGACATAGCGCTACGCTTCGGGACGTGCCGACCGCTGCGGAGACGATCGAGGACGAGGTGCGCGAGCTGGTCCGGCGGCGCGGGCTGGACCCGCTCGAGGCGCCGCACGACGCCCGCGCCCTGGTCGAGGAGGTGATCGCGGACTACTCCGAGCGGGTGCTGTCCTCGGCGCTGCCGCCGGTCGGCGACCCGCGGCGGGTCGCCCGGACCGTGCTCGACGCGGTCGCCGGCTTCGGGCCGCTGCAGCGCTGGCTGGACGACCCCGAGGTCGAGGAGGTCTGGATCAACGAGCCCGGCCGGGTCTTCGTGGCCCGGCGCGGACGCAGCGAGCTGACCACCACCGTCCTGTCCGCCGCCGAGATCGGCGAGCTGGTGGAGCGGATGCTCCGCAGCAGCGGACGCCGGCTCGACGTCAGCACCCCGTTCGTCGACGCCACCCTGCCGGACGGCTCCCGGCTGCACGCGGTGATCCCCGACGTCACCCGCCGGCACGTCGCGGTCAACATCCGGAAGTTCGTCGTCCGCGCCGGGTCGGTCGACGACCTCGTCCGGCTCGGCACGCTGCCCGCGCCGGCCGCCCGCTTCCTGGAGGCGGCCGTCGTCGCCGGCCTCAGCGTGCTCGTCTCCGGCGGCACCCAGGCGGGCAAGACGACCACCCTCAACGCGCTGCTGGCCGCGATCCCCGCCCGGGAGCGGCTGATCACGGTCGAGGAGGTCTTCGAGCTGCGCCCGCCGGCGGTGGACTGGGTGGCCATGCAGACCCGGCAGCCGAGCCTGGAGGGCACCGGCGCGATCACCCTGCGCCGGCTGGTGGTCGAGGCCCTCCGGATGCGCCCGGACCGGCTGGTGGTCGGCGAGGTCCGCCAGGCCGAGTGCCTGGACCTGCTGCTGGCGCTGAACTCCGGCGTCTCCGGGATGTGCAGCGTGCACGCCAACTCCGCCCGGGAGGCCCTGCTGAAGATGTGCACGCTGCCGCTGCTCGCCGGTGGCAACATCCCGCCGGCGTTCGTCACGCCGACCGTCGCCGGCTGCGTCGACCTCGTGGTGCACCTGGAGGCGGACCCGGACGGGCGGCGTCGGGTCACCGAGATCGTCGGCGTGCCCGGCCGGGTGGAAGGCGCCGTCATCGAGACGGCGGAGCTGTTCGCCGCCCGCGACGGGCAGCTGGTCCGCGCCGGCGGCTTCCCGCCACGCAGCGAGCGCTTCACCCGGCTCGGCCTGGACCTGCCCGCACTGCTGGCGGCCTGAGGTGGGCGCCCTGCTCGGCCTGCTGCTCGGGGTCGGACTGCTGCTCCTGTGGCGCGGCGGCCCGCGGCTGCCCCGCCGCCGCGCCGGCGTCGCCGACTGGCAGCGGCGACGCACGGAGCTGGTGCGCCAAGCCGGCATCGAGGGCACCACGTCCGCCCAGCTGCTGGCGATCCAGCTGCTCGCCGGCCTGCTCGCGGCGACCGTCGTGCTCGCCCTGGCCCGCAGCGTCAGCATCGCCTGCTGCTTCGGCCTGTTCGGCGCGGCGGTCCCGGTCGGGCTGGTCCGCCGGGCCCGCCGCCGGCGCACGGCCGACCTGCGGGAGCTGTGGCCGGAGGCGGTCGACAACCTGGCCTCGGCCGTACGGGCCGGGCTCTCGCTGCCGGAGGCGCTCGCGGCGCTGGGGGAGCGCGGGCCGGAGCCGCTGCGGCCCGCGTTCGCCGCCTTCGCTGCCGACCACCGCGCCTCCGGCCGGATGGCCGAGAGCCTGGACCGGCTGAAGGAGCGGCTCGCCGACCCGGTCGCCGACCGGGTGGTCGAGACGGTCCGGCTGGCCCGGGAGGTGGGCGGCACCGACCTCGGCGTGGTGCTGCGCGCGCTGTCCGCCTTCCTGCGCGCCGATGCGCGCACCCGGGCCGAGCTGGAGGCCAGGCAGAGCTGGACGGTGAACGCGGCCCGGCTCGCCGTCTCGGCGCCGTGGCTGGTCCTCCTGCTGCTCGCCACCCAACCGGCGACCCTGGACGCGTACGACTCCCGAGCCGGCGTTCTCGTGCTCGCCGTCGGCGGCCTCGCCTGCGCGGTCGCCTACCGGCTGATGGTCCTGATCGGACGGCTGCCGGCCGAGCGGCGGGTGCTTCGGTGAGCGCGGAGCGGGCATCGAGCGAGCGCGAGGAGCGGGCATGAGCGGCCTCGGGGCGCTGCTCGGCCTCGCGGTGGGTGCCGGGCTGTGGGTCGCGACCACGGCCGCGCCGCCGCTGCGCCGGCCGACCCTCCACCAGCGACTCGCGCCGTACCTGCCCGAGCCCGACTCCGGCCCACCCTCCGGCCTGCTCGCTCCGCCCGGGGACGGACGGCCGCTGCTCGGCACCGTGCGGCGGCTGCTCGCGCCGGTCCTCGGCGACGCGGCCCGCGCCGTCGAGCGGGTGCTGGGCGGCCGGGCCGCGGTCCGCCGCCGGCTCGCGGCGTTGTCGGACGAGCGGACCGTCGAGGACGTCCGGGTGGAGCAGGTCGTGTGCGGCTCCGTCGGCCTGGCCGCCGGCGCGCTGGGCGCCGCGCTGCCCACTGTCGCATCGGGACGGTTGTCGGTGCCGGCGCTGCTCCTGCTGGCCGGCGCCGGCGGCGTGACCGGCGTGCTCGGCCGGGACTGGTGGCTGTCGGTGCGGGTCCGGCGCCGGGAAGCGGCGGTGCTGGCCGAGCTCCCGGTGGTGGCGGAGCTGCTGGCGCTGGCGGTCACCGCGGGCGAGAGCCTGCACGGCGCGCTCGACCGGGTGTGCCGGCGCACCGGCGGCACCCTCACGGCCGACCTCTCCGCCGCGCTGGGCCGGGCGAGGACGGGCACGCCACTGGCCGGGGCGCTGGAGGAGCTCCGCGACCGCACCTCCGTGCCCGCCCTGGCCCGCTTCGTCGACGGGGTGGTGGTAGCGGCGGAGCGCGGGACGCCGCTGGCGGAGGTGCTGCGGGCGCAGGCCGCCGACGTCCGCGAGGCGGGCCGGCGCGCGCTGCTGGAGGCCGGCGGACGCAGGGAGATCGCGATGCTGGTGCCGGTGGTCTTCGTGATCCTGCCGACGACGGTGGTGTTCGCGCTCTACCCCGGGCTCGTCGGCATCACGGCGCTGACCGGATGAGGAGGACGTGGGTGGCATCGAGGATCCAGCGGTTGCGGGCGGGGCCGGACCGCGGCGACGTGCCGGGCTGGGTGATGATCGCGGTGATGACCGCGGCGCTGGTGCTGGCGATCCTGGTGCCGTTCCGTGCCGCGATCATCCCGGCGATGACGGCGGCGATCGAGGACATGTTCGCGCAGGCGGGCTGAGCGGTGGTGCCGCAGCGTCCGGCGCGGCGCGCGGACCGGGGCGCGGCGGTGGTCGAGCTGGTGCTGGTCACCGTGCCGCTGCTGTTCCTGCTGCTGGCCGTCCTGCAGGTCGCGGTCTACCTGCACCTGCGCAACGTGGTCGTGGCCAGCGCCGCCGAGGGCGCCCGGTACGGCGCCGCCGCCGACCGGTCCACACGCGACGCCGGGCCGCTCGCCGAGCTGGTGCTGGCGCAGGGTGTCTCGGAGCGCACCGCGGCCGGCGTGGCGTGCGCCGCGGCAGAGGAGGCGGGCGCGGGCGGGGCGGCGCTGGTCGTCGTGCGCTGCCGGGGATCGGTGCCGGCGCTGGTCCGGGTGCTCGGCCCGGTCCTGCCGGTCGACGTGACGGCGCGGGCGCTGAAGGAGGGCCGGTGAGCGAGCCCGAGGAGCCGGCGTCCCGCGGATGCGCCGACGGCGGCACCGCCCTCGTCGAGGTGGTGCTGCTCGGGGTCGTGCTGCTGGCGCCGCTGCTCTACCTGGTCCTGGCGGCGTCGAGCGTGCAGCGGTCGGTCTACGGGGTCACCCAGGCGGCTCGCGAGGCCGGCCGGGCGTACGCCACCGGCACCGCGGGCAACGCCCAGCTCCGGGCGGACTACGCGGCCCGGCTCGCGCTGGCCGATCAGGGCGTCCCCGTCGACGGCGTCGAGGTCCGCTACGCCGCCGCGGACGCCGACTGCGCGACCGCCGGGAGCACACCCTGGCCGCTTGCGCCGGGGGTGGTCTTCGCCATCTGCGTGACCAGCCCGGTGGCCGTGCCGGCGGTCCCCGGCTTCCTCGACGGCGGCCGCAACACCGTGACCGGCCGGCACGTCGTGCGCGCCGACGACTACCGCGACCTGGGTCGCCGATGAGGAGCAAGGACGCAGGCACCGCGATCCCGCTGGTCCTGCTGTGCTTCCTGCTTGCCGGCACGCTCGTCACGGCCGGCATCGCGGCCTCCGCGGCCTTCCTCGCCCAGCGCGACCTCGCCGGGATCTGCGACGGCGCCGCAGTCGCCGCCGCGGCCGGCGCGGTCGATCGCACCGCTCTCGCCGGCGCCATCCCGGCCGACGCCATCCCGGCCGACGCTCCCGGCCGGCGCTGCCCCGGCCGGCGCTGCCCCGGCCGGCGCCGCCCCGGACGACGGCGCCGGCGGCGAGGCCGCCGCGCTGCCGCTCGACCCCGCCGCCGTCGCGGCGGCCGTCGAGGACTACCGCGGCCGCGCCGGCCGGGACGGCCTGGCGCTGGCGGCGACGACGGACGGCCGCACCGTCACCGTCACCTGCCGCCGCACGGCGCGGATCCCGTTCGGCGCCGCGCTCGGCCGGCCGGGCGGCCTGCAGCGCACCGCCGTCGCCCGGGCCCGATCCCCGCTGCTGCCGGCCCGCCGCGGTCCCTGAGCCGTGCCGGCCGAGGTCCCGACGGTCCATTCCGGCCAGACACAGTGGACAGTTCGGTCCCAGATGCTGGCGCCGGTCCGAAGATCGTGGCACCGTTGCCGGGTGGCCACCACCCTGAACTCCACCGCCGCCGCGCTGCTCGGCCTGCTGCACGAGGGCCCGATGACCGGTGGCGAGCTCGTCGCCGCGGCGAAGGAGCGGATGGAGCCGTTCTGGAGCGTCACCCGCAGCCAGGTCTACCGGGAGCTGCCCGGCCTCGCCGACGCCGGCTACGTACGGCCCGGCAAGCAGGGCCCCCGGGCCGCCCAGCCGTACGCGATCACGGCCGCCGGCAAGCGCGCCTTCCGCGGCTGGCTGACCGAGGCCGCCGGCGCCGACCACTCGCGCAACCCGCTGGTGCTGCGCATCGGCTTCGGCGCGCACCACGCCTCCGGGACGGTGCGCCGGCTGGTGGAGGAGGCCCGCACCCGCCACCAGGAGGCGCTCGCGACCAACCGGGCCCGCGCCAGCCAGCTGAAGAAGGACGGTGCCGACCGCTTCCTCGTCTCCACCGCCGAGTTCGGCGTCGCCTACGAGCGGGCGCTGCTGCGCTGGCTGGACACCGTCCCGACCGACTAGCCCCGCGCGTACCCTGGCCGGTTGTGACCGTCGACGCGCCCGCCGAGCTCAAGGAGCTGTCCGCCACCCTGTCCAGCATCGAGGCCGTGCTCGACCTCGGCGCGATGCGGCGTGAGCTGGCCGAGCTGGAGCAGGCGGCGGCGCAACCCGACCTGTGGTCCGACCAGGCGAACGCACAGCAGGTCACCAGCCGGCTCTCCCAGCTGCAGGCCGACCTGCGGCGCACCGAGGACCTGCGCCGCCGCCTGGACGACGCCGCCGTCCTGCACGAGCTCGCCGAGGCCGAGGACGACTCCGCGGCCCGCCAGGAGGTCGAGTCCGAGCTGGCCGCGCTGCACCGGTCCATCGGCGAGCTGGAGGTCCGCACCCTGCTCGGCGGGGAGTACGACGGCCGCGACGCGCTGGTCACCGTGCAGGCCGAGGCCGGTGGGGTGGACGCGGCGGACTGGGCGCAGATGCTGATGAGGATGTACCTGCGCTGGGCGGAGCGGCACGGCTTCCCGACCGAGGTGTACGACACCTCCTACGCCGAGGAGGCCGGGATCAAGTCGGCCACCTTCGTGGTCAGGGCGCCGTACGCGTACGGCACGCTGGCCGGCGAGCACGGCACGCACCGGCTGGTCCGGATCTCCCCGTTCGACAACCAGCACCGCCGGCAGACCAGCTTCGCCGGGGTCGACGTGGTCCCGGTGGTGCAGCCGACCGACCACATCGAGGTGGACGACAAGGACCTGCGGGTCGACGTCTACCGCTCGTCCGGCCCGGGCGGGCAGGGTGTCAACACCACCGACTCGGCGGTCCGGATCACGCACCTGCCGACCGGCATCGTCGTCTCCTGCCAGAACGAGCGCTCCCAGCTGCAGAACCGGGCCAGCGCGATGGCCGTGCTGCAGGCGAAGCTGCTGGAGCGCCGCCGGCTGCAGGACCGGGCCGAGCTGGACGCGCTGCGCGGCGACGCGGGCGGCAGCTGGGGCAACCAGATCCGCAGTTACGTGCTGCATCCGTACCAGATGGTGAAGGACCTGCGCACCGAGGTGGAGACTGGCAACACCGCCGCGGTGCTGGACGGCGACATCGACGGCTTCGTCGAGGCCGAGATCCGGTGGAAGCAGCAGCAGGACAGCGCCGCGCCGCGCGGGTAAGGGCTGGCGATGAACGGCGGCACTCCGGCGTCTAGGTAGACTCAGCGCCCGTGATCCGCCTGGACCGAGTGACCAAGCTCTACCCGGCGAGCGCCCGACCCGCGCTCGACGACGTCAGCCTCAACGTGGAGAAGGGCGAGTTCGTCTTCCTGATCGGCCCCTCCGGGTCCGGCAAGTCGACGTTCCTGCGCCTCCTGCTGAAGGAGGAGAGCCCCACCCGCGGCCGGGTGAACGTCGCCGGCAAGGACCTCGGCCGGCTGTCCCGGTGGAAGGTGCCGGCGCTGCGCCGCACCATCGGCTGCGTCTTCCAGGACTTCCGGCTGCTGGAGAAGAAGTCCGTCGCCGAGAACGTCGGCTTCGCGCTCGAGGTGATCGGCAAGCCGGCGCACACCATCCGCAAGGTGGTGCCGGAGGTGCTGGAGCTGGTCGGCCTGGACGGCAAGGCGAACCGGTTGCCCGGCGAGCTGTCCGGCGGCGAGCAGCAGCGGGTCGCGATCGCCCGCGCGTTCGTCAACCGGCCGCTGGTGCTGCTGGCCGACGAGCCGACCGGAAACCTCGACCCGGACACCAGCCAGGACATCATGCTGCTGCTCGAACGCATCAACCGCACCGGGACGACGGTGCTGATGGCCACCCACGACAACAACATCGTGGACTCGATGCGCCGGCGCGTCATCGAGCTGGAGATGGGCCGGCTGGTCCGCGACCAGGCCCGGGGCGTCTACGGGGTGGGTCGCTGACATGCGGATGAACTTCGTCTTCGCCGAGGTCGCCGCCGGCCTGCGCCGCAACCTCACCATGACCATCGCGATGATCATGACGACGGCGATCTCGCTCGGCTTCTTCGGCGCCGGCCTGCTGGTGGCCAACCAGATCGGCGAGATGAAGGAGCTCTACTACGACAAGCTCGAGGTCTCGATCTACCTCAAGGACGACATCAACGCCCGGCAGCGCGAGGCGGTCACCACCCAGCTCGACGCGTCGCCCGAGGTCGCCGGCTACCAGTTCCTGACCAAGGAGCAGGCGTACGAGCGGTTCAAGAAGCTCTTCCGCGGCAATCCCAACCTGGTGGCGCAGGCGACGCCGGAGGACCTCCCGGCGACGTACCTGGTCCGGATGAGGGACCCGGAGCGCTACACGGTGCTGGAGCAGCAGTTCGGCAAGGCGGCGGGCATCGACCAGGTGCAGGGGCAGAGCGAGGTGCTGGACCGGATCTTCTCGCTCTTCAACGGGGTGCGGAACGCGGCGATCGCGCTGGCCCTGCTGCAGGCGCTGGCGGCCCTGCTGCTGATCTCCAACACCATCCAGGTGGCCGCCTTCAACAGACGGGTGGAGACCGGGATCATGCGGCTGGTCGGCGCCAGCCGGTGGTATACGCAGCTGCCGTTCGTGCTGGAGGCGGCGCTGGCCGGGCTGGCCGGCGCGCTGCTGGCCATCGCCGGCCTGTTCGCGGCGAAGTTCCTGTTCGTGGACAAGACGCTCGCCGAGCCGATCCGGTCCGGGATCGTCCCGCCGATCGACGTCGGGACGATCCTGATGATCAGTCCGTACGTGGCCGGCGTCGGCGTGCTGCTCGCCAGCGTCGCGGCGTACGTCACCCTCCGTCTGTACGTACGCTTGTAGGGTGCCTCAATCGTCCAACCGCGACACCGACCGGAAGGTGATCGCCTCCAACCGCAAGGCCCGGCACAACTACGCCATCGTCGACACCTACGAGGCCGGGCTGGTCCTGACCGGCACCGAGGTGAAGTCGCTGCGCGCGGGCCGGGCGTCGCTTGTGGACGGTTTCGCCACCATCCGGGACGGCGAGGTGTGGCTGCAGGGCGTGCACATCCCCGAGTACACCCAGGGCACCTGGACCAACCACGAGCCGCGCCGGCAGCGCAAGCTGCTGCTGCACCGCGAGCAGATCGAGCGGCTGCTCGGCAAGACCAAGGAGAGCGGGCTGACCCTGGTGCCGCTGCAGCTGTACTTCTCCGGCGGCCGGGTGAAGGTGGAGCTGGCCCTGGCCAAGGGCAAGCGTTCCTACGACAAGCGCCAGGACCTGGCCCGCCGGGACGCGCAGCAGGAGATCGCCCGCGCCGTCGCCCGGCGCGCCAAGGGCGACGACTGAGCCGTGTCCGAGCGGCCGGCGACGCCCGGGCTCGACCCGGCGGTGGAGCGCGCGGACGCCGCCGTCCCGGCGCTGTGGCGGCGGCTCGGACTGCCGGGCCTCATCGACGTGCACGTGCACTTCCTGCCGCCGCCGATGCTGGCCGCGGTCTGGGCGTACTTCGACCGCGCCGAGGAGCACTACGGCGTCCCGTGGCCGGTGACCTACCGGCTCGGCGACGACGAGCGGGTGGCGGTGCTGCGCCGGCTCGGTGTCCGCGCGTTCCCCGCGCTGGCGTACCCGCACAAGCCCGGCATGGCCCGCTGGCTGAACGGCTGGACGCTCGAGCTCGCCCGCCGCACCGCCGGGTGCGTCCCGTCCGCGACCTTCTTCCCCGAGCCGGACGCCGGGCAGTACGTCGACGACGCGCTCGCCGCCGGCGCCCGGGTGCTCAAGGCGCACCTGCAGGTCGGCGGTTACGACCCGACCGACCCGCTGCTGGTCCCGGTCTGGGGCCGGCTGGCGGAGGCGCAGGTGCCGGTCGTGGTGCACTGCGGCAGCGGGCCGATCCCGGGCCGGCACACCGGCGTCGGCCCGATCGGCGAGGTGCTGCGCCGGCACCCGCGGCTGCGGCTGGTGGTCGCGCACGCGGGCATGCCGGAGTACACCGGGCACGCCGAGCTGGCCGAGCGGTACCCGGGGGTGCACCTCGACACGACCATGGTCGGCACACCCTTCACCGAGGCGATGATGCCGATGCCGGCGGACCTGCCGCGTCGCCTCGCCGACCTCGGCGACCGCGTCGTGCTCGGCTCGGACTTCCCGAACATCCCCCACCCGTACGCGACCCAGCTCGACGCGCTGGTCCGGCTCGACCTCGGCGACGACTGGCTGCGCGGCGTGCTCTGGGCGAACGGCGGCCGGCTGCTCGGGCTGGCAGCGGACGGAAGCATCCGATGAGCCGCGGGCGGCGGTCAGAAAACCAGGCGCGCCGCGGCGGGCGGCGCGCGTACGGTCGGGTCCCGTGGACACCGGTGGCGAGCGTGCAGACATCGCCGTGCTCGACCAGCTGACCTGGCGGGCGGCGACGGCCGACGACGTGCCGGCGCTCGCCCGGCTGCTCGCCGAGAGCGAGGCGGTCGACCAGACCGGCGAGAACTACGACGAGGCCGACCTGCGCGAGGAGCTGGCCGAGCCCGGCTTCGACCCGGCGCGGGACACCCGGCTGGCCGTCGCCGGCGACGGGACGCTGCTCGCCTTCGGGCTGGTCCGCGTCTCCTCCTCGGTGCGCGACGTCGACCGGGTCTACCTGGAGGGCACGGTGCACCCGACCGTGCGCCGCCGCGGTCTGGGCCGCCGGATGCTCGGCTGGCAAGAGGAGCGCGGCACCGAGGTGCACCGCGAGCGGCACCCGACGGTGCCCGGCCAGCTCGCGATCGGTGCGTACGAGACCCTGCCGGGGCTGCTGGCCCTGGCCCGGGAGGCGGGCTACACGCCGGTCCGCTGGTGGAACGAGATGGAGCGCGACCTGGGCGACGGGCTTCCACCGGTGCCGGCGGTCCCGGACGGCCTGCGGCTGGTCGGCTTCGACCGGTCGTACGACGAGGCGGTCCGGCTGGCGCACCAGGAGGCCTTCGCCGGCCATTGGGGCTCGACGCCGCCGGACCCGGACCGGTGGCGGCACTGGTTCACCGGCTCCCGGGCCTTCCGGCCGGACATCAGCCTGATCGTGCTCGACGGCGACGACGTCGCGGCGTACCTGCTGTCCTACTTCTACGCCGCCGACGCCGAGGCGACCGGGATCCGGGAGGCCTGGGTGGGCCAGCTCGCCACCCGGGCACCGTGGCGGCGGCGGGGCCTCGGCACGCTGCTGCTCGCCGCCGCCCTCGACCGCTACCGCGACGCCGGCTACCAGCGGGCCAGCCTCGGCGTCGACACCGAGAACGCGACCGGCGCCCTCGGCCTCTACAGCCGGCTCGGCTTCGTGGTCGACAAGCGCTCGGTCACCTCGGTGAAGTCGATCGGCTGACCCCCGGGCGGGGATGATCCACGGGCCGGGCGGGGTTAGACTCGGCGAGCACCGAGAAGGGGGTGAAAGGTTTCGACTCCGGACGTCGAGACAGGGGAAGCGGGCCGAGGAAGGCAACGATGATCTCGTTAACCATCCGTTGCAACCATCAAGCGCCAACATCAGTTCGCGCTCCGAGGTCGCCCTCGCCGCTTAAGGCGAGCTAGACCTCTGTCAGTCCGGGAGTGCTTCCGGCCCGGGTACTGGCATCAGCTAGGAAGCTCACCGGCGCGGTCGGTCACGGATCGCGCCGGGACACCTCACAGTGACTGGGCCCGTCACACCGGCTCGCTCTGAAGACCGGTGGGGCCGAGCAGAGACAAGACGAGCTGCGCCCGGAGAAGTCCTGTCGAACCGCCGGAGGACGCGGGTTCGATTCCCGCCACCTCCACGAGTGACCTGAGTGGCCCCTGCCCGCGGAATGCGCGGGCCAGGGGCCACTCGTCATGCTGGCCGCGGGGGCGACCCCCGCGGGCCCCACGGTGCGGCGGGGCGCGGGTTCGCGGTGGCGCAGCGGGTCGATCGTCGGCTCGAGTGCGCGGGCCAGGGGCCACTCGTCATGCTGGCCGCGGGGGCGACCCCCGCGGGCCCCACGGTGCGGCGGGGCGCGGGTTTCGCAGTGGCGCAGCGGGAGGACGCAGGGCCTGGGTGACGACCTTGGTGTGTCGGTGACGACTTCGGTGCACGGGTGACGACCCACGGCTCGTCACCCGCGACACGAAGTCGTCACTCGCTTCGGCCACGACACTGACCTGCCGCGGTCAGGGGATGGGGCGGCCCTCGACGTCGGTGAACAGGTCCCCGATCGGCACTCCGAACGCCCGGGACAGCCGCCACAGACCGAGGATGTTCATGCCGCGCTGTCCACGCTCGACCTGGCCGACGAACGTCCGGTGCATCCCCGCCGCCTCGGCGAGCTGCTCCTGCGACCAGCCGCGGCTGACCCGGAGCAGTTTCATCCGCAGGCCGAACGCCTTGAGCCGGGCCCGGTCCTCCGGACCGGCGGCCTCCTCGCCCTGCTCCACCATCGGATCACCGTCCCGGTCCGCGTCCAGCAGACGCTAGGGACTTCCCCGCCTTCACTCCACCGCAGGATTGCATCACGGAGATGCTGTCCTACTACAGTATCGGTCATTCGTGATCGGAGCGGGAGGGGACGATGGAGGACGGTCCAGACGAGCCTCCGCCTGGTTCGCCCGGCCCGGCGGCGGCCCACCCCGCCGACCGGGTCGCGTGGCGACTGTTCGCCCTGCTGGTCCGGCGCAGTCGCGGCCCGACCGAGCTGGTGGAGGACCTGCTCGGCCGGCCGGTCCAGTCCCGGCTGCTCGGTGCGGGCGAGCTGGCCAGGATCGCGCCGCCCGGCCTGACCCGGCTCGGCACCACCGGTCCGGTGCTGCGCCGGCACGTGCTGCTGAGCGACTCGGCGCCGCCGCACCTCCCGGTCGCCGTCAGTTGGTCGGTGGTGGTGCCGTGGCGGCTGCCGGACGTGGTCGCCGCCGCGCTCCGCTCCGGCGCCGAGCCCCTCGACCGGCTGCTGGCCCGGCACGGCCTGTCGTGGACCACGACGCCGGTCGAGACCGCGACGCTGCCGGTGGCCGAGGCGTCCACCGCGTTCCCCTGGGCAGCCGGCGGGTCCTACCTGGTCGAGCAGGCGCGGCTGGTGCAGGTCGACGGCGTGCCCGTCGCCACCACCATCGACGAGATCCCGTTCCTCCCGCCGCTGGACTCCGACACCCCGCTGCTCCCGGTCCCGGACTGACCCGATCGGCTCGTACCGGGAAGGATCTTGCCGATCAAGATGTAACAGGGCATCATGAAGGAGCAATATGGCATCGACATGCAGGAAGCCGACGCTCCCGACCCTCCTGGAGGACCTCGCCCATGCCGCCCGACATCGGGTCCCCGCCGGCGCAGCTGCCCCGCCGGCGGCCGGGGCGCAGCGATCCCGGCCCATTCTCCCGGGCGCCCTGCCCGCGGCGCCGGCCGCGACTCGCCCGCACCTACTCCTCGCCGCACCTCAGGTCCCCGGCCCAGCGCAGCGCTGAGCCGTTCGGCTGGTTCGGCCGGCCGGCGACCCTGCTCGGCGTCGCCCTCGCCCTGCTGCTGTCCGGCTGCTCCGCCGGCGGCTCCCCGCAGGGCCCGACCGTCGAGCGCGCCGCCGCCGGCGACCCGCTCCAGCTCGCCGGCAGCTGCCCGGCGCGGGTCGTGCTGCAGGCCGCGTGGTATCCGACGGCCGACCTGGCGGTGCCCTTCCAGCTGCTCGGCGCCGACCGGTCGGTCGACGCGAAGCGCAAGCGGGTCTCCGGGTCCCTGGTCGCCGGTGGCAAGGACACCGGCGTGGAGCTGGAGTTCCGCTCCGGCGGTCCGGCGACCGGCTTCCAGACCGCGCCCGCGGTGATGTACGCGGACCGCTCGATCACCCTCGGCTTCACCAACGTCGACGAGATCCTCGGCCTGTCCGCCGGGCAGCCGATGCAGGCCGTGATCGCGCCATTGAACGGCGACCCGCAGGTGCTGATCTGGGACCCGCGGACGCACCCGGAGTTCACCGGGATCGCCGACATCGGGCAGACCGACACCCCGATCGTGCACTCGGCGAACGCGACCACCGTCTTCGGCTACCTGACCGGTTCCGGGATCCTGCGCGCCCGCCAGCTCGACGCCTCCTACGACGGGTCGCCGTCCCGCTTCGTCGCGTCCGGCGGCCGGGTCGTGGTGCAGGGGTACGCCACGAACGAGCCGTACGTCTACGAGCACCTGCCGAGCTGGCGGCGGCCGGTGACCTACCAGCTGGTCCAGGAGACCGGCTACCCCAACTACGCCAACGTGCTCGCGGTCCGCAGCGGCGACCGGGAGCGGCTCGCGCCGTGCCTGCGCAAGCTGGTGCCGATCCTGCAGCAGGCGCAGATCGACTTCATGGCGGAGCCGGCGGCCGCGCTCGACCGGATCGTCGAGGCGGTCGAGGCCTTCCGGGCCGGCTTCACCTACGACCGGGCCGCCGCCGACTTCGGCGTCTGCCAGCTGCGCGACCTCGGGCTGGTGTCCAACAGCATCGCCGGCGTCCTCGGCGGCTTCGACCCGAACAAGCTGGACCGGATGGTCGACATCGTCCGCCCGCTGCTGGCCGCGCAGCGCCGGCCGATGCGCCCCGGCCTGTCCGCCGCCGACGTCGCCACCAACGACTTCGTCGACCCCACCAAGAAGCTACCGGTGAGCTCCACGCGGAGTCCGGCCTGCCCGAGGAGGAGCGGACCGTGAGCGCGCACTCCGTGCCGGAGCAGCAGGTCTACTTCGACGAGCTGGCCGAGCTGTTCGCGGTCTTCGCCGCCGACACCGACCCGATATACCGCCCGTGGCTGACCGAGACGCTGCCGGCCTCGGGCGGCCGGGCGGTCGACCTCGGCTGCGGCTCGGGTCGGTGGACCGGACTGCTCACCGCCCGGTACGGCTCGGTGCTCGGAGTCGACATCGCCGAGCGGGAGGTCGAGATGGCCCGCACCGCGCACCCCGAGGCCGACTTCGCCGTGCGCAGCCTGCTCGACGTGACGCCGGCGGCGGACGGCCTGTTCGACCTGGTGTTCAGCGTGAACACCGTGCATCACCTGCGGGCTCACGACGTGGTGCTGCCGCACCTGCGCTCGCTCGTCGCGCCGGGCGGGCTGCTGGTGGTCGTCGACATCACCGACCCCGGCGGGTGGGCGACGATGGACTACCAGGTGCGGGACGCCTTCCTCGACGCCGAGGAGTCCTACCGGGAGCGCAGCCGTGACCACCGGATCGCGGCGAAGGTGCTCGAGCTGCACCTGCACCCGGCGTGGCTGCACCATGCGCTCAACGACGTCCCGCTGGGCCGGCCGGAGTTCCTCCACACCTATGACCGGCACTTCGCGGGTGCGGAGTTCGCGGAGCTGCACCGGGTGGTGACGGCGGTGTCCTGGCGCAACCCGGGCTGAGTCCTCGACGACCGCGGCCTCCTCCCGTCACCGAACGCCCGCAACGGTTGCGGAGGAGCGGGCCGGCGAGGCTGTCGAGATGACAACGGTTGTCGATACCGGTAGGCTCGATCCGTCGACTTGACGGTCCTGGCCGCCACCGGAGGAGATGTCCGTGCGCCCCCGCAGCCCCGCGCTGGTGCTCGCCGCCGGCGCGCTGGGCGTCGTTCTGGCCGGGTGCGGCGCGGGCGGCGACGCAGACGAGTCCGCCGCCGGTGGGTCCGCCGGCGGCCCGACGCTGCAGGTGGTGGCGACCACGCCGGTGGTCGCCGACTTCGCCCGCAACGTCGGCGGAGACAAGGTCACCGTCACCCAGATCATCAAGCCGGGTGTCGACCCGCACGACTACGAGCCCTCACCCGCGGACCTGCAGGCGATCGCGGACGCCGACCTCGTGGTGCGCAGCGGCGTCGGCCTCGAGGCCTGGCTCGACGACACGGTCCAGGCGGCCGGCTACTCGGGCACCGTGGTCGACAGCAGCGCGGCCGTCACCATCCGCAAGGGCAACGGCGAGGAGGAGCAGGCCGAGGGCGACCCGCACGTCTGGCACGACCCGCGCAACGCCAAGGCGATGGTCGCCGGCATCGCCGCCGCGCTGAGCGGCGCGGATGCCCCGGACAAGGCCACGTACGACCGGAACGCGGCGGACTACTCGGCCAAGCTGGACGCCCTGGACCGGGCGAACCGGACCAAGATCGACTCGGTGCCGCCGGCGCAGCGCAAGCTGGTGACCAACCACGACGCGTTCGGCTACTACTGCGCGCGCTACGGGCTGAGCTTCGTCGGGTCGATCATCCCCAGCTTCGACACCTCGGCGGAGCTGTCCGGCCGGGAGCTGTCCGACCTGGTCTCGAGGATCAGGTCGAGCGGCGTCAAGGCGGTCTTCTCCGAGGCGTCGCTGCCGCCGAAGACCGCCGAGACGGTGGCGACCGAGGCCGGCGTGCAGGTGGTCGGCGGCGAGGACGCGCTCTACGCGGACGGCCTGGGAGCGGAGGGGTCACCGGGCGGCACCTACCTCAGTGCCGAGCAGCACAACACCGACACGATCGTGAAGGCACTGGGTGGACGGGTCTGACAGCACCGCGCTGCGCTTCGAGCACGCCAGCCTGGCGTACGGCCGGGCCCGGGTGGTCGAGGACGTCGACGGCGTGGTGCGCGCCGGCGAGGCGGTCGCCCTGATCGGGCCGAACGGCGCGGGCAAGTCGACGCTGCTGAAGGCGGTGCTCGGCCTGGTCGCCGTGGTCGGCGGGCGGATCGAGGTGCTCGGCCGCACCCCGGCGGGGGCCCGGCGGGACGTCGCCTACGTGCCGCAGGCCGACACGCTGGACGCCGAGTTCCCGGTCTCGGCGGGCCAGGTGGTGCTGATGGGGCGCTACCGGGAGATCGGCTGGGTCCGCCGCCCGGGTGCCGCGGACCGCCGGATCGCCGCCGCCGCGCTGGACGCCGTCGGGCTGGCCGACCGGGCCGGCGAGCGCTTCGGCGTCCTGTCCGGCGGCCAGCGGCAGCGGGTGCTGCTGGCCCGCGCGATCGCCCAGCAGCCGCGGCTGCTGCTGCTCGACGAGCCGTTCAACGGGGTGGACGCGGTCAGCCAGGAGGCACTGCTGTCCGCGCTGAGTGCGCTGCGGGCCGGCGGGGCCGCGGTGGTGATCTCCACCCACGACCTGGCCCTGGCCCACCTCACCTGCGACGAGGTCTGCCTGCTCAACCGGCACCAGGTGGCCTTCGGGCCGACCGCCGCCACGCTGACCCCGGCGCTGCTGCGCGCCGCCTACGGGGGACAGGCGCTGGTGACCGACAGCGCGGTCGTCGCGCACTGATGATCCGGTTGCTGGTCGAGCCGTTCGACAGCCCGTACATGGCGCGGGCGCTGGTCGAGGCGCTGCTGCTGGGTGTCGTCGGCGCCGTGGTCAGCGTCTTCGTCGTGCTCCGCCGGCTGGCCTTCGTCTCCGACGCGTTGACGCACACGGTGTTCCCGGGCGTGGTCATCGGCTACCTGCTCGCGCAGACCGACGGGATCGTCTGGGGAGCGCTCGGGTTCGCGGTGCTGTCGGCCGTCCTGCTGACCGTGCTGGCCGCGAACGCCCGGGTGAGCGAGGACGCCACCCTCGCGATCCTGCTCACCGGCTTCTTCTCCGTCGGCGTCATCCTGGTCTCCCGGCGGTCCAGCTACACCGCCGATCTGACCGCCTTCCTCTTCGGCCGGATCCTGACCGTCGACCGGCAGCAGATCCTCGTCACCGCGGTGATCGGCGGGGTCGTGCTGCTCACCCTCGCGCTGCTCGGCAAGGAGCTGGTGCTGCGCGCGTTCGACCCCGACGGCGCGGCCGCCCTGGGCTACCGGGTGCCGGTGCTGGACCTCGCGCTCAACCTGGTCGTCGCGCTGGTGGTGGTCGCCTCGGTCCGTGCGGTGGGCACCGTGCTGGTGATCGCGCTGCTGGTGGTGCCGGGGGCGGCGGCCCGGCTGGTGTCCGACCGGCTGGGGGTGATCATGGTGGTGGCGGCGGGGATCGGTGCGCTCGGCGGCTGGCTGGGCCTGGCCGCCTCGTACGAGGCCTCGGTGAACCACGGCCTGCGGCTGGCATCCGGCGCGACCGTCGTACTCGCCCTGGTCGCCCTCTACGCGGTCGCCGCGCTCGTCGGTGCGGCCCGCTCGTCCGCGCGGCGGGGCCGCGCCGGGGTGGGTGGGGGAGCCGTGCCGGTGGAGGCGGCGCCGTGAGCCTGTTCGCAGAGGACTACGCGCGGCGCGCCCTGGTCGAGGCGCTGCTGGTGGGGGCCGTGTGCGGGGTTGTCGGTGTGCACGTCGTGCTGCGCGGGCTGTCCTTCTTCACCATGGCGATGACGCACGCGACCTTCCCGGGCGTCGTGCTCGCCGCGATCGTCGGGATCGACCTGCTGCTCGGCTCGGGACTGTTCGGCATCCTCGTCGTGCTCGGGGTCGCCTGGCTGTCCTCGCGCCCGCGCAGCGACCCGTCCGCCGCGGTGGGCGTGGTGCTCTCCGCGGGCTTCGCGCTCGGCGTCGTGCTGCTGTCCGCCCGGGCGGGATTCACCCGCGACCTGTCGGCGTACCTGGTCGGGTCGATCCTGACGGTGCGGCCCAGTGACCTGGTGAAGACCGCGGTGGTGCTGGTGGTCGTGCTGGCCGTGCTGGCCGCGGTCGGCAAGGAGCTGGTCTTCGGCGCCTTCGACCGCGGTGGGCTGGTCGCCCTCGGCTATCCGGTCCGGCGACTCGACCTGCTCCTGCTGCTGCTGATCGAGGTCACCGTGGTGATCTCGGTCCCGGCGGTCGGCACCATCCTCGCGGTCGCCCTGGTGGTGGCGCCGGCGGCGACCGCGCGGCTGTGGTGCGACCGGGTCGGGCCGATGATCGCGGTCTCGGCCGGTGTCGGGATGGCGAGCGGGGTGCTCGGCCTCGCCGTCTCGCAGCTCGCGGCGGTGGCGGCCGGTGCGGCGATCGTGCTCGTCGCCTGCGGCTTCTTCGTGGTATCTGTGCTGGTGGCACCGCGGGCCGGCGTACTGGGCCCGGTGCTGGACCGGCGCCGGGCGCGGCCCGCACGACCGGGGTTTGTTGAATACAGTCGAGCCGGCGAGCACTGAGGAGACCCGATGTCAGCTGAGTCGGCTCGCCTGCCGGGCGCCGTGCGCGCCACCCGGCAGGCGACCGCGGTGCGCGACGCGCTGGCGCGCCGTGACGGCTTCACCAGCGCGCAGGACCTGCACGCCGAGCTGCGCCGACGCGGCGACGGGGTCGGGCTGACCACCGTCTACCGGCACCTGCAGTCGCTTGCCGACGCCGGCGCGGTCGACGTGCTGCGCACCCCGGAGGGGGAGTCGGTCTACCGGATCTGCGGGACCGGCGACCACCACCACCACCTGGTCTGCCGGGTCTGCGGGCGGACGGTGGAGATCGAGGGCCGGGAGGTGGAGCGGTGGACCCGGCGGGTCGCCGACGCCGAGGGATTCGTCGACGTCGACCACACCGTCGAGGTCTTCGGCACCTGCGCGGCCTGCGCCGCCCGCGCCGCTCGGGCCGTCCGCGCCTGACCGCCGGCCGCGGCATGTCGACGGCTCGGACCAGAGGCCGGCCGGCGCCGCGACACCGGCACGGCGACTGCCGGCCCGACGCCCACTGACGCGGCGGCCGGCCCGGCACCCACGCGCGAGAGGCTGACGGACCCCGTCAAGGCTCCGGCGTACCCCCGGACTGGGGGTTTGCATCCGCACGATCTCTCATTAGGTTAGGTAAGCCTTACCTTAGTGGAGAGAGCGGATGGGAACTCACACACCGAGTCTCGCCGAGCGGGCCCGCACGGCGGTACGGCTGTCGCCCACGGTGCGGGTGCGTACGGCCGGCGCTCAGGGCGACATCGAGTTGCACGGCAACGACTCGACCGGGGCGGTGGTGCTGGTCGTCCCGGACGGCCACCCGCTGGTACGCGCGGTCCGCGCCGCGGCCGACGACCTGCCAGTGCTGCTCGACGCCACCGACCTGTGCCCGATCCCGGTCGCGGACCGGGTCCGGACCCGGGTGCGGTTGGCCGGTCGGATGCACGAGCCGCCGGAGCACCGTCGCCGCGAGCTCGCGGTGGTCGCCGCCGACCGAGAGGCCGCGGGCGCGCTGCTCGACATCGGTCACGGGTGCACCGTCCTCTACGTCGACGTGGGGGAGGTCCTCGTGGCCACCGGCGAAGTCGACCTGGACGGGGACCCGAACGTCGAGCTCGTCTCGGGCGCGATCGACCTCGTCGGCGCCGCTGACTACGCGCAGGCGGTCGCGGATCCCGTCGCCGACGCGGAGGCGGTGCTGCTCGGCCACCTGCTGGCCGACCACGCGGACGAGCTCGCGCTGCTCGCGGAGCTCGTCCCGCCGGCGGTGCGGGCCGCGGCCGGCCGGGTGCTGCCGGTCCGGCTGGACCGCTACGGGCTGCTGTTGCGGGCCGTCGGACCGGCCGGTGCCACCGACGTGCGGCTCAGCTTCCGCGAGCCGTTGACCTGCCTGCACGAGCTGCCCGCGCGGATGGGCGAGCTGATCGTGCGGGCCGCCACCGCTCGCGGTCACCCCCCGACCGCGGGCGCCCTACCGACCGGACCCGCTTCTCCATCGTGATCGACAGCCGGGCGGCCGCGGTGGACGGGCGCACGCTGCCGGAGCGCTTCCACGTCGCGTACTGGTCCGCCGCGGACGAGCGGCTGCTGCGGGTGGAGACCTTCGACCACGAGTACGTCCAGGTCGCCGGGGTCCACCTTCCCGGCGCCGTGCGGCTGGTGATCGCCGACGACGCCGGGCTCGCCGTCCGCCAGCTCGTCCTCACCGACCACGAGGTGCTCACCGATGCCGCTTAGGCGCCGGCTCGCCGCCGCCCTGCTGACCGTTCCCCGCCGATGGCCGTGCGCTCGTCCTTGCCGACGATGCGCCGTGACCGGGGCGAGGGCGACCCGGAGCGGTTCCGGTCGGGGTGGAGGCGGAGTTCGCGTTGCTGCGAGCGGACGGTCGCCGTTCAGGACGGCGCGATGGCGGGAAGGCCAAGCTCTGCTGCGGCCGCGCCCAGCTCGCGGTCAAAGAGGATGGTGGCGGGTCGCCGGCGGCTCCGGTGTCAGCGGCCGAGGCTGGCGGGCGGCTGGTCCAGCCGCTCCCAGGCGGCCTCCGAGCCGGCGTGCCCGATCCGGACGACCATGACGAGACTCAGCACGGCTCCGACCAGCGTGGCCGCCACCCCGAGCAGGGCGACCGGCCGGGTCCAGGCGGGGGGCGCGGCGGTCGTCGGCTCCGGCTCCGCGGCCGCGCTGTGGCCGGTGTGGCCGGTGCGGTCCGGCGGGCGCCAGCTCCCGCTCCCGCCGGCGGGTCAGCAGCGGGGGGACGACCACCAGGGCGACCCCGGCGAGCAGCAGCAGCGCCCAGGGCAGCAGGTCCTCCCCGAGCGTCGCGTGCTCCTCCATCAGGCCGGCCTCGGTGACGTCGTTCGGGCCGAAACGGGCCGACTGCCGCTCGAAGAGCCGCTCGCCGCTGCGGGTCGCGACCGGCACCGCGGCGACCGCGGCGACGGTGAGCAACCCGACCACGGTGCCGTAGCGCCGGCGGAGGGCGGGGACCAGGGCTACGGCGATGCCGCCGAGCGCCGCGAGCGGCAGCAACACCACCACCGCGTGCACCACCAACGCGTGGGTCGGCACCCCGAAGACCGTGTCCAGCACCCGAAACCACCCTCCGCCGACTCCCCTCCCCGATGACTACGACCTGGGGCGGGAAGAGGTTCAACCAGGTTGCCACCGGCCCCGGGGACCGCGCTCAGGCGGAGCCGCGCTGCCCGCGCAGACCGGTGATCAGCTCGTCGCGGGCCCGCGCGACCCGGGAGCGGATGGTCCCGACCGGGCAGCCGCACACCTCGGCCGCCTCCGGGTAGGTCAGTCCGACGAGCTGGGTCAGCACGAAGGCCTCCCGCCGGTCCGGGTCGAGCGCGCCGACCGCGGCCCGAAGCGCCACCCCCTCGCCGACGTCGGCGAACGGGCCGGCCCGCTCGGGCACCTCGGCGGAGGCGTCCACCCGCGGGCGCCGCTGCCGCTCCCGCACGGCGTCCGCGCAGACCCGGCGGGCGATGGACAGCAGCCACGACCGCGCCCCGGACCTGGCCGCGAAGGACGGCAGCGCCCGGAACGCCCGCAGGTACGTCTCCTGGGCCAGGTCCTGCACCTCGCCCCGGTCGCCGAGGTGCGTGCACAGCCGCCAGACGTCGGCCTGGGTGGACCGGACGAAGCGCGCGGCCGCCACCGGGTCGCCCGCTCGGGCGGCGAGCGCCGCGACGGTCACGGCGTCCGGCTGAGCTCGAAGCTGCGCGTCCACCGGGAACCGATCGCCTCCATCCGCCGACCCTGTGTACGTGGGCTGCGAACAGTATCGCGAGGCGCTCTCCGCCGATCTCGACGGGGAGCCGCTGGGCACGTCCCCGGTCGCGGTGCGGGCCCACCTGGAGTCCTGCGCCGGCTGCCGGGCCTGGTACGAGGCGGCGAGCCGGGTGAGCCGGCTCGCCCGGCTCGCGCCGGCCGAGCCGATGCCGGACCTGGCGCCGGCGGTGCTGGCTGCGGTGGGTCCGCTGCGGCCCCCGCGGGGCCGCACGGCGGCCCGCGCCGCGCTCGTCGCGGTCGCGTTCGTGCAGGCGGTGCTCGCCTGGTCGGGCGCGCTCACCGGGCAGGACTCGATGGCCACCGGGCATGTCGCGCGCGAGGTAGGGGCCTGGAACCTGGCGCTCGCGGTCGCCTTCCTGGCCGCCGCGTCCCGGCCGCGGACGGCGGGGGCGCTGATCGCGCCGGTCGGCGTCTTCGTCGCCGTGCTGGGCGTCTCTGCCGTGTCCGACCTGGTGGTGGGGACAGTCGAGGGCGGCCGGCTGGCCGCGCACCTGCTCGTCGCCGCCGGCCTGGCGCTGCTGGTCGTCGTCTCCCGGCTGCCCGGGGCCGAGCCCGGGTCGCCGCCGGTGCGCACCCGCGGCGGGCGGCCCGAGCCGGTCGGCCCGCGGTGGCGGGTGGTGGAGCCGGTCGGTGAGGCCGCGGGCCCGGATGGGCGGTCGGCGTCCGCCCGGGCAGGATCGGCCGCGTGACGCGCATCGCACCGAACCGGCCCGACCGCCGCGCCGTACGTCCGGGCATGGGAGCCGACTCTCGCCCCAGCCGGCCGGGCCGGCCGGGCCGGCCGGGCGTGCCGGCGCGGCGGGCGATCGGGCGGCGATCCCTGGCCCTGCTGGCGCTGCTCGCCGGCTGGGCGGTGGTCGCGGTCGCCGGTGCCGCGCCAGCCCTGGCGCACGCCGTGGTCGTCGGCACCGACCCGGCCGACGGGTCCCGGCTCGACCAGGCCCCGGCCCGGGTCACCGTCACGTTCTCGGAGAGCGTGTCGGTCGAGGCCGGCTTCCTGAAGGTGGTCGACGGCGGCGGCGGGCAGGTCAGCGAAGGCGAGCCCACCGCGACCGGCCCGGATGTCTCCGTCCCGCTGCGGCCCGGGCTGGGTGACGGCAGCTACCTGGTCAGCTACCGGATCGTCTCCCCCGACTCGCACCCGATCGGCGGTGCCTTCTCCTTCGTGGTCGGGGACGGGCCGCTGGTGGCGCCGACCGGTGCGGTCACGGGCGGGACGACGAACCGGGTGGTCGAGCTGGTCTTCACCGCCGCCCGCTACGCCTCCTTCAGCGGCGTGGTGCTCTTCGGCGGGCTGGCCTTCGTGGTGCTGTGCTGGCCGGCCGGGCGCACGGAGCCGCGGGTCCGGAAGCTGGTGTGGACCGGCTGGGGCGCGGCCGCCGCCGGTGCCGCCCTCGCGCTCCTGCTGGAGGGCCCGTACGCGGCCGGCACCGGGCTGCTCGACGCCGTCGACCCCGGGCTGCTGCGGACCACGCTCGGGACCACGTACGGTCGGATGCTCTGCGCCCGGCTGGTGCTCCTCGGCGTGCTCGCGGTGCTCGCCGTCCGGCTGCTGCGGGAGCAGGCCGAGCAGCCGGAGCGGGCCCGGGCCCGGGACGAGGACCTGGCCGCGATCTGCGGGCTCGGCGTGCTGGCCACCTACGGCGGGGTCGGGCACGCCGCCGCCGGCAGCCAGCCGACGCTCGCGTTGCTGTCCGACACCACCCACATCGCGGCGGCCTCCGTCTGGATCGGCGGCCTCGCCGTGCTCGCCGGGTGCCTGCTGCCCAGCCGGCGGACCGATGAGCTCGCCGTCGCGCTCCCGCGCTTCTCCCGGATCGCGATGGGCGCGGTGGCCGTGCTGGCGCTGACCGGCACCTACCAGGCTTGGCGCGAGATCGCCCCGCTGCCGGCGCTGTGGTCCACCGCGTACGGGCAGCTGCTGCTGGCGAAGATCGCCGGCTTCCTGGTGCTGGTCGGCCTGGGGAACCTGAGCCGGCTCGCGGTCCGCCGCCGCTACCTGATGCCGGTCGCCCATGCGCTGTCCACTGAGGACGCCGATACCGCGGACCGGTCCGAAGAGGACCGGATGCTCCGCCGGATGCGGCTGTCGGTCGGCCTCGAGGTGGCCATCGCCGCGGTGGTGCTGGCGCTCACCGCGGTGCTGGTGTCGACCGCGCCGGCCCGGGCGACCTACTCGAAGCCGTTCGACGCGACGGTGCAGCTCGCCTCCGGCGGCACCGCGACGCTGTCGTTGTCGCCGGCCCGGACCGGCGCCAACACGGTCAGCGTCGCCGTGCTCGACCAGGCCGGCGCACCGGTGGACGCCCGGCAGGTGTCGCTGACCGCGGCGCTGCCGGCCGAGCAGATCGGCCCGCTGCCGGTGCCGCTGAACCGGACCGGCACCGGCCGGTACGAGACCACCGCGGCGTCGCTGCCGCGGCCGGGCACCTGGGAGCTGGTGCTCCGGGTGCAGAAGTCCGAGTTCGACCGGGACGTCGCACAGGTCGACGTCCCGGTGACGTGACGACCCACCATCCAGAGAGGACAACTCGTGTCCCGTCCCGCCCTCCGGGCGCTCACCGTCGCCGGAGCCGCCGCGACGCTCGTCGGCCTGACCGCGCTGCCCGCGCTCGCCCACGTCACCGTCAGCTCGCCCGGGGCAACCCAGGGCGGCTTCGGCGTGCTCACCTTCCGGGTGCCGACGGAGAGCGACGCCGCGTCGACGACCGGGCTGAAGGTGCAGTTCCCGGCCGGCCAGCCGCTGGCGTTCACCTCGGTCAAGCCCAAGGCGGGCTGGACCTACAAGGTGACCAAGGCCAAGCTGGCCTCGCCGGTGCCGGGCGAGGGCGGTGACATCACCGAGGCCACGTCGGTCATCGAGTGGACGGCCGCGTCGCCGGCCGCCGGGATCAAGCCGGGGGAGTTCGACGAGTTCCAGGTCAGCGCCGGGCCGCTGCCGGAGGCCGGGTCGATGACGTTCAAGGCGATCCAGACCTACAGCGACGGCAAGGTGGTCTCCTGGATCGAGGAGCCGGCCCCGGGTGGCGCGGAGCCGGAGTACCCGGCGCCGACCCTCCAGCTGGCCGCCCCGGCGGCGCAGGGCGGCGGCGTGACCGCAACCGCGGCACCGCCGGCGACGACGGCCGCCGACTCCGACGCGGCCAGCAAGGTCTCGGTGATCGGGGCGTACCTGCTCGGCGGCGCCGGCCTGCTGGCCGGGCTGGCCGCGCTCGTCCTGGGTCTGTCCGCCCGGCGGCGCCGGGTTACCGTTGAGGAGCCCGCCCGAGAGACAGTGACCACCGGAGCGAAGTGACCTCGACGCTCGACACGCCGGCCCGGGCGCGGGACGACGACGACCCGCGCCCGGGCCGGCGGCTGCACCCGGGCATCGTCGCCGCGGTGCTGGCGGTGGCGCTCGGGGTGGCCGGCCTCGTCGCCGGCGCCACGCCGTCCGGGGGATCGGCCCCGGCGGTGGACGCCGCCGCCGGTGCCGGCACCCCTCCGGACGCGGTCGTCCGCGGCGACATCACCGTCTCCGGCGTCTACGTCCGGGAGCCGGCGTCCCCGGACGTCGCCGCCGCCTACCTCTCGATCCGCAACAGCGGCCGGACGGCCGACTCGCTCGAGTCCGCGTACGCCGGCGCCGCGGAGCGGACCACGCTGCACGGCCAGCCGGGTGTCGTGTCGCCGGGCGCGCACGCCGACTCCGGGCCGATCGCGGTGCCGGCCGGCGGGGTCGTCACGCTGGCGCCGGGCCGGGGGCACGTGATGCTCGACGGGCTGACCGGCCCGCTGCGCCCGGGTGACCGGGTCAGCCTGCTGCTCCGCTTCGCCAAGGCCGGGCAGGTGCTTCTCGAGGCGCCGGTGGTGGCGATCGGTGCGCCGGCCCCGGACGGGGCGACGCCGTGAGGCTGCTGCCCGCCGTGCTCGCGCTCGCCGTCGCCGCGCTCACCGCCGGCTGCTCGGCGGCGGCCTCGTCGGCGGCGCCGGCTCCGATCTCCGCCGCGCCGACGCCGGCGGGGGCGTACCGCGGGCTGCAGCTGGACCCGCCCCAGCCGCGGCCGACCTTCACGCTGACCGACACCGCCGGCGCCCGGTACGACTTCGCTGCCCGGACCCGCGGGACGCCCACTCTGCTCTTCTTCGGCTTCACCCACTGTCCGGACATCTGCCCGACCACGATGGCCGACGTGGCCACCGCGCTGCGCGGCGTGCCCGAGCCGCTGCGCAGCTCCGTGCGGGTCGTCTTCGTCACCACCGACCCGGCACGGGACAGCGGGCCGGTCATCGCCGGCTGGCTGCGGAACTTCGACGAGGACCTGCCGCGCCGCTTCACCGGGCTGACCGGCACGGTGGCCCAGGTGGAGGCCGCCCAGGCCGCCGCCCGGGTGCCGGTCGCCACGGACGAGGGCCAGACCCACTCCGCGCAGCTGCTGCTGTTCGGCCCGGACGACTACGCGCGGGTGGCGTACGTGGCCGGCAGCAGCCCGGACGACCTGCGCCAGGACCTGCCCACCGTCGCGAAGGGAGCCTGAGGTGCCGACCGCCACGGCCACCTCCACCCCGGCCCCGTCCCCGGCGGCGTCCCGGGCCGCCGCGATCCGGGAGTGGGCGGCCACCGCCGCCCGGCTGGTGCTCGCGGTCGCCTGGGCGTGGGCCGGCGTCGCCAAGATCGCCGATCCGGCGGCGGCGGTCCGCGCCGTCCGGGCGTACCGGCTGCTGCCGGAGTGGCTGGCCCAGGGCGTCGGCTACGGCCTGCCGTTCCTGGAGCTGGCGCTGGCGGCGCTGCTGCTGGCCGGCCTGGCCACCCGGCTCGCCGCGCTGGTCTCGGTCGCGCTGCTGGTCGTGTTCCTGGCCGGCATCGTTTCCGCGGCCGCGCGCGGGCTGCAGATCGAGTGCGGCTGCTTCGGTGGCGGCGGCGACCTGGCGGCGGGTCGCTCCACCGCGTACGCCGTCGAGATCGTCCGGGACTCGGCGCTGCTGCTGGTCGCGCTCTTCCTGGCCCGGTGGCCGCGCAGCCGGCTCGCCGCCGACGACGCGATCCGGTCGCTCGGCGGGTCCGAAGTGGACAGTGCCCGGATGGGCCCCCGGCGGACCGCCGAGGCGCGCCGGCGGTTGGCCGAGCTGGCCGAGCGGCGCCGGCGGGAGGGGGAGCGCCGGGTGCGGGTGGCCAGCGCCGTCGCCGCCGTCGGGCTGGTGCTGGTCACCGGGGCCGGGATCGGCGTGCAGGCGGCGCGGGCGTCCGGGCCGGCGGGAGCGACGCCGCAGGCGGTGAGCGTCGAGACCGGGGTCACGGTCGGCCGGGCGGGCGCGCGGGTGACCCTCACCCTGTACGAGGACCTGCAGTGCCCGGCCTGCCGGCAGTTCGAGCAGGAGGCCGGCGCGACGATCGCCGACTGGGTCGACGCCGGGCTGGTCAAGGTCAACTACCAGGTCGTCGCCTTCCTCGACCGCGCGTCTACCACCCGCTACTCCTCCCGGGCGGCGAACGCGCTGTACTGCTCGGCCGATGCGGGGGTCTTCGTCCGCTACCACGGGCTGCTCTTCGCGAACCAGCCGCCGGAGGGCTCGGCCGGGCTGACGGACGACCAGCTGCTCCAGCTCGGGCGGCAGGCCGGGGCCACGTCGGACGAGTTCGCCGAGTGCCTCCGCGAGGAGCGCTACGCCGGCTTCGTCAGCCGCATCACCGAGCGGGCGTCCCGGGACAACATCCTCAGCACCCCGACCGTGCTGGTGAACGACGATCCGGTCCAGCCGCCGACGCTGGCGGCGCTGCGGGCCGCGGTGAACGAGGCGTCGTGACCAGGTCCGCGGCGGGCCCGCTGCGGTCGGACGTGCCGCGCCGGGCGGCGGCGCTGCTGGCGGCGGCGGCCGCCCTGGTGCTGGCCGGCGCGACGCCCGCCGCGGCGCACGCCGGCGGACCGGAGCCGAGCGACTGGCGAGCCGTCGTCGACTCGGTCGCGCCGGCCATGCCGGGAGTGGACTTCCGCCTGGTCGACCTCGGCGAGCAGGTCGAGCTGGCCAACCGGTCCGGCGTGCCGGTGACGGTGCTGGGCTACGACTCAGAGCCCTACCTGCGCGTCTCGGCGGCCGGCGTGGAGCAGAACGAGCGCAGCGCCGCGACCTACCTCAACCGCACCCGGGACTCCCGTTCTCCCGTGCCGGACTCCGCGCTCGACCCGGCGGCGGCGCCGCAGTGGCGGCGCGTGTCGGACTCCCCGACCTGGCGCTGGCACGACCACCGGACACACTGGATGGAACCGGAGCTGCCACCGTCGGTCGTGGACGGTCCGGGTGGGACGGTGGAGGTGTCCCGCTACCGGCTGGACCTCCGGTACGGCGACCTTCCGGTGGCGGTCACCGGCCGGCTGCTGTGGGTGCAGCCGCCGTCGCCCTGGCCATGGCTGGCCGGTGCGGCAGTTCTGCTCGGCGTCGGGATCGTCGTCGGCGGCCTGCGCCGCTGGCAGCTCCCGGCCGGCGTGCTGCTCGCCGGGCTGCTGGCCGTGGACGTCGCGCACGCCGTGGGCGACCGGGCGCTCGCCGGGGCGCTGCCGTCCGCTGCCGGCTGGGCGCTCGGTGCCCTGACGCTGGTCGGACTCGCGCGCGGCGCCCGGTGGACGCCGTACACGCTGGCGATGACCGGCGCGATCGTCGCGGTGGTGGACGGGCTCGGCGACGTCACCGTGCTGGTGCACTCCCAGCTGCCGGGCGCGGGGCCGGCGTGGTTGACCCGGCTGGCCGCGACCGTCGCGATCGGACTCGGCACCGGGCTGCTGGCGGCGGGCTGGCGCGTCTGGCGCCGTGAGCACCCGCTGCCGGTGGAAACCTCCGCCGCGGAGCCGGCCGCCCCGGCCCGCTGACCGCCTCAGCGGGTGAGCGCGGCCACCGCGGTGTCCACATCGGACTCCGTGGTGTAGCAGTGGAAGGACGCCCGCAGCGAGCCGGCCCGGGTGGCGGCGCGGATGCCGGCGGCGGCCAGCCGGTCGGCCGCGCCCGCCCAGTCGACCGAGACGATGGCCGAGTCGCCGGGCGGCAGCCCCAGCCCGGCCCGGAACCGGTTGGCCAGCGCGACGTCGTGCCGGTGGATCGCGGCGACGCCGACGTCCTCGACCACCGCGAGGGTGGCGGCGGTGCCGACCCAGTCGAACCAGCCCGGCGAGACGTCGAAGCGGCGCGCGTCCTTCGCCAGCCGCAGCGGCGGCCCGTAGTAGGACGCGTGCACGTCGTCGCCGGCGAACCAGCCCGCCGCCAGCGGCCGGACCCGGTCGGCCAGCTCCGGCGAGATCACCATGAAGGCCGTGCCGCGCGGCGACATCAGCCACTTGTACGCCGCGGCGACCACCACATCGGCCTGCCTGGAGTCCACCGGCAGCCAGCCCGTCGCCTGCGACGCGTCCAGCACCGTCATCGCCCCGTACGCCTTCGCCGCGGCCGAGATCGCGGCGGCGTCGGCCACCTCGCCGGTCGAGGACTGCACCACGCTGTACGCGACCACGGTGGTCCGCTCGTCGATCGCGTCCAGGAGCCGTCCGGTGGGGACGGTCACCACCTCGACCCCGCGGTGCGCGTGCACCATCCACGGGAACAGGTTCGAGGTGAACTCGACCTCCGGCACCACCACCCGCGACCCGTCCGGCACCGCTGCCGCGATCAGCCCGACCAGCGCGGAGACCTGGCTGCCGACCGCGACGTCCGCCGGGTCCGCGCCGACCAGCCGGGCGAACGAGCGGCGGGCCCGCTCGACGGCGGCGGCCCAGTCCTCCCAGGACGTCCGGCCGCCGCGCCAGTCGGCCAGCGCGGCCTGCAGCGCCGCCCAGCCGGGACGCGGCGGCAGCCCGTAGCTGGCGGTGTTGAGGTAGCCGGGCTCGGCGTCCCACAGGTCCGGGATGTGGTGGGTCATCACCCCCCGACCCTACGAGGTGCCCTCGGCGGCCCCGTAGTGCTTCGCCCACCAGGCCTGCCAGCGGTCGCGCAGCGCGCCGACCGCGGCGTCGTCCAGCCCGTACGTGGTCAGGATCGCGCCGGCCGCACCGCCCGGGCGCCAGCGGTCGGTGACGATCAGCAAACCGTCTCCCCAGCCGGCCACGGTGACGCCGAGCTGGTGCTCCGAGCGGAACCAGACCGCCCCGGCCACGTCGTCGCCGGTGCCCAGCGCCGCCGCGTACGGCTCGCCGGGACCGCCGGTCACCGCGCCGAGCCCCAGCAGCTCGAGGACGCCGACCCGACCGGCGTCGAGCGGGACGCCGGCGACGTACACAGTGGACCGGTCCTCGCCGGGGTGCCGCTCCAGCGCGTACCGCAGCTGCTGGACGAAGCTGAGCCAGCCCTGCCGGATGTCGTCGTAGTAGCCGTGCCAGGCCGCGTCGTCCGGCGGCGCGGCCATGACGACCCTGACCACGGTGCGGTCGCCGCGGTCCTCCAGCTCGAAGACGCTGCCGCCGGTGTCGAGCGTGCGCGTGGTCCCGCCCGCCGGCTCCGACTCGCTCGCCTCGGTGAAGTAGATGACCTCGATCTCGGCGTCGAGCTGGTCGTAGTCCCAGCCGTGCCAGCGGTGCAGCTCGGTGCGGTCGCGCAGCGCCCGCCACACGGTCTCCAGCGGCGCCGCGATGGTCACCTCGACCGCCACGTCCCGGTGCTCCGGCTCGTGCCGCGTCCGCTCGCTCATCCCTGCTCCTCAGCTCGGCCCGTACCCGGGGCGGGGTGGCCGCCGACGACCACCCGGTAACGCCGCCCGCCGTCCGGCGGGCTGAAGTCCTCGACGAGACCGGCCAGCTGCTCCGCCAGCGCCAGCACGAAGGCCTCCAGGTCGGCCGGCCGGGCCAGCCCGACCTCGGCCTCGAGGGTGAAGGTGAGCAGCCGCCGGTCCTGCTCCTCGGCCACCGCCTGCATCCGGGCGACGTCCCGGACCAGCCCGGTGGCGGTGTCCAGCAGGTGCTCGGCGGCGAAGCGGTCCTGGGCGCGAGCCGGGTCCGGCGCCGGGGCGGCGATCGCCGGGTCGACCAGGAACGCGCCGGGCCGGGTCCGGACGACCCGCTCGGTGCAGCCGCGCCGCTGCCGCTCCTCGACCAGCTCGATCAGGCCGGCCTGCTCCAGCGCGCGGAGGTGGTAGCTGACCCGCTGCCGGCTCACCCCCAGCTCGGCGGCCAGCCGGGTGGCCGAGGACGGCTCGCGGAGCCGGCCGAGCAGCTCGCGGCGGGCGGGCGAGAGCGCGGTCCGGACCCGGTCCGGCTCCTCCAGCAGCTCCACCCGAGCGCTCACGGCCGTCAGCGTCCAATAGGAAGGAAAAACTGTCAATACGAGGACGCCGGTCAGTCGAGGCCGGGCAGGGGCGGCTCGCCGCCGGACCAGTCGACCCGGCGCCGGGCCTTGCCGACCTCGACCCGGGGGACGGTGCCGGGCGGGACCACCACCACGTCCGCCCGGAGCCCCAGCCGCTCCCGCAGGGCGGCGTCGAGCGCCTCCCGCGCGGCCGCTTCGTCACCGCTCACCTCACAGGCGACGACCAGCCGCGCCGCAGGGCGTACGCCGGTCGACCACGACCAGGTAGTGCGGCGCGACACCCGGGTGGGCGAGCAGGACCGCCTCGATCTCACTCGGGTAGACGTTCACGCCGCGGACCACCACCATGTCGTCCACCCGACCGGTGACCTTGCTCATCCGCACCAGCGTCCGTCCACAGCGGCACTGTCCCCTGTGGAGGGACGCGATGTCGCCGGTGCGGTAGCGCAGCAGCGGGAGCGCCTGCTTGGTCGGCGTCGTGAAGGTCAGGTCGCCGGGCGTGCCGTCCGGCGCCGGCTGGCCGGTCGTCGGGTCGAGCGCCTCGACCAGGAAGTGGTCCTCGTTGACGTGCAGCCCGTCCTGGGCCTGCAGGCACTCGCTGGCGACGCCCGGACCGATGACCTCGGACAGTCCGTAGATGTCGAGGGCCTTGATCGGCAGCAGCTCCTCGATCTGACGGCGCAGCGACTCGCTCCACGGCTCGGCGCCGAAGATCCCGGCCGTCAGCGACAGCTCGGCCGGCTCGATGCCGGCGGCCCGGATCGCCTCGCCGAGGTAGACCGCGTACGACGGCGTGCAGGTGAGGATGTCCGGCCGCAGGTCGCGCAGCAGGGTGATCTGCCGCTGGGTCATGCCAGCGGACAGCGGCAGCACGGTCGCGCCGAGCGCGATGCCACCCTGGTGGATGCCGATCCCACCGGTGAACAGCCCGTAGCCGTAGGCGTTCTGGATCGTCGAGCGCTCGGTCGCGCCAGCGGCAGCCAGCGCGCGGGCGCACATCGCCGCCCACAGCGCGAGGTCGTCGCGGGTGTAGCCGACCAGGGTCGGCCGCCCACCGGTGCCACTGGAGCCGTGCACGGCGACGATCTGCTCGCGGGGCACCGCGAGCAGGCCGAACGGGTACGCCTCCCAGAGGTCCTGCTTGCCCGTGGTCGGCAGCTGGGCCAGGTCGGCGAGGGTCACGTCGCCGCTGCCGCTCACTCCGGCGTCCAGCAGCCGGCGCCCCTGCACCCCGTCCGCCGCGATGAGCCGGTCGACCAGCTCGAGCAGCCGCTCCTGCTGCAGCGCCGCCCGCTCGTCCGTCGACATCGCCTCGGCCACCGGGTCGAACATCCGCCAAGCCTCCCATCCACGGTCGTCCCGTGCCCATGTACCATGACTCGTCGCACCATGGGGCTGTGGCGCAGCTGGTAGCGCACCACACTGGCAGTGTGGGGGTCAGGGGTTCGAGTCCCCTCAGCTCCACCCATCTGAGCAGGGCTGTTCTCCGTCCGCCCGGAGTTCGACCAGCTCCGTGGTTGCAGTTCTGGTGTGCAGTTTGTGTGCCCTTACCTGCCAGCAGCAGGGCGCCCATCCGGTCGGCCGCGTCCGGCGCGAGGGCCGGCATGACGTGGCTGTAGATGTCCATGGTCGTGCGCATCTGGCTGTGGCCGAGCAGCTCCATGACGACCCGCGGGTGCACGTTCTCGCGCGAGCAGCAGCGGTGGCGGCGGTGTGCCGGCCGTCGTGCAGCCGGACGTGCGCGGACGCCGGCCTCGTGCAGCAGGCCGCGTCCAGTCGTCGTAGTCGGACTTCTTGTCGATCGGCCGGCCGTTGGGCTGCGCGAAGACGAGGTCCTCGTCCTGCCACCGGAGCCGGCCAGCATGCCGCTCGCCGAGCTGGGCGGCTCTGTGCGGGTGCAGCACGTCGACGAGCGGCAGGGGGAGCGCGAGCGTGCGCTGGCTGCGCTCGGACTTTGGGCTCCTCGTAGACACAGGCCCTGCCGCGGACGCGGTGGATGCTGCGGCCGGACCGTCAGGGTGCCGGCGACGAGGTCGATGTCCTTCCACTGCAGCGCGAGCGCCTCGGACTGCCGCAGGCCGAGGCCAGGGCGACCGTCCAGCGGGCCGAGTTGCGGCGGCGCCTGCGCGGCGTCGAGGACGGCGCGGGCCTCGTCCGGGGTGAGGGCGGTGGCCGGATGCTGGGCGGCCGCTGAGCGGCGGGTCGACGAGGGCGGCGACGTTGCGCGCGACGTGGCCGCGCTGCACGGCGACGTGCGAGGGCGCGGGACAGGATCCGGTGTGCGCGGAGCACGGTGGCGGGGGAGTAGCCGTCGTCGAGCAGGGCGGGGTAGAGCTGGTCGAGGTGCTCCGGCTGCAGCCGGTCGAGCCGGACGTGCCCGATCGCCGGGGACGATGTGCAGCCGGACCGGCTCGTAGCTCTCCAGCGTCCGCGGCCGGACCCGGCGCGGGGCGATGGCCGTCAGCACAGGCTCGAGCCACGCGGCGACGGTCGGCGTGCCGTGCTCGCCGTCACACCCGCGTCCCGACGCCGCTCGAGCTCGCGGATCTTCGCGACGACCGCAGCGCGGGTCCTGCCGGCTGACGTGCCGGCGGTCGAGCTTGCCGTCGCGCCTGGTGCCCACGGAGACGTAGCCGTGCCAGCGGCCGTCGGCGCCCTTGTTGATCGTCGACTCGCCGTCCGCGCGGCGCGTCACGGCGTGCTCCTCTCCGCGCGCTTCCGGCGTCGGTACTCGCGCTGCGTCTGGGTGTTGGCGCACGTCCGCGAGCAGTAGACGACGCCGGATGTGCGGCTGTAGCCGTGCACCGACCGATCGCGTTGGCGCGCGAAGGGCCGACCGCATCCCTCGGCCGCGCAGACCTTGTACTCGGCGCCGATCATGAGGTCGTTGACGAGTTGCAGCACCGCGACCTCGTAGGCGGTGGGCAGGCCAGACCGCTGATGCCGTAGCCGCCTGTCCTGCTGTCGAGGGCGCTCACCCGGACATGGAAAGGCCGCAGCGCCGCGTTGGCGTGCGAGGAGAAGTGCTCCCAGGCCGTCCAGTCGTCGCGGGCGTCGGGCCAGAGCGGCGCGAGCGGCTCACCGGCGGCGTGGGCGAGCACGTGTCGGCGCAGTGCCCGCAGCACGCGCAGGCGCCAGCCGACCTCGTCGACGTGGACGCGCGCATACCAGAGCGCCAGGTCGCCTTCGGTGCGGCTGTACCTGCGCCCAGCTCTGCGCTGTGGCGCGCGATGGCTGCGGCGGCAGTGGCCGTGGTGTCCGTCTCGGCGGTGACTACCAGATCGCGGTCGCGGTCGAAGTGGTTCAAGGGAGTCAGGCGGCCGACGGCCGCTGTTGCGGCGGCGATCGCGGCGGGGTCGCGTAGGTCTACGTCGTGCAGCTCGTACAGGTACGCCTGGTCGGGCAACTCACGGTCAGGCTGCGGAGGAGGTCGTACTTCAACCACTCGCCGTCGACCAGCTCGACCGGATCGGCTGGCACCGCTGGCACGGGCACACTGCCGCCCGGCCAGCCCGTAATACGAAGATGAGAGCGCTGCGTCATTGCCCCTCGGGCCCCACTGTCGGACGATATCCGTAGTGCTGCGTACGACACGCAGTGAACCACGGCGGACGGAGGAGGACAAAGAGGATGGCTGACGAAGCGCTCTTGTACGACGAGAAGGCGGCACTCCAGCAGCTCGGCGGGCTCGGCCGGACCACGTTCTACGAGCTGATCCGTACCGGCGAGCTGCCGTCGGTGAAGATCGGCCGGCGCCGGTTCGTGCCCCGGGAGTCGCTGGAGCGGTACGTGGCACGGCTGCGCGCCGAACAGAACGGCTCGACCGCCGCATAGGCACGGCCCGGCTGTCACCGGGCCGCGCTGGCGAGACCGAACCCTGCTACAGAAACGGCCGCCGTCACGGACGCTAGGCCAGCGGTGCGCATAGCGCTACTAGTTCGCTGAAATCCGTGAGCGGCCGAGGAAGGCCGCACAGTGAGTCCCCCAAGAGAGCAGGGCCGGCACGAAGCCGGCCCCACCGAGACCGCCGCCGCCGCCAAAGCTGACCGACCGTCCACCGGCAGTCTCCCACGGCTCGACGACCTCCGGCCCGGCCCGCTGGCCGCGTGGCGAGCCGCGTGCCGGCATCTCTGGTCGGTCGGGCTGCCGCCGCTGCCGCCTCGGCATGTCGTGCGCGCGCTACAGCGCCGCGGGTGGTGGCCGCGGTGACCGCCTTCGACCCGCGCCAGGGGCCGGACACCCCGGGCCTGATGACGCTCGACCACCAGGTCGACGAGGGCAAGTGCGGGGTCTGCCGCAAGCGGCTGCCGACTTGGCTCGCCTACGTCGGCGTACACCACGGCTGCCTGAACGCCATCCACCCGTACGCCGCCGGCGCCCGCGGCCGATGCCGGTGTGACGGCTGCGCTCAGCTGACCCGACCCGGCGAGCTGGCCGCTGACCGTCGTTACTGCCGTGTCTGCCGCGCCTGCATGGCCAACGGGTGCCGCCCCGGCGACGACGGGACCTGCATCCGCTGCGGTACGCATCCGGATGACCCGCTCAACCACCTCGTTGTCGACGAGCACCGGTGGCGCACTTTCCCGGTGCTGCCGAACGACAAGCGGCCGGCCGTCAAGGACTGGGAGCGCGCCGCCACCGGCGACCATAGTGCCCGGCGCGGTTGGCCGGCCGGGTGCAACGTCGGGATCGCGTGCGGTCCGTCCGGGCTCGTCGTCGTCGACCTCGACCGCGGTAAGCCGCTGCCGCCGCCGTGGGACACCGAGCCGGGCGTGACCGACGGGTCCGACGTCTTCGCGGTGTTGGCCGAGCGCGCCGGCGAGCCGTGGCCGGACACCTTGACGGTGCGCACCCCGTCCGGTGGGACGCATCTGTTCTTCGCGGCACCCGGCGAGCCGGAGATCCGCAACTCGGCCAGCCAGGTCGGGCCCATGATCGACGTCCGGGCCGTCGGCGGGTACGTGCTCGGTGTCGGATCCGTGGTCGACGGCCGGCCGTACGAGCCGCTCGGCGGGACCGTCGCGCCGCTGCCGGCGTGGCTGGCGGTCGCCGCCGCGAAGAACACCTCGTTGACGACGGCGAAGAAGACCTCGTTGATGCCCGCCGGGGTAGCCACGCCGGACCGCTACGTCCGCGCCGCATTCGAATCCGAGATCGCCGCCGTGGCGGGCGCGTGGGAAGGCGGCCGCAATGCGCAGCTCAACAAGTCCGCGTTCGCCTTGGCCCGCTTCGTCGCGGCGGGTGACCTCGAGCGGGACGTCGCGGTCGCCGCGCTGAGTGCCGCCGCCGAACACGCCGGCCTCGGACTGGTCGAGACCACCCGGACGCTCCGGTCCGCGTTCACCGCGCGGGGTGCAGCGTGACCGGGTTCGATGCTGCCGCCGCCATTGCCGCGGCCGAGGCGGCCGTCGCCGCCGGGCAGACGTCCATCACCCTCGACCGGCTCCGGCCGCTGATCCGCACCCGGACCGAGCTGGACGACATGCCCAACCCGGAACCGCTGATCGTCGACACCCTCGACCGGAACACCCTGGCACTGCTCGCCGGCCCGTGGGGGACCTGCAAGACGTTCCTCGCTGTTTCCCTGGCATGCTCGGTTGCCACCGGCGTCCCGTGGTTCGGCCGCACCGTGGCGACCCCCGGGCCGGTGTTGTACGTCGCCACCGAAGGCGTCTACGGGCTGCGCCGCCGCATCGCCGCATGGGAGAACGAGCACGCCGCCAGCGCCGACCGGCTCGTCCCGGTCGACTTCCTGCCGGTGCCGGTTGACCTGGCCGGCCGCCGTCGCGGGAACGCCGACGTCGACGAGCTGGTCGGGATCGTCACCGACCGCCGGTACGAGCTCGTCGTCGTCGACACCCTCGCCCGGTGCCTTCTCGGCGCCGACGAGAACAGCGCCCGGGACAGGGGCGAGGCGGTCGACGCGCTGGATCGGCTCCGCCGGGCGGCTGAGTGCTGCGTGCTGCCGGTGCACCACATGGGCAAGCCGAACGTCAACGGCGCCCGCACCGTCCGCGGCTCGTCGGCGCTGGAGGCAGCCGCGGACACCGTCTACACGGTCGCCGGTGACCCGCTGCTGCTGACCTTGGAGCGGTCGAAACGCAAGGACGGACCGACCCCGGATCGGCTGTCGCTGAGGCTCCGCGAGGCGTCGGAATCGGCCGTCTTGGAGATCATCTCAAACGATCACGTGGGACTCACCGGAGAGTCCCACCTGTCCCAAGTCATGCGCGACCACTTCGGCGCTGCCGGAGCGACCACCGGCGTGCTGCGTGACGTCGCCGAGCTGCCGAAGACGACGTTCTACCGGGCGCTGAAATCCCTGGTCGCACAGGGGATCGTCGTCAACCGTAGCACCGAGCGACGACCGCACTACTTCCTCGCGCCGCCGACGCTGGACGGCGAACAGTGACCGGTGCATGGTCCCGCCGAGTCCCACGGATTCCCAGTCCCGTCCCGGCGCCGGAGTCCTTTGGTCCCACCGTCCCGTCCCTCTATATAGAGGGACGGTGGGACTGGGACTCCATGCGGGTGGTCAGCAGAGCTAGAGCGCCGCCGATTGGCACCGCCAAACACGCCGCCAATCAAGATCCAGACCGACCCTCACAGGAAGACAAACGATCATGGCTTCGATCCAAGACCGGCTCGCCCGCACCGAGTGGGACCCGCAGCCGGACGACACCCTCGTCGGCACCATCGTCAAGATCGGCGAGGACCACTTCGTCGCCCGCGACGACGGCCGGACCATGTTCTACCCGGTGCTCGTCATCCGCGCCGAGGACGGCGTCGAGCACATCGTCCGCTGCTCCCGCGGTGGACTGCTCAAGCCGATGCTCGCGCATCGGCCGGCCGTCGGCGCCGTCGTCGGCATCCGCTACGTCGGTTCCGTCGCCGCTTCCGACGGCGGCAAGGACGCGCACCGCTACGTCGTCGAGTTCGAGGACGACGAAGGTGCGACCCCCGACTGGGACCGCATCGCCGATTCCCAGCAGCGGGACAAGCCGGTCGACAGCGCGTACTCCGGCACGGGTGAGCCGGGGTTCTGATCGCCCACCGCCCGGGAGCCGCGTCCCGCCGACGGCTCCCGGGCGCGGCTTACGCACTGAGAGAGGACCTATGACCGACTACCGCCAGCCGGAGCGACCCGTCTGCGGTGCACCCACCCGGGACGGCAGCCCATGCCAGCAGCATCAGCTACGCAAGAACGGGCGCTGCCGCCTCCACCAACCCGAGAGGACACCATGAGCAGCGCAGCCAAGGTCACCGTCTGGACGGTCGCCGCGCAGACCGTCATCGAGGTCGACGCGGCCGACGGCGAGACCCTCGACCACTCGTGGTGTGACGGCTGGGCCAACGCCGGACGGCAAGCCCTCGCGCCCTGGTGCTCAGTCGGACCCGGCCACGCCAGCGTCCGAGTCGACACCGACAAGGCCGCACCTCTCGTCGCGCTCGCCCAGCAGCTGAGCGGCGGCTGACCCACTGACTGCGGCGCTCGACGTCAAACTCACCGGCCCTGGTGCTCTGCTCCCATCCTCCCGGGGCTGGACTGCAAGGTCGGACGAGGTGGCGCGCTCCTTTCGCCGCCGACGACGCCGGCCTGCGTCGGGCGCCGCTCCCAACCCGGGGGGTGATCTTTCTGGTGCGGCCGGCCTTTGACCCTTGCCGCAGCTACGCGCGCAAAGTCTCAGAACCGTCGCATCTGCCGGTGATACCTACCGATCGCGCCGCACGCGCGGGATACCGGCGGGTGACGCGGTGGGCCGGCGACCACGCCCGGCCCGGCCCGCCGCGGTGGCTCCATCGGGCGGCACGGAGGTGCGGAGCATGGCCATTGACGATCACGTCGTCCCGTTGTCGGTGTTTGCGCTTGACTACCCCGAGCCGCCCGACGGATGGGCCATCGAGCTGCGTAGCCGTGCCATCCCGATCGTCGAGGATGACCTCGGCCGAGCGGCGATCCCCCGCGTCTTCGCTCGGGAGCTGCTTGTCGAGCTGCGCCAGCTGCGGGATCTGGCAGCCCAGCACCGGGAGCGGGTCGAAGCCGAGGCCGTCGCGCGCGACCAGGCGTTCAGAGTCAACCTGCCGCGCGGCATCCCGGCAGGTCACGTACCGGACGGGGTGTCGGCCGGCGCGCTGATGATGCTGTCCGACCCGATGGACAAGGGCCGGCAGCGAGTCTCCGTGCTCGAGCACGCACTCCAGCGCGGGGACGGCGCCGTCTACCACCCGCTCGCGCCGGCCGGCGGCGACTCGTGACCGAGGTACTCCCGCGGCCGCGAGCGATCGACGCGGCGGTGTTCACCGACGTCCTCAGCCGCACGTTGACCGTGCGGCAGGCCGAGCCAGCAAGCGGATACGAGAAGCTCTTGTGGACCCAGGCCTGGCAGAAGCTGCGCCGCAGCCACGAAGCTGGCTGGCCCCTCAACGGGGGCGCCGTGGGTCTACGCGGATGCCCCGGGGTCCCACCGGGTCGTACACGGCATGCCAGGGGACGGCGGGACGCTGTCGTTCCACTGGCCGGTCGGGAGCCCCCGGCTACGGCCAGCTGGTCGGCCGGCCACGGTTGTATGCCGTCGCGATCGTGGACCTCGGAACGCACTTCTTCTCGACCGTCCGCTTCCTCCACCGGCCCGGGTAGTGGCCACCACGTACGACCGCAAGCACCGGGCCACGCGGGCCCGGTGGGCACCGACCGTCGCCGCCGGCGGCGTCCCCTGCTCCCGCTGCGGACGGCCCATCCTGCCCGGCCAGGCATGGCATCTGGATCACATGGACGAGGACCGCACCCGCTACCGCGGCCCGTCTCACGCCCTCTGCAACGTCCGGGCCGGTCGGTTGGGCAACGCGAGACGCTGGGCACTGCGCCCACGGGCAACGCGGCCACGGCCCATCACCACCCGAGCTTGGTCAGTCGCCCGCCAACTGCCGGAGTGGTGAGGCTCCCCTCCGCGTGCTCAGAGTTTTCGGCGACCAGGGCGAGGAGCGGTTGATACCACCCCCAAAAAGGGCAGACCGGTTTATTTGGTACGGACCGACCACTCCAGTCGCCGTGAACCGTTCCCCCCTGGTGAATTTTCTGGCGGGGCCCAGTCCACGCCTCGGAGTAGACCGTTTTTACATACGGCGTATGGGAGTTGCCCGAACCCCGCCGGATCTCGGCCGGTCCTCCCGGATTCGGTGCGACGCTGGCCGGGTGCGACTCGGCGACTGCGGCTGGAAGGCCAAGGGGAAGGGCTGCGCCGAGCCGGCTTACCAGGTGCGCGAGGTCCCGGGCGGGGGCTGGCAGCCGGGGACGTAAGGCGGGTCAGGCGGGCATCTCCGATCACCGCCGCATACACCCGACCTGCGCCGGCCGCCGCCCGACCGACTACACAGT
>CAWATS010000028.1:0-17636 GCA_963785005.1 uncultured Actinomycetota bacterium
CGCGAGCCGTCGATGTCGACGAGCGCGAAGGGCGAACGGGCGCCCAAGCGGCGCTGCTCGGCGAGCAGCATGGCGAGGAAGTGGTCGAGCGAGCCCGGCCCGGAAGGCGGTGACCGGGGCGGCGATGTCCTCGGCCAGGGTCGCCACCAGCCGCCGGCGACCGCGCCGTGGATCGAGCCGAAGATCTCCGCCAGCCGGTGCTGCTGCCGCGCTGAGCTTGCCTCCAGCGCGGGCGCCGAGAGGACTTGATCACCGGCACGAACAGGGCCCAGCGGCGAGGTCCTCCGATACCCGGGTCGGCCCGTCGGACCCGGCGCAGAGTGGCCAGCTTCGCCACGTGGGCGCGCTGGGTTGTTCCAGCTCGCGCGCCGGCCGGGGACCCGGCGAGCGCCGCGCAGATCGTCGCAACGCAGCGGTGGTTCTCTCCGCGAGCGGCGCAGAGGCAGTGAGCGAGCTGGGTCAGCGGGCGGCGATCGACGATCGGGCCGAACCCAGCCCTGGCCAGCCGGCCGACGCGCGCGCTGGCGACCGAGACTGGAACCGTGCACCGGCGCCAGGCCTCGCCCTGGTCGGCACCGGGGCGAGACCGGCGGCGGCTTCATGGCTGACGGAGAGCATCGGACGGGGGAGACACGACGACCGGGGGCCCACTGGAGGGTGACGCGATCATCGGCGCGATGCTCGAGGGCCTGCGGCTCGCGGCGGAGGAAGGTCGAGCACGTCGCCGAGGCCGCCTATACCTGCAGCGAGCCGGCCCCCCAGCGGCTCCCCAGTTCCCGGCCCTCGATCGCCGCCGCGATGTCGCTGGGCAGCGCTGATGCCGAGGTCGGCGGTCTACTGGGACGACGCGACCGCACTCCGCGACGGCCCACGCCGGTCGCGATCGGCGACGTCGTCGGCCACGGCCTGAGCTACCGCGGCCCTGGATGGCGCGGCTGCAGAACGCGCTCGCGCCGACGCGCTCAGGGCCTGCGCCCGTCGCTGGTGCTCGAGCGGATGAACGGGTTCGCCCGCGAGGTCTCCGGCGGGCCGATGGCGACCCTGCTCTACGGCGTCGTCGACCCCGACGAGGGCCGGCTGCGGCTGGCGACCGCCGGCCACCCGCCGGTGCTGGTGATCGGCCCCTCGGGCGACGCCTACTCCGCCGAGGGCCCGCCAGCTCGGTGGTCCCGTTTCCCTCCTACGAGGAGTCGACGATCCCGCTGGTCCCGGGTCGACCGTCCTGCTCGACACCGACGGGCTGGTCCAGCGGCCCGAGGCGCCGCTCGACGAGGGGCTCGAGTGGCCGCGCGGGTTCGCGTCCGGGGTCCCGGCGCATCCCGACGAGCTCTGCGGGGCGTTGCTCCAGGCCCGCTTCCGCGAGGCTCCGCCGCGCGACGACGTCGCCCTGCTCGCGGTCCGGCTCGAGCCGGTGCCGATCGAGCGCATGGAGCTCACCCTGCGGGCGGAACCCGAGTCGCTGGCGCAGATGCGGCGCGCGCTCGGGCGCTGGCTGCGCGCGGTCGGGGCCGAGCGACGCCGAGACCTACGAGTCGCTGGTCGCCTGCGGCGAGGCCTGCGCCAACGCGATCGCTCACGCCGACCCTCCGGGCGAGGCCTCCTACGTGGTCGAGTCCGCCGGCTCGAGGGCGCGATCGAGCTCCGGGTCCGCGACTTCGGCAGCTGGCGGGCGCCGCGGACCGGATCCCAGGGCCGCGGGCTGGGATTGATCGAGGCGCTGATGGACGAAGTGGAGATAGATCGCGGCCCGGCTGGCACCATCGTCCGCATGCCGAAAGATCACCGCCGGGGAAGGGAACTCCTGATGCGAGACCGGATCACCGGGTTCGAGTTCGAGCAGCGCGACGACGTCCTGATCGCCCTGGTCGAGGGCGAGATCGACAGCTCGAACGCGGCCGAGCTGCGGCTGGCGCTGTCCGAGCGGCTGCCGAGCGCCTCGAGCGCGCTGATCCTCGACCTCAGCAACGCGACCTACCTGGACAGCTCGGGGATCCACCTGCTGTTCGACCTCGGGCGGCGGCTCGCCGCGCGCCGCCAGGCGCTGCGGTTGGTGGTGCCGGACTCGGCGCCGATGCGCCAGTGCTCGAGCTCTGTGCCGTCGACGCGGTGGCGCCGATGGACCGCGAGCTCGACGCCTCGTTGCGGGCGCTCTCCGAGATGGAGGGCCGGGCCGGCGCCTCGCTCAGGCGACCCGCGGGCTGCCGGACCAGGACGCCCGGAAGCGCTGCATCGCCTGGTCGAGCCGGCGGCCGAGGTCGCCGCCGCCGTTGATGATCTCGCCGACGCGGCCGGCGAACGCTTGCAGCAGCATCTCGTTGCGGCCCACGGGCGCGACCCGCGCCGACAGCGCGATCACCCCGACCAGGCGGCCGTTGCCGATCATCGGCGCCGCGATCATCGCTCCGCGCCGCGAGCCGTCGCCCGAGCCCGCCTGGAGCAGCTGGGCGCGGCGCTCGAGCGCCGCCCGCCCCAGGGGCCCCTCGCCGAGCGCGGCCTGCTCGGGAAGGTCGAGGCGGCTGGCCTCGGAGTCCGAGGCGGTGACCCGGACCAGCCCGAGCCCGTCCTCGTCGGCGAGGTAGACGGCGCCGCCGTCGACGTCGTAGAGCGAGACCAGCCCGGAGAGCATCGCGGTCAGCGCCGCGACCTTGTCGGACTCCGAGCTCGGGGTCGCCACCCGGGGCTCGGGGATCGCCGCGCCCTCGGGATCGGCCCGCAGGACCAGGCCCCCGGCGCCGGCCACCCCCTCGGCCGGCTCCGCCGGATGTCGATCACGTTCCCCCGGCGAGCGACCATCTTGCCGGGCGGAATGTCCGGATCGGTGGTCGCCAGCTTGGTGAACGTGATCGGCGGTGGGGCCGGCGAGCAGGGCGGTCACCAGGCGGGCGTCCGGCAGCCCGACCCGCTGCCGGGCCGCCTCGACCGGCAGCCCGGCTCCAGCGGGTGCGCCGCCGCGTGCTCGGCCACCTCCGCGCCAGCGCGGGCACGCCGCAGGCCGCTGCACCGGGTCGACGAGCCAGTCGCCGGCCACCAGCGCCGCCGCGGGGTCCGGCACGCCCATCGGGCGCAGGTCGTCGCGGCCCGCACGGCGCCCGCCGTCGCAGCTCGCCGTCCAGGTCGGGACGCCGTCCATGGTGGCCAGCTGCGTCCGCCCGCGCGGCCGCCGCGCCCCGCCGGCGCAGCGGCGGCGGGGCCGACGTCGAGCACCGTCACGCCGCCCGCGACGTGGTGCCGGCCCGGGTCGCGCAGCAGCGCCCGGTCGCCGATCCGCAACGGCAGCGGCCGCGCCAGCCGCAGCCGGGCGGTGTCCGCGCCGAGCGGGCGGACGCGGACCGGGACGGCGGCCGATCCGATGTGCAGGGTCAGGTCGGCGGGCAGGTCGGCGACCGGATCGCCGTGGACCCGGACGTCGACCAGGAGCTCGGTCCGGAACGCCCCGGGGGTGAGCAGCGCCGCGCCCCGGCGGACCTCGTCTTGGCGACGCCGCGCAGGTTGACCGCGACCCGGGGCCACGGCCGCCGACCGGTCGGCGGCCGCGCCCAGCGATCTGCAGGCCGCGGACCCGCACCGGCCGGGCCCGAGCGCGAGCTCCAGCTCGTCCGCCGCGCGCAGCGCGCCGGCGCCCAGCGTGCCGGTGACCACCGTGCCGCCGCCGCGGATGGTGAACGACCGGTCGATCCAGAGCCGGACCGGGGCCGCCCGCGTCCGGCGGGCGGGCAGCCGGGCGACCAGGCGGTCGAGCGCCGCCCGCAGGTCCGTCGAGCCCGGCGCCGGTGCGCCGCGCTGACCGCGACCGCCTCGACCGCGCCAGCGAGGTGGCGGCGATCTCGGCCTGCGCCGCGGCGCCGCGCCGGCCCCGGGTCGGCCAGGTCGCTGCGGGTGACCGACGAGCAGCCCGTGCCGCACGTCGAGGGCGTGCAGCGCGGCCAGGTGCTCGGCCGACTGCGGCATCCAGCCCTCGTCGGCGGCGACCACGATCAGCACGGCCGGCACCGGCCCGACCCCGGCGAGCATGTTCGGCACGAACCGCTCGTGCCCGGGCACGTCGACGAAGGCGACCGTCGCACCGGACGGCAGCGTCGGTCCACGCGAAGCCGAGGTCGATGCGTCATGCCCCGGCGGCGCTCCTCGGCCCAGCGGTCCGGCTCCATCCCGGTCAGCGCCCGGACCAGGGTCGACTTGCCGTGGTCGACGTGCCCGGCGGTGGCGACGACGTGCACCGCGCTAGCCCGGCGGGGCACGGCGAGCACGGCCGGCGCACGCCGCGTCGTCGGTCTCCTCGACCGCGCGCAGGTCGAGCAGGCAGCGGCCCGCGCTCGACCCGGCCGACCACCGCCGGGTCGCCGGCGCGCAGCGGCTCCGCGTACGGCTCCGGCAGGCTCACCGCCGCGCTCGGCAGGGACACCCCGGGTGCCCCGCCGCCGCCGACGACCGCCGAGCTGTCCACCACGACGGCGTCCACGCCGGCGATCGCAGCAGCGCGGCGAGCCGCTCGGCCCGCCGCCGCAGGCCGTCCACGTCGGCCGGCGAGCGCGCCGGCGTCGGCGTCGCCGGCCCGCGCAGCGTCGCCTCCAGCGCGGCCAGGGTCAGCTTGTCCACCCGCAGCGCGCGGGCCAGCGGGTGGCGGCGCAGCCGGTCGACGACGTCGGCGCGGCCGAGCAGCAGCCCGGCCTGCGGGCCGCCGAGCAGCTTGTCGCCGCTGGCGGTGACCAGCGCGGCGCCGGCCCGCAGCGCCGACGCGGCGTCCGGCTCGTCCGGCAGCAGCGCGCTCGGGGCGAGCAGCCCGGAGCCGATGTCCGACGACCACCGGCGCCGGCAGCGTCGCCAGCTCGGCGGTCGGCACGCTGGCGGTGAAGCCGTGCACCACGAAGTTCGACGGGTGCACCTTGAGCACGAAGCCGGTCGTCCGGCCCGACCGCGGCGGCGTAGTCGGCCAGCGTGATCCGGTTGGTGGTGCCCACCTCGCGCAGCCGGGCACCGGTCGAGACCAGCAGGTCGGGGATCCGGAAGCCGTCACCGATCTCGACCAGCTCGCCGCGGGCTGACCACGATCTCCCGACCGGCGGCCAGCGCGGTGGCGGCCAGCACCAGCGCGGCGGCACCGTTGTTGACGACGTGCACCGCCTCCGCGTCCGGCACCGCGGCGGCGAGCGCGTCGAGCGCGCCCCGGCCGCGCCGGACCGCGGCGGCCGGTCGCCAGGTCCAGCTCGACGTCGGTGGTCCCGGCGGCGGCCAGCACCGCGGCGCGCGCCGCCACCGACAGCGGCGCCCGACCGAGGTTGGTGTGCAGCACGACGCCGGTCGCGTTGAGCACCGGCCGCAGCGTGGCCGCCACCGGCGGCAGGTCGGCCAGCACGGCCGGCACCACGCCGTCCGGTTCCAGGTCGCCCACCCGGACCCGGTCCTGCGCCGCGGTCACCGCCTGCCGCACCAGCGTGCGGCCCAGCCGGCCGACCGCGCCGTCCAGCCGGGGGTCGCCGAGCACGGCATCCGTCCGCGGCACCCGCCGGCGCGGGTCGGGCCGCGCTGGCTGCGCCGTCACGCCGTCACCGTACGACTTCGCGGGCCGACCGGCGCGGCCGGGACACCGCGAGCGAACCGGCCGTTCGGACTATGACTTCGCCGCCGTTCAGTCCCGGAACGGAGCAGCGCGACCCGCTCCGGGATCATGACCGGTCCCGGAGTTAGCGCTCCCACGCACCGGGGATAGCGGTTCGGCCGCGGAACGCCGGCGCTCGTCAGTATGGTGACGAGGCCGATGCACGTTACTGACTTTGCGTGTCGGGTCCATTGCGGACAGTGAGTTATCGAGCATTCGGAGCAGAAGCTATGGGGGAGAAACCGCGGTGACCTCGGAGTCCCGCCAGACCCGTCGCCGCTCATCCCGCGTCCTGCTGATGGTCGGGGCCGCCGTCGCGATCGCGCTGGTCGCCGGCGGCGTCGTCACCGCCGGTCGCGGCGGCGACGGGCAGGAGCCGGCGGCCCGGCCCGGCCCGGCCGCCCGGCTCGCGGCCGACGTCTCTCGGCTCGAGCTCGCGCGAGGTGACCACCGGGGCGACCACCGCCCCGCTCAGCCCGGGCGAGCTCGCCCTGCAGCTGCAGGCGCTGCTCGGCCAGCACACCGTGCTGGCCGCGGACATGATGCGCGGCCGGCTGCGCGACGACCCGGATCTGGCCCAGGCCGCCAACTCCGCGCTCGGCAAGAACACCGACGCGATGGGCAAGCTGGTCGCCGGCGCCTTCGGCACCGAGGCGGCGGCCCAGTTCACCCCGCTCTGGTCCAACCACGTGACCGCACTGTTCAACTACGCCCGCGGGCTGGCGGACGGTGACACCGCGGTGCAGAACGAGGCCAAGGTCGTCATCACCCGCTTCGAGACGGACCTCGCGGAGTTCTTCGTCGCCGCCGCGCAGGGCCGGCTGCCGCGCAGCGCCGCGGTGGCCGCGGTGACCGTCCACATCGACCACCTGATCGGGCAGGCCGACGCGTACGCGGCGGAGGACTGGGCGAAGGCCGACCAGATCTACCGGCAGGGCTTCGCGCACGCCTTCGAGCTGGGCAAGGGGCTCGCCGCCACGCTGCTGCCGCCGGACGCGGCGAAGGTGCTCGGCACGCCGAGCTGGCGGCTGCGCTCGGCGCTGACCCAGCTGCTCGGCGAGCACGTCGAGCTGGTGGTCGGCGCGATGCGGGCCGGGGTGACCGACGCCGACGACTTCGACGCCGCGGCGGCCGCGGTGAACGGCAACACCGCGGACCTGGCCGGCGCGATCGACACCCTCTTCGGCTCGGCCGCCGCGCGCAGCTTCCAGTCCCTGTGGGCCGACCACATCGACCTGCTGGTCAGCTACGCGGCGGCGATCGCGAAGGGCGACGACGTCCAGCGCAGCACCATCGGCGGCCAAGCTGAACAGCTTCGAGAGCCGGCTGGCCGCGTTCCTCAACACCGCCACCGGCGACAAGATCGCCGCCGAGGCCCTGGCGAAGGCGCTGCAGTCCCACGACACGATGCTGCGCCAGCAGGTGGACGCCTTCGTGGCGAAGGACTACGCGACCGCGCACGACGTGGCGTACACGACGTACCAGGAGATGTACGGGCTGGCCCGGCAGCTGGCCGACGCGTTCGGGCTGAAGGTGGCGTCCCGGCTCCCGGTGGGAGCGGCGGACACCGGCCGCGGCGGGATGGCGTCGGTCGTCGGAGGTCGCTGACGTGCCGGCCGGCCCCGGGCGGCCGACCCTCGCCGCCGGCACGGTCGCTGCTGGTCGCGTTGGCCGGCTGCACCGGGTCGCCCGCGGCCGGCAGCCCGGGACCGTCGAGCGCCACCCCGGTGCGCCGTCTCCTCCCCGGCGGCGGACAGCTTCAAGTCGGTCCGGACGTACGCCGCGGTCGCGGTGCCGGTCCGGCTGCGCATCCCGGCCGCCGGCGTGGACACCTCGGTGGAGAAGCTCGGCCGGGACGCGGACCGGACGCATCGCGCTGCCCAGCCGCCCGGAGCTGGCCGGCTGGTTCTCCGGCGGGCCGCGGCCGGGACAGCCCGGACCGGCGGTGATCATCGGGCACGTGGACTGGCAGCGCGGCCCGGCCGTCTTCTTCCGGCTCGCCGAGCTCGACCAGGGTGACAATGTCTTCGTGGACCGGGCCGACGGCAGCACCCAGAGCTTCCGGGTGACGGGGCTGCGGCAGGTGCCGAAGATCGACTTCCCCACCGACCAGGTGTACGCACCCGACCTGGCGCCGTCGCTGCGGCTGATCACCTGCGGCGGGAGCTTCGACCGCGGCACCGGCCACTACCGAGACAATGTCATCGTCTACGCGACGCCGGCCTGACCGCCGGCGGCGCGGCGGCGCGGTGGCCCTGGTGGTCGCCTCGGCCGTCGGCGCGCTCGGCTGGGCCGGTGCGGCGGGCGCGGCCGCCGAGCTGGAGGTCGTCGCGGTGCAGCCGGCCGGCGACGACGGGGTGACGCTGGTCGCCGGCGTGACGCCGGTGCCGGCCGCGCCGCTGCGGTCCGGGCGTTCCGGATCACCGTCCCGGGCGACGGCGGCGTGGCCGGGACCGCCGAGCCGGTGCTGTCCGGCGAGCTGACCACCGGCCTGGTGCTGGACACCTCCGACGCCGGGGCCGCCGCGCTGCAGGGCGGCGTCAACGGCGCGGCGAACTTCCTGCTCCAGCTGCCCGACGGAGCCCGCACGCTGGTGGTCGCCGACGGCGGCCCGCCGACGGTGCTGGCGCCGCTGAGCCCCGGGAGCGACCACCGCGATCGCCGCGGTCAACTCGGTCCGCCCCGGAGGTGAGCGGCAGACCGGGGCGGCGCTGGAGATGGCCGTGGACGGGCTGCCGGCGGTGCCCGGCCGGCCGCGGCTGCTGCTGCTGCACACCGGCTCGGCGGACGCCGGCGGCGAGCCGGCCGCCGACCTCGCCCGCCGCCTGCGCTCGGCCGGGGTGCTGCTGGCGGTGGTCGCCACCGGCGAGGACCAGCGGTACTGGGCGCAGGCGGCCGAGGCCACCGGCGGCGTGCTGGTGTCCGCGCGCGGGCCGGCGACGCTGCGCCCGTTCGACCAGCTGGCCGGGCTGCTGCGCGGCCGGTACGCGGTGTCGTTCCCGCGGCCGGCAGTGCTGCCGGCGACGGTCCAGCTGTCGGTCGAGGTGGGGACCGGGACCGCGACGACGACCGCGACGGTGCCGGCCGACGTGGCGGCGGTGGGATCGCCGCCCGAGCCGGGCGGCCCGAGCGGGCCGGGCGCCCGGTGGTGGGTGGTGCTGGTCGCGGTGCTGGTCGTCGCCGGCGCGGCCCTGCTGGCGCTGCTGTTCCGCCGGCGGGCGGCGTCGCCGGTGGGCGCCCTGCCGGCGCCGGTCCGAGCCGATCCGCCCGCCGAGCCTCCGGTCCCGCTCCGGCCGGACGTCGCGACGCCGATCGCGCCGCCGTTCCCGCCGCTGCTGCCGCTGCCGCCGCTGCCGCCGTCCCGGCAGCGGAACGTCCCGGACGCCGCACCGGCCCCGGACCAGCCATGGCCGCTGATCCGCCGGGTGCCCGGGAGCAGCGGTCCGCCGCCCGCGGAGCCGGCGCCCCCGGAGCCGGCGCCCGCCGAGCCGGCGCCCGCGGAGCCGGCGCTGCCGGCGCCGAGCCGGCCGCGGCAGCTGCCGCGCCGCGGCCCGGGCACCGGCGCGCCGGTCCCCCGGCGCGGCGGCCGCCGGGAGCGGGCGACAGCGTGGCCGACAGCGCGGCCGACAGCGCGGCCGACAGCGCGGCCGACAGCGCGGCCGGGGCGGACAGCCCGGCCGGCACCGCCGAGCCGGCCCGGACCACGCGACCGGCGACGGCGCGCCGCCCGCGGACGAGCGGGCCTACCAGCGGCTCGACGCCGAAGTCGGCCGCGTCGCCGCCGACGTCGCCCACGACCGGCTCGACACCGCGCACGCGGTCGCCCGCATCGCGTTCGCCGCCCGCGGGCGGCTGGACCTGCTGGACCGGGTGATCCACACCGAGCGGATGCTGACCGGCGCCGACCTCGGCGCCTCACCGTCGCCCGACGCCGTGCTGAGCCTGCTCACCGCCGCCCGGCGCATCGTGGCCGGCGAGGTCGCGCTGGTCGGCCCGGCCGGCGTCCGGGTCGAGCAGGACACCCGGGTCGGCCCGGACGGCCGACCCCGGCACATCCTGCGGCTGACCGGCCGGGACCGGCTGGTCCGGGAGTGCCGGACCACCGGCGAGCTGGCCCGGCACGTCGACCTGACCAGCCTCACCCCCGACTCGGCGAGCTGATCAGCCGGAGCGCGGCTCCGGCGCCGCCGGCATCGGCACCTGTCCCGCCGGACGCTCGCCGGGGCGGTTCGCCCGGTGTCACTCCGGCCGGTGGCAGACCGCTTCGAGGTTGTAGCCGTCCGGGTCGCGGACGAAGGCGCCGTAGTACGTCGGGTGGTACTCGGCCCGGACCCGCGGCTCTCCCGTGTCCGTCGCCCCGGCCGCCAGCGCCGCGGCGTGGAAGGCGCGGACCGCCTCGCGATCGTCGGCCGCGACCGCGACGTGGATGTCCTCCGCCGGCGGCGTGCCGGGATACAGCCAGAGGTCCGGCTTGCCGTCCCGCCCCAGCCCCACCCCGAAGTCGAAGTCCATCAGCAGCCGGTACCCGAGCGGCTCCAGCGCCCGCTGGTAGAACGCCTTGCTCGCCGCCAGGTCCGCCACCCGCAGTCCGATGTGGTCGATCATGACGTCTCTTCCCGCAGGTCGCCACGAGGTTCGTCGACAGGGCGACGTCCGGCGGGTCGGAACGGCGGCGATCATCCTCGGGCCGGGCAGGCAACCGAGCGGTGGGGTCCGCCCGTCTCAGTGCAGGGATCGACCGGGAGGCGGCGGCGGTGGCGGACGACGAGCAGTTCCGGGCCTTCGTCACCGGCCGGTCGCAGGCGCTGCTGTCGACGGCGTACCTGCTCACCCGCGACTGGGCGCTCGCCGAGGACCTCCTGCAGTCCGCGCTGGTCCGCAGCTGGCTGTCCTGGCGGCGGATCGCCGGCCACCCGGAGCAGTACGTACGGCGGGTGATGGTCAACGAGTACGTCTCGTGGTGGCGTCGCAAGTGGCGGCAGGAGATCCCGACCGAGGTGCTGCCCGAGCCGCCCGGCGCCGGTCCCGACGAGGGCGCCGCCGCGGACACCCGGCTCACGACCTGGCGGCTGCTCGGCACCCTGCCGCGCCGGCAGCGGGCGGTCATCGTGCTCCGCTACTACGAGGACCTGTCCGAGCGGGAGATCGCCGACGTCCTCGGCTGCAGCACCGGCACCGTCAAGAGCCAGGCCGCCAAGGCACTCGCCCGGTTGCGGGCCGACTTCGCCGAGGCGGCGACGACCGAGAGGACACGACCATGACGCCGGTCGACGACGAGCTGCGCCAGCTCCTGCGCGAGCGGGCCGTTCCGCCGCAGGCACCGCCCGACCGCTTCGAGTCGGTGCGCGGCGCGGCGCGGACCCGGCACCGGCGCCGGGTCGTGGCCGCCGGTGCGGCGGCCGGCCTGGCGGTGGCGGCGGCGGTCGCCGTCCCGGTCGGGCTGCTGTCCACCCGGGACTCGACCGCGCCGCCCGCGGCCGCGGCGCCGTCCCGCCCTCCCGGCTCCGAGTCCGTGCCCGTCGACGGCGTGGTCGCCGCCGGCCGGGAGATCCTGATCGGTCTCGACCGCGGTGCCTGCGACCCGGTGGCGACCGGCGCCGCCTGGCTGCGGGACGGGAGCTGGCGCCTCGCGGTGTGGACCGTCGACGACCCGTCCTCCGGTGCCCGGGTCTGCACCGACCAGAACATCGGGTACACGGTGCGGGTGCCGCTGTCGGAGCCGTACGCGGACCAGCCGGTCGTCGACGTCGACTCGGGGCGCCCGATCGAGGTCAACGGCGGACCGGACTTCCTGCTGCCGACCTACCTGCCGCCCGGCTACTCGCTCAGTCCCGGCCCGAAGGGCGGGCTGACCCTGACCGGGCCGCACGGCCCGATCCTGCTGATGCAGGGCGGGCCCGAGATCGGCACCGTCCGGGACATGCCGGGCTGGCCGTACGACGTGCTCGACCGGCCCGACATCTCCGGCCACCCGGGCCTGCTGATCCGGTTCCACAACGACGGCGACAACACGATGCTGCGCTGGCTCGACGGCGAGCGCGGGATCAGCCTGCAGATCTTCTCCGCGACGCTGGACCCGCAGGAGCTGGTCAAGATCGCCCGCAGCATGCGCTGATCGGACAGAATGCCGGTCGTGGACACCTGGCGGTACGTCGAGCTCAGCCATGTGATCACGGCCGGCATGACCACGTATCCCGGGCTGCCGGGGCCGGAGATCACCCCGCACCTGACCCGGGAGGCGTCGCGGGAGACCTATGCCGCCGGCACCGAGTTCGCCATCGACCGGATCAGCATGGTCGGCAACACCGGGACCTATCTGGACAGCCCCTACCACCGGTACGCCGGCGGCACCGACCTCGCCGGCCTCCCGCTGACGTCGCTGGTGGACCTGCCCACCGTCGTCGTCCGGACGACCGGCACCCGGGCGCGTGGACGTCGACGCCCTCGCCGGGCTGGAGGTCGCCGGGCACGCCGTGCTGCTGCACACCGGCGGGGACGCGGCCTGGGGCACGGCCGACTACGCCCGGGACGCGCCGTACCTCACCGGGGCCGGCGCCCGCTGGCTGGCCGACCACGACGCCCGGCTGGTCGGCATCGACGCGGTGAACATCGACGACACCCGCACCCGGGAACGCCCCGCCCACTCGATCCTGCTCGGCGCCGGCATCCCGGTGGTCGAGCACCTCACCGGCCTCGACCGGCTCCCGCCCACCGGCGCCCGCTTCACCGCCGCGCCGCCCCGGGTCGCCGGCTTCGGCACCTTCCCGGTCCGCGCCTTCGCCGCGATCCCGGCGCCCGCCGCCGGGTGAGTCTCCGGCGGCGACGCGGACCGCACGGGATCCGGTCGCGCGATCCCGCGGAGGTGCTCGGCGGCTGGCCCGCCCTGGCATCGTTACCGCATGGGCGACCCCTTCGAGCTGCGCCGGTTCGTGCAGGCTCAGGACAGCGGCGGCGCGTACGACGAGGCCGTGCGCGAGCTTCGGGCCGGGCGGAAGCAGAGCCATTGGATGTGGTTCGTCTTCCCGCAGGTCGCCGGTCTCGGCCGCAGCGGGACGGCCCGGCACTTCGCCATCTCCGGCCTGGCCGAGGCTCGGGCGTACCTGGCCCATCCGGTGCTGGGACCCCGCCTGGTGGGGGCCGCTCGGGTGCTGACCGAGCTCGACGCCACGGATCCCGTCGTGGTCCTCGGTCCGGTCGACGCCCAGAAGCTGCGATCGTCGATGACCCTCTTCGCCCGGGCCGCACCCAGGAGAAGGTGTTCCAGGACGTGCTGGAGCAGTACTTCTCCGGCCGCGCCGACGACGCCACGATCAGCCGGCTCTGACCGCGGCCCGGCTGCCGAACGGGCAGCCGGCTTGGGTCGCGCGGGCCTGGTCCGGTGGCCGGACCCGCGACATGCTGGGCGTGTCCCCGCGTGTGAGGAGGTCCCTGATGGCGCTGCCCGAGGGCGACAGCTCGGTCGGCCACTCCTTCGGCCTGGAGCTGGACGGCATCGAGATCAAGCAGATCGCCGAGGTCTCCGGCCTGACGATCGAGCAGGACGTGATCGAGCTCAAGGAGACCGCGCCCGACGGCGAGCTGGTGGTGCGGAGGCTGCCCGGCCGGCCGAAGCCCGGTGAGGTGACGCTCACCCGCGGGCTCACCGGCGACCGGGGCTTCGAGAAGTGGATCAAGGACTCCCGGTCCGACCAGACCGGAGCCGCCCGGAGGAACGCCTCGATCGTCATCTACGACTACGAGGGCACGCCGATCACGAGCTACACGCTGATGAACGCGTGGCCGAGGAGCCTGACGATCGGCGCGCTGAAAGCCGGGGACACCTCGGTCCTCATCGAGAAGCTCGTCGTCGCGTACGAGACGCTCGAGGTCGAGTAGATCGGCCGCGGCGACGCCGGTCGCTCGACCCGCCGCCTACGCTGGCGCCGTGTCGAGCAGGCGGAGCCGGAAGGCGCGGGTCGAGGACGTGCACGAGCTGGCCCTGGCCATGCCGCACGTCACGGTCTTCCCCGGCTCCGCCGAGAACCCGGTCTACCAGGTGGGCGGCAAGTCGTTCATCTTCTTCCGCAACCCCCGGCCGGACGCGGTCGACCCGCGGACCGGGGAGCGCTACTCGGACGTGATCGTCTTCTGGGTGGGCTCCGAGGCCGACAAGCAGGCGCTGGTCCAGGACGAGACGTCGCCGTTCTTCAGCACCGCGCACTTCGACGGCCACCTCTCGGTGCTGCTCCGGGCCAGCCGCATCGGCGAGCTCAGCCACCAGGAGCTCGCCGAGCTGGTCCAGGACGCCTGGCTGTCCCGCGCGTCGGCCCGCCGGGCGGCGACCTGGCTCAGCGAGCATCCGCCGTCGTGACGAGGGAGGCAGCCGGGCGGGGGCGGGCTCCCGGCGGACGCGCGGTCAGGCGGCCGCCGGCACCGGCACTCCCCCGGTCTCGGTGAGGACGAAGTTGCCGACCGACCGGTTGCTCAGCCGGGTGTAGACGCCGGGGAAGCCGGTGGCGCCGCAGCCGATGCCCCAGCTGGTGATGCCGGCCTGGATGTAGCCGGGCGAGCCGACCGCCTTGACGAAGAGCGGGCCGCCGCTGTCGCCCTGGCAGGTGTCCAGGTTGGTGCGACCGGCGCACAGCATGGGTGGGTCGGGGATCCGCCGCGTCGGCGGTCGCGTACGCCGTCCGCACTCCGCGCCGGCTGCGATCGGGATCCGCGCCTGCTGCATCCGGTCGGGGTAGCTGACGCCGCCGCCACCGGGGCCGGCCGGCTGCGCGATGGTGTTGCCCCAGCCGGTGACGGTGACCGAGGTGCCGGGCCGCTCGAGCGCGTCGGTGCCCGGGGTGACCAGGGAGACCGGCCGGATGCCGGTGACCGGCGAGACGAGCGTGACCACCGCGACGTCGTGGGTGAAGGTCTCCGGGTTCCACCCGCGGATGGATGGCGATCGACGCGACCCGGCGCTTCTGGCCCTGGGTGCTGGTCAGCACGGTCCGCCCGACGACGACCCGCAGGTCGCTCCAGCGGCACCTGGTCGGCGCCGTCGCCGATGAAGTCCACGCAGTGCGCCGCGGTGAGCACCTGGAACGGCGTGATCAGGCTCCCCCCGCAGTACTGCCGCTGGAAGTCGTCGTCCCCGAAGGACTGGGCGAGCAGCGCGGCCTGGAACCGGTTCAGCCCGTCGGCCACCGGCCCGCCGCCGACGATCCGCGGGCTGACCGGGGCCGGCTGGCGGACGGCGTCGCCCGGGCCGGTCTTGATCGGCAGCCGGTCGCGCGCCGGCGGCCGCGGCGGTGGACGCGCCGGCCAGGGTCATCGCCCCGGCCGGGCACGCGGTGAGAACGGCGAACAGGACGCGACGGTGCATGCCTGCCTCCCGACAGCGGGGATGTGGGGGGCACAGCCTCGACGCTGCGCCTCAGCCCGAGGCCGACTCGCCCCAATCGAGCCGCGGCTGGTGGTACGGGCCGGCGATTCCGCGGACGGCGCAACGCCGTCCCGTCCGCAGTGGACATCCACTGTGGACTCAGCCGCGGTCGGTCCGTCCGTCGGGGCCCGCGGAGAGGGTGTCGGCGACCTGCTCGCCGGCGTGCCGGACCTCGTCGTCCGGCAGGTCCGGCAGCAGCACGCTCCAGACGCCGAAGAAGGTGCCGCGGAACTGCAGCTGCCCGTACCGCCGGGGGAAGGCCGGACGTGCAGGTGCGCGGCACCGTCACCCCGGTACTCCACGTGCACCCGGCCGATCCCGCCGAGCGCCTCGACCGCCGCCTGCACCCGCCGACCATCGGCCCGAGCTCGGCCGCCTCGACCGGCGGCAGCTCCGCGAAGGACTGGGCGTCACCCGCGGCTGCAGAGCATCACCCCCCGGACCGGGCTCGGCGAGTGCAGGCTCAGCCGCCACCGCTCGTCCGTCCACAGGAAGAGGTCGTCCGGCGTCCGGCACAGCCAGCAGTCCACCCCGTGCTCGCCGTCGCGGTCCGGCTCCAGCGGCACCGGCGGGTCCACCGGTCGCACCGTCACCGGCAGCTCGAAGGGAAAAGTGCTGAACTCGGACAGGTCGCGCACGCGTCGCACGCTACCGCGCGCCCGAAGTCCCCTACCCTGCAGCCATGACAGAGCCGCGAGAGGACCCGACCGCCGGCCGCGACGCCGGCGACGACCCGACCTCTTCCGGGTCGTACGAGGACAGCAGCAGCTTCCCGCCGGCGCCGCCGCCCCGGCGGAGCCGCCCCGGCCCGGGAGACCACGCCGGAGCCACCGCCCGGCGGCTATCCGCCGCCTCCGGCTCCCGACGTGGCCCCGGGTCCGTACCCGCCGCCCCCCCGCGTACGGGCCGCAGGACCCGTACGGGCCGCAGGGTGTCTACGGGCCGCAGGGTGCGTACGGACCGCCCGGGGGGTACGCGCCGCAGCCGCCGGCCGGCTACACCGGCTCGGTGCCGTGGCGCACCGGCCCGGAGGACACCACCTGGGCCGTGCTGGCGCATGTCCTCGGCATCTTCTTCTCGTTCATCCCGCCGCTCGTGGTACTGCTGGCGAAGGGCAACAGCAGCGGCTTCGTCCGGGACCAGGCGGTCGAGGCGCTGAACTTCCAGATAGCCGTGATCCTCGCGTACATCGTCTCGGCGATCCTGATCCTCGTGGTGATCGGGCTGGTGCTGCTCTTCGTGGTCGGGGTGGCGAGCTGATCCTGGCGATCCTCGCCGGGATCGCGGCCAGCCGCGGCGAGGCGTACCGCTACCCGGTGAACCTGCGCCTCATCCACTGACCCCGCGTCCGCTGCGGTGGCACCCTTCCGCCGATCGCGACTCGGCGGAAGGGGTGGCGGAGGCGGAGGGGAATGAACCCGCCCTGACCCGCGAGCGGGCCACACCGGTGTTGAAGACCGCGGGGGCCACCAGCCACCCTAACGCCTCCGCGGGCGACAGTGCGCGGGTGACCAGACGCAGCACGTACCGGCTCACCCAGTACGCGCACGGCGGCGGCTGTGCCTGCAAGATTCCGCCGGGCGAGCTGGAGGAGGTGGTGGCCGGGCTGGTCGGCGGCGGCCCGCCGGACCGGCCGGCGAGCTGCTCGTCGGGCTGGACGACGGCGACGACGCGGCGGTGGTGCGCATCGCCGGCGAGCGCGCGCGTCGTCGCCACCGCCGACTTCTTCACCCCGGTGGTCGACGACGCCGTACGACTGGGGCCGGATCGCCGCGGCCAACGCGCTGTCCGACGTCTACGCGATGGGCGGCACGCCCGGTCGTCGCGGTCAACCTGCTCGGCTGGCCGCGGGACGTGCTGCCCGTGCGAGCTCGCCGCCGAGGTGCTGCGCGGCGGGCTCGACGTCGCGCGGAGGCCGGCTGCCACGTCGGCCGGCGGGCACAGCGTCGACGACCCCGAGCCGAAGTACGGCATGGCGGTCACCGGGATCGTCGACCTCGGACCGGCTGCTGCGCAACGACGCCGGCGGTCGCCGGGCATGCCGCTGACCCTGACCAAGCCGCTCGGCGTCGGGGTGCTGAACAGCCGGCACAAGGCGACCGGCGAGGTGTTCGCGGAGGCGGTCGACGTCGATGACCGCGCTCAACCGCGACGCCGGCGGCCGCGCTCGCCGCCGGGCGTCCGGGCGGCCACCGACGTCACCGGCTTCGGCCTGCTCGGCCACCTGCTACAAGCTGGCGCGGGCCAGCGGGGTCACCGCGGTCGTGGACGCCGCCGCGGTGCCCGTACCTGGACGGCGCCCGCGAGGCGCTGGCCGACGGCTTCGTCTCCGGCGGCACCCGGCGCAACCTCGACTGGGTGCGGCCGCACGCCGACCTGCGGCGCGTCGCCGAGGACGAGGCGCTGCTGCTCGCCGACGCGCAGACCTCCGGCGGGCTGCTGGTGGCCGGCGAGGTGCCCGGGCACCCGGTGATCGGCGAGCTCGTCCCCCGCGCGGAGCGCTCGTCGTCGTCCGCTGAGCGGAGCGCCCGCCCACCAGTGACGGCACCCGCCCACCAGTGACGACGCCTGCCCACCAGTGACGACGCCTGGGCCGTCACTCGCGGGCCGGCGCCGTCAGCCTGAGCG